>NZ_LT629733.1:1336250-2640000 GCF_900104785.1 Formosa sp. Hel1_31_208
TATTTCTCAATTGGATAAAAGAAAACCAGTCATTGTCTATTGCAAGTCTGGAATGCGCAGTGCAAAATGCTCTAAAAAGTTACAAGCCGCTGGCTTTGTAAAGATATACGACCTCGATGGTGGTATTACCCAATGGAAGTATGAGGGTAATGAAATAAAGACCATAGACTAACACAAAAAACCGAACAATCTGTTCGGTTTTTTTTTGTGTCTTAAATTGATATTTGTTAATCAAGGTGAAATGCTCTCGTATAATACCTTCGTTTTTGTTAAATTAGCTTTTTCAATTGCTAATTATTTTATGACCCAGTGTAAGTAATACGTAATACATACGTTCTAATGCCACACCATGTCAATAAACCTAATTCATTCTAATGAAGAATTTCATCCTAACGCTTTGTAGTTTTCTAGTCTTTGGAGTTACCTCCCATGCTCAAATCTTTAAACCTGTTACATGGAAAACGTCTGTCGAAAAGATCTCAGATACCGAATTTGATTTAATTTCTACAGCAACAATTGATAGCGGCTGGCATCTGTATTCACAGAATGTCCCTGAAGATGGACCAATTCCAACCACATTCGTTTATAATGCTAATGCAGACTATGAGCTAAATGGAAACACTTTGGAAGACGAAGGTCATACCGTTGATGATCCAGTTTTTCAAATGGTCATTAAATTCTTTAGTGATAAAGCCGAATTTAGACAGCGTATTACAGTTTTAAATCAGGAACTGTCCATTGTAGAAGGTGAAGTTGAATTTATGGTCTGTGATGACGAAAAGTGTCTGCCTCCCAATTATATCGATCTTAAATTTAATTTAAAAGAGGCTAAAAATGCTGTTGTTACTGAGGACGCTGATGGCAGTGTGTTCCAGTCGAATACCACAGACGACTCTTCTAAAATCTTTGAACCTGTAAAATGGAGCTCTTCTGTAGAAAAAATATCAGACACAGAATATTATTTAGTCTCAATAGCTACGGTCGATAATGGTTGGCATTTGTATTCTCAAAACGTACCAGAAGATGGACCAATTCCAACCACTTTTGAGTATGATTTAAAAGAAGGTGTTGAGCTTATAGGAAAAACAAATGAGGAAGATGGCACCACTGTAGATGATCCTGTTTTTAATATGAAGATCAAATATTTTGAAGGTGTAACAGAATTTAGGCAACGCGTAAAACGTTCAAATACAGACATCATTTCTGTTATTGCTGAGGTTGGTTTTATGGCTTGTGATGATAAGCAATGCACGGCACCAACATATATAGATTTAAATTTTGATCTTACAAAAACCACCAAGGTTAAAGCAGATGTAGCCACAGTATCAGATGATGATAAAGGTGTTACTAGAGGCTTGTGGTCTATTTTCTTTGTAGCATTCTTTTCTGGTTTTGTAGCATTATTAACACCCTGCGTTTTTCCGATGATACCAATGACGGTTAGTTTTTTTATTAAACAAAGCCAGTCAAAAGCCAAAGGGATTCGAAATGCTATCATTTATGGCTTATCTATCATTGTTATTTATGTGTTACTAGGTACTATTATTACGGCGGTATTTGGAGCCGATGCTTTAAACGCACTCGCAACTAACGTTTGGTTTAATGTCATATTCTTCATATTGCTCGTGGTATTTGCCATTTCTTTTTTAGGTGCTTTTGAAATTGTATTACCAAATTCTTGGGCGAATAAAGCCGATAGACAGGCAGATAGAGGTGGACTTATTGGTATATTTTTTATGGCACTAGCATTGGCTATTGTCTCTTTTTCGTGTACAGGACCCATTGTGGGAACTATTTTAGTGGAAGCTGCGTCTAAAGGAGGAATTGCTCCTGTCATTGGTATGCTAGGGTTTTCTACGGCAATTGCTTTACCTTTTGCCTTATTTGCAGCATTTCCAGGTTGGTTAAATTCATTGCCAAAATCTGGAGGATGGTTGAATACGGTAAAGGTAGTTCTTGGTTTTTTAGAGTTGGCATTAGCATTTAAATTTTTATCACAAGCCGATTTAGTCTTGCAATTACATTTCTTAGAGCGTGAAGTCTTTATTGCAATTTGGATTGCCATTTTTGGTACTTTATCGTTATATCTCCTCGGAAAAATTCAACTGCCACACGATTCGCCATTGAAGCATATTTCCGTGGGTAGATTATTACTAGGATTACTTACATTGACATTTACTATTTACATGATTCCCGGACTTTGGGGCGCTCCTTTAAATTTGATTAGTGCGTTTCCACCGCCTTTAGATTACAGTGAGTCTCCTTATGGTGTTGGAAATTCTAAGGGTGGAGGTAGTGTCTCAGCAGACCATTCTGAATTGCCAGATGGTTCACATTTGCTGGCGCCACATGATATCTTAGCCTTTAATGATTATGATAAAGGTTTAGCATATGCTAAAGAAGTTGGAAAACCAGTGATGATAGATTTTACAGGTTGGGCTTGTGTCAATTGTCGTAAAATGGAACAAAACGTATGGGTGAAAGATAAAGTCCTTAATCGACTTAAAAATGATATTATTCTGATATCTCTTTACGTAGATGACAAGCGAAAATTGTCGGAAGATGAGGTCACAGATTCTAAGTTAAGACCTGGAAAAAAACTAAAGTATATTGGCCAGAAATGGAGCGAACTGCAGACTCTAAAATATAAAACCAATACACAGCCGTTTTATGTCCTAATGGGTCATAATGAAGAGAACTTGATTGCTCCTATAAGTTATACTCCAGATGCTGACACCTATTACAATTGGTTGTCTGAAGGGATTAAGAATTTTGATAAGTAATTACTTCTCAAAATAGACATCTTCAAATGGCACTCTAAATCGAGGACCATAGATGCCTTTTTCCGCATTCCGGATGCCACAGCTAATCACCATATTGATTTCGGCGCCTCTAGGCAGTTTCAGTATGCGTTTAACCCGTAAGGTATCACTGCCTTCCATTGGGCACGTGTCATAGCCAATGGCTGACATGCTAATCATGAAGTTTTCGGCTGCAAGACCAGCACTTTTATGAGCGACAATGCGCATGTCACTTAAGCGTGTTTGGCGGTAAATAGGGCGGAATAATCCAACCACTTGAAAAGCTAAATATTTTAGAAAACCTAGGATGCCAAAAAAATCAGTATAGATGGTTGGGATGATTTTAGTATAATAATCAGTTGCCATTTTTTTGCGTTTCAACGAGCGCTCGTCTAAATTGGGTTTGCTGTATGCCTTATCTAAAAAAGCCACATTTGCCTTTGCGCGTTTTCGCCATAAATCCTTTCGTGTGACGACCACCACCAGTTGCTGTGCTGTTTTTGCCGCATTTTGATTAAAACAAGCTGTAGCTAACTTGTCAAGTATGGTTTTGTCGGTGACATGATAAAATTCCCATAGCTGTAAATTGCTACTTGTAGGCGCCAGAGAGGCATTATAAAGGCACTGCTTTACTTTTTCAGTATCAATAGGCTCATCTGTATATACGCGTGTTGATCGACGATAATTAATCGCTTCAGTAACTGTTTTTTCCATAGTTATCAGTGTGTGTGGTCATATGTAATATGACAGGTTTGGCAAGTATACGTATCTTTTGATATGACAATACCTTCAATATTACTCTCTACAATTTTATTAATGAAATTATTATAGGTGTCGTCTCGTTGGTCATTTTTACTGCCTTTATTGAATTTATAAAATTCACCTTCCCATTCTTGTTTTCCCCAACAATTAGGGCAGATGCCTTCTGGAGCAGCTCCAGTCATTTCATTGTTGCGTTTTTTATTGAAGTAGTTTTTAAGATGATCAACTATGGACATAACGTCTGTGAATTTTAGGATGGATATCCAAATTTAAAACAATTAATGGTCAGGTATTAATTTATTTAACCATTTTTCAAGTTCGGCTTTGTTTGGATTACGCAATTTCTTAGAGCCTATCAGTATGGTTGGGAAGTTAAGCTTGTTGTTTGCGTAAAGACCACGCAATTCTGCTGCGTGGTCTTTATGTAGTTCTACATCCAAAAACTCATAAGGTAATCTAGTTGTCTCTAAAACGTCTAGATAGAATTGCGTTTTATGACAATGGCCAGTACCAAATAGTTTTATCTTCGGAATAGTATCCATTCGTGTTGATTTTATACCTTAAATAACACTCGGTTTTAACTTATCTGCATGTAATTTTCTAAGTTTCGCTAACTTAGGATTAATAACAAAACTACAATAGCCTTGACTTTGATTATTAGCATAGTAGTTTTGATGTGCAGCTTCGGCTTCAAAGAATTTACCTAGCGGACTTACTTCTGTCACGATAGGGCTTTCATAATAGGGTGACATTTCTTTAACCACAACTTCTGCAATATCCTTTTGTATCTCGTCATGATAAAAAATTACCGAGCGATACTGTGTACCTACATCGGCCTCTTGACGATTTAAGGTTGTTGGGTCGTGACTCGTCATAAAAATTACGAGCAAATCCTCATAAGAAATAACAGCTGGATCAAAGGTAACTTGCACGACTTCGGCATGACCAGTAAGGCCAGAGCATACTTCTCTATATGTTGGAGTTCCTGGAACGGTTCCACCACTATAACCAGACACCACTTTTTCTATGCCTTTAACTTCGTTAAAAATCGCTTCAATACACCAAAAGCAGCCAGCACCAACGGTGAGTTGATCTAAATTTTTACTTGCCATTAGTTTGTCTCCTTTACTTTAGAATCTAATTGCATAGATTCGGAATTAATACAATAGCGCAAACCACTTGGTTCTGGTCCGTCAGGAAAAACATGTCCTAAATGACCATCGCAAGTATTGCACATCACTTCAACGCGCACCATTCCAAAAGAGGCATCTCTTTTATATGTAATGGCATTGGGTTTAATAGGCTGTGTGAAACTAGGCCAACCCGATCCAGATTCAAATTTGATGGTCGAATCAAACAAAGGCGTATCACAACAAATACAGTTGTATTGACCTTCGTCATAAATACTGCACAATGCACCACTATGGGGACGTTCTGTGCCTTTTTGACGGGTGATTCTAAATTGTTCTGGAGTTAATTGCTGACGCCATTCGGCATCTGTTTTTTCTACTCTACGGTCTGGAGTAGGATTTCCTTTTACGGCAAAGTTGATGATTTCTTTCCAAGTTAACATAGCGGTTTGTCCTTTCTGTTTTTAATTAATATGACTATGTGCGTAAGGTTAGTATTTGTCGGAAAAATAACCTTTAACTAACATATATTGACATAAAAAAACTCAATATGAAATTATTGAGCTTTTCATCATAACAAAGATATGACTTATTTCAGTGATAAATTATTTGCTTAATACGAAATAGGATACGGTTACTGCCATTACTAAGATGGCTAGAACACTAGAAATGAAACGTGCTCCAAACAGTGTTTTCTTGTCTTTTTGTAAAATATAATCTCTTCTCTTTTCATGTTTTTCTTTAATAAACTTCATTGTAATATATTTTTAATTCGTAATTCAATTCCCTTTAATATAGCGTATTTGTTGAGGTTTACATAATATTTACTGGGCTTTAACAAAACTATATAGGTATTTATTAATGAATGTTAAAAAAGGAATTTAGCACCTTGGTGCAGAAAATAAAATCTAATCTACAAACGTCGATTTCTTAATTTTGTTCGTATATACCTTGTTACTAAACTCTAATGACCACCTATGAAAATGAAATTCAAGTCTATTTGGCTCAAACGTTTATTAATAGCCATCTTGACTGGTATGACTTTGGTGTTGCTCTTTTGGGTTTCAGTGTATATTGGACTTTGGGGTAAACTGCCTTCTGAAGACGAATTAAAGGATATCAAACAATCGGAGGCCTCTTTGTTATTGGATGCTAATACTAAATTACTCGGGAAATACTTCATTTTTGACAGACAAGCGATTACTTATGAACAGCTTCCGAAGCATGTAGTTGATGCCTTAGTTGCCACGGAAGATGCGAGATTCTTCGAGCATGATGGTGTCGACTACCGCAGTTTATTACGGGTATTCTTCAAATCAATTTTATTACAAGATGACTCGGCAGGCGGAGGAAGTACTATTAGTCAGCAATTGGTTAAGAATATCTATCCAAGAGAAGATCATGGTTGGTTTTCAATGCCTGTAAATAAGGTGAAGGAAATGATAGGAGCGCATCGTTTTGAAAGTATCTATTCAAAGCAAGAGATTATTGTACTTTACTTAAACACGGTTCCTTTTAGTGAGAATGTCTTCGGTATAGAAAGTGCATCTCAACGTTTTTTTAGTTGCAAAACAAAAGCACTGAGTCTTGATCAAGCAGCAACACTCATAGGAACTTTAAAAGCACCTCATGGCTATAATCCACGATTATTTCCAGAACGCAGTCAGTTAAGACGCGATGTGGTCTTACAGCAAATGCATAAGTATGGGTATATTGATGAGGCGACAAAAACAGAAACCAGTCAAATACCATTAAAGGCAGCATATCAAAAATTTACGCATAACGATGGCGTTGCACCTTACTTTAGGGAGAAGGTACGGTTAGAAGTTAAAACCTTGTTAGATAGTCTCAATAAAACCGCAAGCACGAACTACAATCTCTATAAAGACGGTTTACAAATTCATACCACGCTCGATGTTGATATGCAGCGCTATGCTGAAGCTGCTATGACATCACATATGACGACACTGCAATCACAGTATGAAAACGCTTATGGCGCCAACGCACCTTGGTTAAAAAACAAGGACTTGATTAATAAACGGATCAAAGAATTACAGATATATAAGTCTTTAAAACAAAAGACGTACACCCATCAGCAGATTATGGATAGTCTCAAGGTAAAGCGTAATGTGAGTTTGTTTTCTTGGAACGGAGAGCATATAAAACAAGCTTCGGTTATTGACAGTTTACAGCATATGATGAAGTTCTTAAACACAGGGTTTGTGGCGGTAGATCCTTTGTCTGGAGGGATAAAAGCTTATGTGGGCGGTGTTGATTTTCAGCGTTTTAAATTTGATCATGTAGCCAAATCAAAGCGGCAAGTGGGTTCTACCTTTAAGCCCATCGTTTATACGACTGCTTTAGAACAAGGTATTGCACCTTGTACCTATTATCCGGTAAAAGAAATCACCTATACCAATCAAAAGGATTGGACGCCAACTAATGGTGGACAAGAAGAATTGGATAGGCATCTTAACTATTCCTTTGAGAAAGCCATAAGCGAATCGGTAAATACTATTGCCGTAAAAGTTTTAGAAGATGTTGGTATCAAACGGGTGATTGAGCAAGCACAAAAAATGGGAATCACTTCTCAATTGCCAGAAGTACCGTCTTTAGCTTTAGGAACAGCTGAGTTGTCTATGTTAGAGTTAGTAGGAGCCTATACGAGTTTTGTGAATGACGGTCGTGTGTCTCAGCCCTATTATATTACTAAGATCACGGACAAATCAGGAAGCATAATTTATGAGCGTAAAAATGCTAAAGAAATACCCGCAGCATTTTCAGAAGTCACACGCCAGACCATGATTGAAATGATGACCTCTACTATTAATACAGGAACGGCAAGGCGGATGCGATCTACATATGGGATAACTAATGATTTGGCTGGGAAGACCGGAACAACTCAAAACAATAAGGACGGCTGGTTTGCAGGTATAAGTCCGAAATTAGTCATGCTATCCTGGGTTGGAAATGACGATCATCGCATTGGCTTTAGCAACACTTCCATAGGTCAAGGCGCTAATTCGGCGCTACCAATGGTCGCGCTGTTTTTAAAGCAAATGAATCAAGATAAGCAATTTAATACTATCACTCAGGCAAAATTTGAAGCGCCTTCTGATGCCGTAAAACAAGCTTTAGCCTGTGATGAAGAAAAGCGAGATGGCTTCTTAAAACGATTGTTTAAAAAGGACGCTAAGGCACGTGATTTTCAAGTGGATACTGATGAAGAAGAACGGAAAGAAAAGCGAGGTATTTTTGGGTTTTTGAAAAAGAAAGACAAGAGCTAACTGGTTTTTAAAAGTATTTGATTATTAGCTTGCACTAGAGTAATTCTAGACTATATTTGCGCCTTGTAAAATAATACCTACACATCTAAAATCTTTTTAAAATTAATTTTAACTGTTTGACTCTAAGCGTTAGAGGTATTGCGGTTAATAAACAAATGAAACATTTATGAAAACTTTAAAATTTAATGTAGTCGCACTATTAATGGTTATTGGCTTAAGTATCACATCATGTAGCTCTGATGACGACAATCCAGGGATACAACTTCCAGATACCTTTATAAGCTTTACAATTGATGGAACCGATTACAACTTTATAAATATTGCAACAGCACAATCGTTGGTAATTACTTTAAATGGTAACAATGGTGCCGATTTTTTAGATCCGGGAGATACGCAAATTTCGTTATGGCTTCCTATAGGAGTAGAAAACGGGACTTTTGATGTTGAAGACACATTTGATGCCGAATATCAAGTATCATTTACTTCAGATCCTTTAGGATTCGATTTCGATTTTGCCGATAGTGGTAGTATGACTTTAACTCAAACCACTGGTGAGTATATTGAGGGGACATTTACCGCAACAATAACCAATGGTGATAATGACGTTATTACTCTAGAAAATGGCGCTTTTAAGGCACTTACTATAGACTAATACCGCAGGTGTTCAGTAATTGAACACTATTCGAAAGGGCACTATTTAACACGGTTGAATAGTGCCCTTTTTTTATATCATTAATAGAACGAAAGTGGACGTATTTAACTGATGATTTACCAATCTCATCAGGTTTAGGGTCGCTAAAAAAACAAAAATATCGAAACACTTCGGTCGTATTTCGATATGACTACAGATGGTAATCTGTCTTTGGAGTTTTTTGTCTTAATGTTTCTTTTTAGAGATCGGTTTAAGGATTTACTTTATGTTTCATTAATACCGCTAACTCGGCATTTTTAAGGATGTCGTCTTGCTAATGTTTCTTTTTAGAGATCCACATTTAAGGATTTACTTTATGTTTCATTGGTCAAGGGTAACTTGATGTCCTTTACTAATAAGACACCACTTTTTCTGAAAAGTCACAATTTTCTTCGATTTAAGTCCCTAAAACAATACAATGTGCTCAAAATAAGCGGGATGGATTACTATCAATAGCATTCAAAAACAGGAATTGGATTTGTCATTTCAAAGCATTTTTTTTAACAAAATTAGTTAAATGTCTGATTTTTAGCTATATTTAAACATCTTCAAGTCTGATCTTTATCTTAAATGCGAGTGTAACACTTCATTTATTATAGGCTATTAATCAATTTTTACTTTAACAGTGCTTTGATGATCATCAAGGTGCACAATTAACCAACAAAACCAATTAAATTATGTTGAGAAAAACAATGGCATCGTTCCTGATGCTCGCAATGGTATTTACGTATTCATATACGATAAATGCACAAGAATCTGAAGATTATAACATGTGGCAAAACATTCTGTTTACTCCAGACAATACCCAATTAAAAACCTTGGGTGTCAACATGCGAAAACACAATCAAACGTATCATAGCGAAAGCCCTTATGATGCCACAGTTTACAATATTACAACGGGTCCAAATGCCGGTAAAATGATTTGGCAAATGGGGTCTATGATGTTTAAGCATAATGACGGACGTCCTTCAACCAATGGTCATGACGAAGACTGGCGTGATAATGTGATGCCTTACATTAAAAAGATTCATACCATAGAGTATTGGTCGCAAGATGATGAGAAGTCAAACACGAGTATGTTATCGCCAGATAATATATATCCAATAATGTTTGTCCGTTATTTTGAAGTTTCTGAGGACTATGGGTATTTAATGAACAACCACTTTAAACGGGTGAGTGAAACCATTAAAGCCATGGATGGTGTCAACCCTTGGGGATTATACTATAATGATTTCTTACAAGGGGATTTAGGACGACATGTGGCTACCGTAGGCTTTATGAAAACTTGGGCAGAAATGGATGAAGACCGAAATTTTAAAGCGACGTTTGAAAAGTTATTTGGTGCCGATCAATGGCAGATGCATTTAGATGCGCGGGATGATGCATTCACCAACCGTTGGGATGAAATTTGGGTGTATAATAAAAGCCTTAGTGGCAAATAATACGTTCACATCCTTATAATAATAAAACCACTCATAAAGAGTGGTTTTTTTGTGGCTTAGGCTAGCGTGTAACACTGCCGTCTAATGTGGTTAACATCTGATTGCAACATGCTATCAAAAATACGTAGATCTACTTATAAAATGCTTATAAATTTAGTTTAACTTTAGGGCTTAAGCCATAAGACTAAATATGTGTTTATCCGGAGGTATTCAGGTGATACTATCACGAATGAAACAGATATAAGGTGTTAGAGGCAATTAAAAAAAACGATAAGAGATTTCAAAAAAGAGAAGTCAGTAATTGTTTTTGATGTTGTCATTTTGCCAAAATAAATAATCGCAAACTAAAACCTTACCGAACAAATGAGAAAGTCTAAAATTATAATTTCTATAATCACGTTGTTCCTATCCTTCCAAGGAATAGCACAATTTAATGAAAATGACGAAAAGCAAATAGTAATCGGGAAAGTTGATAGCTTGTATTCAAATATACTGCAAGAGCAAAGAGAAATTTGGGTACACATACCCGAAGATTTTGATAATACGAAGCAATATCCTGTTATTTATGTATTAGATGCATCTCAAAATTTCTATGTTGTTACTGGAATGTTAAAACAACTATTACCTTGGCAAATTCCTAACTCTATTATAGTTGGTATTACAAATACAGATAGAACCAGAGATTTCACACCAACCAACGTTCCTTTTCAACGCGGACAACAATCAGAAACTTCAGGAGGTGCCAGTAATTTTATAAAGTTTATAGACGAAGAATTAAAACCATTTATAAACAACAAATACCCAACCGAAAACAACAACACAATTATTGGTCATTCTACAGGAGGTCTGTTTGTACTTTATTCATTCCTGCATCACGAAAATTCTTTTGATAATTATTTGGCAATAGACCCAAGTCTTTGGTGGGACAAAGAAAATCTAGTCAAAGAAACTCAAGAACTACTAAATAAAGGAAACCGAAAGGAAAAATCATTATATATAGCAGTAGCTAATAGTATTGGTAAAGAAATGGATACAGTTAAAGTTAGAAAAGATAAAACAGTTCCTACTGAACAGATTAGAGCAAATTTAAATTTTCACGACCTGTTAATGAAAAATAATAAAGAGCTTAATTTTAAATGGGAATATTTTAAGAACGAAGACCACGGAAGCATAGTGATACCAGCTCAATATAACGGATTGCGGTCTATTTTTTCTTGGTTTCCATTCCCTGAAATGTGGCGTTTTAACACGCCAAAAGAATATTCTGCCAAAGAATTAACAGAACCATTTCAGTCCCATTATAAAAAATTAAGTATTCGTATGAAACGCGAAGTAAAACCTGATTGGGAATTACTAAATCAAATCGGTTCCTTTATGTTGGATGGGCATAATCTTCCTGAAAAAGCTTTAGCATATCTAGAATTGAATGCCGATTTCTACCCTAATGAATCAAAAAGTTTTGTCGCTTTAGGAAATTATTTTTTATCTCAAAAAAACAAATCAGAAGCAATTAAGTATTACAAAAAAGCAATTGGAATAGATGCAAATCAAGAAGCTCAAGCTAAATTAAAGGAATTAGAATAGTAATAAATAACTGCCTCTAACAACGTGTATAACTAATTGCTAGTTATAGCCTACTCGGAAAATCCTACAGATTTTCCTCTGGTTCGTGATCTTTTTGCTAACTTAGTTCCTAGCCTACGCAACTAGCCATAACACGAACACGTTAGCCTTCATTAGGACCAACCACTAACCAATGATATTATCGAGCCAAGATTTACATAGTAAATTAAATGTCCGGTGGACATTTAGGCGAGATATCCGCTTGCGGACAATCTAAATGCTTAAATTAGATTTATGATAAAGTTTTTTAGATTATCGAAACATAATTTTGCAAAGCAAAATCAAATGCCCAGTGGACATTTGGGTGAGATAGCCGCTTGCGGAGAGCTTAAAAAGACAAATTAAACTATGATTAAGTTTTTTAGAAAAATACGCTATGACCTTATGGAAAAAAATAAAACTGGAAAGTATATTAAATATGCCATTGGAGAAATTGTGTTAGTAATGATTGGTATATTATTGGCTCTACAAGTTAATAATTGGAATGAGAACAGAAAAATTAGCAATATTGAACAGCTATTACTACGTGATTTAAGAACAGAAATACAATCAAACATTGTTGCTCTTGATAAGATTATAAAATCTCACAGTGCATCTCTAGATGCGATTATAACCTTGGATTCGGTAATCACCAACTTAAGACAAGTTAATAGACCTCTTGAATTGGGTAGATTATTAGGAGCACACGATTATAATATGACCTATGATCCAAGAACAGGTATTCTCAATTCTATTATCAATTCAGGGAAATTAGATTACATTTCCAATAGAGAATTACGGTATAAGCTTTCTTCCTTAAACGATATTATCCTTGACACAAATGAATCGGCTGATTTATTTAGTGAAATGAGGTCTCAATTCTATTGGCCATTACTAGGTCAGTTATATGAGCGTCAACCAAATGGAAGGTTCAAATTTAATCGGCTAAAAATTATCAATAGTTCAGAATTTAATTGGTGGACAGTACTTGCGAAGTCTAGCAGAATAGAAGGATTAACCGAGGAGAACGGGCTTATGAAAACACTAAAGGAAATCCTCGAATTAATTGAAAGTGAAACAAAAAAATAACGAAAGGCCAACACCGTCTATAGTTGATTGCTTCGGTTGTCGTGGACGGATTTTCTATTTGGTTTGTAATTACTAACTTAGTGCTAGCCAACGCAACACAAGAGACGCAGAAAGCGTTGAACTGGCGTAGCAAACCATACAGAAGACCGTTGGCAACAATTGAAAGAAACTAACATCAACCAAAAAATATATAAATTAACTAATATGATAAAAGCACTATTTATTTCTGTAACACTATTATTTACAATTCAATTAATTGGGCAAAATGAAACTACATTTAAAGAGGTCCTAGATGTATCATATTATGCTAACTCCATAGACACGGATGAGTATGCCAAATCACGTTGTAAATTAGATATACGTTACCCAGAGAACATTAAAGAATTCAATACAGTTGTTTGGTTTCACGGCGGAGGATTAAAGAATGGGAACAAGTATTTTCCTGAGGCATTAATGAATGCTGATTTATGTATTATAAGTGTTAATTATCGTTTATCACCAAAAGTAAAAGCGCCAACTTACATAGAGGATGCAGCAGCAGCCGTCGCTTGGGTGTTTAATAATATTGAATCATATGGCGGAAATTCTGATAAAATATTTATTTCTGGACATTCCGCAGGAGGTTATCTTGCCTTAATGCTTGGATTGGACAAACAATGGTTAAATAATTTTAATGTAGATGCTGATAACATTGCAGGCATGATTTCCTTAAGCGGTCAAACAGCTACTCATTTCACTGTAAGGGAAGAAAGAGGTTTGCCTAAGTTTAAGACGATAGTTGACGAGTTGGCACCATTGTATCGGGTGAGAGAAAATGCGCCCCCTCTAATTTTAATCACAGGAGATAGGAATATTGATTTGGCCGGTAGATATGAAGAAAATCTATATTTAGAAAGGTTAATGAAAACTACAGGACATACCCAAACACAATTATTCGAAATCCAAGGATTTGGACATGGTGGAATGCATAATCCTGGAATTAAACTTTTAATAAAAGAAGTTGACAAGGTTAGTGAAAAGATAGATAATACTTTAAAGAACTAAACTAACTGTTGCCAATAAAGTGTAAAATGCTTTTTGCGGCTAAACACCACTACGCCATTTAAACGAACCGTTAGCCTTCATTATAACCAACCAATAACCAATGATACTATCGAGCCAAGATTTACATAGTAAATTAAATGTCCGGCGGACATTTAGGCGAGATACCCACTCGTGGACAATCTAAATGTTTAAATTAGATTTATGATAAAATTCTTTCGAAAAATTAGACAAAACTTACTTATGGAAAACAAAACTGGGAAGTACTTTAAATATGCCATAGGAGAAATTGTGTTGGTTATGTTGGGTATATTACTAGCGTTGCAAGTAAATAATTGGAACGAGGCTAGAAAAACAAATAAAATTGAAAAACAAATTTTTGAAAATTTGCTTTCTAGTTTAAAGAAAGACTCAACTGAACTGGTACGAATTGTTGATTTTCAAGTTAAAAGTGCTAGGCAACATAATAGAATAATAAATTCAACTGTATCAGAATTTACGAGTGGAATATCTGAAGATAGCATTAGTAATATTTTACATGAATTATGTAATGGAAGGTATAGCTTTTTCCCTAAGTATGGCATATATAATTCAATAGTGTCTAGTAAAGGCTTAGACATATTGCATTCGGAAACAATTAGATCAAAGTTAATTGATTTATACGATTATGAATATAAAAGATATGAATCTATTGATAAAGTTTTAGATGAACGATTTGATGCTATACTCGTACCTTTTTTAAATAAAGAAATTGGATTTTATATAAACTCAAATTTTGAACACAATAAGATAGACATGAAAAACTTTGAAACTAACTTTCATGAGCTTCAGTTACAATGTAAATACATTACAGGTCAATCTACTTCATCTTTAACGCTATTGCAAAGTATACAGAGTAATATAAATGAACTTATCACTGAAATGGGTGTAGAAAAAAGAAAATTATGATAAAATTCTTTCGAAAAATTAGACAAAACTTACTTATGGAAAACAAAACTGGGAAGTACTTTAAATATGCCATTGGAGAAATTGTACTTGTCATGATTGGAATACTTCTAGCATTACAAGTAAGCAACTGGAATCAAGAACGCAAAGACCGAATTAGCGAGCGTAAACTATTAGACAATATCCATAGAGATTTTATCCAAAATAAAGTGAGTTTTGACTCTATTAAGGCTATTAACTATATCGGACTTAACGCCTTGGAAAACATGATTGATTTATTCCCACTAAAGTTAGATACTCTAAAGCATGCAGCTTTTATGAAATACAATGATCAAATACAAGGCATCTCCTATAATCCATATTCTAGCTCTGTAGAATCCGCAGTCAGTTCAAGTTCACTTCAATTAATCCAAGATGAAGATTTACAAAAATATCTGGTCTCTTGGAAAGATGTATTGCTCGACTATCAAGAAGATGAAAATGCTTACTTTCAGTATTTGAATAACTTCCTTTGGCCTTATTTTAGGGAAAAATTTGATTATACAGGAAAAGACACAAAAAGGAATCTGGCCGCCAGAACTACCATAACATATCAAAATATGGTTATCGGCCGAAGAAATCATTTAAGAGGTGTTATTCAGGCCATAGAAGGAGAACCCATAGAAAACCACATCAATGAGATTATTCGATTAACGCAACCTAAAGACTAATGATAAAATTCTTTAGATTATCGAAATACAATTTTGCAAAGTAAAATCGAATGTCCTGTGGACATTTGGTGGAGATAGCCGCTTGCGGAAATATAAAAACGACGTAAAACCAATGATTAAATTTTTTAGAAATATAAGAAAAGACCTTATGGAAAAAAATAAAACTGGAAAGTATTTCAAGTATGCTTTGGGAGAAATAGTCTTGGTAATGATTGGTATATTGCTCGCATTACAAATAAATAATTGGAATGAAAAACGTAAAGAAAACAGTCAAACGATTGGTTTATTGGAGAATATGATAAAGGATCTAAAAACGGATATTCAGATACTTGATCTAGAGATTAATAATTTCAACCAACATATTAATTCTAGTCGGACGCTTTTAATTTCCGAAGATTACCAATTATTCTCCAGCGATTCCATATATAATTTATTACCAACGAACAGCACTAGATATAAGCTTGTCGATCTTACATATGAAAAATTAAAGAATGTTGGTGTTACTAAAATTCTTGATTCGGACGAATTATTAAACTCAATTACTACTTATTACACGACAATATCCAATTATTTAGAAATGGGAGTTTCATGGGATTTTGAATATGCATTAAAAGCAACTGATTATTGGAGGTTAGGTGAACGCTTTGAAGCACCAATACTTAATGATACGCTTTCAATGCCCTTTTTAGAAAATGAATCTGAAAGGAAAACTACTTTTATAAAAGAATTATCTTCCATTAAAAGCAGAAATCAAATTAGGTATGCGATATCCAGAAAATTAGCAGTGCTAGATATTTTTAAAGTGGTCAAATCTAGGGCTGAAGGACTAGTAGAATCTATAGAACAAGAGTTAGTAAAAACAAAATAAAAATGATTCTATTTAACCTGCTTATAACCTTTTGGTTTATTCAGGCCAACCATTAACCAATGATATTATCGAAACAGAATTTTGTTAGGCAAAATCAAAGTTCTGGTAGACCTTTGGTTGAGATAGCCGCTTGCGGAGAGATTAAAAAGACAAATTAAACTATGATAAAGTTCTTTAGACGAATTAGATTTAACCTTATGAGTGAAAACAAAACAGGAAAGCCTGCCGGCCGGACAGGCAGGTATATCAAATATGCTATTGGTGAAATTATCCTTGTTGTTATTGGAATTTTGATGGCTTTAACAATTAACGAATGGAAAAATGAAAAGCGAATCCAATCAGAAGAAAAAGTAACATTACAAAAACTAACACAAGATTTAAAAAGCGATAATGGACGGTATTTAAAAAACATCAAGTTTTACACTAAACGTAATGACTATTTAGTTGATGCCAAGAATATTATTATTAAAAACTCATTATTATCAGATAATGAAATAAAGGAAGTAATGAATTATGGTGGCGCAGTACATAGAGATTTAAACCCACGAAAAACGACCTATAACGAAATGCTGAATTCTGGTAGAATTTATAATCTATCGAACGACAGCTTAGTTAATAGTATTTTAGAATATTATCAATATTTAGATGAGAGCATATATCAGCATAGAGAAGGCAGAAAAGAATTTAGAGCCTTATTTTATGGACCTGATTTTACTGATTTTTGGTTCTGGAAAACTGAAGATGATAGATTACCTTTTGCCAAAAAATTCTTTAGTGATAAAGATTCGCCTGCTTACAAAAAGCTAAAACAGAGTGCTGGGTGGAGTATAGCGATTAATAACTATCTACTTGTAAACAACAAAAATTTATTAGAAATGAACCAGAATTTAATCGAGCAAATTAATTTGGAATTAGAATATAAAAAATAACGAAAGCACAACACCGTGTATAACTCATTGCGGCTGAATTGCTTCGCCAGTTCGCACTTGGTGCTCGTGTCCTAATCGGAATTCATTGCAATTTGCTATCTTTCAATTACGGCAGAAAAGCATAGCTGATTTGCCTCAACTAATCATTCAAGAACACGTTGTGCTTCATTATTCCTACGCTAAAGCTTCGGAAAAGAAACTATGACCAACCGCTGATAAATGATTAAATTTATTAAATGATCGAAACAGAATTTTGTTAGGCAAAATCAAAAGTCTGGTAGACCTTTAGTTGAGATAGCCGCTTGCGGAAATATAAAAAAGACAAATTAAACTATGATAAAGTTCTTTAGACGAATTAGATTTAACCTTATGAGTGAAAACAAAGCAGGAAAGCCTGCCGGTCGGACAGGCAGGTATATCAAATATGCTATTGGTGAAATTATCCTTGTTGTTATTGGAATATTAATAGCCTTGCAAATTAATAACTGGAATGAAAATCGTAAGTCTGCGAGTAAAGAGAATTTGTATTTGAAACGTTTACTCTCAGAAAACAAAGAGGACATCAACACATTCACAAATAATATTTCGGATTTAGAAAAAGGAATTGAATCAATTGAAAAACTTTCCTTGGCGTTAAATTCTGCTGAAATTAATGACAGCGTGCTTGTTACCGCTACGAATGATTTTTTTGGATACGGCAGTATCTATCCAATTTTTTCTTCATCAACATCGACCTTTGACGACCTTTCAAGTACGGGAAATTTAAAGGATATAAAGAACACAGAACTTAGAGAAAAATTGGTTAAACATTATGCACAGTACAAGCAAGTAGCCGAATGGATTAAAATCGGAACGGAATGGGCACTTCCAAATGATGCACCATTTACATACAATAATAGCGTAATGAGATTTGAACCTGTGTCGGCATTCTTGTTTGGAAAACAATCCATTGAAGAACTAGCAAATCATTTAAGAACTAAAAAGATGGAGTATTTAAACAATGCAGCTGTTCATTTTTGGATTAACAAAGACGCGATAGATAAACTTGAGACACTTAGAACTGATACATCTGAAATCGTTACATTGATTAATGAAGAATTAAAAAAATAGCGAAAGCACAAGAAAGGTGATAAGTCATTGCTGGTTCTGTGAGTGCTAGCAAATCCGTTTTAGACGTTAAAGGCAGCTAGGTCTTGACCAATACCAGGAGTTAATACAAATAGAATCTACCGTTCCCTAATTGAAAAGGCTACTTTACGCATTCTATATTCCTTATCAAAAGAGTTTTATGTTATTTTGATTTTTATGTATTCAACATATAATATGTAATGCAGCAGCTCTTATGAAACACGTCTACGCTGAGAATTTTAAAAATATGCAGCATAAAAGCATAGAAAAAATGAAAAAATTTATTTACATATTAACAATTACATTTTTAAGTTTATTTTCATTACAAATTCAAGCTCAAGACATTTTTATTGGAACTTGGGAACACCAAGTAGGGAATGAAATATTCAGAGTTATTCTTTGGGAGAATGGTGAATCCGACGCAAATGGAAATATACAGATTTCAGGACATTACGAAAAAGTACAAGTTACAAGTAATGGTCTTGGTACTTTAGAGCAATATATATACTGTTCTGATAAAGAAAAATTTGAAGGGAATAATTCTGGGTGGCTTCCATTCGTTATTTGGTTAGGTGGCGATAATCAATCTGTTGGAGGTACAATAAATGACAATACAGTTGATGATTCAATATATTATCATCTAAAAAAAGGAGCTCTAACGATGGAAATCATTACAAATTCAGGAGGTACAGTAACTGCTTCTTGGAAAATAGAACGAAAGAGTTATCAAGGTGTAAAAATGAATGAAGCACCTGAATTTAGTGTTCCAACTGATGTTATACTTACAAAAGTGGAATAAAAAACTAACCACAACATTGTATAAACGCAATAGCGGTTTGGGTTTAAACTCTAACCGTTTTTGCTTTTATTTAAGTATATTGCTAAACCCAATAGCGAGAGCGTATAATCCGCTACTGCGCTTATACGAGACCGTTACCAGTGATTTGAAACCAACATCATGAAAATTAACAATCATATTTTTTTAATAATTAATTTTTTTATCATTGTAGGCTATTCTCAATCGGAAAAAGTTGATTTGATATAATTTCAAAAATTACTTGCATTAATATTGAATTAACAATAAGCAAAAAATTAGATATTTTTAAAATGTTGACTAAAAGTTGACTAATAAAAACCTCAACAAAATGATTAACAATAAGTTGAGGTTGAAAAAAGTGGAGTCGGAGCGATTAGTTTCACTGTTCTCAATCACTCCCATAGTGTAAATGTATCTTAAAGTGTTTTGACTTTACATTTTTAAACAACAAAGCGCAATCAAGTAAAACTTGTTGCGCTTTTTAGGCATAAAACTGTTATTAAGCTACCCTTAATTGTGGAGTCGGAGAGAATCGAACTCTCGTCCAAACAAGCTATTAAAGAGCTTTCTACACGTTTATTCTTTCATTAGATTTTCGATGGTAAACTGGCAAAAGACAGCCCACGTACCACTTAGCTTCTTAATCTCGAAAAGGTATCAAAGCACTACCTCATCTAAGTCAATATTTACGATGCCTCTATTAAGAACGCCATTAACCAAGGCTTTCTGGAGACATTTAGCATTCCTACCTAGTAGGACGAGGCTTAATCTTACTGTGATTCAGATTATGCAGCTAAAGCGTAGTTATTCTCGCCGTTTAAAAAGTTGACCTAGCCTTTTACGTGTTTCAATGTCATTACACGACGTGCTTACCATTTAATGAGTCTCGCTGTCAAAACCAGTCGACCCCTTTTTAGTAATTATTATGTTTACCAACCCAAGCATTTGCAGAGGTTGGGCGTTCCCTCACTTGCTCAACGAAGCGTTTCGCGTAATTGAGGTCAGGCTTTCCGCTATATCTTTTGTAAAAACAAAAGGATGTCGCTGCAATCCTTAACGCATGCTCACCTTCGCATAAAGCTTCGGCGAACTAAAGGCAAAGTTATCAAAAAGTTTGTATAAGCCTACATTTACTCCTATTTTCGTGCAAATTTTGTACCAAATATTAGTTGTCAGTAATCCGTTGTCAGTTTGCAGTGTTTATTCTGTTTTAAAGCTAATGAGGTTATAAATTCAAGATTGTCAAATGTTATAGAAATTAGAACTCAATATCCAGTCTTGTAAGTTCCGTCAAAATTCAGAAATAATGAGCGTAGGAATATAGATGCGAAGCATAGCTTCTAGCACAAAATTCCGAAAGCGAAAGCTGCTTTAGCAATTTCCTAATTTTGATATGATGTTTTGATTCGTCCCGATAACTTTCGGGATGAATAGAACAATAACTATTAATTTTATATTACCAGAATAAAAATAAAAATATTATGAAATTCGCCATCATCAAAGAACGTAAGAACCCACCGGATAGACGCGTTGTGTTCTCTCCTGAAAAATTAGCAGAAACAAGAGCGCAATTTCCTCAAGCTGAATTTGTCGTCGAGTCTTCAGATATCCGCGTGTTTTCAGATGATGCCTATAAAGCACAAGGGTTTACCGTTACCCATGATGTGTCTGATTGTGATGTGATGATTGGTGTTAAAGAAGTCCCAGTAGAACATTTAATACCGAATAAAAAATACTTCTTCTTTTCACATACCATCAAAAAACAACCTTACAATAGAAAGTTACTCGTTGATATGCTCAATAAACATATCGAAATGTATGATCATGAAACCATCGTGAAACAGAGTGGCGCACGACTCATTGGTTTTGGGCGTTATGCTGGTTTGGTTGGTGCCTACAACGGATTCCGAGCATTGGGCATACGAGATGGATTATTTGAATTGCCTAAAGTAGAAACACTAGCCGACTTAGATGAAGTTAAAACCGAATTAGATAAAATTACCTTACCAAATATTAAAATTTTACTTTCGGGAACTGGAAAAGTCGCCATGGGAGCCAAAGAAATTCTCGACCACTTGAAGATCAAACAAGTGAGTGATGCTTTATATTTAACCACTCAGTTTAGTGAGCCAGTTTACGTCATGGCAGATGTCATGGAATATGCGAAAAGAATAGATGGAAAAGTAGGAAATAAATGGGAATTCTATAAAGATCCATCAGGTTATGAAAGTAATTTTATGCCCTATGCTAAAGAAACCGATTACTTTATTGCGGGTCATTTTTATGGAAATAATGCACCGTATTTATTTACAAAAGAAGATGCCAAAGATCCAGGGTTTAGAATCAACCTAGTCGCCGATATTTCTTGCGATATTGACGGTCCAGTAGCCAGTACCATAAGACCTTCCACTATTGCAAATCCGTTTTATGGTTATGACCCGCATACTGAAGGAGAGGTTCCTTTTGATGCACCTGAAGCCATAACCGTTATGGCAGTAGATAACTTGCCTTGTGAATTACCAAAAGATGCCAGCGAAGGCTTTGGAGAGATGTTTTTAGAGCATGTGATTCCAGCCTTTTTTAATGATGACCAACGCGGTATTTTAAAGCGTGCAAAAATTACTACTGATGATGGCAAGCTTACCGAACGTTTTAAATATTTGCAAGATTATGTGGATGGCTTTGAGTAGCTTACTCTCATCATCTAGAAAACGCTTTTAATAACCAATAGGAAACCGCTAAAAAAGACCCAAAAGTTATAGTAAAAACCCAAGCTTCTAGATTGGGTTCAAAGAGGAGTTGACACATCTCTGAAGATGACAAGAAAAACAAAATTATTCGGGTTTTACAAATAATTTTTATTGGATATTGGTTACATTTAGAGTTCAACCTTCAATACTCATATATCATGATTGGATTACTTTTAACGATTGCCAACATTTCGGGTGGTGTATTACTCGGACTAGCAACTTTAGATAAATGGGATGGAGAAAGGAACGTCTTCAATAAAATTGCTGGCGTATTGGCTCCTTTTCAAACAGTTATTGGTGGTGCGCTAGTCGTTATTGGTCTTATTCGAATTTTTGGAGGTCATAGTGTCCTTTTAAATATTGTAAGCGTTATGGGTGGATTTTTATTAGTGACACACTCTGTGGGGAAAGTTCCTGCGCTTGGTGATTCATTGAAAAAACTTTCGGATAAGTTGATGCCATTTAAGGCGATCATTGGTATTGCCATTTTAATTATTGGTATCCTGCGTATTTTTTAAAGTGGTTTGAATCCTGCAGAAGTCTACATATTAAAACAGCCTGAGCCTTATAAATCAATCTTGTTGCATGTACAGATTCTTATTGAGCATGTGTTTCCAGACGCTGAACTAAAATATAAATGGCGTATCCCGTGTTATTATATAGGGACAAGACCTATTTGCTATCTCAATCAAAGTAAAAATTATATAGATGTAGGCTTTTGGCATTCGGCTCATATAACAAAACACACCGAGCATCTGGTGACAGAAAACCGAAAGGTCGTGAAATCGCTCCGTTATAACACTTTAGATGATATTAATGATGAGATTTTGATTCGTATTCTTGAAGAAGTTGAGAAACACAAAAACAAGTCTTTTTTGAAATAAGCGTTATAATTCTTTAGAAAAAATAGAAGAAGCAAAGCCCATTCCTTTGTAAGATTTCTTTTGTTTTTTAATTTGGTCAAAGTAGTGAGAATCAAAAAAATCAACCGCAGTTATACTG
The DNA here is from genome assembly GCF_900104785.1 of Formosa sp. Hel1_31_208. Classification (NCBI taxonomy): domain Bacteria; kingdom Pseudomonadati; phylum Bacteroidota; class Flavobacteriia; order Flavobacteriales; family Flavobacteriaceae; genus Formosa; species Formosa sp. Hel1_31_208. Next base: position 1,359,245 of record NZ_LT629733.1, read on the forward strand.
GCATCAGCATTTATGATTTCGTAGCCTTCTGCCATGATATGTGATTCTACAATACGCAATAATTTAGAACCAATAGTCCGCCTTTGATAGTTTTTATGAACGTAAAGTCCATCTAAATGGCAGCCTTTTTTGACATGAGCAAATCCAACAATTTCATTTTTGTATTCGGCGACAATAAAATAAAGATTAGTAATTCGGTCCTCCCAAACTTCTGTATCATCTGCACCAGATGACCACGCTTCTATTTGTTTTTCAGAGTAATCTCTGCTATTTACAGCACGAATAGTGTCTCTAAATATAGAAGTGATTTCTGGAAGATCTTCTAAAGTGGCTTCCCTTATTTCTAAGTCGTCTAACATGTTTTAAAGACTATTAACTGTTTTTCTAATCGCAACTAGATTGTTGAGCAGATGCTCAAGATTATCTAAATGCAACATATTAGCACCATCACTTTTTGCATTCGCAGGATCGAAGTGTGTTTCAATAAATAAACCATCCACATTATTAACCACACCAGCTCTGGCAATTGTTTCTATCATATCTGGTCGTCCGCCTGTTACACCAACACTTTGATTTGGTTGTTGTAATGAATGCGTAACATCAAGTACTGTAGGAGCAATAGCTCTCATTGTTGGGATACCTCTAAAATCTACAATCATGTCTTGGTATCCAAACATAGTACCGCGATCAGTAATCCAAGCTTTATTACTTCCAGCATCTTTAACTTTTTGAACAGCGTGTTTCATCGCTTCTGGGCTCATAAACTGTCCTTTTTTGAGATTGACAACCTTGCCAGTTTGAGCAGCAGCAACGACTAAATCGGTCTGGCGTACCAAAAAAGCAGGAATTTGAAGCACATCAACATATTCAGCAGCTCTTTCTGCATCAGAGGACTCATGAATATCAGTAACGGTTGGTATGTCAAAAGTTTGCGAGACTTTCTGAAGAATTTTAAGCGCTTTCTCATCACCAATGCCAGTAAAACTATCAATTCTACTTCGGTTGGCTTTTTTGAAACTGCCTTTAAACACATACGGAATGTGTAATTTATCAGTTATGGTGAGCACCTTTTCTGCAATTCGTAACGCCATATCTTCACCCTCAATGGCGCATGGTCCGCATAGGAGAAAAAAGTTATTGGAATCGGTATGTTTCAGTTTTGGTACCTCTGATAAATGCATCTGCTTAAAAATTTCAAATTTGAGCAGCAAAGATACATATTAAAAGCTTCGGTTAAGACTATTTCTTATCATCCATAAGGCCATGATAAAGTTGGCAACTACAAATAAGCCACCGTAAACCATGAAATGCTTCGTTTGACTCGTGACATGAACAATATTAAAGAGGTCTGAGAGGTAAGCCAATATCATATATGAGGATAGGCATACAAAGGAAATTCCTAAGGTAAAATTGAGTTTTTTGTTTGGTTTTACCAATTGCCATAAAAATGGAATCGCAAACAAAAGAATTGGATATGCTGTAATACCTTCGCTTCTGTTGACGTCTGTAAACCAATATACAATGACCGCCAAAAAGTAGAGGTAAGGTATAAATTTTGAGTATTTGTTTATGTTTTGCATCTGTTAAAATATTCAGATGTAAATGGCCTTAAAATGGCTGGTTAAAGTGGCTATTTACTATTAATCAAATTAATAACGAAAGATACGAACAGAAATTATGTTTTGAAATCAGTATAACATTTAATTAACTAAAGTTTCATAAATACGATCGCGCATGAAAAGAAACTTGAATGGGCTTAAGCATCAGTATTTTAGCTAAATTTCACGCTATTAATGCAGCTTCCAGGGTGTGTAAAAAACCGTCAATTTTATTTCTTGGCAAAGAATCAAATTTTAATGGGAATTTAACGTACATTTGCACGCTTAAAATAAGGCATCATTATGGCTAATATCAAAAACATAGCAATTATTGCTCACGTCGATCACGGTAAAACAACTTTGGTAGACAAAATCATGTATCACTGTCAACTGTTTAGAGAGAATCAGAATACTGGTGATCTCATTCTAGATAATAACGATTTAGAGCGTGAAAGAGGAATTACAATAACTTCAAAAAACGTATCTGTAATCTATAAAGACACAAAAATTAATATCATTGATACACCAGGTCACGCCGATTTTGGAGGTGAAGTAGAGCGTGTGTTAAATATGGCAGATGGTGTGTTGTTATTAGTTGATGCTTTTGAAGGCCCAATGCCTCAAACGCGTTTTGTATTGCAAAAAGCGATTGATTTAGGTTTGAAACCTTGTGTGGTTATTAATAAAGTAGATAAAGAAAACTGTACGCCTGATGAAGTTCATGAAAAGGTGTTTGATCTTATGTTTGAACTCGGTGCAGAAGAGTGGCAATTAGATTTCCCGACGGTTTATGGTTCTGCCAAAAATAACTGGATGAGTGATGATTGGCAAGATGAGACTGAAAATATCGAGCCTCTATTGGATATGGTTATCGAACATATTCCAGCTCCAAAAATAGAAGAAGGAACAACTCAAATGTTAATTACATCTTTAGACTTTTCTTCATTTACAGGTCGTATCGCCATAGGGCGTTTGACACGTGGAGAATTAAAGACTGGACAAAATATCTCCCTAGTAAAGAGAGATGGTAGTATCCAAAAATCTAAAATTAAAGAACTTCATGTTTTTGAAGGTCTAGGCCGTTTAAAAGTTGATAGCGTACAAACAGGAGATATTTGTGCAATTGTTGGTTTGGAAGGTTTTGAAATTGGTGATACCGTTGCCGATTGGGAAACCCCTGAAGGTTTAAAAACAATAGCTATTGATGAGCCTACAATGAGTATGCTATTTACGATTAATGATTCGCCTTTCTTTGGTAAAGATGGAAAGTATGTCACATCTCGTCATATTAAAGATCGTTTAGCTAAAGAACTAGAAAAAAACTTAGCCCTTAAAGTAGAGGCCACTGATAGCGCAGATAAGTTCATGGTTTTTGGTCGTGGTGTATTACACTTATCGGTATTAATTGAAACCATGCGTCGTGAAGGTTACGAAATGCAAATTGGACAACCACAAGTCATCATCAAAGAAATTGATGGTGTAAAATGTGAGCCAATTGAAGAAATGACTATTGATTTACCTGAAACTGTTTCTGGTAAAGCCATTGAAATGGTAACGATGCGTAAAGGTGAAATGTTAAGTATGGTCGCTAAAGGCGAGCGTATGGTATGTGAGTTTATGGTACCTTCAAGAGGTATTATTGGTTTGCGTAACCAGTTATTAACTGCAACCGCTGGCGAGGCGATTATGGCACACCGTTTTAAAGAGTACCAACCATTAAAAGGAGGTATTCCAGAACGTCAAAACGGATCTCTAGTATCAATGGAAAAAGGACAAGCTATTCCATATTCAATTGATAAATTACAAGATAGAGGTAAGTTTTTTGTAGATCCAGGAGAAGATATTTATGAAGGTCAAGTGATTGGAGAGAATTCTCGTGGTGATGATATGGCGGTGAATATTACTAAAACCAAAAAAATGAGTAATGTTCGTTCATCTGGAGCAGATGATAAAGCTAAGATTGTACCTGCTATAAAATTCTCATTAGAAGAAGCATTAGAATACATTCAAAAAGATGAATATGTTGAGGTAACACCTAACTTCTTAAGATTGCGTAAAGTACATCTAACTGAAGTAGAACGTAAACGTAATAAGAGTATTTAATTACATAACAGAACAGACTAAAAAAGGAATCCATACTTGGATTCCTTTTTTATGTTTAGTTTTCTATATTTACAAAAATTTAAAATGATACACTTCTTATATTTTGATCCAGGATTAGGGGCTTTGGTTTTGCAAGTCATTGCCGCAGCTATTGCAGGAGTTGTATTATTTTCTAAGAATTTGATGTATAAAATCAAAACGTTTTTTGGTCTTGTTAAACATGACGATGACGTTTTTGACGATATTGATGTCAAAGATTCTGATGTAGAAAGCAAATCAAATAGTGACGACAAACAATAGACATTCTTCTTCCTTTAGAGATCCATCTGGTTTTATTTTTGTTGACCAAGGGGTGATTAAACGTTCTATTTCTCCGCTCTACTTTAAACAATACGAAGCTCTTAAATCAACAAAGTTCTTCAATACATTACATCAGGCAGGCTTGTTAATTCCGCACAAGGAACTTTCAATAAGTGATACAGAAATCATTATACAGCCAGAGCAAATTCCGTTTATAACCTATCCGTATGAATGGAGTTTTAATCAGTATAAGGAAGCTGCGCTACTCACACTTAAGCTTCAAAAATTTGCACTAGAACATGGGTTTTCTTTAAAGGATGCTTCCGCGTTTAATATAACGTTCTATAAAGGTAAAATGATCTTTATAGATACGCTTTCTTTTGATTTTTATCAGGAAGATGCTCCATGGAGAGCTTATAAACAGTTTATGATGCATTTTTTTGCACCACTATTATTAGCAAAATATAATGGTGCAGAAACCTTGAAATTAATGAATAGTTTTATAGATGGTGTGCCCATTAAAATGGCAGCGTCAATGCTTCCTTTTAAAACGAAGCTCAATCCATTTTTATACACGAATATTCATTTATTGGCTAAATTTGAAGATAAATATAGCGAGGATTATAAAGGGGACTCTAAAGTTAGTAAGCTTTCCAAAAACGCACAACTCAACATCGTTAAAGGTCTCTATGATTATATCAAGGAAATGAACCTGAAGGGAACGAGTGAATGGGGAAATTACTACGACAAAACAAATTATAATACAGCAGCTTTTGATCAAAAAGCGACGATTATAAATACTTGGATAAGGCAACTAAATATTGAAACACTTATTGATGTTGGAGGTAATGACGGCACCTTTGTGAGAAAGATAGATCGTCAATTAAAAGAAGCTTTAGTTTGTGATATTGATTACATCGCAGTAGATGCAAATTTCACGAGTTTGAAACGTCAAAAGGAACAGCACATGTTGCCTTTTGTATTTGATGTATTAAACCCGTCTGCCAATACTGGATTCAATAATAAAGAGCGCGATTCTTTCTTGAAGCGAATAGCAGAGTATGCGCCAGATATGACAATGGCTTTAGCAGTCATTCATCATATGACCTTGAGCGGGAATATACCTTTTGAAATGTCTGCAGCCTTCTTTGCATCGTTTTCAAAGCATCTTATTATCGAATTCCCAAAGCGCAATGATTCATGGGTACAACGTTTGTTAAATACCAAAGGTGAATTTAAAGGGCACTTTGATTTTTATACGATTGCTAATTTTGAATTGGCATATTTAAAATATTTTGATATTTCCGAGAAAATCGGAATTGATAATAGCGAACGTGTCATGTATCTATTAAGCGTTAAAGATGTTCAATAAGTTTCGTCTTAAAGTCATTAACTTCTTAGAAAGTCATAAAGAATTGCCGGTCATTGCAGCATTGGCTGCTGGTTTACATCCACTATTTCACTATTACAATACCAATTTCTCACAAGTAAATTCTTGGGGTCACTTGTTATACTTTCTGAGTATTTATATCATCATACCTGTTGCTGGTTTTGTCGTTCTCAAGCGACTCGTCGATACACTTGAATTATTAAAAACACTAAGACCATTTACACTGTCAGTTTTAAATCTGACTAGTTTTATTGTGTTACTCTTATTAAGCACTACAGGTTTAGATGCATTTCATCTTAGTGTCGGATTAATAGTTGGTGTGCTTCTAGGTTTACTATTACGCAAACACATAAATAAAATAATCGTATTTCAATTATTGCTTGCCGCTTTTGTAGCTGTAAAGTTAATTCCAGATGTCTATAAACATTTTACCCATTCAAATGAATGGATGGTTCCAGTCGATGACATCGCTTCCGTTCAATTTAAAAAGAAACCCAACATATATATCATTCAACCTGATGGTTATGCTAATTTTTCAGAATTAAAAAACAGTATTTATAAGTTCGATAATACGGCATTCGAGGAGTTTTTGTCTGAGCGGAATTTTAAAACCTATGGAGATTTCCGAAGTAATTATAATACCACTTTAAGTTCAAATACTTCCATGTTTGGAATGAAACATCATTACTATCATTCACCGAAACCAGGAGCAAATGAACTATATAATGCAAGAAATTTGATTGTTGGTAACAATCCTGTAGTTTCTGCGCTTAAAGCAAATGATTACAACTCTTTTTTAATTCTTGAAACACCGTATTTATTGCTCAATAGACCGAAAATAGCTTACGATTATTGTAATATAAGTTATGATGAAGTTCCCTTTTTGTCAAGAGGTTTTGATTTGTATAAAGATGTTAATGCAGATCTTAAAGAAGCGATTATGAATAACTCAAAGACTCATAATTTTTATTTTATCGAAAAGATAAGTCCTGGACATGTGGCTAATACAGGGCGATCCTCAGAGGGTATGTTGGTAGAGCGAGCACATTATTTGGAGAATCTGAATACAGCTAATACATGGTTGATGGATTTGGTAACGACGATTGAAACCAATGATAAGAATAGTTTAATTGTTATTGTAGCTGATCATGGTGGTTTTGTGGGTTTAGATCATACATTGCAGGCCAGAGCAAAACAAACAGATCGTGATTTGATATATTCGATATATACGTCGGCTTTAGCCATTAAATGGCCTGAGGATGCTTCAGGATATGATACCGAATTGAAAAGTAATGTGAATCTGTTTAGAGTGTTGTTTTCTTATTTAAGTGAGAATTCAACGTATCTTAATAATTTGGAAGCAGATTACAGCTATGCAATTATTGATAAAGGAGCACCTTTTGGGGTTTACAAAGTCATTGATGACAATGATAAGGTCACCTTTGATGTCCATAAAGATTAAAACCTGATTTACAAGGGAATAAGTCCCTTTTACCATTGAAGATTTTGAAAGAGATACTACATAAGTTTTTAAAAAGCAATAAAGATTATCCGTTAGTTTCTGGCTGTATTTGTGGGATCTATGCCTTTTTGTTTTATTATTCGAATAATTTTTCTGCCATATATTCAGTAGCACACTTCTTTTACTTTTTGATGGTATTTGTCCTGTTACCAATGTTAGTGTTTGGAGTACTTTATTATGCTTTTGGGCGCCACCACATTTTAAAAAATTATCGACGACATCTGTTATTAGTGCTTATAATTACTGGAATAGTAATCTTGTTGTCACAAGCTGTGTTTTTATCCTTGAAGATAAAACTGATACTGGTTGCGTTTATTGTGAGCGTATTGATAGCTATTAAATTCTTTAATCATTACAAAAAGATTCTAGTCATGATTATGGTTGTCACGTTGATCCCTTTGGGTAAATGCTTGATTCATGTTTATGAACATCTAGGTGCATTAGCTTGGAAGACCTTACCCGACGATATAGAATCTATTTCCTTAAAACACAAACCCAATATCTATATCATTCAACCAGATGGTTATGTTTCAAAGCCTACTTTAGAACATAGACCATACAATCATCAAAGTGACTTATACGATTGGTTGTCCCAAAATAATTTCAAGGTTTATGACGATTTCAGAAGTAACTATCCTGCAAGTCTAGCTTCTAATGCATCAATGTTTGCAATGAAGCAGCATTACTTCGGACATATGATTGGTCCAACATTTGAATTACCTAAGGCTAGGTCAGTAATTAGTGGAAACAACCCTGTGCTTTCCATTTTAAAACGAAATGAGTACCATACGTCTTTTATCGTTCAGGATGAGTATTTTCAGCAAAATAGGGATGATTTGGTCTACGATTATTATAATATTTCACATACTGAAATTCCATTTTTCAGTAATGATAACAATGTAAAAAAAGTAGTTTTTGATGACTTAAAAACAGCAATGTCAATACAGACAGAGCAACCGAAATTTTATTTTATCGAAAAACTTTTACCACATCACATTCATTTTAAAAAGACGGTTGAAGCCGATAGAGAATCTTATGTAAAACTCATTGATAGTGTTAATGTGTGGCTAAAAAAGACCATCAGCTATATTGAACAAAAGGATGAGAGCGCGCTAATTGTTGTGCTTGCTGATCATGGTGGCTGGTTGGGTGTGAGTAGCTATAATGACATGTTTAGTACCAAAGATGAGGAGGATATGAACTCTATTTATTCAACCATAGCAGCCATTAAATGGAACGGCTATTTGTATAATGATGTCGATGCTCATTTAAAATCTAATGTGAATCTGTTTAGGGTTTTATTTAGTGCTTTATCAGAAAACAAAGCACTACTAAAACATATGGAGGATGATTCAAGTTACAACTTAAGTAACGCATCTCAATTTTATAATTCTGTAAATCAAGTATACGATACCAATGGAAATCTCGTTTTTAATAAGCGCGAATAATTTATAACGCTTCCATTATTTATAGTTAAATTGGGGCATTAAATGAACTAAAACCATTTCTATTTTTTCAGTCAAAACATATTCGTCAGATCAAAAAAAAGCTTGGGATGATTTCGTGAGGCATTCCAAAAATGCCACATTCTTGTTTTTTAGAGATTTTATGGAGTATCATCAAGACCGTTTTGAGGATTATTCGTTAATGCTCTATAAAGAGGACTTGCTAATAGCGCTATTACCTGCTAATAGAGCAAATGATTTGGTTTTTTCTCACCAAGGGTTGTCATACGGCGGATTGTTATTAACGAGTGATTCTAAGTTCTCCGATGTGCTAGAATGTTTTAAGGTACTGCTAGAGCACCTGAAGTCGCATGATGTGACCGTTCTAAAACTAAAACGATTACCTAGAATTTATGAGCAATCGCTATGCGATGACATCGACTACTTGCTATTTAAAACTAAAGCCCAACTTGATCGACGAGATATAGCGATGGTTATTGATGTTAATAACCGTATCAATGGTTTGTCATCCAATAGAAAACGGAACTTAAAAAAAGCCAAATCTCATCCTATTGAAATTAGAGAAGTGGTTCAATTTGATGCGTTTTTTAATGAGCTATTACTGCCTAATTTACAACAGAGATACAATACCTTGCCAACACATACAGTTGAAGAAATAACAGTATTACAATCGAGGTTTCCGAAGCATATCAAGCAGTTTAACGCATACTTTGAAGAACAACTCATTGCAGGTGTTACCGTGTTCTCTAGCCAAACAGTAGCACATGCTCAATATATTTCTACCATAAATACGCATAGCCATTTAGGGGGTCTCGATGCTATTTTTGATTATTTGATTAATGTAGCATTTAAAGATAAACGCTATGTTAGTTTTGGAATATCTAATGAAAATAATGGAGAACAAATTAACCAAGGCTTATTAAGCTGGAAAGAGAGTTTTGGAGCACATGCTGTTGCTCATGATTTTTATAGTATTTCAACTGAAAATTACAAGATGCTTGAAGAGGTAATGATATGATTAAGTTTATAGATTTAAATAAGATTAACCTGCGTTTCGAAGCTGAATTTACAGCACGGTTTAAAAGCTTTTTAAATTCGGGATACTATATTATGGGCTCCGAAGTGACTCAGTTTGAGGAAAATTTCGCTAAGTATTGTGGGACGAAGTATTGTATCGGTGTAGCCAACGGATTAGATGCATTAACACTTATTTTTAAATCTTATATCGATTTAGGAAAACTTGAAGTAGGAGATGAGGTCATTGTACCCGCTAACACCTATATCGCGAGCATTTTATCGGTAATCAACGCAGGATTACGCCCTGTTTTTGTAGAACCAGAGGTGCAGACCTTTAATATTTCACCTTCGGAAATAGAGAAACATATCACCGCAAAAACAAAAGCAATTTTGGTGGTCCATTTGTATGGTCAGTTGGCCGCTATGACAAAAATAAGTAAGATAGCTAAGCACAAAAATCTATTGGTTATTGAAGATGCTGCTCAAGCTCACGGTGCTGTATCGACTTCAGAAAACAAAAAAGCAGGAAACCTCTCGGATGCTGCAGGATTTAGTTTTTATCCTTCGAAAAATTTGGGTGCCTTGGGCGATGCAGGAGCAGTTACCACTAATGATAAAGATTTAGTAGAGACTATCAAGTTGCTTCATAACTACGGGAGTTCTAAGAAATACGAGAACGAAAAAATAGGAATTAACAGCCGCTTGGATGAGTTACAAGCCAGTTTCTTGAACCTAAAACTAAACTATCTCGATGCCGACAATACTGCGCGACGTGCCATAGCAAAACGTTATTTAAGTGACATCAATAATTCAAAAATACAATTACCTTATTATAATGGTTCAGACAATCACGTTTTTCATGTTTTTGTTGTAAGAGTCGACAATAGAGTTAAATTCACCCAATATTTAGAACGCGAGGGCATTGGCTATTTAATTCATTATCCAATAGCGCCTCATCAACAAAAAGCACTATTGCCATATAAATCTTTATCTTTACCACTTACAGAAGGCATACACAACTCTGTAGTAAGTTTACCTATGAGTCCTGTGTTGACTAATACTGAGATTGAAACAATTATTAATGCCCTAAACCTTTATTAATTGAAGAACTTTATAAAGTACATTAATACTAATGTATTGTTCAAAGTTGCCCATCTAAACTCGGCAACTATTGTGACTAAAATCATTGCAGGTATTTTGACCTCAAAGGCCATAGCTATATTTATTGGTGTTGAAGGGATGGCACTAATTGGAAATCTTAGAAATTTTCTTAGTGCAATTCAATCCGTTTCTGTTTTAGGCTTTTATAATGGTGTGGTTAAAACCATTGCAAAGTACAAAGATGATACTGTCAACCTGAGTAAGACCATATCAACGACCTATTATTTAGGTTTTTTTTCAACCATTTTTGTAGCATTCCTTTGTTATTATAACGCTGCTTTTATAAACGACTTACTATTTCCTAATTACAGATTTACATATGTTATAGAGATCATGGCTTTGGCCTTACCTTTTTATGCGCTAAATATGTTCAGTTTTGCCATAATGAATGGGTTTTCAAACTATAAAATGTTACTCATTATAAACATTATCGGTCAAATATTAGGACTCTTAGTGACCTTGCTTTTAATCTATAAGAATCATATTGACGGTGCTTTAGTAGCCGCAGTTTTGGCACCATCGCTCATATTTTTAATTACGTTAGTTGGAATTATAAATAGAAGGAATTTGATGACCTATATCAAGGTAGATCACATTAGTTTTGATATTCTTAAGTCTTTTGGACCCTACGCTGCTATGGCCTTAGTTTCTGCCATAGCCTTACCACTCATTTCCATTTGTATTCGTAATTATATCATTACTGAAATTGGGATTAAAGAAGCTGGGTATTGGGAAGCTATGAATCGAATTTCTGATTATTATTTAATGTTTATTACTTCTATTATCACCTTATATATCGTGCCAAGATTTAGTGAAATAGATACTAAACAAGAGTTTAGAAAAGAAGTTTTTGGTTTCTATAAATCGGTAATGCCAATTTTTGGTATAGGTTTGGTTCTGCTTTATTTTTTAAAATCTTTTGTAGTGCCACTCATTTTTAATAAAGACTTTCAACCTGTCGAAAACCTATTTTTATGGCAACTTTTAGGCGATTTTATAAAAGTGTTGTCTATTGTAATAGCCTATCAATTTTTGGCTAAAAAAATGTTTACTCACTTTATCATTATTGAGGTCTTTTTAGTTATCATGCTATATTTCTCAAGTGTTTATCTCATTGATATTTTTGGTGTTGAAGGCGCGGTAATTGGGCATTTTATAAGCTATTTGATGCACTATGGGATTGTGTTACTTATTTTTGGCTCATCCCTCTTTGGGATCGTTCCTGGAGAACACTCAGATCGTAGTTCTTAAACTAATAGTATATTTAAGGCAACAACCAAATAAATAAAGTACACCTGTGATAGATTTAAAGGGTATAATAAAAAGAAACCTTCTTTTGAGGATGACTTCCTTAAATGCGGTGGTAATTTTTATTCGACTTTTGATATCCTTGTTTATTCAGCGTTTATTGGCTGTTACCCTAGGTGAAGCTGGAATTGCAAAAATCGGACAACTACGAAATCTAGTGCAGATCTTAACGAGTACAGCATCACTTGGAACATTTAATGGAATTGTCAAATATGTGTCTCAATATGAAACCGATAAAAAGACACTCTCCAAATTATTCTCTACTGCATTTATTTTAGGAGCTATTGGATCTATAGTGTCTTCTGCAGTCCTTTTTTTAAACGCCGAATTTATTGCTCTGAAACTGTTTGGAGATGATGCTCTTATTGATGTGATTAAATGCTTAGCCTTAATTCCACCCGTTGTTGGTTTAAATCGTGTTTTTTACGGACTCATTAATGGGCTTTCCGATTATAAGAAATTCGCAAAGATTGAATTGGGAACTTACATATTATCGGCAATTTTAATGTTGGTGTTTTTGCATTTTTACAGCTTAAAAGGGGTGCTATTTGCGATTATTTTAACGCCTATTATTAGTTTTGGAGTTATTTGTGCCATTTTTGTTAGGAAGATTAAAACACATATCAAGTGGAGTGAGTTGTCTTTAGATATGTCATTCGCTAGGCCTTTGTTGGCCTTCACCTTAATGTCATTCATTTCTACTGTATTATTAAATTATATCGAATTAGATATTAGAACCACTATCACAGACAGAATTAATATTAATGAAGCAGGATATTGGACGGCGATGAATTTTATTTCTAAAAATTATATGGTGTTTTCATCCAGTCTGTTTACGCTATATGTGATACCGAAATTTGCTAAAATTTACACAGGCTCTGAATTTAAATCTGAAGTATTACATATTTATAAAACGCTATTACCACTATTTGGAATTGGTATGATTCTAGTATATCTTCTTAGAGATCTTCTGATCAACATTATTTATCCTGATTTCGACGGTTTGGAAGTGTTGTTTAAATGGCAATTATTAGGCGATTTTATACGATTAGCGACCTTAGTTATTTCGCATCAATTTCTTGCTAAAAAAATGGTAGTGACATTTGTAATTACTGAGCTTATATCTTTAGGACTGTTTTACGGATTGTCAAAATACTTTGTTGATATTCACGGTGCTGAAGGAGTTGTTATGGCACATTTTTATAGATATATCATCTATTTGTTTGTTGTGGTTTTTGCGGTATGGCTCTATTTTAGAAATCCTAATAAGAATACTGCTGAACCAAAAATTAATTCTTAACCAAATCTATAGATGTTGTTAGGATGATTTGGCATTTTTCCAAACCTTCAGACTTTCCTCGGCACATGTTACATAATGATGTTCTTGTTCAACAAAGGCTCTAGCATTCGTTGAGATGTTCTGGAGAACTTCAGGATGAAGAATAAGCCACTCTAATTTTTTAACGATGAGATTGGGGTCTGGTAGCGCATTGATAGCTACTGTATCTTCTTTAAGTTGATAATAGTCTAGCCATTCCTGTTCTGCACCAGTAAAAACTACTTTACCTTTTGCCATGGCTTCTAAAGCATTGTAACCTTGATCATAAGAAAATACTTGATCTAGAAGAATATGCGCCTTCTCAAATGTTTTGATATATGCTTTGTATGGTAGAGATTCTACTGTAATGATGTCTATTTTGTCGGCATAAATTTTATGAATTACAGCCAATGCCTTCTCGAAAACATCATTACCTTTCTTGTAATAATTGTTACGGTTAATACCGTGTAAAATCACAATTTTATCTTCAATTTGCAATGGTTGATATGTGATAACATCAGTATTTATAGGGTGGGGAATTAGTCCCAAATGCTTATCATGATCTTTTAACGGCATATAATAATCTAAGTCGCTAGAAATCACACCAGAAATTCTTTTAAAAATATGTTCATGTAGGGCTTTAAACTCGGGTTTAAGATATTTGAGACCTAGAGAATAATTATGCTCAGGCAAACGACCTTCAAAATACGGTGTAAGAATAGAGTATTTAAACTTCTTTTCGAAGGCATATTTGACACTGGTGTAATCTGTTCCGCACGATAAGAGGAATGCTTTACCATTCCAATCCACTAGAAGATCAAAAATCTCACGTTCTATTTTTGGTCGGCAAATAAATGAAGATTCATTAATAAACTGTACAATGTCATAGCCACTAAGGTGTGATTGCAAGTTTAAAATCTGCTTTTTAACATCTAATGAGTACAAGTCGATTTTAAACACTTTTAAAAGCAGCCAACGCCACTTTTTTGAAATGCCTTGCGTATATCGATTTTTAATTTCGATATCTACATCAATTTTTTTAAAGCCATCAGTGAGACCAACAACCAAAGCTTCGTGGCCTAGTTTAATTAAACCTTCTTTTAGATATTTATGAGACTGGTTATATTCACCAACCAATAATATTTTCATTTAAACTATATTTGGCATAAAGATAAATAATTGTTGATGTCTAGAGCTAAAAAGATATGTATTGTCGTCACTTCTTTAGGGAAAGGAGGTGCTGAGCGTTCATCGTCTTTACTGACTCACATGTTATCAGACTTGGGTCATGACATTCATTTAGTGTCCATAATGGACGATATCGATTATGAATTTAAAGGTCAGCTATTAAATTTAGGAACACTTCAATCTACGGGTCCCAAACTATTTTTGAAGTATAAAAAGTTTAAAGCATTCAAATCGTATTTAAAAAGACATCAATTTGATTATGTTATTGATAATCGCACACGACCATCTGTGTTGAGAGAACTCGTGGTGTCTAGGTGGCTATATAATCCTGATCATACTATCTATTGCGTGCGCAGTTATCATTTGAACACTTATTTTGTGAGTTCTAAGATGCTAGCAAAATACCTGTATAAGGATGCCTATAAAATTGTAGGTGTATCAAAAGAAATTGCTGCAAATATTGAGCAAGAATTCGAGTTTAAGAATGTCACTTCTATATATAATCCTATTGAATCTATAGAAGCTGTGGCTCATAAAAATGAAAGACCCTATATTTTGTTTTACGGAAGGATTGTAGATGATGTTAAAAATATAAGTTTGTTAATTGAAGCCTATCAACAATCAGAATTACCAGAACAGCAGATCGATCTTATCATTTTAGGAAGTGGTGAGGATGTTCAGGTGTTAAAACGTAAAGTGAATGTTTTAAATTTAAGCGATAATATTCAATTTGTGCCTTTTCAAGTGTATCCATATGATTATGTGAAAGGTGCTAAATTTACGGTATTGACAAGTCATTATGAAGGTTTTCCGCGTTCGATAATTGAGTCTTTAGCTCTCGGAATTCCTGTAATTTCAGTAGATTGTAAATCGGGACCAAAAGAGATTATTCAACATGAATCTAATGGTTTATTAGTGAAAAATTATAATGCTAAGGCACTAGCCCAAGCAATGAATCGTTTTATGAATAATCAAGAATTATATAGTATCTGTAAAACTAATGCGAAAAGTAGTGTGGAACGATTTTCGATGTCAGCAATAGCAAGACATTGGGATGCACTTTTAAAATAAAAAGATGATGAATACCATAGCACAAGTCCATTTTGTTACCATTCCTAAAGTCCATGATATTCGTGGTAAATTAGCAGTTGTTGAAAAAGAACATATCCCTTTTAAAATGCAACGCATTTATTATTTGTATGATGTTCCTAGTGATGCGTACAGAGGAGGTCATGCCCATAAAAAGCAAGAGTCTATCGTTATCGCTTTAAGTGGTAGTTTTGAGGTGCTTATTAAAGATGGTCATCATGAAAAGCGCATTATGCTCAATAAACCCGATAAAGGATTATATATTCCAACTGGGATTTGGCGAGAAATAGATAATTTTTCTTCAGGATCAGTTTGCCTAGTAATTGCATCTACAGAATTTGATGAAACCGATTACATGAGAGATTATAACGAATTTAAAACTTATAAAGATTCATAGTATAATTTCTTTCCACCAAAAGATTTTAATTTAAGTAATAGTTTGATGAGCCATTTTGGACTATCAACTATTAATCGTCGTTTTAGCGAGAGGTTTTTTGAAGAGAGTGCTTGCCTATAGCGTATGTATCCGTCGTTGTCATCGTTCAATTTACTCATAACGGCCAACGAAAAACGATTTCTGTCTAAAAACTTTTTAAGGAAGTGGTTAGTCTGTTCTTCATCCTTATAATTATCAAATTTAGGTTTCTCATGTATATTGAAGCTAGTATTTGATAAACTATCTTCATTATAGACATAATAGGCTAAAACTTTACTGATAAAAACAATAGGAAAATGCAGCCCTATACGTATCCATAGGTCTGTATCTTCTCCTGAGGTGATTGTCGTATCAAATCCACTAGTGAGATCTAAAACCTCTTTTTTGAATACAATGCTAGATCCAGATAAGGCAGAGTGCCGCTGGCTTGCTTCAAAATAATCCAGAATTAAAATAGCGCTATCCTGCTTAAAACTATAAGGGACAGGCACAATTCTATCCTTGTATTTATGCGCTATGGCAGTTGTAAATACCGATTTGTCAGGATGTTTTTGAATAGCATTATGGATGCTTTCTAAATAATAAGGATCCCATAAATCATCACCATCTAATAAGGCTATATAAGCCGATTTAGCTAAAGAAATGCCCTGATTTCTAGCTTGAGAAGCGCCTTGATTAGTTTGATCAATAATTTGTAACCTATGGTCATTGAAAGACTTCATGATCTCCAAACTTCCATCGGTAGAACCGTCATTTACGATAATTACTTCAAAATCTGAAAAGCTCTGACAAAGCACTGAATTGATAGTTTGCCCGATATAATCCGCTTTATTATAGACCGAAATAATGATGGAAAAATATGGAATCATGAATTTAAATCTTGATAACAAATGTAACTCAATTTATAACACTGCAACACCCAAACTTTGGGTTGATGACCTAACAAGTTTTGTTTGAATCGATTACCAAAAGTCTTAAAACACCAAGAGCCAATCCTTTCTAGTTTGAGACGTTTAATGGTTCTGAAGGTTTGTAATAAGCTGTTTTCACTGTCCGATAGCGCTCCTAGTTTTTCTAATTGTAGCAAGGTTTGAACTGATTGTTCCACTTTGTTTAAGTAGTTTGAACTAGATTCAAGTCCGAGATGATAGACCTCATTATCAATGTGAACGATTTTATTATTCTGAATTTTTAGTAGTGCTCCAAAATAATTATCATAACCATAGCCTTTCTGAGTAATCTGCCCGTTGATGCTCTTAAAAACAGATGTCTTAATTAAGAAATTTGCTGAAATCACAACTTTATAGGGCTTTTTATTTCGCTTTTCAGCAGCAACTTGTTCTTTAGCTTTGCCATAGGTCCAACGCAATAATAATTCATGCGCTGGCGCGTCACTATTATAGCTAAACCCTCCGTAGACAGCATCGTAATCTAAAGTTAGAAACGGGATATAGTTAGTGATGAAGTCATCAGTTTTTGGAAAAACATCGGCATCTAAAAACAATAGCCAGTCATATTTGGCGTATTCGGCAAGTGCTTGTCTGGTTGCGATTCTTCCCGTATTTGTATCTGAAATTTTATAGCTGGTATGTGATAGTTTTTGAATTTCAGCATTGTTATCAGCGAATATTGGTTTAGAACAATCATCTAAACAAATAATTTCAAACAGAATCTTGTTCAGGGTTAACTGCTCATGTAATGTGTTTACGAGCAATCTAATATCGAAATTATATACTGGAATAAGTACGGATAGCATTCTGAACTCTTAGAACTCAAAAATACACTTTTTCTGCTAGCTATGAATCATCTGTATTTAAGTGTTTATTTTTGGTATAGTAATTGACTCTAGTGACCTATGAAGCAGAAATTACTTTTAATCGTATTCAGTATTGTGAGCTTATATCTACAAGCACAGCAAGAATTTCATGTGTTTCCTAATGACCATAAGTTGACGCCTGGCACTGCTCAAGGTAATGGGTCTGTAGATAAGCCATGGGATTTACAATCGGCATTAACACAAAATATAGCAGCCGTCAATGCTGGTGATACCATCTGGTTACATGAAGGTGTCTATAATGGTCGTTACATGAGTACACTTCAAGGAGATGCAACACAAGGGTTTATAACGGTTGCAGCCTATCCTAAGGACAATGTCACGCTCAATGGAAATATCATATCTAAGCGAACTTCGGTTTTAGAGGTAAAAGGAGGATATGTCATATTTAAAGATTTTGAAATTACATGGCTTGGTGAGTTTTCAAGAGATGAAAGCGATGCTAATTTTCAAGTATGTAGCGGTATTAGGCATCTTACAGGTGTGAATTGCAGATTTTATAATCTTAATATTCATGATAACCCTGGATTAGGGATTGGATCCTGGAAACATGGTGCTGGGACCATTATTGAAAACTGTAGGATATATAACAATGGATTTATGTCTAAAGATGGAAAAGGACGTGGTGAAGGCATTTATGTTCAGAATAAAAGTAAAGAGACACGTCTGCTTAAAAATAATATTATTTATAACAACTACTATAAAGGGATAGAGGTCTGGTCTGCAGGAAAAAAAGCGAATATGGAATTTGTGAAGCATATTACTTTAGAGGGTAATATAGTTTTCAATAGCGGATCACCATCGGGCACACATAGAGATAATGTAATCATCGCTTCAGATGATAGAACGGGAATTAACGTGGCAAAACATATTTTAGTCTCAAATAATATTTTATATCACAATACCAGCAAGCCCAATGGTAATTTGTTAGGAGATGCGCCGTCACTCACGATTGGTTATAATAAAAAGGCGCCTGTAGAACAGGTAATCGTTAAAGATAATATCATAGCAGGAGGTTATAATGCATTACGACTTCTATATGCGAAATCACTGCACTTTACGAATAACAAGGTTTATACCGGCATCGTTCAGGTCAATCCAGAAACAATGTCGTATTATCAAGACTGGAACTTTAGGTCAAACACATTTTTTTCAAAACTTAAAACACCTTTTCGTATTCGTGGAATTGGGATTTATTCTATGGGCACCTTGAATGCAAAATATCAATTGGGAGCGGATAGCGAAGTCATACACATTAATGATTTTGAATTGGAGCCAGTGTTACATTTGTCTCAACATTCACAAAAGGAGACTATTTTTCATCTTGCAGTCTTTGATTCAGAAGGGAAAGATGTCAATGTAGATTTTTCAAAATATAATTTCAAATCGAATCTAAGTTATAAATTATATGATGCTGAACGTCCGAATATTATTCTGAAATCAGGAACCCTTTCTATCGATCAAAAGCTAATAGTACCGATGCAGATTGCAGACTTTCAAAAACCATTACACAATACAAAAGCTAAAAAAACTCTGTCAAGCTTTGGCGTATATATTGTAGAATTTGAATCTGCGTTACCAGTAGAGACTTCGGAAATAAAAAAAGGGAATATATTTAAGCGATTTTTTAAGTGGTTAGGATTTTAACCTTTTCGTTGAACGACCTCGAACACTTTATTTTCATCGCATTTCAGCGTCTTACTCGGATATTTTAAGAGTAGGGCATAATCGTGCGTCGCCATTAAAATTGTATTGCCGTTTTTGTTAATGTCTCGCAGTACCTCCATAACTTCAATACTAGTTTGGGGATCTAAATTCCCTGTTGGTTCATCGGCTAAAATCAATTCAGGATCATTTAATAAAGCTCTAGCAATAGCAATGCGTTGTTGTTCACCTCCTGAGAGTTCATGAGGGAATTTGAAGCCTTTAGTCTTCATTGCAACTTTGTCTAGAACAGCTTCAATTCGTTCTTTAATCTTGGTTTTGTCTTTCCAGCCTGTAGCTTTTAAAACAAACTCCAAATTGCCGTTAATAGTACGATCGGGTAGGAGTTTGAAATCTTGAAATACAATGCCTAATTTTCGTCTTAAAAAGGGAATGTCGTTTTCTTTTAAAGTTCTTAAGTCATAATCAACGATGTGACCTTCACCTTCAGTAAGCTCCAAATCACCATAAAGTGTTTTCATAAAACTACTTTTACCAGAACCCGTTTTACCAATGAGATAGACAAAGTCACCTTTTCGCATTTCAAAATTAACATTAGACAAGACCATGCTATCACCTTGATAGATGGAGACATCCTTGAGTTGTAAAACAATTTCAGACATATAATGATGTAGACTTATTTCGGCTGTAAATGTATTATAAAAACTATGAACTACCAATAACGATGAGGAAAATCAGATATTGTTGCGCCAAATTCTTTATATTATCTTTTAGAGATGTATGAGTAAAAAAGGACCAACTATTTTTTAATAAGTTGGTGTATAATTATAATTCAATTTATTCGTTATAGCTAAGAGATCATATATCTTTGACATCAATTAAAAATCGAACTTAATGACTTTAAGAAACCTCAGTTTTTTACTGTGCTTTGTGCTGTTTACATCATATTTACAGGCACAGCAATCGGCTACATATACTAGTGATTTAGTCGACTATCAAAAAGCACTTACTTTATATAACAATAAGCAATATCAAGCGGCTCAGTCTTTATTTGAAGCCATAAAAAACGATGCACCTAACGAAACTCTCGAATCGGATTGTGCTTATTATATTGCTAATTGCGCTGTAAGATTAAATCAACAAAATGCCGACGACCTTATTCAAGATTTTGTAGAGGATTATCCTACCAGTACCAAACGAAATACGGCATTTTTAGATGTGGCAGATTACTATTTTGCCAATGCAAAATTTGCTTATGCTCGAAAATGGTATGAGAAGGTAGATGAAAATAGTATCGCACGTTCTGAACGGGATAAGTTTAATTTTAATTTTGGCTATAGCCTATATTCAACAGGAAATGAAGTTGGCGCCAATAAATATTTGAATCGAGTCGTTACTTCAAAAGACTACGGTTCGCAGGCAAAATATTATATCGGATTTATGGCCTATGAAGGTGATGATTATGCTAAGGCAAATGAATATTTTGATCAGGTAAGTGACGAGGATAAATACAAAGAAAAACTATCATATTATCAAGCCGATTTAAATTTCAAATTAGGAAAATTTGATAAGGCAATTGAACTGGCAAAAACTCAAATGGATAATAGTAGTTTGCAAGAACAATCTGAATTATCAAAAATCATAGGAGAAAGTTATTTTAATCTTGAACAGTATGCTGAAGCGATACCATATTTAACTAATTATAAAGGCCGTCGTGGTAAATGGAATAATGTTGATTATTATCAATTAGGTTATGCGCATTTCAAACAGGACGATTTTGAGAAGGCCATTTCAGAGTTTAATAAAATTATAGATGGTGATAACGCTGTAGCTCAAAATGCCTATTATCATTTAGGAGAAAGTTATATCAATCTAGAAAAAAAGCAAGAAGCCTTAAATGCCTTTCGGAATGCCTCACAAATGGATTATGATCTTAAAATTCAGGAAGATGCTTGGCTTAATTATGCCAAAATAAGTTATGAAATCGGAAATCCATATCAGTCTGTACCACAAGTATTAACAGGCTATTTAGAAAAATATCCAGAGACAAGCTACAACGAGGAAATAGAAACGTTGTTGATTGATTCTTATATTACTTCAAAGAACTATAAAGAGGCGATAAAACTTCTAGAAGGAAAAAAGAGTTTTGAAAACAGAGTCGCTTACCAGAAGGTTGCTTTTTACAGAGGGCTTGAAGTCTATAATGAAGGTGATTATTCCAAAGCAAAAGATCTCTTTAAGGCCTCTATTGATGAAGCAAAAGATGTTGTGTTTACTTCTAAAGCTACTTTTTGGAAAGCAGAAACCGATTATCACTTGAGCAATTTTGATGAGGCACTTATCGGTTTTAAGCAATTCAAACAACAAAATGAATCTGCAACTGTGAGTGAATTTAGTAATATTGATTATCATATCGCTTATACGTATTTCAAACTTAAAAATTACAACCAAGCAACATCTAGTTTTAGAACCTTTATAGCTCATCATAAAAATGATACACTGCGTTCGAATGATGCGTATTTAAGGCTAGGAGATGGGTATTTTGTATCTAGTAAGTACAATGAAGCTATTGAAGCTTATGATAAAGCTATTGGTATTAATGAAATTGAATCTGATTATGCGTTCTTTCAAAAGACTATGAGTTATGGGTACGTCGGGCAAAGCGTTGTAAAGGATAAAGGACTTAATGATTTTATTCAAGAATTCCCTAGGTCGTCACTACGCGATGATGCGATTTATGAGTTGGCTAATTCTTATATAAAATCAAATGACACAGAAAAAGCTATGGCCATGTATAACAGATTGATTGCTGAATACAGCAATAGTGTATTTGTTTCTAAAGCTCTATTGCGTCAAGGATTATCATATTATAATTCCAATGATAATGAACGTGCATTGACTAAATTGAAAAAGGTGGCTAATGTGTATCCTTCAACACCTGAGGCGAGCCAAGCGGTCGCTACCGCACGGTTGATCTATATAGATTTAGGACGTGTAGATGAATATGCGGCATGGGTAAGAACACTTGATTATGTGAATGTCACAGATGCTGAGTTGGACAATACAGCCTATCTGGCAGCAGAAAAACAATATTTAGATAGTAATACTGACGGCGCAATTCGACAATTTAATAAGTATTTGAATGAATTTCCTAATGGATTACACGCTCTCAATTCACATTTTTATTTGGCTGAATTATATTCAAAAAAGGATTTATCTGAAAATGCACGTCCACATTACGAATATGTTGTGCTTAAACAGAAAAGTGAATTCACAGAACAGGCCATAGTAAAACTTTCTGAATTCTATTTAAATACAAATAATTGGGATGATGCTATTCCATTACTTAAGCGATTAGAAAATGAAGCCGATTATCCGCAAAATATCATCTATGCTCAATCTAATTTAATGAATGCGTATTATCAAAAACAAAACTATAACGAAGCCGTTATTTTTGCAGAAAAAGTACTTCAGAATACAAGAATTGATACTAAAGTGAAGAGTGATGCCCAAATTATCATTGCGCGTTCTGCAATTAAAACTGGTGATGAAGCAAAAGCTAAAGACGCCTATGCAAAAGTTGAAAAAATTGCCAGTGGAGCCTTAGCTGCTGAAGCCTTGTTTTATAATGGGTATTTTAAACATAAAGACCAAAAATACGAAGCTTCAAATACCGTCATTCAAAAGTTAGCGAGTGACTATAGCAGTTATAAATACTACGGCGCCAAAGGCTTGGTAGTAATGGCTAAAAATTATGATGCCCTTGGTGATGCCTTTCAAGCGACTTATATCTTGGAGAGTGTGATTACGAAGTTTTCAGAATTTACAGATGTTGTTACTGAAGCTCAGAGCGAACTAGAAAAAATTAAATCTATAGCTGCTAAAACGAACGCTTCGGTAGAATCTAATCAAAACTAAAACATGCAAACGAAATATAAATATATTGTTGTAACCTTCCTAAGTTTAAATGTACTGTACACGTTCGCCCAAGAACGCGAAAAGGATACCATAGATACTGATGTGGTGAATGTGGTAAAACCTTACACACCAACAATTGCAGATGCATTTAAAATCAAAGAAACGGCACAATTAAACGATTCTACCAACACTAAGAAAAAAGTGATTAGGTATAATATTTTTTCAATTCCTGTAGCATCAACTTTTACACCTGCTAAAGGGAAAGCCGCTTCAGTAGATAAAGAAAAACCGGTAAAACTGTATGATAATTATGCCTCACTAGGAGTTGGAACCTATACAACGATTCTAGGAGAAGTGTATCTCAATCATGCCTTGAGTAGAACAGAACGTGTCGGCGGTTATTTTAGTCACCACTCTTCACAGGGTGATATTGAGGGTATACGATTTGATAATAACTTTTCGGAAACTGGATTAAATGCACATTATAGTCAGAAATTACGAGATTATGCATGGAAGGTTGAAGGTGGTTTGCAACTTCAATCATTTAATTGGTATGGTGTTCCAGACCAGAGTATTGATTTATTTGATGTTGATCATTCATTTTATGCCGCAAATTTCGGTGGAAATATCAGCTTTGAAGATGCCGTCATAAATAAAGGGAGCGTTCTTTACAGGCGTTTTGGCGATAATCAAGACTCTGGAGAAAACAGATTTATTCTAACTACAGAATTTGAAGTTCCAATTAGTGGTGAGGCGATTACAACAGAAGTAAACATAGATTATATTGGCGGATCTTTTGATCGCAGTTATTTCTTCGATCAGGAATTAAAATATGGCAATTTCAATATTGGAATCGCACCAAGTTATGAGTTAAAGCAGGATGATTTGACCATCAATTTAGGTGCTAGGTTGGTTTACTTAAACGATACCGAGGCTAGCGAAAGCAAGTTCTTTATCTACCCAAATATTACAGCGAGTTACCGTGTAGTTGACGAACTTATGATTGCTTATGGAGGTATTCAAGGTGGATTAATACAAAACTCATATTTCGATTTTGCTCAAGAAAATCCGTTTGTGTCACCAACGTTATTTGTGTCACCAACAGACCAAGTCTATAATGCCTCTATTGGTTTGAAAGGTAAACTATCTAATAGCATGAGTTACAATATTAGCGGGCACTATATGGCAGATAATAACAGAGCAATATTTAAAGCTAATAGTTTATTAGGTGCACCAGAAACGAATTATCAATATGGGAACTCTTTCGGCATCGTGTATGACGATATTACCACTTTTTCACTAGCGGGAGAGCTTAATGTAGATGTAAATAGAAATTTTAAGCTTGGATTAAAAGCCGAGTATTTTACTTATAATACCGATATCGAAGCTGAAGCTTGGAATCTGCCGGATATTGAAGCATCATTATTTTTAGATTATCAAATCGATGAGCACTGGTTTGCCGGAGCCAACTTGTTTTATGTTGGAGAACGCAAAGATTTATTTAGAGAAGAAGGGATATTAGTATTACCAATGCCTACTACGATGACCTTGGATAGTTATTTTGATGTGAATGCTCATGTAGGTTATAAGATTACCGATCAGTTATCAGCATTTGCTAAAGCCAATAATATAGCTAATCAAGATTACCAAAGATGGATGAATTATCCGGTTCAAGGGATTCAATTCTTAGCTGGTGCCACGTATCAGTTTGATTTTTAAGGAACACGTTTATGCTGATATAATATCATGCGGATAACAAATCGTTGTTAAAGGGAAGGCACAGTAATTCTTGCTAAATAATCAAAATGTTCGCCATCTATTAACTTATCACAGTGTAATCCCAGCGTTTCACAAGCTAATTTTAAACGTTCAAAGTCGAGATACAACCATTTCATTGGATCTTCGTCTTCCCCTTTATAGCTGAGGTAATAGTCTAATTCACCATAGTAATTGGCATTAGTGTCTATCCAGAGTCCACCATCTTCATCCTCATACATGTATTGAATGTCTGATGAGTCTATCAGGATTTGACCATTGGTTTTTAATAATGTTTTGAGATGTTTAAGGTAGGTTGATACTTTTGCTAATTCTTGAAAAATTCCGGTACCATTCATGAGGAGTAAAATGGTGTCAAAGGTTTCGGTTTCATCAAGAATGTCTAGTAGTTTAGTATGTTGAACACCGCGTTGTTTGGAAACTTTTATGGCCCCTTTCGAAATGTCTATGGCTTTTATATTCAGATCTTTTTTTTGCAAGTATAAGCTATGACTTCCAGCGCCACAGCCAACGTCAAGGATTCTGCCTTTAGCTAATTTAAGAGCTTCTTGTTCGAGTTTAGGCATTTCCGTATAACTCCTAAAAAGATAAGGAAGTGGAAGTTCATCTTTACCCGAAATATTAGTTGAAGTGATAAGATCGTCAGTGTAATTTCCATTTTGATAATCTTGTAAAGCTTTCCCGAAAAGGTCTTTCATAAAAGTAGTATTTTTGTCATATGCAAGACTTTATAAATCATCTTCCAAAGCTCGCCAAAGATAAGCATAAGGAAAATAAAACCTTCTTTGCAAAGCTTAAAAAAAAGCCGCCTAAGCAGCTAGATTATCTCATGCAAGAGCTCCATGTCGACGAATTTGAGCGCACAGATTGCTTAGAATGTGCCAACTGTTGCAAAACGACAGGGCCTTTATTTACGGCAAAAGATATTGAACGCATATCTAAACATTTCAAAATGAAGCAGCAGCAATTTATAGACACCTTCTTGCGTTTAGATGAAGAGAATGACTATGTCTTGCAATCGGTGCCTTGTACCTTCTTAGGAAGTGATAATTATTGTTCCATTTATGAAGTGAGACCAAAGGCTTGTAGGGAGTTTCCGCATACCGATAGAAAGAAATTTCAGCAAATTTCCAACTTAACACTTAAAAATGTAGCTGTGTGTCCGGCCGCTTATAATATCGTAGAAGCAATGAAACAACGTATTAAAATGTAGTTATAATGATGAAACGTCTAGTAGTTTTAATAGTAATCATGGCTATGCCTATTTTGGGATATACTCAAGATTGGATGACCGATTTGAATATTGCCAAACGATTAGCATCTATTCAAAATAAAATGTTGTTCATGATGTGGGAAGAATCCACCTATCAGCCATTACCTGTATTTGTTGAAGATCTTAAGGGCAAGAAAATATTCATTGAGAATATGTTTGAAAATGAAGCTGTCAATCAACTCATTTGGGATCATTTTGTTCCTGTAATAGTTAATGAGTCACAATATGCTGAGCTCTATGATCAAATAGACGGAAAGCGCTCTAAAATGTATATGGATAAGTTTAATGATGATAGCATTAAAATTATGGATGTTAATGGTAATATCTTAAATTCAGACTTGAGGTTTGATGCCATTCTGAATTTATCCAGGTTCATTAGAGAGTATTATTTAGATACCTCTTTTTTAAAAGGTGAACTTTCGAATTATACACAACAGAAAGATTTCAATACAGCGTTTAGACTGGCATCGAAATATATTGATACCGCAATTTTTTTCACTTCCAATTTGAAACTTGAGATGATAGACTTATCTACTATTTATATCGATGAAACAGCACGCCTTTTGGATGAAGAAAATCCTGATAACAAAGTAGAGCTGCAACAAAAGTTAGATTTACTTAAGGTTAAGCAAGATCTTGTGCTTTATAAAAGACGAAAAGTATTGCGACAATTAAAGAAAATAGAACAGAACAATATTTATAAAACTAACGAATATTTAGTGGCCTTTTTGTATTTTTCGGTGTATGTCATGCTTGAAGATGAACAAAATGCAAGTCAGTGGAGATCGCAATTATCACCAGCAGATATAAATAAAACCAATGCCATTAAGAAAGGTATGGATGATTGATAAAATTATAAATTTAGTATCTTTCATTCCAAATCAAATCCTATGAAAAATATCTTATTTTTGCTTCTAACGATCTGTTGTCTTAATTGTTCATCAGACGATGATGCAACGACCTTAGACACCAATTTATTATATGGACAATGGTACAGAGTTGGTCTTTGTCAAGAGCAAAACAGCTTATTGCTGAACCCAAATAAAACTTATGTGATCCTTAGTTCGGGTGCTGTAAATTGCGATGATCCTGAACCAGATACATATCAATTTACCGGTGCTTTTACCATTCAAGGAGATGTTATTAGTTATAATCAGCTCACAGCCGATTTGATTATAGATGGTACAGATCTTACCACGTTAGAGTTTCCAAATCCCGATATTGTAAATGAAGTAAACGAACTTAGTGAGACCACATTAATCATTAGAACTTATATTGATAGAGGAAATAATGTTACTGAAGAATTAGGGTTGGCAACTTTTGAACATTAATTATGGAGCAACTATTGAATTATTTTGAAACCATTCCATCCCTCCATAGAAGTTTAATACTGGTGGGAGGAATTACTTTTTTTTGGTTATTAGAAGGCAACTTGCCTTTATTTAATTTTAAATATAAAAAGTGGAAACATGCAGTACCTAATTTCTTTTTTACCCTAACAACAATCATCATTAATTTCGGTTTAGCATTCTTATTGGTAGCTTCGGCCGACTGGGTGAAGGAGATCAATTTCGGCATCATTAATTGGATTCCAAATTTGCCGCTATGGACTTATGCGTTATTAGGAGTTTTATTACTCGATTTTATTGGAGCCTATCTTGCGCACTATGTTGAGCATAAAGTAAAGCCGCTTTGGATGGTGCATTTAGTGCATCATACCGATCATAATGTAGATACGACAACTGCAAACAGGCACCACCCTCTAGAGAGTGTGATTAGATTTGTATTTACCTTAATTGGTGTGTTTGTCGTTGGAACGCCAATCGCAATCGTTATGCTATACCAATCATTGTCATTAGTTGCAACACAGTTTACACATGCCAATATCAAGTTGCCAAAAACTGTAGATAAAGTTTTAAGTTATGTATTGGTATCTCCAGATATGCACAAGATACACCATCATTACATGTTGCCTTATACAGATTCTAACTACGGAAATATCTTTTCAATTTGGGATAGAATCTTCGGGACCTATATGAGTCTGGATAGAGAAGACATTATTTACGGCGTTGATACATTTCCTGATGAAAAAGAAAATTCTAATATTAAAGATCTATTAAAACAACCGTTTCATAAATACCGGAAACCAACAACCGTTAATACTCAAGACTAATGCGTTATTTGTGGATACTTCTTTGTGTCATTTGTTTTAGTTGTAACTCAGAACAATCACTCGATATTCAAGGACATAGAGGTTGTAGAGGTTTGTATCCTGAAAATTCAATACCTGCATTTAAAAAAGCACTAGACCTAGGGGTGACTACTTTAGAATTAGATGTGGTGATTTCAAAAGATAAAAAGGTTGTCGTGTCCCATGAACCCTTTATGAATCACCATATCGTATTAGATCCCAGAGGAAATGAGATTGCAGCAAATGATGAACGATCTTACAACTTGTTTGAAATGACCTATGACAGTATCAAACAATACGATTGCGGAACAAAAGGCCATCAAGATTTTCCTTTTCAAGAAAAAGAATCCGTTTATAAACCATTGCTAAAAGAGGTTATTGAACTCGCTGAAAACAAATCTAATCATGAGATTTACTACAATATTGAAATTAAAAGTAATTTACGATATGACAATGTTTTTACACCAGTGCCTAATGAGTTTGTTAAATTGGTTTTGAAGGTCATTGCTTCACATGATATCCAAGATCGTAGCATCATTCAATCTTTTGATCTTAGAGCCTTGGAAGCTGTAAAGCAACAAAATGATAAGATCCAAATTGCTCTTTTGGTGGATAACAATGAATCTATAGAAATTAAGCTATTAAAACTTTCCTTTACACCAGAGATTATTAGTCCGCATTTCAAATTACTAGATCAACAAACAATTGCCAAATTTCAAGGTGAAGGGTTCAAAATTATTCCTTGGACGGTTAATGACGTTGGTGATATTAATTTGATGATTGACCTCAAGGTAGATGGTATTATTTCCGATTACCCCAATAAAGTGATACAGTTGAAAAAACTGAAGAAAGAACTTTAAACGAACTTACCACGAGTATTACACAGTGTAAGAAAAGTCCATACTTCGGTTTTATTTACCGTTCATAGATTTTTTTGCTCTAGAACTACGAAAGGTACTACATTCGTCGTCCGGGATTACAAAAATGCTATTAATTCAATAAATGTTGACCTAAACGACATTTATACATGAGAATACTAGTTATTGTAATCTTTTTTAGTTTTATCACTTCAATAAACAGCCGTGCTCAGGCGCAATCTGACTTTGCTAAACTTGAAAAAAACGTTAATATCCGTGCTAAAGGCTTAGTTCAAAAGCTTAATAAAACAAAGGATACTTTAATACTTAAAAGCGAATCGCTCATTAATAAAGTGTATTCGGTGAATAAGATCTATGAACGTGAAGTTGATATGATCATCAATGAAAAACTTATTAAAATTCCATTGAGTAATTTGAGCAAAGGCAAGCATGTGTTTGTCGCTGTGCAGTCTCCAATTCGAATTGTATTTGTCGTTAAGGTTCTAAAAGATAAAGACGTATTATTGGCTGTCGATGATAAGACCTTACTGGCTAAGAATGACAAAGAGTAATTTATTTATAGATTAAATACTTAACTCTCGTTTTTTTAAATTCTTTAAGTCCTTTCTCCCACGTTGTTCTAATGTCTTCTTCAGAAATTCCCGATTCAATCTGCTGTCTCAAGTCTGTAGTTCCTGCTAGTTTGGTAAAGAAATCATTAAAAAATTTCGGTTTATCGATGCTGTTCTTATAAGCACGAATGAGGTAACTTAAGTCTAATTGTTTCATTTTAGATCTAGAACTTAAGTCCTCACCGTAACACAACACATTATCATGCTTTGGGTATTTAGCACCATTATTAGGCATTGGGATATATTTAAAATTATAAACGGTTTTGTCCAGATATGGACTTCCATAAATTTGAAATTGCTTCGACGTGCCTCGACCTGCATTTACATTGGTGCCTTCAAAAAAGCACAAGCTAGGATACAGATTTATCGCTAGATCATTAGGTAGGTTCGGTGACGGCTGTATTGGTAAACTGTAAGATTTATTATGGCTATAGTTTCGCATTTCAATAATGGTAATATCGCACGTCATTCTATCTTTTAACCAAGCTTGACCATTAATCATTTTTGCATATTCACCAATTGTCATTCCATGAACCACTGGTATCGGATGCATTCCAACAAAACTTTGGTGCTCCTGCTCTAAAATAGGACCATCTACATAATGACCATTCGGATTTGGTCTATCTAAAATGAGCATAGGAATGTTCGCCTCAGCACAGGCTTCCATGACATAATGCAAACTAGAGATATAGGTGTAAAAGCGAGCGCCAACGTCTTGAATATCGAATATGACTAGGTCTAAATCAGCTAACTGCTCTGGAGAAGGTTTTTTGTTTTTTCCATAAAGCGATACTATTGGTATTCCTGTTTTAGTGTCTATGCCATCTTTTACTACTTCTCCTGCATCTGCAGTCCCACGAAAACCATGCTCTGGCGCAAATACTTTACTTACAGTAATGGCACTGTAATCATGCAAATAATCTACCAAATGATGGGTGACTTTAGCATTTCCCATGGTTGAAGGGCCTATTGCACGACGCTCTATAACTTCTAGTACCGACGTCTGGTTGGCAACAATTCCGATACGCTTATCTTCTAATAATGGCAAATAAAGGTCGGTTCGATTGGCGCCAACTACAATATTTGTATCAACATCTATGGTATTATCTTCTTTTAATAGTTTCTGGTTCTTAAGATTCTGTTCATTATCTGCTGTAGTTTTATTTCCGCAGGAAATCAGAACTAAAACAAGTACATTAATTATTAGGAAAACCCTATTTTTGAACATCGCTAAACGCATATTATAATTTTGAATTACGAGTTTTTTATAGCAAAACGCATTATTGGCAGTAAATCGTATAAAAGTAGTGTTTCAGCACCAATAATAAAAATTGGTATTGCTGCAATTACTATTGGTATTGTTGTGATGCTCATTGCGATTGCTACAGGTCTCGGACTTCAAAAAAAAGTGCGTGAAAAGGTAGTAGCCTTCAATGGTCATATTACCATTAGTAATTATGACAGCAATGTTTCAAATGAATCAATTGTACCCATATCTTTAGATCAGGACTTCTATCCTAATTTTAATTCGGTTGAGGGTATTAAACATATTCAAGGCGTAGCGACTAAATTTGGAATTATTAGAACTGAAACTGATTTTGAAGGGATTGTTCTAAAAGGTGTTGGAACCGATTATAACTGGTCCTATGTTCAAGAGTTTCTCGAAAGTGGTAGTCTGCCGGTATATGAAGGGAATCTTAGCAATGACGTTGTGATTTCAAAATACCTGGCCAATCGCTTAGGGTTTAATATTGGTGATACTTTTCAAACATTATTCGGAAAAGAGAGTGTGGAACAACTGCCATTTCAACGAACTTTTAAAATTGTAGGCATTTTTAATTCTGGATTCAACGATATCGATAAAAACTTCATGATAGGGGACCTAAGTCATATCCAACGGATGAATAAATGGGAAAAATCACAAGTTGGAAATTTTGAAGTTTATCTAGACGATTTCACACAACTTCTTGAAAAAGAAGCTGAAATACGTAGCAATACACCGTCACTATTGAATACACAAACCATTGAAGAAAGGTATAGAACTACTTTTGAATGGATTAAAATATTTGATAATAACACCTATGGTATTATAGCCATTATGATCATTGTGGCAGGTATCAATATGATTACAGCGCTACTCGTGCTTATTTTAGAGCGTACTCAAATGATTGGCATTCTAAAAGCACTAGGAAGTAGTAATTGGAGCATTAGAAAGGTCTTCTTGTATAATGCGACTTATTTGATTTGCTTAGGCTTATTTTGGGGTAATCTTATCGGTATTGGTTTGTTGTTTATTCAGCAACAATTCGAACTTTTGAAATTTCCTGATCCTGAACAATATTATGTTTCGGTGATTCCAGTACATATTGGTTTAGACTATATCATTTTGCTTAATATTGGAACCTTTATCGCATGCCTGCTCATGTTGCTCATCCCTTCAGTAATTATCAGCAAAATATCACCAGTAAAAGCCATTCGATTCGAATAATTTGGGCGTTACCCTTTATCATTAATAAATGATAAAACGTCAGGCTTTTCGCTATATCTTTTTATTCAGAATTCAACCCCAAATAAAAAGGATGCCGCTACAATCCTTAACGCAAAAAAGCGTTAATATGCATTGTAAACGTCAAGTTTTATCTATTTTTGCAACGCAAAACAATTTGAATGGACTACGCAGAAAATATCTTAGAAACTATAGGAAATACACCTTTAGTAAAACTTAATAAACTCACCGCAGAATTACCTTGTTTAGTGCTGTCTAAATACGAAACCTTTAATCCAGGAAACTCGACTAAAGACCGTATGGCTCTTAAAATGATTGAAGATGCTGAGGCTGACGGGCGTTTACAACCTGGCGGAACCATAATAGAAGGAACTTCAGGAAACACGGGAATGGGACTAGCTTTAGCAGCGATTGTAAAAGGTTATAAATGTATTTTTGTGATTAGCGATAAACAGTCGAAAGAAAAAATGGATGTCCTTAGGGCTGTAGGTGCTGAGGTGATTGTATGCCCTACAGATGTTGAACCAGACGACCCACGAAGTTATTATTCCGTGTCAAAACGTTTAGGAGCAGAAACGCCTAACTCATGGTATGTGAATCAATATGACAATCCAAGTAACGCGAGAGCACACTACGAAAGCACTGGTCCAGAAATATGGAAACAAACCGATGGTAAAGTGACTCATTTTATTGTAGGAGTAGGCACTGGAGGAACCATTTCTGGTGTGGGAAAATATTTGAAAGAACAAAACCCTAATATTAAAATTTGGGGAGTGGATACTTACGGAAGTGTGTTTAAAAAATATCACGAGACAGGAGAATTTGACGAGAAAGAAATTTATCCTTATGTGACCGAAGGTATCGGTGAAGATATCTTACCCGAGAATGTTGATTTTTCAATTATTGACGGCTTTACTAAAGTCACTGATAAGGATGCAGCCGTTTACACACAATTGCTAGCAAAAGAAGAAGGTATGTTCTTAGGTAATAGCGCTGGAGCAGCGATAAAAGGTGTTTTGCAATTGAAAGAACATTTCACAAAAGATGACGTTGTTGTTGTGTTATTTCACGATCACGGAAGCCGCTATGTAGGGAAGATGTTTAATAACGATTGGATGCGGAAAATGGGTTATATTGAGTAAAAAATCCTAATAAAAAGATGATAAGAGTGCTAAATGCACTCTTTTTTTTATCTTTAAAGAACCTATGTTATGATATGATGAGGAATATATACTTGATTTTGTGCTTGTTATCGTTAAATGTATTTGGACAGACCTATAATTTTCAAATCGAATTAGTAGACCCAAATGTTGGTGCTCAGGAATACTGGACATTCGAACCTAATTATCAAGCGACTACCAATGATGATGGTTTAAACCAAATTTTCTTAAATAATAATGTCACTTATTACGAAACGGTTTATGGGTTTTTTAACGATGAACTCATAGGTAAAATGGGACTGCTAAGCTGTGCGGATTGCGATCCGAATAGTTTTGTGCAAGATCTTTTGGCTTATAATGCCGTTGTTCAATTTGCAGTTCAAACTGATAATAATACCCAGTTACCTTACTTTTATAATTCATTAAGATTAAATTTAAATAGCGCAACAAATGGCAGTTTCTCTTGAATGACAAATGGAGTGGTAGTCACTAATAATAGTAGTTTAAGTCAGATTTTCACGAACTATAACGTACGCTATTACACCGAGATATTTCCTAGCACCTATTACGAATTGATTTGTGATTGCGATGCAGAACTCTTAAAACAAGAATTAGATAATTTAACGTCGGTTGTTCAATTTACTGAATTCGTTAGTTATGTATTTCTATTATCAACTGATGACCCACAACTCATAAACGCTGAGGTCTATCCGAACCCCTTTAAGAATGTAATTAATCTAAAAGCTTCAGTGCCTTTATCAGCAATTCTGTTATACGACGTTTTGGGTAAACAGGTAGTATCTGCAAAAAACGTCTCAACATTTGAGGCCGATGCGATAAACTTAAAAACAGGTGTTTATATGTTGCGTTTAATAGATATAAATGGAAAAAGTATCACCAAGAAGTTAGTGAAGCAATAAACTTATTGCAATTCGATTTTATCAATCAATAATTCAAATGATTGGGCTTTTTTATTACCTATTAAAAAACCAATTTCTTCCATGACATCCCCTTGAAAATTGGCTTGTCTCAATCGCCTGCCCCTAAATCCGGGATACATGTCTTTAAAAGGGATTTCAACAGTCATCCAGTCTGCAGTAGTATCGAATTCATAAATATAGGAGACATAATCTCTGGACGATTGTTTTACCCTAAATTGATACGATTTCCCATCACCTTTAATATATAAAACAAATTTTGAGAATTCGGTAGCTTGTTTTGTCTCAAAATTATAACGTAAAGAAGAAAAACCACCATTATTTTCTAAGGAGACATAACCACTAAATTTTCCGTGCCCATCTTCGTTGATTTCAAACGAACCATTAGATCGTCCACCCATAACCACATCATCAACAATGCGCCAATTATAAATATTACTGGTGTTGCTAAAATCAAAAAGAATCGTTGCATTCATAATTAGTAGGGTTGAGATAAATATTAAGGTTCTCATAGCAGTACTTTTTGTAAAGATACAAATGGATTATTTTCATAGATATGACATTAACGAAAGTTTTAGACTTTGCAGAGTCATTTTTCAAATCGTGTTTCATCATGACCCTATAATGCGGACTTGAGAATAGGACTTATCCTTAAAATGACAGGGTTTTATGTTTTAAAAAAACCACTGTTCTATGTGTTTTTTAGTCATAAAATTTGAATGTGATTCATTATCTTTATAAAAAATTGTCAGTGTGACCAAAGCACAAATCACGTCTCATGCAAGATAACCTTAAGGCATATATTCCTGAAAACGCATACGATAATGTTATGAGCCTTTTAGATCATGATCATCTTATCGTGAAAGTTAAAACGGAACGTAAAACGAGACACGGGGATTATAAACGGATGCCTAACGGAAAACATCAAATCTCAGTGAATTCTAATTTGAATAGCTATAGGTTTTTAATAACCCTTATTCATGAAGTTGCACATTTTGAAGCATATAAAAACTACGGAAAATTTATTAAACCACACGGCATAGAATGGAAGCATACCTTTCAACATTTAATGTTACCGTTTTTAAATCCTGATATTTTTCCTTCTGAATTATTGCCGCTACTTGCAAAACATTTTAAAAATCCGAAAGCGTCCAGTGATACAGATGTACCACTCGCCTTTGCTTTAAAGCAATTTGACTTGCCAAACGATAAAACATTTATATTTGAAGTACCTTTACACCAAACTTTTAAGTTGTATAACGGACGTACATTTAGAAAAGGTTTAAAACGCCGAACACGTTACGAATGTGTTGAGGTAAAAACAGGTAAGATTTATTTGTTCAACGCCAACGCAGAGGTAGATATGGTGGTACATTAATTAATTGAATACACGAAATGCAGAATAAAAATTATTACGCTATTTTAATGGCTGGTGGAGTAGGGTCAAGATTTTGGCCAGTGAGCACACAAGATTTTCCAAAACAGTTTCATGACATGTTAGGGACAGGTGATACCTTAATTCAAAAAACGTTTAAGCGCCTTTCTAAATTGATTCCTAAAGAAAATATTTTCATATTAACGAACGAACGCTATAATGATTTGGTATTTGAGCAACTTCCAGAAGTCACTCAGCGCCAAGTAGTATTGGAACCTGCAATGCGAAATACTGCACCTTGTATTTTATATGCGGCATTAAAGATTCAGAAGGAAAATGAAGATGCCGTTATGATTGTAGCTCCGAGTGATCACTGGATCGAAGATGAAACAGCATTTTCAAATAATGTTCAACAAGCCTTTGACTTTTGCGCTGAGAATAATGCATTGATGACCTTAGGTATTCAACCAAGCTTTCCAAATACAGGGTATGGCTATATAGAATACGATAAGTCCTCTCAAGACGCGATTAAAAAAGTAAATCAGTTTAGAGAAAAGCCAGATTATAATACTGCTAAAGAGTTTATTGCTCAAGGTAATTTCTTATGGAACGCCGGGATTTTTATGTGGAGCGTTAGAAGTGTTGTTGAAGCCTTTCAAAATAATCAACCAGAACTTTATCGTCTTTTTGAGGCAGGATGTGATGTGTATAATACCGATTTTGAAGATGACTTTATTCGGGATAATTATGGGAAAGCAGAAAATATTTCTGTGGATTACGCCATTATGGAACATTCTAAAAACGTCTTTGTACTGCCCGCAACATTTGATTGGAATGATCTAGGAACTTGGGGAAGTCTTTATGATAAACTTGATAAAGATGACTCTGAAAATGCTGTTGTTAATGCGCAAACACTTACAGAAGACGCCTCGGGTAATATGATTAGAACCAAAGCTAATAAGGTTGTTGTCGTTGATGGGTTGAACGATTACATCATTGTTGATAAAGACGAAGTTTTACTTATCTTTCCAAAGACAAAAGAACAAGATATTAAAAAAGTTCTTCAAAAAGTGAAAGACCAATTTGGAGAATATTACGGATAATTATGAGTGACGAAAGTAAATTTAATTTCTCTGAAGAAGAAGCTCAAGTCAACAAGGACAAAGCAGTAGAGAAATCTAAAGAAGCCATTAGAAAAGATGCTAAGGGGCTCTGGCAGAATACGAAACAGTTTTTAACTGAACTACTTGATTTTAGAGAAGATACCGATCGAGATGCGACCATACAAGCTATAAAAGTTGATATTCCTTTTAAAGGAGCGACAGCATGGATATTGGTTTGTTCAATTTTTGTGGCATCTGTAGGTCTAAATGCTAATTCTACTGCGGTAGTTATTGGTGCCATGTTAATTTCACCCCTTATGGGGCCAATTCTAGGTGTGGGCTTATCTATTGCTATCAACGATATTGATACGTTGAGACGATCCCTAATTAACTTAGCCATAATGATAGTGCTAAGTTTACTGACGGCATTCTTATTTTTTAAATTCTTCCCATTAAGCGAAGATACGTCTGAACTTTTGGGACGTGTAAAACCAGATATTAGGGACGTATTAATCGCCTTTTTTGGTGGTTTAGCATTGATTATAGCGCGTACAAAAAGAGGAACAATCGCCTCAGTAATATTTGGTGTTGCCATTGCAACCGCCTTAATGCCGCCATTGTGTACGGCTGGTTACGGTTTAGCCAAAGGGAACTGGGTGTATTTCGGACAGGCCATGTACTTGTTTACGATTAATACGATATTCATCGCGCTTGCCACGTTTTTAGTACTTAAAATATTGCGCTTTCCAATGCTTAAGTATGCGAATTCAGCAAAGCGCAAACGAATTGCGAGACTAGCATCATTAGTAGCTGTTATTGTTATGGTTCCTGCAGGCTTTACATTTGTAGATGTTTTAAAAGAAAGTCGATTTGAAATAGATGCTAAAGCATTTATCAATGATGAATTAAAAGTATTACCTAATTCCACCTATATTATCAAAAATGCAACTCCAAATTATGATCCTCTTGGAGAATCGTTTATTGAATTAATTCCTTTTGGAAATGACGAAATATCTGAGGAAACCAGACTTTTGTTAGAATCACGATTTGCTAATTACTCAGCACTTAAAAACGCAAAATTATATGTTAATCAAGTAAAAAATAGAGCTATCAATAATCTGGAGTATATGGAGGAGTTGAGAACTCGAGATTCTATTGATTTGTTAACTCAAGGACAAAAAATTGCTTATTTGGAAAATACAGTGTCGCGATTATCTAGATTAGAACGCAACCAAATTCCATTTGAAGATTTGGTGCGAGAGGCTAAAATTAACTATGAAAATTTAAAATCAGTGTCTTATTCTAATCGCATTACATCCGATTTCTCTAAGATAGATACGATTGCTATTTTTTCTTTTAGATGGGTAGATTCTCTGAGCACTGCCGATCAAAAGCAAAAAGATTTAGGTAAGCTAAAGTTGTGGTTTAAAGAAAAACTGAAATTAGATACACTTGTGGTAGAGTAGCTAATTATTCATTTTCATCTAAGTACATTTTACGCACTTTTTTGAATAATTCTGAAGAGTATACAAAACTGGTAACAGCGTCGTTGTCAGTTTTGAATATCGTCTCTTTTGAGCCTTCCCAAGCCTTAAATCCATCTTTTAGAAATACGATTTTTTCGCCTATTTCCATAACAGAATTCATATCATGAGAGTTAATCACCGTGGTGATATTATATTCATCGGTAATCTCTTGAATTAGATTGTCAATCACAATGGCAGTCTTAGGATCTAATCCAGAATTAGGTTCGTCACAAAAGAGATATTTCGGATTGTTTACAATGGCTCGCGCAATAGCAACACGTTTCTGCATACCACCAGAAGCTTCACTCGGCATTTTATGATGCGCACCATCTAGGTTAACTCGTTTCAGGACAAAGTCGGCACGATCCTCCATTTCACTTTTACTCATTTTGGTAAACATCTGTAAAGGGAACATCACATTTTCTTGAATGGTCATAGAATCAAAAAGCGCACTACCTTGAAATACCATGCCCATATCGCCTCTTAAGTCACGTTTTTGGGCATAGGTTAATTCAGAATATATTTTTCCGTCATAAGAAATTGTGCCTTCTTCAGGCTCGAACAATCCTAAAAGACATTTTAAAAATACAGTTTTACCAGAACCACTCTGACCAATGACTAAACTCGTTTTGCCATTTTCAAAAACCGTCGATATGCCTTTTAAAATATGAGCATCTCCGAAGGACTTATGTACATTTTTCACTTCTATCATTAGCTTAGTAAGAGTTGCGTTAATATATAATTTAAAAGAATGATAACCACACTAGTCCAAACAAATGAAGTGGTACTTGCTTTACCCACTTCTAGGGCACCACCTTTCATATAGTAACCATAATAGGACGGTATTGTGGCTAAAATAAAAGCAAATACAAAAGTTTTTATAAAGGCATATATGATATGAAAAGGAATAAAATCAGTTTGAACTCCAGTGACATAGTCTTCAAGCGTGCCAAAACCACCATAGACGGCTGCGGCCATTCCTCCTAAAATCCCTAAAAACATGGCAATGGAGATTACAAAAGGATAAAGCATCAAGGCAATAAACTTGGGAAATACAAGATAGTTCAGTGAGTTAATACCCATCACTTCCAACGCATCAATTTGCTCTGTGACACGCATGGTTCCGATACTTGATGTAATGAATGACCCTACTTTACCCGCCATAATAATGGAGATAAATGTAGGTGCAAATTCTAAAATAACAGATTGCCGTGTAGCAAACCCGATAAGATATTTTGGAATCAATGGGTTACTAATATTTAAAGCCGTTTGAATCGTTACAACACCTCCAACAAAAAATGATATGAAGGCTACAATACCCAAAGACCCTATGATAAGGTCATCGATGTCCTTTAAAATGAGAGTGCGCATCACCGACCATCGGGTGGGCTTTCGAAACATTTCGGCAATCATTAAAAAGTAAGCACCAATATTATGGAGGTATTTCATAGTCAATTTTGTTATGGTAAAAGTAAAAAAATATGCTGAGTTCTTAACCTTAACTTTAAAAGATGATGAATTAAAATCTGTATTTTTGAAGTCCTAAATGCAAATACCATGTGTAAACAAACTATAACGTTATTCCTTTTTCTCTTTTTTGTGACTTTCTCTTATTCCCAAAAGGAGATTGTGACTACAATAAATGAAGTTTTAAATGATGACTATCAAGAAACCAATCCTAAATTAGTCGTTGGGATTGTTATAGATCAAATGCGTTATGACTATCTCACACGATTTTTTAAGAAATATGGGGAGGGCGGATTTAAGCGCATGATGACTGAAGGTTTTAATTGTAAGAACCATCACTTCAATTATATACCAACAAAAACGGGGCCTGGTCACGCATCTATTTTTACAGGTACTACTCCAAAGTATCATGGAATTATAGCTAATAATTGGTTTGATGAAAAATTAAAAAGAAATGTAAATTGTATTGAAGACAATTCAGTAGAACCCTTAGGGACACTGAGTAAAGACGGTATAAAATCTCCTGCTCAAATGCTGGTCTCTACATTTGCTGACGAAAACCGTTTGTTTACTCAAATGAAAGGGAAAACAATAGGCATATCTGTAAAGCATAGAGGTGCAATTTTACCCTCAGGGCATACAGCCAATGCTGCGTATTGGTGGGATTATGATCACAATGGAACAGGTAATTGGATAACAAGCACGTTTTATATGAAGTCATTGCCGCAGTGGGTGAATGAGTTTAATGCATCTGGAAGAGCTGAGAGTTACTTTAAAACATGGGATACTTTACTTGATATGGCATCTTATGAAGAAAGTGGGACCGACTCAAATACCTATGAACGCATTTTTAAAGGAGAAACCCTATCTGAGTTTCCTCATGAATTAGCACAATTAAAAAACGAAAATGAAGGTTTTAAAATTATAGCAAATTCTCCCTTTGGTAATAGCCTGACTACTGATTTCACTTTAAAGGCGATTGAAGCGGAAAACTTAGGACAAGATGCTATTACTGATGTCTTAACTATAAGTTACTCAAGTACCGATAAGGTTGGTCATGATTTCGGACCAAATTCTAAAGAAATTGAAGACACGTATTTGCGCTTAGATCTTGAGCTAGAGCGGTTATTTAATGGCTTGGACCAAATGGTTGGTCGGGGAGAATACACTGTTTTTTTAACTTCCGATCATGGCGCACCTCATGTACCTTCTTATTTAGAAGATCAAAAAATCCCATCTGGATTGTTTGATTTGGATGCTATGTTAAAGGAAGTGAATACCTTATTATTTGCAAAATATCAAGTAACAGATTTGGCATTAAGCAGCACAAATAATCAGATGTATTTGGATCATGAAAAAATTGAAAAAGAAAATATAGATTTACAAGAATTAAAGACAGTGGTGTCTCGTAAATTATTGTCATATCGCCTTATAAATAATGTTGTGATGACCTCAGAAATTAATCGATTACCTGAAGCATCAGGATATCATGAAGTAATGCTTTATAATGGTCATAATCAAAAACGATCTGGAGACATTGTGTTTACATTTAATCCAGAAGTATTTAAAGATGCACAATGGAATAGAACAGGAACCGACCATCATTCAGGATATAATTATGATACACATGTTCCCCTTTTGTTTTTTGGGAAAGGGATAAAACATGGAGAGACTTTAAAGCGAACACATGTTATAGATATTGCTCCAACCATCTCTGCACTTTTAGGAATTAGTTTCCCAAATGCATCCATAGGACAACCCTTAGAGTTTGTAATTGATTAATATGACTAAAAAAACTCTTTATTCTCTAATAGCAATAGTTATTATTATTGGTGTTTTTGGCTATGAATACATCTTGAAAGCACAAGAATCTGCGAATAGTATTGAAAAAGGGGAGACCGCTAAATCTGAGACCAACGCATATTTTCTTCCAACAAGTACCACAGGACAAATTGTACACCACACAGGGTATTCATTATCCTATAGTGAACCTCACGAACAAGCAGAATGGGTGGCTTATGAATTGAAACAATCGCACTTATCAAAGTCTAATTTTAAACGACCATATTTTGAAATAGATCAAACTGTGAAAACAGGGGCTGCACATTGGCGTAACTATAAAAAATCTGGCTATGATCGTGGGCATTTATGTCCTGCAGCTGATCGTAAGTATAGCCAAGAAGCGCATGATGAAACATTTTTAACCAGTAATATAAGTCCGCAACGCTCTGATTTTAATGCGGGTATTTGGAATACTTTAGAGCAGAAAGTGCGCTATTGGGCTAGAAAATATGATGGTGTTTTTGTGGTCACTGGTGGTGTTTTAGAAGGTCATCTAAAATCTATAGGTGAAGAAGAGGTGAGTATTCCAGAACAATTCTATAAAATCCTTATTGATTCTAATACAGGCAAGACAAAAATGATTGCTTTCTTAATGCCCCATCAAAATTCAAGACAACCTTTGTATGAATTCGTTGTGTCAGTAGATGAGATAGAGCAGCTTACAGGTATTGATTTTTTTGCCACATTAGATGATAGTATCGAAAATAAATTAGAGGCTTCTAGTAGCTATAAAGAATGGAGTTTTAATTAAAATTATTTTAATTTTCCTTTAATCCCTTTCCAACGTAGTTGTCTAATATAATGGCCTTGCTCTTTAGTAACTAGTTGTTCTAAATTTTGACGTTTTCCTCTAAAATATCCAGCCATATAGTCAGCAAATAAATTCAAACTTTTCTTTTTATAAGCTAATTTTAATGCTGAAATCAATGTAATAATTAAG
Organism: Formosa sp. Hel1_31_208; assembly: GCF_900104785.1. Classification (NCBI taxonomy): domain Bacteria; kingdom Pseudomonadati; phylum Bacteroidota; class Flavobacteriia; order Flavobacteriales; family Flavobacteriaceae; genus Formosa; species Formosa sp. Hel1_31_208. Next base: position 1,402,144 of record NZ_LT629733.1, read on the forward strand.
CCGTAACGCATTTTATACATGGCTTCACCTTGCATGTATTTAGATGCTTTGTTGTAGCTGATGCCAGTAGGTTTTAGATGTTTTACTTGAAGTGTTTCATCTGTTTTTAGTTCCCAGCCGTAGTATTTTGCTAAGAGTTCATCAACCGTATCCCAACCCATTGATGGTTTGAGTTTCCCAATATCTAAAAAGCATTGTTTTCTATAAGCTTTTAAAGCGCCACGAATATGATCTTTGCGTGTTAAATTCTCTAAGATCCACTGATTATTATTTTTGATATAGCAGAAACCTGCGGCCATTCCTAATTGTGCATTGGTGTTAAAATGAATTGCTAATTGCTCTAAATAATTCTTAGGAAAAATGAGATCAGCATCGAATTTACAGATAATATCGTAATCGTCGTCGAGTTGCTCAAGTCCTTTATAAAATGCATTGATAATTTTTGATCCGGGTAAATGGGCATCTGAACTAATTGTATTCACAAGAGATACATTAGGGTACTTATCAACGAACGTATTGACAATATGCTTTGTATGATCAGAAGAGTTATCATTCACGACCACAATTTGTTTTGCCGGCAAGGTTTGCGTTATCAAAGACGTTAAGGTCTGTGATATCACATCGGCTTCATTATGTGCTGGAATGATGATGTAGAAATTCAAGTGCCTGTGTTTTGAACAAATTTAAACTATAAAATTCAAATTAGAAGTGACGTATTTATTATTCTGAAATACGCTCGGCATAAACAATATAATATCTTGGAGTAAACCAGCGAAGTAGAGGACGTAGACCAATTTTTCGTGTTGGGTTTGTCCATTTTTCTGAAGCTATAATTCGCCAGCCTGATTTTTCTAGTAGCCAATCAAACTGCCAATCTTCAAATTCATGATAGTGTCGATCTCTCATATCTGTTTTGCTTCTATAAGCAGAAGCAAACCAAAGTTTAAGTGGTATACTAGCCACAAGTTTATCAGCTTTAATTGATTTTAAAACTGTAAATGGTGACAGTAAGTGTTCAAAGATTTCAAATGCTGTTACGACATTAGCGTTAGAATTTTCAATTTCCGAAGTATCAAGATCTAAATCAATACCTGTTGTATTCGTTACATCATAGCCCTCTGATTTTAACATGTCAGATAACGGGTTTTTGATACCTAAATCTAAAATAACAGATGTAGTTTCAATATGAGACTTTAAAAACTGTACGGTATGTTTAAACCGTTTATTCGGAAAGGTCTTTTCGTACATTAATCTGAAATATTATCAAAAGAGGTCTTAATGCCTTTGATTAAGGCAGAACTAAATCCTTGGTGTTCCATTTCATTCAGACCAGCAATTGTACAGCCTTTAGGTGTTGTGACTTTGTCAATTTCTGCTTCAGGATGGTTTCCTTTTTGCAACAGAAGTTCACTAGCGCCTTTTACCGTTTGCGTTGCTATTTGAGTGGCTGTTTGAGCATCGAATCCAATTTCAATACCACCTTGTATCATCCCTCTTATAAATCGTAAGACGTAAGCAATACCGCATGCACCTAGCACAGTAGCTGCGTCCATCAGTTGTTCGTTGATTACAACAGTTTCTCCAAGGGCATTAAAAATATCCTTTACCTTATTGGTGTCTTCTTCTGAAGCATTATGAGACGCAATACAGGTCATGGATTCATTTACCGATGATGCTGTGTTTGGCATTGCACGGAAAACAACTGGATGATGTGTGAGTTCTGAATTAATTTGAGCTATTGAAAAGTCACTAACTACAGAGATTAATAACTTATCGTTAGTTAAAACAGAATTCACTTCTTGCAACACGTCGGCAATACGATACGGTTTTACAGCAATAATGACGATTTGTGCATTTGATACCGCTTCGATATTATTGGAATTAATGTAAACGCCTTGGTCTTGAAATGATTGAAGTAGTCCCGTTTTATGTCGCGTTATCGCGATATCAGAAGGATTGAAATTTTCACTGAGTAAACCTGAGGCAATCGCTTGACCAAGATTTCCTCCTCCTAATATGGCAATAGTTGAATTCATTTAATATTGGTAAACAATGGCGTTAATATGCATTCCTGCGCCAACGCTAGCAAAAAGAATAACATCACCTTTCTCAATGGATTGATTTTCAAATTTATTCTTCACAATTAAATCAAAAAGTGTTGGTACGGTAGCTACTGAGCTATTCCCTAGCTTATGAATGCTCATTGGCATAACACCATCTGGAACTGCAGTTTTATATAAACGGTAAAAGCGTTTGATGATTGCTTCGTCCATTTTTTCATTGGCTTGATGAATCAATACTTTTTTAACGTCTTTAATATCCTTTCCACTCTTTTCTAGACATGATTTCATCGCTAAAGGAACATTGTTAAGCGCAAATTCATAAATTTTACGCCCGTGCATTTTAATGTATCTCGTATCGCGATTTAGTTCTTGGTTGTTCGAACTTCCAAAGTATAAATAATACGCTTCGTCATAAGTAAATGACGCTGTTTCGTGTGCTAAGATACCACCTTCTTCATCAGTTAACTCAATGACTGTTGCGCCTGCACCGTCACTATAAATCATAGAATCTCTATCATGCTTATCTACTACACGCGATAAGGTTTCGCTTCCAATGACTAAACACTTTTTTGCCATTCCTGCTTTTATATAAGCTTGAGCTTGGATCACCCCTTCAAGCCAACCTGGGCATCCAAAAAGAATGTCATAAGCCACACATTTTGGGTTTTTAATTCTCAAGCGATGTTTAACCCGTGACGCAAGACAAGGTAAAATATCCGATTGTACCGTATTGGCTTTTACGTCGCCAAAATTATGAGCACAGATGATATAATCAAGCTTTTCGGGATCGATATTCGCATCTTCAATGGCTTTTTGCGCAGCTAAAAATCCGAGATCAGAAGATGTTAATTGTGGGTCAGCATAACGGCGTTCCACAATACCAGTAATAGCCTTAAATTTATCCACTATCACTTCGTTGGGATAGTCGATAGTACTGCCATCAGCATTTAAAAACTCATGCTGATGAAAATCTTCATTTTTTTCAACTTCACTCGGTATATAACTACCAGTTCCTGTTATCTTAATCGACATAGTACGTTATTTTTAAACATTACGATTCACTAAAATAGTAATTAATCCTGTTTTAGATGGAAGTTATCTAAATAAGTTAGAATTTTTACTAAATTCATAAAATTACTACAGTGTCATTACGTTAAACTAAAAAGCGCATCATTTATTGATGCGCCGTTTAAATATTTGATACTCTCGTTTATGCTTCCATATACATTTCAATTGGCGCACAAGTGCAAATTAAATTTCTGTCACCATAAGCATCGTCTACACGACGTACACTAGGCCAAAATTTATTATCTCTCACATAATCTAATGGAAATGCGGCTTGCTGACGAGTATATGGTAGCAACCATTCATCATCAGTAATCATACTAAGCGTATGTGGTGCATTTTTGAGTATGTTATTATCATCTTCTTTTGAAATTCGTTCAATCTCATGTCTGATAGAAATCATGGCATCACAAAAACGATCCATTTCATCTTTACTTTCACTTTCCGTTGGTTCAATCATCATTGTCCCTGCTACTGGGAAAGATACGGTAGGTGCATGAAACCCATAATCCATTAATCGTTTGGCGATATCTACAACTTCAATACCATGAGCTTTAAATGGACGACAATCAATGATCATCTCATGAGCTGCACGTCCACGTTCTCCTGAGTACAGTGTTTCGAAAGCACCTTCTAAACGTTTTTTAATGTAATTGGCATTCAGAATTGCGACTTCCGTGGCGCGTTTTAATCCTGTAGCACCTAACATTTTGATGTAACCATAAGAGATTAAACACGCTAATGAAGATCCGAAAGGAGCAGCAGAAATAGCGGTTATAGCTTGATCTCCTCCAGTTTTAATCAAGGGGTTGCTCGGTAGGAATGGTACTAATTGTTTAGCGACGCAAATTGGTCCTACCCCTGGTCCGCCTCCTCCATGAGGAATTGCAAAGGTTTTGTGTAAGTTCAGGTGACATACATCAGCACCAATATTTCCTGGATGCGTTAAACCAACTTGAGCATTCATATTGGCACCATCCATATACACTTGTCCGCCATTATCATGAATGATTTGTGTGATTTCTTTAATTGCAGATTCATAGACACCATGAGTTGATGGATACGTCACCATTAAGGCAGATAAATTAGCGGCATGTAATTCTGCTTTCTCGCGTAAATCATCAACATCGATATTGCCTTCCTCGGTAGATTTAGTAACAACGACTTTCATTCCGGCCATAACTGCACTTGCAGGATTTGTTCCGTGTGCCGAAGATGGAATTATACAAATATTTCTGTGGTGATCACCACGAGATTCGTGATAAGCTCTAATGACCATTAATCCAGCAAATTCTCCTTGCGCACCAGAATTTGGTTGCAACGAAGTGCCAGCAAACCCGGTAATTTCTGTCAGTTGATCTTCTAACTCTTTAAGGACGATTTGATAGCCTTGAGCTTGCGCAATTGGTACAAAAGGGTGAATATTGCCCCATTTAAACCAACTTAGCGGTAACATTTCAGAAGCAGCATTTAATTTCATGGTACAAGATCCCAAGGATATCATAGAATGGTTTAAGGCTAAATCTTTACGCTCCAATAACTTAATGTAACGCATTAACTCTGTTTCAGAGTGGTGTGAATTAAAAATGGGCTCTTGTAAGAATGTGCTTTGGCGTTTTAAATTAGGGGTAATCACATTAGCTTCAGAAATAGTCTCAATTTCGGAGGTATTAGTGTTTATGCTTTTGGCAAATATGGAAACAATTGCATTTAAATCATCAACAGTCGTAGTCTCATTAAGTGATAATACCACTTCATTTTCGTTTGGATAAAAGAAGTTTATCTTATGGCTTTCGGCATCAATCTTTATGGCTTTAGCATCAGCTTGGATATGCAAGGTGTCGAAGAATGATGTATTACTTTGTTGGAAACCTAATGTTTTAAGTGTGTTGGATAAGCTAACCGTTTTGTTATGTATGTCATTAGCAATCTGCTCTAATCCTTTTGGACCATGATATACAGCATACATTCCAGCCATAACAGCGAGAAGCACTTGAGCAGTGCAGATATTTGAGGTTGCTTTATCTCTTTTAATATGCTGTTCTCGAGTTTGCAATGCCATACGCAATGCTCTATGGCCATTGGTATCTTTAGTAACACCGATAATACGGCCAGGAAGATCTCGTTTATAGGCCTTCTTTGTTGCAAAATATGCAGCGTGTGGTCCGCCATACCCCATTGGGATACCAAAACGTTGAGTAGTTCCCACCACCACATCAGCACCAAATTTTCCTGGAGCCTCGAGTTTAACTAAGCTCATGATATCTGCAGCAACAGCTACTTTGATGTTAGAGGCATTAGCTTTTTCAATAAAGGACTTGATATCGGTCACCTGACCATATTTTCCTGGATATTGTAGAATGGCAGCAAAATACGATTCAGAGAAATCAAAGTCTTCTTCTTTACCGATAACGAGCTCAATACCTATTGGAGTCGCCCTCGTTTGTAATAATGATAAGGTTTGAGGAAGTATATTTTCAGAGACAAAAAATTTATTAATCCCAGCTTTTTTCTGGTCGCGTTCACGAACAGCAAACAACAAGCTCATGGCTTCAGCTGCCGCAGTGCTTTCATCTAAAAGTGAAGCATTAGCGATTTCCATTCCTGTAAGATCAGTGATCATGGTTTGGAAATTTAGTAATGCTTCTAATCGTCCTTGAGCAATTTCAGCTTGATAAGGCGTGTAAGCTGTATACCACCCTGGGTTTTCTAAAATATTACGCTGAATCACCGCAGGTAAAATGGTTGGGTGATAACCTAAGCCGATATAAGTTTTAAAAACTTTATTCTTTTTAGATAACTCATAAATATGTAGCAAATATTCATGTTCGCTCATTGGTGCCTCCAGATCAAGATCTGAATCTAAACGAATTCCATTCGGGATAGTTTCATGGATCAATTGCTCCATTGAATCTACACCAATTGTATCTAACATTTGCTTTTGATCCGCTGCTCTCGGACCAATATGACGTAGTGAAAAATCTGCTGTATTCATTAAAATATTTGAGTTGAAAATTATTTGTGCAAAATTAAGGAATTATTGACCTTAAAATGTTAACGAAAATGAAACTTTTCAACCATTTGAATTGGTTATTAACAGTTTGCCTATTTTTGTATAATGCGTGCGCTTAAAACAGTTTTGGATTTTTATATCAATAGCAGTATTCACGTGGCTTTAGCAGTCTATGCATTGTCATGGATTACCTTGTTACAATTTGATATAGATTACGATAAAAATGTACTTTATTTCAGTTTCTTTGCCTCTATTACAGGTTATAATTTTGTCAAGTTCTTCGGTCTGGCGAAATTTCACCATCGAAAATTGACAAATATGCTGAAAAGTGTCCAGTTGGTATCTTTTATTTCTTTTATAGCAATGGCTTATTATTTGTTGCAATTACAAATGATTACAATCGTATATATTGCGGTGTTTGCCTTGGCAACTTTTTTATATGCAGTTCCGGTGCTGCCAAAACGACTATTTATAGATCAACAGAAAAACTTACGAAGTATTGGCGGATTAAAAATTTATATAATCGCTTTGGTTTGGACAGGTGTGACGGTAGTATTGCCACTCATTGATAATAATCATGACATCACAAAAGACGTATTTATAACCGGCATACAACGATTTTTTATTGTGATTGTTTTAATGCTGCCTTTTGAAATTAGAGACTTAAATTTTGACAGTTTGAAGTTGTCAACTATACCGCAAAAGATAGGCGTTAAAGGTACAAAAGTAAGTGGTGTTGTACTCTTGCTAGCATCTTATATTCTCGAGTTTTTTAGAGTAGAAACCTATCCTTACGCACTTCTAAGTCATACATTAATACTATTATTTTTGTGTGGATTTTTACTCTTATCGTTTAAACGACAGAGTAAATATTATACCGCATTTTGGGTGGAAAGTATACCTATTTGGTGGTTGATTTTATTGCTGGTGCTTCTCTAGTTCTTTTGCGAAAGTAGTCTTGAGATTTTCTTTAGCAGAGGAATCCATAGCTGCCGCTTTGTTGGTCATCAACTTTGTAAGTTTCGTGTTTTTACTAGAGTACTTCCTACAGGCTTTGCAATAAATGAGATGTAAATTTAATTTTATTTTTTCCCAAAAAGAGGCTTCTTCATATTGTGATTTATCACAAACATGACTTGCTTTTTCACAAGAGATAAAAAGTTTCTTACTCATAATTAAAACCAATTTTTTTCTAGACATCTCGCCATTGCTGTTCTAGCTCTATGGATAATTACCCATAAATTAGACGAAGTAATTCCTAATTCATTACAGATTGCTTCAGTCTCATAATTTAAAATGGTTTTCATTTCAAATACTTGGGCTTGTTTTTTTGGGAGTTTATTCAAACACTTATCTATGGCATATCCAAGTTCGGTGTTTTCTAGATGGTCTTCAGCTGTTTTATCAAACGGATCTGCCACGCGTTCTTCTAGCCAATCACCATCATTTTCATCACCGCTGTAGGTCATTCTTACTTCGGCTTTACCTTTATTAGAGTTGATTTTACGATAATGATCGATAATCTTTCGTTTCAAAATCGAAATGAGCCAAGTGCGTTCGCTTGCTTCACCTTTAAAATTTTTCATAGAGTTTAAACCTGCAACGAAAGTATCTTGTATAAGATCTTTAGCAATGTCACTATCACTCACACGAGTGATGGTATAATTAAAAAGATAATCAGAATACAGGTTAATCCACTGATTTGGATCTATGACGTGCTTTGGCATTACTTTTTCTAAACAATTCATTTCAAAAATAAGTAATTATCCATTAATGTCGCAATAAATCTGTAAGCGCATATTCTATTTTAGTAAATCTAAATGTGAACCCATGATCGAGGAGACGTTTCGGAATTACATTTCGGCTTTTTAATACCAATTCAGCTTCCGTGCCTATTAGTTTTGCGCCAAATTTGATAAGCCAATCAGGATGTGCTAATCCGAATGGGATACGCATGACTTGTCTAAAACTTTTCATTAAAGTTGTGTTGTTTGTTGGTTTCGGAACACTCAAATTGAAATGGCCTTCCAGTTGCTTATTTAGAATTAAAAACTCTACAGCTCTCGCAAAATCTAATTGATGAATCCAGCTTACCTTTTGTTGTCCTGAACCATTTTTTCCACCTAAACCAAATCTCACTAAATGTTTTAAAGGTTGGATTGCACCTCCGTTTTTACCCATAACAATTGATGTTCGAAGCACAATTTTTCTGGTTTTAGGGTTTGTGATCGAGTAGAAAGCCCTTTCCCATGATTTTGCAATATTCATAGAGAAGTCATTGCCTATTTCACCGTGTTCTTCTGTCATTTCATTATGCATTGAATGACGGTAAATGGTTGCAGTGGAAGAGTTGATCCAAAGTTGAGGTGGATGTTCACACAAATTAATCGCTAATCCTAAAACGTGAGTAGCATCTATTCTAGAATCAAGAATGAGCTTTCTATTGCGGTCGTTATAACGGCAATCTACAGATTTACCTGTAAGATTAATGAGTACCTCTGTTTCTTCTAATATTTTGGCCCAATCACCTAAGTTCTTGGCGTCCCAATAGATATCATTATCTCGTTTTGGAACTCTTGTTAAAATATAGACCTTGTCACCTCTTTTTGAGAAGTAGGTTTCAAGAATTTGTCCGAGGAAGCCACTGCCTCCTGCTATGGTAATTGTTTTCATAAGTTAATGATTAAAAGGATGGCTAAAATTAATAGTCGGTATAGTACCCAAGTATAAGATAAATAGGTTGGGAGTGCTAGAAGTTTCACTCTTCTAAAATGTTCTAAAAACAGGATCAGAACGGTAATGCCAAACCAACAAAGGTTTAGGGTTTCTGAGATATTAAAAATTTGATTCAAGGCGAGTAATGGCATAAGCAATAAGCTACCTATAAGAGATACAGTCATCAAATTGCCAAGATAATTCAATATGATTTTCGTGTTCAATTGAATCATAATAATACTTTGAAAAAGCAGCTGCCCTATAGCAATAGAACCTTCTCTAATTAATGACGAATGTGATACTGCTGATAAGTTTTTAGAAAATGCGTCTAACGTAAACATTGTAGTTAAGACAGTGATAATAATATATGCGATTCGATAAGGCGTATTAAAGCTCGGGACACACTGAGAATCAGGATTTAGTGAAGATGCGCTTGGCATAATGACTTTTCTATTAAAAGAGATGAAACTGTAAAGCTTTTTTAATAGAAATTTTATAGGTTTTAATTGGCCTATATATTGCACCAATGGAAAGCGGTAACCGATAATTTTGAGCAGGCTATCGATGCCGTAGATGACCGTGTTATTTTGAGTATCTATAAGTGCTATTTCATTTGAAGCGCGGTTTAAATCAATGAATTTATGCGCATCAGTTGAGGTGTGGTTAAAAGTTTTACGACCATTATTATCGAGCATTCCTATTTTGATGAAAGCTGAAGTGTAGACTTGACATAACGGACAGTCTTCATCATATAATAGCGTTTGGTGTTCTAAAGTTTTCATAATTTATTAGTTTTAAACTTTCAGAAATTATTGAAAGTTTTAGATAAAAAAATAAGTCTAGGTAATTAATTTTAATAGTGATTTTGTGATCCAGTTCTGTCTTTGATTCACGAGTTTATTAATCATGGCATCTGCCGTTTCGGTTAAATCATGCAAGGCCTTAGTCTGTTTGATCAATTCTTTCGTTTTTTCAGTACCGTCATCTTTGATAGAAGAGACGTCATTAAGTACTTTAATAACCGGCTGAATCTCTCTACGACTGCGTTCTTTAGCTATGATTCTCGCCAATTCTTGCACCTCTTTTTCAGTAGTGAAGAATTCTCGCCTTTCACCAGGAATAAGTTCTTTGGTAACAATTCCCCAATCTATTAACTGACGCAGGTTCATACTTGTATTACCTCGTGAAATTTGAAGCTCCTTCATAATGGTATCCATTGATAAGGGTTCGGTAGAGATAAATAACAGGGCTTGAATTTGCGCCATAGCCTTATTAATTCCCCAAAGGGTTCCTAGACTTCCCCATGTACTGATAAATTTTATTTTGGCATCTTCGTAATTCATACCATAAATATATAAAATATTTTAAACTTTCAATAATTATTGAAAGTTTAATTATCAAAAAAACCAAAGATGATTCTTTGGTTCTTTTTATTTTAAGTTTTTTCGATCAATCCAGCGCGCCGCAAAAGTGCCTCAGGTTGCGGTTCTTTTCCTCTGAAACGCTTATATAAGGTCATTGGGTCTTCAATACCACCTTGCGACAGTACATGATCTTTAAATTTCTTGGCAACATCTTTATTGAAAACACCTTCCTCTAAGAAGTATTCAAAGGCATCGGCATCTAAAACTTCAGCCCATTTATAGCTATAATATCCAGAACTATAGCCTCCTTGAAATATATGAGAAAAGGATGTGCTCATACAGTTTTCTGCGACATCCGGATATAATCTTGTGTCCTCAAACGCCTTTAATTCGTGTGTTTTTACATTGGTTATTCCGGTTGGATTTTGTCCGTGCCATGACATATCTAGTAAGCCAAAACTAATCTGTCTTAAGGTTTGCATCCCTTCATGAAAGGTCGCAGAGGCTTTAATTTTTTCAATCAAATCCATAGGAATCACTTCTTCCGTCTCATAGTGGGTTGCAAATAATTCTAAAGCTTCTTTTTCGTAACACCAATTCTCTAATACCTGACTTGGCAACTCTACAAAATCCCAGAAAACACTAGTTCCAGACATGCTTGGATAAGTAGTATTGGCTAACATGCCATGCAAGGCATGACCAAATTCATGAAACAAAGTGGTTACTTCATTAAAGGTAAGGAGTGAGGGCTTACTCTTCGTTGGTTTTGTGAAATTACAAACTATAGAAATGTGCGGACGATCATTCACATCATCTTTAATAAATTGAGGTTTGTAAACAGTCATCCACGCACCATTACGCTTGCCTGGTCTTGGAAAGAAGTCGGCATAAAAAATAGATACCAAATTCCCTTTTAGATCTGTGACTTTATAAGTAAGTACATCTTCGTGATATTTGTCGATGTTGTCAATCTCTTCAAACTTTAGGTCGTATAATCTGCCTGCAATAGTGAAAACCCCATCAATCACATTTTCTAATTTAAAATATGGCTTTAGTTGTTCATCATCGAGACTGAATAATTTTTGTTTTAGCTTTTCAGCATAATAGGCACCATCCCATTTTTGAAGGGCATCAATCCCATCCAATTCTTTTGCAAAGTCCTCAAGATTAGAAAATTCTTGTAATGCAGCAGATTTAGCTTTTTCTAAAAGATCATTTAAAAAGGTCTGGACGGTTTCAGGTGTTTTTGCCATACGCTCCTCTAATACGAAATGTGCATGAGTCTTATAACCTAATAAAATGGCACGTTCATGGCGTAACTTTGCAATTTGAAGGACATTTTCTTGGTTGTCAAGATCATCATCTTTAAAGGCCTTAGCACCAGCTGCTATAGCGAGTTTTTGTCGCAATTTACGGTTGTCGGCATAGGTCATAAAAGGAATATAACTTGGGTAATCTAATGTGATTAACCATCCTTTTTTGTCCTTGGATTCAGCTAATTGCTGAGCCGCTTCTTTAGCACCTTCAGGTAAACCAGCAAGGTCGTCTTCATTGGTGAGATGCATTTCAAAATTATTGGTCTCTGCTAAAATATTCTCTCCAAATTTAAGTTTCAACTGACTTAACTGTTTATCAATTGCTCTCAACCTAATTTTTTTAGTTTCAGACAGATTTGCCCCATTTCTTGAGAAACTTTTATATTTTTTATCTAAAAGTGTTTCCTGTTCTGTTGTGAGGTCTATACTTTTTTTGGAATTATAAACTGCTTTTACCCGTTTGAATAGGTCTTCATTTAAGGTAATATCATTGCTAAATTCGGAAAGTAGCGGAGAGACCTCTTGCGCAATCTTTTGAATTTGATCGTTGGTTTCAGCACTATTGAGATTAAAAAATATGCTTGATAGTCGATCCAGTTCTTCACCAGAGAAATCTAAGGTCTCTATTGTATTTTGAAACGTTGGCGCTTCTGGATTAGCAGTTATCATATCAATTTCTGCTCTTGCTTTTTCTATAGCTTTTAAAAATGCTGGAAGATAATCGTCATTTTTAATCTTCGAAAAAGGCGCAGTATGATATGGGGTATTGAATTTTGAATTTAAAATCGTCATCGTCATAAAATCTTAGTTGTAGGTGTTATATGCAATTAAAGCCAAATATTAGCTGGGCAATTATGTTATTCATGTGAAGGTTATTTAGAGTTATCATCACTATTTGTTAATATTTAATGTATGATTAACTAAATGTTAAGAACTAAATGTCATTTTAATTAGTATTTTTGCCACATTATTAAAACTTAAGTTATTAAGTGTTTAGTAAGAATTGATTAATAGCTCTAAAACCTCGTGATTTCACGAGGTTTTTTTATGTCTTGATTTATAGGTCTTTAGAAGATTCGATTACCTTGGCTTTTAAGCCTTCTTTATAGGCAATAATGGTATTTAAGACCTCTTGATTTGACGAGCCTATAATTTGAGCTGCCAATATACCTGCATTTTTTGCACCATTTAATGCTACTGTAGCTACAGGAACACCTCCTGGCATTTGGAGTATAGATAACACTGAATCCCAGCCATCAATTGAATTGCTGCTTTTTACAGGCACACCAATTACAGGTAATGGCGATAATGATGCGACCATTCCCGGTAAATGAGCTGCGCCACCTGCACCAGCAATAATGACACTAATGCCTCTGCCATGAGCGTTTTTACTAAAATCAAAAAGTTTATCTGGAGTTCTATGTGCAGAAACAATATCTACTTCCACATCAATATGAAACTCTTTTAAGATGTCTATTGCATCTTGCATTACAGGAAGATCACTTTTGCTTCCCATAATTACGGCTACTTTACTCATAATTATTTACTGATTACTTTTATTGTCTTTTTTACATTTTCGGCAATACGACGTGCTTCATTGATATCTTCATTCACGATAGTCACGTGACCCATTTTACGAAATGGTCGCGTTTGCTTCTTTCCATAGATATGTGGAGTCACGCCTTCTAATTGCATAATTTCTTCAATATGTTCATATACAACATCTCCTGTATGACCTTCAGCTCCAACAAGATTCACCATAATGCCTCCAACTTTGTTATCGGCTCTTCCAAGAGGTAAATTTAAAATGGCTCTTATATGTTGTTCAAATTGAGAAGTGTAACTAGCTTCAATCGTTTGATGGCCAGAATTGTGTGGTCTTGGAGCTACTTCATTTACCAATATATCATCGTCTTCGGTTTGAAACATTTCAACCGCTAACAAGCCTACATGTTCGAAGGCTTTTGATGTTTTTAAGGCAATATCTTGTGCTTTTTTTGCAACAGCCTCATCAATACGCGCTGGACATATCACATACTCAACTTGATTTGCTTCCGGATGAAATTCCATTTCAACGACAGGATAAGTTTTGATATCACCGTTTTTTGTTCTTGCAACAATGACTGCCAACTCATTTTTAAAAGGAATTAAAGCTTCTGCGATACATTCGCCTTTTGGTAAATCGAAAAGATCAGATAGCTGTCTCACAATCTTTACACCATTACCATCATAGCCAAACTGAGCAGCCTTCCATACAAAAGGAAACTCTAGTGCTTCATTTTCAAGAGCATCTTCAACTTCAGATAGATAAGCAAATCTTGAAAAATCAGAAGTTGGAATCTCATGGTCCCGATAAAAAAGCTTTTGAGTTGCTTTATTTTGAATGGTACGTAAGGTTTTTGATGATGGATAAACAGTAATACCTTCTTTTTCTAGTGCTTCAAGAGCATCCACATTGACATTTTCAATTTCAAAAGTCAAAACGTCTACCTGCTTTCCGAAGTTATAAACCGCATTATAATCCATTAAGTCACCTAAAGTGAAATCATCACTTGCAATTCTACAAGGCGCTTCAGGACTTGCATCCATAACATGGGTTGTAATATCAAACTTTCGTGTTGTATAAAGCATCATCTTGCCTAATTGACCTCCACCGAGAATTCCGAGTTTAAAATCTGAAGAGAAATAGTTCTGAGCCATGAAGAAAATCCAATTTTTAGGTTTACTTTATTACACAAAAATACATTATAATATAGAAAGGGTTGACAAAAATGGAATTCAAAAATCGGTATTCGACAATCTATTGATTATCTTTGCCTTTTTAAAAGCAATATCAAGTGATTAAACTACACGACCTATACTTCAAAACTTTTATTTCTGAACAGGAATTAGATGCCACAGTGCAACGTATGGTTGATGAGATTGCAAATGATCTTCAAGATGAAATCCCTGTATTTGTAGGGATCTTGAACGGATCATTTATGTTTGTGAGTGACTTCGTAAAAAAATACCCAAAACCTTGTGAAGTAACCTTTATTAAACTTGCATCTTATGAAGGTTTGAAATCTACCGAAGATATTCAACGCCTTATTGGTTTAACACAAGATTTGTCTGGAAGGAAAGTAATCATTCTAGAAGATATTATCGATTCTGGGAATACCTTAGAAGAAGTACACCGCATTTTTAAAAATGAACATGTTGATGAACTAAAGATTGCAACATTATTTGCGAAGCCAGAATCGTATAAAAAAGACTTTAAACTTCATTATGTTGGTAAAGAAATCCCGAATAAATTTATCGTTGGATACGGATTGGATTACAACGGATTAGGACGTGACTTACCAGCAGTATATCAATTAAAAACAACTCAACACATGACAAACATTGTGCTATTTGGCCCTCCAGGTGCAGGCAAAGGAACTCAAGCAGAATTTTTAAAAGACAAATACAACCTTGTACATATATCTACAGGAGATGTCTTTAGATATAATATAAAAAACGAAACCGCATTAGGCATGCTAGCAAAGTCTTTCATGGATAAAGGAGAATTGGTGCCTGATCAAGTGACCATAGATATGCTTAATGCTGAAGTTGAAAAGAACGCAGGTGCCAAAGGATTTATCTTTGACGGTTTTCCAAGAACAAATGCACAGGCCAAAGCTTTAGATAATTTAATGGATGCTAAAGACTCTCAAATCGATGCCATGATTGCATTAGAAGTCGATGATGAAGTATTGGTAGGTCGTTTATTAGAACGCGGAAAAACGAGTGGCAGAAAAGATGATGCAGATGAGTCAATTATTCGAAATAGAATTATTGAATACTATAATAAAACCGCAATTTTAAAAGACTATTATGCAGCTCAATATAAATATTATGGTGTGGATGGTGTAGGTAGTATAGATGATATCACTGAACGTTTAAATGCAGTCATAGATAAACTTTAAGCCCAATATTATCTTTTTATGGCATAGTCCTTATTGGAATATTCCTTTTTCTTTTGCCTGTAGCAGTTTTAATTAGAGTGCTCATGAAACGCACAGTTGGTAATAATAAACTTATTTGGATTGCACTCATCAAATGTATGCCCTTTAAAGATGGCCTTGTGTGTTTTCTTAATAGAAGACCTGAATTAGAGGCACATGAAATTAGAAATTCAAATCAAAACGACGTTAAGTATTAACGAGTTTAAAAGAAACCGCTTTTGCGGACGATTAATATGACTGAAGGTAATTTTGTTGACTACGTAAAAATCCACGTTTCTTCTGGAAAAGGAGGACAAGGATCTGCACATTTACATCGCGAGAAGTTCATTGAAAAAGGTGGACCCGATGGCGGTGATGGTGGTCGTGGAGGTCATGTGATTCTGCGAGGTAATACTAACCTTTGGACCTTGTTGCATTTAAAATTTAAACGCCACGCTAAGGCAGGCCACGGTGGGCATGGTAGTAAGAGTAGAAGTACAGGTGCCGATGGTGAAGATATCTATGTAGATGTGCCTTTAGGGACTGTCGTCAAAGATTCTGAAACGGATGAAGTCCTATTCGAAATTACTGAAGACGGCGAAGAAAGGATTGTGGCTCAAGGAGGTCGTGGCGGATTAGGGAATTGGCATTTTAAAAATTCGAGAAACCAAACACCGCGTTATGCACAACCTGGAGAACCCCTCGAAGAAAAAAGTATCACGATTGAATTAAAAATATTAGCAGATGTGGGACTGGTCGGATTTCCAAATGCTGGAAAATCTACCCTACTCTCAGTGATTACCGCAGCAAAACCTAAAATTGCAGATTACGAGTTTACAACTCTAAAACCTAATCTGGGAATTGTTGAATATCGTGATTTTAAGACCTTCGTTATGGCAGATATTCCTGGAATTATTGAAGGCGCTGCCGAAGGTAAAGGACTTGGGCACTACTTTTTACGTCATATCGAACGTAACTCGGTTTTACTATTCTTAATTCCTGCTGATGCCGAAGATATTCGTAAACAGTATGATATTTTATTGGACGAGCTTAGACGCTACAATCCTGAAATGTTAGATAAAGAACGCATTATCGCGATTTCAAAAAGTGACATGCTTGATGAGGAACTTAAAACAGAACTCAAAAGTGAATTGGATGAGACATTACCCATAGACTATATGTTTATTTCTTCCGTGGCACAACAAGGGATTACAGAACTTAAAGATAAACTCTGGAAAATTCTTAACGATTAATTTTTGGGCGTTACCTTACCATGCTAAGGCATTGTAAGGTCAGGCTTTATGTTGCAATCTTTTTTTGGCAAAAAAAGGATTTTCACTGCAATCCTTAGCGCAGGGTCTTACGTTAAAGTTCACGCATGTGATTGATTTTTTCGCTATATTTAAAATAAAAAGCAAT
This sequence comes from Formosa sp. Hel1_31_208, assembly GCF_900104785.1. Classification (NCBI taxonomy): domain Bacteria; kingdom Pseudomonadati; phylum Bacteroidota; class Flavobacteriia; order Flavobacteriales; family Flavobacteriaceae; genus Formosa; species Formosa sp. Hel1_31_208. The sequence continues at coordinate 1,419,064 of NZ_LT629733.1, forward strand.
GAAACGATTAGCACTCCTTTTAAGTCTTATAATGTTAGCCTCTTGTGCATCTATACGAGTGACTTACGATTATGAAAAGACCACTGATTTTGACACCTATAAGACTTATAATTATTATTCCGATATGAACACAGGGATGAGCGAGTTGGATACCAAACGCTTGTTGGATGCCTTAGATAAGGCCATGGCGGCGGAAGGCTATACCTTATCAGAAACTCCAGATTTCTTTGTAGATATCAAAAGTTCAGAATATCAACAACAACGTGGTAATAATGTTGGCGTAGGTCTTGGCGGTACTGGGCGAAATGTTGGTGGTGGTATTTCGGTGGGCTTACCTATCGGACAAACACAAATGGGACGCCAAATTATATTTGATTTTGTAGATGAGAATAAAAACGGACTCTTTTGGCAAGCGATTTCAGAGTCTAATTACAACCCAAAAGCCTCTCCAGAAAAACGCGAAGCTCAGTTCATGGCGATTGTAGCCAAAGTATTGGAAGGTTTTCCTCCAGAACCTAAATAGGGGTTTTTATTACGTTAATAAAAAAGAGGCTTTAAAAGCCTCTTTTTTTAAAAGTGATTCTTTATTTTAATAGATCCTTGTACTGGTTTTTATAGCCAAACAATACCACAATATTTAATACCAATAAGACTGCAGCTCCAGCGATATTTCCTGGATCTAAAACAGCATGGAATAAAACAGCATTTACCGATACGCTCATTAAAATAAGGGCGAATAATGCTCCGAATTTGTTAAAGATTAACGCTAAACCAGCAACGATTTCTACAATGGCAACTAATACCATAGTTTTAGAATTCACTAGAGCTCCAAAATAGACTCCGGCATCTTCAGACATGCCTTCTGGTGCTGGTAAAAATTCCATGAATTTATTTAGCCCGAAGACTAAAACGAAAAGGCCGAGTAATATTCTCAAGACCATAAATACTTTTGAATTCATAATAGATGGTTTTAGTTAGTATCATAAATATAATCAATTATACTTTATGCTACATTTTTTTGAAACTCTTAGGGATTCCTTACAATTAGTCTTTAACTGATATCCTAACACCTTCACTATGACTGCTAAACTCTGGAGCATACATACTTTGAATAGTGGTTATGCCATTACTCATCTCACCAGTATTAGTAACCCTTAAATCATATTCAAAAACATAAACACCTTTTGGCAAGTAGTCAAAAAAGAAATTAGTAGAGGCGTCTTTAGTGCTTTCATAATAGCCTAAACCATCTTGCCATTTGTATTGTGATAAGACATTGACAGGTTCTAATCCTGCAGCTCGCATATCTTTCATATGAAGAAATTCCATGGCAAGATCGCTTCGTAATTCTATTCGTACTCTCACCAAATCACCTACTTCTAATTTGCTTTCAGATGTGAGCTCTGTAATTTCTTCACCTGTATCTGTATTGGTTTTCTTAAAGAGTGATTTCTGAAGTTTTAAAGGTGTTTCTGCAGCGGTAATCTTATCCAAATCCTCAAAGTATTGCCAGTATAAACTTCCCCATGCAATACCGTCACCTTTCTTAGCCAAACTTACAGTTGCCATTTCTGGTTGGATTTCAGAGCCAGACCAAGAGGTTTTGTAATATCCTGTTCCTGCTTCTACTTTAACATCTTCTAATTGTGATGGCCTGATTGCTTGTCGGCCAATTATCACATCTACCATATCAGTTATACTTAACCAATCACTACCTTGAAGCAATAACGCGTACACCGCCTCGGTGGTGGCTTTGGTGGTTTTCCAACGATTGGTTTGTTTGTTTTTCAATAACCAAATTTTCATATTATCAACCGTTACTGTATCATTTTCTATTTCTGAAAAAGCCTCTATCAGTAGCGCCTGTGTTTCAATAGGCGCTTGGTACCAGTACCACGAATTGGTATTGGCTTTCCAATACATGCCTAATTCTTCTGAAGTAATACTGTTCTCACGAAGCGATTTTAATATCTTTTCAGAAGTGATGTTGTCACCATTTCGATGAACAACTAAGGCCATCAAACCTTTGGCATATAATGATCGACTTAACCAGTAGTTTTGAATCTGTGTGTTATAGTAATGGATGATGTCTTGCACTTGTTTTGAGGCTGCGTTTTCTGGGAAGAAACTACGCATGTACAAATAATGTAATTGTGTATAGCTCAAATGGTCTTTCGATAAATCGGCTTTAGGATTGTGTTTTTTGATGTCTTCATATTCTTGAACAAATTCGGTATCTAAATAGGCAAGTGCTTTACTAATCATGTAAGTCTCAACGTCGCTGGATCTAACATTAAGTTGTTTTAAATGCCCAAACCCAGTGATTATATGTTGTGTGATATATCGGTTTGCACGTCCGCCATTAAACCATGACCAAGCGCCATTATTCATTTGACTATTTTCAAGCTTTCGTTTTGCTGATGACAATTCGTTAGTCATCTTATTAAGATCAAAGAGTAGTGCGATACGCTTTTTCTGTTCGGTTTCACTTTGTGTATCCCGTAACCAAGGAGTTTCCTGAATTAAAATCGATTTTAACTCTTGGTTCTGTTCCAAATTACTGATTAAAGCATCTGTTTGTCGCCACTGATTAAACACCTCTTGAATTCTTGGGTTGCTATTCACTAAATGACTCGCTAAGGCATTCGCATAATAGCGACTAAAGGTCTGCTCGTTACAGTCGTAAGGATACTCCATCAAGTAGGGTAATGCTTGTACGGCATACCAAGCCGGATTAGAGGTCATTTCTAAAGTTAATTTGTGGTTCTTGAGTGTCGTAGAGGTATTGGTTTTTAGTTTATCAAGAGTAAATGTTCGTGTTTCATTGCTCTTAATCCACATTGGTAAGGTTTCAGTAACCAACATACGATTAGACAATACCGGTAAGGCATTTTGTTCCCCATCACTAAAATCGCCAGCTTTTGCTAGAATTTTATACTGCACGGCATCAACGTCAAAAGGAACGCTTAACGACCATGATGCTTGAGTGTTTCCTTTAGCATCAACCGTAAACGGTACGGTTTCTCCCGTAGGTAAAATACCAAGATGCGCTGTAATATCTTTCCCTGAAACCGCATCGGTTAAAATTAGTTTTGCGCCACCTGATAAGGCTTTATCGGTTAAATTCGCAATTTTAGTACTTATAGTAATCTGATCGCCATGACGTAAAAATCGTGGTGCATTAGGCAAAACCATCAACTCTTTTTGGGTGACGGTTTCTAAAGTACTTACAGCACTTTCTAAAGATTTTGTATGGGCTAATAGTTGTAACTTCCATTTGGTTAAGGCTTCTGGAGTAGTGAAGCTAAAACTCACGTTGCCCTCTTTATCCGTTTCTAACTGCGGAAAGAAAAAGGCCATTTCCTGAAGGTTTTTGCGAATTTTTATATCGTCGAAATTTTGTCTGTCAATTTCTTTAGCTGTTCGCATAAGAAAATAATACTCAGGGTCATCAAGATTATCAGAATCTCTAAACTTACCACTTGCAACAAAGTCAGCAACATTCATTACTTCTTTTGAATCGTCTTCCATAACCATTATAGCTTCATCCATTACGGCTTCTGCTTCAATCTCAACTAAAGCAGAGTCACTGCGCATCAAATAGCGATTACCATATCCAAAATCTAATCCGAAGTAATTCAATTGATCATAATTTTGGAGTCTATAGTTTCCATTCCCATAGCGTAGATTTTGGACTGTAAAGCGTTTGCGGCTAAAGCTAGCTCCCGTTTGTAATCTATATTTTGAATAGTAGATTGGTTGTTGAATTGGGTTAAAATCCCAGCCGTGAGGTTTGAACTGGTCCAAAGAGGTATCATACATGCTGGCTAAAAGTTCAGCTGCGACTTTATCACCTTTAGGACCTTTTATTTTAAACGACCAGATTTCATCGGTTCCAGGTTGTAACTTGTCTCTGAAGGTTAACGTTTCTATTTCGAGATCAGTTTTAGGGTAGGGCACAACAACAAAGTTCATACCATGTTTGTAACTATTATGAAATGCGTAACTATAATGCACAATAAAACCACCTTGATCTTCAGAGGTCACAGGAATTTTTATGGTCGTTTTATTAGTACTCAGCTTTATGATTTGTTTGCTTACAATTTGACCAGCCTTTTCTATACTCACAGTAACAAATAGAGTAGAGGTAGCAGAACTAAAAGTAATTTCAGCGGTATCACCTGGAGCATACTCGGATTTGTCCATGTTGATACTAAAGAGTTGATGGTCAGCTAAAATTTCATCGGCATCACTATATATCATTGTTTGTACTTCATCTTTAACCGCTTGTCCAAATCGGTCTTCACTGTCTAACACAATGACATATTTACCAGATCTCCAACGCTTCATATTTCCGAGGTTCACCGTCTTTGATATATCAGTGTTGAATTCTTTTGACACTACCAATTCGCCTTTTTCCCATTGGTTGCTATTATGCTCATTGGTATAGGCGTCATGCGGAAATAAGGCTTTAAAGTCCTCTTTTGAAAATTCTTGATAATCGGGAGCGTTCCATGGTCGCGGTCGCAACACTGTATTCGGAGCTTTCAGTTTATAAACTTTTACACTGCCTTTAGCAGATACAAATTCACCATTCAGGTTTTTAGTCGAAATACTAATGCTATGGTTTATGTTGGTTTTGTCTAATTGATCTGGGACAGCAAGAGTTGCTATTAAGGCGTGATAGCCCACATTCACAATACTTGTGGCACTTCGTGTTTCACCGTTAATATCGGTGATGTCGGCAGTGACTTCATAATTAAAAATTGGAAGTGATGATCTATCTACGGTATTGTCAGGTAGGGCTTTAAAATCAATTTTAAAATTTCCGTCAGCATCTGTGGTAGTTTCTCCATGAGTGATTTCCTGAGGCTCTGTATTAAAAGCTGGTCTGTACCAGTAATACCATCTTGGATATTGCACTTTTCGATGCACACGATAGACAACTTTAGCATCTGTAATGGAACTTCCAGCATAAGCCATTGCATTTCCATTAATTCTTATCGTGTCATTCACTTTAAAAGTTTCGGTAATGGGTTGAAATATCGCTTCAAATTTCGGTCGCTTGTATTCTTCTACTGAAATGCTATGGTAGACATTTAAGTTATTATTTCCTGTGAGTCGTAATGAAAAATTTCCCGTCAATCCGTTATTAGGAATAATAAATTCACCGGCAATTGAACCGTAATCATTGGTTTTGAACTGAAGTCTTTTGATTTGTTCACCGTTTGTGTTATACATTGTAACGGCTACCGATTGGTTTGCTGCAACTTCCGATTTTTCAGGAATGGTAGTCATAACAATACCTTTGAAATAGAGCGTTTGACCAGGTCTGTAGATACTGCGATCAGAAAACATGAAGCCTTGGTGATTAGGTTTGTTTGATTTACTGCTTCGAGAATTATAGTATCGACTGACATTTAAATTTTCAAAACGTGCCGTGTCACCTTTCGTTTCAATCTCTAATTTTAAACGGGAACGGGAGTACGTTTTTTTGGCCACCTGAATGTCTCCATTTAGATTTGTCGTATAAGATTCACTGAAGTAATTGCCATTGTAGTTTTTGTAATACGATAAGGTGACTTTGGCACCAGAAACGGGCTTACCATTATTTCTATCAATGATTTGATAGATGACATTGCTGGAATTATCATTCTGAAAATAGGCAAGATTAGTAACTTGAATGTCTTTGAAGGCGAAGGTGTTCGTCTCATTTTGTACTTGTCCGAAAACCACATAGCGTCCATTTTCAAGTTTAGGTATGGCGATTTCTGTACTGTGCTGTTGATAATCTTTTTCATCACGAAGATGCGTTGACCAACTTTTAATGGCTTTCATTTTTGAAAGAATTTTTAGTTGTTCTGAAGGTTGATTATAGCGATTCAATAGGTCTAGATCACTATTAGAAACGGTGCCTATTTTGAAGTTGATATCACCTATATTTTTATAGCTAATTAGTCCAAGAGCATTGGAGTTGATTGATTGTAGCTCTTCAACTGTGATTTGAAGGGATTGCGATAGAATTTGCGATTTTAAAACTCGGCACTTTTCGGCACCAGTACTTTTTGGATAAGCTGCAATGACAGCATTACAGATGTCTAACGCTTCTTTGTATTTCCAACGATGTGTTTCATTAGTGCGAGGCTGGTAGGTAGCACCTTGTTGCTGATAGAGCTTTGCGATTTCAAAATCATATAAAGCAGCAACATTACTTTTAGCTGTATTCCATCGTGCACTGGCTATTTTTAAAGTTTTGAGTAAGCGCTTGTCTTTATTATTAAAGGTTCCATGTTGATACACATAATTTAGGCGCTCAATATCGGCATGGGCAATAGCATAAGGTGAGTCATCAAACATATGAGTCTTGATGAGGTCTTGATAAATTTTTAAAGCGTGTAACTGTAATGAGGTAGAATCTTTAGATAGAAATCGCATCATACCAAAACGGTCTGTTGGTTCTATGAATTTAGGATCGTTAATTTCAAATTTAAAAGCAGGTTTGGTAATATTATTTTCATCAGTTTTATAGAATTCTAATGCGTTATAGGCCAATAAGTCATAGAGTGATGGTCTGAAGCGTTTGGATTTAGGTTGCTTAATTAAAACAGCTTCAAAATCTTTTAGGTTTGTTTGGCTTAAGATTAAACCGTTCGCCATAGAAGCTTGATAGTTGAGGTGTACTTCGTTGAATAAGGTATTAAGATCCCAAGTTCTAAAATCGATATCATCACCTTTATCACTGGTTTTAGTGCGGTTATAGAACTTCCAACGGTTCTGATTAAAGTATTGCCAATAGAGTGTAGCTAATATGTTTTGTAAGACGTTTTTGGTTGGTGCCTCGCTCTGAGTAATAGCAGCTTTAAAGTCATTCACCACTTTTAATTGCGCGTCCTCTTCTAGAATAAGCGCGTATTTACTTCGGAATAATAAGGTCTTGATCTCTTGTGGAGAATTATGACTTGCTTTCGCATTAATCGCAATGCGCTCAACGATTTCTAATGCCGATTTCGGTAAACCTTCGCTCTCAAAATTAGCAACCTGTTGCCATAATTTTGAAAAATCCTCTGGGGTTTGGGCGTTTGTAAAATTCGCTAAGCATATAATCATTAATAGACTTATAAATGGTTTCATAAAATGGTGTTTTATTAAGGCAATCTAAACCCTTATCCATTTAGATAACACAACAAATGAGTTAATGTTCCGTTTGGTTGAGGGAAGTTAACAATTTAATAAGTAAACTCCTTATCTTTGCTATTTGAAAATCAAAAACAATACCAAGACTAAATCTATTGAAATATATTTTGTATTAGTAAGAACAGCGCACGTTATGATGCTTAAAAATATATGTATTTGAACTTATGAAACATCTACTTTTCCTACTATTGATCCCATTTTTAGGCTTTAGCCAATTGCAGACATTAGAAGATGCTAAGCAACTTATTGAAGATAAACAATTTGTAAAAGCAGAACAGTTACTGACTCAATATGTTAAGTCGAATGAGAATGACACAGAAGGCATAGAGCTTTTAGGTGATGCTTGCGGTAATCAGAAGAAATGGGATGATGCCATTACTTATTATGAGAAATTGACAGAACTCCAACCTAAAAACGCAGATTTTCATTATAAATATGGAGGCGCTTTAGGGATGAAAGCGCTAAGCGTTAGCAAGTTAAGAGCTGTAGGAATTATAGGAGACGTCAAAGAGGCTTTTTTGACAGCGGCCGAATTAGATCCAAGTCACATAGATACACGTTGGGCTTTGGTGGAGTTGTATATGCAGTTGCCTGGAATTATTGGTGGAAGTAAGTCTAAGTCTTTAAAATATGCCAATGAACTTGAAGCTTTGTCTAAAGTAGACGGCTACTTAGCCAAAGGGTACATTTATGAATATGATGACGAGCCAGAATTGGCTGAAACGTATTATAAAAAGGCAATTAATATTGGAGGTTCTTTGACCTGTTATGATAAACTTACCAATTTATATGAAAAAGAAAAGCAACCTAAAAAAGCAATTGCTAATATAGAAGCTTCAGGTAAAACCCATCAGCGTAATGCGATGCATTATCAAATAGGAAAGGTTTGTGCTGAGTATAACCTTGAGTTAGAAAAAGGTGAGAAATGCTTAATGACATATATTGAAAATTACTCGGCTAGAGATGGTGTCCCTAAAGCTTGGGCTTATTATCGATTAGCACAAATAAAAAAGAATAAAAGGCAAAAAACAGAAGCTTTAAATTGGATTAATAAAGCCATTACCAGTTTGCCTGATATTAAAGTCTTCAAGCAAGAAAAGCAGCAGATTGAGAATCTGTAATTAGTTTACTAAAACTTCGTTCTTAGTACTTCAATTAGTATATTTGAAGTACTACAAAATTCAACACATGAATGTACATTTTATTGCTATAGGAGGCAGTGCCATGCACAATCTCGCTCTAGCATTACACAATAAAGGATATCAAGTTACTGGAAGTGATGATACCATTTTTGAACCCTCAAAATCAAGATTAGCACAGAAAGGTTTGTTACCAGAAGCATTTGGGTGGTTTCCTGAAAAAATCTCAGAAAATTTAGATGCCATTGTTTTAGGAATGCATGCCAAAGCAGATAATCCTGAGCTGCTCAAAGCACAAGAGCTAAAATTAACAATTTACAGCTACCCTGAGTTTCTTTATGAACAATCCAAACATAAAACACGAGTTGTAATTGGAGGTAGTCATGGTAAAACTACAATTACTTCAATGATTCTTCACGTGATGCATTATCATGATCGCGATGTAGATTATATGGTAGGTGCCCAGTTGGAGGGTTTTGATGTCATGGTAAAACTAACTGAAGATAATGATTTTATAGTGTTAGAAGGGGACGAGTACTTGAGTTCACCAATTGATAGACGACCAAAGTTTCATTTATATAAACCTAATATTGCCTTGCTGAGCGGCATTGCTTGGGATCATATTAATGTCTTCCCAACCTATGAGAATTATGTCGAGCAGTTCTCTATTTTTGTTGATAGTATTGTTCAAGGCGGAAGTATCAATTACAACGAAGAAGATGCTGAGGTGAAGCGTGTTGTTGAGGCTAGTGAGAATCCTATTCGTAAATTAGCATATCATACTCCAGAATATCGTGTTGAAAACGGACTAACACTTTTGGCCACACCAGAGGGTGATTTACCTATAGAAGTCTTCGGAAAACATAATCTCAATAACCTCGCTGGTGCAAAGTGGATTTGTCAGCATATGGGTATTGATGAAGACGATTTTTATGAAGCTATATCTACATTTAAAGGGGCAAGTAAACGACTAGAGAAAATTGCCGAAAGTTCTAATAGTGTGGCTTACAAAGATTTTGCGCACTCACCAAGTAAAGTAGAAGCGACAACAAAAGCAGTGAAAGAACAATATAGCGATAGAACCTTGGTAGCCTGTTTAGAATTACATACTTACAGTAGTTTAAATGCCGAATTTTTAAAAGAATATAAAGGGGCCTTAGATGCTGCCGATGTTGCAGTGGTGTTTTATTCACCGCATGCTGTAGAGATTAAAAAACTTGAGGAAGTCACTCAAGAACAAATTGCTACTGCCTTTGAGCGTCATGATTTAATTATTTATACCAATCCTGAAGACTTTAAACAGTTTTTATTCTCTCAAAATTTTAACAATAAAGCTCTGTTACTCATGAGCTCTGGAAATTATGGTGGTTTGGATTTTGATGAGGTAACGAAATTGTTTTAGTGGTTTTGATTTATCCCAATTGGTTCGTCCTCTGGTAAGTTCGAAACCATGATATAGAAGATGTCTTTTTACCACCTTTAATTATAAGAAGACTAGATTCATATAATATACAGTGATGCTATAACTAGCGTTATAAACATGCTGTTTTATTTTTTATTGCGTAAAGCTAATAGACCAAAAACAGGTCCGAGAGCAAGCAACATATACATGTAATTAGACCCTGTCATTTCACGTATCGTGGTTAATAAAAGTATACTTACAATAGTTATAGAGAAACCTATACAATTCACTATTGTTAGTGCTGTACCTTTAATCTCAGGTTGTGCATTTTGAGCGACTAATGTTGAAAATAACGGTGAGTCGGCAATAACGACAATACCCCAAAACACAAGGAATCCAATAAAGACGATTTCAGAATTAATCATAAATAAGAACGGACAAATGATACAGCAGATACAAGACAATAATAACGCTGTAAATGCGGTTTGTTTTGTGCCTAGGCGCTGTGAAAGATAACCTCCAACCACACATCCTAATCCGCCAATTCCTATAATGAAAAATGACAGGAGCGGTGTGTTGAAATCTATATCTCCATGCAAATCACTGTATGTATGTAGCATGACAGGAACAAATGCCCAAAAGGCATACAGCTCCCACATATGTCCGAAATATCCAAATGCAGCTGCACGAAAGGCTGAGCGTTTAAATACTTTGGAGAAAGCCGATAAGTCTAAACCTTGAGAGGCGTGTCTGTATGGTCCATTTGGGACTAGGGTTAACATAAGGGTGCCACCTAATATAGCAATGCCTGAGGTGATAAGAATAACCAGTTTCCAAATTGAAATATCCACCAAGCTTTTTAATAAATGAGGAAAAGCCGTACCGATGACTAAGGCACCAACCAAAAACCCTAGCGATTTGCCAAGTCCTTGTTGATAATAATCAGCAGCAATTTTCATGCCTACAGGATAGATGCCAGCAAGACAAAACCCAGTTAGAAATCTAAGCGATAGAAGACTTGATAAGGTGTGACCATCCCAAATAATTGTTACGTTAAATAGGGCGCCAAGTAGCGCGGAAACAAAGAACACTTTTGAAGGTGAAAATCGATCCGCTATGGTTAATATGGCAAAAACTAATGTGCCAATGATAAAACCAAATTGAATAACTGATGTTAAATGACCAATAGCACTATCACTAAGATTAAATGTAGTCACAAGGTTGTTCATAACACCGTTACTAGCAAACCAAAGAGATGTGCAGCAAAATTGAGAGATCACAATTATTGGAAGAATACTACGTTTTTGAATCATATCTTAGTGTTACTAATCAAGTTGATTAATACCTAATTTTGAGATTTTAAATGTGTATTAAAAAAAGCAATGGTTCGTTCCCAAGATAAATCCGCAGCTTCTTTGTCATAACGTGGTGTAGTATTATTGTGAAACCCATGATTTACACCGGGATAAATATGAGCTTCATAAGCGATGCCATTGGCTTTTAATACCGCTTCAAACGCAGGCCATCCTGCGTTAACTCTCGTGTCTAATTCACCATATTGTAATAATAACGGACACTTAATTTTAGCCGCATCCTCGTCTGAGGGTTGTCTGCCATAGTACGGTACCGCCGCACCCAAGTCGGGCAAACGAACTGCCATCATATTAGAAATCCAACCACCAAAACAAAAGCCTACAACACCAACATTACCATTACACTTGTTATGAGATTTTAGATGGTTATAGGCAGCAATAAAATCTTCTAGCATTTCATTTCTGTCTCTTTTTCTTTGAAGAGCGCGACCATCATCATCATTTCCGGGATAGCCTCCTAATGGTGTTAAGGCATCTGGTGCCAAACTGATAAAACCAGATTTGGCTGTGCGACGTCCTACATCTTCTATATAAGGGTTTAGACCTCGATTTTCATGGACAACAATCACTCCAGGTAATTTGGTTTTAGCATCTTTTGGAGTGGATAAAAGACCTTTAATAGAACCACCGCCATTAGGAGAATCATAGGTAATATAATTAGAATCTATGGTAGGGTCATTCGGTTTAACCAATAAGCTATCTACATAATTCGGAGACATAAAACTGAGTAGTGATCCTACAGTGATACCACCAACAGCATATATGGATAATTTTTCGACAAATTGACGGCGATTGAGCTTGTTATGTGCATAATCGTCGTATAAATCAAATACGTCTTGACTGATGTCTTCTTTTTTTAGTTTTTTCATCGTAGCATGTTTAGTGTATTAAAGGAATAAGTTACAATTTTTTAAAATACCTTATCTAAAAACAGTTTGACACTCTCTTGATTTGCTCTAATCAATTCTAATCTTGCATTTTGTATATCCTTAGGTTTTTTATCTTGTGATAACTTGAATTTTCCTTCCCAGTTAGTAATAGTAATCTCAAACATTTCGATATAGTTAAGATTACGATCTAATCTGGGATTATCAGAGTCAAGAACATATTTGTGATCTGGTGCTTCTAAGAACTCAGTCATAGCTATCAGAGACTGCTTTAGAGCAGCTTTGCTTTCTATGGCTTTTACAGTGCCTTTGAGGTGTACTTTGATGTAATTCCAAGTAGGTAACTGTGTTGTTGAATAGATGCTGGGTGAAATATAGCATTCCGGACCAGAAAATAGAATGGTAACATCTTTATTGTCTTTTAGTTGTTTTGCTTGTGGATTATAAATGTCAATATGGCCTATGAGTTTACCATTCTCATAAATTAGCGGTAAATGAGTGATAAGGGGTTCATGGTTGGCTACAGATATAACTGTAGCTAGTGGATACGTCTTAATCACCTCGATCATATGATCTTGATGATTATCCTGATGATGTTTTGGCGGATAGTTCAAACTTAAATAATGCGTTTAGAATTGATAATTTATAATTGGAGATTGATTCAGACACCGAATTGCTTTAAATGGTGGTCTAAATGTTTGAATTGCATTTTACCCCATTGGTCCTTCGTTAAGTCACCAAATGAGGGATGAGGTTGCCAGTTGGTTCGGTCTTTATGTGTATGTAACTCTTTTAATAGGCTTACTAGTTTTGGCTTTTCTTCAACCCATGATTTGGGTGCAGCAGCTTTAAAACGCGGAACTGTTGGTAGGTTTTTTCTCCAAGGTTTGTCGCTATACATCGACTTTTTAAAGAATAAATTGATGAGCCAATTCGGTCTGAGATTATAATCTTCTTTATCGAGAATAATGTGGAGCGGATATTGACAATGATGTGCCATTTGACCAATAGTCATTTTTCCCCATTGAGGTTGCGTATTATCGTCAAGTTGTTCAATTCTGCTCATGATTTCATTATGAGCATCTGGTGTAAATATGGATTTCATATTGATATAGTATTTTTTCTATATAATGCCTTATATTTATAGCAGGAGAAAGTTACAATATATCTTCTTACGATGACAGAAAAACCGATTTCATTTTCTATAAAAAACTGGTCTCAAAATGACCAACCTAGAGAAAAACTTCGCGATAAAGGGAAATCCGCGCTAAGTGATGCTGAATTGGTAGCTATTCTTATTGGATCCGGAAATAGATCTGAAAGTGCTGTAGATTTGAGTAAACGCATTTTATCAAGTGTGGATCATAACCTAAATGCCCTCGGAAAATTGACAATACCTCAATTAATGCAGTTTAAGGGGATAGGTGAGGCGAAAGCTATTTCAATTGTGGCTGCTATGGAATTAGGACGACGCAGACGAGTGGAGGCAGCGCTTGAAAACTATAAAATTAATTCGAGTACCTCTGTTTTTGAAATGATGCAACCAATTATTGGTGAGTTGCCACATGAAGAGTTTTGGATTATTTATTTGAACAACTCAAATAAGGTCATTCAAAAACAGCAACTTAGTAAAGGAGGGATTACAGGAACTTTGGTAGATGTGCGATTAGTGCTCAAAAATGCTTTAGAGGTTGGAGCAGTAGGTTTAATATTGGCACATAATCATCCATCAGGAGCTATTAAACCCAGTGAAGCCGACAAGAATATAACTCAAAAATTAAAAATAGCAGGACAAAATTTAGATATTAAGGTCCTAGATCATCTAATTATCACTGAAAAAGCATATTTTAGTTTCGCAGATGAAAACCTGCTCTAATTAAAATGCATCGTATCTATTGTTACTCGTATATACACACCAAATAACGCCTAGACTTCGATATGCTTTCAAGCATATATGCACTAGAATTCTTGGTGTTCCAGTGTCATTTACTACAATTATTGAAGAGTTTATCGCGCACGACAGCATGAAAATGTCGTACACTAGACAACCCTTAAGTAACGAGGTTTTTATAAGAAATCATGAGTTACTTTTTGAACAAGGTCTGTCAGATGTCGATATCCATGTTCAAAATTGGGAACAGACAAAATGCTTTTTTGCCACAGGTGAAAAAAGCGCCTTACCTTTTGATATTTTTGCTGCATCCTTTTATTTGTTGAGTCGTTATGAAGAATACCTCCCACACGTTAAAGATGATTATGGTCGTTTTACAGCTACCGAGAGTCTTGCTTATAAACATGAGTTTCTTAATCAACCAGTGATAGATATATGGGCTTATAAATTAAAGGTCATACTAGAGCAGAAGTTTGAAGATTTTGTATTTCCTAGACGGTCCTTTAATATTCAACCTGTAATTGATGTTCCTATGGCCTATTACTTCAAGCAAAAAGGTCTTATGAGAACGGCGGGTGGATTAATTACTGATTTGTTTAGTTTTAAATTTCGACGTTTTTATCAAAGATTAATGGTCTTGTCTGGATTCACAAGAGATCCCTATGATTCGTTTAAATGGATCATTAATAAACAAAAACAATACAAATTTAAATTCGTTGTATTTTTTCTTATTGGTGATTATTCTACTTATGATAAGAATATCAGCATCTATAAAAAGAAGTTTGTGTCCTTAATAAAATCGGTGGCCGATTATTGTAAAGTTGGATTAAAAGTCTCTTACTTCGCATTAGATGATATTTCAATTCTTAAAAAAGAAAAAAAGAAAATCGAATCAGTTACAAATTATGAGTTACAGGCATCGCGAAATTCATTTTCTAAATTAAATCTTCCAATATCATATCGAAACTTAATTGAATTAGAGATTAAGGAAGATTTTACCATGGGCTATTTGAACCATATCGGATTTAGAGCAGGAACCTGTACACCATTTTTATTTTATGATTTAGACTATGAAACAGTAACCCCTTTGTTAGTTAATTCCTTTCATTGTATGGATTTCGCCTTCTTAAAGCGTCAATCGCAATTAGATAAAGAACAAGAATTACAACGATTAATAAATAGCGTAAAAGATGTAAATGGTACCTTTACACCTATATTTCACAATTATACCTTCGGAAGCGAGGAGCGCTGGAATGGCTTTAGACAATTATTTACACAAGTATTAGAATCAGTACATGAAAATTAACGGGATTAAACACATATTTTTTGATTTAGATCACACGCTTTGGGATTTTGATAAAAATTCGGCATTAACTTTTGAAAAGATTTTTGAACTGCATAATGTGTGTGTAAATACATCAGATTTTTTAAGAATATATGAACCTATTAATTTGAGCTATTGGAAATTATATCGAGAAGAAAAAATAGATAAAGCAAACTTGAGGTATCGCCGTTTAAAAGATACATTTGAAGCTGTAGATTTCGAAGTTTCAGATGATATGATAGATAAGTTATCTGAAGATTATATAAACTTTTTAGCCACATTTAATCATTTGTTTGAAGGGACGATTGAAATCTTAGAACATCTGCGCACCGATTATCACTTGCATATTATTACCAACGGATTTGAAGAAGCGCAGCAACGAAAGATGGATAACGCTAAAATTTCACAGTATTTTAAAACCGTTACCAACTCTGAAGCTGCAGGTGTAAAGAAACCCAATCCTATTATTTTTAATCATGCACTTGAATTAGCCGAAGCTCAACCGGCGGAAAGTTTAATGATTGGAGATAATTATGAAGCTGATATATTGGGAGCTTTAGACGTGGGATTGGATGCCATATTGTTTAATTATCATAACTACAATGACGTAGACCATATCAAACAGGTGAAAGAGCTTAAAGACTTGAAGCGCTATTTGTAAGGTTTCTATAGCAAAAGAGTATCTTTACCTTTAGTGTTGAATTCAAATTTAAATCACATGAATAAAATATTTTATATACTTATCGTATGTCTATTGACGCAAACCACATTGAGTGCCCAAACCACTGTGAATGATTATAAGTATATCATTATTCCGAAGCAATTCGATTTCCAAAGTTCAGAAGATCAATATCAGATCAATTCGTTGACCAAGTTCTTGTTTAATAAATACGGATTCACCGCTTTTTTCGAAGATGAAAATTTACCTCTTGATGTTAGTCAGAATAGATGCCTAAGTCTTAAAACGAATATTAATAAAGTAAAAGGGTTTTTGATAACCAGACTTCAAATTGAACTTATCGATTGTAATGGTAAGGTGGTATCAATATCTCAAGTTGGAGAAACCAAAGTAAAAGAATATGCCAAGGCTTATAATTTAGCATTAAGAGAAGCGTTTCAAACTTATCAATATATGGGTTATAAATATCAGCCTAAAGCCGGTGTGATTGAAACTAAGCCTTTAGAATCTTTGCCAGTTTCAGAAGCAAATAAAGACGACGCTCAAAAAGAGATAGAACGCCTAAAAAAGCAGGTTGAAGTTTTAAAGGAAGAAAAAGAAGCAACACAAGCAATAAAAGAGGACCTTGTCTCAACTCCAACCGAATCTATTGCGCCTAAAAAGGTAGTTCAAACGGAACTGAAAGAAGTTAAAAAAGCAGACGATGGGTGGTATGCCAATCCAATTGATAATGGCTTTCAGGTAGTAGACGCTCAGGCTAAAAAGATTATGGTTTTATTATATTCTGGTGCTCCAGATGTATATATTGTAAAAGGAAAGGATGCCATAGTATTTAAAAACGATGAAGCCTGGGTTTATGGGATTAATGATGGTTCAAGCTTGAAAGTGAACCGCATTACCCTTAAATTCTAGTAACCGTATTTGTTTTTCCAACGCAACTTTAAAAATTCACGCTGAGCATTTTCACGAGCATTGTTACCAGGTTCATAAAGTGTGGTGTTTTTGACCTCGTCTGGCATAAATTCTTGAGCTACAAAATTATTATCATAGTCATGAGCATATTGGTACTTGTCTCCGTAACCTAGCTCTTTCATGAGTTTTGTTGGAGCATTTCTTATTGGTAATGGTACAGATAAATCACCGGTTTCTTTCACCAATTGTTGTGCCTTTCCAATGGCGATGTATGCAGAATTACTTTTGGCTGACGCAGCAAGATAAGTGACACATTGACTTAAAATAATTCTAGACTCGGGATGACCTATAACTGAAACTGCTTGAAACGTGTTATTAGCTATAACTAAGGCTGTTGGATTAGCATTTCCAATATCTTCACTCGCCAAAATGAGTAATCGACGTGCGATAAATTTAACATCTTCTCCGCCTTCAAGCATTCTTGCCAACCAATACACCGCAGCATTAGGGTCACTACCACGTATCGATTTAATAAAAGCGGAAATGATATCATAATGCTGCTCTCCAGTTTTGTCATATCTAACGGTATTGCTTTGAACACGTTTGGTAACCACTTCATTAGTAATAATGATCTTTTTAGTGTCATCAAAAGAGGTAACAATAAGTTCAAAAATATTCAATAGTTTTCGGGCATCACCTCCTGATAAACGGAGTAATGCATCTGTTTCTTTTAGTGTAATTTGTCGTTTTGATATAATGCTGTCTTCTTTAATAGCACGATGTAACAGGGCTTCTAAATCTTTCTTTTCAAACGAATTCAATGTATAGACCTGACACCTCGATAAAAGTGCAGGAATTACCTCAAAACTTGGGTTTTCTGTCGTTGCACCAATGAGCGTGACCCAACCTTTTTCTACCGCTTGTAATAACGAGTCTTGTTGCGATTTACTAAATCTATGGATTTCATCAATGAATAAAATTGGATTTTTTGTAGTGAATAAACCTCCGCTTTGTTTGGCTTTTTCGATAACCTCCCTAATATCTTTCACGCCAGAATTAATAGCACTTAAGGTATAAAACGGTCGTTTAGATTCATTTGCGATGATATTGGCTAAGGTCGTTTTACCAGTTCCTGGTGGACCCCAAAAAATCATCGATGCAATCACACCTTGTTGCAATTGCAGCGTTAAGACACCAGTTTTACCAACCAAATGTGACTGACTTAAATAATCACTCAAAGATTGCGGACGTAATCGTTCTGCTAAAGGTTCGTTCATATTGTAAAATTACAAAAAACCTATGTGACAATATTTCAGAGTTATCATAAATGGAGAGTAATTTGATACAAATACCATAAATTTGAATATGAGTAAGCATCAACAACAGTTTAGATATTCGACAGGTGTCATAGCATATCCTGTATTTTTTGTCCTGTCTATCTGGATTGTGTTTTGGTTGCAAGTGCGCTTTTTTCCATGGATTAAACGTTTAGGGGTCTATCCGCAAGAGCCTGAAGGCTTGCTAGGAATTTTTACAAGTCCCTTTATTCATGCAGATATTGAACATCTCTATCACAATTCGATACCCTTATTTATTTTATCGGTAGCCTTGTTTTATTTTTATCGGAAAATCTCGTGGCAAGTGATAATCTATGGGATTATTCTTTCTGGCCTGTTTACATGGATTATTGGTAGACCAGCCAATCATATAGGTGCAAGTGGTTTAGTATATGTCTTGGTGAGCTTTATTTTTTTTAAAGGAATTTTCGCAAAGCATTATCGATTAGTCGCGTTATCTTTAATCATTGTTTTTCTCTACGGAAGTATGATATGGTATGCCTTTCCAGTAAAAGAAGGAATGTCATGGGAAGGTCATTTGGGCGGACTGATCTCAGGATTTATTTTTGCTTTAATCTTCAGAAGAGCAATTGCTAAACCTGAACGATATGTGTGGCAAGCACCCGATTATAATGAAGAGGATGATCCTTTTTTGAAACACTTTGATGAAAACGGAAATTTTATTGAAAACCTAGAACCCGAAGTAGAGGTTGAGGAGCCCATTTCTGAAAACATAAAACCAACAATTACCTATACGTTCAAAAAACGTGATGATTAATGACGTTGCCTTACCGCTTCATATAAAAAAACACCACAAGCTACCGAAACATTTAAAGATTCAATTTCTCCTAATAAAGGTATTTTTGCTTTAGCATCTGCAACTTTCAATACAGATGGGTTTATTCCTTTACCCTCAGATCCCATAATTATGGCGCAAGGTTCTTTAAAAGAGACGTCGTAGATCGTATCGTCTGTTTTTTCAGTGGCTGCAATTACTTTAATGCCGCTTGCTTGCATATAAAACACAGCATCTTTAATATGATCTACTTTGCAAATAGGCACTTTAAACAAAGCACCTGCACTAGTTTTGATAGCATCACCATTTACTGGAGCTCCACCTTTCTTTTGAATAATTATACCAGAGACTCCAGTACATTCTGCAGTTCTAACTATGGCTCCAAAATTTCGTACATCACTAAGTTGATCAAGTAATAGAAACAAAGGAGTTTTTCCAGACTCAATCACATTCATAACTAATTCTTCTATGTCATGAAATACGATTGGTGCAATTTGAGCGATAACACCTTGATGGTTCTTTTTTGACAATCGGTTGAGTTTCTCAACAGGTACATAAGAGCTATTTAAACGTTCTTTTTTTAAGAGTTGCTCTAATTCTGTAAATAGTTCACCGCGTAGTCCTTTCTGTAAAAAAATTTTATCAATATTCTCTCCAGATTTAATGGCTTCAATAACCGCGCGTATTCCAAAGATGGTGGTTTCTTTTTCCATGGGTCAAAGGTAAAAAAAAACTACACTAACAAAAGCATGATTTGTTGAAGTATTAGATCATTACATAATAGTTTCTATGTAAAAGATATTAATGTTGATTGCAATTCTCGGTTTTGCAGTGTTTTATGCATTACGGGGAAGTCATCAATACAAACTTAAGTCTAAAACCTTGTTGTTAAACTTAAGTGAATCTTAGAGTCTGAAAGTCTAAATTTTTGATTTTCCGTTTTGCCGCTGGTATAATTAAAACGAAATAGTCCAGCTTTAGTCAATAACCCAAATCCGAAACCAAATCCAAAGAGTTTGCCTTTTTGATCGGCGACCTGATTTTCAAAATAAGCGGCATCAATCACGGTATGCACATAAATGCTATTATTGAGCTTATAGCGATACTCTGTATTCAATACGCCATATAAATTAGCAATTAGACTGTTTTCTTCAAATCCTCGAATTGAGTTTATACCACCAAAACGAGGCAATTCATTTTCTAAATAGGTATCAGAGACCAGGTAGTTAGCGTTTATTCTTCCATAGATACTATTTTTCTCATTGAGATTAAAAATTTTAAAGGTAGTAATGAAAAAGTTCGATTGGTTTTCATCAATAGCTGCGTAAGACCTATTTCCAAAGCCAGAGGTGATATCGAATAAAAAATTGACAGGAAATAGAAAGTCGTAATTCTGGCGCTTAGTGTACGTATAATTTAAAAAGAATTGATTGGACTCATAATCGTTAATAGACGTTGTTGGGATATCCAATAAATCTGTAGAATTTACTGTATTTGCTCCAGCAGAAATGACATGTCTACTGGTTATTTGATAATTGATTTTAGCAGCTTGAGTAACGGTCACAAAAGAAGAGTCTCTTTTAAAAATATTTAGATTGAAATCGACGCCCACAGGAGACTTAAATAAATAAGGAGCATTTAGTTTCAAATCAAAAGTCTGCTGATCATTCTCATCACTTTTGTACAACAGTTTTAAGGATTCACCGTAGTTTAAATTATTGGTTAGGTTAAGATCGAGATAGCCATCAAATTCAATTTTATTTGTGGCTTCATTTGTGCCAAAACCAAGAAAGCCGTCAAAGGTATTGCTTCGAGCTTTTTCTATATACATATATAGTATGGTAGAATCTTGCGTAAACAACACTTCAGGGTCTTTAATTTGATTGGCGAAAATCAAATCATTGAGGTCGGCAGTTTTGGCTTTAATTTTATCTAGACTGAATGCTTGGCCAGTTTTTATTTTAAGATAACGTTTGATAAATGACTTTGGAAATTTCTCGTAGCCTTTTATGATCAGCTTATCAATGGTGCGTGGTTTTAATTTTGAAATCGACAAAGACCCTGATAATTTTTTTCCATTAATCTTTTTAATATTTGTAAGTACCAAAGTATTAAAAGGGTTGCCTCGATTGGCAATTTCTGAATTGATTCCTTGTAACGTATTTTCTACATGAGCCATGGGGATAATTAATTGATTGTCTTTTTCTAAGAACCCAGTCAGTTTTAATATAGATAAATCAACCAGTCCATGGGCATCAATAGTAATGGTCTCATAGCGTGTTTTTAAACTAAAATCTGCTTGGTATAAGGAATCGTTTTTTTTTCTGAGAGCGATGAGCTGGTTTTCAATATACCCTAATTTTGATAGGGCCTTTTTAAAGTTATTGACTTCCGTTTCTAAAGCTGTGTAATTATCGAAGGCAGTTGTGTAGCCTAAAGAGTCAATTGTTTTAGTTTCTTTCTCAGTTACCCCACTAATGGAGAGGTAGAGATTTTGTGCATTCATAAACGGAGCGCACAAAGACAAAAAGCAGAGAAGAAAAAAACTATTTTTTGTTGTCATTAACTAAATTATTGTTCAAATCTAACGCAAATAATGCAGTAAAAATATCTCCTCTTTAAAATAAATTGAGAAACTTTCTAAAATTAATCCAATTACATTTGAAAAATTGATATTTATTTCTACCTTTGCAGCCCTCTAATGAGAGGGTTTAATAAAAATTATATAGTAATATATGCCAACAATTTCACAATTAGTACGAAAAGGAAGAGCCAAAATAACTAAGAAGAGCAAATCGGCTGCTTTAGATTCGTGTCCACAAAGACGTGGTGTATGTACTCGTGTTTACACGACGACACCTAAGAAACCAAACTCAGCAATGCGTAAGGTAGCAAGGGTTCGTTTAACAAACGGAAACGAGGTTAATGCATACATCGGTGGTGAAGGACACAATTTACAGGAGCACTCGATAGTATTAGTTAGAGGTGGAAGGGTAAAAGATTTACCAGGAGTTAGATATCACATCGTTCGTGGTGCTTTAGACACAGCAGGTGTCGCAGGTAGAACACAACGTAGATCTAAGTATGGTGCAAAACGCCCTAAGAAGTAATTTAAAACTTTAAGAAGAAGACATGAGAAAAAGACAAGCGAAAAAGAGACCTCTTTTGCCAGACCCAAGATTTAATGATCAGTTAGTGACACGTTTCGTTAACATGATGATGTGGGATGGTAAGAAGTCTGTGGCGTTTAAAGTATTCTACGATGCAATTGATATTGTAGATTCAAAGAATACTGACGAAGAGAAAACAGCTTTAGAAATTTGGAAAGATGCACTATCTAATGTTATGCCTCACGTAGAAGTACGTAGCCGTAGAGTAGGTGGAGCGACATTCCAAATTCCAATGCAAATTCGTCCAGACCGTAAAGTGTCAACTGCAATGAAGTGGTTGATAAGTTACGCAAGAAAAAGAAATGAAAAATCTATGCCTCAAAAGTTAGCTGCTGAAATCTTAGCCGCAGCCAAAGAAGAAGGTGCAGCTGTTAAAAAGAGAGTAGATACTCACAAAATGGCAGAAGCAAACAAGGCATTCTCTCACTTTAGATTTTAATAAGAAATGGCAAGAGATTTAAAATATACAAGAAATATAGGTATTGCTGCTCACATTGATGCAGGAAAAACCACTACAACAGAACGTGTTCTTTATTATACAGGTGTTTCTCATAAAATTGGTGAAGTACATGATGGTGCTGCAACAATGGACTGGATGGAGCAAGAGCAGGAAAGAGGTATTACAATTACGTCTGCTGCAACAACTTGTACTTGGGTTTTTCCTAAGGAAAATGCTGAGCCTACTCCAGATGCAAAAGATTACCACTTCAATATTATTGACACACCGGGTCACGTTGATTTTACAGTAGAAGTAAATCGGTCATTACGTGTACTTGATGGTTTAGTGTTCTTATTTAGTGCAGTAGATGGTGTTGAGCCACAATCTGAAACTAACTGGAGATTAGCAGATAACTATAAAGTGCCTCGTATTGGTTTCGTTAATAAAATGGACCGTCAAGGATCTGACTTTTTAGGTGTTTGTCAACAAGTAAAAGATATGTTAAAATCTAATGCGGTGCCAATCGTTTTAAATATTGGTGACGAAGAAGATTTTAAAGGGATTATTGATTTAGTAAAGAATAGAGCTATCGTTTGGCATGATGAAACACAAGGGGCGACTTTTGATGTGATTGAAATTCCAGAAGAGCTTAAAGCTGAAGCAAAAAAATACAGAGCATTACTTATTGAAGAAGTAGCTGGTTACGATGAGAACTTACTAGAGAAGTTCATGGAAGATGAAGATTCAATAACAGAAGATGAAGTGCATGCTGCGCTTAGAGCTGCTGTTATGGATATGGCTATTATTCCTATGATTTGTGGTTCTGCATTTAAGAATAAAGGTGTGCAGTTCTTGTTAGATGCTGTATGTCGTTACTTGCCTTCTCCAATGGATAAGGAAGGTATCGTAGGTATGAATCCAGATACAGAGAAAGAAGAATTGCGTAAGCCTGATGTAAAGGAACCTTTTGCTGCATTAGCGTTTAAGATTGCTACAGACCCTTTTGTTGGTCGTTTGGCATTTTTCCGTGCTTATTCTGGTCGTTTAGATGCAGGTTCTTATGTGTTAAACAATCGTTCCGGTAAAAAAGAACGTATTTCACGTATCTATCAAATGCACGCTAATAAGCAAAATGCAATCGATTTTATAGAAGCTGGAGATATTGGAGCTGCTGTTGGATTTAAATCTATCAAAACAGGAGATACACTTTCAGATGAAAAACATCCGATCGTTTTAGAATCGATGGACTTCCCTGATCCAGTTATTGGTATTGCGGTTGAGCCTAAGACTAAGGCAGATGTTGATAAATTGGGTATTGGTTTAGCTAAATTAGCTGAAGAAGATCCAACATTTACAGTGCGTTCAGACGAGGCTTCAGGACAGACTATTATTTCTGGAATGGGTGAGTTGCACTTAGATGTAATTGTAGATCGTTTAAAACGTGAATTCAAAGTTGAGGTTAATCAAGGTCAACCTCAGGTTGAATACAAGGAAGCTATTACAGCTGCGGCAGATCACAGAGAAGTTTATAAGAAACAATCTGGTGGTCGTGGTAAATTTGCTGATATTGTATTTACTGTAGAACCGGCAGATGAAGGAGTTGTAGGATTACAATTCGAGTCTGTAATAAAAGGTGGTAACGTTCCTAAAGAATTTATTCCTTCAATAGAAAAAGGATTCAAAATGGCAATGGTTAATGGACCATTAGCTGGTTATGAAATTGATTCGATGAAGGTGACATTGAAAGATGGGTCTTACCATGATGTGGATTCTGATCAATTGTCTTTCGAGTTAGCAGCTAAGTTAGGATTTAAGAATTCTGCCAAAGCAGCTAAAGCAGTGATCATGGAGCCAATCATGAAACTTGAAGTTATTACTCCAGAAGAAAACATGGGTGATATTGTTGGTGACTTAAACCGTCGTCGTGGTCAAGTAAGTGATATGGGGGATAGAGCTGGTGCAAAAACTGTAAAAGCAACTGTGCCATTATCTGAGATGTTCGGTTATGTAACCACGTTAAGAACATTATCTTCAGGTCGTGCAACATCAACAATGGAATTTTCACATTATGCTGAAACTCCTAAAAATATTTCAGAGGAAGTTATAGCAGCAGCAAAAGGCGTAGAAGCTTAAAACTAAAAAGAAAATGAGTCAGAAAATTAGAATAAAATTAAAGTCTTACGATCACAATTTAGTTGATAAGTCTGCTGATAAGATTGTAAAAACAGTAAAAAGTACGGGTGCTGTAGTAACTGGTCCAATTCCATTACCAACACACAAAAAGATTTTCACTGTATTGCGTTCACCGCACGTAAACAAGAAGTCTAGAGAACAATTTCAATTAAGCTCTTACAAGCGTTTATTAGATATTTACTCTTCATCTTCTAAAACTATTGATGCATTAATGAAACTTGAATTGCCAAGTGGAGTTGAAGTAGAAATTAAAGTGTAAGTGAATCTTATCGCTTAAAAGATAAAAGCGAAACATGTCCAGAGCTGCGTGCGAAGGAAAAACGGTAAAAGTACAATTCAAGGTCGAATGTATTTTCGGCCTTGAATTTTAATGAATAGTAATAATAAATAAATTAATAATTATGTCTGGGTTAATAGGAAGAAAAATCGGTATGACCAGCATTTTCGATGAAAATGGAAAGAACATTCCATGTACAGTAATCGAAGCTGGGCCATGTATCGTTACCCAAGTCAGAACCGAAGAGGTCGACGGGTACAGTGCCCTTCAACTTGGTTTCGATGACAAGACAGAGAAAAGTGCTACAAAAGCTGAAATGGGTCACGCCAAAAAAGCTGGTACTTCTGTTAAATCAAAAGTCGCGGAATTTCAAGGATTTGAAGGAGATTACAAATTAGGAGATGCAATAACAGTGGAGCACTTTATCGAAGGTGAGTACGTTGATGTAGCTGGAACTTCTAAAGGAAAAGGATTCCAGGGTGTTGTAAAACGTCATGGATTTGCTGGTGTTGGTCAAGCAACACATGGACAGCATAACCGTTTAAGAGCTCCAGGTTCTATCGGTGCTGCGTCATATCCTGCGAGAGTTTTCAAAGGAATGAAAATGGCAGGTCGAATGGGTGGCGAGAGAGTATATGTTGAAAATTTAAGAGTCTACAAAGTAGTTGCTGAAAAGAACTTACTTGTGGTTAAAGGATGTGTTCCAGGACACAAAAACTCTTATGTAATTATTCAAAAATAATGAAAGTAGCAGTTTTAGATATAAACGGAAAAGACACAGGTAGAAAGGTAGACCTTTCTAAAGATGTGTTTGCTATTGAGCCTAATAATCATGCTGTTTACTTAGACGTGAAGCAATATCTTGCTAACCAACGTCAAGGAACGCACAAGGCAAAAGAAAGAGCAGAAATTTCAGGAAGTACACGTAAGATTAAAAAACAAAAGGGTACTGGTACAGCGAGAGCAGGTAGTATCAAATCTGGTGTTTTTAGAGGTGGTGGACGTATGTTCGGACCAAGACCAAGAAATTACAGTATTAAACTGAATAAAAACCTGAAACGTTTAGCGCGTAAATCAGCGTTAACTATGAAGGCTAATGATAAAGATATCGTTGTTTTGGAAGATTTCAATTTTGATGCGCCAAAGACGAAAAACTTTACAGCAGTATTGAAAGCACTAGATATACAAGACAAAAAATCTTTGTTTGTGTTGGGTGCGTCAAATAATAATGTATATTTGTCATCACGAAATTTTAAAGGCTCTGATGTGGTAATTAACTCAGAATTAAGTACTTATAAAATTTTAAACGCAAATAAATTAATTCTTTTAGAGAGTTCTTTAGAAGGAATTGAATCGAATTTAAGTAAATAAGAAGACAATGATCTTAATTAAACCTATCATCACTGAAAAAGCAACAACCAATAGTGAGTTGAATAACTGCTTTACATTTCAAGTGAACACCAAGGCGAACAAGGTAGAAATCAAAAAAGCAGTAGAAGCTGCTTATGGAGTCTCTGTTGAAAAAGTTCGTACTATAAATGTCCGTCCAGATCGTAGTACTAAGTTCACAAAAACTGGTATTCAACATGGTAAAACAAATGCTGTTAAAAAAGCAATTGTACAACTGGCGGAAGGTGAAGTAATTGATTTATACACTAACATGTAATTAGACAATAATGTCAGTAAGAAAATTAAAACCAATCACATCAGCTCAGCGATTTAGAGTAGTAAATGGATTCGATGCCATAACTACTGATAAGCCGGAAAAGAGTTTACTCGTTCCGAACAAAAGATCTGGTGGTAGAAACAATCGAGGAAAAATGACCATGCGCCAAATCGGTGGAGGTCATAAGAGAAAGTATCGTATTATTGATTTCAAACGTAATAAAACAGGAGTACCTGGTGAAGTTGCTTCAATCCAATACGATCCAAACAGAACAGCTTTTATCGCATTATTGAATTATCAAGATGGAGAAAAGCGTTACATTATTGCTCAGAATGGTTTACAAGTTGGGCAAAATGTAGTATCTGGAAAAGAAGGAATAGCGCCAGAAATTGGTAACGCTATGCCATTAAGTCAAATTCCATTAGGAACAATCATTTCATGTATTGAATTACGTCCTGGACAAGGAGCAGTAATGGCAAGAAGTGCTGGAGCATTTGCTCAGTTAATGGCAAGAGACGGTAAGTTCGCAACTGTGAAGTTGCCATCTGGAGAGACAAGACTGATACTTTCAGAATGTATGGCTACTATTGGAGTAATTTCTAACTCTGATCATCAATTAACGGTTTCTGGTAAAGCAGGTAGATCAAGGTGGTTAGGTAGAAGACCAAGAGTAAGACCAGTAGTAATGAATCCAGTTGATCACCCAATGGGAGGTGGTGAAGGTAAATCTTCAGGAGGTCACCCAAGATCAAGAAATGGTATTCCAGCGAAAGGTTATAGAACGCGTTCTAAGACTAAAGCGAGTAATAAATATATTGTAGAACGTAGAAAGAAATAATTGAGATAATATGGCACGTTCATTAAAAAAAGGACCTTACATCCATTATAAATTGAGTAAAAAAGTTGCTGAAAATGTAGCATCTAACAAAAAATCGGTAATCAAAACGTGGTCTAGAGCCTCTATGATTTCTCCAGATTTTGTTGGACAAACGATTGCAGTTCACAACGGACGTCAATTTGTACCAGTTTACGTAACAGAAAACATGGTAGGTCATAAGTTAGGAGAATTTTCACCAACACGATCCTTTAGAGGTCATGCAGGTGCGAAAAATAAAGGAAAAAAATAGTAAGCTATGGGAAGTCGTAAAAAACAAATGGCAGACGCTATTAAGGAAGGCAGAAAGAATATTGCATTTGCAAAATTGAATAACTGTCCTACTTCACCAAGAAAAATGCGATTAGTTGCAGACTTGGTAAGAGGTAAAGAGGCTGAAAAAGCATTACAAATCTTAAGATTTAGTTCTAAAGAAGCATCTCGTCGATTAGAGAAATTATTATTATCGGCGATTGCTAATTGGCAAGCTAAAAATGAAGATGCAGCTATTGAAGATGCAGATTTATTTGTTCAAGAGATTAGAGTTGATGGAGGATCGATGTTAAAAAGATTGCGTCCAGCACCTCAAGGTCGTGCTCACAGAATAAGAAAAAGATCTAATCACGTAACAGTTGTGATTGGAGCTAAAAATAACACACAAGCTTAAATAGAGATATGGGACAAAAGACAAATCCAATCGGAAATCGTTTAGGAATTATCAGAGGATGGGAATCTAACTGGTATGGTGGAAATGATTATGGTGATAAACTTGCTGAAGACGATAAAATCAGAAAGTATATCCATGCTCGTTTATCAAAAGCTAGTGTATCTAGGGTTATTATTGAGCGTACACTTAAACTTGTAACCGTTACTATCACTACTGCTAGACCTGGTATTATTATCGGAAAAGGTGGTCAAGAGGTAGACAAGTTAAAAGAAGAGCTTAAGAAAATTACTGGAAAAGAAGTTCAGTTAAATATCTTTGAAATTAAGAGACCTGAACTCGATGCGTTTTTAGTAGGATCAAGTGTTGCTCGTCAAATTGAGAATCGTATCTCTTATAGACGTGCAATCAAAATGGCAATTGCTGCTGCTATGCGTATGAATGCTGAAGGAATAAAAATTCAGATTAGTGGTCGTTTAAATGGTGCTGAAATGGCACGTAGCGAGCATTATAAAGAAGGACGTATTCCTCTGTCTACTTTTAGAGCCGATATTGACTATGCTTTAGTTGAAGCACATACTACTTATGGTAGATTAGGTGTTAAAGTATGGATTATGAAAGGTGAAGTTTACGGAAAAAGAGAACTTTCTCCATTAGTTGGCTTGTCTAAGAAACAAGGTGGTAAGTCTGGAGGACGCGGTCGGGACAACAAATCTCGTCGTAGAAAGTAATTTTTAAAGAAAAGTAATAATGTTACAACCGAAAAGAACAAAATTTCGTAAAGTCCAAAAAGGACGTATGAAAGGAAATACCGGAAGAGGTCACCTACTTTCTAATGGTATGTTTGGAATAAAATCTTTAGATTCTAATTTCTTGACATCTCGTCAAATCGAAGCTGCGCGTATTGCTGCAACTCGTTACATGAAGAGAGAAGGTCAATTGTGGATTAAAGTTTTCCCAGACAAACCAATTACTAAAAAGCCATTAGAAGTACGTATGGGTAAAGGTAAAGGTGCTGTAGAGTATTGGGTAGCCGTAGTAAAACCAGGTAGAATTTTATTTGAAGTTGGTGGAGTGCCAATGGATGTTGCAAAAGAAGCCTTGCGTTTAGCTGCACAGAAACTACCAGTAAAAACTAAGTTTTTAATTGCTCGAGATTACGAAGCATAATTGATTTGATATTATGAAACAATCAGAAATTAAAGAATTATCAGTAACTGAGTTACAGGAGAAACTTGGTGAAACTAAAAAGAGTTATGCAGACCTAAAAATGGCTCATGCAATCTCTCCATTAGATAACCCAATTCAGTTACGAAACGTGAGACGTTCAGTAGCAAGAATTGCAACAGAATTAACTAAAAGAGAAATACAATAATTGTATTCTGGCTGAAAGATGGAAAAAAGACACTTAAGAAAAGAGCGTATAGGAGTTGTTACTAGTAACAAAATGCAGAAATCAATTGTGGTTGCTGAAGTTAAAAAAGTAAAACATCCTATGTACGGAAAATTCGTTTTGAAAACAAAGAAATATGTTGCTCACGACGAAACAAATGACTGTAACATTGGTGATACGGTAAAGATCATGGAAACTAGACCTTTAAGTAAATCTAAATGTTGGAGATTAGTAGAAATAATTGAAAGAGCGAAGTAATTATGGTACAACAAGAATCAAGATTAAAAGTAGCTGATAACACTGGAGCTAAGGAAGTTTTAACTATCCGAGTTCTAGGTGGTACAAAAAGAAGATACGCTTCTATTGGAGATAAAATTGTTGTCTCAGTAAAAGATGCGACTCCTAATGGAAACATTAAAAAGGGAGCAGTATCAACAGCAGTAGTAGTTCGTACTAAAAAAGAAGTGAGACGTCCAGATGGATCTTATATAAGATTTGATGATAACGCTTGTGTGCTTTTAAATCCAACAGGAGAAATGAGAGGAACACGTGTATTTGGACCAGTAGCTAGAGAACTTCGTGATAGACAATTCATGAAAATTGTTTCATTAGCACCAGAAGTGCTTTAATGACTAATAAAATGACAAAGTTTAAAATTAAATCAGGAGATACAGTAAGAGTGATAGCTGGAGACCACAAAGGTACAGAAGGAAACGTTCTTAAGGTATTAAAGGATAAAAACAAAGCCATCGTAGAAGGCGTGAACATGGTTAAGAAACATACGAAACCAAGTGCACAAAGTCCTCAAGGTGGAATTGTAGAAAAAGAAGCACCAATCCATATGTCTAATTTATCATTGTTAACATCGAAAGGTGAAGCAACAAGAATAGGTTACAAAATGGAAGGTGACAAGAAAGTTAGGTTTTCAACAAAATCAAATGAAGTAATATAGTTATGGCTTATATTCCAAGATTAAAACAAGAGTACAAGGACAAAGTTGTTACTGCTCTTACAGAAGAATTCGGATATAAAAACGTAATGCAAGTTCCTAAACTTAAAAAGATAGTTATATCTAAAGGAGTTGGAGCTGCTGTTGCCGATAAGAAATTAATTGATCATGCAATTGATGAATTAACTATGATATCTGGTCAGAAAGCTGTGTCTACATTATCTAAAAAGGATGTTGCATCGTTCAAATTACGTAAAGGAATGCCTATTGGCGTTAGAGTAACGTTGAGAGGAGAGCATATGTATGAGTTTTTAGATCGTTTAGTAACTTCGGCATTACCAAGGGTTAGAGATTTTGGTGGTATCAAGGCGACAGGTTTTGATGGTAGAGGAAATTATAACCTAGGTGTTGTAGAACAAATTATCTTTCCGGAAATCAATATTGACAAGATCAACAAAATTTCTGGTATGGATATTACTTTCGTAACATCTGCTGATACAGATAAAGAAGCAAAATCGTTATTAACTGAATTAGGATTACCTTTTCAAAAGAACTAAGATATGGCTAAAGAATCAATGAAAGCCCGTGAGGTGAAAAGAGCAAAAACAGTAGCAAAGTATGCTGAAAAACGTAAGGCTTTAAAAGAAGCTGGAGATTATGAGGCATTACAAAAGTTACCAAAAAATGCTTCACCTGTTAGAATGCACAACAGATGTAAGTTAACAGGAAGACCAAAGGGATATATGAGAACTTTTGGTGTTTCGCGTGTTACATTTCGTGAAATGGCGAATCAGGGTTTAATCCCGGGTGTTAGAAAGGCATCTTGGTAATATACCTGCGCCTTGCGCGATTAACAAGAATTATAAATTGGTCTCAGGTTCGAGAGTCATCGAAAACCGTTACCGCAAATTAATATAAATGAATACAGATCCAATTGCTGATTACTTAACAAGAATCAGAAATGCAGTAAAAGCCAACCATAGAGTTGTTGAGATTCCTGCATCAAATTTAAAAAAGGAGATAACTAAAATTTTATTCGATCAAGGATATATTTTAAGTTACAAATTCGACGATTCTAGTGTACAAGGAACAATCAAGATTGCTTTGAAGTATAACAAAGAAACTAAAGAATCGGTCATCAAAAAGATACAAAGAATAAGTACACCAGGTTTACGAAAGTATGCCAGCTCTACTGAAATGCCAAGAATTCTTAACGGATTAGGTATTGCGATTGTTTCTACATCTCATGGTGTTATAACAGGAAAGCAAGCGCAAAGAGAAAATGTAGGTGGTGAATTATTGTGTTACGTTTACTAATTTAAAGCAGAAAGAACATGTCAAGAATAGGAAATAACCCAGTAGCCATTCCAGAAGGAGTGACGGTTGATGTTAAAGACAACGTAGTTACTGTAAAAGGTAAATTAGGAGAATTAACACAAAACTATGATACTGTTGAGATTAAAGTTGAAGACGGAAACGTACTTGTAACACGCTCATCAGACAACAAAGATCAAAA
This sequence comes from Formosa sp. Hel1_31_208, assembly GCF_900104785.1. Lineage (NCBI taxonomy): Bacteria > Pseudomonadati > Bacteroidota > Flavobacteriia > Flavobacteriales > Flavobacteriaceae > Formosa > Formosa sp. Hel1_31_208. Next base: position 1,451,139 of record NZ_LT629733.1, read on the forward strand.
AGCTAAACACGGTTTATACAGATCCTTAATGCACAATATGATTGAAGGTGTATCTAAAGGATGGTCTAAAGAATTAGAGCTTGTTGGTGTAGGTTATAGAGCATCAAACCAAGGACAAAAATTAGATTTGGCCTTAGGATTCTCTCATAATATCGTGTTAAACGTAGCACCAGAAGTGAAAATTGAAACCATTTCAGAAAAAGGTAAAAACCCAATAATAAAATTGACGTCTCACGATAAACAATTAGTAGGACAAGTTGCTGCGAAAATTCGCGGTTTCAGAAGACCAGAACCGTACAAAGGAAAAGGTGTGAAGTTTGTTGGTGAAGAATTAAGAAGAAAAGCAGGTAAATCAGCTTAAAAAATTAGTTATGATATTAACAAAAAACGAAAAAAGACTAAGAATAAAAAGCAGAATACGTAAAGTTGTTTCTGGTACAGAAGCAAGACCACGTTTGGCTGTTTTTAGAAGTAATAAAGAAATCTATGCTCAAGTAGTAGATGATGTAACAGGGAAAACCTTGGCAGCAGCGTCTTCAAGAGATAAAGATGTTGCTTCAACTAAAGGATCTAAAACAGAAATAGCAGCCTTAGTTGGCAAAGCTGTAGCTGAGAGAGCAATCAAAGCAGGTATCAATACGATTTCTTTTGATAGAGGAGGATACCAATATCACGGAAGAGTAAAATCATTAGCTGAAGGCGCAAGAGAAGGCGGACTTAAATTCTAAGACACTATGTATCAAAAATATAAAAACGCAGAATTAGTAAAACCAAGTGGAATTGATCTTAAAGATCGTTTGGTTGGTGTGCAAAGAGTTACCAAAGTAACAAAAGGTGGTAGAGCTTTTGGTTTTTCAGCGATCGTAGTGGTTGGTGATGAAGCAGGAGTAGTAGGTCACGGTTTAGGAAAATCTAAAGACGTTGCTACTGCAATTTCAAAAGCAGTTGAAGACGCTAAGAAAAATTTAGTAAGGATTCCTATTATTAAAGGAACGTTACCTCACGAACAAAAAGGCAAATTTGGTGGTGCAAGAGTAAATATTATTCCTGCAGCTCCTGGTACTGGTGTAATTGCTGGTGGAGCTGTGAGAACAGTTTTGGAAGCAGTTGGTGTACATGACGTATTATCAAAATCTCAAGGGTCTTCTAATCCTCACAATGTTGTAAAAGCTACGTTTGATGCTTTACTTCAATTAAGAGATGCAAATGCAATTGCAAAGGATAGAGGGATTTCTCTTGGAAAAGTTTTTAACGGTTAATCAATAGGACGATGGCAAAGATTAAAGTAACAAAAGTAAAAAGCGCAATAAATCGTACGCAAACTCAAAAGAGAACATTAGAGGCTCTTGGGTTAAATAGAATTGGTCAAACCAAAGTGCATGATGCGTCTCCAAGTATACTTGGAATGGTAAGTAAAGTTTCACATTTAGTTTCTGTAGAAGAAACAAAATAATAAGATACAATGAACTTAAGTAATTTAAAACCAGCAAAAGGTTCTGTAAAGAGTCAAGGTAAAAGAGTAGGTCGAGGACAGGGTTCCGGAAAAGGTGGTACTGCAACACGTGGTCACAAAGGAGCAAAATCTCGGTCTGGTTACTCTAAGAAATTAGGTTTCGAAGGTGGTCAAATGCCACTTCAAAGACGAGTTCCTAAATTTGGATTTAAAAATATTAACCGCGTAGAATATCAAGGTGTAAACTTAGATAAGTTACAAGAGTTAGTAGATAACAAGAAAATAAAAGATGCAGTTGATTTTCAAACTTTAGTAGATCTAGGTTTGGCTGGAAAGAATGAATTAGTAAAAATTCTTGGTCGAGGCGAATTAAAATCAAAATTAACAGTAACTGCTCATAAATTTACTGCTTCAGCAAAAGCTGCAATTGAAGCTGCAGGTGGAGAAGCTGTAACTTTATAAGAACACTTTAGTATGAAATTTATAGAGACATTAAAAAATGTTTGGAAAATAACTGAGCTCAAAGACAGAATCATTTTAACACTTGGTCTGCTTTTGGTGTACCGTTTTGGTGCTCAAGTTGTTTTACCGGGTATTGATGCAAGTCAGTTAGGTGGTTTAGCCGATGGTACAAATGAAGGTATATTAGGAATTCTTAATATGTTTACAGGTGGGGCTTTCGCTAATGCGTCGGTATTTGCATTAGGTATTATGCCTTACATTTCAGCTTCAATTGTGGTGCAGTTGATGGGAATTGCGATTCCTTATCTGCAAAAACTACAAAAAGAAGGTGCTAGTGGACAAAAGAAGATTACTCAAATTACACGTTGGCTAACGATAATCATTTGTTTATTCCAAGCACCTGGGTATTTAGCAAGTTTACAACCAGCATTTGGTATTCCTTCTACGGCATTCTTATTAGGTACAGGTCCAACATTTTATATATCTTCAGTGATCATCTTGGTGACTGGGTGTATATTCGCAATGTGGTTAGGTGAAAAGATTACAGATAAAGGTATTGGTAATGGTATTTCATTATTAATTATGGTTGGTATTATTGCAACTTTACCACAGTCATTCATTCAAAATGCTGCATCTCGTTTAGACGGTGGTGGAAATGGTGGATTAATGATGATCTTAATCGAACTCGTTGTTTGGTTTGTAATCATTCTAGCATCAGTCATGTTGGTAATGGCAGTTAGAAAAATAGCCGTTCAATACGCAAGAAGGACAGCGTCAGGTGGTTATGAAAAAAACGTGTTTGGATCGAGACAATTTTTACCTCTAAAGCTAAATGCATCAGGAGTAATGCCAATTATCTTCGCACAAGCAATTATGTTCGTGCCTAGTTTAATTGGGAAGTCTTTTGGTTCATCAAGTGAAGTGGGACAGTGGATGCAAACACAGTTTAATGATCCTTTCGGATTATGGTACAACGTAGTGTTCGCATTATTAATTATCATCTTTACGTATTTCTATACGGCGATTACGGTTCCTACGAACAAAATGGCTGATGATTTAAAACGAAGTGGTGGTTTTATTCCAGGGATTCGTCCAGGAACTGAGACTTCAGAATATTTAGATAAAATAATGTCACAAATAACCTTACCAGGTTCTATTTTTTTAGCATTAATAGCTGTGTTCCCAGCAATTATTGTAAAGCTTATGGACGTGCAAGGTGGATGGGCATTATTCTTTGGTGGCACATCGCTACTAATTATGGTTGGAGTTGCAATAGACACCATGCAACAAGTGAATTCATATCTGTTGAATAAACATTATGATGGCTTGATGAAAACTGGTAAAAATAGAAAAGCGGTAGCTTAATTCAATACTATGGCAAAACAAGCAGCAATAGAACAAGACGGATCAATCATAGAAGCATTATCAAATGCGATGTTCCGAGTTGAACTAGAAAATGGTCATATCGTGACTGCACATATTTCGGGTAAAATGCGTATGCATTACATTAAATTGTTACCTGGAGATAAAGTTAAATTAGAAATGAGTCCTTACGATTTAACGAAGGCTCGCATAACTTATAGATACTAATACGATGAAGGTAAGAGCATCAATTAAAAAGAGAAGTGTTGACTGTAAATTAGTCCGCAGAAAAGGTAGACTTTACGTCATTAACAAAAAGAATCCTAGATTCAAACAAAGACAAGGGTAATTATGGCAAGAATTGCAGGTGTAGACATACCAAAACAGAAAAGAGGTGTAATCTCTTTAACTTATATCTACGGATTAGGTAGAAGTAGAGCACAAGAAATTTTAGCAACAGCTAAAGTAGACGAGAGCATCAAAGTAGAAGATTGGACTGATGAGCAAATTGGAGCAATCCGTGACGCTGTTGGAACTTATACTATTGAAGGTGAATTACGTTCTGAAACACAATTAAACATTAAGCGATTAATGGATATTGGATGTTACAGAGGAATTCGTCATAGAGCTGGACTTCCATTAAGAGGTCAAAGAACTAAAAACAACTCTAGAACGAGAAAAGGTAGAAGAAAAACGGTTGCTAACAAGAAAAAGGCAACTAAATAATAACATAGACATTAGTCATTAGTTTTAAACGTTAGAGGAATCTGTTCGAAATAGAAATGTTTAGGATTCTAACAACTGAAAACTGACAACTAGAAACTTAATAATATGGCAAAGTCAAGTACTAAAAAACGTAAGGTAATAGTAGATGCTGTTGGAGAAGCGCATATTGCAGCCTCTTTTAATAACATCATAATCTCTTTAACAAACAAAAAAGGAGACGTTATTTCATGGTCATCAGCTGGTAAAATGGGATTTAGAGGTTCTAAGAAGAACACACCCTACGCTGCTCAATTAGCTGCAGAAGATGCATCTGGAGTTGCAAAAGAAGCTGGTCTCAAAAAAGTGAAAGTATACGTAAAAGGTCCTGGTAACGGTAGAGAATCTGCAATTAGATCAATTCATAATGCAGGTATCGAAGTAACTGAAATTATCGATGTTACGCCATTACCACATAATGGATGTAGACCTCCAAAAAGAAGAAGAGTTTAATTTATACATAAAATTGAATTAATGTCAACTATATTATATAGTTGATATTGGTTTTTTATGTGTAAATTTGCAAACTGAAAAATAATTATTAACAAGTATCAACGAGAGATCAACGTTTATCGAAGGATAAGATTAAGACCTTAATTCATAAACACTCTCAAAACAAATTTAAAAATGGCAAGATATACTGGTCCTAAAACTAAAATAGCCCGAAAATTCGGTGAAGCTATTTTTGGAGATGATAAGGCTTTTGAAAAAAGAAATTATCCTCCAGGTCAACACGGTGGAAATAAGCGTCGTGGAAAAAAATCTGAATATGCTATCCAGTTAATGGAAAAGCAAAAAGCAAAATATACGTATGGTATATTAGAAAAGCAATTCAGAAACATGTTCAAAAAAGCAACTGCTGCTCAAGGTATTACAGGTGAAGTATTACTTCAACTTTGTGAGTCTCGTTTAGATAATGTCGTTTTTAGAATGGGATTGTCTCCATCTCGTAGTGGAGCAAGACAATTAGTGTCTCACAGACATATCACTGTTAATGGTGGTATTGCTAACATTCCTTCTTACCAATTAAAAGCTGGTGATGTTGTAGCTGTAAGAGAAAAATCAAAATCATTAGAGTCTATCGAAAATTCATTAGCTAATTCTAGCAATGTATACGAATGGATCACTTGGAATAATGACACAAAACAAGGAACTTATGTTTCTGTTCCAGAAAGAATCCAGATTCCAGAAAATATCAACGAACAATATATCGTTGAATTATACTCTAAATAATTAATTAATCATATTGCTATTTGGCCAAAGGATTTATTAGTGTTCTTCAAACTTATAAATCGCGCAACTAAGTAACAATTAAAACGAAGAAAAATATGGCAATATTAAATTTTCAGAAGCCCGACAAAGTAATCATGATTGATTCTACTGAGTTTGAAGGCAAATTTGAATTTAGACCTTTAGAACCAGGTTATGGATTAACGGTAGGTAATGCTTTACGAAGAGTATTATTATCGTCTTTAGAAGGTTTCGCAATTACATCAATTAGAATTGAAGGTGTAGACCACGAATTTTCTACAATTGCTGGTGTAGTTGAGGATGTAACAGAAATGATTTTAAACTTAAAGCAAGTTAACTTTAAGCGCCAAATTGATGAAGTGGACAACGAATCTGTTTCAATTTCTATCTCTGGACAAAATCAAATTACAGCTGGTGACTTCCAAAAGTTTATTTCTGGGTTTCAAGTTTTAAACAAAGACTTAGTGATTTGTAACTTAGATCCTAAAGTAAACATCAATATGGAGATTACTATTGAAAAAGGTAGAGGTTATGTTCCTGCTGAAGAAAATAAAAAGGCTTCTGCACCAATTGGAACTATCTTTACAGATTCAATTTACACGCCAATAAAAAATGTGAAGTATAGCATTGAAAACTTCCGTGTTGAACAAAAAACCGATTTTGAAAAATTAGTTTTTGAAATTATCACAGATGGCTCAATCGCACCTAAAGATGCCTTAACTGAAGCAGCCAAAATATTAATTCACCACTTTATGTTATTCTCTGATGAGCGTATCACTCTAGAGGCTGATGAAATTGCACAAACAGAAACTTATGATGAAGAATCACTTCACATGAGACAACTATTAAAAACTAAGTTAGTAGATATGGATCTTTCTGTACGTGCATTAAACTGTTTAAAAGCTGCGGAAGTAGACACTCTAGGAGACTTAGTATCTTTCAATAAGAATGACTTAATGAAGTTCCGTAACTTTGGTAAGAAGTCTCTAACAGAGCTTGAAGAGCTTGTAAACGTTAAAGGTCTTAACTTCGGAATGGACTTAGCAAAATATAAATTAGATAAAGATTAATACGTCATATTTTGCTCCTCAATAGTGAGTTGTAGCAAGATGATGATTAAAACAAAATGTCATGAGACACGGAAAGAAATTTAACCATTTAGGAAGACAAACTGCTCATAGAAAAGCGATGTTAGCTAATATGGCATGTTCGTTAATCGAGCACAAACGTATCAACACAACGGTTGCTAAAGCAAAAGCTTTAAAACAATTTGTAGAACCAATGCTTACCAAATCAAAGGTAGATACAACACACAATAGACGTATCGTTATGTCAAGATTAAGACAAAAAGATGCGGTTACTGAATTGTTTAGAGATGTTGCAGTGAAAATTGCTGATCGTCCTGGTGGTTATACAAGAATCATCAAATTAGGAAACAGACTTGGTGATAATGCAGATATGGCAATGATAGAGTTAGTAGATTACAATGAAATCTACAATGCTGGTAAGAAAGAGAAGAAAACAACACGTAGAAGCAGAAGAGGTGGTTCTAAAGCTACTACTCCTCCTGTAGAGACAACAGCAACTAACGAAGAAGAATAAATGTTAATAAGCATTTAATATATAAAGGATAATCTATTTTAGATTATCCTTTTTTTTATGCAATTTTGTAAAACTTTTTTTAGCAAATGAAATATAACAAACGTAATAAAGCCTTGATCCTCTTAGCCGATGGTACAATTTTTCATGGAAAATCAATCGGAAAAGAAGGGTCTGCATTTGGTGAAGTTTGTTTCAATACAGGAACAACAGGATACCAAGAAATCTTTACTGATCCTTCGTATTATGGGCAACTCATGGTGGCCACCAATGCACACATTGGAAACTATGGTACGAAATCTGACGAAGTTGAATCTGATTCAATTAAAATCTCAGGATTAATCTGTAAAAACTTTAGCTTTAATTATTCACGTCCAGCAGGTGATAAGTCTTTAGAAGAGTTCTTTGAAGACTATAATCTTTTAGCCATATCAGATGTCGATACTAGAGCACTAGTAAGTCATATTAGAGATCATGGTGCCATGAATGCAGTAATTTCAACCGATGTAGATAATATTGAAGGTCTTAAGAAACAACTCGCTGAAGTGCCAAGTATGGAAGGTCTTGAATTAGCATCTCAGGTGTCTACAAAAGAACCCTACTATTACGGTGATGAAAATGCAAAGTATAAAATCGCAGCTTTAGATATCGGTATCAAAAAGAACATTCTTCGCAATTTTGCGCAACGCGACGCTTATATTAAAGTGTTTCCATACAACTCAACTTTCGAAGATTTAGAAGCATTCAAACCAGATGGTTATTTCTTGTCTAATGGACCAGGAGATCCAGAGCCTTTAGTTGAGGCACAAGCTGTGGCTAAAGAGATTATCAAACGAGATTTACCATTATTCGGAATTTGTTTAGGTCATCAAGTTATTGCATTGGCAAACGGAATTTCAACCTATAAAATGCATAATGGACACCGAGGAATTAACCATCCTGTAAAAAATCTATTGACGACTAAAGGTGAGATTACCTCCCAAAATCATGGTTTTGCTATCAACAGAGAAGAAACGGAAGCACATCCAGATATAGATATTACACACGTGCATTTAAATGACCATACAGTAGCAGGAATCAAAATGAAAAACAAGAATTGCTTTTCGGTACAATATCATCCTGAAGCGAGTCCTGGACCTCATGACTCTGCCTATTTATTTGATGAATTTATCAAGAACATTCAAAAAAACTAATAACAAAAAAGCAATGATTTTTAATTTTCATTGCTTTTTTCCTTTTACGAAAACATTATCGTTGAGATATTATGCAATTCTACTTTGTTGACATAGAAATCGATTAACAATTTCGTAAATTTGAAATGTAAACAACAATAACTTAAACCAAACATAATGAGCATTATAATTAATATTCATGCAAGACAAATTTTAGATTCTAGAGGAAATCCAACCGTAGAGGTAGATGTCATGACTGAAAACGGCATTTTAGGAAGAGCAGCTGTACCTTCAGGAGCATCTACTGGAGAACATGAAGCTGTCGAACTGAGAGACGGTGGAAACGAGTATATGGGAAAAGGTGTTTCTAAAGCGGTGAATAACGTAAATGCAATAATTGCTCAAGAACTTTTAGGGGTTTCTGTATTTGAACAGAATATGATAGATCGATTAATGATCGAGATTGATGGCACTCCAAATAAATCTAGATTAGGTGCTAATGCCATTCTTGGTGTGTCTTTAGCAGTGGCAAAAGCAGCGGCTCATGAATTAAATATGCCATTATATCGATATGTAGGTGGTGTATCTGCAAACACCTTGCCTGTTCCTATGATGAACATCATTAATGGTGGATCGCATAGTGATGCGCCAATCGCATTTCAAGAGTTTATGGTGATGCCCGTAAAGGCCAAAAACTTTTCCCATGCTATGCAAATGGGAACTGAGATTTTCCATAATTTAAAAAAAGTATTGCACGATAGAGGTTTAAGCACTGCTGTAGGTGATGAAGGTGGGTTTGCACCTAATCTTGAGGGAGGAACTGAAGATGCCCTTGATACAATTGCTAAAGCAGTTTCTAATGCAGGTTATACTTTAGGAGATGACGTGATGATTGCTTTAGATTGTGCGGCTGCCGAATTCTATGTTGATGGTAAATATGACTACACCAAATTTGAAGGCGATTCTGGAGTCATTAGAACGAGTACAGAACAAGCAGATTATATTGCTGATTTAGCAAAAAAATACCCTATTATTTCTATTGAAGATGCGATGGATGAAAACGATTGGGAAGGATGGAAATACCTAACTGAGTTAATTGGTGATAAAGTACAATTAGTTGGTGACGATTTATTTGTAACCAATGTAGAGCGTTTATCTCGAGGAATTGAAAATGGGATCGCCAATTCTATTTTAATCAAAGTGAATCAGATAGGAACCTTAACCGAAACGATTTCCGCAGTAAATATGGCACATAATGCTGGATATACTTCTGTAATGTCACACCGTTCGGGCGAAACAGAAGATAATACCATAGCTGATTTAGCGGTGGCCTTAAATACTGGTCAGATTAAAACAGGGTCAGCATCACGTAGTGATCGTATGGCGAAATACAACCAGTTATTGCGTATCGAAGAAGAATTAGGAGATGTAGCTTACTTTCCGCAAATGAAAGCGTTTAAAGTAAAATAAATACTACGCCAAATGATAATACAAAACCTATCCGTTCATATCGGGTAGGTTTTTTTATTTAAAACGAATACAACAAGCCATTTGTCAATTCGAACTGTGTCTTTGGAATTGCAGAACTCACAGGAAAAGCATCATAGAAATAATTGAAGTTCGTTTTGAAAGCCAGATCTTTGTAGATGGTAAAAAGAATTGAAGTATTACTAGATAATCGATAATCACTAAAGGCTTCCAACTTAGGTTGATAATAGCTGGTGCTAATGATACTAATGGTTTCTGTTGGATAGAGACTAAACGATAGATAAGCGCTGGCTCGAACATCTTTTTGTGTTCTTTCCACAACTGCATTAGAGGCACGTTCATATTCGTACATCACCAAAGTGCCTAAATAAAATCTATAATTATCATTCTCACTAAGTTTAAATCGTGGACCAGTACCCAATAAGCCTCTAAAATCAATTTGTGATATGGCGTCATACTGTGCTTGAACAAAGGCTTCCCATTTAATTCGTTTTGAAACTTTCCTGTTGTATCTCAAGTGTTGTGTGCCTCTATTAACTAAGGAGCTGCCATCTATTTTCTGAAAGTTTAAATCATTTACAAAAAGCCACAAATTGGTAGAATCTTTATATTGTACGTGGGCTTTATTGGTTATTCTAAAAATATCATTCGTATTTTTAATTAGTGAGGCATCTAGACTCGCAGAACCTGTCCACTTTGATGAGTCTGATGCTTTACGCAATGATTCGACATTTATAACCTGTGAGAAAGCATTGCAACTCACTAAAATTAAAAGTAATTGGATGTATTTCATTTCTGTTAAAATTTCTACAGTAAAAATACAAGTTAATATCAAAAAGCCATAACATCCGCCTCGAATATATAATTATGATATTCTCGATTTAATTCTGTCTAGAGGAATCGATTTTATGAATATCGTAATTGTTAAAACCATTATAAATTGACTTCATAAATCCTTAGATATTTCGTAAATTTACCAGACTTAAAATAACGCAAAAAACTCAATATATATGTCAGATAAAGCTACACTAGAAATAAACGGGAAGAAGTACGAATTTCCATTAGTAGTAGGTTCAGAAAATGAAGTTGCTATTGATATTAAAACACTTCGTGGCGCTACCGGAGGTGTTACAACTATTGATCCAGGATATAAAAATACAGGATCTTGTGAAAGTGCTATTACCTTTTTAGATGGAGAAAAAGGTATTTTAAGATACCGAGGGTATTCTATTGAAGAACTGGCAGAAAAAGCAGACTTCTTAGAAGTGGCATATTTATTAATTTTTGGTGAATTACCTACGCAAGAAGAACTTGATCAATTCCATGCTGATATTAAATCGCATTCTGTGGTTGATGACGATATAAAGAAAATAATTGACGCCTTTCCAAAATCAGCACATCCAATGGGTGTCCTCTCGTCCCTAACAAGTGCTTTGACTGCTTTTAATCCGTCATCGGTTGATGTAGATTCTGAAGCGGAAATGTATAATGCTATTGTACGTATCTTAGGTAAGTTTCCTGTGCTCGTAGCTTGGACCATGCGTAAGAAACACGGATTGCCTCTAGATTATGGTGATGATAGTCTAGGTTATGTGGAGAATGTTCTAAAAATGATGTTTAAAAGCCCTAATAAGGAATACGAACAGAATCCAATCTTAATTAATGCCTTAGATAAATTACTTATCTTACATGCCGATCATGAGCAAAACTGTTCAACCTCTACAGTAAGAATTACAGGATCATCACACGCTGGGTTATTTGTGTCTTTATCTGCTGGAATTTCTGCACTTTGGGGACCATTGCATGGAGGCGCTAACCAAGCCGTTTTAGAAATGTTGGAAGCTATCAAGGAAGATGGTGGAGACACAAAGAAATACATGGCGAAAGCTAAAGATAAAAATGATCCGTTCCGTTTAATGGGATTTGGGCATCGCGTGTATAAGAATTTTGATCCAAGAGCAAAAATTATTAAAGTAGCTGCAGATGAGGTATTAGCAGATTTAGGGATTGAAGATCCTATTTTAGATATCGCTAAAGGTTTAGAAAAAGAAGCCTTGGAAGATCCGTACTTTGTAGATAGAAAATTATATCCAAATGTAGATTTCTACTCTGGTATTATTTACCGAGCCATGGGGATTCCCGTAGAAATGTTTACTGTAATGTTTGCATTAGGGCGTTTGCCAGGATGGATTGCACAATGGAAAGAAATGCGCATTAATAAAGAACCAATAGGTCGTCCGCGACAATTATATGTTGGTGAAACTTACAGAGCATTTAAACCTGTTGAAAAAAGATAGGCTAGTTTGCTAGTCAGAAAAAGCTTCATAGCGTCCTATGGAGCTTTTTTATATTAAAAACCTATGAAACTAAACATTCAAAACGAAACAGCTCGCCTTCGTGCCGTCATTTTAGGAACAGCCGAAAGTAATGGTCCGACACCTGCATTGGAAGAAGCCTATGATCCAAAATCTATGGAACATATCAAAGCAGGTACTTACCCTAAAGAAGCCGATATGATCGAAGAGATGAAAGCTGTTGCTAATGTTTTGAAAAAATATGATGTTAAGGTTTATCGTCCAGAAGTCATCGAAGACTACAACCAGATTTTTGCTCGTGATATTTCCTTTGTGATTGAAGACAAGATTATTATTGCTAATATATTACCAGATCGAAAGCGAGAAGTAGAAGCAACAGAGTATGTATGGAAAAACGTGGCTAAAGAAAACCGTATCATTTTACCAGACGAGTGTCATGTAGAAGGCGGAGACGTTATGCTATGGAATGACTACATTTTTATAGGTACTTATTCAGGAGAGGACTATTCAGATTATATTACAGCACGAACCAATATGGATGCGGTGATTGCTATTCAAGAATTGTTTCCACACAAAATCGTTAAGGCTTTTGAATTACGTAAATCCAATACAGATCCACGCGAGAATGCCTTGCATTTAGATTGTTGTTTTCAACCCATTGGTAAAGATAAAGCCATTCTTCACAAAAATGGATTTTTAGTAGAAAGCGAATATCAGTGGCTGTTAGATTTCTTTGGAAAGGAAAACGTCTTTGAAATCACTAAAGATGAAATGTATCAAATGTATAGCAACGTGTTTTCAATTTCCGAAGAGGTCATCATTTCTGAGCGCAATTTTAAACGTCTAAACAATTGGTTACGCGAGCAAGGATTCACCGTAGAAGAGGTGCCATATGCCGAAATAGCGAAGCAAGAAGGTTTGCTGCGTTGCTCAACAATGCCACTAATTAGAGACTAAAACATTCTAGAGCATCAACGCTGTCCTTTTTTAAAGCCATAGGTGTTTTGACCTATAAAATCTTTAGGAAACTTATCATCTCCTTTAAATCCAATCTCTATGGTTCCACTGTCTTCAGGAATGTAATTCGTTTTAAAGATATAATCCCAAAGGCTTAAACTTATCCCATAATTCACCCCATGTTTTCCTTCAGGCAATACATAAGCATGGTGGTATAAATGCATTACCGGATTATTGAAAATATACTTTAATGGTCCCCAAGTAATTTTAATATTAGCATGGTTCAAATGACCAATAGCAATGGTTATAAAGTGAACGATAAAGGCTTGTCCTGGCTCAAAACCACCAATTATCATAACGCCAAAAGTCTTAAGAGGTTTATAAAATATGTTCTCCATCCAGTGGTATCTTAAATGCGCAGCAAATCCCATTTCCTTGACACTATGGTGTACTTTATGAAACTTCCAAAGAAAACCATATCTATGCAATAAGACATGCGTAAACCACTGTACAAAATCAAGTATAATAAAGAATACGAACAACTGTAAAGCAGGTGCCCATTGTGAGATGTCAAAAAGTGCTAGACTTTTAGCAGTAACATTAATTTCGCCAAAAAGCAATCCTATAATCTCGTAAACACCACTAATTACGATGGAGAACATGAAGAAATTAAAGAACATATAAAAGGCGTCTAGCCAAAAGTCACGTCTAAATATCGATTGATCCTTTCGCCACGGAAAGGCGATTTCTAAAAGCCATACAAAAAGTGAAATGGCTATAAGTCCCCAAAAATAATTGGTGTACCATGGCACTTCAAAAATGATAGATTTCCATGTCCAATCTAATGTGCCTTGAAAGGCATTAATAAATGCGTCTAAATACTTTTCCATCTTAATTTTAATTTAGTGTTATAGGATCACTCTCAAAAGGTAAATCATTGAAATAACTCCATTCTGTCCATGACCCATCGTAATTCCTTACATTTTTATATCCTAATAACTGAGTAAGTACGAAAGTAGTATGTGCTGATCGCACACCACTATGACAATACAAAATTATAGAATCATTTTTATCTATATTTAATTTACTATAGATTTTTTCTATATCGCTTAAGGACCTCATACGCTTGTCTCCATTATGGTGTATTGCCTCGGCCCAATCCATATGAATACTATTAGGAAGTCGCCCTCCTTTTGTAGCACCTTTTTTTTGGAGATAACCTGAAAACTCATCAATGGTTCTTGTATCTAAAAGAACAACATTAGTGTTCAAAGCTTCATTTACCTGCTCTTTTGAAACATAATATTCCATTTTAGGAGTTTCAGTGAGTCTAAACACACTAGGACTTACCTTGGGTACTTCGGCGGTTACCTGCCCATTAATTGACTTCCATTCTGAAATTCCACCGTGTAATAGTTTTATGTTTTTAAAATCATAATTCTGCAATATCCACCATAATCTTGAGGCTTCGCACAATCCGTTATCATCATAAACTATAATTGTATCACTAGTTTTAATACCAAGTCTCCCAAATAATGTTTCTATTTGTGATGTACTTGCCATCATGCCACTGTAGGGATAGGATGTATCTTCAATATCTGTACGCCACATGTGTAAAGCTCCTGCAATATGCTCTTTATTATAACTATCAATTTTTCTAAAATCTAACACCTTGATATGTTTCTGATTAATTATAGATTTTAATTCTTCTGCTTCGATTAAATAATTGTAATCAACAATATCAAGGGCAATTGCCTTGTCTTTTTGACAAGCCACGGACATTAACACTAAAAATAAAACGTTAATCCTCCAATTCATACCAATCTATATCTGTTAAACTCATGCGCCTACCTTTAGCTATTGGAGGGTAATTTGCAACCAAATAATTAACGATAATCTCTTGATTTCCACCTAAGTCCCAAAGATTTTGAGTCTCTTGCATCCATTTTATTGTGGCATTCCAACGCTCGGCTGTCATTCTGTTTTGCGTTACTAATTTAGCCGAATGACAATTGGTGCAATTATTTACAACAGTCATCAATCCTTCCGCATCTAATAAGCCAGTTCTTAAATGAATCCCATTTTCAATACGATCATAATCATCTTCAATAGGTGCAGTAACTACCATTTCTGATTTCCGACTAAAGTCAAAAGCACTTGGATTATTCGCATAATATATTAATCCCCCTCCAGCCACAAGAAACAATAGAAATAAGACCATCAATAATTGATAGATTTTATTTACTTGTGCTCTGAATGTTGATTCTTTGGTCATTATTTTACTTTTACCGCTATTCTATGGCAGGCATTATTTAGATAGCCTTTTGGATTCCATCCTGGCAAAATCATAGGTTGTGCCGTTCCATTGCTATCTGTCGCTTTTGCCCAAACCTCATAGTAACCCGTTTTTGGAAAATCAACAGTAGCTGAAAAATGTTGCCAAGCCAATCGGTTTGCTGGTTTTTCAATATTACAGTTGCTCCAAGTCGAACCAAAATCTATAGAATATTCCATTTTGGAAACCTCTAATTCGCCGGCCCAAGCATGACCTCTAATTTTTAAAGTTTTTCCTTTTTTAATCATTGCTCCAGATTTAGGATAGGTAATCAATGATTTTACAGGCATAGATTCTATGATGCACATATCTTCATCTTTTACTTTTTCTCCAGGTGCAACGGGCTCGCAAGGAACTCGGTAAGCGGTGCCTGTCATTTTTGTGCCATCGTGCACTTTATTGCGAATACTAATTCTATTCACCCACTTGCCAGAGACTGAAGCTGGCCAACCTCCTGCAACCAAGCGCAGCGGATATCCATGGATTAGTGGAATATCTTCACCATTCATTTGAAAAGCTAATAGTGTTTCATCTTGTAGGGCTTTTGACATTGGACAACCTCTAGAAATTGGTTCTTTTTTAGGATCCATACTGAGATGTTTATCCACAGCGTGATATCCAATATAAACCGCACTACTTTTAATACCTGCATCTTCTAATACATCCCGTAAACGCACACCTGTCCAAGAGGCACAGTGTATAGCACCAATAGTCCATTGATTTCCTTTTGCTGGCGGATCAAATTCAGCACGTCCGTTACCACCACACTCTATGGCTAATTGATAGGTGTGCCGTTCGAACTTTGATTTCAATTCGGCCAGAGTATATGTTTTTTGAGTCTTAACAGACTCACCATCAATGGTGAGGGTCCAAGTTTTAGCATCAATATCTTCTGGTACCAATCCGTTATTTCTAATGAACATACATGAATTTGGAGTGATTTTATCATCCAACAAATGTGCCTGTGCTTCGATATTCCATGGTTTATCATTTAAGATAACCATGTCTTTATGCTTATTAAATAGTTTAAACGGATCAGGATCCTGCAATGCCAAAGGGATATAACCGTCTAGCATTTGAGAACCAAATACAAGCTCGGTGCCAATAAGTACTGCAAATGAACTTAATGTTGCTTTTTTTACGAAATCTCTTCTTTTCAAAATATTTAATTTATTGGTTAAAAAAAACCACTATACAAGTTATTGTTTCTGACTAACTTTTTGTGTAACCAATGTTACATATGTTGTTTAAACGCTCGACAGTTCCTCAATAAGAAGACGTTGACTATTAGTGATATTATAGTGTTTTAAAATGGTCTCAATTAATGGTGTTCGCACCACTAAAATAGTATGCAGTTGAGCTTCATACTTCGTTCTATTAATGGCTGACACTGCTGATTTATGTAAACCCTCTGTTTTCAACTCTAATTTACCCAATTCATCAATAATAATAAAACCTGAGGTTTGCTGTTTTGCAGCTTCCTCAATAATGCTATTGGCTTTTTTAAAGGCCGTTTTCAAAAAATGATAAGGGCCAACAATAATACTATCCTCATCTTTGGAAGTTGTCTCCATTGCAAATGCCTCATGGGTTTTAACATTCAAAAAATAGCGATGGTTCTTGTCATCTCTTGGGCTTAATACGCCAAAGACATCTGGTCTGCCTTTTATCCATTTCATCAACGCTGTACTTTTTCCTGTATTTATGTCGCCTGTTAAGATATAGATCATCGTTTAGAAGGATTAAAGTGAATACTATATACGATGCTTTTTGCTAAAAAGTGCTGCATTCTATTTAGTCCCTTTAATGACTTACTATCTTGCCAAGCATACTTAATAATAAACTTTAAATGGGGTAATAAATCTAAGGTGCTTTGAATTTCGCTTTGATAAGTATTCTGTCGTTTTGAAAGTATTTTGTTTAAACCTTTGAGTAACAAGGGTCCTAAAACAATATACCACAAGCCTATAATTAATAAACTGCGTGCCACGAGATATAGGGCCGTTTCCCAACCACCATATTCAGTTTTAAAAAATAATAAGGGCAGCATAATGACCAATAGAGTTATGGACCAAAACAGCAACACTTTTTTTGAACCTCGTTTTGATGTCTTATGTTTTGAGGTGCTATCGATTGCTATAGGGATGTCATTTATTTGGGAGCTTTCAACGGTTTGCATTAGTCCGATGATTCTTATAATTAAAAATCCGACTAGGATTCCCGCAAACGCATAAAACGTTACAAATGCAATACTTAAAGCTTTAGCAGATAAGTTGAGCTCTAAGATGCTTAATTGATTGCTTATCCAAGTGGTATATACCTCTATCGCATCCCAAAGCGATTCTCCATATATAATAGTTAAAGTTAACAGTTTTTGTAATGCCGATTCTAAAAAGGTAATCATCCCTAAGAGTACAATGGTAAAACGATTCACAGAGAACATGTGATATAAGACCATACCTAAAAATGCTTGGAATGACACTGCAAAATAAGCCGTTACAGGAGAATGTGGACTTACGCTCAACTTTACCAACAACACAATAGTTAAGGCTTTAAGCAAGGTAGATCGTAGGTTTTTAGAATGTTGTGCAATTAAGGTAATTAACAAAATAGAAATACCACCAACCACAATACCTGTAAATGGTGAACTAAAAGCGTGCATGAAACCACCAAGACCACATTCATTAAGAGCCCATAAGGCAGTTAAGCGTTCTATAATTAATTTATTTTCGTTCTTCATTTGCGTATGTAACAACGTCTCTTATAGATAAGGTGTTGTAAGTTAATCAAACCAATTCATTGTGTTGTGTAACAAATGTTACATTGAAAAATTAGAGATAATGCTAAATTGTGCAATTACTTAAAAATACAAAATGTTAAAGATCATGCAAAAAGATTTCGAAACTAAGGTTACGGGTTGGGCATTTATTGTGGCCGCATTATTATTATGGTTAGGTTGGGCCTTATCGCCTCATCATATTGGTGAATACATTGTTGCTTCAGATTTTGAAGCCATTGGTGAAAGTGTTTGGACGTGGATATGGATGTATCGCATTCATATTTTTGGATGGGTGACGATGGGCATTGCTTTATTTGCTTTGGTGTCAGTAACGGCAAGAAAACCGTATCGTGTAATTATCTTGCCAGGAGCAGGTATGGTAATTATAGGGACGTTTACCTTAGCCATTGCTAACGCCTATTTTTACAATTTTGGTGCTTGGGGTGTTGGTGAAACAGCAGGAATGTCTGCAGCAGAAATCCAAGCTTTTATGCACGATATTTTATTTACCAATCAATATGTTACCTGCTTTATACGCTTTGGTCGTGTCTTTTCAGGAGTTGGTTTAGTCTTGCTAGGCTATGGATTTATTAAATGGCAGATCGTTCCCAAATGGTTAGGCTGGTTTACCGCACTTTTAGGTTTGGCAGCAATGGGCATTGTTATGGGTATTCCTGATAATTATGAAATTTACAAACCATTGTTTCATGTGAAGGTACTTTGGTTAGTAGCTATGGGTGCTATTATACTGGGAAAAGGCGTGCATTTGCCTAAAACCTAATATTTAACTATATACGATGTTTACAAGACTACTTAACCATTAAAACAATAAATAGCGATAAGACATTATCGCTATTTTTTGTAAGTATAATAAGCCTTATGAGTACTGAGAAAATTTATCAATAACTCAATACGCAGATCTCGGAATTTTTCGTTTAGTTCTGAATACGGTCGAGCTCTTCGTCGAGACCACTTTTAATGTTTTTACTTTCGGCTTTTGGACCACCAAAGTTGTACGTGAGTCCTAGTCCAAAACGACGGTTATCAGCAATATAGATACCATCGAGGTCAATGCCGCCATAATCGGAGGTATAAGGGTATTCACTCTCGGTGCGAAGAATATCACTTCCTGTGATTCGCAATTGGAGTTTCTTATCAAAGAAGTCTTTTCGAATTCCAAAACTGAGGCCTTGGGTTCCTTGAATAAACACAGAACCTCTCCATATCCATCGACTACGTTGAGTTAACGTCACATCTAATAACAAATCTGAGTTTATTTTTATGTTGTTCTGTATGCGGTAATTCCATAGTGTATTATCAATATCAATAACAGTGCTTTCTACATCACCTTTAAAGGTTTCTCTTGATATGTTTCCTAAGACTTGCAGATCCCAGTACTTGGTTAGGGTCACGGGGAAACTTAATGAAAGCCCTAGAGTAGTGGCTTTTTCCATGTTTCTTGGGATAATCTGTGTCGATTCGTTACCTGTAATCTCAACAATCCTTGAAAAGAAATCGGTGATTTCACTATATGATGCTGTTAAAATGTATTTCTGCTGAAACGCATACGAGACTTGGTAATTCATGATGTAATTTGGGTTTAGAAAGGGGTTTCCTTTCCAAACAACCAACTGGCTCGTAGGACTTTCAAACGGATTTAAATCTTGGTAATTAGGTCGTGTAATACGTCGTCCAATTCCCAAACTAAAACTATGCTTATCTTGATCATCATATGACAGACTAACATTAGGGAAATAATCGGTATAGTTTCGAGAGACATCGTTATTGTCAGTTTCTACTTCAGAAAATAATTGTCCGCGAGAATCGGTGTTTTCTATTCGAAGCCCCGTGTTTAAAGACCATTTTTCGCTTAATTTAAAATTAAGATTGGTGTAAAAGGCGGTAACATTTTCAGTGTAATCGAAGTCATTACTTTTTGTCGGATCAAACACAGGGATTTGATTACTGACATTAAAAAATTTAAAACTATTTTGAGTTTTTACCTGTGCATATTTAAAACCAGTAGTAAGACTCAGGTTATCCCAGTTTTTTTCGTAGTCAACTTTTGCAGACCATAAATTGATTTGCGTATCCGAATCAAATTGCGTATCGTCTATTTCAATAACCGTAGAACCATCAGCTTCAAAATAGGTGTTAGGTTGCATGGTGATTTGCTCACTATCATAAACACCTAAACTTAAATTAGTAGTGATAGAACTATCATCGTTTAAGGTCCACAAATGAAATCCATTAACCAAGTAATTGGTTGATGTCCCATCAACAAGGGATTGTGAGAATAAGATTTCAGACAGTTCTGGAGGTTGCACTGTAAATATATCCGTGAAACTATTTAACCGGTTATCAATAGTATTAAAAATAGCACGTCCATTAAGTCCCACATAATGCTTGTCGTTTAATTGAGATTCTAGTGCTAACCCAACATTATATCCATCTCTAATCTGGTTGTCTCTGGAGTCCAGCAGCAGGGCCACATTGTTTTGTTGTTTGCGATCGTCAAAAAGGACCAGATTGTTATTATGCGATTGGGTAATATCAAAGCTCGTTTGTAGCTTTTCGAGACCGAGGTTTAACGATATGTTATTGCTATAGCGGTATTCTTCTCCTTTAGTAAAACTTGAAGCGGCTGTTCCATTGAATCCAGTAGCTACGGCTTTTTTAAGTCGGATATTAATGATGCCTCCTGTACCCTCAGCTTCATATTGCGTACCAGGATTGGAAATGATTTCAATAGATTCAATGGTATCAGATGTAAGACTCTGTAAGAAGGTGGTTAAATCATTTCCAGATAAGCGTGATTGTACGCCATTAAGATAGACTTGAACATTGCTTTTTCCTAATAGTGAAATGGAATTATCTAAATCTAAAGTAACGCCTGGAGCTGCTTTTAAAAGATCCAAACCATTGGTTCCTGAGGCACTCGGACTGCTAGCTACATTAAAAATGATTTTATCGGCTTTCACTTCAATCATCTGTTTTTTCTTAGTGATGACGACTTCATCCAAAGCGTTATTTTCTTCCTTCAACAGAATAGGAGGTAAATTGACCGTTTGAGATGCTGAAATATTAAAGGCTTCGGAAATGTATGTAGCATAACCCATATGGTCTATTCTAATGGTATAGCTACCTGGCTCTATATTTTTAATACTAAACCGACCTCTAGCATCAGTGATAGCACTTTTTACAAAACTTGTATTATCTTGAAATAACGCCACCGAAGCAAATTCTATAGCAGTAGCTTCGTCGAGTTTTACAACGCCATTGATGGTGTTGGATGTATTTTGTGCGATGAGTGAAAAAGGGAACATTGAGCACCATAATAGTACCATAAGGGAATTCTTAATAAAACGCATATTGGGTTGGTAGTTGTTGGTTATTATTAGTCTTAAAATACGTGCTATTCCGACAATTCATAGCTAAATATAATTAATTAAATGATTGCGTGACCTGTGTTTTCTATTGACTTAGGCTATTCATTGGCCACAAACCCATCCCAGCGTTTCATATAGGTGATAAAGTTATCACCTAAACCTTCATTTCTAAGATACGTTTCTGAAACGGGTAATGTTGTAGGTTCAAAGTTTGCATTTGCCAATACTTGCTTTGGGAAATCATGATGTAAAATAGCCGAACGACCAATAGATACAACATCGACACCAGCGTCCAAGACTTTGTGCACATCTTGTCCGGAATTAATCTTTCCAGCAACGGTCCATTTTACATGTTTAAAGTCTAAATCTGAAAAATGCTGCAATAAGCTTTTATCTTGGAATTCGAGTTCTTCAGGTTGTTTAAACACATCCCATAGTGAAATATCTAAAAAATCAATGTGATAGTTATTGATTAATTGTTGACAAATGGTTTTCGACTCATGTAATTTCATACCAAAACGTTCAGGCGATAATCGCACACCTAACAAGAATTCTGGTCCGCAAGCTTCACGAATCCCATCTACAATTTGAAAAAGAAGACGTGAGCGATTCTCTAAACTGCCACCATAACTATCCGTACGTTTGTTAATATCTGCACTTAAAAACTGGGTAAGTATGTAGCCATGAGCGCCATGAACTTCCACACCATCATAGCCTGCTTTTTGCGAACGTACTGCAGCTGCTATAAAGTCGTCACGAAGTTGTTCAACTTCCTTTAAACTTAAGGCTCGTGCATTGTGTTTTTCTACTGCTGAAGAAGAAACGGGCTGTTCACCAATTAAGTCTTCGGGAGTGCGCATTCCAGCGTGATGTAGTTGAATTACCGCTAAACTATTATGAGCTTTAATGCCAGCGGCTAGACGTTGGTGACCTTCAATATGCATATCGTTATATATACCCAGTTGCCCTGGAAATCCTTTCCCAATAAATTGAACATGAGAGGCACAGGTCATTGTAAGTCCGAAACCACCTTTTGCACGCATCGTTAACCAGTGGTATTCATCAGTAGAGAGTGTGCCATCCTCATGACTTTGGCTATTGGTCATTGGTGCAAGCATGAATCGGTTTGGCATTACAGCGCCACATTGAAATGTTAGAATAGAATTTGGTCTTGTATTCATATAAAAATAGATATTAGGCGCTATTTTCGGTATAAAAAATAATTATCAACGAGATCGATATAAATACGTTTGGCTTCGTCTTCAGTTACATCCTGAACTTGAAATAAGGCATTGGTTTTAAAGGCATTGATAATGGGTTTGCTACTACTTGGTCGTTCGTAATTATTAGTTGCTTTCTTGTAATACGCATAAAGACGCAGTAGGAAATCGGCAGGAAAAGGCTCAGTATGCGCATTGATGCGTGCTACACTTTTTTTAAATTCTATGTCCAATTCTTCAGAAGTCATACACGCTCGGCAATAATACTTTCGCCACCTTTAACTTTTTGGTTCAACTGTACTTTAATATCGGCATCTAAGGGTAAAAAGACATCCACACGAGAGCCAAATTTTATAAATCCGGAATCGCTTCCTTGAGCTGCTTGAGCATCAACCTTTGCGTAATTGACAATACGTTTAGCTAAAGCCCCTGCAATTTGTCGGTAGAGTACTCTTCCGAAGTTTTTATTTTCAACCACTACTGTAGTGCGTTCATTCTCTTCACTTGCTTTTGGATGCCATGCCACAAGGTATTTGCCTGAATGGTATTTACTATAGCTTATGTTTCCGCTAATAGGATAACGTGTTACATGGACATTGAGAGGTGACATAAATACAGATACTTGAATGCGTTTGTCATTAAAAATTTCCTTTTCAAAGACCTCTTCAATTACGACCACTTTACCATCAACGGGAGATACGCATGTATGGTCTTGTAATACGGTATGACGTTTCGGATTTCTGAAGAATTGCAGTATTAGTACTAAAAGTACGAGCATAAATAACATTAAGCTCATACGTAACCATGGGATGCTAACAAACCAATCGATAAGTAAAACCGATGTGATTACTACTGTGAGTGTAATGAATATGATTTTATAGCCTTCTTTATGAAACATAGGTAACGATTCTTAAAAATATAAATATAAAGGGTGCTGCAAAGATAATACTATCTAGACGATCTAAAAGTCCACCATGACCAGGCATAATAATACCGCTGTCTTTGACTTGTGCCATACGCTTAAACTTAGATTCGATGAGGTCGCCAAGTGTTCCAAAAACACTCACAATGATACCTAGAATCAACCAGTTGGTAAAGGTTAAGGTCTCTGTGAAGTGTGCGATAAAAATACTGGCAATACATGAGAAAAAGAGTCCGCCTAGGAAGCCTTCTACCGTTTTTTTAGGAGAAATACTTGGAAACAGTTTCTGCTTTCCGAAGTTTTTACCCACGAGATAGGCAAAGGTATCATTGACCCAAACTAAGATAAATGATCCGAGAAGAAGCAAAGGTGTAAAGGTTTGATTAAAATTAGCAATACATATTAAAAACACAAAGCTACTAGATAAGTAAAAAGTGGTAATTATAAATCGCTTAGATTCAAAGAGCGGAATGGTTTTTTCTGAAAAGAGATCTTTTATAAGTAGAAGTTCTACAAATATGGTAATCACTAAAAGAATTTGTGAGGCTTCATCTATTCCTTTAACAGAATCGGCAATAATTTTCCAATATGCGAAACCTAGGTAGAGCACGGTAAATACGATATATGGAAAAAAGCCTTTTAGCTGAATTAGTTTTTTGAATTCGGCCATACATATAAGTCCGAACAAAAAAAATAGCGCAATAAGTGCATTTTGCCAGTATAGAGATGCTATAAGAAGGGACACGTATAAAAGTCCGGAGAGTGCTCTTGTACCAATTTCTTTCATTTATAAATCTTCTAGGAGCATCAAATATAAGTTTTTTGAGCTGCTTCCGTACGTCAAAAAGTCTTTATCTTCGACGGTTTTAAAATGTTTTATGGTCGTAATATTTGTTGGGATCTTATCTCGGTTTTTACCTTTAATACCTCTCAAGCCTTCTCCAATATTTTGAACAAATTGGCTTGTGGTGGCATAAATGATAAAGTTATCTGGCAATTCTTTAAGTTTCTTTTCTGCGATTTGATTCGATGAAATAAGTAAGGAGCCATCATCTGAAATTAAATACTCACAGGTTGAGAAGAAGAATGTACTTTCTGAAATACGCTTGGTTATATCGAAATTAAAATCCTTAAAAAGTTCGTTCAAGCCATCGTCAAACAATAGAACTTTAGAACCTTTCCAATCATTTTCTTTTAGAATAGCATCAAGACTATCATAAACTTCCTGAATATTTTCGCAGTATAAGAACTTACCGCCATTAGCCTTGAAATTTATTGTGAACTGTTCATCTACGGGCAGCTTTATTTCTGGCATATATTTGCCTCTCTCTTCGTTTTTTATGTTATCCTCAGGCGTGTTTTTTAAACCAAAGATTTTCCGAAATAAACTCATGTATAGGGACTGCTATTAACCTAATTGCATTAATGGATTTCTCAAATATAAAAAAACTTAAACTAATCGTGGATTAATTTAAGTTTTTTATGTGATAATATGCGTTGAAAAAAATGTTTATTCTTCTTCCTCAATTTGACTTTTTGATTTTGTCGCTTGCTCTGGTTTTTTAAATGGTCTTACACCAAAGATTTTCTCTAAATTATCTTTAAATATAACTTCCTTATCTAGAAGTACTTCCGCTAATTGAGTTAGCTTATCTTTATTCTCTTCTAGGAGCGCAATGGCACGTTGGTATTGCTTTTCTATAATATCTGAAATCTCTTTATCTATCAACTCGGCAGTCTGTTCACTGTAGGGTTTAGTAAAGCCGTATTCCGATTGACCTGAAGAATCATAATAGGTTAAATTTCCAACTTTATCACTTAAGCCGTAGATCGTAACCATGGCTCTAGCTTGTTTTGTTACCTTTTCAAGATCACTTAAAGCTCCTGTCGAAATCTGATTAAAAATCACTTTTTCTGCAGCCCTACCGCCTAAGGCAGCACACATTTCGTCTAGCATTTGTTCTGGACGCACAATTAATCGCTCTTCAGGTAAATACCAAGCTGCTCCTAAAGACTGACCTCTAGGTACAATAGTAACTTTTACAAGTGGGGCAGCATGCTCTAACATCCAACTTACAGTGGCATGTCCAGCTTCGTGGTAAGCAATGGCTTTTTTCTCGTCTTTAGTAATGATTTTATTCTTTTTCTCTAATCCACCAACAATACGATCAACAGCATCTAAGAAATCCTGTTTTTCAACAGCTTTCTTACCTCCACGAGCCGCAATAAGTGCTGCTTCATTACACACATTGGCAATATCTGCTCCAGAAAATCCGGGGGTTTGTTTTGCTAAGAAATCAATATCTAATTTTTCGGCTTGTTTGATAGGTCTAAGATGTACTTCAAAAATTTCTTTTCGCTCTCTAACATCTGGAAGATCCACATAGATCTGTCTGTCAAATCGACCAGCACGCATTAGAGCTTTGTCGAGGACATCGGCTCTGTTGGTTGCTGCTAAAACAATCACATTGGTATTGGTTCCAAAACCATCCATTTCAGTCAACAATTGGTTCAGGGTGTTTTCACGTTCATCATTAGAGCCTGAGAAGTTATTTTTTCCACGTGCTCTACCAATGGCGTCAATTTCATCAATGAATATAATTGCAGGTGATTTTTCTTTTGCTTGTTTAAACAAGTCGCGCACACGAGAGGCACCAACTCCAACGAACATTTCTACGAAATCTGAGCCAGAAAGTGAGAAGAATGGTACTTGAGCTTCACCTGCAACTGCTTTGGCTAATAAGGTTTTACCAGTACCAGGTTGTCCAACTAATAAGGCGCCTTTAGGAATTTTACCACCAAGTGAGGTGTATTTTTCAGGGTTTTTTAAGAAGTCTACAATTTCTTGAACTTCTTCTTTAGCCCCTTCTAATCCCGCAACATCTTTGAAAGACGTTTTAACATCGGTTTTCTCATCGAAGAGTTTGGCTTTAGATTTTCCAATATTGAAAATTTGTCCACCAGCACCGCCACCTGATCCACCAGACATACGTCTCATAATGAAGATCCATACACCGATAATAAGAATAAAAGGAAGTAAGGATAATAGTAAGTTGCCAAAGACATTTTCTTCAGTTGTGAAATTCACGTCTACATCCAAGGTAGGATCATTCGCCAAAGCAGATTCTACTTTGTTTTGGAATAATTCTAATTCACCAAACTCAAATTTATAATTTGCAGGAGGCTCTGTAGAAGGAAGTATGTTAGTGTTTCTTGCTTTTTTATGAATCTCTTTTTGAGCCGCCTCTTTAGTAAGATAAACACGAGCTTCGCGTCGATTTACTACATCAAGTTTTTCTACATCACCTTGATTCATGTAATTCAAAAACTCGGAAACTGTAAGTTTTTGAGCATTTGATCCACCAAAACCACCGGAGAACATTTGAATCGCTAAGAATGCAGCGATTACAAAGCCGTAGATCCAGTAGGGACTAAACTTTGGTTTTTTATTTAAATTTTTATTCTCTTTTGCCATCTATAATTACCACTGAGGTGGTTTTTTATTTAATATGTTTAATAACTTGATTCTATTTGAGTCGTTTTTGCATCACCCCAAAGACTTTCAATATCATAATAATCTCTAATATGTTTTTGAAAGACATGAACAACGACATTTACATAATCCATTAATACCCACTCAGCATTATCACTTCCTTCAATATGCCACGGATTGTCTTTATGCTCTTTACTAACCTTTTTTTGTATGGAAGAAACAATGGCGTTTACTTGTGTATTGGAGGTTCCTTCACAAATAACGAAGTAATCGCAAACTGTATTTTCAATCTCTCTTAAATCTAAAATCGTAATTTCTTTTCCTTTTACATCTTCAATACCAGCTATAACCGTCGTTATTAGTTGATCTGCACTCATATTTTTTTTCGCCATTAAATTGATTTAATTTTGTGCAAAGTTATTATTTTTTTGCTTCTTTTGAACGGATATTTATCATAAGAAATTTATAATTTTTTCAAGACCATTCCTATGCGTATAATCAAACTTAGTGCCATCGACTCAACCAACACTTTTTTAAGACAGTTGAGTGCTGCCGAAGTACTTAGTGATTTTACCGTTGTTGTTGCTGAATCACAGCTAAAGGGTCGAGGTCAAATGGGGACTACATGGACTTCTCAACCTTCAAAAAACCTGATTTGCAGTGTCTTCGTTGATGTTTCTTATTTAAATATAGAGCACAGTTTTTATATTAGTATGGCCGTATCATTAGCAATTTCAAGTGCCTTAAAAAGCTTTCAAATAAAAAAGGTAAAAGTGAAATGGCCTAACGACATTTTGGCAGACCAAAAGAAGATTTCGGGTATATTGATTGAAAATGTCATAAAAAACAATCAACTACAAGGTAGCATTATTGGTTTTGGACTCAATGTCAATCAAACTCAATTTAATGACTTGGCTTTGGCAAGTTCAATGCAAATTGTTTCTGGAAAGTCTTTTGATTTAGATGAAGTGCTACAACGTATTTTAAAATATCTCAAAGTAAATATGAGCCTTCTTAGAGATAGAGAACTAGTCGAATTGAAAAAACGCTATGAGCAAGAATTATTTAGAAAAAATAAACCTTCAACATTTAAAAATGCTGAGAGAGGTTTGTTTTCTGGTTTTATAAAAGGAGTTACAGACTCTGGTCACCTTCAGATTTTAGTAGAAGACAACAGAATTATGGTGTTTCAATTGAAAGAGGTGCAGTTGCTCTATTAAACCTTAGCGGGCATATTTCCAACTAGTGTTTCAATAAACTTATTAATTGGTCCTTTAATCATCATAGCCATCATTGCGTTGAATTCACCTTCAAAAACTAAGGCAACTTCACTTTTAGATGTTTCTATTTCAGTAATATTGGCGGTTAGGGAGAAATCAAGTTTTCCACCAGCAGCGCCCAAAACAATTTTATTTGGAGGTATACTGTCCATTTTTTTTAACACGATTTCTGGCATACCTTTTAGAGCAAATAAAAATTTATCCTCTTCTAAGATCTCAAATTTACTAATGTTTTCAGGCATTAGTTTCTCAAAATTTTTAACATCTGATAAGAAGTCGTAGGCCTCTTGAGCTGATTTATTTATAGTTGTTTTTGGTGATTCTAATTTCATTCTTAAGTATTTATCAATTTAGATAACTATGCTCAAATAGCATTCCATTCACTCGGATTAGTATTCCATTGTGCCAAAACTTCTTGTTCTTTAGCATTTATATATTTGGTATCAAGCGCTTGCTCCAGAAGATTTTCATAATTACTTAAGGTGTGTAGGTTGACCTTTGCTTTGTCAAAATTCGTCTTCGCCACTTCAAAACCATAAGTAAATATCGCCACCATGCCCTTTACATTTACATTGGCCGCTTCTAAGGCCTTCACCGCATTTAGACTGCTTTTACCAGTACTAATGAGGTCTTCTACAACGACTACATTTTGACCAGCTTCAACAAAACCTTCAATTTGATTTTGGCGTCCATGAGATTTTGCTTCAGGTCTCACATAAATAAATGGTAAACCTAAATACTCAGCGACTAAAATGCCAATCCCAATAGCTCCAGTAGCAACACCAGCGATTACATCTACTTTTCCATAGTGCGACTCAATATGCTTTGCCATGGTTTCTCTAATGTAATTTCGAATGGGCGGAAATGACAATACAATTCGGTTATCGCAATATATTGGAGAGTTCCAGCCTGAAGCCCAAATAAAGGGGTCGTTTGGCTGAAGTTTTATTGCATTTATCTTTAGTAAAACTTCGGCAGTTTGTTTGGCGGTGTCTTTATCAAAAATCATGTTGCAAAACTACGGATTTTTAATAAAATGTAATTTTAAAACCTTAAAATAAATAATTTCAAAATTGAAGAACATTATTATAAAAATGATATTTTTACTTTTTAAAGATTCCAAGATAAATATTGCATGTATTATATCTATGTAAATAATAAGCCAATCGTTTTAACTACTCAAGTTGAAAAGGAGGAAGGGTTTAAAAATTATCTATTGTCAACAGTTCATATTGGTAAGGTAATTAAAGAATTAAATACAACCTCTTTAAAAGAAGTACGATTAATTGGAGATCATGAGGATAAACTCTTGAAAAAATTCTTAAAATTATTACCTAATGTAATAGCCGGTGGTGGAAAAGTTTATAATGAGCAAGATAAAATATTGTTTATCTATAGAAACAACAAATGGGATTTACCCAAAGGTAAAATAGAAGGTAAAGAAACGATTGAACGCACTGCAATTCGTGAAGTAGAAGAGGAAACTGGTGTGACGGGATTGTCAATAACAAAACCTCTTGCCACAACCTATCATATTTTTAAACGCAACGGTAACCATAGGATAAAAATCACCTATTGGTTTCAAATGAAAACCGCATATGATGGTCAGTTGTATCCACAAGAAAAAGAGGGTATTACAAAAGTAGCATGGTTAGATGAATTGTATAGCCAAAAGGCCTTAGCAAATAGCTATGCTAATATTAAGCTTTTAGTTTAAGCTATTGGCTCTATCATATTATTCTATTCGATACACAGGATATTGCAAATGCGCTTTTTCATAATGCGCACTGTGTTTGTGTAGCCAATCTAATTGCGCATACCAGTTATTAGCAAATTCTATATCTGAAGTTTTTTTGAGATTAAAATCTATTTGCAGTTTTGGGTTTTGAGAGAGGATAGCTTTGGCTTTATCTTCCCAGACATAAGGGGAAAAGCCTTCTTTTTGTTGAAGAATGGTATCAAAAAAATTCCAACTAAAAAACGAATCTGGAGCTTGAGGTTCGAGCGTTTCGAGCAAATATCTCAGTGCTGTTTGGTTGGTTTCTATTAAGAGGTCACCTTTTGAGAAAGTGACTTGATCTTCAAAACGATCTAGGTCCACATTGTAATGCGGATAATGACCTTCATAAGCTTGTTGTCGTGTTTGATAGTTTTTTATTTTGAAAGATGTCACCAATATGGTTGTATCCTTTTCAATTGGGGTCATTTCAACTTTGTTCAGCTCTAATAATTCAATGACGTTCCACCAACCATGAGGAATGATATAGGCTTTTGGAATCTCAACACTTAAGGTGGATGCCATGTAATTACTATAAATGATATCCTTTGTAAAGGGTTTTGTACGATCATATTTTAAACGCTTCGCACCTGTGAGATCACTTTCAATCATTTGGCCTTCATAACCTTTAAATTGTAGTGTTGAAGTTCTTGTGGTATCAACTGTCCATCGGATTGGATAGCTCTTTTGTTTGAGTAATTCAGTCGTAGCATTTTTTCGTAATTCTGAAATTTGCTCACCTTGAGTTTCTGTGATTTCAATCATACTTTTCATGAGTTCATATGTGCCTTCAACACGTTGTTTATAGGGTTTAAGCATATGAGTTTCTACCATTATCCCCAAAGTATTCCAAAGGGTTGTATAACCGGTTGAGTAGCGCGGTGAATCCATAAACTGACTAAAACCTTGCTCAGGAGTTCTGTTAAAAACGTTGACATAAGGTGTAATGTCCCAATCCTGAACCGCTAATTTTTCTTCTAGCTGAGGCATCATCGTCGTATGAAGGAAGTCGCCTAATTTACCTCCTAGTTTGTTGTGCTGGGTAAATAAATGAGTCAATGTATATTGATAATCGGCACCATTACTTACATGATTATCTATGAACACATCAGGTTGAACGCGATGAAAGATACTCGCAAAGGTTCTTGCGTTTTTAGTGTCTGATTTTATGAAATCTCTATTAAGGTCAAAGTTTCTTGCATTTCCTCTAAAACCATAATCTTCAGGGCCATTTTGATTGGTTCTTGTTGTCGCGTTTCGATTTAAACTCCCACCAACATTATAAACAGGAATAGTCACAAGAACTGTTGATTTGGGCATTGTTATTTTGCCTTGAACAATATCGCGATATAAAAGCATAGTCGCATCAATACCATCAGATTCTCCAGGATGAATACCATTATTAATCAAGAGGATACGTTTCGATTTCCTAACTTCTGAAAAATCAAAATTCATATCTGGATTAAGCGTTATAATATGTAGTGGCTTTCCAGAATCTGTTTCTCCAATAGCTTCGATTTGAATAGCATCATAAGCTGCTGCAAGTTGTTTGTAATAGGTAATAGTTCCCTCATAAGTAGCCGTTTGTGTGCCATTTGAGATTTCAAATTGGGTCTTAAAATCGGTGATTATGGGTTTGTTTTCCGAAGTGCAAGAGCATAAGATAAGACAGAAAAGCGCTAGTTTTTTCATATTCAAAAAGTAATGTGCAATTGTTAATATTGTTGTTTATTTCTTTCGTCAACTTTAATTTAAATGATCCAAAGTTAATCTAAATTTGAATTATCCCTTTAAACTAATAGCGAAATGAATGTTTTTATTTTACCCTTTGGAAAAGTTAATATACTTAAATCTAATATTGCCGAAATTATAATTAATGATGGTGTTGTCATAGACGCGTCAATGGTCTCGGCCTATCGCAACTTGTTGCGATCTCATTTAAACCCCCCGTTTTCTTTATTAATTAATAAACAACACGGATACTCTTATACATTTGAAGCTCAAACTGCTATGGGCGATCTCAATGAAGATGTTGATTATCGAGCTGTTATTGTGCGCAGTCAGAGTGGTGAAATGGCCACAGAGATTGTTATGGATATTAATAAACAGAACAATTGGAAAATCAAAATATTTAAGGAACGCGAAGAAGGATTAAACTGGCTTTTATTGCAACAAAATAATAAAAGTGCGATATAGAATCGTATGGCAAATTTGACTAATTTTACTGCACTTTAATTTTATACAATGTTGCAAACTACAAATACCATTTTGATGATTCGTCCGGTCAATTTTCGGATGAACGAGGAAACAGCTGTTAATAATTATTTTCAAGAAGATTTAAGCATCAAAAATGCGGAGATTAACGCTAAAGCGCAACAAGAATTTGATGCTTTTGTTTTGAAGTTAAAAGCAGTTGGAGTTAATGTGATTGTCGAAAATGATG
This sequence comes from Formosa sp. Hel1_31_208, assembly GCF_900104785.1. NCBI lineage: Bacteria > Pseudomonadati > Bacteroidota > Flavobacteriia > Flavobacteriales > Flavobacteriaceae > Formosa > Formosa sp. Hel1_31_208. The sequence goes on from NZ_LT629733.1 coordinate 1,483,598, forward strand.
ACGAATTAATGGATACGCCAGATTCTGTCTTTCCAAATAATTGGGTGAGTTTTCATGAAAATGGAAATGTAGGTTTATATCCGATGTTTGCTGAAAACAGAAGAAAAGAACGTCGAGATGAAGTGTTTATACGTCTAGAAAATGAGGGTTTCAGAATAGAAAATATTATCGATTATACCAGTGCTGAGGACGAAGGTCTGTTTTTAGAAGGTACAGGTAGTTTGGTCTTAGATCGTATTAATGGCAAAGCTTATTGTGCTTTATCCGCAAGAGCTGATGAAGACTTATTTATTGAGTTTTGTGAAGATTTTGAATATACACCCGTTGTGTTTACTGCAAATCAATCCGTGAATGGAGAACGATTACCAATATATCACACGAATGTGATGATGTGTCTTGCCGAACAGTTTTCAGTCATATGTTTGGATGCTATAGATGATAAAAAGGAGCGTAAGAATGTAATTAAACATCTCAAAACTGATGGAAAAACAATCATAGAAATTTCGGAAAAACAGATGCATCAATTTGCAGGTAATATGTTGCAGGTAAGAGGAGAAAATGATCAACGTTATCTCGTGATGAGTAAAGCCGCTCATGATAGCTTGTCGCCTCAACAAATAGCATCTATTGAGAAGTTCTGCCCGATACTTTCAAGCTCATTAGAAACCATAGAAACCTGTGGTGGTGGCAGCGCACGATGTATGATGGCAGAAGTGTTTTTGCCTAAGATTTAATCTCGTTTTGTAAAGGTGGAATAATCATTTTGTGCACGCTAAATATATTTGGTATTAGTACAAAAGGTTATAATACTATAATAAAAATTATTGAACAGGCTTTATTTTAGGAAGTTCTACGTAAAATTTGGTTCCAACGTTTAATGTGCTTTCAGCCCAAATTCTACCCTTATTAAGTTCTACTAACTCTTTACAAATGGTCAGCCCTAAGCCAGTACCTTTTTCGTTCTCGGTACCTCGAGTTGAAAATGTACCGCTTTGGAAAAGTTTATCAAGATTCTCTCTTGAAATACCAACACCAGTATCTTCAATACAAATGAGGCACTTACCGTCATGATCGCTATTAGATACTGTAATCACATCACCTACGCGCGTGAATTTTACGGCATTAGTAATTAAATTTTGAATCACAATTTCTATCATGCTTTTGTCAGCATATACAAAATCTCGGTGTGATTCATCAATCAATACAATGCGTTTTTGCTCGACCTTTTGTTCGACGAGGCTTATTTTATCTTTAAATACATCTTGGATATTAAATAAATCTGGTTTAGGTTCTAAATTTTGCATTTGCGACTTAGACCAGTTCAATAAATTAAATAATAATTGTGAGGCACTATCTGCATTTTCACTGAGTTCAGGAACGAGTTCATAAAACTCTTCTCGCGATAAACCATCTTCTTTAAGTAAATCGATAAATCCTTTAATAGAAGAAATCGAATCTTTTAGATCATGGGAAACAATTGAAAATAGACGATCTTTCACGTGATTGACTTCCTCCAAATGTGATGCTTGTTTGGCAAGCTCTTTATTTTGATACTCGATTTTTAGATTCTTTTCTCGTAGTTCTTTATTGAATTTCAGTGTATTTTTTCGTTTTAAATAAATCAATAATAGAATCGTAGAAACAATTAAAAAAGCAGCACCTAGAATATATGATATGGCCTTAAGTCGTTTAAACGTGATTTCATTTTCCTTATTTTTTTCTTTAATAGCAATAGAGTTGAAATCATTATTGGTATTTAATGGCTCTACCTTAATGGGTTCTGTAATGACTGGAACAATAGGCTGATTCTCTTTATCAAGTTCCCGTTTCAGATTAAAATATTTTCCTTGCCAAAAGAATGCATTTCGAAACTTACCGTTGATGGAATCAATTTCTTTATGTAGTCTGTAATTTTTTAATAATTCAGGTTTATTGTCAATTTTTAATGCAATCGCATAGGCTTCATTAACTTGTAGTTCGGCTAATTTTGTTTTTTTCTGTTGAAGGTTGAGTTCTCCAATAGCGTTTAGAGCACGTAACACACCATCTTCATTTTTGATGTTTCGGTTGAATTTTAAACCTTCTACTAGATATTCAGCAGCTTTATCGTAATCTTTAAAACGCAAATATTCTGCACCAATGCGTGGCAAAATTTCACCTTTTAATGTTTGATCCGTATTTGGATTGAGAAGTTTTAAGACTTTCTCATAGTATTCAATAGCCTTACGGTGTTCTTTGCGTTCCGAATATAACAAGGCAATGTTGCGAGTAGATCTTTTTATTCCAATACTATCTCTTAACTGTTCTCTAACTTTAAGAGCCTTGATGTTAAATTCAAGTGCTTTATCCACCTGATATGTTTTGTAATAGGCCTCGGCTAGATTATTGTAAGCTGAACTTAATTCGGCTTTTAAATTGCGGGATTCGAAGGTTTTTATAGCCGATAAGGAATTTTCTAAACCAACGCTGTAATTACCGCGTTTGATTTCTATTAAACCAATGCTATTGTTTACTTTAGCAATACCCAGTGTATCGCCTAGTTGACTGTAGTATTTTCGGGATCTATTATAACCATCAATGGCATTGTAATAGTCATCCTTTTGCGCATAGATTAATGCCTTGTAATAGTTTACATCTGCAATGCCCTTGGTGTGGTTTAAAAATTTTGAAAGTCGTTCGGTTTGGTCAATGTACAATAAAGCTTTCTTGTAGTTCTTACTCGTGTACAGAGCTTTAACAAGAAGCAATGATGTATCTACCTTTGCAGAATCTTGTTTTTGATAAGCTAATTGTATAGTAAGACTGTCGATCTCATTTGTTTGTGCAAAACATAAGAGCGAAGAACAGAAAACAGCTAATGTAATTAACCGCTTCATACCTTAATGAGAGTATTAGAAATTGCAGAATTATTTTTACACCAAACAACCTTTTGGTTCAGATAGTTAGAGTGCTGAAATAATAAAGTCAATCTTAATAAGGATTGGTTATTAAGTGTCATCAACGTTTGGGACTTTGATTAATAGCTTACCAAAAATCACTAAAAAGGTTCTTAAACCCTAATTTTTAGGTTTTAATACCTATAAATTAGTTAAAGTGAATCTCGAAAAAGAGAAAAATATCGACGAATAGATAAACGGCAAAAAACATAGAGAAATTACACTTTTGTCGACGAAATGCACATTAGTAGTAATTTGCTCTATAAATAACTGTTAATTAGTTTTTTATGACTGTAAGTGTTAAAAGTTAATGAGTATCAGATACCACATTCGAATAGGTATTAACGCTCCCAGAACTTCAAATAGATGATGTATATTTATGCCTAGCACGAGCTATCTAATTTATGGGTAATTAGCAAAACCCCATACACTGATTTTAAGGGCTATTTTTAAGCCTAGCGACCATCCAATATAAATGGACTTTTAGTACTTCATTTGCAGATGAAAATTAGGATGGCTTTTGATTAATATTACCCATACAATAGGTTGTGGGATCATTCCAGTTTATAATAATCAATTAATAAAAGGCATGAGCGTAAAAAATTAATAAAAAAACTATCTTTGCTGACCTAAAATTACAAGACTAATGAATCTTCAGGATACCCTATCACACAATGTAAAACAGGCCGTAAAATCTGTTTTTAAGGCGGATTTAGAATCGGTAGAATTTCAAGCAACTCGTAAAGAGTTTGCAGGCGATATCACGGTTGTTGTTTTTCCTATGTTGAGAGTTGTGAAAGGAAATCCTGTTCAAATTGGTGAACAAATTGGAAATTATTTGTTAGCTGAAATGGATGAAGTAAAAGCCTTTAATGTCGTTAAAGGATTTTTAAATATTGAAATTCATGATAAAGTTTACATTCAATTTTTTAATGGCATAAAAGATCAAGACAAGTTCGGATTTGTAACCACCAAACCTAGTGATAAAGCGGTAATGGTTGAGTATTCTTCGCCAAACACGAACAAGCCTTTGCACTTAGGACATGTTAGAAATAATTTGTTGGGATATAGTGTTGCTGAAATCTTAAAAGCATCTGGCAAGAAAGTTTATAAAACTCAAATTATCAATGACAGAGGGATTCATATTTGTAAAAGTATGTTGGCTTGGAAACGCTTCGGAAATGGAGAAACACCAGATTCAACAGGTCTGAAAGGAGATAAACTTGTTGGAAATTATTACGTGAAATTTGATCAGGAATATAAAAAGGAAATTCAACAGCTCGTTTCCGAAGGACAAACGGAAGAAGAGGCCAAGAAGCATGCTCCAATTTTATTAGAAGCACAGGAAATGCTCCAAAAATGGGAGGCAGGTGATCAGGAGGTTGTGACACTTTGGAAGACAATGAACACATGGGTATATGATGGTTTTGATATCACTTATAAAAACTTAGGTGTTGATTTTGATACCTTGTATTATGAAAGTGAAACATATTTGCTTGGTAAAGAATTTGTCGCTGAAGGCCTCAAAACAGGTGTGTTTTTAAAAAAAGAAGATGGTTCAGTTTGGTGTGATCTTACCGATGATGGTCTAGATGAAAAGATTGTGTTACGAAGTGATGGTACTGCCGTATATATGACACAAGATATTGGAACAGCTATTCAACGTGTAAAAGATTTTCCAGATGTAGGTGGCATGGTTTATACAGTTGGAAATGAACAGGAGTATCACTTTCAAGTCCTCTTTTTAATCATTAAAAAATTAGGATTTGAATGGGCAGATAACTTGTATCATTTGAGTTACGGTATGGTCGATCTTCCTTCGGGAAAAATGAAGAGTAGAGAGGGGACGGTTGTAGATGCAGATGATTTAATTGTAGAGATGGCGCATACGGCTGAAGAGATTTCTAAAGACCTAGGTAAGCTAGACGGTTATACTGAGGATGAAAAGAAAATACTGTATAAAACCATTGGTTTAGGTGCCTTAAAATATTTCATTTTAAAAGTAGATCCTAGAAAACGCATCTTGTTTGATCCAAAAGAATCTATTGACTTCCAAGGGAATACAGGTCCGTTTATACAATATACTTATGCTAGAATACAATCCATTCTTAGAAAGTCGGAAACGGATAATTCTGAAGACATCCATTCTTTTGCCCTACATATCAAAGAAAAAGAGTTGCTAAAGCAATTAGAATTATTTCCTGAAGTTGTTCAAAATGCAGCCGCACATTACAGTCCAGCATTAATTGCTAACTACACCTATGACCTGGTAAAGGAGTTTAATTCTTTCTACCAAAATGTATCTATTTTAGGAGCTGATAATGCACAAGAAAAAGTCTTTAGAGTGAAGTTATCTGAAACGGTTGCTAAAGTAATTAAAAATGCTTTTGGGTTGTTAGGTATAGACGTTCCAGAACGTATGTAATTTAGAATTGTCCTTTAAATTTCAAGGCTTGTTTCACATGAGCCAAATGGTGATTACTATGCCATGCATAAACGCCTATAGTTTCATCTATTCGAAAGCGTTTCCCATGTTCTGGATGAATAAATTCTCTCGAAAGCTGGACCTTTGAAATATGCCTAAGCAACTTACCTAATTTTGAATGTAATCCTTTAAGCAATATTAAAGTATCCTTTAAATCATCGTCGTTTCCGTCGATGAGTAATGCCCATCGGTCTTCGTAATAGGGTCTTATTGTTGGGGATACTTCAGTGAGCGCCAATTTAAATCGGATGATACTATTCATATGACTGTCAGCACAGTGATGCACCACTTGTTTAATAGTCCAGCCTTCAGGACGATACGTCCAGTTGAGTTGCTCAGTTGTTAGGTCGTGCGTGAGGTTTTTAATAGCCTCTGGAAAGGCTTCAATGTCATCAATCCAAGAATTGATTAACGCCGATGATATCATGGTCGGAGTTTTAAATTCTCCTATTGGGAAACGCAGTTTATAAAGTGCTTCTGTAGTCATATTAGTATTTTAAAATTGAACTCTAAAACTTACGTTGGGCGTAATCCCTAAAGACAAGTTTTCGATGGTAAGGATATCACCATTATTATCTTCAATATAATACGTATTGATGATGTTTTTTCTATCGAAAAGATTCCAAATGGAAACACCAATTGATGCATTTACTTTAGACGTGAATTTCAAGTTATAAGTCGTTGAGATATCCGTTCTAAAGTAGTCACTAATACGTAAGCTATTAGGGGATTCATATTCAACTACGCCATTGCCTGTATTTTGTAATTCAAGCGGTAAGGTTTGTGGTCGGCCTGAATGCCAATTCATACCGAATGCTATTTTTAAATTATTGATAGAGTAAGTGCTTGCGAAGGTTGCGGCATGTCGAATATCAAGATTATTAGGAAAACTGTTCCCTTCATTAAGTTCCTCAAAAGTGTAATCGTTTTTACTGTAAGTGTAACTCAACCATGTACTGAACGAATCAAATTGTTTATTGATTAAGAAATCAATTCCTCGTACTTGGTATTTTCCAATAGCACCAGCAAACTGAAATTGATTTTGAAACCCCTGACTTCTTGAAGTAATACCTTCAACATCTTTAATGTAGGCCTCTGCACTAATTAGAAGTTTGTTTTTGTTATAATGAATGCCCAATGCGCCTTGAACACTTTTAATAATTGGGACATCATCATTGTTCGACAATATCCATCGTCGTTTTTCAATGCCTAAGAAGTCATTTTGAAGATCAATAACCTGTGATGAGGTTTGACTTTTTAATTCGGCTAAAAACTCCAATCTAAAATCATTATTTAGTTTATGACTTACTGAAAGTCGCGGTTCTGTAAAAAACTCAGAAAATTTTTCGATGTAATTCGTCCGTAAACCAATTCTTGCATAGGTATTTTTATTTGCTGAGGTAAATTCGGCCTCACCATATATGGAGTGTGTTCTCACCACTTCTTTAACAAAACTTTCGAAATTCGGATTGTCAAAATCTTCAGAATTACTAATAATCACCTCGCTAAATTGATACCCTCCATGCAGCTTTAAGTTATCATCAATGTGATTAGTGGCATTAATTTTTATACCAAAATCATCTACCTGATTATCTTGATTCAAGCGTTGGTTATTAATGATATCATAGTTAGTAGCATTTAAATCGTAGCTGGTATAATATACCTGTGCCGTTGTAGTGAGTTTGCTATTCCAATATTTTAAATATTCTAAGCCTGTAGCAAAGTTAGATTGTACTAGGGAGTTTTGCAGCGGGCTTTCACTAGCATCATTTGACAGTTGGTCGTAGGTGAGATTATTATTAATGGTTGAAAAATTAAATCGAAATTGATCTTGATTAGTGACATCATAAAGAAATTTAGTCGCAATGTCATAGAAATAAAAGCGTTCATTATTTGAGATGACATCTGGATTGATTTGAGACGCATTTGAAAAATCACTATCCTGAAATACACGCTGTAAATATTGATCATAGGTTGGCGTAAAAATAAAGTCGGTAACAGACCGTCTAGCGCTTAGTTGAATTTCGACTTTTTCATTTAAAGGCACTTTTGCGAACGCATCGGCATGTATCAAATTAAATCCAGCACCAGCTTTAAATTCCTGATCGAGACTATTAGACTGTTGCATGTCGATGACACTGGAAACACCATCACCAAATTTAACACTAGTACCATTTTTAGATACATTTACCTCTTTTGTGAGGTACGGATTAAATGCAGATACCAGTCCGAAGAAATGTCCAGATTGATACATTTTAATACCATCCCACAGAATTAAATTTTGATCATGAGTCCCACCGCGTACATTGATGTTAGAGACACGCTCATCAACACTCAATATGCCAGGTAATGCTTGAATACTTTGCAGTATATCGGGTTCTATCAAACCTGGCAAAATACCAAAATCTTGTGTTTTTAAATTGATTTTTCCATCACTCTTTTTAGATATCCCTTTGGTAAGGTAATTAGTGATGATTACTTCCTCTAATTTTTGAGTAATGAAATAGCTAAACGGATTGATACGCTTAGAGATGACAATATTAGAACTATCCAGAATAATGAAATCCAAATTGGTATTGGTTTTCAATTCACTTAGAGCTTCCTCTAAACTGAGTTCTTTTTCAGGAAGTGTTGATAGTTTATCTGCAATAGTTAGGTCTAAATAGGTGAAATTAATGCGGTATCTAGCCTCTAATACGGTTAGAATTTCAGCAAGTGGACGTCGGTCTTTGAACTTGTTTTGGGCGAAACCAATGCCAGAATTCAAAAAGAATAGGATGATAAAAAGATAGATTACACCTTTTTTACTCACGTTTTAATGTAATGATATTGTCCAATTTACTATACTTTAATTGTAATGGTAAAGTAATGGATTTTAAGGCAATTTCAATATCATTATGCGTAAAACTTCCTGTAAATTTTTGAGAACCATTTAAGTTGTCAAATTCAATAGACACGTTATATTGTCTTTCAAATTCAGCAACAACTTCCCGGTAAGGAATACTTTTAAATATACTGGTGTGATTTAACCATGATGGATTGGCTAGGTTTTCTTTTTCGGTAGCAATATATTTCCCATCAATAATTAAAAAACGTTCTCCAGGAAGGAGTGCGCCTGATTTTGAACTGGTCTCAACACCAACTTTTCCTTCATAGCAAGTGACTTCAAAATAGTCTTTTCGTTGTTTAACGTTAAACTGAGTTCCCATTACGGTTACGGTGCCTAACGTCGTCTGTACATCAAATTTTTGACCTTTGGCAACTTTAAAGAAAGCTTCGCCATCCAATGTCACACTTCGGTCATTATCCCAACGCGATGCATTAAACGTAATGGCAGATAGTGCATTTAATTGTACTTCTGATGTATCAGGCAGTAAAATTGTCTCTTGCTGCGCGGCTAAAGTATTGGCAGTTGTATCTAACGTTGTGGTATAAAAATAAATACCAAAGCAGATTACTAATACCGCAGCGATTTTAGACAGAATAGGTATAAAGCGGTTTGTTGATTTCTTTTTTGAGCGAATTGTATCCCATATCGATTCCATAGTTTGATCCGTTTCGAAGGTGTTGGCCTTGAAGCTTTGAAGCTGTTCATCTAAATCCATAAGATCTTTATAGTCGTCAAGTTGCTTGAAAGCTTCAAGCTCTTGCGGATTTAAATCATGGTTTAACCATTTTTTTATGAGGTCTTCTCGGTTCATAATATACAATTCAATAATATAACAGTTAAGAATTAAAAAATCCTACCCTTATAATTCGTCAATATCTTCTCTTAATTTTTTTAGCGCTCCATATATGCGTTTTTCTACCGCTTTTGTTGAAATGTCTAAAAGTTGTGCGATCTCCTTAAAGCGCTTGCCTTCAGCGCGATTCATTAAGAATGCAACCCGTTGTGCTTCAGTTAAATTAGCAATAGCGGTCTCTAATTTTTCTTTGTATTGTTTTTCCTGAAGTAAAAATTCAGGATCTATATGTGTACTGTGTTTTGGTTTTGTTTGTCGATGCCGTAAAACGACTTTTTGATGCGCAAATTCATTCAACATTAAATTATTAGCTGTAGTGAATAAAAAACTTTTGGCCTTGTCTTGTGGGATTTTTGCACAGTTTTCCCAGAGCTTAACAAATGCTTCTTGCATTTTGTCCTGCGGATTTAGCTGACTGCCAAATTTATAATATAGAAAATTATGAAGATCTTTAGAATACTTTCTAAAAATAGATGAGAACAACCGCTCTTCGCAAATATTAGCCTTTAAAGGTTTTGACATGATAGTTTGATTGCGCCTAAGTTAAAAAAAAATTATGGTAGGGATTTTATAATCTCAGTTGTTATATATAAAATGAATACGATAGTTAAGTAAGCTTAACCGTTAGTTTTAGTTTTTAGTTGGTTAAAAAGGATTGTTGGTCATAGCAATCCTTTTTTTATATTTAGATTTATCTCACTTCGCTTTATAAATACACCACAAATCATTAAATTTGTCGCTTTAAAATTCTAAAAGAATATGTTTAATAATTTAAGTGAAAAGTTAGATAAAGCATTACATGTCTTAAAAGGGCATGGTAGTATTACTGAGGTCAATGTAGCCGAAACTTTAAAAGAAGTTCGTAGAGCCTTATTAGATGCCGATGTTAACTTTAAAATCGCTAAAGATTTCACCAATAAGGTCAAGGAGAAAGCCTTAGGTCAAAACGTATTAACAAGTTTGCAGCCAGGGCAATTAATGGTAAAACTCGTTAAAGACGAGTTAACTGAACTCATGGGAGGTGATGCCGCAGGTATTGATCTGTCAGGTGATCCAAGTGTGATTTTAATGTCAGGTTTACAAGGGTCGGGTAAAACAACCTTCTCAGGAAAATTAGCAAACTATCTTAAAAATAAAAAAACAAAACGTCCTCTTCTTGTAGCCTGTGATGTGTATCGACCAGCAGCGATTGACCAATTGCATATTGTTGGAGATCAAATAAATGTTGAAGTTTACAGTGATAAGGGAAATTCGGATCCTGTAGCTATTGCAGAAGCAGGTATTGCTCATGCTAAGGCTAACGGTTTTAATGTTGTTATTATTGATACTGCAGGTCGTTTGGCAGTGGATGAAGCAATGATGACTGAAATTTCGAACATTCATAAGTCGATTCAACCACAAGAAACATTGTTTGTTGTCGATTCTATGACAGGTCAGGATGCTGTAAATACAGCGAAAGCCTTCAATGATATTTTAAATTTTGATGGTGTTATCTTAACGAAATTAGATGGTGATACGCGAGGTGGAGCTGCAATTTCTATTAAATCGGTTGTTAATAAACCAATTAAATTTATTGGTACTGGTGAAAAAATGGAAGCTATAGATGTCTTCTATCCCTCACGTATGGCAGATCGTATCTTGGGCATGGGAGATGTGGTATCTCTTGTTGAGAGAGCGCAAGAACAATATGACGAAGAGGAAGCGCGAAAAATTCAGAAAAAAATTGCCAAAAACCAATTTGGGTTTGATGATTTCTTGAAGCAAATTCAGCAAATCAAGAAAATGGGTAATATGAAAGATTTAATCGGCATGATTCCTGGTGCCGGAAAAATGATGAAAGATGTCGACATTGATGATGACGCTTTTAAAGGTATTGAAGCCATTATACACTCTATGACACTTGATGAACGATCTAATCCATCAATTATTAATGCGAGTAGAAAAAAACGTATAGGAAAAGGATCGGGTACCTCGGTTCAGGAAGTAAATCAGCTACTCAAACAATTTAATCAAATGAGTAAGATGATGAAGATGATGCAAGGTGGAAAAGGAAAAGCAATGATGCAAGCGATGAAAGGCATGAAATAATTACTCATACTTTTTTATAGAATTAAATTTAGTGAGTCACCTCGAGCGCAGTCGAGAGGCCTTTAAAAATATAGAGATACTAATGAGGTCTCGACTGCGTTCGACCTGACAATAAAATACGATCCATGACACTTCTAGACGGAAAAAAAGTAAGCAACGATATTAAAGACGAAATCAAACAACAAGTTGATAAAATGAAGGCTAAAGGCGAAAAAGTACCACATTTAGCAGCTGTTATTGTTGGAAATGATGGGGCTAGCTTGACCTATGTAGGGAGTAAGGTAAGGGCTTGCGAGCGGGTTGGATTTGAATCAACCATGGTACGTATGTCAAACACGACTAGTGAAATTGAATTGTTGGATCAGATAGAAGAGTTGAACCAAAATGATGATATTGATGGGTTCATAATACAGTTACCGTTACCGCGACAAATTAATACCCAAAAAGTATTAATGGCCGTTGATCCAAGTAAAGATGTCGATGGCTTTCATCCTGAAAACTTCGGAAAAATGGCATTGGATATGAGTACCTTTATTCCAGCAACACCATTTGGAATATTAGAATTACTCGAACGTTATGGCGTAGAGACAGATGGTAAACACACGGTTATTATTGGACGATCTCATATCGTAGGACGACCGATGAGTATTTTAATGGGGCGTAAAGGATTTCCAGGAAATTCAACAGTAACACTAACCCATAGCCATACCAAAAATATTACGCAAATAACATCACAAGCAGACATCATTATCTCGGCGCTAGGTGTGCCTAATTTCTTAAAAGCTGAAATGGTTAAAGATGATGTTGTTATTATTGATGTCGGCATAACAAGAGTAGAAGATGAAAGTTCTCCAAAAGGATATGTGATTACTGGTGATGTTGATTTTGAAAATGTAAGTAAAAAAGCAAGCTTTATTACACCTGTACCTGGAGGTGTTGGTCCAATGACTATCGCCATGCTCCTTAAAAATACACTTTTGGCACGCGAGCAACGCATGTAATTAGTTCATTTGATTATATTGCAGTATGACTTTATTAAGTACTGCACTAGAGCGTGTTTTAATACTAAGTTGGGAACATATATTGCCAATTTGCATAGCGCTTATCATAGCGTTACTATTAATTAGTAATGCCAAACGACACTCTTCGGAAAGTCAGCAGCGCAATATTCATTATGTAGCTCTTTTTATCTCGGTTTTTGTAATAGTGTTTCATGTCTATTACATGTTACTGGGCGACTATAATTTCAAAACCGATTTGCCCTTATATTTATGCAGTCTACTAGGAATACTCATTCCTATTTTCACGCATTTCCGAAAGTATTGGATGTTTGAGATTTTGGTATTTTGGATTATTGCAGGTACTGCGCAAGGGGTTATTACACCAGACATTTCCGAAGGCTTTCCAAGTTTCGATTATTTTAGATATTGGATTGTTCATCTCGGACTTCTCATTGTAATCTTTTACAGTGTTTTTGTGTTTAATTTGAGACCAAAGTTTAAAAGTGTATTTAAATCGTTTTTGGCTTTACAGGTATACGTAGTACTCATGATGATAGTAAATTATCTGCTCGATGCGAACTATTTCTATTTAAATCAAAAACCAGACGCTGCTTCCTTGTTAGATTACTTTGGAGATTGGCCTTATTATATTTTGGTAGCCCAATTGATCATTATACCCTTATTTCTCATAGTTTATCTTCCTTTTTTATTCAAACGAAAAATGGCTCACTAATGTGTTTAATGAAATAGCGTTGTAAAACAGTGCTTTATATCATTAATTTTTTAAAAAAGTAAGAATAAAGCTACGTATTTATGCTTTTGGAATACGTTTATTAGGGAATAATCTAAAAGTTAATTGGACTCGTGGATAATTTTCTATTTTTCCAACCTGATAAGTATGAGCGTTTTATCCCTGCGCCCATTATTAGAATCCCTAAGACATTTTATTGGTTGATTAATAGCCCATCAACCCAAGTTTACATCTTAAATGTAACTGATTATGTTTGGTTTAATTATTAAAACCAATCATTATGAATGTTTTCGCTATTAATTTATCTTACGTTTGTTATAACGTTCTTAACACCTCGATTTCTAAATTCATGGTCAAACGGCAGTTACTGCTTACTTTGACTTTTTTGTTTTTTAGTGTTTTGTTCACTAATGCACAGACCGCAGCAGTTGATACACCTTGTGAAGGAGCACAACGTTGGGTAGATGGAGCCGCTTGGTTACCAGATGGGTCAGTTGATGATAATGTCGCACAGAATACCTTTCCTAAAGGTATTGTGAAATGCGGTAGTTCCGCTGAAACACAACCGTCAGTGGGCCCTTTTAATGGTTCTATCTATGATCCCTCTTCGTTTTTAATTGATGTATCCGGAGATACGTGTATAGATCCTAGTGATGGTTCAATAGTGACCCCACTTAATCCTACCAACGGTCAACCCATAATTTGGTTCAATTTTGATGTTCGACCACAAGCTGGTAGTTTTTAAATTCAAATTAATGATAATTCAGGTGATACAATAGCATGGGCATTATACCTATCAGGAGCCAATCAGGCAGGAACATCTCTCGCAACTAATGGGCAGCAATTAAGTGGTGATTGTGGTGATTTGACTAAAGTTTCATGTGGAGTTGAGAGTTCTAATACTTGGAATACAATTCCAATTAATGGTGCTGATTTCCTACAAGCGACAAACTTTTACCTTGCAGTATGGGATCAGGATGCTGATGGTGATGTAGAAATTAATAATTTCAAAGCTAGATTTGGTTGTGGAGATGCGAGTTTTGAAACATGTTCATTAACGACCAATACATCAGAAACAGTATGTAATGATGACGGTACTTTTACAGTAAACGTTCCAATAGAAGGAATTAATGGTGAATTTGTTGGTTATGATTCAAACTCAATAAATGCAAACGGGTTATCATCAACAGTCTGTCTCACTAATATTTCAGATTCAAATCCTGTGACTACGGGAATTATAACATTAACGTATACTCAAGGTAGTTCATATAATATAGAGATTTTCGAAACTAATAATTCAAATCCGCCTACCACCATCTCCCCCTCAGGAACATGTGATAATCCAGATCCATTTCCAGGTGATCCCAATAATGGTAATTCTGATGATTGTATAGCAAGCGCAAGTGGTAATGCACCTCTATGTTGTGTGCCTGAAGCGACTTGCAATCTTACTAATATAGATCAAGAGGGGTGCGAAATCCCTACAGCATTTACAAGTCCAGAAGATGTGTTTTCGAATATTGAATCTTGTAACGCGATAGTTACCATGACTGTTGAAGATCTTGGAGATACAGATGTTTGTGGCGATGGCGATGGTGCAGACTTTACCAGAACATATACATTATTGTTTGATGGAACTGAATTTGCTACCTGCGAGCAGAACATTATTATTACAAATCCAGAGTTAACCTTAAGTGCTAAACCAACAGATGTTGTAGTAGCAGCTTGTGACGATCCAGCAGATGAATTTGCAACATGGATATCAGATTTAAATGCAATGACAGCCTCAGGAGGATGTAATGCTGAGGTTGAATATTCAGTAGATCCAAATACACTTTCAGTTGATGGCTATTGTAATACTACAGCACAAGTAGTGACTGTAAATATTAACGCCAAAGACGATTGTGGTGAGACCACACCGGTAACAGCAACCTTTACGGTTCCTGCATATACAAATGATTTGGCATTGAGTGCTAAACCAGCAGATGTTACAACAGATGCCTGTGAAGATCCAGCAGTTAAGTTTGGGCAATGGATATCAGATTTAAATGCAATGACAGCCTCAGGAGGATGTAATGCCGAGGTTGAATATGATAAGGTGTTATTAGAATTATCAGTAGATGGCTATTGTAATACTACAGCACAAGTAGTGACTGTAAATATTAACGCCAAAGACGATTGTGGTGAGACCACACCAGTAACAGCAAGCTTTACGGTTCCTGCATATACAAATGATTTGGCCTTAGTAGGTGAGTGTCCGACAGACAATGTGTTAGATGGATGTTCTACAGATGCAGAGATCGGATTAGCCTTTGATGCATGGAAAGCATCAGTGTTAGCCAACTTTAGTGCTACAGGTGGTTGTAATGCAGAAGTAGAATATTCTACAGATGTATCAGCTTTAGAAGCACCAACCCAATGTGGTAGTGTAGATCAAGTGATTTCAGTAGCGATTAATGCGAAAGATGATTGTGCAGAGACCACACCAATTACATGTACATTTACTGTACAAGCTTATGTAGCTACACTAGTAGTTACAGACGTCGCCAATGAGAGTTATGCATCATGTGATTATGCAGATCAGACATTATTAAATACAGCCTTCCAAGACTTCTTAGATAAGTTTGGATTTACAGGCGGTTGTGATGCAACAGGAGAATTAGCAAGTGCTTATAGCGCACCAGACTTATGTTTAGGAGGAACAGTAAATGTAACATACAATGTAACGGACCTATGTGAAAATGGATCAGACACAGCAAGTTTCACAATTACACCATCACCAGTCTTAGAGGTAAGTTGTCCAGCAAATGTAAATTTAGGATCATCCTTAACAGCACAGGAAATTCAGGATGCTTATGATACATGGAAAGCAAGCTTCACCAAGACAGGAGGATGTAATGCAACAGATAACTTAGGGTCTTTCCCTGATTTACCAATTAATGAATGTGATACAGATATATTCTTAGAATTTGAGTATATAGCTATAGATCGTTGCAATCTAGACGGTGTAAGTTGCAGCTCTACTTTTAATATAAAAGGTCGTGAACCCGTTAATGCTGGTGAAAATGGAGAGCTTATAATTTGTGAAGGGGGAACAGTTTCTGAAGAGGAATTATTTGAAGCCTTACAAGGGGATCCTAACCCAGGGGGTACTTGGAGTCCTGAACCTAATGGAGCAGGAACATATTTCTATACTGTCGCTGGAACAGACCCATGTCCGGATGATGTGGCGACCGTAGAGGTTGAAGAATTAATTCTAAGTATTTCAGCAGAGGAACCAATTTGTGACGAAGAATTTGGAGAATATTCAGTTGTTGTTCAAGTTTCAGAAGGAACGGTGACTTCTAATTATGGTGAAGTATTTAATAATGGTAATAATTCATGGACGGTATATGATATTCCATATGATCAAAATGTAGCCATTACAACCACCAGCAGTAATCCGGAATGTGAATCGTCAATCGAGGTTATAGCACCAAATTGTGTCTGTGTAGAATTAGAAGTATCTAGCTTTGATGTGACATGTTTTGGACTCGATGATGGTAAAATTATTATTGATTTTGTTACTGAGGGGGCCACTGTTACAGTAAACGGACAACCTTATGACTTAAATATGATGTATGAGCCTGGCACGTATATAGTATCTGCGTTTTTCGAAGGAAATGATTTTGAGGAATGTGTAATTACTGAAGAGCTCACAATAGTTGAGCCTGAATTAGTTGATATTGAAGTTAGTTCTACAAATATTTCATGCTATGGAGCTAACGATGGTACGATAACTGTTGAAAGCCTTAGTGATGGAGCGTTTTATACAATTAAAAAGAATGGTTATGGAGCCGATCTTAGCGGACAAACAACGTTTGGACCTGGGACTTACGTTATTGTTGCCAGTCTTATTGATAATTCTTTATCTAGATTATCAAATACGGAAGACACTAATATAAAGAACAGAACTTTTGATCCTTGTGTTGATGTTGTTATTGTTGTCATTACTGAACCAGACCCATTAACTGCTCAGATTCAATCGAAGTTTAATGACAGTTTAATTCCTTGTGAAATAAAGGAGGGTGATCATTCTGTTACAGTCGGTGTTCAAGGAGGTACAGCGCCTTATGATTATACGTGGTATATGTCTAGTGCTAATCCGGATTGGTCAATTATTGGTTCTAATACCGGGCCAATATTATCATTTGATCCAGGACCAGGAGTTGTGCTATTCACAGTAATGGTAATTGATGCTAATGGATGCATGACAAAAGCGCAAGTCAAAATGTTTTCTGACTGTCAAGATGAAGGCAATTTTACTTTAAGGAATGAGTCTGTTGATTTTAATTTTGATATTTATCCAAATCCGACGAGTGGATTGGCTAATGTCTTATTATCTGAAAAAGACAATGGAGATACTACGGTTGAAGTGTTCAACCTAGTAGGGACGCTGGTCTTTTCTAAAAACTACAGAGATCTAAAAGAAGATAAACTTTTACTAGAGTTAGGCGACTTACCTAGTCAAGTGTATTATTTAAAAGTAAGTTCAGATAAAGGAACAAAAATTAAGAAGCTTATACTTGATAGGGACTAATAGGTAGTGCCAGAGTAATTAATGAACCCTAAACATCTCCAGTTATTTTTTATTGGAGATGTTTTATTTTGCAAATAATTGATGGATATCCTTAAATGCTTTAAATTCTAATGCATTACCGGCAGGATCTAAAAAAAACATGGTAGCTTGTTCACCAACTTGTCCTTCAAATCTGATATATGGCTCTATAATGAAGCTAACCTCTTTTGCCTTTAATTGGCTTGCAAAAGCATTAAAAGTCTCCCATGGTAGCACAACGCCGTAATGCGGTACGGGAACGTTTTTTCCATCTACAGCATTTGTGTGGAGCGTTTCCTCAGATTTTGGTTTGTAATGAATCACTAATTGATGACCGAATAAATTAAAGTCTACCCAATGGTCACTGCTACGACCTTCTTCGCAATTTAATATGTCCCTATAAAAGCGTCTGCATTCATCTAGATTATGAACTGGAATCGCAATATGAAATGGTGAAACTATTGACATTAGTTTTTAGCTTTAGTATTCTTTTTGTAGGTTTTATTTGAGTCTTCCAACAACTTTGAAAGATCATTAAATTCTTCTTCGGAAAGTTCTCTATACTGTCCAATTGGTATATCTAGAACGATATTCATAATACGAACACGTTTCAAAGTTTCAACTTCATAAGTTAAATATTCACACATACGACGTATTTGCCGATTTAAGCCTTGGGTAAGTACAATACTAAAGGTGTTTGAATTGATTTTATTAACCTTACATTTTTTTGTGGTTTGACCTAGGTCTTCCAAGTAAATACCATCAGACATCCTAATGAGAAAGGTTTGAGAAATAGGTTTGTCAACAGTCACGATATACTCTTTTTCGTGGTTGTTACTTGCTCTTAAGATCTTGTTTACAATATCACCATCATCTGTGAGAAGAATTAACCCTTCACTGGGTTTATCCAATCGGCCAATAGGGAAAATACGTTTGTGATAGTTAATATAGTCAATGATATTATCTTTTTCAACCCTTGTATCGGTGGTGCAAACTATTCCTACTGGTTTGTTAAAAGCTAAGTATACAAAATCTTTTTTTGTGTTTTCTATTAATTTACCATCCACACGGACTTCGTCATTTGGCGCTATTTTAGTACCCATTTCAGGAACCATACCATTTACAGTAACACGTCCAGCATCAATTAGTTTGTCTGCCTCTCTTCTAGAGCAGTAACCTACTTCACTCAGGTGTTTGTTGATTCGTTTAAGATTGTCGCTCATGCTCCAAATGTATAAAACTATGCATTAATGAATTCAATAATATGATTGTTGATAACCTCTGCTCTTAATCCATGCCCATAACCTTCCGTAGTAATAAGTTTTGCAGCCTTATAGAAATTATTAAAGTCTTCAGCATCATTATATGGAATGATTTTGTCGTCTTCATCATGAATTATTAATCCATTGATTATAGTGTCTTTTAAAAAACGAGCGGCATGAAAATATTCGGGTTTTTCATTGAATCGTTCTAAGACAAGAGCATCCATTGCTCTAGCTAATCTCGAATTGTATCCCATCATTTCAACATAACGAGTAAAAACACCAACGAAGTTTGATGGTGCCCCAAGTAGAATAATTTTATTCACAGACGGTAACTGGTATTTGCTTTGAAAAAAAGCGGTTGCCATGCCTCCAACGGAATGACCAATAACAATATTAGCATTAAACTTTTTTGCAACAGCATGAATACATTCAGAATACAAAATTGCATTAAATAATTTGCCATTGGTGTTTCCATGCGCAGGAGCATCCAAAGCCACAATTGAATACTCATGTATTTTTAAATGTTCTATCAAAGCTTTCCATCTAAAAGCATTGCTTTCCCATCCATGAGCTAGAAGAATGGTCTCTTTTTTTCCTATCCAGCGATAGGTTACGATTTTAATATCTTCGTATTTAACATCTTCAATATAAGCGGTTAAGAGAAAGTCTTTTTCTGAATCCTTGAGTTTCGTTCTACGAGGTCTTGAAAAGAGATGGAGTGCTACTTTTGCGCTCGCTCGAGGTGAAAACCAACTAATAAAATTTAGAATTGAACCAATAAATTTTGCTATAAAACTTCCCATTTAATCTTCTCTATTTACAAGTTCCATAGAAAAAGCAGGAAGACATATAGCTATATATTCGCACGCTTCGATAAATGGGTTTGAGTACTGAATTCTCGTGTGTTTATTGATTTTTATGGATTGGCCAGCTTCTAAAACAACTTCTTCATCATTAATAATAAATTGCTTCTTCCCTCTTATGATATAGGTGTATTCATCAAATTCTGGCGTTTGAAAAGGTTCACTCCAACCTGGCGGTGCAATCATGTGAGCGATGCTTATTTGAGAATTACCAGTAGTGGCATTACCAAAATGTTCTTCAATAAGTTTACCGTCTGTTGTGGGAACAACAAATGGCCTTTTTTGTATGATGTATGGTTTTTTACTCACAATAATATCTAAGCGATTCTACCAGTGAATCATAAAATATTTAATTTTCGCATGATCTGGAATTTGAACAGCTTCAATTTTTAAAGCCATGTCAAATCTAAGATTTGCGGGTAATTCTTTTTTGTCAATGGTAAATGAGGCATTGATTTCGTTGACCGAGAGTACAATGGTATTTATCAAATTATTGATGCTAGAAATTTTATAGCTTTCTCTAATATCTTTAAATGTACTTAATGTTGAAATGTTCTTTTTAGTATTATAGTTATCATTTAATACACGAACACTTTTTATCAAAGATGTGGAGTCTAAAGCTTGACTAGGCGTGAGGTATAGTAGCTTTTCGCCTTCAGAATTATAAATAATAATATCGCTATTTTGTCCTGTAAACTCATCTCCTTTTATTGAAGATACAATAGAGTCATTTGGGAATGCGAATTTCAAATCTTTTACTTGGGTTGAATCTGTTAGTAAACCAACATGCTGTTTACTAATTTCAAATGGATCTTGTTTTTTTTCCGAAGTACAACTTGCAAATGCAAGAATTGTCATTGTAACAGCGAATGAATTTTTAAAATAGGTCTTCACAAATAATCTGTTTTAAGGGTAATAATTAATTTTAATAACAATTTATTTTAGCATTTTGGTCAAAATACCAAGAACACTTCTAATGACAGTAGGACTTGTCAAAACTTTAACAATTGGGTTTTGTCGGTTACTACGACTTCTAGATTGAGAGGTTCGTCTTTTAGTTTCCGCTTTTTCAAGAGCTTCCTTTTCTTCTCGAGCCTTTTCTTTTGCTTCTTCTGCTTCGGCTACCTCAATTTTCTTATTGAGGAGTTCATAAGCACTTTCTCTATCAATCTCTTCGTTGTATTTTTTAGCAAGTTTAGAATCAGCTAGAAGCGCACCTAATTCTGACTCGGTAAGAATATCCATTCTACTCATTGGAGCACGCATCATCGTTGCAGCTAAAGGTGTTGGTTTTCCTTTTTCATTCAATGCAGAAACCAATGCCTCTCCAATTCCAAGAGAGGTTAAAACATCTGCAGTATCATAATAATTAGTATCTGGATAATTTTGTGCTGTGAGTTTGATGGCTTTGCGGTCTTTAGCTGTAAATGCTCTAAGTGCATGCTGAACTTTTAAGCCTAACTGGCCTAGCACAGCCTCAGGAACATCGGTCGGATTTTGAGTCACAAAATAAAGACCTACACCTTTACTACGAATCAGTTTTACGATGCTTTCAATTTGATTCAACAAGGCTTTCGATGCTTCGTTAAAAATTAAGTGAGCTTCATCAATAAACATAATCAATTCTGGACGACCACTATCACCTTGCTCAGGAAATGTAGAATAAATTTCGGCCAATAAACTCAACATGAATGTTGAAAATAACTTTGGTCTGTCTTGAATATCAGTTAAACGAATAATATTGATATAACCTCTACCGTCCTTATCAACACGCAAAAGATCATCAACATCAAAAGAGGTCTCCCCAAAGAACAGTTCAGCACCTTGTTGTTCTAATTCTACTACCTTTCTTAGAATAGCACCTGTTGAGGCTGTTGAAATTCGACCATAGGCCTGTGTGAACTCTTCTTTTCCTTCTTGAGTGGCGTAATGAAGAATCTTTTTGAAATCTTTTAAATCAAGTAGGGGTAATTTATTATCATCACAATACTTAAAGATAACTGCAACCACACCAGATTGAGCATCTGAAAGATTTAGTATTCTCGATAATAGAACGGGTCCGAATTCACTCACCGTAGCGCGAAGTCTAACACCATCTTGTTCTGATAAAGAAAGTACTTCAACAGGATAGGATTTGGGTTCAAACGGCAATCCAATTTTTTCGTGACGCTCGTCAATTTTTGGATGTCCCGGACTTGGTTGTGCTAAACCACTTAAATCCCCTTTAATATCCATCAGTAATACAGGTACTCCTTTGTCGCTTAAGCTTTCAGCAAGTACTTGTAAGGTTTTTGTTTTACCAGTTCCTGTAGCTCCAGCAATTAAACCATGTCTATTCATCGTTTTTAATGGAACATTAACATAAGTATTTGTTAGTGTTTCTCCATCAAGTATCGCTGAGCCTAAGGTGATAAATTCACCTTTATTTGTATTTCCGTCTGTGATTTCTTTGATGAAATCGTCCGTTCTACTCATAATTCAAAATTTGCATAAAAATAGTGTAATTTTAGTCAAGTATAAAATCAACTAAAATGAAAAATTCTTCTCTTTTTATTATTGTATGGTTTGGCTTCGGAATGTTTTCTTGCCAACAGCAATCTCAAGACATACTGTTTCATAAATCTCATGAAGCCAAAAAATCAGAGGCACCCTTTAGTGATGCTGTCGAAGCTAATGGTTTTCTGTTTTTATCTGGGCAAGTAGGAATGGATCACACTTCAAGAACGCTCGTAAAAGGAGGCATAACTGCTGAAACTATACAATGTATTGAAAATATCAAAGCAGTTTTAAAGCAACATAACTCCTCATTAGATCGTGTAATAAAGTGTACGGTGATTTTGAAAAATATTGAAGACTTTTCTGCTTTTAATGAGGTTTATAAAACCTATTTTACGAATAAACCTGCCCGAACTACTTTTGCGGCATCAGGTTTGGCTGTCGGTGCTCAAATAGAAATAGAAGTCATAGCCTTTAAATAATTATGTTTCACTTATAACTTTATAAGTATATTTGCATGCTATGACAAGAACGGAACGACAAGAACTTATTGATCAGGGATTGCTTTTGCCTTTAATGGAAGAATTTTATACCATACAAGGTGAAGGTTATCATAAAGGTACGGCAGCTTATTTTGTGAGAATTGGTGGTTGTGATGTAGGTTGTCATTGGTGCGATGTAAAAGAAAGTTGGTTAGCCGAATTACATCCACCAACTGAGACAGAAAAAATTGTAGAAAATGCAGCCAAGTATAGTAACACCATAGTCGTCACAGGTGGCGAGCCATTAACATGGGATATGGGGCCATTAACAGCCCAATTAAAAGCTAAAGGTTTACAAACTCATATTGAAACTTCTGGAGCTTACCCCTTATCAGGAACTTGGGATTGGATTTGTCTCTCGCCAAAAAAAATGAAGTTACCAACAGAAGAGGTTTTTGATAAAGCACATGAATTAAAATGTATAATTTACAATAAAGACGATTTCCGTTTTGCAGAAGAACAAGCTGCAAAAGTAAATAAAGATTGTATTTTGTATCTACAACCAGAATGGAGCAAACGCGACAAGGTTGTGCCTCAAATTGTAGATTATGTCATGGCAAACCCAAAATGGAAAGTGTCATTGCAAACCCACAAATATTTGAATATACCATAAACAAAAAAAGCTCTGAATTTCAGAGCTTTTTTTGTAGTGACTTGCCTTTTACTTGGTAAATGGTATGGCGATTCTTAATGTTCCCCATCCTAAGTGCATATGAACACCATCATTAGACTCTTTAAATGCAATTGAAAATGCCTCTAAAGATTCTTTGCCTTGAGAAACAGGAACTTTAAGACGTGCAACGTCATTTGCTTCCTTATAAAAATAACTACCCCAAACATTTAAATCTTTACTGATGATAGCAGTCCATTCTTTTTCTCCAGGAATCACATAAAATGTATAGGTGCCTGGAGCAATTTTAGTTTTTCCAAGCATCATTGGTGTATAAAGCGTAAGTTCAGCTGCTTCATTAGCTCCAGTTCTCCATACTTTTCCATTAGGGGCTAACTTGTCTAAGCTACGTTCTTTTAGTTGTGGTCTGCTGTAAACGATCTTAATGAGTTTATTAGCCTCTTTATAATCCGAAGGGAAAGATGCTGCGTCCATCGGACTTTTATCCATTGGCGCAAATTCTTGCGCGCTAACGTTTACTGAAATAAGCATTATAAATGCCATTGCAATGGTCGTAATAATTGATTTTGTTTTCATGATGTGTGTGTTAATTTTTTTATGGTTTAAAGATAATAAGTATTGATTTTATTACTCTATCTAATGTCGTAAAGTGATGTTAAAGTTTACAATTTTAGAGTTCTAAATATATAAAAAGCAGATTTTAGTTACATATTTGTATTGTATTTTATATTATTATTTCAATATGTAGTTAAATGTAGTTATTGTGTTTTAAAATTATATACTTAGCATCATATTTGCTTTGTTAATATGAATAAAGTTAATAGAATTACTTAAAACAGAAAGTTATGTGCGGAATTGTATGTGCGTTTGATATAAAACAAAAAACTGATGATTTAAGACCTCAAGTCTTAGAAATGGCAAAAACGATTCGTCATCGTGGTCCAGACTGGAGTGGTATTTACAGCGATGATAAAGTGATCATGGCACATGAGCGTTTGGCTATTGTAGATCCCGCATCAGGGAAGCAACCATTGTTGAGTCCTGATAAAACCTTAATATTAGCAGCAAATGGTGAAATTTATAACCATAGGGCATTGCGCAAGCAGTTTAAAGGTAATTATAAATTCCAGACCGAGAGTGATTGTGAAGTCATCTTAGCTTTATACCAAGAAAAAGGAGTCGATTTTGTAGATGATATGAATGGGATTTTTGGATTCGCTATTTACGATACAGAAAAGGATGAGTATTTTGTTGCTCGTGATCATATGGGAATTATTCCATTGTACATTGGTTGGGATAAAAATGGAACATTCTTTGTCGCTTCTGAATTAAAAGCTTTAGAGGGTATTTGTACCAAAATAGAATTATTCCCGCCAGGACATTATATGTCAAGTAAAGATGGAGAATTTGTAAAATGGTATAAGCGCGACTGGACAGAATACGACGCAGTAAAAGATAATGAAACGAGTATAGCAGAAGTCAAGCAGGCACTTGAAGACGCAGTGCATAGACAGCTAATGAGTGATGTGCCTTATGGTGTATTGTTGTCTGGAGGTTTAGATTCTTCAGTCACCTCTGCAATTGCTAAAAAATATTCTGAAAAACGTATTGAAGCCGATGATAAAGAAAAAGCCTGGTGGCCACAGTTACACTCCTTTTCTGTTGGACTAGAAGGTTCGCCAGATTTAGCAGCAGCAAAAAAAGTAGCCGATCATATTGGAACGGTTCATCACGAAATAAAATTCACAATTCAAGAAGGTTTAGATGCGATTAAAGATGTGATTTATAATATCGAAACCTATGATATCACAACGATACGTTCTTCTACACCAATGTATTTAATGGCAAGAGTTATTAAATCGATGGGTATTAAAATGGTATTATCTGGAGAAGGTGCTGATGAGATTTTCGGAGGATATTTGTACTTTCATAAAGCTCCAAATGCTAGAGAATTTCATGAAGAAACGGTTCGCAAATTAGACAAGTTACACATGTATGATTGTTTAAGAGCTAATAAAAGTTTAGCTGCATGGGGAATTGAAGGCCGTGTGCCATTTTTGGATAAAGAATTTATGGATGTGGCGATGCGTATCAACCCAAAAGATAAAATGATTAACGGTGAACGTATGGAAAAATGGGTGGTGAGAAAAGCCTTTGAAGATATGATTCCAAAAAGTGTAGCTTGGAGACAAAAAGAGCAATTTAGTGATGGAGTTGGCTATAGTTGGATTGATACTTTAAAAGAGCTGGTTGACAAAGAAGTGACTGATGAGCAAATGGCGAATGCTAAATTCCGTTACCCTATTCAAACACCTATAAACAAAGAAGAGTATTATTATAGAACTATTTTTGAAGGACATTTTCCAAGTGATGCAGCCGCTTTCAGCGTGCCACAAGAACCAAGTGTAGCATGCAGCACTAAAATAGCTTTAGAATGGGATGAGGCATTCAAAAATATGAATGATCCTTCTGGCAGAGCCATTGCAAATGTGCATGACAAAGCCTATGTAAAAATTTAAGTCTCATACCCATCTGATATAAATATTTAACAAGACCAATCCCTAGATTGGTCTTGTCATGTTATGAATTAAAAACAACCACTGTATTTAAAAGAAATTGGATGTAATACTGAAATATTTTTTCATTCTTTTTTGTTGAAAAATACAACCGCTTTTTAAACAATTATAAATCCAAAATATCACCTATAAAGCCTTTTGTGTTTTTTACGCTTTTTTGAGGATGTTAAAAAACAGTAAAATCCGTTTTAAGCTATTTTTAATACGATTTAAGAGCGTTTTGAGTAATTAACAAATGTTAATAATTATTAAATTGAATCGTTAAATTGCTTTCAAATCGGCTTCTAATTTCCTATATTTGTTTGTATTCAAAACCCCGGGAAAGAGCGGGTTTTTTTATGTGAAGAATGATTGAAAATCATATTAAAATTTACGGACGAAATATTTCAAAATAAACAAGAATTTATGAGCGATAAAAAAGAAGAGTTTAATAAACATAATTATTCAGCCGATAGTATTCAGGCTTTAGAAGGTATGGAGCATGTTCGTATGCGTCCATCTATGTATATTGGAGATGTAGGTACGCGTGGTTTACATCATTTGGTATACGAAGTAGTTGATAATTCAATTGATGAGGCTTTAGCTGGTCATTGTGATAATATTACAGTCACTATAAATGAGGACAATTCTATCACTACTGAAGATGATGGTCGTGGAATCCCTGTCGATCTTCATAAAAAAGAAGGTGTATCTGCACTTGAAGTCGTTATGACAAAAATTGGAGCGGGTGGTAAGTTTGATAAAGACTCTTATAAAGTATCAGGTGGATTGCATGGTGTTGGTGTTAGTTGTGTTAATGCGCTATCTGAACATTTAAAAGCTACGGTGTTTAGAGAAGGTAAAGTTTATGAGCAAGAATACGAACGTGGTAAGGCGATGTATCCTGTAAAACAAGTTGGTGACACTGATAAACGTGGCACTACTGTAACCTTTAGACCGGATTCTACAATATTTACGCAAACACTCGAGTATAGCTACGATACTTTAGCAAGCCGTTTACGTGAATTAGCTTATCTAAATAAAGGGATTACAATCCATCTAGTTGATAGACGAACAAAAAAAGACGATGGTGAATTTGAAGGTGAGACATTCCATTCTACAGAAGGACTAAAAGAATTTATAAAATTCTTAGATGGCAATCGTGAGCCTTTAATGAAAGAAGTAATCGCTTTTGAAGGTGAAAAAAATGGAGTTCCTGTTGAGGTTGCAATGATTTATAATACCTCATATGCTGAAAATTTACATTCATATGTAAATAATATTAATACCCATGAAGGGGGTACACACCTATCTGGTTTCAGAAGAGGATTAACACATACGCTGAAGAAATATGCTGATGGTTCTGGGATGTTAGACAAATTAAAGTTTGACATTGCTGGTGATGATTTCCGTGAGGGATTGACCGCTATTATATCGGTAAAAGTTCAAGAGCCACAATTTGAAGGGCAAACGAAAACAAAGCTTGGTAATAGAGAGGTGTCAGCTTCTGTAAGTCAGGCCGTTTCAGAAATGTTAACCGATTACCTCGAAGAGCATCCGGATGATGCTAAAATTATTGTTCAAAAAGTTATTTTGGCTGCGCAAGCGCGTCATGCTGCTCAAAAAGCACGTGAAATGGTGCAGCGTAAAACAGTTATGAGCATTGGTGGATTGCCCGGCAAACTAAGTGATTGTTCTGAGCAAGATCCTGCAAAATGTGAAGTGTTCTTAGTAGAGGGTGATTCGGCAGGTGGTACTGCCAAGCAAGGTCGTGATCGAGCGTTCCAAGCAATTCTTCCACTTCGCGGAAAAATCTTAAACGTCGAAAAAGCGATGACTCATCGTGTTTTTGAAAACGAAGAAATAAAAAACATCTTTACAGCACTTGGTGTAACCATAGGAACAGAAGAGGATAGTAAAGCACTTAATTTATCTAAATTAAGATATCATAAAGTCGTTATCATGTGTGATGCCGATATTGATGGTAGTCACATTGAAACACTAATTTTAACCTTCTTTTTTAGGTACATGAAAGAGTTGATTGAAAATGGACATATATATATTGCGACACCACCTTTATTTTTAGTTAAAAAAGGAGCTAAAAAACAATATGCTTGGAGTGATGAAGAGCGTGCTCAAATTATGACCAATTATGGTGATGGTGCTAAAATTCAACGCTATAAAGGTCTTGGTGAAATGAATGCCGAACAACTTTGGGACACAACAATGAACCCTCAGTTTAGAACGCTTAGACAGGTTCAAATAGATAATGGAGCAGAAGCTGATCGTATCTTCTCTATGTTAATGGGAGATGAGGTTCCACCTCGTAGAGAGTTCATTGAGAAAAATGCGATTTATGCAAATATTGATGCGTAATTAAAAGTGTAATTAACACGCAGTAATGCTTAAAAGCAGCTACAAATGTAGTTGCTTTTTTTGTTTCTTAGTGGTGATGATTTTGGCGAAATGTATTGTTTAAACGAATAAAAAGGCTATCAAGAGGTACGATATTTTTCTTTCTGTTTTCTTCTCATAGCGAATTATAATGTTTAATATTACGACATATTAAACTATAATTATTAAATAACAAAACATATGAAATTAAGAGTTTTATTAGCATTATTATTCGCATCAGTTAGTCTTATTAATGCGCAAGACGAAAAGATAGATATGCTCATGTTCGAGCCGGTCTATAATAGTTATTCACCTAACGTAGTCTCTAAAGTGATTTTAGAGGATGGGACTGTTGTAGAAGGTTTTAGAGATGATGTTGATAGAAAAAAAGGTCAGATTTATTATGTAAAACTTAAAGATAGTATCACTGGAGAAAAGAAAGAATTTAATGCGGAACAAATAAAAGAAATGTATTTATTTCCGGGAGGTTTTGAAAAGTTTACAAAATCGGCAAGTTATATGTTTGACGCACGTCGTTGGGGATCTCAAGATTTGCAATCTGATTTAATTGACAAGGGTTTTATCTTTTTTAAAAAGCAAACGGTTTCGTTGAAAAACAAAAAAGATGAGAGAGAGCTACTTATGCAGTTAATTAATCCTAAATTTAGCTCATTAATAGAAGTTTATGGCGATCCAATGGCTAAAAAAACCACAGGACTTGGTATCGGTGGGTTTAATGTTGCTGGAGGTTTGGCTAAATCATATTATTTTAAAAAGGGAGATAATATTTTTTGGTTAGAAAAGAAGAACCTAGACGATTACTATGAAAATTTATTTGGAGATAATACTGAGTTTATGGCAAAATATCCTAAGAAGAATATCAAGTGGAAAATGCTTGGTGAATATGTATTTATGTATACAAAAATGAGTCTAGAATAGATTAAACGTTATTTTAACGGATGAAGAGCTATCATTTTGTGATGGCTCTTTTTATTGGTAAG
Source organism: Formosa sp. Hel1_31_208 (assembly GCF_900104785.1). Taxonomy (NCBI): domain Bacteria; kingdom Pseudomonadati; phylum Bacteroidota; class Flavobacteriia; order Flavobacteriales; family Flavobacteriaceae; genus Formosa; species Formosa sp. Hel1_31_208. The sequence goes on from NZ_LT629733.1 coordinate 1,512,946, forward strand.
TATCAGCCCCAATTCAAATAATAAACTTCCCATATTAAAGATAATGAGGTTGAAATACAGATAAAAAACATAATTAATTATCTATTTACTTTCTTCTTAAAGAATAGAATAATTCGTAATTTTGCACTCTCAATTTATCAACACAATTAAACAAAAGATAATCAAATGAAAGTAACAGTAGTTGGAGCAGGAGCTGTAGGTGCAAGTTGTGCCGAGTATATTGCAATAAAAGATTTTGCGAGTGAAGTTGTATTATTAGATATAAAAGAAGGCTATGCTGAAGGGAAAGCCATGGATTTGATGCAGACAGCATCATTAAACGGTTTTGATACTAAAATAACAGGAGTCACAAACGATTATTCCAAAACAGCAAATAGTAATATTTGTGTGATCACTTCAGGTATTCCTCGTAAACCAGGGATGACTCGTGAAGAGTTAATTGGCATCAACGCAGGAATTGTGAAATCGGTATCTGCTAGTTTGATTGAACATTCTCCGAATACAATCATTATTGTTGTGAGTAATCCTATGGATACGATGACATACTTAGTGCATAAAACAACTGATTTACCGAAAAATAGAATTATTGGAATGGGTGGTGCTTTAGATTCTGCTCGTTTCAAATACAGATTAGCGGAAGCATTAAACGCACCAATTAGCGATGTAGATGGAATGGTTATCGGTGGTCATAGTGATAAAGGTATGGTGCCTTTAACTGATCATGCGACAAGAAATAGCGTAAAAGTTTCTGAATTCATAACTGCAGAACGCTTAGAACAAGTAAAAGAAGATACCAAAGTTGGAGGTGCTACTTTAACGAAATTATTAGGTACCTCTGCTTGGTATGCTCCAGGGGCTGCTGTAAGCGGTTTGGTTCAAGCTATTGCATGTGACCAAAAGAAAATGTTTCCATGCTCGACCTTTTTAGAAGGCGAATACGGATTACATGATCTTTGCATTGGAGTACCTGTAATCCTTGGACGCAATGGTATTGAAGAAATCGTTACTATCGATTTAAGCGATGCTGAAATGGTGCATTTAAAGGAAAGTGCTGAAGGTGTTCAAAAAACAAATGCATTATTAGAATTGTAAGAACTAAAGATTTTATACATGAAAAGCTATCTCATACAGATAGCTTTTTTTTGCATTTAATGATATCTAAATTCGACAAGACTTTTGAAAAAAACGATAATGTGATAGAAATAGTATTTATCATCGATGAACGTCCAATCAAGCCTTAATCTTCTTTTTTTTTATATATTTGGCGCTTGAAATATCCTTGAATATATTTAGTATTAAAAATTAAAGTTATGATTGATGTTTTGAGTGACCATTATGAACAATAGATTTGAGAACATGAAATCGAGGTGGTGCATCAGCATTCTTATTATTGCCCTTACTGTTTTGGGCAGTGTTGCTAGTAAGCAGCAAGTCACAATGCCTAATCAGGAAATTGTCTTGCAGTTTGTCAGTACAAATGTTTCCATTAATCATACACAAAATGCCATTACCATTGTTAAAGAACAATTGGAAGCTGCTGGTATTGAGAATATTTATGTACAAGAAAAGAGCAATGGCCACTTAACAATTAGCTATTATAGTGAAACAGATATAGCAAGTATTAAAGCCTTGCTTTCCGAAGACCCAACAACAACTCAACTTGGTTTAGTTCAAGATGACCAAGAGCATAAGATACCTTCCGAAGAAAAATCAATTCACTATAGTCTTGATGTCTATGAAATTCAACAAGGTGATGATCTTTCAAGTAATGATGGAAAGCTCGCACTAGAGACTAAAGTAGAGCATGAAAGATTTTCAAACACAAATGTATTTACTGCAAAAACAAACAGTGACGATGAAAGAGAACTTGATAGGACTCTTAAAGTCGCTTATAAGTTTAATAATGCTATTGCCATCGCAATAGATAATCGATCTCGTAATATTCCAGAAGTCCGAGCTGGACCACGAATTATTGGGATGTATGATCTGAGTTAAGACACTTTAATTTCCCAAATAACCTTCAAAGCATACGTTAGAGGATTTAACGCTCTAACCTATTAGTGTGCGCTTTTCATTTTTAATCGAAATGCCACAAAAACAATACATATAAACACAAAATTTAATTGTCAAATCCGAGGTAAATTCTATATTTGCTCGATTAAAAATTTGACCTAAAAAACAAAATAATGCAAAACAAAGGACTAGTTAAGCTTTTTGCAGTGCTATTTGGATTGGTAAGTATCTACCAATTATCATTTACATTCAAAGCCAACCAAATTGAAGATGCTGCAACAACCTATGCAGAAAGTAAATTTCAAGATCCAGACGCTATTAATGAAGCCGAAATACGCTATGTAGACTCCTTGTCTAATAAAGAAGCGTTTAACATTGGAATCGCGAGTTTCACAGGAAAAGAAGTGAAGGAAAAAGCCATGAATCTTGGTCTTGACCTTAAAGGCGGATTAAACGTTATTCTTCAAATCTCAGTAAGAGATATTCTTGAAGGATTAGCTAATAAGAGTAAAGATCCAGCATTTAATAAAGCGTTAGCTGATGCTGAAGAAATTCAAAAGGATGCTCAGGAATCTTACCTTGAATCTTTCTTTACAGCTTGGGATGCCGTAAAAGGAGATCAAAAATTAGCGTCTCCAGATATTTTTGCAAATAGAGATTTGGATGATGTTATAGATATCTCAATGTCTGATTCAGATGTGAAGAAGAAAATAGAGGAAAAAGTAGATGAGTCTATTGTTTCTGCTTTTGAAGTCTTACGTAAACGTATTGACCAATTTGGTGTAACATCACCAAATATTCAACGTCTAGGAAATTCTGGTCGTGTATTAGTAGAATTACCAGGTGTCAAAGACACGAAACGTGCTACAGAATTAATTACTCAAACAGCACAATTACAATTTTGGGATGTTGAAAAGCCACAAAATTTAGGTAATTTCTTTACCCTAGCTAACGAAGTACTAAAAGATAAGTTAGGCGTAAATGAGAAAGAAGCGGCTACTGAAGCTCAAGATTCAACCGAAACAGATAGCACGATTGATGACTTATTAGGAGAAACATCTACAGATTCTACTGCCACTCAAGTCAATCCTTTATTAGACTTAATCGCACCTGTACAAAGTTTTGGGTTATTCGCTGTTGAATTAGAGAATAAGGAAACTGTAAAGGACTATTTAGAATTGCCTGAAGTTCGTGCAAACCTACCTACAGAATTAAGATATACAAAATTTGCTTTCGGTTTACCAACATTAGATGCAGACACTGGATTAGAAACTGTCGACGTATATGCACTTAAAGGAAATAGAGATGAAGAACCAGAATTAAGTGGTGGAGTTATTACTGATGCACGTCAGTCTTACGGACAAACGAATAAGCCAACTGTAACCATGCAAATGAATGCTAAAGGGGCTAAAATCTGGGAAGAAATAACAGGTAGAGCAAATCAAAATCAAAGTCAGATAGCAATCGTTCTTGATGATATTGTATATTCTGCGCCAACAGCAACTAGAGGAGCAATCTCTGGTGGTAACACAGAAATCTCAGGAAATTTCACAGTAAATGAAGCGGTTGATTTAGCCAACGTTTTAAGAGCAGGTAAATTACCAGCAAGAGCTGAAATTGTGCAGGCTGATCAAGTTGGACCGTCACTAGGACAAGAAGCTATTGAGAGTGGTACAAAGTCATTTTTAATTGCTTTATCATTAGTGTTAATTTGGATGATTCTTTACTACGGAAGAGCTGGTATATTTGCTGATATCGCTTTGTTATTAAATATCTTATTGATATTTGGTGTGTTATCAGGATTAGGTGCTGTATTAACACTGCCTGGATTAGCTGGTATCGTATTAACTATTGGTATGTCGGTAGATGCGAACGTACTTATTTTTGAACGTATTCGAGAAGAAATAGGTAAGGGTAAAACGCAAAAAGAAGCTGTAAAAGATGGTTTCGCGAATGCCTTGTCTTCAATTTTAGATGCCAACATCACAACAGGTTTAACCGCACTAATCTTATTTGTATTTGGTACAGGACCAATTAAAGGTTTCGCAACAACCTTATTAATCGGTATTATGACGTCATTATTTACGGCTATCTTCATTACTCGTTTACTTGTAGATTGGTATGTTAATAGTGGTAGAACACTAGATTTCTCTACATCAATTACTAAGAACTTATTTAAAAACACTAAGATTAATTTCATTAGTAAGCGTAAAGTAGCTTATGTAGTTTCAGGTATCTTAATAGCAATCTCAATTGGATCTTTAGTGACTAATAAACTAGATCAAGGTATTGACTTCATTGGTGGTCGAACTTATCAAGTTCGTTTTGATAAAGCAGTGAGTTCTGAAGAAGTTGCTAAAGATTTAACAGCGGTATTTCAAAGTGTAGAAGTAAAAACAATAGGAAGTGCTAATCAGTTAAAGATCTCTACCAAATATAAGGTAAATGAAAACTCTGTTGAGGTAGACGAAGAAGTGCAAACTATGCTTTTCGAAGGATTAAAACCATATTTGCCTAACGAATTATCATACAAAGATTTTTCAGAAGGGAAAGATAACGTTGGTAAAGTGTTATCTAGTAAGGTAAGTCCAACAATCGCCGATGATATCAAAAGAGAATCGCTATTAGCAGTTCTAGGATCCTTAGTGGTTGTATTTTTATATATCTTATTCCGATTCAAAAGATGGCAATTCTCATTAGGAGCAGTAGCTGCTGTATTCCATGATGTGATTATCGTATTAGGAATCTTCTCTTTATTGTACAAATTCATGCCATTTAGTATGGAAATTGATCAGGCATTCATTGCAGCCATCCTAACCGTGATTGGTTACTCGCTGAATGATACCGTGGTTGTATTTGATAGAATTCGAGAAGTATTACTTGAACGTGCAGGTTTTAAAGGTGGTGTGAATATCAACTCTGCCATAAACAGTACATTAAGTAGAACATTAAATACGTCGTTAACGACCTTAGTGGTATTATTAGCAATGTTCACCTTTGGAGCAGAATCACTGAGAGGCTTATTATTCGCGTTAATTATTGGTGTGATTGTAGGGACTTATTCTTCGGTATTTATTGCAACTCCTTTAATGTATGATACTCTTAAGAATAAAGGTATCGCGCCTCCAAAAGAGGATGAGGATAAAAAATAATTTTCTAAGTATATATTTAAAAAAGCCACTTCATTTGAAGTGGCTTTTTTTGTTTTTAATAGTAATTGTGTTGTCAGTTAACATAGTTGTTTATCCAGGTCTTCCTCTTTAAGAGAACACATAATTCAAATACTATGTTCGTCTTATTTTAAGAGGATGAATAAATTCTTATCTTTTTGATTTTAAATAAATGAGATACTAAGAGGTTGGTATTATAATATACTAAATGCTATTCGATCACCTTTTTCGAGGTTCCATTCATCACTGAGTCCTGCATTCACTTCTAATACATATTTAGCGGGACCTTCTGAAGGCAAAGAAGTTTCATCCATGGGTTGAGCATGTTTTTGAATGCTAACAATAGTTTTAGTTTCTGAAATATATATGATGTCTAATGGAATCTCCGTATTCTTCATATAAAATGACCGATAGTCAACATCTGGAAAAATGAATAACATTCCTTGATGGTGTGCCATGCTTTTACGGTACATCAATCCAGTTTGCGTTTGGTAATCGTCATCGGCAATTTCAATGTCTAAAGACACCACAACGGAATCATTTGCCGCCTTAATTAGTTGAAGTTCCCCTTCTTTTTTAAAGGTGACTATTATTTGTTTAACGGCTTTGGGTTTTTTTTGGTCATTGCATGAGAAATTCAGTAAAGCAAGACTTCCGAAGAACACTAAGGCCAATCGCATATACAAACAACGTTTCATTTAGCTTAATTTGGTTTTTGACTTATAAACAAACATAAAATATAAACCGATTAAAATAAACGGGATGCTTAATAATTGTCCTGTATTCAATAGCCAATCTGCTCGTTCAATATTTTGTGGCTCTTTCACAAATTCTACAAAAAATCTAACAGTCCAAAGTAAGACTAAAAACAATCCAAATAAAAAGCCTTGTTGTTCACTTTTATTGGTTTTCCAATAGACGTATAATAAAATTAAAAAAACAAACACATAGCTGCCAGCTTCATATAATTGAGCAGGATGTCTAAAAGGGACCTGTTCTAATAAATCGGTAAATTTGGGATCATTTCCTACGGCTGAATATGCTTCTTTTACATCTTTAATGCCTGTAACTTTTACAATATCATATTTATTATAATGGTCTTGCACAAATTGTACGCCTAGAGCCGAACTGGTTTTTTCACCTATAATTTCTGAATTAATAAAATTTCCAAGTCTTACAAATACGGCACCTGAGGCAACAGGAATAACCACGCGATCTAATATCCATATCACAGATTTCTTTACAATCTTTTTATTATAGAAGTACATAGAAATAATCATACCAATTGCAGCACCATGACTTGCAAGACCTTGAAAACCAGTAAATTCTATACCATTTTTAAAGCTAAAAGGTAGAAATATGCTGAAAAAATCTTCATTAATTAATTCCGATTGATAAAAAATTACGTGACCTAAACGTGCTCCTAACATAATTCCAAGTACCGAATAGATAAAGAGAGAATCTAATGACTCTTTCGTCTGGTTTTCATTATTGTAGATACGTTTCATAATGTTTAAACCGAGTACAAAGGCGATAATCCACATTAAACTATAGTAGTGAAGTGTAAAAAAACCTAAGTCGAGTCCTTTAGATGGGTTCCAAACAATATCAAGCGCAATCATAATGTCATATTTTATAGGGATAAAGATAGTATTTATGAGTAAACATCCAGTGATGTTAAGATAGTTTTAATCTTCTTTTTCAGGAACAGGATCATAGTCAGAACGTCCCCAAGGCGACGGAGCGCAATACAAAATGTACAGCGTACATTTTTAGCGAACGTGCGGGTATGCGCTATGGGATATTTTTAGTTGTCATCCTTTTCAGGAACAGGATCATAGCCAGAACGTCCCCAAGGCGACGGAGCGCAATACAAAATGTACAGCGTACATTTTTAGCGAACGTGCGGGTATGCGCTATGGGATATTTTTAGTTGTCATCCTTTTCAGGAACAGGATCATAGCCAGAACGTCCCCAAGGATGACAACTAAAAATACGTCTTAATGCCAATTTCCCACCTTTCCAAAACCCGTGTTTTTCGAGTGCTTCCTTAGCATAATGCGAACACGTAGGCTGAAATCTGCAATTTGCTGGAGTTAAAGGTGAAATGATAGTCTGATAAACTTTAATTAAGAATAAAAAAGGAGCAATAAGGACACGTTTCATAGCTAGTTCGTCGTAAAAGTCGTCCCATCCTTGCCATCATTTAATTGAATTCCAATAGCAGCTAACTCATCTCTAATTTTGTCAGATGTTGGAAAGTCTTTATTTGCTCTTGCTTGTTGACGCAGTTCAATAAGCAATTCTACTGCGCCCGATAGTTTATCGGTACCAACATCCAAATTAGACACATCAACCAAACCTAACACATCAAATGTAAAGTCATGCATGGTTTTTTTAAGTAGATTTAAATCCCCAGCGCTTAGTGATGCATTGCCATCTTTAATTTGATTAATCTGTTTTGCAGCTTCAAAAAGATGAGCTATTAAAATAGGTGAATTGAAATCATCATTCATAGCATCATAACATTTTTGTCTCCAGTCCGATACATTAAATGTTGAAGTGTCAGAGGCCTTTAAGTCTTCTAAAAGGTGTATCGCATCCATTAAGCGGTAAAACCCTTTTTCACTTGCTAATAAGCCATCGTCTGTGAGGTCTAATATGCTTTTGTAAGAGGATTGTGCATTAAAAAACCGAATCACACTGGGTGAATACGCCTTGCTAAAAAACGCGTTGTTACCTGATAATAATTCATCAGGATTAACCGTGTTACCAGTAGACTTAGACATGCGTTGTCCATTTAACTGCAACATATTTGCGTGCATCCAGTAGTTTACCGGAGTTTGTCCTTTAGCAGCTTCACTTTGAGCAATTTCACATTCATGATGCGGAAACTTCAAATCCATACCACCACCGTGAATATCAAAATTATCACCGAGATACTTTGTGCTCATAGCAGTACATTCTAGGTGCCAACCCGGAAATCCGTCACTCCAAGGAGAAGGCCAACGCATGATGTGCTGCGGTTCAGCACGTTTCCATAGCGCAAAATCTTGAGGGTTCTTTTTATCGCTTTGTCCGTCAAGCACTCTAGTATTATGTATAAGGTCTTCTAATTTGCGTTTACTCAATTTTCCGTAGTCATGAGTTTCATTAAATTTATGAACGTCAAAATACACCGAACCGTTAATGACATATGCAAAACCATTATCAATAATTTTTTTGATAAGTTCAATTTGTTCTATAATATGACCGGTAGCCGTTGGTTCAATGCTCGGAGGCAGAAAATTAAACGTGTTTAAGATATTGTGAAAATCTACGGTGTAACGTTGCACAACTTCCATGGGTTCAATGGCCTCTAAACGTGCTTTTTTTGTGATTTTATCTTCCCCGGCATCTTGATCATTTTCGAGATGTCCAGCATCGGTAATATTTCTAACATAGCGTACTTTATACCCTAAATGTTTTAAATACCTGAATACCATGTCAAACGACATAAATGTTCTAACGTTTCCTAGATGCACATTGCTGTATACTGTAGGGCCACAAACATACATGCCAACGTGACCCTCGACCAGAGGATTAAAAGTTTCTTTTTTACCGCTAAGTGTATTATAGATTTGAATCTTTTGATCTTCGTACAAATGCATAATGTTAGGTGTTTACATTGCGTTAATTAGACTGACTTTACTTTATAGAAGTCAAAGCTAACATTTTATTTTTTCTTCGGAATAGGGATTCTTAAAAAGTCGTGTCTAATTTAATGTAGTCTAAGAATTCACGTTTGGTTTCTTTGTCTTTGAATTTCCCCCCAAATTCTGATGTTACGGTGCTACTGTCAACATCTCTTATGCCTCTCGAGTTAACACATAAATGCTTGGCATCTATAACACAGGCAACGTCTAAAGTGTTGAGAACTTTTTGAAGTTCTTTTACTATTTGAATAGTAAGTCGCTCTTGTACTTGTGGGCGTTTGGCAAAATAGTCTACGATGCGATTCATTTTTGAAAGTCCAACAACAGTCCCATTTGAAATATAGGCGACATGAGCCTTTCCAACAATTGGTAACAGGTGATGCTCACAAGTGGAGTACACAGTGATGTTTTTTTCAACCAACATTTCACCATACTTATATTTATTATCAAAAGTAGATGCGCTTGGTTTTTTTTCAGGATCTAAGCCGCTAAAAATCTCATTTACAAACATCTTAGCGACACGTTTAGGAGTGCCTTTTAGACTATCGTCAGATAAGTCCAGGCCCAAAGTTTCCATGATATGTCTTACATCATCTTTAATGAGATCAATTTTTTCTGAAGATGTGAGCTCAAATGCATCTGTTCGCATTGGTGTTTCGGAAGACGTTCCTACGTGATTATCACCAACAGCGTCAATGTCTTGAATGTGTTTATCTATTTTCATTCGATGTGTTCCGCAACTGCGGAAATTCATTTTTAATTAAAACTAAAGATCCTCTATTATTAGAGAATGCAAAGATAAGCAATAAAAAAAAATGAACATAGGGTAGGGGTTTTTTAATTTAAACTGTTCTATGCCTATAATCGGTAGCTCAGTACATCATATCTGATTTAACAGTTTATTTATTAAAATTTTCTTAAATTCCACATCTTTAAAACACCTAGATAATCATGAATAAAAAATTACTGTTCCCTCTATTGTTAGTCTGTGCTTTTCTAGCCTCTCCGTCATTATTTTCACAGTCTAATAAACAACAACGACATCAAAAGACAGTCACTTATAAAACTAATGTAAATAATCCTTTGACTAACGTTGAATTAGCTCAGATTAAAGAAGTTTATGGTAGTACTGCAAATTCAAACATCTTGAATAAACCGCAACGGCTTAAGGACATTAAAAACATTTTGCGTAATAGAGTTGAGATAAAAAATATTCCCAACCCGAGCGACCAAAAAAAGTGTACACTTCTATCTGAAGTTCCACTAATGGATTATTATGTTGCTAATTTAGAGCGCGAAACCAATTTTAATCCTCAAAATTTTAATCCGTTAAAATACTTATTCGATTTTTATTCCTACGGATCACACATGTATAGAGTTGATAATACAAACTACTTTATTATTATCAAATCACAACATCAATAAAATATTAATTTTCCATTTATAATTTTTTGTTATGAAAAAAGCATTACTCATAATATTCTCGATAATTTCATTTCACGCTTTTTCACAAGACGTCAACATGCAAAATGGTTCAGTAACCAGTTGCTCAGACGTTTTTTATGATTCAGGTGGTCCCGGAGGCGCTTACGCCAGTAATGAAAATTTAGTCCTTACTATTTGTCCTGATTCAGCTGGTCAATTAGTGCAATTAAATTTTACCGAATTTAGTACACAGCTTGGAGCGGATGTTATGACCATATTTAATGGTGATAGTGTTGCAAGTCCTGCTTTTGGAACATTTGATGGTGCTAATAGTCCGGGATTTGTAACAGCTACTGATGATAATGGATCTGGTTGTTTAACCATTCAATTCGTGTCAGATGGCACAGGAACCACAACAGGTTGGGCTGCAAATATTTCTTGTTTTACACCTTGTCAAACAATTACGTCGCAAATAGACACTGCTACTCCTGCACCAAATGGAGATGGTTACATTAGAGTTTGCCCTGGAGAGGATATTACCCTTACAGGAAGTGGAAACTTTGAGTTTGATGGTACTGGTGCAACCTATGAGTGGGATTTAGGAGATGGGAATTTAATAGCAGGGCAAACAGCTACGTTTTCATATGCTGTTCCTGGAGTATATATTGTAAATTTAAACGTACGAGACGCGAATACAGATTCTGACCCACTAGGATGTCCTAATACAAACCTCATTAATCAAGTGATACAGGTTGCTACTGAACCAGACTTTACTGGTACACAGGCGGCAGACGATACCCTGTGCTTTGGAGAAACGACCACAATAGACGGTGTTGTAAACCCTGTCCCATTTGTAAATGATTGTACGCCTCCGGTGAGTGGAACAACTTTTTTGCCTGATGGTTCAGGTGCAGTTTATACGACATGTATTACAGTAGATTGTTTTGAGTCTGATCAATTATTAGATGACCCAGCTCAACTGATCGAGATATGTGTGAATATGGAGCATTCCTACTCGGGAGATTTAGATATTAAAATCATTTCTCCAAATGGTCAAGAAGCCGATTTGTTTACACAAGCAGGTGGTGGAACCTATTTTGGAGGCGCTAATGATGATGGAAGTAACACACCTGGTATTGGTGCAGATTATTGTTTTTCAATGTCGGCCACAACATTGCTTTCAAATGCCAATACAATAATAGCGGGTTCCAATCCACCTAATAATTCATGGGCACCGGGTACGTATTTACCTGTAGAATCTTTTAATGCTCTTGTGGGAAGTCCATTGAACGGAGATTGGTGTATCGAAATTGTAGATAATTTAACTATTGATAATGGTTATGTCTTTTCTTGGGGATTAAATTTTGATCCTAGTATTCAACCACCAGAATTATCATTTACTCCTGTTATTGTTACTGAATCTTGGGATGCAGATCCAACAATTACTAATGTAACTGGAAGTACGATTACAGTGGCACCACCAACGGCTGGTACATATTGTTATACATATAGAGTTACAGATGATTTTGGATGTGAGTATACAGAGGAGGTTTGTATTACTATGGATGAAGAAGTTGTAGCTGATGTTACTGCGGTCATTAATCCTATATGTAATGGTGACGATGCGGTGTTTTTAATTACGGGTTCACCCAATGCAACAATAAATTATACAATTAATGCTGGAGGAAATCAGACCGTTGTTTTAGACGGAACCGGATCGGCCACAGTTACAGTGACGGCTCCTGCAGTTGATCAGGTTTTTAACTTGGTAGATGCTACGGTTGGGGCTTGTACGGTAGCAATAAATGACACAGAGACGATATTAGTCGGACAAGTTTTTGATACCTCTTTTGCGACAACACCAACTTGTGACGGTGGAACAGCGATTGTGACAGGAGATTTAGGAGGTGTATTTGCTTTTGAAGATCCACAACCAACAGATGGTGCTGTTATTGATCCTGCAACAGGAACAGTAACAGGGGGAACTCCAGGTGCTACTTATATTATTGTTTATGAGTTTGCTAGTTCCTGTACTCCTGGTAATACAGAAACTCTTACCGTCTTGCCAGAGCAGGATGCTAGTTTCAATTTAACAGCTACGTGTGACGGAGCTACAGCAACCATAACAGGTGATTTGGGTGGTACGTTTGTTTTTAATCCAGTTCCAGCTGATGGTGCTGTTTTAGATCTATTAACGGGGACCATTACAAACGGAACTCAAGGTGCTACATATACAGTGGAGTATTCAGTTGCTGGAGCTTGTCCTGCTGTATCTACAGAATCTGTAACAGTATTAGCATTTGAAGATTCAAGCTTTACATTAACACCTACATGTGATGGGGCTACAGCAACAATTTTAGGTGATGCTGGCGGAATATTTGCATTAGTTCCAGATTTAGGTGATGGCGCAGTAATAGATGCAAATACAGGAACAATTACAAATGGTGTTTCTGGAACATTGTACACTGTTGAATATACAACTTCCGGACCTTGCCCTGAGACAACTAGTCAAAGCGTAACCGTATTTTCTGCGGAAGATGCTTCGTTTTCATTGACACCAAGCTGTACGGGTGCTACCGCAACTATTACAGGTGATTTAGGTGGTGTATTTAGTTTTAACCCTGTACCTGGAGATGGTGCTTTAATTGATCCAGCTACTGGAGAAATAACCAATGGAGGTTCAGGTGTAACATATACTGTAGAATATACTACAATCGGAAACTGTCCGGAAACAGTAGCACAAAGCGTTACTGTTTTTCCAGAAGATGATTCAAGTTTTACAATGGCAACAACTTGTGATGGAGCAACTGCGACAATTACAGGTTTACCTGGCGGAACATTTGCATTCAATCCAATTCCTGGAGATGGTGCTATAATAGATCCAGCTACAGGTACTGTAACAGGAGGGGCTTTTGATACGACTTATACTGTAGAATACACATCTAATGGAGTTTGTCCAACAACAAGTTCTCAAACATTTACAGTGTTTTCACAGCCAGTGGTTATCGCTCCAACGCCTTTAGCGGTTTGTGATGATGGTACTCCAGATGGTATTACGATTATAGATTTAACGCTAAAGAATGTAGAGGTTACGGGTAACAATCCTAACTACTCTGTAAGTTATCATATTGATCAGTTTGATGCTGATAATAATTTAAATCCATTAGCGATTCCTTACACGAATTTATTCAACGGTCAGATTGTATTTGTGCGTGTTCAGGATATCAACACGGGCTGTTATGATACGACAACATTAGAGTTGGTAGTAGAGCAGGCACCTATAGCCAATACGCCAACTCCATTATTATATTGTGATCCAGACAGTGATGGATTTGGAGTTTTTGATTTAACGAGTAAAGATATTGAGATAACAGGAGGCGACCCAGCTCTTACGGTAAGTTACCATGAGACGATGGCAGATGCGAATAATAATGTGAACGCACTTACGAGTCCGTATAATAATATTGTAGAGAACCAACAGACGGTTTATGTGCGTGTGGAGAGTTCAACGATAGCTACTGCCTGTGCTACTATAGTAGAGTTGCAGTTAATTGTTAGTCCTACCCCACAATTGGGATCAGCACCAACAGCCTTAGAGGTTTGTGATGATTTATCAGCAGATGGTTTTGCACAGTTTGATTTGACCAGTAAGATTCCAGAGATTTTACAAAACTTAGCAGATCCTACCTTGTATACGGTAACGTTTTATGAGACAGAGATGAATGCAGATATGTCTAATAATCCGATTGCAACTCCAGCGAATTATACCAATACCACAGCGTTTAATCAGATTCTATGGGTTAGAGTAGAGGATATTGATCCAGCTACGGGATGTTATAAACTGACGACCTTAGAGCTTATCGTTAATGCATTACCAGTACTGTTACAGCCAGCACCACTAGAGTTATGTGATGATAATAATCCAGGAGATGAGGTAGAATTCTTTATGTTAGAGGATGCCACTGATGAGATATTAAACGGACAGACAGGGATTAGTTTAACCTATTTTGCGACACAGGTAGATGCAGATAATAATACCAATGCAATAACAAGTCCATATGAGAATACGAGTAACCCACAAACAATATTTGTACGCGCTACAAATGATATTACAGGTTGTTTTGTAAGCACCACAGCTACGATACTTTTAAGGGTTAATCCAATTCCATCACCGACAGTTCCGACAGATTTAGAGGAGTGTGATGAGGATAATGATGGATTTACAGAATTTAACTTAGAGGATAGGACCTTGGAGATTATAGGAGGAGAGCTTGATATAGCCATTACCTACCATGAGACACAGCAAGATGCAGAGACAGGAGATAATGCACTAGCGAGTCCATACACGAATATCGTTATGGATGAGCAGATGATTTATATTAGAGCGACCAATACAGTTACGGGTTGTTATAATGCTTCGGAAGTTTTAATAATCCGAGTACTAGAATCACCAGAAGTTCCAGTAACGATAGTAGACTATGTGATTTGTGATACAAATTCAGATGGGATTACTCAATTTGATTTGACTACCAAGGATGCAGAGATATTAGGAGGACAGACAGATGTAACACTTACTTATCATGTTACAGCGGCCGATGCTCTTACAGGAAACAATGCAATAGCCAATGTTGGGAATTATACCAATACGAGTAATCCTCAGACGATTTATGTACGTTTGGTGAGTAATATTAACGGTTGTGTAGATGTAGGTCAGTTTGACTTACGGGTAGAGCTACCACCAGTAGCGGTACAGCCAACACCCTTAGAGCTATGTGATGATGAGATAGATGATGAGATTACAGTCTTTGACTTAACAGTAAAAGATGTAGAGATTACAGGAGGCGAAGCAAGTTGGAGTGTAAGTTATTATGAGACTGATGTAGATGCACAGGCTCAGACCAATGCAGTAGATGCAGGTGCTTATACCAATACTTCAGTAAATGGATTGCCAGCCAACCCTCAAACCTTATATGTAGTAGTTACCGATACCGATACTGGCTGTGTAGACTTCACTACCTTAACGATTCGCGTATTACCAAACCCAACACCAACAGAGGTATTACCAGAATTAGTATTATGTGATGATATCAATCCAGGCGATATGGAAGAGGTATTTGATCTGACCACTAATGAAGTATTATTACTTAATGGAGAGGTAGGAGTAACACCAAGCTATCATGAGACATTAGAGGATGCAGAAGAAGGGATCAATGCGATAGCAGATCCAACGATGTATACCAACACCAGTACGCCACAGTTGATTTATGTACGTGTGACAAATGATATCACAGGATGTTATACCATAGTTAACTTTACATTGTTGGTTAATCCATTACCAGATGTTGTTGCGGTGACCGACTTTATTGCATGTGAGCTTAATAACGATGGTTTTTATGATTTTGATTTAACGCTAAAAGATGCAGAGGTATTAAACGGTCAGGATGCTACCTTGTTTACGGTGACTTATCACGAGACACAGGCCGATGCTGATGCGCTAATCAATGCGCTAGTGAGTCCATATACGAACCTTACCAATCCACAACAGATTTTTGTAGCAATTACAAATAACGATACGGGCTGTTCTATAAGTACACCGAGTTTTAATATAGAAGTTCAAGAGGCAGCTGAGGCTAATAGTGATATGGAGCCAATTGTATTTGAGATTTGTGATGATGAGATGGATGATGATAATGATCCAACGAATAACAGTGCGCAGTTTGATTTAACACTTCAAAATGATGCAATATTAGACGGTCAAGATCCAGCGAACTATATAGTGAGCTATTATGCAAGTGAGGCCGATGCAGAGCTGGGTGTGAACCCCTTACCATTTTTATATGAGAATGTGGTTAACCCACAAGTGATCTGGGCTCGAGTTGATAATGACACACTAGATGTCGCAGGTATGGACACATCAATCTGTTATGCTGTAGCCCCACTAACACTTCAGGTGAATCCATTACCAGTATTTGATTTGGAAGACAGCTATATTTTATGTGTTGACACAAATGGGAGCGAGGTATTAAATCTTCCAGTATTAGAAACCGGACTTGATACAGGGCAATACACATTTGTATGGTTCTTTAATGGTACAGAGATTGCAGGTGCAACAGACTCTAGTTATATGCCAAGTGAGGGCGGAACCTACAGTGTTACTGTTACAGATGTTACAAGTTCTCCAAACACAATGTGTGAGAGCAGTGATATTACTGAGGTTATAGAGAGCTCACCGCCAACAGTAATGGCATTAGTTGTAAGTCTTGATTTTGCAGATGTTCATGTTATCGAAGTTACTGTTGAGGGGTCTGGAGACTATGAGTATAGTTTAGATGGTGGACCATGGCAGGATGAGAATATATTTACAGATGTATCAATAGGAGATCATACCGTAACGGTGAGAGATAAGATTGGTTGTGGAGAGGCCAGTGATGACGTGACGGTTATGGATTATCCAAAATTCTTTACACCAAATGGAGATGGATATAATGATACGTGGAACATAACAGATATAGATAACCAACCTAATGCAAAAATTTATATATTTGACAGATACGGAAAGTTAATCAAACAACTCAGTCCTTCGGGAATAGGTTGGAACGGGACCTATAATGGTAATCCAATGCCAACGAGTGATTACTGGTTTGTAGTTGAGTATAATGAACGTTCAACAGGTGAACGTAAAGAATTTAAAGCCCATTTTACCTTGAAAAGATAAAGGGTAAAAGATAGACTTAAAAGGCTATGCGGTAAGCATGGCCTTTTTCTATTTAACACTTAGTCATTTAATACTAGTTTAGAATCGAATGATTGGTTATCGAAAGATTACGAACATGTTATGAATAAGAACGGTTAATGCCTAAAAAAAAGCCAGAACATTGTCTGGCTTTTTCTGTATAAATGTTTGTTGTGTTTAAATACTAAACCCTAGAGTTAGTGTAATATTAGAATTCATAGTATCTATAGTTGCAGCATCAGTAAGTCCAACAGAAAACAATTCGTTATTAACGGTTCTTTCAGCTTGGTCATACGTTAAATCTAATCTCGTGTTTCCGAAGTTATAACCAATACCAAGTGAATAACCTGTAAGGTCTCCGTAGAATGTATCATCTTCAAATGGACTTTCTTCAAAACGATATCCGCCTCTAAAACTGAATTGCTTGTACTTATATTCACCTCCAAAACGATAGGTTTGAGCAGTTTTAAAAAGAGTATTCATCGTTTCGTTTTGTGAAGCAAAGAATGGATCCGAAGATGGTCTAAATTCTGTGTTTTGATAGTTTCTTCTAGAGTAATCAAAACTTAATAGACCACGTTCACCAACGTAAGCTAAACTTCCAGTGACTTTACCCGGAGATTGTAACCGATATTCAGGGAATATATTAATGATGTTAGGATTAATAGATGTCGTAAAATCTCCATCGACATCATCCATAACGAACGTAGAAATACTTTGTGATGTTTCTTCAAAAATAGTGAACCAAGTCGGAGAATTATAACTTAGTCCGGCTCTCAATTCATTTGTAACCTTCAAAATAGCCCCTAACTGAAAAGAGAATCCATTTCCAGTTGTAAATAGGCTGTTTTCAAATCGAACATCAGTCACAAGCGATCCAACGTTTGAGTTAGATTCACTAAAACCAGTAAATCGTTCATAATTGATGAAATGTGCGTTAAGATTTAATCCTACGTATAGTTTCTCTTCGTATTGTGCCGCTGCATTAAAGCCTAATTTTCCATTGTAACCTGTAGCTAAATAACGGTAATTCTGACTAAAAGATCCAGGTGCAATATTTGAAGTATAAGCTGTATTACCATCGGTGTTATCAACAGGTTCCAAAATAAAGGATTCATAACCTAAAAAAGCTTGTTGATTACCGAAGCCATAAAAGGCACCAATCTCACCATAAGCTTCATTTAGTGTTTCTCCGGGAAATGCAGAAATTTGATCTAGAGGACGACCTTGGGCATAAGCTAAGAAATAACTGTCTATTGAATTTGTATTTACACCAGATGCAAACCACTGATCATCATAATTAGCAGTCTTGTCATAAGCTACGGATAAAACAAATTTTTTCCATGGGGCGTTTTCATTTCTATTAATAAACACAAATGCCGCTCCAGCTTGATTTAAATCAATTTTTGAATCAGATGATGTACTTCTACCGTTGAAAAATGCAATATCATTATCAACGTTTAGGCTAGAAAGTGAAAGCGATGCATGACTCTCCTTAAAGATAGCTGAACTGGCAGGATTGATACTTATCGCTGACATGTCGCCACCTAAGGCACCAAAGGCGCCACTTAATGCTCTAAAACGAGCAGTTCCTTGAACTTCATCCTGTGAAAATCTTAGGGCATCAGATATGTCCTGAGCCATAATATTAGACATAGATAGTACACCTATGGCGAGTATAGTAAACTTTTTCATATTAAAATATTGTAATTAAAGAACTAATAATTTAGATTATCCTCTGCGTCCAGAACCGCCTCTGCTTGAGCCGCCTGAAGACCTCGTAGATCCACCACTACTTCGACTACCACCGCCACTGCGCACTGCTGGTGAGCTACTTCTTCTAGGTGTTGACATTCTTGTTCTTGAAGAAGAGTTGGAGTTAGTTCTTGTTCTTGGTCGTGCAGAAGAATTATTGCTTCTGGTTCGTGTTGATCTTGGTCTAACCGATGAGTTATTTCCTCTTGGACGCACCGAACGCGTTGATCTCACGCTAGAATTATTTCGCCTTGAGTTAAATGTAGATCTACTTCTAACTGAAGATGAATTCCTTCTTGAAATTGATGCTCTATTTCTACTGTAGGATGCATTTCTATTCAATCCTGAAACATTTGCACCTCGTCGTCCATAATTATACGCATAGCCTGCTCCATTATAATAACTGTTAGCAAAAAAGCCATTGAAACCAGGAGGGCACCAAAAATTATTGTATCCAAATCCGGCGTTCCAGCCCCAATTATTCCAGCCAAATCCAGCATTCCATCCCCAGTTATTCCATCCCCAAGGACGATTCCAGCGATTCCATAAGCCTAAAGGTTGTCCCCAACCAAAACCAGCGTTCCATCCCCAAGCATTCCATCCCCAGTTATTCCAACCGTTGTCATAGAAATTGATAGTTACATTTTCATTAGCTTGTCCCCAACCTGCATAACCAGTTTGTTGGCTTTCCTGGGGGTCTTCTATATAATTACTGCTATAGCTATCTATATCAGTAAAAATAGCACTACCGTCATCAGGAATGCTGTTGTATTGATTGTCTTTTTCAGTAAAATAATCTTTGTAATACCTATTATCGTCAACATTAACCGTTGTTGCTTCCTCATAGACCACTGCATCATTATCGTATATTCCATCACTGTCATAACCAACATATTGGTATGAGCCGCAAGAAGCTAATAATAAGGTCATGCTAAGCGCAACAAAAAACGGAAATTTTGTATGTATGTAATTCTTAAACCGCATATCTCTTTATTTTTATTGTTGAACATTACAAAAATAGTTAGTTTTGCTGAACTATTTTTTTATTTAACATATACACAACTTTTGTGCCAAAACACCTAAAATGAGTAAAAATCTTACAAGTAGAGCGGAAGACTATTCCAAATGGTATAATGAACTGGTCGTCAAAGCCGATTTAGCTGAGAATTCTGCGGTTAGAGGGTGTATGGTTATTAAACCTTATGGCTATGCAATATGGGAAAAAATGCAAGCAGAATTAGATCGAATGTTCAAAGAAACGGGACATCAAAACGCCTATTTTCCATTATTTGTGCCGAAAAGTCTGTTTGAAGCCGAAGAAAAGAATGCAGAAGGTTTTGCAAAGGAATGTGCTGTTGTTACCCATTATCGACTTCAAAATGATCCAGAAAACGAAGGAAAGCTTCGTGTTGATCCTGAAGCTAAGCTAGAAGAAGAACTAATTGTGAGACCGACAAGTGAAGCGATTATTTGGAATACTTTTAAAGGATGGGTTCAAAGTTATAGAGATTTACCGCTTTTAATAAATCAATGGGCAAATGTAGTGCGTTGGGAGATGCGAACGCGCTTATTTCTGCGTACTGCAGAGTTTTTGTGGCAAGAAGGACATACGGCTCATGCTACCGAAGCAGAAGCGCTTATAGAGGCAGAACAGATGAATGATGTTTATGCTGAGTTTGCAGAAAACTTTATGGCAATTCCTGTAATTAAAGGAGTGAAGTCTGAAAGCGAACGATTCGCTGGAGCTGTTGAAACCTATTGTATTGAAGCACTAATGCAAGATGGCAAGTCTTTGCAAGCAGGGACTTCTCATTTTTTAGGACAAAATTTCGCAAAAGCTTTTGATGTTAAGTTTACAAATAACGAAGGTAAACTCGATTATGTTTGGGCTACATCATGGGGTGTTTCAACGCGAT
Source organism: Formosa sp. Hel1_31_208 (assembly GCF_900104785.1). Classification (NCBI taxonomy): domain Bacteria; kingdom Pseudomonadati; phylum Bacteroidota; class Flavobacteriia; order Flavobacteriales; family Flavobacteriaceae; genus Formosa; species Formosa sp. Hel1_31_208. The sequence goes on from NZ_LT629733.1 coordinate 1,533,653, forward strand.
TAATTGGTGCATTGATTATGACTCATAGTGATGATAAAGGATTGGTGTTGCCACCAAATTTAGCACCTTTTCAAGTGGTTATCGTTCCTATTTATAAAAATGATGAACAACTAGCTACAATTACAGAGAAGGCTCAAGATATTGTTAAGCAACTTAAAACTCTGGGTATAACCTGTAAGTTCGATGCTAGAACCACGCACAGACCAGGCGCGAAATTTGCGCAACATGAATTGCAGGGAGTTCCATTACGAATAGCTATTGGTCCAAAAGATTTGGAAAATGAAACAGTAGAATTAGCACGACGTGATACTTTAACCAAAGATATTATTCCTATGTCTGAGTTAGTACCTAAGATCGATACACTTTTAAAGACAATTCAAAAGGAGTTATTCATTAAAGCCTCAAATTTTAGAGATTCTCATATCACGGAAGTAGATGATTTTGAAACATTTAAAACGGTACTAGAACATAAAACAGGATTTATTTCAGCACATTGGGATGGTACAATGGAAACTGAGCAAAAAATCAAGGAACTCACTAAAGCTACAATTAGGTGTATTCCTATGGAAGTAAAAAAAGAAGCTGGAACATGCGTTTTTAGTGGTAAACCGTCAACTAATCGTGTGCTATTTGCGAAGGCGTATTAAATTTTTTTTAAAATTTTTTATTTAGGTGTTGCAACATTTAAAAATAGTTGTATTTTTGCATCCGCAATGAGTAATTGCACGTTCATTTGAAAAGTGGTTTAATGGTTAGTAAAATTGTTAGATTACTCATATAATAACTCAAATGGCCCGTTCGTCTATCGGCTAGGACGCCAGGTTTTCATCCTGGTAAGAGGGGTTCGATTCCCCTACGGGCTACAATTTTTTAATAAAAAAGAAAAAATGGCAAATCATAAGTCAGCATTAAAAAGAATTAGAAGTAACGAAGCAAAGCGTTTACGTAACAGATATCAACACAAAACAACTCGTGGTGCTATTAAAAGATTACGTGACATGGAAAAAGCTAAAGAAGCAAAAGAATATTTGCCTTCAGTGATTACTATGATTGATAAACTTGCGAAAAACAACATCATACATGACAATAAAGCTGCTAACTTAAAATCTAAGTTAACTAAACATGTAGCTTCCCTAAGCTAACAAGAATTTAAATTATAATTATTTAAAAAAGCTTCTCTTTTAGAGAAGCTTTTTTTTATTGGTCAATTTATGGCGCCTAAAAAAAGCTCTTAATTTGAATTAAGAGCTTTTTTTAGTTTAGATTTATAAGTCTATTTGATTACCCATTCATAGATATCAAGAATTCTTCATTATTTCTCGTTTGTTTGAACCTCTCATTGATAAACTCCATAGCTTCTACAGGATTCATATCAGCAAGATATTTACGCATTACCCACATCCTTTGAATTGTTGTAGCGTCTAATAAAATATCATCTCGTCGTGTACTAGAAGATGTTAAATCGATAGCTGGGAAAATACGACGATTAGAAATCTTACGATCTAATTGTAACTCCATATTACCAGTGCCTTTAAATTCTTCAAAGATTACTTCATCCATTTTAGACCCTGTTTCGGTTAAGGCTGTAGCAATAATTGTTAATGACCCTCCATTTTCAATGTTTCGCGCAGCTCCAAAGAACCGTTTAGGTTTATGAAGTGCGTTGGCATCAACACCACCACTTAAAATCTTACCAGAAGCAGGTTGAACTGAGTTATAAGCTCTTGCTAAACGTGTTATAGAGTCTAAAAGAATCACCACATCGTGGCCACATTCTACCAGACGTTTTGCTTTTTCCAATACGATATTCGCGATTTTTACGTGCTCATGTGCTTCTTTATCAAATGTAGAGGCAATTACTTCACCACGCACATTACGTTGCATATCTGTAACTTCTTCAGGACGTTCATCGATTAATAAAATCATTTGATAAACTTCAGGATGATTCGCGGCAATTGCATTGGCAACATCCTTCAGTAACATCGTTTTACCTGTTTTCGGTTGTGATACAATCATACCACGTTGTCCTTTTCCTATTGGAGCGAACAAATCCATAATTCGTGTAGAGATAGTTGCTTGTTTCTCCGCTAAATTAAATTTCTCTTCAGGGAATAAAGGCGTTAAGTGTTCAAAAGCAACACGGTCTCTAACAACATTTGGGTTCTGACCGTTAATTTTACTGACCTTAATTAAGGGGAAATATTTTTCACCTTCTTTCGGTGGACGTACATTTCCAAAAACAGTATCGCCAACTTTTAATCCAAATAAACGAATTTGTGATTGGGATACATAGATATCATCTGGAGATGATAAATAGTTATAATCAGATGACCGTAAAAAACCGTAGCCATCTTGCATGATATCTAATACACCTTCACTCTCTATGATAGCATCAAATTCAAAGTCTGGTTCTCTGTAACGGTTACGATTATCTTTGTTGCCGTTATTTTTATGCACATTACCATCCTTGTGACGCGGATTAGGCTTATTGTCATTGCTTTTCTGACGTGGATTAGGTTTGTGATCTTTTGATTGATTTTGTTTATTATCCTTATCCTTATCCTTGTGACGCGGATTAGGCTTATTGTCATTAGGGTTTTTAGAACGATTATCAGTGTTTTGATTCGTGTTTTGTGGATTTCTATTATCCTTCTTTTCATGAGGTTTAGATGGAGTTGGACTATTGTCTTTCTTCTCATCTAACTCCATTTTTTGTTGGGTCGGATTTTGATCTTTTTTGTTCTCAACACGGGCTCGAGGCTTACGTTGGGGTTGTGGTTTTTTTGGAGCTTCTTTTGGAGCATCTTTTAGAACTTCTTTTTTGACAGCATCTGGATTGGCGGCCTGAAAGTCTAAAATTTGATAAACAAGATCTAATTTTTTTAAAGTACGGTATTTAGGTACGTTTAATTTTTGAGCTATTTCCTGAAGTTCAGGAAGCTTTTTTGCTTTTAATTCGGAAATTTCGAACATGTATGTGTGTACTAATTAAGTTTATTCTATGAAATGGATTCGATTCTTACTTTTCTGAAAACTGTACTACTGGGAAAAATTTGAAAAAAATCTGAAGATTTAACATGCTGCTACACTGTAGGTAACACATTGTTGTTGCAATAATACGATTTTATTTTTAAAATTTAATATTACTTTTAAAAAGAAACTAGTAATTTTGTCCCTCATTAGTGCTAATAGTTATGATTCAACGCATACAAACCGTATACTTATTACTTGCTGGCGCAGTGTCTGCAGGTTTAATATTTGTATTTCATCTTTGGACCAATACCGAGGACCTTCCCGTATATGCTAAAGACAACTATTTGTATTTAGGTTTGTTTTTAGGTTCTGCTTTATTATCTTTAATTTCAATTTTTAATTACAAAAACAGAAAGTTTCAATTTGTTTTGGGACGTCTTAATATCATATTAAACTTTATTTTATTAGGATTTTTTGTATATCAATTGCTAATCCCACCTGGAGAAAGTCATATTTCTGAGAAAGGTGTTGCGATTTTCATACCTATCTTATCTATCGTGTTATTGGTATTAGCCAATAAGGCCATCAAGAAGGATGAAGATCTCGTCAAATCTGTTGATCGATTACGATAAACCCTATTATCTTAATTATTTTAGTGCGTAAACCCAAGGTGAAGACCTTGGGTTTTTTTATGTTTGTATAATTGTTCAGTGCCGCTTTGGGAATTCAATGACTTCTAAATTTTCAATCTTTTTACCATCAATTGTGAAACGAAGCATCGTTCTTACTTTATGAAACCCGTGTTTTCCAGCTGCACCAGGATTCATATGTATGAGGTTGTATCGTTTATCGGGAATTACTTTTAAGATGTGCGAATGTCCGCACACAAAAATTCTTGGTGGATTTGCCTTTATCAAATCACGTGTTCTCATATTGTATTTGGGTGGGTAACCACCAATATGCGTCATCCAAACCTCAACATCTTCACATGTAAATCGGTTATTTTCTGGAAACTCCGTACGCGCTTTGGCATCATCAATATTACCATAAACAGCTCTTAATGGTTTTAATGCCTTAATAGCATCAGTCACCTTTAGATCTCCAATATCGCCTGCATGCCAGACTTCGTCAGCTTGTTTTACATACTTGATAATAGCGTCGTCAATATAACTATGGGTATCTGAAAGTAAAAGGATTTTTGTCATGTATTACTGTAATGAATGGGCTTAGCTTCTACTTTGGAGAAAAACATTTAATTATGTTAATCTAAGATATTTCCAACGAAAACTATTTATCTTTGTGTTTTTACAAAAGTATACCTTTCTATTGAGATTTTTTATTCAATTATCATATAACGGAAAAGCCTACCACGGCTGGCAGAATCAGCCAGATGCTATTTCAGTTCAGGAAATTTTGGAGAACGCCTTGTCTACGCTTTTACAACAGAAAATAGCAGTTGTAGGCGCTGGACGAACTGATGCTGGCGTGCACGCGTCTCAAATGTTCGCGCATTTTGATATCGTGGCACAACTTCCAGATAATTTGATATTTAAACTGAATTCATTTTTGCCCAAGGATATCGCAATTTATAATATTACTCCAGTAAATGATAAAGCGCATGCGCGTTTCGACGCTCTAAGTCGCACTTATAATTATCGTATATCTACTCGTAAGAATGTATTTAATTTTGATTATGCATACACGTTACAAAAACAGCTGGATATAGAGGCCTTAAATAAAGCGTGTGAAATACTATTACAGTATAAGGATTTTCAATGCTTTTCTAAGTCACATACTGATGTAAAAACGTATAATTGTAAAGTCATGCAAGCGGAGTGGAACGCAATTGGTGATGAACTCGTGTTTATTATTAAAGCAGACCGTTTTCTAAGAAATATGGTGAGAGCGATAGTAGGTACGCTTATTAATATTGGTTTGGGTAAAATGGAAGTAGAACACTTACATGAGATTATTGAATCAAAAGATAGAAGTAAGGCTGGGTTTTCGGTTCCAGCTCACGGATTATATTTGGAGGGTATAGCCTATCCGAAACACATATATTTATAATTATTAAATGGAAGACAAAAAGACAAAAGCATTTGATCTAACGTTGTTTAAACGATTACTGGATTACATACAGCCCTATAAGCTTGTGTTTTTCGGGTCCCTGTTGTGCGTTATTGGTCTTGCTGTTTTTGGAGCTTTACGACCACTAGTTTTGCAAAAAGCTATTGACGAACACATCGCGTTACAAGAATATGATGGGTTCTTATTTTACATCATTGCGATGCTAGTATTACTCATATTTGAAGTAGTGAGCCAGTTGCTCTTTATTTATTATGCAAGTTGGTTGGGGCAATCGGTGGTCAAGGATATACGTGTGAAACTTTATAATCATGTTCTTCGTTTTAGGATGAAGTATTATGATAAGTCCTCTGTAGGTGTCTTAATCACTAGAACTGTGACGGACATGGAGCGTATTGCCGATATCTTCGGACAAGGTTTGTTCATGATCTTTAGTGATATTCTTAAAATGTTATTTGTAGCTGGAGCAATGATTTTTATCAATTGGAAATTAAGTCTTATTGCTTTTGTAACCATGCCTATCGTAGTTTTTGCAACTAAGATATTTCAGAAATATATGAAACGTGCCTTTGAGGAGGTAAGAAACGAGGTGTCAAATTTGAATTCTTTTGTGCAAGAACGTGTCACTGGCATGAAAATTCTTCAATTATTTACTAGAGAAGATATCGAATACAAGAAATTTAAAGACATTAATGAACGTCATAAAAAAGGGTGGTTAAAAACGGTTTGGTATAACTCGGTGTTTTTTCCAATAGCAGATCTTTTATCGTCTATTACCCTTGGAACAATTATTTGGATAGGAGGATTAATGGTGGTCGCTCAAGGAACAGCATCCAAAGGTGATTTATTTGCATTTATTATGTTTGTACCAATGTTATTTAGACCATTAAACCAAATAGCAAATAAGTTTAATACCCTTCAAATGGGAATGGTTGCCGCTGATCGTGTATTCAAGGTTATCGACACCACTTCTCAAATTGATGATTCTGGAAATGAAGAGGTGCAAGAGTTTAAAGGTGATATCACTTTTAAAAATGTTCATTTTTCTTATGTAGATGATGAAGAAGTATTAAAAGGAATAGATCTGGACGTTAAAGCTGGTGAAACTGTCGCTATTGTGGGTGCAACCGGCGCTGGGAAATCAACCATTATCAATTTATTGAACCGTTTTTATGACATTTCTGAAGGTACGATATGCATTGATGGTATTAACAGTAAAAATTTCTCGCTTAAATCGTTAAGGAAGCAAATAGCTGTTGTCTTACAAGATGTCTTTTTATTTGCTGATACCATATTGAATAATATCACACTTAAAGATTCAAATATCTCCGAAGATGACGTGATTAAGGCGGCTAAAGATATTGGTATTCATGATTTTATTTCTAGTTTACCTAATGGTTACCATTATAATGTGAAGGAACGCGGTGCGATGTTGTCATCTGGACAGCGTCAGCTTATCTCTTTCTTAAGAGCCTATGTAACCAACCCAAGTATTTTAATCCTTGATGAAGCAACTTCTTCGGTCGATTCTTATTCAGAACAACTCATTCAAGATGCAACAGATAAAATCACGAAAGGACGCACATCTATTGTTATTGCGCACCGCTTAGCAACGGTTCAACAAGCCGATCAAATTATTGTTATGGATGCTGGAAAAATTGTTGAAAAAGGAACGCACAATGAATTACTTCAGGTAGAAAATGGATATTATAGAAATCTTTATGAAGTCCAATTTTTAAAAGCCGAAGCGGTTTAGATTATTGCTTCGGAGCAAAGGCGTCTAAGCCTCCTGTAGCCAACATAAAAATTAGTATTATTACGACCATTACAACGTAAAAAACTACGAACACGACTAGGAACAATAGGATTCTAAGGATTAACTGAAATACACTGAGTTTGAATATCCGTTTTAGAACATAGGAATGGTAAACAAACATGACCAGGTACAAAAGCATCGAATAGAGGAAATATTGTTCAGGACTAAAAAAGAGTACTAATTGTCCTGCAAAAACGGAAATAATAATAATGGCAGACATACCATACATGTAGAGTATAATGTGTTCAGTTAGATTGTAACGTTTGTCTATAAAAACAATAAACGAAATAAGCGCCATAATAGGAATCATCGCAGATAAAATCAAGGAACTATATTCAAATGCACTGCCAGAAGTTGAATCTTGCATGATTTGCTGAGACATCGGATTGTCAAATAACTCGGCACTAAATAATTTAGAAAAGTCCAGATATTCTAAATAGTATTTTTTAATGATAAATACCGATAGACCACTCAAAGTTAATGTGATTCCGAAGAAACTTAACGGGTTTACATAGCGCTTTCTTACCCCTTGTACATAACTATCTATAACCGCTTCAGGTTTTTTAAATAAATCAATAAAGGTTCTTAAAAGTTTGTTGTCATAATTAAAAAACGTTTCGCTAATATGTTCAAATAGGCTCTTGAAGCTTAAACGATTTTTAATCACTTTTCCGCCACAGCGATTGCAAAAATCACTATCTGCAGTAAGTTCGGTATTACAATTCTTGCAATTCATTTATCTCAGATCATTATTGAGTAAAGTGGTTAGTTCTTGAATGTCCTCAAACATCACAAATTCACCATATTTAATGTAAGAGATCTGCCCAGTTTCTTCGCTAACAACTAATGCTATAGCATCTGTTTTTTCAGTAATACCTATGGCTGCTCGATGCCGCAATCCGAAGCGTTGCGGAATATTTTTTTCATTATTAACAGGAAGAATAACACGTGTTGCTTTTACAAAATTATTTTCAATGATAATTGCACCATCATGTAACGGACTGTTTTTGAAGAAAATACTTTCTATGATGGGTTGCGTCACTTTAATGTTCATTTCGTCACCTGTATTCATTAAAAAATCCAGGTTGTTGTTGCGCTCTATAACGATGAGTGCACCAGTTTTAGAACTACCCATTTTTTGGCATGCAGATACAATTGCAATGATATCCGTTTCAGAATCACTTTCGGTTTTCAAGAATTTCATCTTCTTGAAAAATTTACCTCTACCACTCAAATTGGTAGAGCCTACCATGAGCAAGAACTTACGTATCTCGGGTTGAAACACGACGATAAGTGCTATAATACCAACTTTTATAAATCCATCAAAAATGCGATGCAACATATACATGTTAAGGAAATCGGTCACACGCCACACCAAGTAAACGACTATGATTCCAATAAATATATTAACTGCTACGGTACCTTTAACAAGCTTATAGATATAGTACAGAAGAATAGCGACTAGAAAAACGTCGATAAAGTCTATAATCCCAAAGTCCCAAAATTTGAATTTATCCAAGTTGAAAGCTGTTTAGCGTAAATGTAATAATTATTAGTTAATATATGAATTCGTTGTTATTGATAGCAACGACATCGCTCAATGCGCTATGTATTTTAAATTTTACCGTTATATAATCTTGAAAACTTGTTTTTGAATGATATAAGATATAAAGTTTGAAGCTATCTTCCTTTTCTTTTGAACTGAGAATGTCATTGATGACATCGTCTAATTTATTATAAACCTTGGTTGTTGAACGGTCATCGTATAACACTTCAAGACTATAGTTGTTTAAAGAAATTACATTCAAGACTGCACTCATTTTTTCAGATCGTTCTCTCGATTCATAGTATTCACTTATTGGTATTATTTGATAAAAAACATCGGTAAACTCCAAAAAACCTAAATTCTTAATTCTTGTATCACTGCAGGTATAGTAATTTTTAGCCGTTTCATTTTTATGCATCTTAGCACTTCGCTTTTTGTCTTGTAAAAATGTAATCTTCGGAATGGCTTGCTCTAAAGTAAGCCGTTTATCTACATTAATTAACCAATTAGTTGTGCCTATTAAGTTCTTGCGATTAAGATCAATGCTGTCTTCTTTGGTCTCATCGTAAAACAAATACGCATGTGATACATCAGTAACTTCCGTGATTTGAGAATTTTGGATTTCTGGTAAATACAAAACACGTTCATTTCCGCAGGACAATAAGACGATAAATAGGAGTAGGACAGAGAGTTGTTTCATTAAGCTTTTAATTGTTGAGTAAGTTGAATACATTCCACAGCTTCCATCACATCATGAACTCTTAAAATACTTGCGCCTTTTTGTAAAGCTATGGTATTGAGTACAGTAGTGCCATTAAGGGCTTCGGCCGAGGAATTCTCCAGTATTTTATATATCATAGATTTGCGAGACACACCAGCTAAAAGGGGTAGACCTGCCATTTGAAGGAGCTCAAGCTTATCAAGTAATTCATAATTCTGTTCTAAAGTTTTGGCAAATCCGAAACCAGGATCGATAATCAGATCAATAATACCCAAATTACGAGCAACTGCAATACGTTCAGAAAAATAAATTAAAATGTCTTTAATTAAATCATCATAACTAGTGAGTTGTTGCATGGTTTGAGGTGTTCCGCGCATGTGCATCATAATATAAGGCACACTCAACTCAGCAACCGTTTTAAGCATGGCTTTATCTAAATGCCCTGCGGAAATATCATTAATCATACTCGCACCTGCCAAAACACACTGTTTGGCGACTTGACTTCTAAAGGTATCAACGGATAAAATAACTTCAGGAAAGTTCTTAACGAGATACTCTACAATTGGAATAATTCGCTGTAATTCTTCGGCTTCACTAACATGATTTGCGTTAGGTTTAGAGCTGTAAGCGCCAATATCTATAAAGGTTGCGCCTTCATTGAGCATGGTTTCAACCTGCTTAAGTATCGCCGACATATTTCTATAGCGTCCACCATCATAAAAAGAATCTGGTGTCACGTTTAAAATACCCATAACTTTGGGAGTGCTGAGGTCTATTAATCGCCCCTTACAATTGATGGTTTTGCTCAAAACTATATAGTGTGGTTAAAGTTTTTAAATCTGATTAATTTATGCGAAATTTACGGAAAATTAAATGTTTTAAATGCAAGATACTTCAAAACAATATGATGATGTCATAGCGCAGTGCAGAAGTCTGTTTATTAATAAAATGAAAGACTACGGAAGTGCATGGCGAATTTTGCGATTACCATCACTGACCGATCAAATATACATTAAAGCGCAACGCATTAGAGGTTTGCAACAAAATGCGGAACGTAAGGTTGATGAAGGTGAAGTAAGTGAGTTTATCGGTATTATTAATTATTGTACGATGGCATTGATACAATTAGAGAAAGGTGTGGTAGAGCAACCAGACCTTACTTTAGATGAATCGGTGGCCTTATATGACGATAAAATAGCACTGACTAAGCAACTGATGATGGATAAAAATCACGACTATGGTGAAGCCTGGCGTGATATGCGAGTGAGTAGCTTGACCGATTTAATCTTGCAAAAATTATTGCGAGTTAAACAAATTGAAGATAACGCAGGAAAAACTATAGTTAGTGAAGGTATTGATGCGAATTATCAGGATATGATCAATTATTCAGTATTTGCATTGATTCATTTAAACGACAATTAAATAGCCAAAATAACAAGCATGAAAGCAATAGTCAATATTAGCCGAACCTTAGTCGGAGCCCTTTTTATTTTTTCAGGATTTATCAAGCTAAATGATCCATTAGGTTTTTCCTATAAGCTCGAAGAATATTTTAGTTATGATGTGTTAGATATACCGTCATTGATTCCGTATGCACTCGGTCTCGCAGTTTTTGTAGTTGTATTTGAAGTAGTGCTTGGTGTATTTCTATTGATTGGCTATAAACCCAAGTTTACAGTGTGGAGTTTGTTGGGAATGATTGTATTCTTCACCTTTTTAACTTTCTATGCAGCTTATTTTGATAAGGTGAAAGATTGTGGCTGTTTTGGAGATTTCTTAAAACTCACACCTTGGCAATCATTTGGTAAAGATATTATTCTATTAGTCTTAATCTTAATTTTATTTATAGGTCAAAAGCACATTAAACCCGTGTTGTCGACCTTCGGCTTGTCAGCAACAGCATTATTGAGTTTTATCGCTTGTTTAAGCTTTGGGTATTATGTGCTTATGCATTTACCAGCGCTTGATTTTAGAGCTTATCAAATTGGTGATAACCTTCAGGAAAATATGAAGTTACCAGCAGACGCTCAAAAAGCCGTGACCGATTATGTTTGGACGTATACACTTAACGGTGAAGAAAAAACCCTAACCGATGCAGGTCGTGGACCAAAAACTTATGATAAGATTATTGGTGTTGATACTAAAGTAATCAAAGAAGGTGACGTCCCTAAAATTCAAGATTTTTCTATCGAATCTGAAGATGAAGATTTAACCCAACAGTTTCTTGAGCAAGAAAAACTGGTTATCGTGGTATCCTATAGTTTAGAAAAAGCGGAATCGAAAGGTATGGAGGAATTAAAAGGTATGGTTGAGCAAGCTCAGAATAAAGGCTATACTGTAATTGGTTTAACAGCCTCTGGGAATCCGAAGAAACAAGAGGTTCGCGACGCTTATGACTTAGATTTCGATTTCTATTTATGTGACGAAAAAGTATTAAAAACTATTGTAAGAGCAAATCCTGGAGTTGTTGTTTTAGAAAAAGGAACTGTGATGCAAAAAGTACATTATAATGATATTGATGAGCTAGAATTCTAACATTTAAAATCAATTTTCGTATCAATTATATTCTAAATAAGACATTTTACGCCTTTCTCACCTTATTTGGTGTAGTCACCGTCATTTTCTTCTTATTTAATGTCCTTCCTGGAGACCCTGCCCAAATGATGTTAGGACAAAATGAAGATAGTGAGCAAGTAGCTATCGTTAAAGCTAAATATGGTTTTGATAAACCAATGTCAACTCAATATCTTTATTATCTCAATGATTTATCGCCATTATCTTTTCATTCTGAAAATTCTAAAGATTACACTTTTTTAAGTGACGGAAAATATAGCGCATCAAAATTGTTCACCATAGGAAATTCGACGACCGTCATTAAATTTCCGTATTTGAGAGAGTCTTTTACAAAACAAGGTAAAAAAGTCTCACAAGTTATTGGTGAGACCTTACCCAATACATTCGTATTGGCTGTTTCAGCCATAGTTATTGCAATTATATTAGGGATTATTTTCGGGATTATTTCGGCATTATTTAAGGATCATTGGATTGATAAGACCATTCAAATTTTTAGTACCTTAGGAATGAGTGTACCTTCATTCTTTAGTGCGATACTGTTTGCTTGGTTTTTCGGATTTGTATTGCACAAATACACTAATTTGGAAATGACAGGTAGTTTGTATGAACTCGACGATTTTGGAGAAAAAGTGAATATTAAATGGAAGAACCTTTTACTGCCTGCCGTAGTTTTAGGGATTCGTCCGCTGGCTGTAGTTATTCAGCTCATGCGTAATTCGTTACTTGAAGTGTTTAATCAAGATTATATAAGAACTGCTAGAGCAAAAGGTCTAAGCGAATTTCAGATTATCAAACGACATGCTGTAAAAAACGCACTGAATCCAGTTGTGACAGCAATTTCAGGATGGTTTGCTTCAATGTTAGCCGGTGCAGTGTTTGTGGAGTATATCTTTGGTTGGAATGGCCTTGGAAAAGAAATAGTAAATGCCTTAAACACACTCGATTTACCAGTCATTATGGGATCCGTTTTAGTCATAGCGCTTTTGTTTATTATCATAAATATCTTCGTTGATATCATCTATGGTTGGTTGGATCCTAAAGTAAAATTAGAATAGTATGAACAAGTTCTTAGCCTTAATTATTGTCATGGTGTGCTTTATCAACTGTGAAGCACAACCCGATCCAACATCCTTTTCTGATGCTGCGCTTAATGGTGTATTTGTAGATAGTAAAGGGGATGCTCATAGTTTACAATCCGTACTGGAAACTCATCAAGGTAAGACTATTTTAATTGATGTTTGGGCAAGTTGGTGTCGTGATTGTATTGTAAGTTTGCCAGATCTTAATGCTGTACAAAACGAATATGCTGATGTAGTTTTCGTGTTTTTGTCGATAGATAAAACCGAAAAGAGCTGGAAAAAAGGAATTAGAAAATATCATATCAAAGGAGAGCATTATTTCATGTCGGATGGCTGGGATAGTGCTTTTAGCGAGTTTGTAGACCTCGATTGGGTACCGCGTTATATGGTTATAGATAAAGAAGGTCATATCGCTTTGTTTAGAGCTGTAAAAATTACAGATCCAAAAATTAAAGAACATTTAAATTAAATATAAGTTTCTACGGAAACACATAACATAATAATCATGAGAAAACATATTGTAGCAGGAAACTGGAAAATGAACAACGATTTATCGCAAACAGCAGCGCTAATTTCAGATTTAAAAGAACAAGAGAAAACCTCCGATGCTGAAGTAATGATTGCACCATCGTTTACAAATCTGTGGCATACTTTTGAATCGACAAGAGAAGATGATATTGAAGTGGTGGCTCAAAACATGCACTTTGCCGAAAATGGAGCCTATACGGGAGAAGTTAGCGCAAGAATGTTAAAGAGTATCGGAATTAGAACCGTTATTTTAGGACATAGTGAGCGTCGCGCTTATTACAATGAAACCGATGAGTCCTTAGCCAAAAAAGTAGACACTGCATTAGCAAATGAAATGCGTGTCATTTTCTGCTTTGGTGAAGAATTAGCAGATCGTAAAGCAGGAAATGAAGAATCAGTAGTGGAAGGCCAAATTAAGAATGCCTTATTTCATTTGCCTGCAGATGCTTTCACAAATATTGTTTTAGCCTATGAGCCAGTTTGGGCTATAGGTACTGGTGAAACTGCAAGTCCTGGGCAAGCACAAGATATGCATGCCTTTATTAGAAAGACCTTGGAGAACAAATATGGTCATCAAGTTGCTGATGATATGACCATTCTTTATGGAGGAAGTGTAAAACCTGGAAATGCAAAAGAGATTTTCGGAAAACCTGACGTCGATGGAGGATTAATAGGAGGTGCTGCATTAAATGCCGATGATTTTTACGCCATTGTGAATGCTTTTTAATCAAATTTTGGCGTTACCAGCCTGCGCCTAAGCGCTGGTCGGTCACGTTTTCACTGCTCGCTTCCAAACGCGTAGATTGGAGAGCTTAAACATACCGTTCAACCGCTAACGCGGTTGATATTAAGACTTAAATATAATGTCAAACACTATTTATATAGGGTATTACTTCAAAGTAAAGCCCTTGCAGCCTGCTGTGGAAATTTTAATAGCAGAACTAGGATACGCAGGATTTGAAAGTTTTGTTGAAACCGAAGAAGGGGTGACAGCTTATATTCAACAGCAGGATTGGCACTCAGGTATCTTAGATGAGATTCATATTTTAAACTCCAAAGAGTTTGATATTACATTTACTTTCGAAAACATAGAGCAAACCAACTGGAATGCAGAATGGGAAAAGAATTTCAACCCTATTGTTGTCGACGATCAATGTTCTGTTCGTGCACCTTTTCACGAGATACCAAATACTATTTATGATATTATTATTGAGCCTAAAATGAGTTTTGGTACAGGGCATCACGAGACAACGCATATGATGATTCAATATATTCTCAATAATGATTTTAAAGAAAAAGCAGTTTTAGATATGGGCTGCGGTACAGGGGTTTTGGCTATACTTGCAGAAATGAAAGGTGCTAAGCCAATAGATGCCATAGATTATGATAATTGGTGCTACATTAATAGTCTCGAGAATATAGAACGAAACAAATGCGAGCATATTACCGTTTTAGAAGGAGATGCTAGTCTTTTGCCAGGACGATTCTATGATATCATTATCGCAAATATTAATAGAAATATTCTTCTCAAAGATCTGGTAACCTATGTAAATGCGCTTAACCTAAACGGTTTGTTGTTTCTCAGTGGATTTTATAATGATGATATTCCGATTATTAAAGCAGAATGTATAAAGCTCAAGCTAAAACATGTGGAAACTATTGAACGAAATAATTGGGTGGCATTAAAGTTTGAGAACTAGGAAAAAGTAACATTTTTCTAAAAGTCCGACGAATTGCTCAAAACTTTAACTATATAACTTAGAATAACCAAGAAATTACGGAAAAACCGTAATTTTTTTATTTAAGAAATATTTAACTTAGCATTGATAATTATCACAGACTAAATAGAAATAGTTTTAAGTAAATAGCAACTGTTTTTATTAAGCTCGTCCCATTTACGTAAATACCATTTATTAACTTAATTTACTCAAAAATGAAAAAAATCAAATTTTTGACCCTAGCTGCTCTATGCCTAATCTTTTCTTTCCAATCTTGCGAAAAAGAAAGCGTCACAGAGGACATGTCTAATCTAGACGAGGACATAATTATTAATATGAACAATTTAGAGAATAGAACTCTAGTAACTGACCCTGATTTATTGAATTCTATTCGAACTTTAGATATTGATGTAGGATTAGTTTCTATAGGAGATTTCCATTTACCAGATGGATCAATTGAAGAACGAATTTATGTTGGTAGTGATATTGTTTTTACTAGAGATGAACTAGATGCGTTAACAGGTATAGGTTCTGGTTTAAATCGTCAATATAGAACATTTAATTTGGTAACAGGAAATAATCAAACTATAAATATCTTAGGATATACGGGAGGAAGTCAAGCATTATCTAGTAAAGCGCGAACTGCTTTAACTAGAGCAGTTGCTAATTATAATAACATTAGTAACATGACACTTGATTTTAATTTAACGTTTGGAACTAATTACCAAGCAGCAGATATGGTGGTATATGATAATTCTATAAATAATTCAGGAAATGGAGGTGTTGCTGGTTTTCCAAACTCAAATGGAGAACCAAATAAGTTTGTTCAGATTTATGGAATAGAGCAATTTTCAACTAACGTCAATGAGCATGTAATTACACATGAGATAGGGCACTCTGTTGGTTTTCGTCATTCAGATTGGTTCGATCGTTTAAGTTGTCCTTCATCTAGCCAAGGAAATGAAGGATCAGGATCAGATGGTGCTGAGCACATATCTGGAACTCCAACAGGAAGAGATTTAACGTCTGTCATGCAAGCTTGTTTTTCTACAAGTGTAAGCGGTAATTTTAATGGGAATGATATTACAGCTTTAGGTTCCATGTATCCAGCAAGTCCATCTGGTCCTTGTGATGGTGTTTCTGAATGGCAAAGTGGCGTAAGTTATAGTATTGGTGAACGTGTTACTTATTTTGGGAACCTTTACGAACGTGTTAGTGGTGGTTGGACTTTAATAGGGCCATGTAACTAAACATAAAATTATAATTTCAAATATTGGATTACAATATTTTTAAAAGACTTCTGTTTTATGAATAGAAGTCTTTTTCTTATCTTTATACTTGGTTTTTCCCATATCAAATCAAATGAGTGCAAAAGAAAAAATACAAGAACAACATCAAGAGGATACCTTGGAACAATCTTTAAACGAGATTGTGTTATATAATGATGACGTGAACACCTTTGATCATGTCATTGATACTCTTATCTATGCCTGTGATCATACAGTAGAACAAGCAGAACAATGCTCAATATTAGTGCATTATAAAGGACAATGTGTTGTAAAAACAGGTGAATATAAAGAATTAGAGCCACGCTGTTCAATGCTTCTTGAAGCAGGATTGAGTGCAGAAATCATTTAGCTCTTTATTCTTCCCACAGCGCAACTTACAAAAGACTTTGCTTTTTTAGTTAAAGGATTTGATGCGCCCTCAACAGGATATCCTAATGTTGATAATAATGCAATGGCAGTTTCAAGTTGATTGTCTGTATTATACTTGAAGCCAACGGTATGCGTGTCATTGTTAACAATGACTTCAGTAACACCTTCTAGTGTTTCCATTCGAGTTATTATTGTATTTGCGCATCCACCGCACTTCAGATTTTGAATATTTAAAATGGTTTGTTTCATAAGTTATAGTGTTGAGGGACAAACGAAATCTGTAGTTGGTAAATCTGTTTTTTTAATCGCACCGAAGCCACCTGCAATATCGATGAGGTTGTGAAAACCTCTTGATTTTAATATAGAAGCGGCGATTACACTTCTGTAACCACCAGCGCAATATATGTAATAGGTATTATCTCTAGAGACCTCATTCATTTTTTCATTTATAAAGTCCAATGCAAAATGTTGAGCGTTATCCAGGTGCATACTTTTATATTCACCATCCTTTCTTACATCAAGAATATTTAGCTCACTAATGTTGGTGTGTTTGGCAAATTCTTCTGCAGATATGGATTCTAATGTGTCAACCTCTTTTCCTGCCTTGAGCCATCCGTCAATTCCACCTTTTAAATATCCTAAGGTATGATCATAACCCACTCTAGATAATCTGGTGACTGCTTCTGCGCTTTTTCCTTCAGGAGTGACTAATAATATAGGTTGCTTGATATCGGTAATTAAAGCACCAACCCAAGGAGCAAATTGCCCGTTAAGTCCGATGAAAATCGAATTTGGAATATGACTTTTAATGAACTCGCTTTGTGGACGAACATCTAAAACTAATGCTTCTTCATGATTAGCTAAAGCTTCAAAATCTTCAGGTGATAAGGCAATATTGCCAGTTTCTAAAACCGATTCAAAAGTATCATATCCTGTTTTATTTAGCATGGCATTTTTAGCAAAATATTGTGGAGGAGGAGCAATACCATCCAAAACTTCTTCAACAAATTCAGCTCTTGTCATGTCCGCTCTAAGCGCATAGTTCGTTCGTTTTTGATCTCCAATCGTTCCTACGGTTTCTTTGCTTAGATTTTTACCACAGGCTGAACCTGCTCCATGTGCAGGATAAACAATCACATCATCTGCTAATGGCATTATTTTATTTCGAAGCGAATCGAATAACATGCTTGCTAAATCTTCTTTGGTCAAATCAGATTTAATAGCGAGATCAGGGCGGCCTACATCTCCAAGAAAAAGGGTGTCTCCTGAAAAGATTGCATGATTTTTTCCGTTCTCGTCAATGAGTAAATATGTCGTCGATTCTAAAGTATGGCCAGGCGTATGAAGTGCTTTTATGCTAATATTTCCTAATTGAAATACTTCATTATCCTTCGCAGAATGAATGTCGTAGCTCGTTTCTGCTCCAGGACCATAAACAATAGTGGCACCTGTTTTCTTTGCCAAATCTACATGACCTGAAACGAAATCGGCATGAAAATGTGTTTCAAAAATGTATTTAATCTTTGCCTTATTTTTATTGGCTTTGTCAATATAAGATTGTGTCTCACGCAGCGGGTCTATGATAGCAACCTCCCCATTAGACTCTATATAATAAGCGCCTTGCGCTAAACAGTTTGTATATATTTGTTCAATTATCATACGTGTAAATAATTTTTTAATCCTTTAATTCGCGACGTTAAAGATACGAAGTATTATGCTCATAGGTGTGAACTCTTATCTCGCTTGTTAATGCGGTAATTTTCCTTTAAGTAATCCATAAATGTAGGTTCCAAAAATGGCTGCAAGAATTACAATGAGCATAGAAACTGCTCCTGTACCAACTAGAATATACATTGGGCCAGGACAAGCACCAGATAAAGCCCAGCCTAAACCAAAAATACTACCACCAAGGATATATCGCGTAAAACCCCTATCTTTTAGTGGTACTCGCATAAGGGAGCCTTCTATGTTATTGAGTTGTATTTGTTTTGAAAGTAACAATAGTAAAACACCGGTAATGACAGCGCTACCAATTATACCATACATATGAAACGACTCAAATTTAAACATTTCATAAATACGATACCACGACACAGCTTCTGATTTTACTAGAACAATTCCAAAGATGATTCCGACGATTAAAAATTTTAAGTTTTTCATATTAACTAAAAATTAAAGGGAATAATAAATGAATCATTATAAGTCCGCCAATAAAGAATCCAATAACGGCAATAAGAGATGGCAATTGTAAACTGCTCAAACCAGTAATCGCATGTCCAGAAGTACACCCACCTGCATAGCGAGTTCCAAAACCTACTAAAAAACCACCAATAACTAATATAGCCATTCCTTTAATACTGAGTACAGCGTCCCAATTAAATAATTCTGGTGGTAACAATGTTTGTCCTGCATTGTCAAATCCTAATGAACTTAAGGTTTTGATTGTATCCGGATTTAAGTCAATATTTGTAGGTGATGACAAATAGAAGTGCGCAATAAAGCCACCTATAACAGCACCTACTACTATCGAGAGGTTCCATAGTTGTGTTCGCCAGTCAAAATCAAAGAATTTTATTTTTTTTCCAGCACCGCCAATGGTACAAAGTGTTCTTAAGTTAGAAGACATCCCAAAGGTTTTTCCGAAATAGACAATGATGAACATTATGAGTGCAATCAAAGGACCGCTAACATACCAAGGCCAAGGCGCTAAAATATATTCCATAGATTTTTTTTGCAAAGATAACTGCCGACGCAAATATCTGATATAATTATCGTACAAATTTAAGAATCAAAAATCAAAGGCAGTTATCTTCTGAAGATTCTTTAGTTTTTCTCGTTAGATTATTTATCCTGATAAAGACTCATTTTGATATAAAAAAAAACGCACAAGTTAACTTGGCGTTTTTTCTAATAGTAATATGTATTCGTGACCTCGACTGGATTCAAACCAGTAACCTCTTGAGCCGTAATCAAGTGCGCTATTCAGTTGCGCCACGAGGCCTTTTTTGTGGGTGCAAATATATTTCTTTTTAGAAGAAACACAAAACAAAATTATTTAAAAGATTGATTGAATAAAAAAATAAGAACTCAACCTTGAAAATTACCCTAAAGCGCGCTTCGTTATATATACTCTCCAGCCAATGATTGCCATTTGGAGTTTACTGGCTTTACTAAGGTCTAACTGTTGTTTGGAATAACTGGGTAAGAGTATTTTATTGAGTTTGGCAAGGCCCTTAAAGAATCGTTGAGTCATATGCTTTGGGTTTGAAAAGATGTAATTCCGAAAGTAAATTTAAGAGTTTTAATAGGGCTGCCAAAGAACTTCTTTTGAAATGATGTAAAACTTATTCTAGACTAAGTTCTACAATCATGGGTTGGGGTTAGTTAATCGAAAAAAGAATATCGATTATTAATTTAGTAATTGTCATCATAACATTTGGTTTTAAGGTTAATATTTATCTCGTTTACTTGATTGAGTTATCAATATATCATTTTGATAATTCATTCACCAAATGATTATAGCAAAATCTATGATTTTGAATATAATATTATAACTATAAAGATGACATGTGTTTCAATAATTAGGTGACTGTCTTCAAAAATGTTAATAATTATTATTAAATATTAGAATTTGATTGTTATTTGTAATAATTCAAGGAGCTTTTTGAGATGATTTTTTGAAACCAAGGGACTTTTCGTTAATAAAATGCCTTAAAATAGCCGTTTCATCTTTTTTTGTTTTAAATATTCTGAATTTTTGATATCCGATTTGACTTATATAAGCGGGTTTATTTTGTTAAAAAAAAAGATTTATTAACCACTGAAACTTGAATAGCTCTATGAGATGTTTACATTTGTAAAAAACATACAATGAAAAAATCGCTATTCTATTTCATTTCCATATGTTTTATGCAACTCGGTTTCGCACAAGTTGTGATCAACGAATTAGATTGTGACACACCCGGAGTTGATACTATGGAATTCATCGAACTCTTAAGTGAAACTCCTAATTATCCATTGGATGGTTTTGTGCTCGTTTTTTTTAATGGCTCCGCCTCTGGAATGAACTCAAGTTACTTCACTGTCGATCTCGACGGTTTTATAACCGATATCAATGGCTTATTTCTCATTGGTAGTAATTCGGTAAGTCCGGTACCACAATTCTTGATTTCAGAAAATGTTTTTCAAAATGGAGCAGATGCTGTTGCAATTTATCAAGCTAATGATATTGATTTTCCTGAAGATACTGTTGCAACTATAGATAATCTTGTTGATGTATTACTTTATGATACTGGAGAACCAAATGATGATGATATGATTGCCATATTTAGTCAAGATCCGCGATTTACAAATATTCAGCAAATTAATGAAGGTCCTAATAATAATACAAATTCCATTCAACGTTTTGTAGATATGGATGATAATGTGACGTATGTTAGCACAGTGCCAACACCAAGACAGCTTAATGATGGTAGTGGGATAGTACTTAATGGTATTACTATGAGTATTGCGCAAACACAATATAATGAGGGCGGTAATTTTGATATTACCTTTACTTCGGAAACTCCTGTCGTTGGGGATCTAAACTTTAATATTTTACTAGATAATAATGGTTTTAATTCGTCAGATTTTACAGGAGACACGGCTCTTACAATTCCCAATAATCAAACTACAACATCCACTACGATAACACTTATTGATGATTCTGATGATGAAGGTGATGAAGTCACCAAGATTCGATTTGAGAATTTACCGATAGAGTACTTGGCTTTAAATAATAATTTGGCAATCCGAATCGTAGATAATGATTTTACCGTAGCTAATTTTGGGACACCTCTTAATCCTACCTTCGGAAATGTGACAAGCACGCAACCTGGGAGCTATTATAATACTTTAGATGGCTTGGCAGATACGGCATTGCGGCAAGCTTTACAAGATATTATTGCTGAAGAAGGTGTGGTAAGAACACAAACTTATGCTGACGTTAATAGTATTTTAGCTGAAGCAGATCAAAATCCGTTGAATAGTAATGAAGTGTGGCTTTTATATACCGAACAAGGACGTCCAAAATTAGATTTGCAAACGGGATCTAATAATGTTGGTAAATGGAATCGTGAGCACACCTATCCAAGATCACGAGGCGGTTTTGATGCTATAGAAGAAGATGAAATTGCAGATGGTATTGACATTTTTTGGAATACGACAGCAGATTCACTTCGACATGGATACTCTGATGCTCATGCGCTTCGTGCTGCCGATGGTCCGGAAAATAGTTCACGAAATAATAAACATTACGGAGATCCAAATATGGGTGCATATAATGGACCAGTAGCTACAGCTGGAAGCTTCTATGGAGATGTTGCCAGAAGCGTATTGTATATGGAAATTAGATATAATGGCTTACAGGTAGTTAATGGTTATCCGGAAAATGGTCCAGGAGAATTGGGTGACCTAGCAACCTTGTTAGATTGGCACAGAAATGATCCACCAGATGATTACGAAATGAATCGTAATAACGTAGTCTATACATGGCAATTCAATCGGAATCCTTTTATTGATCAACCTGATCTTGTAGAGTATATTTGGGGAAATAATGTTGGCCAAACTTGGGATCAACAATTGAGTATTTCAGATTTTGATTTAAATAATATTATTGTCTATCCTAATCCCACTCAAAACAGTATTTCAATTAAAGGATTACAAAGCGAAGCTCTTGTAGCCGTATTTTCTATGGAAGGTAGAGCCATAAAAACCCTAAAAGCTAATCCTAACACCAATTTAGATTTAAACCTTAGTAGCGGACTTTATTTACTGCAGATTACTTCGGGTAACAAAGCAACAATTAAAAAGTTAGCTGTTAAATAAACAGACTTGTTTACAAAAAAAAGCGTCCCGATAATTATTGGGACGCTTTTTTTTTGATTTAGTAACCTATAGCTCTAACAAAGAGTTTGTCGTCTTTAGATTTGCCCATCACAATATCTGGAATGGCTTGGTCTTTTTCTTTCCAGCTGGCACTAGACTTGCGTCCTTGGTTATCATCAAGTGAAATTTTGATACTGGTGATTTCTCCAGCTTTGTTTCTACGTACCTTGCTAAATTTAGCATCGATACCAAATTTTTTGAGTTCCTTTTTTTGTCGGTCTAAAAAGGCGTCAGTAGAATTTTTAGAAATCACGAATTCAGCAGTTGGATGAGTATCGTCTGGATCACCGACAAAATAAACCCCAGTAACTACTGTTTCTGTGTCAATTTTCCATGGACTGTCTTCTTGTACCTCAATGATAATATCTTGATTAGAATTCCCGTTTATGGCTTCTTTAGTATTGATTATGACAACACCATTTTGACCTTTTTCACCATAAGCTTTTATAGCGTTTTTGTCTTTCAGGACATCAATGCTATGAATCTTATCCGGATTTATAGATTCCATTTGGTCTTTATTGATGACTTTACCATCAATAATAAATAAGGGTTCTGTCCCATCCGATTTAATTCTCACATTATTAGAATTTAGAATAATTCCTTTACTCTTATCTTTGTTTATAAATGTATTTTGACCGTCCTTAATACTCATAATAATCACACCATTTTTCCCTTTCTCTCCATATAGTTCCGATGCCGATTTTCCTTTTAATACGTTAATAGATTTAATATTGTCTGAATCTACGTTTTCGAAAATAGACTTGTCAACAGCGCTCCCGTTAATGATAAAAATAGGTTCGTCAGTTTTTGTGATGATAAAATTAGCGCTGCCATTTTCCGAAGCATTGATATTTGTTTTTGTACCATCTTTACTAATCCAAGTAGTTTTACCTTGTATTGTTTTAAAATGAACAGAGTCTAAACTGTGTTTTTTTATAATTTTCAAAGTTCCTGAATCGCTATCATTTGTGTCTTCTTCGTCGACGTCTTCTATTACATAAACATGGCCACCTGAAGATTGTACTTTCATTGTTCCGTCTTCAGTTTTGTATACGAAAGTATTACTGTCCATAGTGCTCACACCAAATGAGGTGCCGTCACTTTTAAATGAAAAAGGTTTAATAGGCTCAACTCCGCTCACCTCGTATGCCGTACTGTTAACTTTTGATTCAAAGGTCACATTGATCGCTGTAATTTCATTTTTACTGTTGCGTATTAAACCTTTGTAATTGAATGTGATGCCTTTTTTCAATAATTGTGTTTTGGTAAGCGCTAAATAATCATCGGTGTTATCTTTATTAAACATGATGTTTAAATTATCTTGAGACTCACTTGTGACTTCTTGCTTCTTTGGAACTTCATCAGGCACTGGAATATAAATAGTTTCGGTATTGAAACTCATCATAAATACTGCTAAGAAAGGCAGTATTAATAAGAGTTTGATTTTGTTGAACTGTTTTGATTTTGATTTGTGTAACATAACGATTCGTTTTTTAATTAATGATGTGTGAAAATTAGTTGTGAACGCTAATTGATGATTTTTCGCACTAGCTTTTAATAAGACGGTCTGATAGCTTTTTTCACATTGCGATACATATTGTGCCTCATGGTCTGCGATGAATTCTAAGTTTTGTTGGAGTGCTTTCTTGTATAGCCATACAACTGGATTAAACCAAAATAGGAGGCATGCAAGTTGCGCAAATATCGTATCAATAGAATGCAATTGCTTGACATGTACTTTCTCATGGGTGAGCACATGTGTTAATTCTTCTTCCTGAAATTGTTTCGGATTAAAAACAATACGATTAAAGAACGAAAAGGGTGCTACCTGCTCTTCAGTTTTTAAAATTTTGTAAGTCCCAGAAGCACTTGCTTCACTGTGAATTAATATCCGCCGTAAAGACAGAAACTCAATAATCAGTTTTCCGAAGAAAAAACAAGCTCCTGTTATATAAAACCAGGGCAATAATTGCACATAATCATATGGTGTCCCTTTTTGTATTGCAAGTTCGTTTGAAGACATCACAAAAGAAGAGGTATCAATTGGGGTGTATTCAATATATTGAGGAATAACAATGAATGGAAGACAGCATGCTAAGATGAGCCCAGATAATAAAAACAAACGATTGCTTTGAAAAAACGTTTCTCGTTGTAAAAATAACTGATAGCAAACATAAAAAATGATCAGTATGGCGGATGCTTTCAATAAATAATCCATGACTAATTCTTTTGTTCGATTATAGCGATAATTTCTTTGAGCTCTTCGATGCTAATTTTTTCTTCTGTAGCAAAGAAAGACACCACATTTTTATAGGAGTTATTGAAATAGTTTTCAATAGCTGTATTCATAAAACGTTTTTTATAAGCTTCTTTACTAACAATAGGGAAGTATTGGTGCGTTTTGCCATAGGCGTTATAGCTCACATAGCCCTTTTCTTCAAGATGTCTGATGATGGTTGAAAGCGTGTTGTAATGGGGTTTGTCCCCTGCGATTTCAGCTAAAACATCTTTTACGAAAGCCTTTTCTAGCTTCCATAAGATGTGCATGATCTCTTCTTCTTTATTTGTAAGCTTTTCCATGGCGATTGTTGTATGAAATGATTGCTTTACAAACGTATAACTATTTTTGTAGTTATACAACTATTAAATTAGTTATTTAACTAAATTTTAAGTTATAGCTTCTGTAAATCGGTTTTATATTAATGGTTTTACACTATACAATTTTTATATCTTCGCAGAAATTAATTGTCATGAGTATAGTTTGGATCATCTTAGGATTAATTTTATTGGTAATAGGAGGTGAGTTCTTAGTGCGGTCTTCGGTTGCACTTTCATTTAAGCTAAAGATTTCAAAAATGGTTATAGGTATGACTGTGGTGAGTTTTGCAACTTCAGCTCCGGAATTACTTGTGAGTTTGAATGCAGCCTTAACAGGTTCTCCAGCTATTGCTTTGAATAATGTAATAGGATCTAATATTGCTAATATTGGATTGGTTTTAGGAATCACGGCATTAGTTGGTACTATTGCTGTAGATCGATCATTTTATCGATTGAATTGGCCAGTGATGATGCTCTTTTCAATCGTTTTGTATTATTTTTTATATAATGATAATCAGTTAGTGCCATTTGAAGGATTAGTGTTATTTTCTTTTCTCGTCGCATTTTTAATTGTTTTGATTAAAGCTGCTAAGAAAGAAGTTATTCCAGAGGAGGTTGACGAAAGTCTAGCGGTAGTCTCAAATTTCAAAATAGCCTTGTGGTTATTAATAGGAGCAGCAGCCTTATACTTTGGGTCAGAATGGTTGGTTGCAGGAGCTAAAGATTTAGCACAAACATTAGGTGTTAGTGACGCTGTTATAGCGGCAACGGTAATCGCTATTGGGACTAGTGTTCCTGAATTGGCGGCTTCTGTAATCGCGGCAGCAAAAAAAGAGAAAGCCTTATCCTTAGGGAATCTAATTGGTTCGAATATCTTTAATATTGGTTCTGTATTAGGTTTAACGTCAATGATAAAGACTATACCAGTCACAGAGGCTTCAATTTTGAGTCGAGATATTTTTTGGATGCTGGCTTTTTCGGCCCTCTTAATTCCATTAATCCTAATACCTGCAAAACATCGAATTTCTAGATATAAAGGTTTTCTGTTAGTAACAGCCTATGCAATATTTATAATTTTAGCGTTTAAGGTGTAAATAAAAAACGCCTTCATTAAAAAAAAATGAAGACGCTTTATTGAACAAAACAATATTGTTGATCTAGCTAATATTAGCTGATTTTACTGTTTTAATAATACGACCTGCAATTTTATATGGATCACCATTCGATGCCGGACGGCGATCTTCTAACCATCCTTTCCAACCTTTCTCAACAGTAATAATAGGAATACGAATTGAAGCGCCTCTATCTGAAATGCCATATGAGAAATCTGATACATGAGCAGTTTCATGTAAACCGGTTAAGCGTTCATCATTAAACTCCCCGTAAACAGCCATATGTTCATCTACAACAGGTCTAAAGGCTTCACATATTTTTTCATAAGTTTCTTGAGAACCACAAGTTCTTAAAACTGTATTTGAGAAGTTGGCGTGCATACCAGAACCGTTCCAATCTCCTTTAACGGGTTTTGGATGGTATTCAATATAATACCCGTATTGCTCAGTTAAACGATCCAATAAATAACGAGAGACCCAAATTTCATCTCCTGCTTTTTTAGCGCCTTTTGCAAATAATTGATATTCCCATTGTCCAGAAGCAACCTCTTGGTTGATGCCTTCAAAGTTCAGTCCTGCTGCGATACACAAATCAGCATGCTCTTCAACAAAACTTCTGCCATGAGTATGTCTTCCTCCAACAGAACAATAGTACATTCCTTGTGGACCTGGATAACCACCAATAGGGAATCCTAAAGGTAATTGCGTGTCTTTATCCATAATGAAATATTCTTGTTCAAATCCGAACCAAAAATCATTATCGTCATCTTCAATGGTTGCTCTACCGTTTGTTTCGTGAGGAGTTCCATCTGCATTTAAGACTTCAGTCATAACTAAATAACCATTTTCTCTTGCAGGATCTGGATAAATCGCCACCGGCTTTAATAAGCAATCAGAAGCACCTCCTGAGGCTTGTTTTGTAGAACTACCATCAAAAGACCAAGTAGGACAGTCTTCTAATTTACCACTAAAATTGTCTTCAACTTTAGTCTTACTTCTCATGTTTTGAGTTGGTTTGTATCCATCTAACCAAATGTACTCTAACTTAGATTTACTCATGCTGATTTAAATTTTTAAAAATTGAAAGCACAAATATTATATTTTTTATAGAGAGGTCAAAAAAAATAGGGGTATTTTAGATAAAATGTTATTAACAATTTTTTATACCCTCTAAATTTTAGGGGTGTACTTCATAATAAAGTATAATTTTGGTTATTTTTGCCCTATTATTTAAATTTAATAACGTAAACATGTCTATATTGAGATTTCATGCCTTAAAACAAGTATATAGTCATCAGCCTTTACCAATTCAAGAACATGTAAAGCGTTCTGAGATTTTTGGCGCAAATGTTTTTAATGAATCAACCATGCGCCAGTATTTAACTACAGACGCATTTGAAAGTGTCGTTGATGCCATTAGTCATGGTAAAAAAATAGATAGAACCATAGCAGATCATATTTCTACTGGTATGAAAGAATGGGCAATTTCAAAAGGTGCTACACATTACACCCATTGGTTTCAACCATTAACGGGTGCAACAGCGGAAAAGCATGACGCATTTTTTGAAACTATTGGAAATGGAATGGCTATTGAAAAGTTTGAAGGCGGGCAGCTTGTGCAACAAGAACCAGATGCCTCTAGTTTTCCTAGTGGTGGGATAAGAAACACCTTTGAAGCACGTGGTTATACGGCATGGGATCCTACATCTCCAGCATTTATATATGGAACAACGTTATGTATTCCAACAGTTTTTGTATCCTATACTGGTGAGGCTTTAGATTATAAAACACCTCTTTTGAGAGCGCTTCAAGCGGTAGATGCCGCAGCCGTGGCAGTTTGCAAATATTTTGACAAAAATGTAAAAAAAGTAAATGCATCTCTAGGATGGGAGCAAGAGTATTTTCTAATAGATAGCGGATTGGCTATGTCGCGACCAGATATTGTGCTCACCGGTCGAACCCTTTTAGGACATGCGCCTGCTAAAGGCCAGCAACTAGACGACCATTATTTTGGAACCATACCAAATCGAGCAATGTCTTATATGCGTGATTTAGAAACTGAATGCATGTTGTTAGGAATTCCTGTCAAAACAAGACATAATGAGGTGGCACCAAATCAATTTGAACTGGCGCCCATTTATGATGAAGCAAATTTAGCAGTTGATCATAATTCGTTATTGATGGATGTCATGGATAAGGTTGCAGAGCGCCATAATTTTAAAGTCTTATTTCATGAAAAACCTTTTGCTGGGGTCAATGGTTCAGGTAAGCATAATAATTGGAGTTTGGGAACCAACACAGGAGTCAATTTACTGAGTCCTGGAAAAACACCAATGAGTAATCTGCAGTTTTTGACCTTTTTTATTAATACCATAAAAGCGGTTCATGATAATGAAGAATTATTAAGAGCTGCAATTGCATCGGCAAGTAACGACCATCGTTTAGGTGCTAATGAAGCACCTCCAGCTATTATATCTGTGTTCATAGGAGAACAGTTGACTAAAGTTTTAGAAGAGTTGGAAAATGTTACTCATGGAAAATTATCACCAAAGGAAAAAACCGACCTTAAATTGAATGTGGTAGGGAAGATCCCAGATGTGCTTTTAGATAATACCGATAGAAACCGAACGTCACCTTTTGCATTTACAGGAAATAAATTTGAGTTTAGAGCTGTAGGGTCAATGGCAAATTGTGCTAGCGCGATGACGGTTCTCAATTCTATTGTAGCCAAACAATTACTAGATTTTAAGCAAGAGGTAGAGCAAATGATCTCTAAAAAAGACATGAAGAAAGATGATGCAATTTTTAATGTTTTAAGAGAGTACATCAAAAAAGCTAAACCGATTCTCTTTGAAGGTAATGGTTATAGTGAGGCTTGGGAAAAAGAAGCTAAAAAAAGAGGACTGAGTAATAACAAAAGCACTCCAGAAGCCTTAAAAGCAAAGGTGTCTGTACAAGCCATTCGCCTTTTTGAAGATCTTGGTGTAATGAATAAGGTAGAATCGGAAGCTCGCTATGAAATCGAAATGGAAGAGTATGTGCTTCGAATTCAAATTGAAGGACGTGTGTTAGGTGATATTGCACGAAACCATATTGTGCCTACAGCAGTAAGATACCAAAATGTACTCATTGAAAATGTCAAAGGATTGAAAGAGATTTATGGTGCATCATTCAAAACGTTGGCAAAAGAACAGCTAAATCTTATTGAAGATATTTCGGCACATATTGAAGGTATAAATTCTAATGTTACTAAAATGACAGAGGAACGTAAAAAAGCGAATGCATTAAATATTATTGAAGAAAAAGCCAACGCTTATTGTTTTATTATAAAACCATTGTTTGACGATATCAGATACCATTGTGATAAATTAGAATTATTGGTTGATGATGAACTTTGGCCTTTAACAAAGTATCGAGAATTATTATTTACAAATTAAATTTGCGTTACTGAACTAAGTACCTTTATTTAACGAATTGTCACTTTTTTGAGAATAACAGGAGTACGTAGTCCTACGTAGTTGCTCATGTGATCATGTATTTCAACGCATAATTTTATCAACTAATCGAATATTTGATTATTCCTACAGCTTCACATAAGTAAATACTTATGTTTGTAATGCTATTAATCAATTTTTTGTAAAATGAAGAAGTTACTACTAAGTGTAGCAGCGCTTATGTTCGCTACCTTGTTGTTTTCTCAGGACGATTCTAACGATGTTAAAGATAATCTTACTCAAGATGATGTCGTTAAAACTGAAGCGAGATTTCACGCAGAATCGTAAATGATTTTTGAAGATTACAAAAGTTATTGACAATATGAGTATTGTCAAACTAAAGACAAATGAATTACAATAATTCATTTGTCTTTTTTTTATTCCATAGAATTAAAATTTAATAAAACATAACTCATTGATAATTAATTTTTTATATTGTCATCCCTTTCTCCAAATCTGTTGAACCTAAA
Organism: Formosa sp. Hel1_31_208; assembly: GCF_900104785.1. NCBI lineage: Bacteria > Pseudomonadati > Bacteroidota > Flavobacteriia > Flavobacteriales > Flavobacteriaceae > Formosa > Formosa sp. Hel1_31_208. The sequence goes on from NZ_LT629733.1 coordinate 1,563,950, forward strand.
ATAACTTTGTTATTGGTTATATATAACCAAAACAAATATTGATGATAGCACAGCAATTTCGTTTTCAATTACTATTTGCGTGTATAGTTCTGATAAGTGTTCAGAGTTTAGCGCAAGACAAAAATGATACTCCAATACCAAAAACTGAGTTTTACGATTTAAGAGGGACTAATGCTATTGATGTGGCACTAGGAACTACGGTAATCAACGGAGATTTCATAGATCCAATGTTCGAAATTTATAGTCATATTGGTTACAAACGTCATCTCACACCTTATTTAGCAATAGATTTTGGTTATCATAAATTCAATCTAGCGTATATAGATACTTTTAATGAAGGGTTTATGTCTTTTGACTTAAATGTTGAATTACTTCTGCTACCACATGAACACTTTTCACCTTATTTATTTGTTGGAGCCGGTTATAATGCAGCAAATCATTTCAAGCAAACCGCACCTAAAGTACAAGGCGGTATTGGTTTGGAGTATATTGTGAGCAGTCAATTTGCACTTAAATTATATTCCGATTATAATTATGTATCTAGTGATACACTTGATGGTTTGGAAGCAGGGGCATCGGATGACACCTATTTTAGATTGGCCTTTGGTTTAAACTTTTATTTCGGTGGAACACAGAAAAAGACAAAACTTTTAAAAGACCATAAAACAGTTATTGAAGCCTATTCTATAACTGATGATGAAAATAGTCCAAAATTGTAACTAACAATTCTTATTTTTGTTGCTTAATATAGATTCATGAGCCAAGATATTAGTAAACGTTATGCGCAAAGAGGCGTTTCAGCGTCCAAAGAAGATGTGCATAACGCCATAAAGCATATAGATAAGGGTTTATTTCCAAAAGCATTTTGCAAAATTGTTCCAGATTATTTGACAAGTGATGATGATTATTGTCTTATCATGCACGCGGATGGGGCCGGAACAAAGAGTTCACTTGCTTATATGTATTGGAAAGAAACAGGCGATGTTTCTGTATGGAAAGGCATAGCTCAAGATGCATTAATCATGAATATAGATGATTTACTGTGTGTTGGTGCAACTGATAATATTATGTTGTCTTCAACAATCGGAAGAAATAAAAATTTAATTCCGGGTGAAGTTATTTCAGCCATTATTAACGGTACTGAGGAACTTATTGAAGATCTAAAAACATTTGGTGTAACCATACATTCTACGGGTGGAGAGACTGCCGATGTTGGCGATTTGGTGCGAACAATTATTGTAGATTCTACGGTAACGGCACGCATGAAACGAAGTGATGTCATCGATAATGCCAATATTCAAGCTGGAGATGTTATTGTAGGTTTGGAAAGTTTCGGGCAAGCAACTTATGAAACTGAGTATAATGGAGGGATGGGTAGTAATGGTCTAACTTCAGCTCGTCATGATGTATTTCATAAATACTTAGCTGAAAAATATCCTGAAAGTTTCGATGCGTCAGTTCCAGAGGATTTGGTGTATTCTGGACAAACTAGATTGACTGATACTATAGAAAATGCTCCTATTAACGCAGGTAAATTAGTCTTGTCGCCTACAAGAACTTATGCACCCATAATAAAAGCGATATTATCAAAGTTTAAATCTGATAACTTACATGGAATGGTACATTGTTCAGGAGGAGCACAAACAAAGATTCTGCACTTTATCGATAATTTGCATATTGTAAAAGATAATATGTTTGAGATTCCACCTTTATTCAATCTCATTCAACAACAATCTCAAACCGATTGGAAAGAAATGTATCAGGTGTTTAACTGTGGACATCGTATGGAATTATATGTGTCTCCTGAAATTGCCAATGAGATCATTGCAATATCAAAGTCTTTTAATGTAGAGGCTAAGATTATTGGCAGAGTTGAAGCTTCAGAAAAAAAGAAGCTGACTATAAAAAGCAAATACGGTACTTTTGAGTATTAATTTGAGTTTTCAAATTCATTCTCTAAAGTTCTAGCATCTTTCTCAGTCTGTTCTAAATATTTATCTAGCAGATCTCTGTTTAAATAATACCCTTTTAAAATGACACCGTCGATTTTAAAAAGATGATTAATATTTTCAAGAGGATTTTCATTTAATATAACCAGATCAGCTGATTTACCAATATCAATAGAGCCAAATTCATCTTCTTTGTCTAAATACTTGGCAGGATTTAATGTAGCAGTTGTTAATGCCTCCATAGGTGTGAGTCCTGCATCTACAAAAATCCCCAATTCTTCTAGTAAAGGAAATCCACCTTGCATGTCCGAGCCCGCCAATATGCCAACACCTGCATCATGTAGTTCCTTAATAGAACAAAATCTATTGTCGTAGGTGGCTTTTAGTTTTCGTTCAGGATCAAATTCTTCGATTAAATAATCAACTAAAGTATCGTATTTAGTCACATACTTATAATTAGGATTGGTTCTTACACTCGGCGTATTAGGATACGAAATTGCACGTTGTATAACCAAAGTTGGTACAACCCAAGTGTTATTATTTTCTAAATGATTATAAAGTGCTTTAGTTTTATTTAGATCTTTCGTTAAAGTCCCTTCCCATTCCGATCTATTCCAAGTTTTAATTTTATCTTTTTGTTTTGTTTCTTTAGTAAGATTGCCTACTTCATTTCTGTAATTAGATCTTAATTCATTTTCTTTACTTGAGGTTGCTACCTCTAGCCCTGTTAAATGTTCAACAGTTTTATGCCCTAAATCTGATGCTTCCCATAAACTTACAGTTATAGGGATTTCACCTGAAACTTCAAAATTTAATTCTTTAGCACTTTTATGTATGGCTTTGTATGTTTCGTCAGATAAATGAGAATAAGTTTTTATAAAATCATAACCATCTTCATGAAATTGTTTAACAAGTTCTTCAGCCTCATTAGGCTTAGTCACAGACACTGTTGAGCCACCAGGAAATAATGGAATAGCACCATCTACTAATGGCGTTCCCACAATAAAATGTGGGCCAATTAGTTCTTTATTATGTATTTGCCTTTTTAAATTTAAAGAGAATTTACTGCCACTCATTTCTCTTGTTCCAGTTATGCCAAATGCAACTAAAAGAGGTGCAAAAGTTTTTCGTTGCTCAATATCTGTAGAATCAGGATTATAAACATCCCAATCATAAAACCTATCATTTACAGCATGGAAATGCATATCCCACAATCCAGGAATTACATATTTGTTACTGCCATCTATAACTTTTGTGTTGTTATCTAATTTTAAATCCAATGATCTTTTTATATCCGAAATTTTATTATCAACAATAACAATGGTCATATTTCTTAACGTTTTTTGATTTACAACATCAATAATATTTATGTTTTTAATAACTATTGTGGCGTTAATTTTAGTTGTTTTATTTTCTGTACAATTAAAAAATGTTGTTAGCGTAATAATTAAAAATATATAGTTAATTGTTTTTTTCATTTTTTAGAAATATATCTATCGATATAGCTTTTGTAATTAAAGATATTTTCGATATTGTATTGAACAACAAGATAATAAATAGAATTATATTGGCGGTTATATAAGTAATAAAGGAAACAAAAAAGATGTGTCGTATTAGAAAAACACAATTTTAGATAAACCCTTTGATCAAGAGTAAAAAGGCCGTAGTAATCAAGCCATCAAAAAGGTAAATTACCGTAAAGAATTTAAGATTAGAAACACCACTAATTCTATAAAAACGTAATCGCTGTCTAACTTTTCGATCACTAATCATAAACCAGAGTACAAACACTAAAAATAGCTTTGTGGTTAAGGCTAGAATCAGTTCAGGATTGATAATCGTAATCCCAAGCGTCACAATAAATGACCATAAGGATAGCGATTTATAGTAGTTTAGTATTGATTTGACTTGCTTTCGCATGAGGATATAACGTCAAAACACATTACAATATTTTTGAGTGGACTAACAAGTTATTCACTATTGGAAATCCATAAATTATCGTATTTTTGAAACACAATTTAGAAGATAGATGTTAGAGAAATTACAAATAATAAAACAACGTTTTGATGAGGTAAGTGATTTGATCATTCAACCAGATATCATTACTGACCAAAAACGTTATGTTCAACTAAATAAAGAATACAAAGATTTACGCTTATTAATGGATAAGCGTGAGATCTATTTAGAACTTACCAATAATTTAAAGGAAGCCGAAGAGATCATCGCAGATGGTAGTGATCCAGAAATGGTTGAAATGGCGAAAATGCAGTATGATGAGGCTAAAGAAGGTATTCCGAAATTAGAGGATGATATTAGATTCTTATTGATTCCTAAAGATCCTGAGGATTCTAAAAATGCAGTTGTTGAACTGCGAGCTGGAACAGGTGGAGATGAGGCCAGTATATTTGCTGGTGATTTATATAGAATGTATACGAAATACTGTGAAAGTAAAGGCTGGAGAGTTGATACTGTAGATTACAGTGAAGGTTCTAATGGAGGTTTTAAAGAAATTCAGTTTGAAGTTTCAGGTGAAGATGTCTATGGAACACTCAAGTTTGAAGCTGGAGTTCATCGTGTGCAACGCGTGCCGCAAACTGAAACACAAGGTCGTGTACATACCAGCGCTGCCACTTGTATGGTGTTTCCAGAAGCCGAAGAGTTTGATGTAGAAATCGATCCTAAAGATGTTCGTATTGACTTCTTCTGTTCGTCAGGCCCAGGAGGTCAGTCGGTAAATACAACCTACTCTGCCGTTCGATTAACGCATGAGCCTACAGGATTAGTTGCACAATGTCAAGATCAAAAATCACAACATAAAAATAAAGAGAAAGCATTTAAAGTTCTGCGCTCTCGTTTATATGAAATGGAGTTGGCAAAAAAGAATGCTGCCGATGCCGAAAAACGTGGTTCTATGGTGAGTTCAGGAGATAGAAGTGCTAAAATTAGAACATATAACTATTCACAGGGTCGCGTGACCGATCATAGAATTGGATTAACATTATACGATTTACAGAATATCATGAATGGTGATATTCAAAAAATAATTGACGAACTTATGCTAGCTGAAAATACTGAGAAGTTAAAAGCTAGTGACGAGCATATATAACCTCAGTCCCACTTTTTTGGCTTTTTTTAATATGACAACACAAGAGTTAGTATACCAAATCAAAAAAAAGAACTCCTTTCTATGTATTGGATTGGATGTTGATCTCAATAAAATCCCAAAACATATATTAGAAGAAGAAGACCCAATCTTTACCTTCAATAAAGCTATTATTGATGCCACACATCACCTCTGTGTTGCGTACAAACCCAATACAGCGTTTTATGAAGCATATGGACTCAAAGGCTGGAAAGCGCTTGAGAAAACCATTAACTATTTAAATATAAAGCATCCTGAAATTTTTACTATAGCAGACGCGAAAAGAGGAGATATAGGAAATACGAGTTCAATGTATGCTAAAGCTTTTTTTGAAGATTTAGCATTTGACAGTGTTACTGTTGCTCCTTATATGGGAAAAGATTCGGTAGAGCCTTTTTTAGCTTTTCAAGACAAACATACGATTATGCTAGCTTTAACTTCAAACCAAGGTGCTTTTGATTTTCAGACGAAAATTGTAGATGACAAAGAATTGTATAAACAAGTTTTGGAAACCTCAAAGACATGGACAAATTCTGAACAGCTCATGTATGTTGTTGGAGCAACTAAAGCTGAGTATCTAGCTGATATACGACAAATTATTCCTGAAGCTTTTTTATTGGTACCTGGAGTAGGAGCACAAGGCGGAAATTTACAAGATGTATGTAAATATGGAATGACAGATTCGGTAGGTTTGTTGATCAACTCATCTAGAGGTATTATCTACGCATCACCTAATGAAGACTTTGCTCAAGCTGCTGCTATTAAAGCACAAGAACTTCAAAAGCAAATGAGTATTATACTTAATTCTTATACTGCACACGTTTCAGAATCTCATCATGAAACACCAAGACCAACTCAATAGAATAATCAAGTTGTCAAAGATTCCACAACGAATTGTGTCTTTGGTGCCTTCTCAAACAGAACTGCTAGTTGACTTAAACCTTGAAGCTTCAATTATTGGTGTCACTAAATTTTGTGTGCATCCAAATCATTTACGTCAAGAAAAAAAAGTTGTAGGAGGTACTAAACAAGTACAGTATGATAAAATCAAAGCCTTGCAGCCTGATATCATTTTATGTAATAAGGAAGAGAACACGCAAGAGATGATTTTAGCATTGGAATCTATCGCACCTGTTCATGTGAGTAGTATTTGCGATTTGGATGGTGCTTTGGAGCTAATTAAAATGTATGGAAGATTGTTTTCTATTAAGGAAAAGGCTGATGATTTGATTACCACGATTCAAAGTGAATATCAAAAGTTTAGTACTTATATAAAGCATCAACCGAAATTAAAAGTGGCCTATTTTATTTGGAAAGACCCTTGGATGGTTGCTGCAAACTCTACCTTTATTGATGCAATGCTTCGGCTTAATAATTACGAAAATTATTTCGCAAAGCAAGAAAGATATCCTGAAATTGATTTATTAAATATTGATGAAAGCATAGATGCAATATTCTTGTCGAGTGAACCTTTTCCCTTTAAAGCATCACATATTGAAGACTTAAAAAAAATACTTCCTCATGTGAAAATTCAAGTCGTTAATGGGGAGTACTTTTCGTGGTATGGCTCGCGACTCATTGAGGCATTTAGCTATTTTAGAACATTGCACAAAATTGAAGGTTAATTCTGTTGAACAATATTTAAATCTCTAATTAAATAGTTTAGTTTATTTATTTTATGGAGGAGTTGAATGGCTTTATATTCAGAAATATCACTTAATGCTGAATCTGTATGACGGATATTATAAGCCTGTTCGATGAGGTTTTTGTAACGCGACACCAATACCATTTGATGGTCTAATATTTTTTTGGTGTTTTTCATGTTATGGCGTTTAACAATTAAATGTAATAAAATATTGTAAATGAACAAAATAAAAGTGATTGAGGCCATATAAAAAAAATCGATCTTGTAATGAGATCGATTTTTATAACTAACTTTTTTAATTCAAAATGAACACGGAAGTGTACGCTTCTAACTAACGGTTACAAAGATGGTATTTATTTTGATTTCTAATGTTATGCTAATATTAGGATAACATTAAAAGTGATAGAACAGCTATAATACATACAGAAAAGACTAAGTTTAACACGTGGTGATACCATAATTTAAACTCTTTAATTTTTTTTCTAATTCATTTAAAAATCTTGGTTAAACTAAAAACACCTGAACAAAACTTAATCTTGAAGCGCAAACACCTTTCTGAGTAGATCAGTTGTTCGTGACGACACTTTGTTTCTTATTTCTTTTTCTTCAACAGCAATCATGGTATAAACGCCTTTTAAAGCCTCGCCAGTGACATAGTCCGTTAGATTAGGATTAACGTTACTGGTGAATGGAATAGCATTGTACTTATTGATGAGATTTTCCCAAATTTGATCAGCTCCTACCTTACTAAAAGAGTCGTAGATTACAGGTTTAAACGAATTGTACAAAGCTGTTTGTGTTTTATTAGTGAGGTATTCTGTTGCTGCTTTGTCACTTCCGAGTAATATGTTTTTAGCATCATCAAAGGTGATATCTTTAACAGCCGCAATGAATATGGGTGTAGCTTCTTTAACAGCGTCCTCGGCGGCTCTATTGAGAACTTTTAGGCCTTCATCTGCTAAATTGCCAAGTCCGATATCACGTAAACCTTTGTCTACTTTCTGCAATTCTTCTGGAAGTAAGATTTTGACTAATTCGTTTTTATAAAATCCATCTTCTTGCGTGAGTTTACTTACTTGTTTGTCTATGCCTAAATCCAGCGCCTGACGAAGGCCAGAGGCAATATCGACATTACTTAAAACACCTCCTCCTTGTTGTGGTAGATTGTTAACGACTTCTTGCAATTCTGCGCAAGAGATTAGATTAAAAATTAAAACTAAAGCTAAAAGTTTACGAATCATGATTTAAGGTTTTTATATATTTAACAAATATAGATATTTAGTTATGAAGCACTTTCAAATATTAGGCCTATTCTGTAGCGTTCTTTTAGTGAATTGTCAAGAAAATAATAACTTAGAGAAACAAGTCAAAAGCTTTAATTCTAAACAGTATTTAACAGTACTTGGGATTGCTCAAGATGCGGGTTACCCTCAAATCGATTGTGATAAAAAATGTTGTCAAGCCATTTATAAGGGAATAGAATCAAAACAATTAGTGTCCTGTTTGGGACTCGTTGATTTAGAATCTAAGCAAAAATGGCTGTTTGATGCAACGCCAGATGTCACCGAGCAAATACAGAAACTAAAGACTGATCATATAGATAATGAGAAGCTGATTGATGGCGTATTTTTAACACATGGGCATATGGGGCATTATACAGGTCTGATGTATTTTGGTTTTGAAGCATTGGGAGGCAATAATATTCCGGTATACGCCATGCCAAGAATGAAGCATTATTTGGAATCAAATGGACCATGGAATCAATTAGTATCGTTTAGAAATATTCAGATAAAAGAACTTCATAATGATTCTACAATACCTATGAGTGATGCCTTAAAAGTCACTCCATTTTTAGTACCACATCGTGATGAATATTCTGAAACAGTGGGCTATAAAATACAAGGTGAATCAAAATCAGCATTATTTATTCCCGATATTGACAAGTGGCATGCTTGGGATCACGATATTATTGCAGAAGTTAAAAAAGTAGATTATGCTTTTGTAGATGCTTCTTTTTTTCGAGATGGTGAATTAGAAAGGGATATGAGTGAAATTCCGCATCCATTTACAACTGAAACTACAACTTTATTTGAAAATGAATCATTAGAAACTAAGAATAAAATATATTTTATTCACTTTAACCATACCAATCCAACAATAAGGGATTCACACCGTTTGAAGGATAGCATTCAAAATCTCGGATTTAATTTCGCGAAAGAAGGTGATCGCTATAGTCTTTAACCCTTATATATTTCTTAAAAAGAGATTGTATTTTTTGAATATTCCGTAAATTTGAGCACTCAAAAATTCAAAAATTTACGAATGAAGCAAGTTGCACCATATAACCCAAAGTATAAAGTTAGAATCGTTACTGCAGCCTCACTATTTGATGGACACGATGCATCAATTAATATAATGCGTAGAATTATTCAAGCTACTGGAGTAGAAGTGATTCATTTAGGTCATGACCGAAGTGTTGATGAAGTTGTTAATACCGCTATTCAGGAAGATGTTAATGCGATTTGTTTGACCTCTTATCAAGGTGGACACAATGAGTACTTCAAATACATGTACGATTTATTAGAAGAAAAAGGTGCTGGACATATTAAAATCTTCGGAGGAGGCGGAGGTGTTATTTTACCTTCGGAAATTAAAGAACTCATGGATTACGGTATTACTCGTATCTATTCTCCAGATGATGGACGTGAAATGGGATTGCAAGGCATGATCAATGATTTAGTAGAACAATCAGACTTTGCTATAGGTGATACATTAAATGGTGAACTTGATATACTACCCAAGAAAAATCCGAAAGCCATTGCTCGTGTGATTTCTTCCGCGGAAAATTTCCCTGAAGTTGCTAAGGAAACACTAAATAAAATACATTTAAAAAATAAAGATTCTAAAACTCCTGTTCTTGGAATTACAGGAACTGGTGGTTCAGGAAAGTCGAGTTTAGTTGATGAACTAGTTCGTCGTTTCTTAATTGATTTTCCAGAAAAAACAATTGGTATCATTTCAGTAGACCCTTCTAAAAGAAAAACAGGAGGTGCCTTATTAGGGGATCGTATTCGTATGAATGCGATTAATTCACCACGAGTCTATATGCGTAGTTTGGCGACACGTCAATCTAACTTGGCCTTATCTAAATATGTGAATGAGGCTGTACAAGTACTAAAAGCTGCAGAATATGATTTGATTATTTTGGAAACATCTGGAATTGGTCAATCTGATACTGAAATTATAGAACATAGCGATGTAGCATTATATGTCATGACCCCAGAATTTGGAGCAGCAACCCAACTTGAAAAAATCGATATGTTGGACTTTGCCGATTTGGTTGCCATCAATAAATTCGATAAACGTGGTTCATTAGACGCCTTACGCGATGTCAAAAAACAATACATGCGTAATAATAATCTTTGGGATATACCTCAGGAAGACTTACCTGTATTTGGTACCATCGCTTCTCAGTTCAATGATCCAGGAATGAATACGCTCTACAAAGCCATTATGGATAAGCTTGTTGAGAAAACAGACACCGATTTAAATTCTACATTTCAAATTTCAAATGAAATGAGTGAAAAGATATTTGTGATTCCTCCTTCAAGAACTCGATATCTTTCCGAAATTGCTGAAACCAATCGTTCTTATGATAAGACGGCTGATGAGCAAGTTGAAGTTGCGCAAAGGTTATATGGGATTTATAAGACGATAGAATCTGTGATAGGGAGCGCACCTCAATTAGATAAATCTGGCATCGATTCTAAATCTATTGAATCCTCTGAAAATAAAGATTTTATAAAATTACTTCTAGGTGAATTTGACCGAGTAAAACTCAATTTAGATAATTATAATTGGGAAGTTATTACAGGTTGGGATGACAAAGTCAACAAGTATAAAAACCCAATTTACGCTTTTAAAGTTCGTGATAAAGAAATCAAGATCGAAACACATACCGAGTCTCTATCACATACACAAATCCCGAAAGTAGCGCTACCGAAATATCAGGCTTGGGGAGATATTCTAAGATGGACGTTGCAAGAAAATGTTCCAGGAGAATTTCCTTTTACCTCTGGTTTATATCCATTTAAGAGAACTGGTGAAGATCCAGCGCGTATGTTTGCAGGTGAAGGAGGACCAGAACGAACCAACCGTCGTTTTCACTACGTCAGCATGGGATTACCAGCAAAACGATTATCAACAGCTTTTGATAGTGTAACACTGTATGGTAATGATCCAGACCACAGGCCAGATATCTACGGAAAAATTGGTAATGCTGGTGTATCTATTTGCTGTTTGGATGATGCTAAAAAGTTGTATTCTGGTTTTAATTTGGCGGATGTAATGACGTCGGTAAGTATGACCATTAATGGTCCAGCCCCAATGCTGTTAGGCTTCTTTATGAATGCAGCCATCGATCAACAATGTGAGATTTATATTAAGGACAACGGATTAGAAAAAGAGGTTGAAGCCAAAATAGCTACCATTTATAAGAATAAAGAACGTCCAAAGTATAATGGTGAATTGCCAAAAGGGAATAATGGATTAGGATTAATGTTACTCGGTGTAACAGGTAATCAAGTGCTGCCCGCTGAAGTTTATACAGATATTAAAACAAAAACCATAGCACAAGTTCGTGGGACTGTTCAAGCCGATATTTTAAAAGAAGATCAAGCACAAAATACATGTATTTTTTCAACAGAGTTCGCTTTGAGACTCATGGGAGACGTTCAAGAGTATTTTATTGAAAATAATGTTCGTAATTTTTATTCAGTATCTATTTCAGGATATCACATTGCCGAAGCTGGAGCAAATCCTATTTCACAATTGGCATTTACATTATCTAACGGATTTACATACGTAGAATATTACTTATCGAGAGGTATGGATATCAATAAATTTGGTCCAAATCTATCCTTCTTTTTCTCTAACGGAATCGATCCAGAATATGCTGTTATTGGTCGTGTCGCCAGAAAAATATGGTCGAAAGCCTTAAAAAATAAATACGGTGCGAATTCTAGAGCGCAAATGTTGAAGTATCACATTCAAACTTCTGGACGTAGTTTACATGCTCAAGAAATTGACTTTAATGATATTCGTACAACACTTCAAGCCTTATATGCGATATATGATAACTGTAACTCGTTGCATACAAATGCCTATGATGAAGCCATAACCACACCGACTGAAGAATCGGTTCGTCGTGCGATGGCAATTCAGTTGATTATCAATAAAGAATTAGGTTTAAATAAAAATGAAAATCCGATTCAAGGGTCATTTATTATTGAGGAACTGACGGATTTAGTAGAAGAAGCTGTGTTGTTAGAATTTGATCGCATTACAGAACGCGGAGGCGTTTTAGGAGCTATGGAGACCATGTATCAGCGTAGTAAAATTCAAGAAGAGAGTTTATATTATGAAACGCTAAAACATAACGGAGAATTTCCAATTATTGGTGTAAATACGTTTTTAAGTAGTACTGGATCACCAACAGTGTTACCTGCGGAAGTGATTAGAGCAACTGAAGAAGAAAAGCAATTTCAAATTAAAACTTTAGAGAACCTTCATAAAGCTAATGATACTAGCGCGTTATTGAGAAACCTTCAGCACAGAGCGATTAATAATGAAAATATTTTTGAAGCCCTAATGGATGTTTGTAAAGTATGCTCATTAGGTGAGATTACTTCTGCTTTATTTGAAGTAGGAGGTCAGTATAGACGAAATATGTAAACAGGATTCCAGGGTCGTAATGCAAAACGTATGAGAGATTTTTAATAGCGCTCATTTCGAACTTGTTTTGGGATTTCATGCTCATCTCTTATGTTTAAAACACAATTCAAAGTTCAAGCAAAATGGTCATCTAAAGATGCTTTAGATGTTTCGGTTAATGGAAAAACGCATCACGTTTTTATTGATGGAAAAACACCGTTGACGATTTCCGCAGCTAAAGCTTTTAAAGGTGATGAGACCAAACATAATCCTGAAGATTTACTCTTATCTGCCTTGTCATCATGTCACATGATGTCTTATTTTTACGTTTGTGCGCAAAACCGAATTGAACTCCTTGATTATACGGATGATGCTATTGGAATTCTAGAATTAAAACCGGATGGGAGTGGTGCCTTTGTCTCTGTGGTTTTAAATCCTGTAGTTACGGTTTTGAAAACTTCAATGATTGATAAGGCATTGCGTCTTCATAAAGAGGCTAATAAACTTTGTTTTATAGCGAATTCATGCAATTTTCCGATAAAGCATCATGCAAAAATAAAAGTAATTGATAGCGATTGAATTATAAGGTCATCATCCAGTTGCGCTGCAAACGCTTAAATTTCTTAAGTTCACTTTGAAGGATCGGTAAATAATCCCTACCGTCACTATTACAATGTTGCAGACGTTTACAATTAAGATACAAGCGATGTGTTAAGCGTTCTAAAGACGCCAAATGTTTGTGTTTTTTGTCTGAAAAACGCTCAGCCTGAGCTTTTTCAATTTCTGGAGCCAAAGATTCAGACTGCTGAACTATATCTCCCGAAAAATAGATATCTGAGTCTTCAGAACCGTCAGATCTTAAATAAGATAAGTCTTGATTGATATATGTTGAAATATTTCTCGAAAGCACGAGAATATCCATAGCCTTTTGATATATAGGCAGTTCATACAAATTCGATGGGATATTATAATTCATTTTTTTAATAGCAAGGGTAACAAAATTAGTGACAACTCAGGAAAATTAGCTTTATAATTTAAAGTAAAATTGTATATTTGATTTAAATATTAACGTATATTTTAAAAATACTTTAAATGATAATTGATCAGTTAAATTGGAAGATTTTGCACTACCTGCAATTAAATGCCCGACAGTCTAATGCTGAAATAGGAAGACAAGTAGGTATCAGCTCTCCAGCCGTCTCCGAACGCATTAAAAAAATGGAAGATGCTGGTATTATCCAGAGTTATAATGCTTTAGTTTCCCCTTTTGAGGTGGGTTATCAATTAAAAGCTATCATCACTTTAAGAGCTTTCATGGGGATGTTAAAACCCTTCTTAGAAAAAGTGAAAACATATCAGGAAGTCGTAAATTGTTATCGTATCACAGGAAATGAAAATATAGTCATGGAAGTAGTTCTTAAGAACCAAAAACATTTAGAATCGTTTATTGACCAATTGATTGTGTATGGTGAATCGAAGACGCAAATTGTATTATCTCATGTGATCAAACACAATGAAATAAAGCCCTTAAAATAATTAATTATCAATGATAAGATGAGGTACGTTGTCTAAATTCCAATCTATCACTAAGCCACCTGCTAAACTTTCAGCAATGGTTTTCCCATAAAGATACTCACAAAGATATAAAGCTGCTTCAAAAGATTTTGCGCCACCAGCGGAGGTAATGTACTTACCATCATGAACAAATAACACCTCTTTTCTAATGTCTAACTCAGGAAATCGCTCACGCATCGTATCAACATCACTAGGGAAGGTTGTCGATACTTTGTTATTTAATAACCCAGCTTTAGCGAGCACAAAGGCACCATCACAATGCGAAGTCATAAACAGCGCCTCTTGATCAACACGTTTTACAAAATTAATCATAATCTCATCTTGGAGATCCGTATCTATATGATGCTCTGCACTGGGTATTACTAGAATATCAATTTTAGGCAAACTGTCATTGGTGTAATTAAAATCTGGTAAAATGCGCATTCCTTCAAAACTGACAATTGGCTTATCCGTATTAGCTACGGTAAAAACATTCATAGGTTTTATACGGTCTCGAAATATCGTGTGTTGAAAAATATCAAAAGGTGCTGTTAATTCGGTATTGTAGACACCATCCATGATGAGAAACGCCACATTATATCTATTTGGTTCTAACTCTGGAAGCACTTTGTTACTGGACATTTCGTCTCTCAGTATCTCATTATTTTTATCTGCTTTTTTCTCTTCAGAAGTATTACAAGTAAATAGGAGACTTAAGATTAATATATAAATTAGGTGCTTCATTTTTAATTATTCATTGATACGCCAAGGTGGGTTTTTTCGGTGTTGTCCTGCCGAATATAAAATAATCTGATTCCCATCTGGATCTTCCAAATGTGCTTCATGCCATAACCACGATTTTGCTGCCAGTTCACTAGTAAAGATAATTCCTTTTTTCTTAAGATATATAGCGAGGTCATCTAGATCTTCATGCTCAAAATATACAATGACACCATTGCCATAGGGTAATTCTTCGACCTTATGAATCGAGAACGTTGCATCTCCGTCGGGACATTCAAATCGAACATAGTCAGGTAGAGCGTCTACAATAAGCTTAAGGCCGAGTGTTTTGTAAAAGGTAGAAGCTTTTTCTACATCAATTGATGGTATGGTAACTTGATTTAAATTCATATTAAGTCGTGTTGCGTTTCAAATACCTTTGCAAGAATATTAATAATACTACACAGAGTACTGCTAAGAAGGTTACAATAAACCACGTATTATTAAAACCAAGATAATTAATTAGCTGCATACCTGCATTGTGACCAAAAATATGCGCTACCGAGAAAGCCATAACATACATCGCCATATATTCGCCCTGATTGCCTCTTTTCGCGCGTTCAATAGCGAATGCATTGGAGAATGGGAATGTAATCATTTCACCTATAGTCATAAATAGCATACCAACGATTAATATGCCTATCCATGAGGTGAACGTCAGTATGACAAAACTAATACCAACTAAAACGGCTCCAAATAGCATGAGCCCTGTTTTGGAATAGCTACTGTTTTCTAACCACTTGATGAGTGGCATTTCCAAAATAAAAATGACTAACCCATTAAGGCCAAGAAGCAAGCCGATCTCAAATTCTGTGAGTCTGTGTACTTCTTTATAGTATAATGGCATGGTAGAAAAATATTGTAGAAATATAATCCCAAATAGTACCATTGCGATAAAGAATATCCAAAACGGTTTGTCTTTATAAACCGACTTCGGATTGTCTACTTTGAACTCATCCAATGGTTTAGAAACTTTAGGATTTAAAACTTTTACTAATAAGATAGTTGCTAAAATACACGTAATGCCATCAATCCAAAATAGACCATCATAACCAATAGTTGTTATAATCAATCCTCCAACTGCTGGACCCGCTGAAAAACCTAGATTAATAGCTAATCGTATAAGTGTTACTGAGCGTGTTTTGTTTTCGGCTTTACTGTAAGCACTCATAGCAACAAACATCGCCGGACGAAACGTGTCTGCTACGGCCATTACCAAGAAGATTCCAATACAAAGGGATGCAAAGGTGTCAAGAAATTGAAGCGTAATAAAAAGCACTCCCGTTGATAGTAAACTTCTCACCATTACTTTATAATACCCTATAATGTCGGTTAATTTACCACCAATCCATGTGCCGACTACAGAGCCTAAACCAAAGGCCGACATAATCCATCCTACATCACTAAACGAAAACTGTAAATTATCTGTTAGATACAATGATAGAAATGGAATGACCATGGTGCCTGCTCGATTTATAAGTGTAATTAAAGCGAGCCACCATACCTCTCTAGATAGGCCTTTAAACGTGTTGAAGTAATTTCTAAATAAAGTTCTCATTGTAATTGATTTGACTCTAAGTTTAGAATCAGCTTGGTTTATTAATGTAAAAAGTCCGACGATATTGTCGGACTTTTTATGATTGGTTGGTTAAATAATTATAACATCATTTTATATAGCGTGTCCGACTCTTAAAAAAAGAGGTTTGTCCTTGCTTATATGTAATGACGCAGTTGTTCATTTTATCTTTAATTATGAATCAAAGCTAAGAAAAAAAACTTTAAGTTGTATTTTTGATTTGAAAACTAGCATTATGAAACACTTTTTATTATTATTTCTATTCATATCTACTTTGAGTTGTGCTCAAAATAAACGTCCAATTTCAGGAGACACTGAGTTTCAACAAGAAATCAATGCAGAGTATAAGGATGCCACAACATCGCCTTTAAAGGATAAGGACAGAAAAAACTTTAAAGGTTTAGAATTCTTTAAGTTTGATTCTACATTTGTTGTAAAGGCAACATTTAAAAGAACACCAAATGAAGAGGTTTTTAAAATGAAAACAACGACGAGTCGCTTACCCGAATATGTTAAGTATGGTGTTATTACTTTTGAACTCAATGGGAGATCACATGAACTAAACATTTATCAAAATCAGGGTTTGATTAAGACAGAAGAATATGTAGATTACTTATTTCTGCCTTTTTTAGATAATACTAATGGTGAAGAGAGTTATGGAGGTGGTCGTTATATTGATATGAGAATTCCTGAAGGCGATGAACTCGTTATTGATTTTAACAAAGCTTATAATCCGTATTGCGCTTATAATGAGCGTTATTCATGTCCGATTGTTCCAAGAGAAAACTATTTAGACCTCGACATTAGAGCTGGTGTAAAAGCATTTGATAAGCATTAAGATTTCACAAGATACATTCCGAAGAATACGGCAAGAAATCCAATAACAAAACTAGCGATTGTATAAAGTGCAAAGGATGTAAAATCTCCAGATTTTAGCAATACATGATTCTCGTAGGCGAAGGTAGAGAATGTGGTAAATCCGCCACAGAATCCTGTTGCCAACAATAAAGTTTGATTCGTGTTGAGGGTGTCATTTTTGGCGGCAAGTCCGAGAATAATTCCAATGAGAAGACTCCCAATGATATTAGCAGCAAATGTTCCATAAGGTATTCCAGAGTCATGACTATTGAAGTGTCTTCCGATAATAAACCGAAGCACACTTCCAAAGCCTCCACCTACAAATACGAGTAAGAGTTGTTTCATTAGTTAACGGCTAAGTAGATTTCTGTAATCCAATTTGCGGGATTTGGTGTAGACATTGGATCGGTAAGATAAACTTCAATCATTGGTCCAGATTCGATAAGTTCTAAATTATTTTGAGCGATATATTTCATGGTTTGATCCCACGATTCTTTAAGATTTTCATAGTCACCCCTAAGTTTTGTTTTTACAGCTTTAAATGGTTCGAGTTGCCCTGTTAAAATATTAGCTTCTGATGAGGTCATCTTTGATGTGGTTGGGATGCAGCATGAGAAAATAACGGCATCATTTTCTTCATCCCATTTATGATAAATAACAAAAGGTTTGCCTGCCATGGTGATATTATTTGTAAGCGCATAACCGCCAATTATTGGCATCATTTCCTGCATTTTTTGTTTAAAGTCTGACATTTTACTCGACGCTGTATTATATAAATAAAAACCGCCGCTATGCTGAGTAATGCCTTCAACGTTAATGCTGAATTTTTTCATATCTGCCTGAACAATACTATCGAGTTTATAAAGCCCTCTTTCAAAATCGGGACCTGTGTTTGTTTCTATTGAACCAGAAAAGGCCACATATAGTTTGGTCATAAAGTCTTGTTCACCAGCCATCGCCCATGTCACCTTTGTGCCGTCTTGGGTAGGTTCAAATGTCCAATGAATTTTGGAAGTCGATTCAAAAGGTTTTAAAAAGTCAATTTGCTGCTCTATAGCTTTATTTGAAACGGTTTTTAGGGTTTGCATACGTCCTTCACCTAAGATTTCACCTTCCCATGCATATCCCGCGTTTATACCAGAGGTTTTATCTTCATAGCTAAGTATGGCATTGGTGTCTTGTTCAATCCAAGGTGAAAATCTAGGCCACTCTTTGTAATCATTGACGATATCATAAACCACAGAAGTTGGTGCTTTGATAGTTCGACTTCGATTGAACGCATAGTCATTAGGTTGCACAGCAACATAAATGGCGAATCCAATAAAAAAAATCAGCAAAAGAAAGATGATATACTTAATAGCTTTCATAGAGATGGATGTCGTAATAATATTTAGGTAATCAAAGATAATCAATTTTAGGAGATGTTATTAAATGTTTACATTTGTGAGACAACTTTTAAATAATTAACAATGAAATTAAAATTTATTCTAGTTCTGTCAATTTTAGCTGGTTTTATGTTCTCATGTGTAGGAGATAAAAAAAGTGATTTGCCAGAAACTGCTATTGTAGAAAAAACTGAAGAATTTAACTACAACGTCGAGCAATTTGCCGATATTAAAATTTTACGCTATCAAATTCCAGGATGGGAAAACCTGACACTTAAAGAACAAAAATTAGTGTATTACCTAACGCAAGCTGGATTAGCTGGTCGTGACATCATCTGGGATCAAAATTACAGACATAACCTTAAAATCAGAAAAGCTTTAGAAAATGTTTATGCGACTTATTCTGGAGATAAAACAACTCCCGAATGGCAAGCTTTTGAAACTTATATGAAACGTGTATGGTTTTCTAATGGTATTCATCATCACTATTCAAATGATAAACTAAAACCTGGGTTTACGGATGATTACCTAAAAGGGGTATTGACTGAAACCAATACCACTTTAGAAGAAGATGCATTTAATGTCATTTTTAATGATAAAGACGCTAAGAAAGTGAATCTCACTAAAGACGTTGATAACGTTTTATTATCTGCAGTAAATTTTTACGGACCAGATGTGACGACAGCTGATGTAGAGAATTTTTACAAAGCTAAGGTGTCTCCAGATCCAAAAAAGCCTTTGTCTTATGGTTTAAACTCGCAATTGGTTAAAGAAAATGGAGTCCTAACAGAACGCATGTATAAATCAGGAGGTTTATATGGTGAAGCAATAGATGAAATTATCAAATGGTTAGAACGAGCCCAAGGTGTAGCCGAAAATGAGGCGCAAGGTGAAGCACTAGGTTTGTTAATTGAATATTATAAAACTGGAGACCTTCAAACATGGGACGATTATAATGTGGCTTGGACAGCTGCAACAGATGGAAATATTGATTACATCAACAGTTTTATTGAAGTGTATAATGATCCAGCGGGTTACAGAGGGTCTTATGAAACAATCGTGCAGATTAAAGATTTTGATATGTCAGAGAAAATGGCTGTACTATCAGAAAACGCACAATGGTTTGAGGACAATTCACCTTTAATGGATGAACACAAAAAAGATACTGTTGTAGGTGTTACCTATAAAGTTGTAAATGTTGCTGGAGAAGCGGGTGATGCATCTCCTAGCACACCAATTGGAGTTAACTTGCCAAATGCAAACTGGATTCGTGCTGCAGTAGGAAGTAAGTCGGTGTCTTTAGGAAACATAATTCACTCGTACAATAATGCAGGAAGCTCAGGGCGTTTAAAAGAGTTTGTGCACGATGATGAAGAGTATGAACTTGAAAAAAAATATGGTCAGATAGGTGATAAGTTGCATACAGCACTTCATGAAGTTATTGGTCATGCTTCGGGACAATTAAATCCAGGTGTTGGAGAAACTAAAGAAACGCTTAAAAAATACGCATCTACTTTAGAAGAAGGTCGTGCAGATTTAGTTGGTCTGTACTATTTATATAACCCGAAATTACAAGAGTTAGGATTAGTTGATGATTGGAAAGCTGTTGGAAAAGCAGCTTATGACGGTTACATTAGAAATGGGTTGATGACACAATTAATTAGATTGAATTTAGGAGATGATGTAGAAGAAGCACACATGGTTAACAGACAATGGGTTTCTGCCTGGGCGTTCGAGCAAGGCAAAGCCGAAAATGTTATTGAGAAAGTCACTAGAGATGGTAAAACCTATTTTAATATTAACGATTATGATAAGCTTCATGAGCTTTTCGGACAATTATTACGCGAAACACAACGTATTAAGTCTGAAGGCGATTATGCAGCAGTGGAAGCTTTGGTTGAAGGTTATGGTGTAAAAGTAGATCAAGCAATACATGCTGAGGTATTAGAACGTAACAAACAATTTACGTCTGCACCTTATAGCGGATTCGTAAATGCGGTCTTAGTTGCTGAAACAGACGATAATGGTGAAATAACGGCTATTAAAGTTACCCAACCGGAATCATTTGATGGACAAATGTTGTCCTATAGTAAGACGTATAGTTTCTTACCTGAAGAAAACTAATTCCCAGAGATTATAATGTAAAGAACAGGATGTAAATACGTTTACATCCTGTTTTTGTATGTGCTTGTTACTAATACTCGTTTTGAATACTTCTTTTAAAGAATGAATAAAATGATGTTATTGTAATTTGATATTGTACAGTTTCCACAATTCTGTTATAATTTGAATTGCAGTCTTATGAAAATAAAAAATCCCCAATTAAGGGGATTTTATAATTTTTTACTGTTTTACAAATCGTTTAGTTGTTTTCATATTATCAGTAGTTACAGAAATTAAATACATACCAGCAGCTAATTGGTCTATGGCAATTGCCGTGATTTCAGCTGATAGTTGTCTTTCAAATAGTAATTTTCCATTGACGTCAAATACTTGTGCAAAGGCATCAGTTCCTGATTGTGTTTGTATCGAAATCCAATCAGTTGCAGGATTTGGGAATATTTTGTATTCTCCATTTTTGAAGTCCTCTGTGCTCAAATTATCTTCAACTGTAACTGTAATATTAGCTCTTACAATGGTCAAGTCAGGCAGCAAAGGATTTGTGATTTCACAATAATAAACACCACTATCGGTTGGTTGGGCATTGACAATGGTATACGTACTTGCATCTGCACCACTTATTGCGGTACCATCTTTAAACCACTGATATTCATTATTCATAGCAGTGTCTTCTCCGTTTCTGTTAATATTTGTATCATCGACATCTAAAACGATATCTACTCCTGGAGGCGACATAATTTCTTCTTCTTGATCTGAAGTACGTTGAGGTGAATAAGTTAATTGACCATAAGAGATACCGTTATTTATTAATGGTTCTAGATCTCCAAAATCAAAAAAGTTATTATCAAGAAAAATAAAAGCTAGTTCAGGATTTGTAAGACCCGTTAAGTCTGGTAACGGACCAGAGAAATCACATTCGAATAAGTTGATTGAACGCAATTCTGTTAAGTTAGAAAAACTTGAAGGTATTTGCCCATCAAAACTACTACGAGCTAACGATAAAATCTTAAGATTTGTTAAGTCCCCAAATGCAGTTGGCATTTGACCTGTAAAGATATTACTAAACCCACTATAATCACCTCCATCAATAGTCAAATCCTCTAGATTTGTTAAAGTTACTAAACTTGAAAGTAGCTCACCTGATAAATTTGTACCAAAAATTCTTATTTCACGCAAATTTATAAGGTTACCAATACTAGTTGGCACTGACCCAGAAATTCCTGTTAATTGAAATCGAAATCTTCTTAATTCACTAAGGTTACCTATACTTGTAGGTATTGGACCGGTTAAATCTGTCTCAATTGCTATATTTAATGTTTCTAAATAAATTAAATCACCAATCTCTGTTGGTAACACACCATTCAAACCGGCATTACCAAAAATATCTATTTGAATTACTTTATTTCCTCTTGTTGTAATAAAATCCCAATTACCAACGGGTTCAGTACTTAACCAATTGGTGCTACTCAACCAGTTAGGTCCATCTGTTGCATTATAAAATGCTATTAAAGCATCTCTCTCTTGCTGGCTTACAGGACCTGTTAAATTTATTAACTTTCGTTCAATAATTAAATCGGGTATTGTACTGCTTGTTATTTCACAGATATATGAATCTAAATCATCCGATTGAATATTAGTTAAATCATATGTTGCACTAGTAGCCCCTGCAATCAATATATCATCTTCAACTCCACGGTCTTTAGACCATTGATAGTTTACATTAGTGCCTGTATCTGGTGTAACAGATAACGTATAATTAGACCCTATTGTTGGTTCAAATTGTATTTCATCATCAACCGTAGTCTGCGAGGTATACCTAAAGTCTGGTATAGTAGAATTATTCGTAAAATGCGTTTCTAAATCACCAAAAGAAAATCTATTACTAGAAATATCGAACTTTTCTAGAGTACTTATTGAACCTAAATCAGGAACTTCTCCAGATAAATTGCAGCTTCTAAAGTCTGCAATTTCTAAAAAAGTAAGGTCTGCAAGTGATGCTGGTAACGTGCCTGTGATACCAAAAGTACCAAGAACTACGGACACAACATGACCATTATCTACTCTAACATTTGTCCAAGTGGACAATGGTGCTGGGGTATTCCAACTAAAACCAAAACCGAAAGGCCAATTAGGACCGTCAGTTGCATTATAGAGATCTATTAGGGCTTGGCGTTCCTCTGGGGTTCCATCTTGATCAATACGTGCATCAATAAGAGATGGTGCTCCAGGCTCATCTCTATTAATAAGCACGTAGTATACTTGGCCTTCAACGATGTTAAATGTAGTTTGTGTGCCAATACTGCATGAGGATGCTAAACTTAATTCAGTATTTAGTGCATTGAGGCTTGGAGCTGTATAGGCGACAAGATAAGCTGTATCTGTAACCGGTGGGGCATTAAAACCTGAATTGCTTAAACGGAAGAACGCGGAACCATTAGTGTTTGCTGTAAATTTATAAAACACAGTTTTAAGACCTGCAAGGTTACAACCACCAGTTTGCCCTCCAGGGTTTACTGCTGCTAAATCAAGACGTAAAGGGTCTTCAATAAAATATTCTGAACCGGTTATTTCAATAGCATTTTCTATTGTATCGTTAGTAGGAGGAGTACCGATAGAAAAAGTAATATTAGACAAAGCATCTGCGTCAGATCGATGCACTTCTATATAATAAGCCTGACCAGAACTCACAGAAACCGATGCGGATTCTGCAATAGCACAATCAGAAGCTAAAACAAGTTGTGATACATCTGTTTGATTTAAATCTGGTGCCGTATAAACAATAATAAAGCTTTGAGTTATTGGTGTACTAATCACATCTGAGATTACACCTGTTAAATTGCCGTCTGCAGTTGCTGTATATTTATAATATACTTTGTTAAAGACCCCTGTCGGACAAGTAGGCGGTTCTTCGTTTGTTGTAGTGGCCAAATCCAAACGTACGTTTGCATCGGTAAAGTTAGGTCCAGTAATTTCAATGGCATTTTCAATCAAATCATTTGCAGGAACTTGTGAAAAAGCAAAAAAGGTTACTAATAGGGCAGTCATACAGAGTAATAATCTCTTCATAATGGGTTGGTTTTAAAGTGTTGAATAATAGCAATTTCCAAAATAGGAAAGTTGGTAATGATAAACAATACTCAAATTGAGTATTTAAATAGGCTGGTTTTTACTGACTTTGCCGATGATTAAAAATATGGTAAACTACAGAATAGATTAAAACGAAAAAATACCCAATACAGGGGATATTTAATATTATGTTTTATTGTGCTATTTCCTGTAAATAGGGATGTTTAATCCAACAAAAATATCAGTAGTTTTTGAACTGTCTGATAATAAATTACTAAAAACAGAGCCAGAACCAACAGTTAGAGGACCGAGTCTCAAGCCCCCTCCAAAAGCAAAATCCCCATATTGTCGTAGACTTAATGGCGCATAAAAACTAAACCATTTAGTCTCAAGTCTTGGTGCTATAGTAAATGAATTAATAATTGAATTATTTAGCTCGTTACCTTTTTTTACCATAGAGAGATTTGCTTGTGCACTAACTAACCATTTTTTTGATAGTCTGTAATCCACTAAAAGGCGTAAGGCCGTTGGTAGTTGTAATTTTGTCTCCTGAGTCACAGTGGTGTTATTATAGTTGTTATCTAAGAACTCCTCGACGTCATCTTCATAGGTGGATGTATCTACCGTATTGTTTAAATCATAACTTTTTATTTCAGTATCCTGATAATTTATGGATCCAATATCGGTTATTGCAAGACCAATTTTTAATTTATACGGGTCACGATATGATGGAATTGAGTCATTTTCTCTGTTGGGATGCCATTGATAGGTAACACCAATGTCTAAACCAATACCACTAGTAAGATTACCAAAATCAAGATCGTCTTCATCAAAATCATTTGTGCTACCATAATTTAGTGTGCCTTTAGTAGTTAAGGATTCAGAAACCGCAGTGTATTGCCCTTCTAATCCAGGACTGTTTATAAATATACCTCCTGCTCCTTGAAGGTATTTTAAGGTTACACCTGCATTTAGAATGTGTTTGGGTTTATTCATTACTTGTCGTCCATAAGCTAACCCTATCTCTGACCAGACATGAATTGTACCACTCAGGTTTGTGGAATTAAAATCAAAATCATCTTCAGATTCGAATTCGTCTTCAATCGTTTCAAATAATTCTCCATTAATATCATTGATATTTACAAAAGCACGACCTCTGGTGATTATTCCTATACTACTTTTTTTATTGATATTAAACATAAATGATGGACCAACAACATCGGCATTCAAGAAAAAGTTATTTGTGTTACTTGGAAATCGTTCTGAATCATTTTCTATATCAAAACCATCGCCACCCAGTATGTCACTAACATTAATTCCGAAGTAGTCACTTCCACCAAAAGTACTCACTGAGAAGAGATTGATATCGGCTCTAAAATTTGAACCTACAACGTTAGCTGGATTACTAGTTACGCCTAGAATGCCCGAATAGTTGTCAACTGTATGACCTATATAGCTTTGACCATTTGAGGTGTTGATAAAGCATAATAAAAGTAACAAAACTAAGAATTGAAAAGATTTCATAGAAATTTTGTAGTTGGTTAATAGCGGGAGAAATTTAAAAAAAATGGATACATGATAAAATACCCATTAAAGGGTATTTTATCATGTATCCTTCTTTATTTAGAATCTGTATTTTTTCTCTAGAGCATAGCGCATCAATTCACCTTTACCTTGAAGCCCTAAGATACGAGCCATGTTTTTTCTATGTGTATCAACGGTATGTATACCAATGAAAAGCTCGTCGGCGATTTCTCTAGACGTTTTACCTAAAGCGATAAGCTCCAAAATTTCAATTTGACGTTTGGTTAAGAGCCCTTTCTTTTTCGAATTGCTCTCTGAATCTAAAACATTGGTGTTAATATTGATGTCAAAATAGGTCTCGCCCGCAGCAACCGTATGAATGGCAATTAAAACTTCTGAAAGTGCAGAATTCTTCAAAATATAACCTGTTGCTCCAGCATCAAACATTTGTTGTATCGCATCGGTTTGATCGAACATGGAGAAGGCCAACACTTTAATATGCGGATTTGATTTTTTAATGTGTTTGGTGGCTTCAATGCCATCCATTTTTGGCATTCTAATATCCGTTAGAACAACCGTTGGCTGTTTTAATTCAACAATTTTTAATAATTCTTCACCATCATTAGCAGTGCCAACAATAGAGATGTTTTCTTCATGTTCTAAGAGTAATTTTATACCATCAATAAGTGATTGATGATCTTCTGCTATGGCCAATCGGATCATAATGGTATATCAATTATTATAGTAGTTCCTTTACTTTTTTCGGATTCTATAGTGAATTTCCCATCCAAATGCGCTATCCGTTTATCAATGCTGCTAATGCCCATGCCAGAGTTTAGTTTTCTAACTCTTTTTGAATCAAAACCTTTGCCGTTATCTTCTACCATAATATTAAAAGTATCATCATGATTTGTTAGATAAATTAAGCCTTTTGTCGCATTGGCATGTTTTATTATATTGGTGATTAACTCTTGTATAATTCTAAAAATTATTATTTCAAGAGGATTGTTTAATCGTTGCTCTAAACCATAATTTTGCACTTCTATTGTTAACCCGTTAATTCCAGATGCGTTATTAGAAAGTTTTTGTACAGCTGGCAATAGACCGTTTTTGGCCATTACACCAGAATTTTTTAAATGTGCCATGGAGCGCACTTCAACATAAGCATCTTCTAATAATGTACTGGTTTTTTTTATAAGATCTTCAGAAGTTTTTAGCTCATTTTGATGCTTAATGAGATATTCAAACTGTAATTTTGCGGCAGAAAGTGTTGCCCCGACACTATCATGTAAATCTGCTGCTAAACGTTCACGTTCTTTTTCTTGTCCAGTGAGCATCGCATCAATTGTTGTAAGCTCCAAATCTTTAAGAATTTTTTCTTTCTCTTCAATTTGTTCTTGACGTTCCTTTTCAGCTTTAAGTTGTTTACGTTTTGTGTTTTTGAAAATTAAAAACGCAAAAAGCGACGTAGCAGCAATACTTCCGGCCCAACCAATAGCAAGATTCACTTTCTCACTGTTCTTCTGTTGAATTTCTTTTTCATGTGCTAACGACAATTTTAGATTTTTTTCTAAATTTAATAAACTGTCTTTAACTCTGTAATTTTCAATTTCCAGTTTCTGGAGCTCTTTTACGGTTCTTACTTCCTGATTGGAATCCCCATATTCTTTAGTTTTTTGATAATGGAATAAACCGCGCTCATAGTCTTTTTTTCCTGTGTACCCCTCAAATAAAAAATAATGACCGGTCATCAGTTCAGATCTGCTAGAAATATTTTCGGCATGAATAAGCGCGTTATGAGCATTTTCTATGAGCTCATCATACTTTTTTCGTTTAAAATAATTAGCTGCTAAGACATTATAACCATTGGCTTGTATATTGTCATTATTAATTGATTTCCCTATCCTTATACCTTCCTTTATGGATTGCATTGCTAAATCATTTTCTTTTTTGATCGTATAACTATGGCCAATATTTAATAGTATTATAGCTTTGGTCTTTTTATTTTTTACCGCTTCTAATAAATTCAAACTTTCATTATAATAGTCAAGAGCGATATCAGCTTTGTACCTGACATTATAGATATTACCTATATTCATTAAACTCGTGGCAATAGCAAGAGTGTCATTAATAGTTGTACTTATTTCTTTGCTTTCTTGATAAAATTTTAGTGCTTCATCTAAATCCCAACTCAATTTGTACATACTGCCAATATTATTTAAAGCAGTGGCTTCCCCTTTTTTGTTTTTAGTTTTTTTGTATATTTTTAAACCTTCTTTATAGTATTCTGCAGCCTTTGGATAGTCTCCTAAGGTTTTTAGAATATTACCTAAAGTTGTTAATGCATCAGCGTGTTGGTGCGGTATGTTTTTATCTTTGGTGAAACGAATTAAGGTATTTACAAGGATATAAGCACTGTCTGTTTTGCTGTCAACATAGTTGTTGGAAATGAATTTATTAAATGCAATTGCTCTGCTCGAATCTTGTGCCTCTGAATTGCGCCATAATTTCAATAAATCGTCATCTTTTGTTTGGCACATTACAGAAGTTGAGATTAGTAGTATAAAAAAGGCTAATAATTTAGAAGTCACATGAGCTGTTTTAAAAACCATCTTTCTTGATTTATGTTATTTATTTAGAAACATCCATAATCATGGTGAGTCCTATGTTTATTTCAAATTCTATAGTTAGTGTACAATTTAAACTAAAAAGCCCAAAAAATACTATGACGTCATTACTGGTTTTATGTGAAAATAGTCTTAATAGCCCCAATAAAAACTATAAAAGCAATAAAAGCAATCAAGACCCAAATACTACCTTTGTAGTATTTCCTGTGCAGTTTAAGATCTCTTTTGTATGCAAAAAAAATAACGATAGCGAAGGCTATAGCGAATAAAATTCCAAAAATCAATTGACCGTTAGTAAACATATCTTTATTTTTAAACAAAATTAATGAAACCTATCATATTTTCTTATAAATAAAAGGTGAATATTAAATTTATAAACTGCACCATTTAAAGGTGCTGTTTTAGTTGAATGTTCTATTTACTTCGAATTTAAGATTTAAAACCAATATTATGAAAGACAAAATTGAAGCTGTAAAAGCATTTCACACTGCATTTAAAATCGGACATAGAGAAACACCAAAAGCCCATTTAGGATTGGAAAAAAATATGCTGCGTTATAAACTCATGAGAGAAGAAAACGAAGAATATCTCGAGGCTGCAAATGATAACGATCTTGTTGAAGTTGCTGATGCTTTAGGTGATATGCTTTATATTCTCTGCGGAACCATTATTGAACATGGTTTACAACACAAAATTGAAGAAGTATTTGATGAGATACAGCGCAGTAATATGAGTAAATTAGGAGAAGACGGTGAGCCAATTTACAGAGAGGACGGTAAAGTTCTTAAGGGACCTAATTACTTTAAACCCCATATCAAAACGATTTTAGATTCATAAAAAAAAAGAGCCATTTGGCTCTTTTTTTTCTATTAGTTTACTGGAAAACTTATTTCACTGGATATCTCCAATTGTGTTTATCTTCACCTAAATTATGCTGAATGTTTAACATATGTTGTTTTAATTTGGCAGCATAAGAGTCTAAACCTAAATCTTCAAGTTCATAAACTTTATCTCTGTATTCAAAGGCAGAAATTTCACTAATTACTGCTGCAGTACCAGTTCCAAATATTTCTCGTAAAGTGCCATTGTTAGAGGCATCCACAATTTCTTGAACTTTAATAGGGCGAACCTCAATTGCAACTCCATTGTCTTTTGCTATTTGAATCACACTCTTCCTTGTGACACCATCTAGAATTCTATCACTAGTAGGAGCGGTAATAAGTGTGTCGTTAATTCTGAAGAAAACATTCATGGTTCCAGCTTCCTCTAAATAGGTGTGTGTGCTTGAGTCTGTCCAAATAATTTGTTGGAAGCCTTTTTCTTGAGCGAGCTTTGTTGGGTAGAATTGTGCAGCATAATTACCAGCAGCTTTTGCATATCCAACACCACCATCAGCTGATCTACTGAAATGCTCTGCAATCACGACTTTTACTTTTCCTTTATAATAAGGCGATACAGGTGAGCAAATAATCATAAAACGATAGTTCTCAGAAGGTGCTGCCGAAATGATAGGTTCTGTAGCTATAGCGAAAGGTCTTACATACAATGAATTTCCAACACCAGGTTGAATCCAATCTTTATCTAAATTGATCAATGCTTTAAGACCTTCAAAGAAATATTCCTTTGGGAATTCAGGCATTGCTAATCGAGCACATGACTTATTGATTCTATTGAAATTCTCTTCTGGTCTAAATAAAAACACATCTCCGTTATCATCTTTATAGGCTTTCATACCTTCAAAAACAGCTTGTCCATAATGAAAAACACGTGCTGAGGGCTCCATAGACATTGGGCCATAAGGCATGATTTTTGGCTGCTGCCACTCGCCGTCTATATAATCACAAACAAACATGTGATCAGTAAAGGTTGCCCCAAATGCTAGGTCGGAAAAGTTGACATCTTTTAGTTTAGATGATTCTGCTTTTTCGACGTGTAAATTACTCGTGTATATATCTGACATTATTGATAGTTTTTGATATTGCAAAATTAGTCATTTATGATGGGTTAAAAAACATAATATTTTCTAAAAAATTCCGTAACTTTATAGCTTAATTTGTTAACATAAATCAAATCAAAATGAAACACATTTTTTCAATTCTATTAGTGACTTTAGTGCTAGTATCTTGCAAAGATACAACCAAACAAAACGAGGAGGTCGCAGAAGAACTGTCACAAGAAATCGCTTATGCATCCTTTGGAGAAGAAATTTCAGATGCCGATGCATTAACTTCAAAAGTTATGGCAGTTCAATATGCAAATATGGCGGTTGGTGATTCTATTGATGCAAAAATGGTGGCTAAAGTAGACGAGGTTTGTCAAGCAAAAGGCTGCTGGATGAAATTAGATCTTCCTGACGGTGAACAAGTCATGGTCAAATTTAAAGATTACGGGTTCTTTATGCCTAAAGATATCGCTGGAAAAGAAGTCATCATTAACGGTAAAGCTTTTGTTAATGAAGTACCAGTTGATGAGCAACGTCACTATGCTGAGGATGGTGGAGCAACACCTGAGGAAATCGCAAAAATAACAGAGCCAAAAAGAACGTATTCGTTCATGGCTGATGGTGTACTTTTAAAAACTGAATAATGAAGCTTTATTTTGGGTATCTTTTGATGCTAGTATTCTTTTGTAATTGTAATTCTTCTGAGAAAGCAGAAAAGAAAGTGACTATAACCGATGGTAAATCGCTATATAAGGTGTATCAACCTTCGGAAATGTCGTCGCTCATGAAAGGTATGTATGCATATAATGAGCAGATTAAAAACGATATTGAAGCAGGTAAGGCGCCCTCTGAATTTCCAAAAGAATTCTTAAACATACATTCTGCGCAATTATCAGAGACAAAATCTAGAACCGATAATTTTAATTTGTATTCTAATCGCTTTATTGAGGCCCAACAATTAGTTTTTATTGAAGACACGACGACGCCAGTGTCGCAACGCTATAATAATGCTATAGGCATGTGTATTTCTTGTCATAAAACAGAATGTACAGGTCCAATACCAAAGATTAAAAAGTTACTTATTAAATAATTACGGTGCGCAGAAAAATTATTACCACTGCCGATGGTTCAAAAACCATTCAGATAGAAGATTGGAATGAGCAATATCATTCTGTTCACGGTGCCATACAAGAAGCAAACCATGTGTATATTAAGCATGGTTTGCTTTTTTATTATTCTGAGAATAAGCGCCTTCCAAACCAACCGATATCTGTTTTAGAAATTGGTTTTGGTACAGGGCTTAATGCTTTACTCACCTTATTAACTGCCCAGAACTTTGGTCATCCGGTTCATTACGTTGGTGTTGAGGCTTTTCCGGTAACGTCTGAAGAACTGCAAGAGCTTAATTATCCGTCAGAATTACATATAGGATCATCGCTATTTGAGGCATTGCATGAAACACCTTGGGAAACAGTTAATCATATTTCCGAAGATTTTCAGCTTATAAAGCAAAAAAAATATTTCAAAGAAATTTCCGAAGTGAATACCTATGATGTGATCTACTTTGATGCATTTGGCGCTCGTGTCCAACCTGAATTATGGACAAAAGAATTATTTCAGATTATGTATAAGGCTTTGCGACAAAATGGTGTTTTAACAACTTATGCCGCTATCGGAAGGGTGCGTCGTAATTTAGAATCTATAGGTTTCCATGTTGAACGTTTACAAGGTCCGCCTGGAAAGCGTCATATGCTAAGGGCTGTGAAACGTTAAACCCTTATTAAAATCTATTTTCTAGGTTTGCTATTTAAGTAAATTTGCACTGTTATGAGAAAGATACTTATTACCGGAGCTACAGGATTAATCGGACGAGAAATTGTTAAGGTTTGTCACGCACATAATCATGTCGTGCATTATCTTACAACATCCAAAAATAAGCTCAGTACTCATGAGAATTATAAAGGATTCTACTGGAATCCAGACAGCAATGATATTGATGAACAGTGCTTTGCAGGTGTCGATACCATCATAAATCTAGTTGGCGCTTCCATTTCTAAACGATGGACAAATAGCTATAAAAACGAAATACTTACTAGTAGAACTAAAACGGCTAAGCTTTTGAAAGACACTATTGCTAAGTACAATTTCCCTGTAAAGCACATGGTTTCTGCAAGTGCTATTGGTGTTTATCCGAGTTCAATGACAAATTATTATGAAGAAGATACGGAAGAAGTTTCCACATCCTTTTTAGGTGAAGTGGTTGAACAATGGGAAGCTGCGGTTGATACATTTTCTAGTTTAAATATTAAAGTTGCTAAAATCAGAATTGGCTTGGTTCTTTCAGAAAAGGGCGGTGCTTTACCAGAAATTGCTAAACCTGTTCGTTTTGGCGCTGGTGCCGCTTTTGGTGACGGTAACCAATGGCAGTCCTGGATTCATATTAGTGATTTAGCGCGTCTTTTTGTTTTTGCGGTTGACAATGAGTTAGAAGGTATATATAACGGTGTAGCACCAAATCCTGTCACCAATAACGAACTCACAAAAGCGGTGGCTAAAGTATTACATAAACCACTCATACTTCCCAATATTCCTAAACTAGCGATGAAGTTAGTGTTGGGAGAAATGCATATGCTTCTATTTGAAAGTCAACGCGTGAGCGCTACTAAAATTGAAGAAACAGGTTTTGATTTTGAATTTCATCATTTGGAAGTCGCTCTTTTAGACATTTTTAGCTAATACTCCTTGGTGAAACAATAGGTATCAATGCGGCTAAGATAGTCTCAGGGTTATTATTATTTGTATAATTCAAAAATGTAAAGTATATTTGTCATATAGTAAAAATAGTTTTACTTAATATAAAATATATTTGTCAATTATGGAACGAAATAGTTTTGCGGAATGTGAGAGAAGAGGTTTAAATAAATTTATCAACTTTAGATTACCACACTCTTTTTATAAATTAGGAATGATTATCGTGGGCGCTTCAATCGTCATGATGTTTGTAAGAGCTTTTGCGTTAGAAGGAGATTACGATATACTTAAAGAGGTTTTAAAAAAAGTGTTGCTAATAGGAATGTTGTTGATGTCTATAGCAAAGGATAAAGTTGAAGACGAACTCATTGTAAAACTGCGTTTGCAATCATATACATATGCGTTTGTTACTGGTGTTATTTATGCTTTAGTCATGCCTTATGTGGATTTTGGAGTATCTAATATTGTGCATGGAGGAGGAGAAGTCTATAAGGATTTAGGTGATTTTCAAGTGTTAATTTTCATGTTGTTAGTGCAATTACTTTGTTTTACCGCCTTAAAAAGAAGCAGATAATGGAAAACACAATAAAAGTAGAGCGTGCTATTTTGAGTTTAACACAGGATGATCTCGCTAAAAAAATTGGAGTTTCCAGACAGACTATAAACTCTATTGAAGCTAATAGATATGTGCCGTCAACGGTTTTAGCACTTAAGCTTTCTGAAGTATTCAATAAACCTGTAAATCACTTTTTTAAGCTTTCAACGGATGATTAAATTGCCATTATTCATTGTGTCTCTTGTGGTATTTATAGTCCTATTAGTTGTTTAAATATGGGTAAACCTTGTGTTGCGCTTTCAGAAATTACAGTGATACGATGGGAGCTGGCAATAGCTGGATTTGGGTCAATAAAGTAAATTGGTGTATCATGAGGGGCGTAATTTAGTAGTCCTGCGGCAGGATAGACCTGCATTGAGGTTCCAATAATAAGTAAAATATCAGCAGTTTGACAAATATCAATAGCGGTTTCAATCATTGGTACTTCTTCACCAAACCACACAATATGTGGTCGTAATTGATGTCCTTGATCACAGGTGTCTCCTTTATTCAAATCAGCTGTCCATGTTTTAACATCCGATTCATTTTTTGTACTACGTACTTTAAACAGTTCACCATGTAAGTGAATAACTTCGCTACTGCCAGCTCGTTCATGTAAGTTGTCAATATTTTGAGTTACAATAGTAACTTTAAAATTGTGTTCAAGTTCGGCTAAGTGGATATGCCCACTATTTGGTTTTACCTCATGCAGTTGTTTTCGTCTCTCATTATAAAACTCTAAGACCAATTCCGGATTTCTAGCAAATCCTTGAGGAGAAGCGACAGCCATCACATCATGCCCTTCCCAAAGTCCGCCAGCATCTCGAAATGTTTTTACGCCACTTTCGGCACTCATCCCAGCGCCTGTCAATACGACGAGGTGTTTCATAATTGGTATTTTATTTGTTTTTCCAGGCTTTAAAATCTTCAGACTTTGCAAATTTATCTAAGATGTTTTCACCGTTTTCATCTTCCTCCTCAACATAATCTATAATTAATGGTTTGTCATAACCATCAGTTATTAATGCGTCTAAATATATTACAGCATCAGTAAAGTTATTCAACATGACTAGGGTATTGAGGTAACCCGCTTGCCCATCAAAGAAGTCTGGATAGTTATCTATGGTATATTTAAATAAATTAAGGGCTAGGTCATAATTTTCATCTTCAAAAGCAACACTCGCTTTCATGTAGTTTAAAAAGTCGTCTTCGGTTTCATTTTGAAGCTGATTAATAACTTGAATGGCTTCATAATATTCGCCTTTATAATAGTGATAGTCAATTTTATTCAGAGCAATGGTTGGATCATCGGGATGGGTTTCTATTAATTCCTCTAAAGCCTTTAAATATTTACTTTCATCAATATTACTTGCGACCAAAACTTTAAAAATCTGTAAGAACTTTTCCTTTGAAAGTTCAGTTTTTAAACCATCTATAGTGTTGTATGCTTGATTATATTTTTCATTATTATTATACATTAAAGCTTTAAAGACTTCCTTAAAGTCTTTGTTTAAATCGGATGTCCGTTTTTTCTTAGACTTTTTTTCAGGTAAAGTATAGGTGATCATTCGACCTAAAGTTTGCGTAAAATGTTCACCCGTTAAATATGTGTACATATCGGTGAACTGAATGTCATCATTTGTTTTGTGCAGTCTAAAATCGTGATAATTCATGCCACTATCAACAGAATACATTCTAAAAAGTGCATAATAGGTTTGCGATGGAACATCATAACGATAACTAATAAAATCATAGTAGGAGCCATTTTCAACTTGTGACATGATTTCCTGAGGGAAGGAGTTTAAGGATTGTTTCATCCCCACTAAGAAGCCTTTGATATAGCTGTCACTTGCATCGATATCAGGATGATGGCTCAAAACTCGTTCGAAAAATAGATCTTCATTCAATTTTAATAAAAAGGAATCTACATCGCTGCTATGAATTGTATTTTCAATAAAGCTTCCAAATTCAATTACTTTTTGAGTGTTTTTATCGCTATAAGCTATGGTGTCTTTTAATATTTTATCTGCGTTTTCTTGCGCATTTGCATTGAAGGAAATAAATAGCAAAGCCAAAATTAAAAAGTAGAGTTGTTTTAATGTCATAGAGTTATTATCTTTTGACTAATATAAACTTTTTTAATGATTGATAATAAGCTACTAGAACATCTTGAAAGCTACCTCACCGAACAACGGAAAAATAGATTTGCTAAAATCTTATCACAACGCACAAAGCATTTTACTGTGGCTACAGAAGATGTATACCAATTGCATAATACAAGTGCTGTGATTCGTAGTTGTGATGTCTTTGGGATTCAGGAAGTCCATATTATTGAAGAGCAAAATACGAAACAAATTGATAGAGAAATCGCCATGGGAGCTCAAAAATGGGTAGATTTAAATCGCTATCACTCTGTTAAAGAAGCTATTAAGGAATTAAAATATAAAGGCTATCAAATTGTTGCAACGACACCACATAAGGATGATAGTGTATTGGACAATTTTGATGTCACAAAAAAATCATGTTTTTTCTTTGGAAGAGAAACTGAAGGCTTGTCGCAAGAGGTTATAGATGCAGCCGATTGTTTCTTGAAAATACCAATGGTTGGTTTTACTGAAAGTTTAAACATTTCAGTCTCAGCCGCAATAATTTTACAAGAGGTAACCACAAAACTAAAACAAACCGACATTAATTGGCATTTGACCGAGAATGAACAGATGGAAAAACGTTTAGATTGGTGTAAGAAAACGATAAAGAGTTATGATGAGATTGTTGAACGCTTTTATCAAAGCCAATAATACATTGCTATTAGAAGCTTTTTGGAGACTATTAAAATATCAGTTTGACGGTTAGATTTTTAAATAAATACTTTATATAGGTAATTGAATTCTAATATATGCGGCGTCTAAATTTGCAAAACCGGTTGATTAGCTATTATTTTTGTCGTTCATGTTAATTCATTTGTGAACTCAATTCGAAATGCTAGATTCGCCTTACAATAATTAGCTTATAAATGATCTCTATTATTATCCATCAGTTGAAATCGTTACGACTGACATTTTTAGTTATTTTTTTTACATCTTTCACGGTGATAGGTGGCGTATTCCTTATCCATGTTTTAGAAGATGTACCACTGGAATTTTTAACAAATGATCTAGCAGTCATTGGAAAGGTGCCGCCTTATACTGGGATACAATCTCAATTAGGAATATTTTTATGGGCCGCTACCGCTGCTATATGTTTTTTTGGAAG
This sequence comes from Formosa sp. Hel1_31_208, assembly GCF_900104785.1. Lineage (NCBI taxonomy): Bacteria > Pseudomonadati > Bacteroidota > Flavobacteriia > Flavobacteriales > Flavobacteriaceae > Formosa > Formosa sp. Hel1_31_208. Next base: position 1,600,429 of record NZ_LT629733.1, read on the forward strand.
TGCTCTAAGCAAGAATGCTCAAAATGGGTCTTTTTTAAAGGTATCGGCTGGGATTTCTCTTTTTTTAGGTTTAGATGACGTATTTATGTTTCACGAAATAGTGTTTCCTGTATTAGGTGTTCATCAAAAGATTGTGTTTTTAGGATATGGTCTACTTATTAGCGTCTATCTTTTAAAATTTTATAAGGTCATCTTAACAACAGATTTTCTGCTATTAGGTTGTGCTTTAGCTTGTTTTGCTATATCCCTTTTGGTAGATAACTTCTTCTATGAAGCATCTTACTATGTTACCAAACTTCTTGAAGATGGCGCTAAATTTGTTGGAATTTTAATTTGGTTGATTTACTTTGTAAGAACCAATAAACAGATGGTTGAAAGAGCGTAATTAAAAGCGACCTGCCTTATCACGATTTAAAACTTTGTATTCTTCGTAGCACTCACTAATGGCATCTAAAATTTGGAGGTCATTAGCGGCTTGTATAAAGTCTTTAGAATAGTTGCATTGATTGACTATTTCATCGAGATCAAATCGGTCTACCTGAAGTAAAACCATTAGCATTTCTCTATCAAAACGAGAAGCCAATTCATTTCTGATGACGTCATCCTCCTTCATTTTTTTTAGCTTACGAAGTTCACGTGGTTTTTTGCCAAAGACATTGTGTAAGAAATCGGCAGGGTTAAAAATAGCACCTAATACCTTGCTGACTGCATTTGGACGTCGGTTTCCAGCTTCATAACCTCGATTTGATAATCCCGAAATACTGTAACGATAATTAGATTTTATGGGAACTTGTTTAACATCAATTTCTAAATAACCAGTGAGTTTTAGTTGTTTTACGACTACCTCTTCAAGGGCTAAGGCTAATTCAGTCATCCCAATTTTAGTCTCTCCAAATTTTAACCAGTCATTGGTCACTCTTACTTTTATGGATTTATAACCCAAATACGATAAATGAAGTGTGTCGTTAAGCTGTGCTTTGATTTCAAAATTACCTTCTTCATCTGTAGAGGTGCCTATCACTTGATTTAGATTGACAATATTTACACGATCGATAGGTTGATCTGTACTAAGATCAATAACGGTTCCTTTGACATAAGTATCCTCCTGAGTATAGCTCGATGTAGAGCATATCACGACTAATAAAAATGTAAATAAGAATTTCATTTGGTGCATATTGGACTTAAAAATAGTAAACAATTGGCATACCATTATAAAGTAGGACGTAAATTTGACTTAATATTAACAAGATGGCTAAAAAAAAGCCTCAAAATGAAATTTTGAGGCTTTTGGTCTTTTTTGTTTTATCGTCTAGAGCGTCTTGGTCTATCAGATGTTGATGTGCTTTCCGAACGTCTTGGTGGTCTTGAATCTCCGCCAGAACTTCTTCTATCACTTCTGTTATTAGAACTTTCACTAGATCTTCTATCGCTTCGTCTTGAAGACCCTCCTTCAGAAGAACGCCTATCACTTCTATTGCCCGAGCCAGAATCACTGTGTCTACCGCTGGAACGTCTTTCGCCTCTTGGGCTATCCTCACGTCTGCGTTTTCCACCTCCGCCATCTCTTCGCCCGCCACGATTTCGTCCACCACGATTTCGTCCACCACCTTTGTCTTCACTAACTTCTACATTAACAAATCGGCCATCGTGTTTAAAATCAGTAAAGAATGCTAAAACCTTCTCTTGGTTCTCTTTTTCCGTATTAAAGAAAGAGAAACTGTCTTTGACGTCTACTTTAAATACATCGTCGCGACCTAAGTCTAACACTTCTTTTAAGAAATCTTTCAACTTCATCCAATCGTAACCATCTTTACGTCCCACATTAATAAAGTAACGTGACTCGTTTCCACTACCACCATAACTGCGACCACTTTCTCCTTCAGAATCTCTTGACGAGCTTGCGACATTGAGATCTTTAGTTTTTTGGTAGTAATTAAAGAAGCGTGTGAATTCTACTGAGAAGAATTTTTTAATTAATTCGTCTTTGTCTGTATCTTCAAATAATTCGTTAATACTTTTGAGGTACTTGTCAATTTCATGGTTGATTTCAGTATTATGAATTTTATTTGCAAGTGACATCAATTGTACTTCACAAATTTCCATACCATCAGGAATTTCTTTTTTTACAAATTCTTTCTTAATGATACGTTCAATGCTTTTAATCTTACGAACTTCACTTTTAGAAACAATTACCATAGAAATACCTGTTTTGCCTGCGCGTCCGGTACGTCCAGAACGGTGGGTATATATTTCAGGTTCGTCAGGTAATTGATAGTTAATCACATGTGTAATATCGTCAACATCAATACCACGAGCAGCAACATCTGTTGCGACTAGCATTTGTATTTGTTTGTTTCTGAAAGACTTCATTACTAAATCACGTTGATTTTGACTCAAATCACCATGTAATGCACCCGCACTGTAACCATCTTCAATTAAGTTTTCGGCTACTTTTTGAGTATCTCGTTTGGTACGACAGAAAATCACAGAGAAAATATCTGGATTAGCATCAGATAAACGTTTTAAAGCTTGGTAGCGATCTCTTGCGTTTACTAAATAGTATTCGTGAGACACTTGACTTGTGCTTTCGTTTTTATTTCCAACTGTAATTTCAATTGGGTTATCCATGAATTTTCTAGCAATGTTTGACACCTCTTTTGGCATGGTTGCAGAAAATAACCAAGTGCTTTTATCATTTGGAGTATGTGATAAAATATCAGTGATATCCTCATAAAACCCCATGTTTAGCATTTCATCAGCTTCATCTAAAACCGCATATTCAATTTTAGAAATATCAACCATGTTTCGGCTAATCATATCTTTCATACGACCTGGAGTTGCAACAATAATTTGTGAGCCGCGCTTTACAGATCTTGCTTGATCCGTAATACTCGCACCGCCGTAAATAGCTGTTACATTTAAACCTTTACAATACTTTCCGTAGAGTTTAAGTTCATTTGTAATTTGTAAACAAAGTTCACGTGTTGGAGATAAAATCAAGCCTTGAGTTGTACGACTATCAATATTAATTTTTTGTAACATTGGAAAACCAAATGCTGCAGTTTTACCTGTTCCTGTTTGCGCTAAGGCAACAAGATCAGCTTCTTTTTCTAATAAAATTGGAATTGCTTTTTGCTGAACATCACTAGGTGTTTCAAATCCTAAATCAGTAATAGCATGCAGTAGGTCTTCATTGAGACCGAGTTCTTGGAATGTGCTCATTCTTTTGTTTTGTATTCGATTATGTCTTTTGGTGTTACAAAAGAAGCGAATCGACATACTAAACACTTAAACTTCTAGGTAACACATCCTCACTCTGAGGAATCTTTAGTTCCGTTTTATCGGAATTCGCTTCACCGTTATGTGATTTTGGTAAACGAAGATGCAAAGATAGTCTTTTATTTGGATATTCAATATAATGGCGTTTTAACACGCTCTCGCACGTCGCTTCCCAACAAAAGGGAGAGCTCCAACAAGTGCTCCATCGTTAACGCATATTTGCTAATCATTGGCAGATGAATAGATAAATATTTATAATCACTCAACTTTATTAATAGTATTTATTACATTAGGCCTTTAAAATTTATGAATTATGAAAAAACTACTATGTGTCTTTGTGTTATTTGCAATGACATTCAATCTGCAAGCTCAAGAACCAAAAACTTCTGAAGCAGATCAAGAGAGAAAGGCTCGTACATTAGAGCTGATGGGACAAAAAATTGAAATAGATATAGATACATCACTCTTTATGGAAGTAACTGTGAATACGTATATTTCTGAAAGCCCTAGAGCTGTAGTTATGGCTATGATGGTACCAGATTCTTACGCGGTTACAAAGCAAAGAATGAATGAAAATACTGACCCACAATTTAAAATTTCAGAAAAGGGAGAAACTGAAATGAATGGTGTTAACGTGCTCTATATGAAAGGTACAAGTATGGCAGAAGGATCAACATTAGACAGTGAAATGTATTGCATGGCTATTGATGACGAGACTTGTTTGATGGTTATTGGCATGGTTGAACAAAATGCAGATGCAAAGTATTCAGAAGCAATTAAAAAGGCAATTAATTCTGTGATTAAAAAGAAATAATTAGAATTAAATTTGATTAATAATCCAGCACAATTGCTGGATTATTTATTTATAAATGGTTTAGAAATGTGACCAACTGAGCCACTGCTTTCCCACGATGGCCAATTCGATTTTTTTCTTCTAGTGCTATTTCTGCAAAGGTTTGATCATAACCTTCTGCTTTAAAAATGGGATCGTAACCAAAACCACCACGTCCATGCTTGGTTTTAGTGATTTCACCTTTACAAATTCCCGTGAAGGTTTCTAAGCTACCATTTAAATGGAGCGCTATTACGGTTTTAAATTGCGCGTTTCTATTGGATTTGTCTGAAAGGTTCTCTAGCAATTTATCCATATTGTTGTGAGCATCGCGTTGCTCCCCAGCATAACGAGCGCTATACACACCAGGTTCACCATTCAGGGTTTCAACTTCTAAGCCAGTGTCATCAGCAAAGCAATCATACCCGTAATGCGTTTTGATATAGTCGGCTTTTTGAATGGCATTACCTTCAATAGTAAGCCGTGTTTCAGGAACGTCTTCAAAACAGCCAATGTCCTTTAAACTTAATAATTGTATGTGCTGTGGTAACATAGACTGTACCTCTTTGAGTTTATGTAAATTATTCGTAGCGAAGACAAGTTGCATGTGTTAATAATTAAAGGTCAAAAGTATATAATTTTACCTAAATTGAGGTTTCAAATTTTTAATGAATCAATCATGCTCACTAAACTTGGCAAAAAATTTACAGATATATTTCGAAAGTATATGCCTAGCGCCTTTGTGTTTGCTTTAGGATTAACATTGCTAACAGGTATATTAGCTTTATTGTGGTTGAATGCAAAACCTATGACTATTATTTCTGGCTGGTATGATGGTTTTTTTAGTTTATTAGAATTTGGGATGCAAATAACACTGTTCATCATTACGGGATATAGTATAGCGTTATCTCCAATTATTGGTAAATGGATGCACAAATTAGCGGCTAAACTAAACAGTCCTAAGCAAGTCTATTTTTTTGTGGTAATTGTTGGCGCCTTATTGAGTTTAGTTAGTTTTGGTTGGATAGTAATCACGTGTGTTTTAGCTAGGGAATTAGCACTAAGAGTAAAAGGAGTGAACTATCCGTTTCTAATAGCTTGCGTTTATTTTTCAGGAGCAAGTTGGGTTTCTGGCTTATCGAGTTCGATACCATTATTATTAAATACACCTGATAATTTCCTTATTAAGACTGGTGTTCTCAATGAAACAATACCAATGAGTTATACCTTAGGCTCAACTCTAAATTTAGTTGTTGTAGGACTTTTTGTAATCATAATGCCGCTTTTAGTCTTGGCTATTATTCCTAAAGCTAAAGGTATAAAAGAACTAAAAGAGCTATTAAAAGAAGGAGGTGAAATTCAACAAAATATCTCAATTAAAGACGAAGCTGAGAGTTATAAACTGCCAATAAAAGCGGTTTCAGATACGCTTAATAATAGTACTGTATTACAATGGAGTGTTGCTGTAATGGGGTTTTGTTATATAGTTTATCATTTTGTGAATAATGGATTTGACTTGAATTTCAATATCATGATCTTTACTTTTATTATTTTAGGTTTGTTTCTTCATAAAACCCCATTACGTTTTAGCATTGCAATGAAACGGTCAAGTAGCAATATTTCTGGGATTTTATTTCAATATCCATTTTACGCAGGAATAATGGGGATCATGTTAGCAACAGGGTTGGGCTCTAAATTAGCTGATGTATTGGCTTCGGTAGCGACCATAGATACGTATCCATTCTATGCATATGTTACCGGTGGATTGGTGAATTTTGCCATTCCCTCAGCAGGAGGAGAGTTTGCGGTTGTTGGGCCGAGTATTATTGAAGCTGTTAAAGATATTGGTACTGGATTACCTCAAGAGCAAGTTACTGCGATGGTATCTAGAGCCTCCTTATCGGTTGCTTATGGTGAAAGTTTAAGTAATTTGATTCAACCCTTCTTTCTGCTATTGGTATTGCCTGTCATGACTGCAGGTGTGAAATTACAAGCCAGAGATATAATGGGTTATTTGGTATTGCCATTTATTGTCTTTTTTATATTTCAGTCGTTAACGGTGCTTTATATCCCATTGTAATTGTCGATATTTAGGCAATTGTAAACCAATTAAATCCAATACCATGAAAAAATTATTGCTATTATTAACGATTTCACTAACGATGTCTTGTAATGATTCTAAATATGCAGAAGCTATTGTTGGAGAATGGGAGTGTGTGAGTTGGATTGACACAGCAAGCTCCAAAGAAAAGTGCAATAATAATGCGTATTTCAGTTTTAAAAAGGATATGACGTATACATCAAAAGTAGGTGCTCAAGAAACCAATGGGATTTATAAAATTGTAGATGGGGTGTTATATTCTACTCCTAAAGATAAACTAGAAATTGCGGTAGAAATTAATACACTTAATGCCGATACATTATCATTCACAATGAGTCGCTCTGGTAATGAAGAGATTTTAACCCTGATCAAAAAGAAGTAATCTCATACCTGTAATCCAAAGTTTAGGATTAAATTTTTATCTGGCTTCATTAAAAAGGATTGGCATTAAGTGCTATAGTAATTGATTTTTCCATAGGCATATTTCTGAAGGAAAAACACAATATTTTATGAGTTTTATCATAAAAATATCTATTAAATTTTTGTAAATTAGAGTAAAGAAATTAATTATAAAACAAGAACGATTATGAATGTGAATTTTCAATATGTAAATGTCGATGTCAGTGAAACTTTAAATAGTTTCACAGAAGAGAAATTAAAAAAACTTTTCGACAGGTATGATTTTTTAATTGGAGCAACAGTCCGATTTAAACAAGACGACAAGAATCATACGAAAGGTAAAATATGTGATATAGAACTCAGTTTACCTGGACCACGAATTTTTGCAGCGTCTGACGAGAAAAATTATGAAGTCGCAGTTAAAGAGACAATTAGTGACTTGGTACGCCAATTAAAGAAACGTAAAGAAGTATTTAAACCATACTAACGATGATGATAAGGCTCATTTTTTAAAATAGTGAAGCCACGATATAATTGCTCTATAACAAACAAGCGAATCATTTGATGGGAAAAAGTCATTTTAGATAATGATAGTTTCCCATTCGCTTTTTGATATACTTCAGGTGAAAAACCATAAGGCCCTCCTATAACGAAAACCAATTGTTTGATACCTGAATTCATGTGTTTTTGTAAATATGTAGAAAAACTTACAGAATCTAATTGTTTACCATTTTCATCTAGTAAAATTAGAACATCTGTAGTATTGAGTTTATTGAGAATAAGCTCACCTTCTTTTTGCTTTTGTTGGTCTTCACTTAAGTTTTTAGTCTTTTTGAGATCTGGAATGATTTCAAATTCAAATTTGATATAATACCCAAGACGCTTTTGATAGTCGTCAATAAGGGCTTGTAAATCTTTGTTATCGGTTTTGCCAATGGCAAGTAGTTTTATGGTCATGTTTCAAAGTTATACTTTTTTAGAATTTGAGATTTACAATTTGTATTTTTTTGATATGCAATCCCTATTTTTACACTAAATATCTAAATATGATTTCACAAGAACAATTTAATCGGGAAATAGAACTCATAATATCTAATGCAATCAGAGAAGATGTTGGTGATGGTGATCACAGCTCACTGGCATGTATTCCAGCTTCTGCGCAAGGAAAAGCAAAACTGTTAGTTAAGGATGACGGAATTATTGCTGGCGTCGAATTCGCAAAACTTGTCTTTAACTACTTAGATAAAGATATGACAGTGGAAACGCTTATAAAAGATGGTAGTCCTGTTAAGTATGGTGATATCGTATTTTATGTGGAAGGTGCGTCTCAGTCTATTTTAAAAGCTGAACGCCTCGTTCTTAACGCCATGCAACGTATGAGTGCCATCGCAACTAAAACAAAGAAATTTGTAGATTTATTAGAGGGTACAGGTACTAAAATATTAGACACTAGAAAAACCACCCCAGGCATTCGTGCACTCGAAAAGTGGGCAGTAAAAATAGGTGGAGGAGAAAACCACAGATTTGCACTTTACGATATGATTATGCTTAAGGATAATCATATTGATTTTGCTGGAGGGATAACCAAGGCTATTCAAAAAACAAAGCACTATTTAAAAGAAACAAATAGAGATTTAAAGATTATTGTGGAGGCTAGAAACCTAGATGAGATAAAAGAGATTTTGCATACCGAAGGTGTATATCGCATTCTAATTGATAATTTTAATTATGAGGACACCCGAACCGCTGTTAAACTTATAGGCAATCAATGTATGTCAGAGTCCTCAGGAGGAATTAACGAATCTACAGTTAGAAACTATGCCGAATGCGGCGTAGATTATATTTCATCTGGCGCATTGACTCACTCAGTTTATAATATGGATTTGAGCTTAAAAGCTGTATAGTGTCATGAACGTTAACCATATCAATACATGTCTAAACTAAAAGATAAACTTTCTAAGATTCCAGTGATAAATATCTTTGTAAGGGTTTTAAAGGGAATTAAACTGCCGATACTCGAAGGTTTATCATTATTTGATTTACTTGAGTTATATGCGATTGGAATATTTAAAGGGGCCTTAACTACCAGAGCAAGTGCTATTGCGTTTAGTTTTTTTACAGCTATTTTCCCATTTTTGTTATTTGTGCTCATATTGATCCCTTATATTCCTATAGCTGATTTTCAGGAAGACTTTTTAATGTTTTTAGAATCGTTTCTACCACCTCAAACGTCAGACTTTTTCTTTGATAGTATCTTTGAAAATTTAGAAAATACCGAACGTGGGGGATTGATATCATCTGTGTTTCTAATTTCGATATTTTTAATGGCTAATGGTGTGAATGCTGTGTTTTCAGGATTTGAAAATTCATACCATCAAGAATTGACACGCAACATTTTTAAACAATTTTTATACGCACTGAGCGTGGCTTTAATTCTAGCATTCTTAGTCATACTTACCGTAGCTGTATTTGGATATTTCCAGATTTATATTATCCAGCCACTATATGAACAGTTTGATAGTGTCGAAATGGCCACAAAAGATTCCAATCTCTTTTGGGTGGTATTCTTTAAATATGTATTTTTTGTAGTGATGCTTTATATTGCTACTGCAACCTTATATTATTATGGTACAAAACAAGGTCGTCACTCCAAGTTTTTTTCAATTGGAGCACTCTTTACAACCTTATTAATCATCTTGACGTCCTATCTCTTCGGAATATACATTGAGAACTTTTCCCAATATAATAAACTGTATGGTTCTATTGGAGCGCTGTTAATTTTATTGTTTTATTTATGGTTAAATGCCAATATCTTGTTGTTAGGTTATGAACTAAATGCAACGATTAGACGTTTAAAAAGTAATAATAATGAAGAAGATGAATAAATCAATAATTGTAATACTGATGTTATTGATGACCGTCTCTGCGTCTGCTCAAAGCATTTTTGGTAAATGGAAAACCATTGATGATGAAACAGGTGAAGAGAAGTCCGTTGTAGAAATCTATGAAGATAACGGAAAAGTCTACGGAAAGATTATTGATATTTTTGATCCTGAAAAACGGGATTTACCTTGTAAGCCGTGTAATGGTGAGGATTATAATAAACCTGTACTAGGTTTAAAGATTATAAAAGATATGGAGCCTTTTGGAGAAACTTATAAAAAAGGCACGATTATGAATCCCGAAGATGGTAAGGTGTATGATTGCCGACTTAAACTTGACGATGATCCAAACAGATTACAAGTACGAGGGTATATTGCCTTTTTTTATCGCACACAGTATTGGGTGAGAATAGATAGTTGATGCAATATTTTATCAATGTCATATTGCCCATTCCTTTAGAAAAAAGTTTCACTTATGCGATAACTAAGGCAGAGGCCGATTTTCTAAAACCTGGAATTCGCGTCTCAGTACCTTTTGGGAAATCTAAGATTTATACTGCCTTAGTTGTTGAAATTCACAATACAGCACCTCAAATTTATGAAGCTAAGGAAATACATCAAATTCTAGATGAAGATCCAATTGTGACTGAGATTCAACTTAAGCATTGGCAATGGATAGCTAACTATTATATGTGCACACTAGGGGAAGTGATGAGAGCAGCATTGCCTAGCGCGTTTATTCTAGAGAGCGAGACCGTGATTAGTAAAAATGATGAGGTCACTATAGATGATGAAGATTTTAGAGATGACGAGTTTATTGTTTATGAAGCATTACATCATCAGTCTTCTTTAAAAATTCAGGACTTGATGTCCATTCTGGATAAAAAAAATGTGCTACCTGTAATTAAGCGATTACTTGAAAAAAATGCCATTTCCGTACAAGAAGAAATCTACGAAAAGTATAAACCAAAGTTAGTTCGTTATGTGAAATTAAGAGCTTTGTTTTCTTCGGAGAACGAACTTCAAAAGTTAATGGAAGGCTTAAGCAGAGCTCCTAAGCAAAGGGATGTGGTGATGGCTTTATTTTCCATTTCGGCTCAAACTAAAAAACCAGTTAAAGTTTCAGAGTTAACAAATGAAAGCGGAGCATCTGCAGCTATTATTAAGACACTAATTGATAAAGGTATACTTGAAGAATACCATATTCAAATGGATCGTGTTCAGTACTTAGGAGATGATAATGAGGATTCAAAACTATTGAATACATATCAAGACAAAGCTTTAAACGAAGTAATTCAATCGTTTAAAAATCATAATATTACGCTATTACATGGTGTAACCTCTTCTGGTAAAACCGAAATTTATGTCAAACTTATTGAAGATCAGCTAAAAGTAAAAAAGCAGGTATTATATTTACTGCCTGAAATTGCTTTAACTACCCAATTGGTTGAACGTCTTCAGAATTATTTTGGAGAGCAAGTTGCTGTTTTTCATAGCAAATATTCATCTCATGAACGTGTTGAAGTATGGAATAATGTTTTAAACAATGCAGCAACAGCTCAAGTCATTTTAGGAGCCCGTTCTTCAGTATTATTACCTTTTCAAAATTTAGGATTAATCATTGTGGATGAGGAGCACGAATCTTCATACAAGCAATTTGATCCAGCACCGAGATACCATGCGCGTGACACAGCGATAGTATTAGCTAATATCTTTAAGTGTAAAACACTATTAGGTTCGGCGACGCCCAGTTTAGAGAGTTATTACAATACGAAGCAAGGAAAGTATGGTTTAGTGGAATTGAATCAGCGGTATAATGATGTCATGATGCCAGATATTGAATTGGTAGATATCAAGGATAAACAAAAGCGAAAACGGATGCAAGGTCATTTTAGTGATCGTTTGATAGAGGAAATGACTGAAACCTTAAAGAATAGTCATCAAATTATCCTATTTCAAAATCGACGAGGTTTTTCGCCAATTGTAGAATGCAATACATGTGGTCATTCACCGCAATGCCCTAACTGTGATGTGAGCTTAACGTTTCATCAATATAAAAACCAGTTGCGTTGTCATTATTGTGGTTACAACACTGTAATGCCTAAAACTTGCGATGCTTGTGGGAGTGTAGAGCTCGATAATAAAGGTTTTGGAACAGAACAAGTAGAGCAGGAGGCCAAGTTGTTGTTTCCAGAGCACAATGTAGCACGGATGGATTTGGATACAACCAGAGGGAAATATGGTTATGAAAAGATTATAACAGCATTAGAACAAGGCGAAATTGATATTTTAGTTGGAACACAAATGTTAACTAAAGGACTTGATTTTAGAAATGTGAAACTTGTTGGTATTATGAATGCAGACAATATGCTCAACTTTCCTGATTTTAGAGCTCACGAACGTAGTTATCAGCTTATGGCTCAAGTGTCTGGTAGAGCAGGTCGAACGGATGAGCGCGGAAAAGTCTTGATCCAAACCTATAACCCATATCACAAAATATTACAGCAAGTTTCAACAAATAATTATCTACAGATGTTCGAGGAACAATTAGACGAGCGTCACATTTATAAGTATCCGCCTGTGTACCGCATGATAAAGATTACGTTGAAGCATAAGGAATATAATCGTGTAAATGTTGGCGCAGATTGGTATGCTAAATCCTTAAGAACCGTTTTTGATAAACATGTTTTAGGTCCAGAGTTTCCGCCAGTAGCTCGAATTAGAAATCAATATCTAAAACATATATTGGTTAAAATCCCACAGAAACAATCGTTGGTAAAAACAAAAGAAGCTATTATTAAAATTAATAACAGCTTCTTGAGTGTGAAAGATTTTAGGGCAATAAGAGTAATTTTAAATGTCGATAATTATTAAGTTAATTAGTTAGTAGTTTTAAGTTATATCTTCAAACTAAATCGTCTTAAAGCTTTTTAAATATTATTTAAAGCATCAACAAGTTGGGTTTTCTTATTTCTACTTAGTGGAATCTCATAAGCACCAACTTCAACGTTTTTACTATTAAATCGGTCTACCTTATCTAGGTTGACAATATATGATTTGTGGATTCTCAAGAATTTACCTTCCGGTAATTCCTGCTCAAAGGCTTTCATTGTAGATAAAACGACTAAGCTGTTTTCTTCGGTTACCAGTTTTACGTAGTCACCAAGTGCTTCAATCCATTTAATATCCTTAATGTAAACTTTTCGTTTCTTTAGATTACTTTTAACGAAAATGTGTTCACCATCAGTTTCATTAAAATCGAGCTTTAATTTATGTTGTTCTAACGCCTTTTCAACAGATTGATTAAATCTTTCCCTAGTGATAGGTTTTTGAAGGTAGTCGGTTGCATCATAATTAAAAGCTTTAAATGCGTATTCAGTTTTACCTGTAACGAAAATAATTTGGGGTTTGTTGTTGAGTACATCAAGCAATTCGAAACCGTTAAGAACGGGCATCTCAATATCTAAGAAGATAAGATCTACTTTATGAGTGTTAAGTCCATTTTTGGTTTCTAATGCGCTGCTGTATTCTGCAATAAGGTTAAGTGAGGAATGATTCTCAATTAACTTTACAATTGATAATCGTTGAATCGCAGAATCATCAACTACTACACAGTTTAAAGTCATAACATTATTATATTTTAGGTTAAGATATCGACAATAGTACAAAAAATTCGGATAAAAACCAAAAAACATCGGTAAAGTGTTTTATTTAACAATATTTTAAGAAAAAATTAACAGATTAATTTTAATCAACAAATATGTTGTTAGAATTAGAAATAATGGTTATTTTTGCACTCATTTTTAACACAAATAAAATAGATTTTTATGAATCATTATGAAACTGTTTTCATCTTAAATCCCGTTTTGTCTGAAGATCAGATAAAGGAAACAGTACAGAAATATGAAGATTTTCTAGTTTCTCGAGGAGCAAAGATGGTATCCAAAGAAGATTGGGGCTTAAAAAAATTAGCGTATCCAATTCAAAACAAAAAAAGTGGTTTTTATCACTTATTCGAGTACACTGTTGACGGAGAGGTCATCAATCCATTAGAAGTAGAGTTTAGACGTGATGAGCGATTTATGCGTTACTTAACTGTGGCATTAGACAAGCATGCAATTGCTTGGGCAGAAAAGAGAAGAAACAGAGATAAACAAAAAGCGTAATTATGTCTTCAATTGAACAACAAGCAAAAGGAAAAAAAGACGGAGAAATTAGATATTTAACTCCCTTAAACATCGATACAAGTAAAACGAAGAAATATTGTCGTTTTAAGAAATCTGGTATTAAGTATGTAGATTACAAAGATGCAGATTGGTTATTAGGTTTCGTAAATGAGCAAGGTAAAATTTTACCAAGACGTTTAACAGGAACATCATTAAAATACCAAAGAAAAGTTTCTGTTGCTGTAAAGAGAGCACGTCACTTAGCGTTAATGCCATACGTAGCAGATTTATTAAAATAAAATACCAATAACTATGGAACTTATATTAAAACAAGACGTTGAAAATTTAGGATTTAAAGACGATATTGTAACAGTAAAGAACGGTTATGGTAGAAATTTTTTAATTCCTCAAGGACAAGCCGTTATGGCAACGTCGTCTGCTAAGAAAGTATTAGCAGAAACAGTAAAGCAAAGAGCTTTTAAGGAAAAATCAATTATTGAGTCTGCACAAAAAATGGCAGATGCACTGAAAGAATTAGAAATTAAAATTTCTTCTAAAGTGGGAACTGGAGACAAATTATTTGGATCTATTAACAATATTGATTTAGCAAACCATTTACAAAAAGCAGGACACGAGATTGATAAAAAATTCATCTCTGTGGCTGGTGGTAGTGTAAAGCGTTTAGGAAAATACGATGCTGTTGTAAGATTACACAGAGAAGTATCGGTAGATTTACCATTTGAAGTTATAGCAGAAGCCTAACATTCAATTAAATCATATAAATAAAGCCTCAACGCATCGTTGAGGCTTTTTCAATAATATTATTTAAAGGATTATAGCATGAAATATTCAAGATTGACAAAAGAACAGTTTGAAGAGTTACATCAGGAATTTATCAATTTTTTAGCAACACAGTCTATCACAGCTGACGAATGGTCAAACATCAAGACTAATAAGCCTGAAGTTGCAGAGCAAGAATTGGATGTGTTTAGTGATTTAATCTGGGAAGGTGTGCTGTCTAACGTAGAATATTTAGAACATCTTTCACCGCAACAAATGCATTTATTTCAGTGTACTGATAAGCATATGAGATTGATAGCTCTTAAAATCAAGAATAGCGATATCGATATCACAACTAAAGAAGGCTTTGAGTGGTTTAGAAAAAATTTGATGTCTGATGATGTAGAATTCTTTACAGCAATAAAAGACTATACTGAAGATAAAGGTCAGGATAAATTCAAACTCATTTTAGAAGGTGCAAACATTACGAAAGGCAAGCTCTATCAGTACTTTGAGAGTCTTGTGAGTTAATCTATTCTATATTACAGGGATGTATAAATCAACAATACATTTCTTCTCCGAATGTTGGTTAAAGTCATTGTGGTATATTTCAAAAGGAGGCTGATTCTTCTTTTTATACCCATTATCATTCATCCATTTAAATAAATTCGTCCAAACAATTGGGAATTCCTCTATCCCAATTTCGTAATGTCCGATTATATAGGAACCACCATTTAGTTTGGTAGCGTTAATTTCACCATTGGATTTTAGTGCTTGTTCAAGTACGATACTCGCAGTCATCCTCACCTTATCAGCAGCAGTGATTTTAAAGCTATCGTAAAAGATGGTAGCCATTTTAAAATCAGGTTGACGCAATAAGCCCTTTTGCCCAGCCCATTCTAAAACGCGATTAAAAGCATGGGGTAGTTGCTGTTTTCCAATGCAGGTGATACCTGCTGTGTGTATACTATTTATAGTTTTTACTTCTATATTTGCTTTCATACCTATGTCATTTTTTTTTGTGGTTTGACAAACATAATCTTCAAATACAGTAATTGGTTGACCATTCTTGCTTTTTACTTGACGTATCTTGCTATATTTTCCTTTAGTATGACTTCTGAAATGAGACGGACTCATACCATAGAATTTCTTAAAAGCTCTTGTAAACGATGAGTTGCTTGTAAATCCATACCGAGTTGATAATTCAGAAATACTCATATCATCGCGATGTAAGAGGTCTGCAGAAGCTTTTTCAACTCGTTTTCTGGCGATATAGTGATTGAGCGTTTCTTTTGTAAACGCTTTAAATATGCGATGAAAATGGTAAGGAGAATAGTGAGCTATATTAGAAATTTCTGTTAAAGACAGCTCGTGTTCAAGATGTTCCTCAATGTAGAGAAGCGCCTTGTTGATACTTTTTATATGATTTTTTTCTGAAAGAGTCATTTAACAGTCTACTCATAACGCAAGGACTCAACAGGATCTAGTCTTGCAGCTTTGTTAGCCGGATAGGACCCAGAAATAACAGCCACAATAAAAGTAATTATACTGGCTGCAATCATTGCTCCCCAAGGTATGACGAATTTAAAATCTACAATGGCAGCAAAGGCATAACCAATAAGAATTCCAAAGATAATACCTAGTAATCCACCTAATTGTCCTATGATAATAGTTTCAATAAAGAATTGAAAAGCAATTGTGCCACGCTTTGCACCTAATGCTTTACGTACACCAATTTCTCTTGTTCGTTCTGTAACAGATACTAACATCATATTTAATAATGCAATCGTAGAACCAAAAATGGTAATAATACTTATGATCCATGCTGCTGTTGATAACACACCAGTTATAGATCCAATTCGGTTAATAAGGTCATCGCTGCGCTCTAAACCAAAGTTGTTCTCTTCAACAGGGTTCAAACCTCTAATATTTCGGAATAATAAAATCGCCTCATCTTGAGCACCTTCTAACATATCCTTTTTATCTGTTTTAACACTGAGATTGTAGTTGATATTTGCATTGGTAAAGATGGTTCTTGCCTTTTGAAGTGGCATGAGAACACGTAAATCTTGGTTATTTCCAAATGTGGAACCTTTTTCTTTTAAAACACCAATGACTTTAAATTTTGAGCCTCTAATACTAATTGTTTTATTTAGGGGATTCACATCATTGAGTAATGCTTTCTTTAAATCACTTCCAATTACACAAACACTATTGCTGTTTTCAACATCAAAATAATTTAATCCGCGACCAACTTCGAGTTCTAAGCCGGAATTAGTAAGAAAATTTTCATTCACACCATAAACTTGAACCTCAGGGTCAGTTTTTTCATTTTCATATTTCACTTCAGCAGTTCGTGTTCCTAAGAAAGAAATTGAAGTTTTGGTAAAAGGAAAGTTATAATCTTCCTCAAAGGCTTTTACTTGTCGGTAATTAATAACTGGATTGATTTTTTTTGCTTCATCACCACGTCGTTGCGTATTAAACTCATAACGTTGAATATTAAAGGTGTTTGCTCCCATAGAGGAGAAGTCACTAGAAATGGTGTTTTCTAAAGCTGAAACAGCACTTAGTATCCCTACTAATGCAGTAATACCAATGGCGATGATTAAAACCGTAAGGATAGTACGCAGTAATTGACTTTTAATAGAGTCAAATGCAATACGGATATTTTCTCTAACTAATGAAAACATAGTGAACTTTAAATGTTGATTGTGTTATATTGTAAGACTACAAAACAACTATAAAGTTACTATAAAATTGAAATAACTTTCGAATGCCTCTAAAAATTATAATATTTTTGTGATTCATAAGATTGTAACACTTAAATGAATTCCCATTATCTTGGGAAAGAAATATGGCACAAAAACCAAGTATACCGAAAGGAACGAGAGATTTTAATCCACAAGAGGTTGCGAAACGCAATTATATTTTTAATACGATTAAACGTGAGTTTGAAATCTTCGGATTTCAACCTATTGAAACTCCTAGTTTTGAAAACTCAAGTACCTTAATGGGTAAATACGGTGAGGAGGGAGATCGATTGATCTTTAAGATTTTAAATTCTGGTGATTATTTGAATAAAGTTAATGATGCCTTATATCAAACCAAAGATTCAAACAAGATAACCACTAGTATTTCAGAAAAAGCCCTTCGCTATGATTTAACCGTTCCATTTGCAAGGTATGTGGTACAACACCAAAATGAGATTGACTTCCCCTTTAAACGCTATCAAATTCAACCAGTTTGGCGTGCAGATCGACCGCAAAAGGGGCGATTTAGAGAATTCTATCAGTGCGATGCAGATGTAGTTGGTAGCAACTCTTTATGGCAAGAAGTAGAGTTTATACAATTATATGATGCGGTATTCACAGCCTTAAAACTTGAGGGTGTTACAATTAAAATTAATAATCGTAAAATTTTATCTGGGATTGCAGAGGTGATTGGTGCTCAAGATAAACTCATCGATTTTACTGTAGCTTTAGATAAATTAGATAAAATAGGAGAGGAAAAGGTTAAAGAAGAAATGCTCTACAAAGGAATTTTACAATCTGGGATTGAGAAGCTACAACCCTTATTTAGTATGAAAGGTGACTTTGGTCATCAGATTTCAGAATTGAAATCTATTTTAAGTGCTTCAGAAGAAGGATTGAAAGGCATAGAAGAGCTCGAGTTTATTAGTAATGGAATTAGTGCTCTAGGATTAAAAACAGCAACACTTAAATTAGATGTGACACTTGCTCGTGGATTAAATTACTATACAGGAGCGATTTTTGAGGTGTCTGCACCTGACGGTGTTCATATAGGTTCCATAGGCGGAGGAGGCCGTTATGATGACCTTACAGGGATTTTCGGACTTAAAGACATGAGTGGTGTAGGGATTAGTTTTGGTTTAGATCGAATTGCTATGGTACTGGAAGAGCTTGATTTATTTCCTGAAACTATTACCAATACCGTAAAAGTGTTATTCGTTAACTTTGGTGAAGCAGAAGCTATGGAAAGCATGAAAGTGATTAAAGCCTTGCGTGATAGCGGTGTTAGTGCCGAATTATTTCCAGATAAAAAGAAAACCATTAAGCAATTTAACTATGCGAATAAAAGAAATATTCCATATGTTGTATTGTTAGGTGAGTCTGAAATGGCTTCAAGCACTTATACCTTAAAAAACATGGTTACTGGTACCCAAGACCGGGTGTCTTTAGAACAACTCATTTCTAAATTACAATAAATTTTTAGTATAAAAAAAGCCTCAATCCGAAAGGAAAGAGGCTATTTTTAAGTTAAGATCACGGTAGATTTGGGTCTATGTTACTTCACTAAAACTTTTTTAGATAACAAACCGCTTAAAGTATCTATCTTAATAATATAAGTTCCAGTGCTAAGGTTCTTAACTTCATATTCAGAATAGTCCAGTTCTGAAATATCTTCAATTGTTGTAATTTTTTGTCCAATGATGTTATAGAGTTCAATAGATTTTACATCTACGAAATTCGGGTTGAATAATACAATACCTTGTACTTCGTTGTCATAATATACATCCACTGATTTTAGAATACTCTCTTCAACATTCAACGCAGCTTCACTACTAAATGTCAATTCAAATCGATCTAAGTATTCACCAGCCGAAAGGTAGAATTGGAAATCACCTTCTCTTAGGTTATGATAGGTATCCTCTAACAAATCGTGAATATAGATCTCAATATCGTTAGGCACATTTTCTAAACTATCAATAGTAATAGTATTTAATCCATCATCACTTGTTTTAATACCAAGAGGATACACACTATCTGATTCAGCTTCGTTACTACCTTGAATCGTATATTTTTCACTATCTATCATCCAGAATAAATCATCCATCTGATCATCATAGGTCTTAGCGTCAAACGCCCAGTCATATCCAGTTGTTGTTGCGTCATCAATCGTTAATAATAGCTGTCTATGAATTGTATTTATAGAATTAAATCCAATTCTAAATTTCATACGATCATCGATGTCATCTTGAGGGTCAGCGCTTGCCGTCGATCCGTCAGATCTCACAAATACAGATGTTCCAGTGGATTCTTTTCTGTAGATACGTTGGCCGTTATTAAAGTTGATATTTCCTGTGCTTTCTCCTACAACGAAGAAACCTTGACTTACAGGAATATATCTTGCTGGCAGCTTAGTAGGTGTTCCACCGGTTCCTACATCAGGATCATTTGTTCCTAATGATGGTGCAGCAACTCCTCCTGAGAAGTTATATGTTGCATAGCCACCTTGGTAGTCTAGTAAAACATGAGATCCTCCGCCCCAGTGTTCCCAGAAATAAAGCGTTCCACTAATTAATGGATCAGCACCTGCACCAGTAATGTTTGGTCCGTTATCTGTAATAAAGGTATTTGCATCTATCGCAGAAGGATAAGGGTTACCAACTAAATAGTCGTTCCCTGCATTAAGGGTTAGGTTAATGTCGCCATTATTTGGTTTTCCTAAGAAAACATAGTTTTGTTGATCAACGATGGTTCCAGAACCAGGCCCCTTCATGGTGAAACCTTCACCAGCTAAAAGTGTTCCGTTCTGTCTAACATGTTGCCATGCAGAATAATCATCATCGGGTTGATTTGCAAATTTCCATATCCAGTAATCAGCTATAGTAATTGGCGAACTTGCCGAACCATCATAATCATTATTAATAAAGTTGATTGGTAAAGCATCATCCAACATGACATCTACAACTGTATATGAATTATTATTTGTTGTGTTGTTAATAACACCCACTGGTGAAGACCAGTAGTTATAAGTGTGAACATCAGCTGTTCCTTGTTGATCTTTTTCTAGAGATCCAGATGAAGTAGGATCTAAGTCACTTCCAACTTCTTGTATCAATTGCGACTGACCCTCTAAATCTATTTTTCCGTCAAGTTTTAGATAGTGAGAAATGGTTAAACCGTTTCCAGCAGTGGCATCAAAATTATTACCATCAACTGTTAATTCACCAGCATCTACAT
This sequence comes from Formosa sp. Hel1_31_208, assembly GCF_900104785.1. Classification (NCBI taxonomy): domain Bacteria; kingdom Pseudomonadati; phylum Bacteroidota; class Flavobacteriia; order Flavobacteriales; family Flavobacteriaceae; genus Formosa; species Formosa sp. Hel1_31_208. Next base: position 1,620,855 of record NZ_LT629733.1, read on the forward strand.
ATAAACCTAATACTTGTCTGTCTCTTCCTAATACGATTTCAGTATCGACTCTTACATCATGACCAATCCTAACAATGTTCCAGTCGATAGGAGTTGTTCCGTCTACTATGGATAGTTCATTTGGAATAGATTGCACGGTGTTATTTAACCAAGTAGCATCTGTTGTCCAATCGCCATTTGCTTGAGATTCATATGGTAATGGAGCTGTTTGTCTGTCTACTGTATCTAAATTTCTTAACGCACCTTGATTTGAGTTTCCAGAGGCGTCATCTGTATTGGTATAAGTATAAATTGACATTGGATAATAGCCAGCCAAATCAGACCATGGGATAGTTCCTATATCATTTTTAGTGATAGTAGAAGGTAAAACTCTACCTGCCACAAATGATGTATTATCTTCTATTTCTTGATTCATAATGAATCTTAACTGAGCTATACTAAGTTCTGTATCCCATACTCGTACTTCATCAATATTTCCTCTAAAGTGCTGTGTTGGTGTGTTTTTACCAGCCGCCGCAATGTAGAAGGATTCATTTGTGTCTGAAGGTGCTGAGCGATTGGCTTGATTGTCTACGACTCCATCAATGTATAAAAACAGTCTTGTGCCATTATAAATGGCAGCCACATGATGCCATTCGTCATCTGGAATAGCTGCAGTACTCGTTAATATTTGATCTGAACCGTTTTTCCAGAACATTTGTATTCTATTATCATTTAGTATTCTTAGATCATATCCAATTGTAAACGGATTATCTCTTTTTGAGATAATGGATTTCGTTCCACTATCGGCAGCATCTCTTTTTACCCAAGCAGATACAGTAAATTCTGTTGGGTTAAGATCTAATGCATCTTCCATGTCAACATAGTCGACAGCTCCGTCAAAGTATACTGAACGTTCTACAATGACTTGAGGAGCATATCCAAAAGTTATGAATTTAGTTCCATCAAAATCATAATTCGTTTCAAGGTTACCACTTCCATCTGGTGTCATTATTCTATAGTCTGCTGTAGGATCAAAAACACCAGTATTAGAAATAAACATTAAATAGCTTCCAGGAGGCGTAATATTTCTAATAGCATCTTGTGGAATTCTAACTTTTACAGAAGGTATATCGCCACCTGTTTCAACAACTTTCCAAACGCGTTGCATTCCTGTGAATGTAACGTCAGTGTTAAGGGCAGGAGTAATACCTGCACTCATATTCACAGAGATAGTAGTTGCTGCTAGATTTAGGTCTACACCATTGTTTCCCCAAACCAGATACTCTTTGTCATCAAAAGTTGTAGGGTCAGTAGAAATATGATCTCTATTGGTGTTATAGATGTCGTTTAATCCCATGGTTAGGATACCTTCAATTCTTCCGGTTCCATCGGTTGCATCGTTCACACTTCGAGATTGTTTTTGATTTAATTCTGAAACATCATCTCTTCCAATACCAGCAATATCATAGTTAAATCCAGCATTTGCAGATTGATCCCAAATGACATTTCCATCACTATTTACATAGTCTTGTGAAGTGCCATTGACACCAAGCGTAATACCATATTTTATTCCTAAATAAGATTGAATTCTGTTATGTTCTTGGGTTAAGTTTATATCAGATTTTCTTGAGCTGTAAGTAATCACTTCGGCTATACGACCATCAAAACTACCATTCCAATATTGGCTACGTCCTAACCAATATTTTCCATTATTAATCATTTTATATAAAGGAAGGTCATTAGTTTCTGTTCCAACTTGATTGGCGTTGAAGTATAACTCCATATCAGTGTCAGTAGCGTTTTGTCTAATATTGACAATATGGATTTGGTTATAATCTGTTCCTGTACTTGTGTCTGCTCTACCATAACCGTTTTCAGGAGAAGTAGGTGTTGTTTCGTTTGTAGTTGCTATGCAATACGCAAGTCTTTCATTATTAAATCTTGCGGTGTAAGCACCATATCCAAATCCAGTAACATCTTCAGTATAGGTTTCACCCGCTGGATCCCTGCTTGTAAATGTATCTAAAGGAATCATGGATGTATTAATTGTAGGGTCTGGCATTAGCACAACAAACATGTCATTGGTATTAAAACCACCTGTTCCTTTGAGTGTTTTTCTGCTACCGTCGTTTATGACATAGGTCATGTCACGATTGGCAGTTGTATTATCATTTTCAAATTCTATAACGGGATTGAAGTTAAAGTTTCTTGTCGAGTTGTTTTGATATACTGGCTCTTGTCCAGTCACAACAACTTCTGCATTATTACCTTTACCATTGTCGGCCCATTGACTTACTAATCCACCGTCAGCACCATATGAAATACCATCCAACTGATCAGCTTTTAACCAAAGGTCAAGGTCTGTTGTAATACCTCCAGGTGCTACAGTTGGTGTACAAAATGAGGTTCCTGTTATTCTTATATCATCAATATATACTCTATCATCATCTGCACTGGCATCGCAACGCACTCTAAATCGTCCGTTAAGACCAGCAGGGAAGGTGTAGTCTGTACTAAATATTGTAACGGTTTTACTGTAACCAATTGCAGTTCCTGTCGCTTCGAAATCAGCCGTTTTGTTAGCGACAACGCCACTTAAAAAAGTACCAACAACGGTCCAATTTGTTCCTCCATCACTACTATATTCAATAAAAAAGTCTTCACCTGTCTCCATACTTTGTGGCTTAAAGAAGAATTTAAAATCTACTTTATCATAGCTCGAAATGTCGAACAAAGGAGAAAGAAAAGAAGACGCATTACCAGTAGCGTCATCATCTCTAATTCGCAAACTAAAATTACCGTTATATGCCCATGTTCCATCGTTAAATCTTTCGGCATCCACACCACCTGATGTCCAGCCATCTAGTCCACTTTCAAAAGTAGCACTATGTAAAATATTAGTACCACAAGGGGGTGGTACAAATCCTGTTCCTTGTATATTAAAGTTATAAGGGTTTTCGTCGACATCGCTATTTGCTATTGTCACTGTTGCTGAACGTATACCTAAAGCACTTGGGTCAAAAGTAATACTGAAAGTTGTACTTCCACTAGCAACAATAGGAGAGGTAGGAATGGCTGTTAATGAGAAATCAGCTGCATGGGCACCACCTATGGTTACGTAAGGTGAACCTCCAGTTAATAATAAATCTAAAGAACCATCATTAAATATGGTAAATACATTAACATTAGTTCCACCAGCAATATCTACGTTACCAAAATCAGTATCATCTGAAAAATCAGGAGTAACATCGCCATCTACAATAGTATTGGAATTTCCTTGTACGTTGATTTCAGGGGCAGGAATAAATCCGTTACCTTGAATATCAAAAGTATATGGATTTTCATTACTGTCATTATTTGCAATGGTTACTGAAGCCGAACGCAAACCAGTAGCACTTGGATCAAATGTAATATCAAACGTAGTCGTAGTTCCCGCACCTATAGAATTAGATGGAATAGCCGTGACTGTAAAGTCTGCGGCATGTAATCCCGATATATTAACATAAGGGGACGCACCTCCAAGAGTTAGTGGTGAGGTACCTGTATTTTGAATTGTAAATGTATTCGTTTGTGTTGCAGCGATAAGATTGACATTTCCAAAATCTGTATCATCTGAAATATCAGGTGTAGTATCTCCGTCAACTATATTTACTCCGTTTCCTTGAATATTTATTTCAGGTCCAGAAGCTAAGGTCGCTGTCATTGATACATTGTCAATTGCCATATCACTTCTGTAGTTAGAAGAAGTTTGACCTCTGAATCTCAATTTAACCGTTAGTCCTAAATAGGCACTAAGATTAAGATTTACTTGATTCCATGCTTGTCCGGAACTTGTTTGAACTCGACCTAATTGAGACCAAAGTACTGTTGGCCAAGTGGCTCCGCCATCTGTACTTATATCAACGTATAAATCACCCATTCCGGTGGTAGTACTACTATACATATGATAATAGAAGGTGAATTGAGCAGCGGTCGCTGAAGTTAAATCAAAGCAAGGGCTGTTTAAATTATGAGTTTGGTTGTAATTTGGGTTACTTCCTTCAGTATACATATATCTGGTGCCTTCAAATGGACCAGAAGGTCCTGTGTTTCCAGATGGTGTACCTCCTGCTTGTCTTCTCCAATCATTTTGATCACCAGAATCTTGAGTCCAAAGCCCAAGATCTGTATTGAATCCTTCTGAGTATGGAAATGTTGATACTGTTGCACCACAAGAAGCCGCACAACCTCCTGACACGTTAAAAAATATTGGTCCTGTTCCTACAGCCGTAGCTGCATTACCATTTTGATTTAACACAATTGAACTACCAGAGGTAATAGTAATATTATCTGCGCCATCCCATCCATCATTGCCTATATCATATATAATGATATAGTAATTGCTTCCATCTGGAAGACAACCTAAAGCGACTGTATTATAATAGAAATTGTTAGTACCACCTGTATATCCATTATCTATAGTTGCAATTAGGGTGCCACCTGGATTATAAACCTCAACTCTGTTCTCTGAAGAGAAAGTAGGCCATACAAGTGAGACATCAACGCTAGACGTTTGGGCAAACAAAAAATTAGTGGTAAAAAGTATACAAAAAATTAATGCATACTTTCTAAGTGAAAGTGTAGAAGTTTTCATAAGCGGTTAAATTTTAGTTTGGGACTAATAAATTTATGATACAAATCTACATTTATACTCTATGAAATGCAAATAAAATCGATGAAATGCATTTATAATTTTTAAATTATTGATAATCAATGCTATAAAAAAAGCAAAAAACCGTAAAATTACGAGTTATAAGCTTTAATCATATCCTTAATTTAAGTAAGCTGTAAAAACAGAAAAGCTGAATCGTTAGATTCAGCTTTTCATATAGTTACAATTAGTTCTAGAATTTAATCAACTTTTTGATGACTTCAATTCCGCTTGTTGTATTTGATATTTTAATAAAATACGGAGCTTCTTCTAGTCTGTCAAGATCATTAATGATTATTGAACCTTCAATACTTGATTTTGTCTTTTTATAAACAACACGTCCATTTAAGTCATAGATGTTTATATTAAAAGCACTACCATTCAAGCTTAAGGGCAAGGTGATCTTTATAGACGTATTAAATGGATTAGGTTGAATAGTTATGTCCCTATTAGTTACTTCTCCTATACTTAGTGTTTCTTCTGTCACTGTTACTATAGCTGTGCAATCAGAACTATTTCCATTTGAATCTGTAACCGTTAATGTTACACTGTTAGTCCCTAAATTACTTGTTGTGAAACTTGAAGGAGAAACACTAATACTAGCGATTGAACAATTATCTGAAGATCCATTGTCTATTTGGTCTGGAGTAATAGTAGCGTTTCCAGTGCCATCTAGTTCAATTGAGATATCTTGAGTTGCGCAAATCGGTGCAATCACATCATTAATAATTACATTCTGATTTTGTGTAACTGTATTACCATTTCCATCATCATAGGTCCATATTACTACAGTAGTACTAGTTATAGGTAGTGTAGCATTATTAGTTACAATAACAGTACCACTGCAGTTATCTATAGCTGTTGGAGACGTTAAACTGGTTACTTCACATTCTGCTGAGATATCAGTTAGGTTAATTACATTAGGAGTAGGCGCAGTGGTATCTTCTAAGGTAATGATTTGCACAGAAGAAGCTGTGTTAGTTGCATTATCAGTAGCTGTCCAAGTACGTGTTATTGTGTTACCAGCAGTGACATCAGAGAATGTTACAGCAGGTGCAGCATCACAGTTATCAGTTGCCGTAGCCGCTCCAGTATTTGTAGGATCAGTAGAGGCATCACATTCAATAGTGATATCCGCTACATCTGTAATACTAGGCGCAGTGGTATCTTCTAAGGTAATGATTTGCACAGAAGAAGCTGTGTTAGTTGCATTATCAGTAGCTGTCCAAGTACGTGTTATTGTGTTACCAGCAGTGACATCAGAGAATGTTACAGCAGGTGCAGCATCACAGTTATCAGTTGCCGTAGCCGCTCCAGTATTTGTAGGATCGGTAGAGGCATCACATTCAATAGTGATATCCGCTACATCTGTAATACTAGGCGCAGTGGTATCTTCTAAGGTAATGATTTGCACAGAAGAAGCTGTGTTAGTTGCATTATCAGTAGCTGTCCAAGTACGTGTTATTGTGTTACCAGCAGTGACATCAGAGAATGTTACAGCAGGTGCAGCATCACAGTTATCAGTTGCCGTAGCCGCTCCAGTATTTGTAGGATCAGTAGAGGCATCACATTCAATAGTGATATCCGCTACATCTGTAATACTAGGCGCAGTGGTATCTTCTAAGGTAATGATTTGCACAGAAGAAGCTGTGTTAGTTGCATTATCAGTAGCTGTCCAAGTACGTGTTATTGTGTTACCAGCAGTGACATCAGAGAATGTTACAGCAGGTGCAGCATCACAGTTATCAGTTGCCGTAGCCGCTCCAGTATTTGTAGGATCGGTAGAGGCATCACATTCAATAGTGATATCCGCTACATCTGTAATACTAGGCGCAGTGGTATCTTCTAAGGTAATGATTTGCACAGAAGAAGCTGTGTTAGTTGCATTATCAGTAGCTGTCCAAGTACGTGTTATTGTGTTACCAGCAGTGACATCTGAGAATGTTACAGCAGGTGCAGCATCACAGTTATCAGTTGCCGTAGCCGCTCCAGTATTTGTAGGATCAGTAGAGGCATCACATTCAATAGTGATATCTGCTACATCTGTAATACTAGGCGCAGTGGTATCTTCTAAGGTAATGATTTGCACAGAAGAAGCTGTGTTAGTTGCATTATCAGTAGCTGTCCAAGTACGTGTTATTGTGTTACCAGCAGTGACATCAGAGAATGTTACAGCAGGTGCAGCATCACAGTTATCAGTTGCCGTAGCCGCTCCAGTATTTGTAGGATCAGTAGAGGCATCACATTCAATAGTGATATCTGCTACATCTGTAATACTAGGCGCAGTGGTATCTTCTAAGGTAATGATTTGCACAGAAGAAGCTGTGTTAGTTGCATTATCAGTAGCTGTCCAAGTACGTGTTATTGTGTTACCAGCGGTGACATCAGAGAATGTTACAGCAGGTGCAGCATCACAGTTATCAGTTGCCGTAGCCGCTCCAGTATTTGTAGGATCAGTAGAGGCATCACATTCAATAGTGATATCTGCTACATCTGTAATACTAGGTGCAGTGGTATCTTCTAAGGTAATGATTTGCACAGAAGAAGCTGTGTTAGTTGCATTATCAGTAGCTGTCCAAGTACGTGTTATTGTGTTACCAGCAGTGACATCAGAGAATGTTACAGCAGGTGCAGCATCACAGTTATCAGTTGCCGTAGCCGCTCCAGTATTTGTAGGATCAGTAGAGGCATCACATTCAATAGTGATATCCGCTACATCTGTAATACTAGGCGCAGTGGTATCTTCTAAGGTAATGATTTGCACAGAAGAAGCTGTGTTAGTTGCATTATCAGTAGCTGTCCAAGTACGTGTTATTGTGTTACCAGCGGTGACATCAGAGAATGTTACAGCAGGTGCAGCATCACAGTTATCAGTTGCCGTAGCCGCTCCAGTATTTGTAGGATCAGTAGAGGCATCACATTCAATAGTGATATCTGCTACATCTGTAATACTAGGCGCAGTGGTATCTTCTAAGGTAATGATTTGCACAGAAGAAGCTGTGTTAGTTGCATTATCAGTAGCTGTCCAAGTACGTGTTATTGTGTTACCAGCGGTGACATCAGAGAATGTTACAGCAGGTGCAGCATCACAGTTATCAGTTGCCGTAGCCGCTCCAGTATTTGTAGGATCAGTAGAGGCATCACATTCAATAGTGATATCTGCTACATCTGCAATACTAGGCGCAGTGGTATCTTCTAAGGTAATGATTTGCACAGAAGAAGCTGTGTTAGTTGCATTATCAGTAGCTGTCCAAGTACGTGTTATTGTGTTACCAGCAGTGACATCTGAGAATGTTACAGCAGGTGCAGCATCACAGTTATCAGTTGCCGTAGCCGCTCCAGTATTTGTAGGATCAGTAGAGGCATCACATTCAATAGTGATATCCGCTACATCTGTAATACTAGGCGCAGTGGTATCTTCTAAGGTAATGATTTGCACAGAAGAAGCTGTGTTAGTTGCATTATCAGTAGCTGTCCAAGTACGTGTTATTGTGTTACCAGCGGTGACATCTGAGAATGTTACAGCAGGTGCAGCATCACAGTTATCAGTTGCCGTAGCCGCTCCAGTATTTGTAGGATCAGTAGAGGCATCACATTCAATAGTGATATCTGCTACATCTGTAATACTAGGCGCAGTGGTATCTTCTAAGGTAATGATTTGCACAGAAGAAGCTGTGTTAGTTGCATTATCAGTAGCTGTCCAAGTACGTGTTATTGTGTTACCAGCAGTGACATCTGAGAATGTTACAGCAGGTGCAGCATCACAGTTATCAGTTGCCGTAGCCGCTCCAGTATTTGTAGGATCAGTAGAGGCATCACATTCAATAGTGATATCTGCTACATCTGTAATACTAGGCGCAGTGGTATCTTCTAAGGTAATGATTTGCACAGAAGAAGCTGTGTTAGTTGCATTATCAGTAGCTGTCCAAGTACGTGTTATTGTGTTACCAGCGGTGACATCAGAGAATGTTACAGCAGGTGCAGCATCACAGTTATCAGTTGCCGTAGCCGCTCCAGTATTTGTAGGATCAGTAGAGGCATCACATTCAATAGTGATATCTGCTACATCTGTAATACTAGGCGCAGTGGTATCTTCTAAGGTAATGATTTGCACAGAAGAAGCTGTGTTAGTTGCATTATCAGTAGCTGTCCAAGTACGTGTTATTGTGTTACCAGCGGTGACATCAGAGAATGTTACAGCAGGTGCAGCATCACAGTTATCAGTTGCCGTAGCCGCTCCAGTATTTGTAGGATCAGTAGAGGCATCACATTCAATAGTGATATCTGCTACATCTGTAATACTAGGCGCAGTGGTATCTTCTAAGGTAATGATTTGCACAGAAGAAGCTGTGTTAGTTGCATTATCAGTAGCTGTCCAAGTACGTGTTATTGTGTTACCAGCAGTGACATCAGAGAATGTTACAGCAGGTGCAGCATCACAGTTATCAGTTGCCGTAGCCGCTCCAGTATTTGTAGGATCAGTAGAGGCATCACATTCAATAGTGATATCTGCTACATCTGTAATACTAGGCGCAGTGGTATCTTCTAAGGTAATGATTTGCACAGAAGAAGCTGTGTTAGTTGCATTATCAGTAGCTGTCCAAGTACGTGTTATTGTGTTACCAGCAGTGACATCTGAGAATGTTACAGCAGGTGCAGCATCACAGTTATCAGTTGCCGTAGCCGCTCCAGTATTTGTAGGATCAGTAGAGGCATCACATTCAATAGTGATATCTGCTACATCTGTAATACTAGGCGCAGTGGTATCTTCTAAGGTAATGATTTGCACAGAAGAAGCTGTGTTAGTTGCATTATCAGTAGCTGTCCAAGTACGTGTTATTGTGTTACCAGCAGTGACATCAGAGAATGTTACAGCAGGTGCAGCATCACAGTTATCAGTTGCCGTAGCCGCTCCAGTATTTGTAGGATCAGTAGAGGCATCACATTCAATAGTGATATCTGCTACATCTGTAATACTAGGCGCAGTGGTATCTTCTAAGGTAATGATTTGCACAGAAGAAGCTGTGTTAGTTGCATTATCAGTAGCTGTCCAAGTACGTGTTATTGTGTTACCAGCGGTGACATCAGAGAATGTTACAGCAGGTGCAGCATCACAGTTATCAGTTGCCGTAGCCGCTCCAGTATTTGTAGGATCAGTAGAGGCATCACATTCAATAGTGATATCTGCTACATCTGTAATACTAGGTGCAGTGGTATCTTCTAAGGTAATGATTTGCACAGAAGAAGCTGTGTTAGTTGCATTATCAGTAGCTGTCCAAGTACGTGTTATTGTGTTACCAGCAGTGACATCAGAGAATGTTACAGCAGGTGCAGCATCACAGTTATCAGTTGCCGTAGCCGCTCCAGTATTTGTAGGATCAGTAGAGGCATCACATTCAATAGTGATATCCGCTACATCTGTAATACTAGGCGCAGTGGTATCTTCTAAGGTAATGATTTGCACAGAAGAAGCTGTGTTAGTTGCATTATCAGTAGCTGTCCAAGTACGTGTTATTGTGTTACCAGCGGTGACATCAGAGAATGTTACAGCAGGTGCAGCATCACAGTTATCAGTTGCCGTAGCCGCTCCAGTATTTGTAGGATCAGTAGAGGCATCACATTCAATAGTGATATCTGCTACATCTGTAATACTAGGCGCAGTGGTATCTTCTAAGGTAATGATTTGCACAGAAGAAGCTGTGTTAGTTGCATTATCAGTAGCTGTCCAAGTACGTGTTATTGTGTTACCAGCGGTGACATCAGAGAATGTTACAGCAGGTGCAGCATCACAGTTATCAGTTGCCGTAGCCGCTCCAGTATTTGTAGGATCAGTAGAGGCATCACATTCAATAGTGATATCTGCTACATCTGCAATACTAGGCGCTTGATTATCTAAAACAGTTATAACTATTGGGCAAGGAGTTGCAGGGTTAAAGCCATCATCTGTAGTCCATACAACAGTGGTTTCACCAATCGGAAATGGATCATTTATCCCAAGGCCTATTTCTTCATCGCCATTACTATCAAATCGTGTAGCAGTGAATGTAAAACTTGTTGCGCAATTATCTGTAGCACTAGGCTGAGGAACAGTTACTGTGGCAGAACATAGTCCAGAATCAATATTTACTGTTATGTTATTTCCGCAATTTATAACTGGCGCAGTGGTATCTTCTAAGGTAATGATTTGCACAGAAGAAGCTGTGTTAGTTGCATTATCAGTAGCTGTCCAAGTACGTGTTATTGTGTTACCAGCGGTGACATCTGAGAATGTTACAGCAGGTGCAGCATCACAGTTATCAGTTGCCGTAGCCGCTCCAGTATTTGTAGGATCAGTAGAGGCATCACATTCAATAGTGATATCTGCTACATCTGTAATACTAGGCGCAGTGGTATCTTCTAAGGTAATGATTTGCACAGAAGAAGCTGTGTTAGTTGCATTATCAGTAGCTGTCCAAGTACGTGTTATTGTGTTACCAGCAGTGACATCAGAGAATGTTACAGCAGGTGCAGCATCACAGTTATCAGTTGCCGTAGCCGCTCCAGTATTTGTAGGATCAGTAGAGGCATCACATTCAATAGTGATATCCGCTACATCTGTAATACTAGGCGCAGTGGTATCTTCTAAGGTAATGATTTGCACAGAAGAAGCTGTGTTAGTTGCATTATCAGTAGCTGTCCAAGTACGTGTTATTGTGTTACCAGCAGTGACATCAGAGAATGTTACAGCAGGTGCAGCATCACAGTTATCAGTTGCCGTAGCCGCTCCAGTATTTGTAGGATCAGTAGAGGCATCACATTCAATAGTGATATCTGCTACATCTGTAATACTAGGCGCAGTGGTATCTTCTAAGGTAATGATTTGCACAGAAGAAGCTGTGTTAGTTGCATTATCAGTAGCTGTCCAAGTACGTGTTATTGTGTTACCAGCGGTGACATCAGAGAATGTTACAGCAGGTGCAGCATCACAGTTATCAGTTGCCGTAGCCGCTCCAGTATTTGTAGGATCAGTAGAGGCATCACATTCAATAGTGATATCTGCTACATCTGTAATACTAGGTGCAGTGGTATCTTCTAAGGTAATGATTTGCACAGAAGAAGCTGTGTTAGTTGCATTATCAGTAGCTGTCCAAGTACGTGTTATTGTGTTACCAGCAGTGACATCAGAGAATGTTACAGCAGGTGCAGCATCACAGTTATCAGTTGCCGTAGCCGCTCCAGTATTTGTAGGATCAGTAGAGGCATCACATTCAATAGTGATATCCGCTACATCTGTAATACTAGGCGCAGTGGTATCTTCTAAGGTAATGATTTGCACAGAAGAAGCTGTGTTAGTTGCATTATCAGTAGCTGTCCAAGTACGTGTTATTGTGTTACCAGCGGTGACATCAGAGAATGTTACAGCAGGTGCAGCATCACAGTTATCAGTTGCCGTAGCCGCTCCAGTATTTGTAGGATCAGTAGAGGCATCACATTCAATAGTGATATCTGCTACATCTGTAATACTAGGCGCAGTGGTATCTTCTAAGGTAATGATTTGCACAGAAGAAGCTGTGTTAGTTGCATTATCAGTAGCTGTCCAAGTACGTGTTATTGTGTTACCAGCGGTGACATCAGAGAATGTTACAGCAGGTGCAGCATCACAGTTATCAGTTGCCGTAGCCGCTCCAGTATTTGTAGGATCAGTAGAGGCATCACATTCAATAGTGATATCTGCTACATCTGCAATACTAGGCGCTTGATTATCTAAAACAGTTATAACTATTGGGCAAGGAGTTGCAGGGTTAAAGCCATCATCTGTAGTCCATACAACAGTGGTTTCACCAATCGGAAATGGATCATTTATCCCAAGGCCTATTTCTTCATCGCCATTACTATCAAATCGTGTAGCAGTGAATGTAAAACTTGTTGCGCAATTATCTGTAGCACTAGGCTGAGGAACAGTTACTGTGGCAGAACATAGTCCAGAATCAATATTTACTGTTATGTTATTTCCACAATTTATAACTGGTGCAGTGGTATCTTCTAAGGTAATGATTTGCACAGAAGAAGCCGTGTTAGTTGCATTATCAGTAGCTGTCCAAGTACGTGTTATTGTGTTACCAGCAGTGACATCAGAGAATGTTACAGCAGGTGCAGCATCACAGTTATCAGTTGCCGTAGCCGCTCCAGTATTTGTAGGATCAGTAGAGGCATCACATTCAATAGTGATATCCGCTACATCTGTAATACTAGGTGCTTGATTATCTAAAACAGTTATAACTATTGGGCAAGGAGTTGCAGGGTTAAAGCCATCATCTGTAGTCCATACAACAGTGGTTTCACCAATCGGAAATGGATCATTTATCCCAAGGCCTATTTCTTCATCGCCATTACTATCAAATCGTGTAGCAGTGAATGTAAAACTTGTTGCGCAATTATCTGTAGCACTAGGCTGAGGAACAGTTACTGTGGCAGAACATAGTCCAGAATCAATATTTACTGTTATGTTATTTCCACAATTTATAACTGGTGCAGTGGTATCTTCTAAGGTAATGATTTGCACAGAAGAAGCCGTGTTAGTTGCATTATCAGTAGCTGTCCAAGTACGTGTTATTGTGTTACCAGCAGTGACATCTGAGAATGTAACAGCAGGTGCAGCATCACAGTTATCAGTTGCCGTAGCCGCTCCAGTATTTGTAGGATCAGTAGAGGCATCACATTCAATAGTGATATCCGCTACATCTGTAATACTAGGCGCAGTGGTATCTTCTATAGTGACAACAGCAACACATGTATCAGTGTTTCCACTGGTGTCCGTTACTGTTAAAGTCACGTTGTTTGTTCCAATGTTTAAACATGTAAAACTAGTTTGCGATGCTGATATTGAAGCTACACCACAATTATCGGAGGAGCCATTATTAATTTGCGACGCTGTAATTGAAATATTACCACCATTATCTAATTGTACCGTTATATTTTGGCATACAGCTATAGGATCTTGATTATCAACAACAACATTTACATTAAATGAAGCCGTATTAATATTACCTGAGTCATCGGTTACTGAGTAGCTAATTATGGTCGTTCCATTAGGAAAAATATCGCCACTATTAAGTCCAGTACCATCTGTTCTGGTTACTGTTAGTGTTGTATCACAATTGTCGGTGGCTGTAGGATCTGTCCATGTAGGTTGATTATTTCCACAGGTTAATGAAATGTTACCAGGTACATTTACGAATTCTGGATCGACCTGATCTTGAACTGTAACTGTAGCGATACATATATCTGTTTGATTGTCTATGTCGGTTACTGTTAAAGTCACATCTACTGGTGTGCCGATGTTAGTACAATCAAATGTATTGATATCAATACTGAAATTAGTAATGGCAACATCATCTGTTGATCCACCGTCTACATCAGTTGCAACAATTGTTGCATTTCCAGTATTATCAAGTTGAACAGTAATATTTTGACATACCGCAGTTGGTGGCGCTGAGCCTGTTATTTCATCTGAGGTGATGCTAAAATTGTCAATTGATATATCTCCTTGCCAACCAGTGCCAGCATCTGAGCTAGTAACAGCAGTAAATCTAAGTTTAATGATTGAATTGTCATAAGCGCTTAAATCAACATTTTGTGTTTTCCATGGATCTGTATGACCCGTATTTTGTTGACCAGATAGGGTGTAAGCATTTAATGGACTATAATTTGCGCCATTGTCTAAACTTACCTCGACGAACAAATCACCTGTAAATCCGCCAAACATATGATAGTCAAATGCAAGCGCAGCATTTTCTCTACCGCTAAAATCAAGACACGGACTTAAAAGTCGGGCAGTTTTAGTTGGGAAATTTGGATTTGAGGCTTCAATGAATAGAAAGTAGCTTCCGTCAGCGGCGAGAGAAGGACCTGTGTTAGCTGAAGGTGTTGAGTTTCCGTCACCTTCTTCTATTTTATTGGTCCAATTAAAATCATCACCAGTATCGTTTGTCCATAGACCGAAAGTGTTTTCAAAGCTTTCAGAATAAGGGAATGTACTTATGGCAGTTCCTGTACAAGGAACCGTCGCTAATGTTGTGAAATTTTCAATAGTTGAATAAGATGAAGTTGATGTTGCACATCGTGTTCTTACCTGAACATCGTAATCGGTTAATGGGCTTAATCCTGATATTTGATATGAATTTGTAGGAATATCGGTAATTGTAGTCCATGCTCCAGCACCAGAACCAGTTACTCTATATCTGATATCATAGGTAGCAGAGGGAACTTCATCCCAATCTACTTGTGCTGTGATTGATGTAATATTGGTGATGCCAATATTAGTTGGTGTAGTGGTTAGACATGGGATTTGCACACTAATAATTTTAAAATCATCAATAAAAAATCCATCATTTGTTGTGGTATAATTTTCATTAACATTGAGTGCATCTGTTCTAAATCTGAATCGGATTCTAACATCATTTGAGCTAAGTAAGGATGCGTAGGTATTGTCAATAACAATTTCTTCCATTACCCAATTATCCATGCGGTCTCCATCGTAAATTTGTCCGGAACTATTCGCTTGGAAGTTTGCATAGGTTCCACTTTTGTTATCATGACCTGTTGTAGAACTTGTTGCATTAGGCTTGGTGTAATTACCACATAGTGATATCCAGCTAGAACCTCCGTCTGGAGACCCTAAGATTTCTACAAAGTCATAATTTCTTTCAATATCCCATTTCGAATAAAATTGAATAAGCACTTCATTAGAATTTGAGAAATCATAAGAATTTGTTGTTGTTAATGTTTTTGTTGCATTAGTAGAATAGGTCCCTGTACTCAAGGCATCGGTTCCTGAATAGGCATCAGATGACGTATTGTTCCATCCACCAACTTGCGTCCAACCAGTTAATCCAGTGGCATCAGGATCATGATCAAATAAAAGGGTTGGTTGGTAGTACTTCTCATAATTTGCTTCATAAATGACACCATCATCATTTGATAAGGTCACATTGTATTCTATCTTTTCATTAGCAGTTATTGCCGGATTTAACTGCATTGTAGCTGTTACGGTACGTTGGTTTTGATTTGAAGGAATCGTTGTTGTTTGAATTGGAATTCCTGATTCAGTAGGCGGTGAACTAATACTTACAATATTTGAAGATATTGGTGTTACCGTTACAGTAAAGTCACTAGGAGTTTGTCCGATACGTTCTATACCGAAATCTAAATCCACATTGGATGTTGTTGAGATATTACTTTGTGTCAAGTCGTGCAGTTTCGCATATTTCCCTCCGTAATATGCGGTTCCTAAGGAAATACGCATGGATTGCTTGGCGATAGGAACAATCGTAGAAGGGGTAGGCCAGAATCCTTGTCCGCCATGTTCTGGAGTTGTAGCAATAATACCTTGACCAGAACCTGTGGAACCATTATTGTCTGGGGCACCACCCATCATCCAATCATCAGGCAAACCATTAGATTCATAAAAAATTGTGGCTCCATATAGATAACGATTATATCTTGTCATTTCTTCATGCCATCTGTAGTATTCATCCTCACGATCTGTGGCTTGAGTAGGTATACCTCCATATGGGTGGGGAACGGAGTTGGCATAAGAGTGGTTCCAAACACCTGATTTAATAGACCTGCTTGTAATGAAATCAACCATAATTTGTGTCTCCGGTTCAGACTCAGGAGCTGGTCCTCTATAATTAGATGCAGTTTGGGTTCCTGAAGAACCTATATTATTGAATCCCCAGAAATAATCAAAATTCCTATTTAAATCTACTCCTCTATTTGTTCCTGTTCCTCCTGTATTTGGTCTTAGATTTTTACGTTGTAAACCACCACCACTAGGAGCAATAGTTTCATTCCAACGTAATCCATCAGGATTGACAACAGGAACGAAATACAATTCATTATTATCTACTAATTCTTGAATTGCAGGATCTGTATCATAGTTTTCTATGATGTACCACATGAAGTAGATGTTGTTCATTAATGCACTAACTTCTCTAGAGTGAATCATAGAAGTAAATAGCATTTGTGGTTTTGAACCTTCAGGTGCCGTACTTTGATTACCTGTAATTCTAACATACCAAATAGTCTCAGGATCCCATCGTGTAGAACCTACACCTGAATAGGTAGCAGGACCATTATTTTGTTGGTTTACAAAATTGTTTGTAGGATTACCCCAAGTTTTTTGACCTGTAGACGAAGCATTTGCTTTTTGTGAAACAATATCCAAACCATTGGTTTGAGAATAGGTATACATGTCATCTAACTCCGATTTCATTTCACTGTATCGTAAACAGCCAGCCATGGTACCTAAATTGAAATTTTGTGGCTCCACAAAATCTATTTCGTCGCATCCAGTATATTGTATGATGTTATCCATAAGAACGCTTGAAATAGAAGATCTTTGAGCAGCATTTGCTCGTGCACTTGCTTTAGCAGCTTCAAGTTGTGCATTAGCTATAGGCAGATTTCTTTCGGCCCTTTTAGAATAAAACTGTTGTAAGTCATCAATTTCAATCGTAAAGTTGATGTTGTTTTGTCTTAAACTATTAATTTCGGTTTCAGACAATTCTATGATAAGATCTTCACCTTCATGCTTTGCTCCACATGATAAGTCTATACCTTGTAATGCAATATTTTGAATAGTACGCTCACTAGGATTAGTAATTTTAACTCTAGAGTTTTTGTCTTGGGCAAAGGAAGATTGTACTATTAATAATAATAGCACAATTAAGCAGGTAATTTTTCTCATTAGTTTGGGGTTTAATGATTTTTTATCGATTAATTAGGGTGCTAAGATATTACTTTATTTCAATTTCACTCCATAAAACGCAAAAAAAACCGATGAAATGCACTTTTTTAACATTTGTTAGTCACGAACTATTTGTTAAAGTCTTGTAAATCATATCGCTAATTAAATTTTGAAATTGTCACTTTTAAAAATAAATAATGACTTAGTTATGTCGTTTTTTAATGGCAAGATTTTGAAGTAGTTAAAATTGATCACAAAAAAAAGCCTTATACTTACGTACAAGACTTTTTTGTTGTAGCGAGAACGAGATTTGAACTCGTGACCTCTGGGTTATGAATCCAACGCTCTAACCAACTGAGCTACCTCGCCATTTACAAGGGTGCAAATATAAAAACAAAATCTATCTGAACAAACATAAAATGCGCAAATTATTTTTTTTCATAATTAGTTTTAAACTCAACAATTAATGTATATATTGAGCATCATAATAACAAGACTATGGAAGACAGAGTTAAAATTGAGATGGAGTTCGTTATTCATGCTTCACCACAACTTTTATATCAATATATATCAACACCTTCTGGGTTATCAGAGTGGTTTGCAGATAATGTAAATTCACGAGGAGAGCTATTTACGTTTATATGGGATGGCAGTGAAGAGAAAGCCAAATTATTAAGCAAGAAAAGTGGAGAACGTGTTAAGTTTAGATGGATGACTGATGATGAAGATGGGGCCTCTTATTATTTTGAAATTCGTATTCAAGTAGATGAAATCACCAAAGATGTGTCTATTATTGTAACAGATTATGCAGAGGATGATGAAGTAGATGAATCAAAGATGCTTTGGGATAATCAAATATCATCTTTGAAACAAGTTTTAGGATCGGCTTAAGATTTCTCAATCATATAAGTTTTATATTTGTCTCGATTTTTAATTGAGACTTTTTTTATGATAAATTTTAACGGAGACTTAATCCAAGACTCAAGTTTTATTAGCAGCGAAAACAGAGGTTATAAGTATGGTGATGCCGTGTTTGAAACGATAAAAGTAGTTCATGGCAAATTACTGTTTTGGGAAGACCATTATTTTCGGCTTATGGCCTCTATGCGCATCATGCGGATGGACATCCCAATGAGCTTTACAATGGAATTTCTAGAAGAAGAAATTTTAAAAACGCTCGAAGCAAACTCGCTCTTAAAATCTACAGCTAGAGTGCGTTTTAATATTGATAGAGGTGACGGTGGAAAGTATCTTCCAGTAGGTGAAACGGTAAACTATAATGTTAGGGTAGAGACGTTTAATGAAGATTTTTATTCAATATCTAAAGATAAATCATATGCTGTTGATCTCTATAAAGACTTTTTTGTTTCTCCCGGATTATTATCTACGCTAAAGACTAATAACAAAGCTATTAATGTTCTTGGGAGTATTTATGCCAATGAGAACGGCTGGGAGAACTGTTTGCTTTTAAATACGAATAAAAATGTAGTAGAAGCACTTAATGGCAATTTGTTTCTGGTCAAGGGAGAAATGGTTAAAACCCCACCATTAGAAGACGGCTGTTTAAAAGGTGTCATGAGAAAGCAGATTATGGATGTTATTTTAAATTCTGGGGATTATATTTTGGAAGAAGCGTCTATTTCACCATTTGAATTGCAAAAAGCTGACGAGCTATTTATTACAAACGTGATGGTGGGCATTCAACCTGTATTAAAATATCGTAAAAAGGAATTTTCAACTAAAATTTCGGAAGATCTATTAAAGCGATTAAATACGAAGTTAAGACTGTCTTAATTATAACTTGGGTTTTCTGGTGCATTAGACCAAAGAGAATAGTCACCACCAAGCTCCAGCATTTTTTCTTTCCAGAAGGAATCACAAGATTTGTTGATGAGGTCATTTTTATAGACATTTTCAGAAATGATCCAGGCATTCGATTGCAGTTCACTATCTAATTGTCTTGCATCCCATCCAGAATATCCTAGGAAAAATCGAATATCAGAAGTGGTTAGTTTTTTTTCTTCCAAGAGTTCTAAGACTACTTCAAAATTACCTCCCCAGAATACGCCATTAGAAATTTCAATACTGTCAGGGATTAATTCTGGTACTTGATGAATGAAGTACAAGTTGTCTTGTTCTACTGGTCCTCCATTATGCACCTTAAAAGATGCATCAGTTTCAGGAATTAAATCATTTAAAGTATATTCTAGAGGTTTGTTAAGAATAAAACCTATAGATCCTGTTTCGTTGTAATCTGCCAATAGAATAACAGACCTATTAAAAGATAAGTCGCCGATAATTGATGGTTCAGCAATTAAGAGATGTCCTTTTTTGGGCTTTGAGATAATCATATACTTATGATTTACGATTAAATCTAAAACATATTTTATTAATAACCAACAAATTCATGGATTTCCTTCGGTGTAAAAAAACAAAAAAGCCCACTAATAAGTGAGCTTTTCGTATTGTTTTTAAAGAAATACTAGTTTACAGCATTACTTAAATCAGATCCAGCTTTAAACTTTACTACGTTTTTAGCTTTGATTTGTATTGTTTTACCAGTTTGAGGGTTTCTTCCTTCTCTTGCAGATCTTCTTGAAACTGACCAAGAACCAAATCCTACTAAAGAAACTCTGTTTCCTTTTTGTAAAGATCCTTCGATGTCAATTAATAATGAATCTAATGCTTTCTTAGCAGCTGCTTTTGTAATTCCAGCGTTCTCTGCCATTCCATTGATTAAATCTGTTTTGTTCATAAAATTATATTTTAAATTGTTAAAAAAATAGTTGGGTTAAACGTTATCGTTAAATCCGTCTACAAAATTATACGTAAAATCCAGCTACGCAAGTAATAGCAAGGGAAATACAAATATTTGTTGATAACTTTGAGCATTTGTTAATAAAGGCTTGCATTTCGTCGGATTTTTTTTAAATATCAATGTACATAAGGGTTCTAGAGCATTTTTGCATTTACACTAAAATCATAACCATTTAGTAATGATTTGACATCCATTTTTCGCTTTCCTGGAAGTTGTATTTCTTTGATTTGTATATAACCTCCTGTTACTGCAACTTTTAGTTCGTTTTTTGAAATTATTAATAGACCTTGCTCCAATGTATGAGAATCATATTCTTTGACTACATCAAAGAGTTTAACGCTTAATTTGTCTTCTCCATTTAAAAGATAACACCAAGCTGAAGGAAAAGGATTTAGTCCTCTAATCTTATTATAGATATCCTCTAACTCTAGATGCCAATCGATTTTGCAATTTTCTTTATTGAGCTTATGTGCTGTTTTTAAATCTGACGTATTTTTTGGTTGAAGAGTCGTATTAATAATTCCACTTTGTATTTGTTCTACAGTTTTTAACACTAGGTCACTTCCAACCGTCATCAGTTTGTCATGTAATTTGCCAACTGTATCATTACCTTCAATAGAGACTTCTTCTTGCAAGATCATAGCGCCCGTATCAATTTTTTCGTCAATAAAGAATGTTGTAACACCAGTTTTTGTTTCACCATTTATTATGGCCCAATGTATTGGAGCTGCACCTCTATAATTAGGGAGTAAGGAGGCATGTAAGTTAAAAGTGCCGTATTTTGGCATTTTCCAAACAATTTCTGGAAGCATTCTAAAAGCAACTACAACCTGTAAGTTCGCCTTAAGCGCCTTTAATTCCTGAATAAATTCTTCATTCTTTAAATTTGTGGGCTGTAACACATTTAGACCTTCAGCAATCGCATATTTTTTAACGGCAGATTCATTAAGTTTTCTGCCGCGACCGGCAGGCTTATCGGGAGCGGTTATAACACCAACGATATTGTATTGGTGTTCTACCAATATTTTTAAAGTGGCAACCGCAAAATCTGGAGTTCCCATGAATACTATTCTTAAAGTATCTCTTTTCATGTTCATTTTCTTTTATAGGTATTGGCAGTTGTTGTAGTAATCGCTTCTTGCTCTAGTAGTACTTTAATGGCTTTTAAAATAGCATCTTTATCATGTTTTAAAATTTCCGTTAAGTGCCTAGAACTCATGGCTTCTTTGTTTAATGCATTAAGAATTTGTTGTTGAATAATTTGAGTTGCTTTGTGATCTTCGGAAATTTGAACATTAAGACATACAGAGCACTTACCACATTTTATTGTAGAGGATTCTCCAAAATAATCAAGTAACTGTTGATGTCTGCATATACTATCGTTTTGTATGTAATCTAAAACGGCATTAACTTGTGAACGTTTTAGTTCTTGTTGTTGCTCAACGACATTTGCAATTCTGTTAATAGTTTTATCGTCTTCTCGTGGTTGTAGAAATATGACTTCCGAATCTGTATTAGAAAATAAGAAATCTACAATACCGTCTTTATGTAATTCTTGTAAAATGGCAATAATTTGTTTTTCGTTACTTTCAGACTTGTTAGCTATCAACGTTAGGTTAATCGCTAATTGATGTTCAAAAATCCCGCCATAAGTTCTTAAAATGGTTTTTACTACTATATTGCAGTGTTGATGCGTGTCGAGATATGAAAACATAGCATGATTACTCACCATAAACTGTAGCTTTGTTTTATAATTAAATTCTTGAGACAGTTTAATAATACTATTCCTATCTAAGAGCTGTAATATATTATAGGTTTTCGATCCTTTAAAATCATAAACCTTACAAAAGTCAGAAAAATTAAAGCGATGTGTTGTTAATTCGCCTTCACCGTATGATATTTGAAAGTAGTTGCATAGTTTTCTATATACCAGTTTGATCTCATCTAAACTGGGAAGACTATTAATGAATTGATTTTTTAATACTTGTTCGTCAGATGTGTTTGTTAATACTATTGCAAAAGCATTCGTATCATTTCGACCAACACGTCCAGCTTCCTGATAATAGCTTTCTAGACTCTCGGGTAAATTAATATGAAAAACTGTTTTCACATCTGGTTTATCAATTCCCATACCAAAGGCAGTAGTAGCTACCATAATTCGCTTTTGATTATGCATCCATTGGTCTAATCGTTCTTGTTTGTCTTTTGTAGGGATTCCTCCATGGAAAAATGTGGTGCTAAATCCTTTTTTTTCTAATACCCGATGAATCTCAACGGTCATTTTTCGACTTCTTACATAAATAATTGACGGACCTTCATATTGTTTTAGGAGCTGTTCCAGATCGTAAATTTTATCTTCGCTTTGAATGACCTGATATGATAAATTGGGTCTGTAGAAAGAGGCTTTAAACACTTTAGGAGTTATGAAATCTAATTCTTTCATCGTCTCCAAGATAACTTGAGGTTTTGCGGTAGCTGTTAATGCGATTACATTAACGCTAGGCTGTAATTGCCTTAATATAGTAATATTTTTATAAGCAGGTCTAAAGTCATTTCCCCATTGACTAATGCAATGAGCTTCATCAACGGCTATCAAGTTTACATTCATTTGTTCAATGCGTTGTTTGACAATATCCTGTTGTAACCGTTCTGGGGATAAATATAGAAATTTATAGTTGCCGTAAATACAATTATCTAGCATGGTGTCAAGCTCAGCATATTTAATACCACTCGTGATTGCCATTGCTTTAATACCTTTGTTGTTTAGGCTATTCACCTGATCTTTCATTAAGGCCACTAATGGAGAAACAACAATACAAATTCCTTCTTTGATGAGCGCTGGAATTTGAAAGCATATAGATTTTCCACCACCTGTAGGCAATAAAACAAACGTATCATTTTTTTCTAATACTGAATTTATAATATCTTCCTGTAATGGTCTAAATGAGGTATGGTTCCAATACTGTTCTAATATGTTGATAGGATGGGCCATCTATTCGTTTAATACTTCTAAGATGAAATCTGCTCTACTGTTAATATTTCCGAAGGGAACATCAACCAACTGATAATTAAAACGGTGGTAAGTATCTAACAAGGCATGATGAATTTCTACAGCTTGTCCGAAATTTTCATAGCGCTCACTGTCACTAACAAAGATTTCTTGCCAAGGTGATAAGACAAATACCTTATCGTAAACATGCTGCTTGCAGGCCTCCGTAAAATCGTTTGGATAATCACTTTTAACATAATCCATGTAGGCTAAAACATCAGGTAATCCTCGGTCTAAAAACACAAGATTAGCATCAACAGATGTGGCATCAATAAACTGTTGTGTTCGGGCTTTTAAAAGTAATTTACTAAAAAGCAATGGTTGGGTTAGAAACAGTTGATCGATACCGTCTTTTCTAGCTTCTAAAGTAACCTGTCTTGATACTTCTTCAAAGCATGTGAAATCCCGTTTAGTGAGTTCATTAATTATCGACGATTTTCCAGTTCCTGGTCCGCCAGTGATGACAATTCGCTTGGTATTCAATTTGGCAAGGTTTTGGTTGTAAAATTACTAATAAATAATGCAAAGTAAAATTCAAAGTAAAATGTATCTTTGCATCCGAATAAAAACGTTATGAGTACAGAGAAAAAATCAGAAGAATTCTATAATAAACTTAGAATACAACTATATGAGACGGCTAGTTGGCCATCAGAATATTTATATAAGTTTATCATCCCAACAGATCCTGTAAAAATACATCAGATAGAAGACTTATTTAATAATTTAGGAGCTGTAATAACAACAAAAGAATCTGGTAAAGGTACCTATACAAGTATTTCTGTAAATTTACAGATGAAAGATCCAGATGCTGTGATTACAAAATATAAAGAAGTAGCCATCAAAGTGGAAGGTGTAATTTCTTTATAAAAAGCACTTTCAATAACTATTTTTTTGTATTTTGCAAGCATATGCAGAGGTACTTCATGCATCATTTACAAATACTACACAAATATAAATTTTGATAGACGATATAGAATACAACACAGAGCGTGAACATTTGATTATTCCTGAGTATGGAAGACATCTTCAAAAAATGGTGAATTACGCTAAAAAATTACCAACAAAGGAAGAACGCAATAAAGTGGTTAAATCCATCATTAATGTGATGGGAAATATGCAACCTCATTTACGTGATGTGCCAGATTTTCAGCATAAACTATGGGATCAGCTTTTTATAATCGCTGATTTTGAATTAGATGTAGACTCTCCATATCCAACACCTTCAAGAGAGGAGTTATACGCCCGTCCTGAACCTTTAAAATATCCTCAAAATTTCCCAAAATATCGTTTTTATGGAAACAATATTAAAACGATGATTGATGTAGCTAATACTTGGGAAGAAGGTGAGCTAAAAGAAGCCTTGGTTTATACTATTGCAAATCACATGAAAAAATGTTTTCTTAATTGGAACAAGGATACTGTTGAAGATGAAGTGATTTATAATCATTTATACGAATTATCTGAGGGTAAAATTAATTTAAAAGGAAGTGAAGAGGATCTTTCAGATGCTACGAGCTTGATGCGAAACAAAAAGAAATACACGACCAGCAATACTAAGAAAACGCATCACAAAAAAGGATCTAACCGAAATAGAAAACGCTACTAACAACAGTTCATGTCAACATTTATTATTGAAGGAGGTCACCAATTAAAAGGAAAAATTCAACCTCAAGGTGCAAAAAACGAAGCATTACAAATCTTATGTGCAGTTCTTTTAACTGCCGAAGAAATTAGAATAGATAATATTCCAGATATTATTGATGTCAATAAACTCATTGCTTTACTCAAAAAGCTTGGTGTTAAAGTGAATCATGTTGGTAAGGGCTCATATACCTTTAAAGCTGATGAGGTAAACTTAGAATATCTAGAGTCTGCAGAGTTTAAAGAAGACGGGAAAGGATTAAGAGGATCTATAATGATTGTTGGTCCATTATTGGGTCGCTTTGGAAAGGGTTATATTCCTAAACCAGGGGGAGACAAAATTGGTAGACGTCGACTAGACACCCATTTCGAAGGGTTTATTAACCTTGGAGCTAAATTTAGATACAATAAGGAAGACCATTTTTATGGTGTTGAAGCAGATGAATTGAAAGGTGCTTTCATGCTGCTTGATGAAGCCTCAGTAACAGGAACAGCCAATATTGTAATGGCGGCTGTACTGGCCAAAGGAAAGACTACAATTTACAATGCAGCTTGTGAACCTTATTTACAACAGCTTTGTAGAATGCTCAATAGAATGGGTGCCAAGATAAGGGGTATTGGTTCTAATATGTTGATTATTGAAGGTGTCGCCAAACTTGATGGCACAACCCATAAGATGCTTCCTGATATGATTGAAATTGGAAGTTGGATTGGACTCGCGGCAATGACTAAAAGCGAATTAACAATTACTAATGTAAGTTGGGATGATCTTGGATTAATACCAAATGTATTTAGAAAAATAGGAATTACCGTTGAACGACAAGGTGACGATATTCATATTCCAGCCCATAAAGACGGTTACGAAGTTCAAAGCTATATTGACGGCTCTATTTTAACCGTTTCTGATGCACCTTGGCCTGGATTTACTCCAGATCTATTGAGTATTGTTTTAGTGGTGCTAACGCAGGCGAGAGGAAGTGCATTAGTGCACCAAAAAATGTTTGAAAGCCGTTTATTCTTTGTGGATAAACTAATTGATATGGGCGCTAAGATCATACTTTGTGATCCTCATCGTGCTACTGTGATCGGACATGACTTCAAATCGCAATTAAAAGCAACAACAATGACCTCGCCCGATATTAGAGCTGGTGTCTCATTATTAATTGCTGCTCTTTCAGCCAAAGGCACGTCTACAATTCATAATATTGAGCAAATAGACAGAGGGTACGAAAATATCGATGAGCGTTTAAGAGCTATTGGTGCTAAAATTACTAGAGTTGAAGGGAATTAACCTATTTTCGGAATTATAATACAAAAAGCCTCGAACTATCGAGGCTTTTTTACATTGTAGCAGTTTTAACTTACAGCTTCTTTATATGTTTTGAGACAACGTTCTCTTGCCATTTTATGGTCAACTATAGGTTGAGGGTAGGTGAGTTCTTGATATTCAGGAACCCACTTTTTAATATACTCATGGTCTTTATCAAATTTCTGTATTTGAGATGTTGGATTGAAAATTCTGAAATATGGTGCTGCATCCACTCCCGAACCGGCAATCCATTGCCAATTCCCAACATTACTCGCCATTTCATAATCATGTAATTTTTCAGCAAAATAAGCTTCGCCCCAACGCCAATCTATAAGTAAATGTTTACACAAAAAGCTACCAACTAACATCCGAACTCGATTATGCATAAAACCTGTTGTGTTAAGCTCTCGCATTCCGGCATCTACTAGTGGATATCCAGTATTACCTTCACACCAGTGCTTAAATTCATCTTCATTGTTACGCCATTCTATACGATCGTATTTAGATTTAAAAGACTTGTCTTTGGTATGCGGATAATGCCATAATATTTGCATAAAAAACTCTCTCCATATAAGTTCTTGCCAGAAGATTTCGTTCTCTTCAGCAATTGCCTTTTTTATCATTTTACGCACACTTACGGTTCCGAAACGTAAATGTGGACCAAGTTTAGAAGTGGCATCAAGGGCCGGATAATTGCGTTTAGTCTCATAGTTTTGAATGAGACTAGGTGTTACGGTATACCCAGTAATAGATTGTTGTGATCTCTCAAACCCGATATCTTCCAGACTTAAATTGGGGAGTTTTAAGTCTTTTACTGTTTGGTCTAAGAAGGAGTGGGAATTCAAAATCTTCAGATTGTAAGTTTTAAATTTTTCCTTCCAAGTTCTCATGAAAGGGGTATAGACAACATAAGGATTACCATCTTTTTTAACCACTTCATCTTTTTCAAATATCACCTGATCTTTGAAGGTATTAAATGTAATCCCATGATTTGATAAGAAGGTACTTATTTCGGTGTCACGTTTTATGGCATAAGGTTCATAATCATGATTTGTATAGACGGCTTTAATCTCATAGTCTGTTATGAGCTGCTTATAAATATCTAAGGGCTTTCCGTGATACATGCCAATACTACTGTTGTATTCATTCTGTAGATGAGAACGCATGTGTTGCAGTGTATCGTGAATAAAGGTAACACGTGCATCTGTTTTTGGTAGTTTATTTAGAATTTCAGAATCAAATATAAAAATGGGTAATACCGGATGATCATTAGTTAAAGCTTTATATAATCCTACATTATCATCGAGTCGTAAATCACGTCTGAACCAAAAAATACTAACAGGTTTTTTCATTAAAATGGTATTAATTTAAGAATTGTAGGTTCCAAATAGTTCTTGTAATTTCTGGGTTCGATAATTAAAAATCTCATCCAATTTTGGCTGAACCAAAATAGGGTGAAAAAGTTGTCCAAGAACACCAAAAGGGACTTTGTAATCAATAATGTCTTCCATTTCTACACCGCCATCTATTTCATTAATGAAGTGTTTGTGATGCCATAAGGCATAGGGGCCATAGCGCTGTTCATCAACGAAGTAATGTTTGTGTTCAACATGAGTGATTTCCGTTACCCATTTGGTTTTTATTCCTAAAATTGGAGTTACAATATATTGAATAATCTGTCCTGCATACATGGGTCTGTCGGCACCTGATAAAATATTAAAACTCATATAATCAGGTGTAATGGTCTTTAGGTTTTTTGGATCTGATAAAAACGCCCAAGCCGCATCCATTGTAATTGGTAAATTTTGCTTTTTGTGCAGTCGATATATTTTCATAATGTTGAGATGGAAATAGGATTAATTATACATATAAATATAAAGATTTAAGGAAGTCGCAATACATAACCAAGCCAAATAAGGGAGAATGAGTATTGATTTACCTTTTAAATCTTGTACATAAGTGGTGAAAAAAGCGGTCACTATAATCAGTAAAAGCACTAGATTAATTAGACCTGCTGAGATGAAGTGCTGATTAAAAAACACGAAATTCCAACTGATGTTAAGCACGAATTGAACAATAAATAGTTTCAATACTTTATGTGTGGGTCTCTTTAGGTATAAAAAGCCCATATAAGCTGAAAAACAAAGCATTACAGTTGTCCAAGCTGAGCCAAAGACCCAGCCTTCGGGTGTCCATGGTGCTTTCTCTAGTCCTTGATACCAACTATCCATTGCGCCATCTGCCATAAGCCATGTGCCAATTCCTAGGGCACCAAAGTTGATGATAAGGAATATGATAAATGACTTCAAGAATTTCATTACAAATTACTTTTGTAGCTGCTCTATTTGTTCTAATATTTTTTGAGCTTCAGCATACTTTTTGTCGCTTTCAGCTCTATTTGTTGTAGAAAGACCATGCCAGTCTTTCATGAATTTTTCGTATTTCTTCTGAAGTTTATCAATTTCAGAAGTCTTTTTGAATAGTCCGAACATAATTATTTATTTTAGATGTTTCGTGATTTTTGAACTGGTTGGCGAGGTCATAGAGAAATAATAATCTATAAGTTCACCCTCTGGATTCACTAAGTATTTTTGGAAATTCCATTTCACACTCGAATCTTTCATACCGTTTTTCTGTTTTTTAGTCAACCATGCATACAAGGCGTGTTGATTTGTTCCTTTAACATCAATTTTTTCTGTGATAGGAAATGTCACACCGTAATTAATTTCACAAAATGTTTCGATCGTCT
The DNA here is from genome assembly GCF_900104785.1 of Formosa sp. Hel1_31_208. Taxonomy (NCBI): domain Bacteria; kingdom Pseudomonadati; phylum Bacteroidota; class Flavobacteriia; order Flavobacteriales; family Flavobacteriaceae; genus Formosa; species Formosa sp. Hel1_31_208. Next base: position 1,649,823 of record NZ_LT629733.1, read on the forward strand.
TAGAATCTCCTGGTTCTTGATTTCCAAATTGGTTACAAGGTACACCAACTACCACGAGTTTATCATGATATTTATCAGCCAATGCTTGTAACTCTTTATATTGAGGTGTAAAGCCGCATTTTGACGCCACATTAACAAACAAAATATATTTCCCCTTAAATTTTGAAAGTTCTAAAGGCTTACCGTTAAGTGTATTTATTTTGATATCGTACATATCGGTTTTGTTTATGGGTTGAGACCTTGTGCTTTTCGAAAATAATGTCCCTAGAAATAGTTTAAATGGATTCATAGTTAAATTTTGAAACTTACAATTCCGCAGTCCATTTCAAATACCTGACCTGAAATTGAACTGGACTTCTCAGACAATAAGAATTCGGCCATCCCAGCGACATCCTCAGGTTGTAGAAATTTCTTCATCGGATGACGTTCTGTTATGTTTTCAATCATTTTATCATTTCTCAGAAGTTTTGAAGCTAAATCGGTGTTGGTTACTGTTGGCGCAATGGCATTAATTCTTAGCGTTGTGGCCAACTCAGCACCTAATGATTTCACAAGACCTTCAACTCCCGATTTTGCTGCTGCTATACTTGCGTGAAAAGGCATGCCTAATTTTGCTGCAACAGTACTAAACAAAACAATAGATGGATCATTTCCGTTTTTAATGACACTCAAGTATTTTTGGATCGCTTTTACAGCACCAATAACGTTAATTTCATAATCTAATCTGAAATCCTCTAAGCTAAAACGTCCTATCGGTTTTAAATTGATGCTTCCAGGACAATACACTAATCCGTCTGCTGCGTCAATATCTGGTAATTCATCAACCAGAATGTCACAATCATAATGCGTTAAATTTGCGTGCGCCTGTTTCGGAGGTGTTCGACTTAGGTTAATCACGTTATGATGCTCTAGTAAAGTGCTTAAAATAGCGTTGCCAATACCTTTGCTACCACCAATAATGATATATGTTTTCATGTTATTTGTTTTATATAAAGAGCGCAATAGACACACGTTAATTCACGTTATCTACTACGCTCAATACTATTAAATGTGGTTAAGTTTATGCCGTTAAAGGGGCACCTTTTAAACGTTTTTCAACTTTTCTTTTTATTGCTGTAAGACGTTTCATGATATCCATGATTTGTTGGTCTTTACGCTCTTTATAGATTTGATTTAAATCTAAAATTAATGCTTTGGCTTCACGCGAAATTTTAACGCGATCACTAGTTGATAAAGAACGCATTTTTCTTTGTTCGAATTCTAATGCTTTATTTATTAAATCCATAATTTTAATTATTTATGTAGTTGTGTAATTCCGTAATTTTTTCTGGTCTATTAAATTGTCCACCGTAATATGTAGTCACTGTTGCAGAGGTATCATCTTTAATTCCCCTTGAAGATACACAAAGATGTTTGGCATCAATAATAACAGCAATATCTTCCGTGTTTAAAATAGCTTTCAGCTCTTCAGCAATTTGATTAGTTAAACGTTCTTGCACCTGTGGACGCTTAGCGTAATATTGCACAATTCGATTTAACTTTGATAATCCAATCACCTTTCCTGAAGAAATATAAGCCACATGAGCTTTTCCTATGATTGGAACAAAATGATGTTCACAATTGGAATAAAAGGTGATATTTTTTTCCACAAGCATTTGATTGTATTGATACTTGTTATCAAACAGTGCTACTTTGGGCTTATTTGCTGGATTCAATCCTGAGAAAATCTCGTCAATATACATTTTCGCAACACGTTTTGGTGTGCCTTTAAGGGAATCATCAGTCAAATCTAATCCCATGACATCCATAATCTCTTCAAATAAAATTGCTATGCGCTCTTTCTTTTCTTCATCACTTAGTTTAAAAGCATCTGCCTTCATTGGTGTTTTAAGACCAGTATATAAGTGATCATCTCCAATTTCAGAAACTGAAAAATCGTTTAATTGGTGATTATTAGTTGTGATGTCTAAAGTGTTTGTACTCATTTTTAGTCTTTTTAGTGTGCTGTCTCAGGAACTCATCTCCATGAACAAAGCACGTTATCGTTTTGATATTGAGTTGTGGGTAATTTGTTTTTGTCTTGAACATTTAAATCTACCCTCAGCAAATGTTCGTAATTTCTCGTGTTTTGTTTTTCGTCCTTGAACTCTTTTTCGCCACATTTTGAAACTTTTAGGTTTCATTTCTTTTCGCATGAGTTCAATGACCTCTTGTTCTTTTAATCCAAATTGAAATTTGATGGCGTCAAATGTGGTTCTGTCTTCCCAGGCCATTTCTATTACTCTATCTGTCGCTCTAGTATCTAATTCCATACATTACAAATACTGAAAATTAAACCGTTCATCATAAATTACTTTTGTGTTTAGTAATTTATTGAGGAAACTTTTATTCTCCTTGAACGTCTTATTGTTTTTAAATTGAACATATTTTCCTTGCGCATGAATGCTTGCACCATTGGTTTTGTAAATGACCAACTGATAATTAGGAATGATCCAAGTAAAATTTTTGAGTCCTTTGTTGATATACATAATGATTCCGCCTGGACGCATTTCAATATTCGCATAGTTAATGTCTGCAACACTATTCATGTACTGCTTCAGATTTGGACTTACATCTTCAATAATCATACGTTTTGAACCAATACCGCCCATTTTAAAAGATTCTATGAATGAATATGGCTTACCCACCAAATCATTAATAATGTTTTTGTGTTCTTTATTTGTATACGTTGAATCTAAAATCATGTCTTTTTCTTTCTTGACATTTCAAAGTTACAAAATGTTTAACCTTTATAAATATATCTTAAACAAAAATTAACATAACGCTATAGATTTTCTTAATAATTAATATAAATACTTGTAAATGAATTAGTTGTATTATGTGTTTTTACTTCGAAGCGTGTGTTTTTTGAGAATTCTTTGGTTTTCTTGTTTAACCGTTGTGTTTTTTCGAAGATTCCAGAGTATGTCACTGGCTTTTTTTCTAGTTTTTTCCATGTTGACGATAGGATGCGGATAGTCTTTTCCCAGATGAAAATTATATAGGTGTTGTTCCATCTCAGTCATTAAGTAGGGCTCATGTGCAAAGGGCGTATCTAGCGCTCTTAATTCTGGTACCCACTTTTTTATAAATTTAGCATCAGGATCATGTTCATGGCTGTTTTTAATGGGATTGTAGATTCTGAGCATATTTGTTCCTGTTTCACCTGCTTGCATTTGCAACTGCGGAAAATGTATGCCAGGTTCAAAATCTAAAAACATTTGAGATAAATGTTGAGAGGCAGCTTGCCATGGTTGCCAAAGATTATGTGTAAAGAAAGAGACGACTAAGGCGCGCATTCGGAAATTAAGATATCCAGTTTCATTTAAACAACGCATACTAGCGTCAACTAAAGGGTATCCTGTTTGACCTTTTTTCCATGCTTCCTGATACATTTCAGAAATGTCTTTTTTTAATTTTTGAAAACCTTTATTGATACTTTCTTGCTCCATGGTATGTTCCATTTCAAATTTTTGAATGAAATGTGACTGCCAGCGTAATCGTGACATGAAAGCTTCTAATGGCTTTTTGTTTTCAGATGTTTTCTTAAGCAAATAAGCTTTGCGATATACTTCTCTAACAGAGAGATTTCCCCATGCTAGATATGGAGATATTCTGCTACATCCTGTACGTGCTAAATCAGGTTTTGAAATATGAAACATATAATTCACATATCGTTTCTTCAAAAACGAGTTGAGATATTTTAAACCTGTCGTACGCCCTCCTTTTTGAAAGAAAGTGTTTGCAGGTGTCTCCAGTGAAGGGGTAGCAATCAATGTTTCTAGTTCTTCAATTGCTTTTATTGCTAATAATTGATTGTCTAAAGGTTTAAAATTTAAGGGCTCAATGTCAAAATATAAATTACATTTTTTTATCCATTCATCCCTGTCTTTCAATCCGCGTTGCACACCATTGTTTATATTTTCGTGCCAGGTAATTAAATTATTTTTGCAAAACCGTTTAAAAGATTTGTCTCGATTATAGGTGACGAGTATACCTGTTTCTTGATGGGAATATATATCACGAACCGTATAACGTTCCATTAACTGATTTATAGTGGTAATAATATCAGCTTCTACAGTCAGTACTTTGGTATTGTAAGGCGCTAAACGTTCATTTAAATCTCGAATAGATTCTTTAATAAAGTTTCTATGTCTTTCGCTATAGTGTTTATCTTCATTGAGCACGGACTCAAATGCATAGACGAGCAAAGCGCTTTCACCAGTAGCCAAAGCATTATAAATAGCTTCATTATCTTCTAAACGCAAATCACGTTTAAGCCAAACGACATTTATTTTTGGGACATTAGTAGTCATCTTGATGTTCTATAATATGGGTTGCTTTTTCTTTGATGTTCTGTAAGTCTTGCTTATCCATTTTATCAAGTAGGCTATACATCATACCCATTCTGAAATTATTTCCTAAATGTTCTCGCTTCTCATCTAAGAAATTCCAATATAGGCTGTTAAACGGACACGCATCATCACCAATTTTTTTGTTTTTATTATAATAGCAATCACCACAATAATTACTCATTTTATTCACATACGAACCTGAGGACACATAAGGTTTAGTTGCGATTTTACCGCCATCTGCAAATTGACTCATTCCACGTGTATTGGTTAATTGCACCCATTCAATCGCATCGACGTAAATTCCCAAATACCAGTCATCCACTTCATCGGGATTGGTTTGAGTCAATAATGCGTAATTACCTGTAATCATTAATCGTTGTATGTGATGGGCGTATCCATTATCTAATGAATTTGTGATAGCATGTTTTAAACAATTCATTTTCGTCTTCCCAGTCCAGAAAAATTTTGGTAATGAGTTATAGTTCTCTAATGTGTTTTTGCTTTTGTAATCAGGCATAAATGCCCAATACATACCTCGCAAATATTCGCGCCAGCCAATCACCTGGCGTATAAATCCCTCAACCTGAGATATGGCAATAGTTTGCTCGTGTTTACGATAATAATTCATGACCGTTACAACCACATCTTTAGGTGAAATAAGTTTTAAATTCATGGCGAAGGATAATCTCGAATGAAATAAATAAGTTTCATCGGTGTGCATGGCATCTTGATAGTCTCCAAAGTGAATTAAAAGCGCTTCACAGAAATATTTAAGTTGTTCTAAGCCTTGGGCTCTAGTAATAGGATAGGAGAAGGTCTTGGTGTCAAACCTGCCAATAGTTTCAATGTTAGCTCTATTAATGTCTTCAATTACTTCGGAAACATTATTTTTAAACAATTTGTAATTCGGAATATTTATATCTCCTTTCCATTTATTTCTATTGCTCTTATCATAATTCCACTTTCCACCTTCAGGTTGGTCTCCTACCATCAAGATATCGTATTTTCTTCGCATATCGCGATAGAAATTCTCCATAAGATATTGCTTTTTACCTTTGAAGAAAATCGCTAAGTCGTCTCGATTGGTGTAAAAGTGTTCTGCGGAAACTATATGATATGGGATATTCAAGGTTTCGCTATACGAACGAAGTTGTTTGTCTAATCTGTATTCATCAGGAAACAGATACTCAAAATTAGTGATAGCATGTTTTTCTATAATTTTCGAAAGATTATCAATTAAGTTTTGGTTATTGTTTTGATCATTAATTTTAAAATACACTATGTGATGTCCTAAGCTTTCCAAATCTGAAGCAAACTGTCGCATAGCAGCGAAAAAACCAATCACTTTCTGAATATGATGCTTTACATAATCTGTTTCTTGGCGCATTTCAAACAAACAATAAATTACCTCATCGTTTGGTTCATTAAACCACGAGTGTTTGATATTAAGTTGATCACCGAGTATAAGTCTGAGTGTTTTCATTAAAAAAGTGTTTCTTGTAACCACAAGTTTTGAAAGTTTCCATTGGTATCGTAGCGTTCTGCTTGAAGATCTACATTAAATTTTCGATCTCTAGGATCATTGCCAACACCGGCAACATACATCCAGTTGCCGTAGTTACTGTGAACGTCATAGTCCACAAGTAACGACTCGAAATACGCCGCTCCAATACGCCAATCTAATAGCATGTCTTTAGCAAAAAAAGAAGCGACATTTTGCCGACCTCTATTACTCATCCAGCCTGTTTTTTTTAGTTCTAACATATTTGCGTTAACAAATGATGATCTGGTCTCACCATTGATCCATTTTTGAATTTGACCGTCATTAGATTTCCAGTCATACTCTTTACGTAGAATGCCTCCAATTTTAAAAATTTCGTTTTGATGTTTTAGAGAAATGTATTTAAAATAATCTCTCCAGATCAACTCGAAAATAAGCCAATACGTAGATTCGTTTTTAAAGTGTTCTCGCTCAAATCGTTTGACTTCCCAGTATATGGTTCTCGCCGAAATACTGCCATTAGCCAACCATGCCGAGAATTTTGAGCTAAAATCTTTCCCAACCAAACCATTTCTTGTCTTTTTATAAACACCAAGTTTTTTGGTTTTAAAAAAATAATCATCGAGACGTTCTAAGGCACTTGATTCGCCACCATCGAAGGGAAATGCAGATTTGAGATGAGGTTTAAAGGTTTCAAGTCCTAATGTTTCTAGAGTAGGAATGGTTGTATTATTTTCAATGATTACAAACTTGTCACAAGGGCTATTTTTAATGCTCGGTCTAATTGCACTATATTTTTCTATTTTTTTTCTAAACGCAGTAAATACTTGTGGAATGTCAGAGAAAGACATATTTATATCTTCCGGGTGATATAAAAATTGATCGTAAATCTCATGAATGTTGATATCATTGGAGAGGGTTTCTTTTACTTCTTCTGTAACAAGAGTCTCCTCACTTGTCCATTCTTTCTGTAAATAAATAGAAGTTATTTTGTAGGTATCAACTAGCGATTTAATTGCTTTTTTTGGTTTATTAGAAACTATGAACAGTTCTATATTAAGCGCTTTGAGATTGTGCTTTAGATTGGTTATGGTCTCTATTAAAAATTGGGCTCTAAATTTTTCTGTTTTTTTAAAACCGAATTTTGATACTTCATAATGTCTTGGGTCAAAGCAGTAGCATGCGATTACCATATCATGTTTGACTATAGCCCTATGAAGTACTGCATTATCTTGAACTCTTAAATCATTTCTAAACCAAACTAATCCTATGTTGTTTTGTTTCTCCTGCATTTTTCACTACAATATTTTACTTCTTCCCAATTCTTTTCCCATTTTTTGCGCCAGCTAAAAGGTAAACCACAGGTTGCGCAAATTTTTTCTGGTAAGTGGTGCTTTTTATGTTTCGACATCAACTAATTTATTAATCATACCAGAAAAAATAAATCCGTGAAATGGTAAAACACTATACCAGTATAAGCGACCCCATATCCCTCGCGGTCTGAATGTTGCGGTTTGTTTCAGCAGGCCGTCTTCTATTTTAAATTCTAACCAAGCTTCTCCTGGCAATCGCATTTCCGCATAAAGTAAAAGCTTCTGTTGCGATTTGTCTGCAAATATGACACGCCAGAAATCAAGTGCATCGCCTGCATCTAATTGCGTCTGACTTGTTCTTCCGCGACGTAAACCGATACCTCCAAAAAGTTTGTCAATATAACCACGTATCTTCCATAAGATTGTGCCATAATACCACCCTGTAGTACCGCCAATACTCCATATTTTATCGATAGTTTTTGTGATATCCTTTACAGGGCGTTCTTTATAATCTTTAAAACAGCCAAATGTTGGAACGTTAATATATTTATGAAGGTTGTTTCTAAGTCGGCCACTACTAATCATGGAATCTTTCCAACTTGATACAATACTATTTTGTTCTATTTTTTCGAATGCTAATTGGACTGCTTGTTTATAGGTTAGAGGATTCACCTCAAGTAACTCATTAATATTACTGGCTTTTCCAATAATTTGGACACCCATACTGTCTACAAGAGCAGAGGCTAATTTGTATGAAGTAGAAGTGACAAAATATAACCAGTACGAGGATAACTTAGGTGTCATCACCGGAACGGTCAAAATATAGCGCTTAAGACCTCTTACTTCTGCAAATTGTAAGAGCATTTGTTTATAGGTAAGTATTTCAGGGCCAAAGACGTCATAAGTTTTATTATAAGTTTCTTCATGTCCAACGCTTCTCGAGAGAAAATACAGCACATCTCTAACAGATAAGGGTTGTGTTTTAGTATTTAACCATTTTGGAGCAATCATGAAAGGTAGTTTTTCTACGATGTCTCGAATAATTTCAAATGAAGAACTTCCAGAGCCTACTATAATTCCTGCTTTAAAAATGGTTAATGCGTATTGATGAGATTTTAGGGTGTCCTCAACATTTTTGCGAGATCGTAAATGTTTTGATAGATGGTCTTCGTTGGTAATGCCGCTAAGATAGATCACTTGTTTTACATTGGTCGTCTCTATGTAGTTTCTAAAGTTGACTGCACAGCGTTCTTCAAGCGATTCAAAATCTTGAGAGCCATTTGACATCGAGTGAATGAGGTAAAAGGCGATATCAATATCCTTGGGAATGTTTTGAAGTGTTTCCGGTTTTAGAAAATCGGATTCTACAACCTCAATGAATTCATCGTCTTTGTAGCTTTTATCAGCACGTAATTTATCTCGTACACCACAAACAACATGATGGTTTTCATTAGCGAGTAACGGAATTAACCGCTTGCCAATGTAACCTGTCGCACCTGTTACAAGAATTTTCATTTGATTTATAATTATTTAGGTCTTTGATAGCCAAAACGCGTCTTTAATTCTGGGACTGCATAGCCATCTAAACCGTTGATAGTAGCAATTTTTGCTTTGGATAAGTTAATGAATCCATCGGCTTCTAGCAAATCATCATTAACATATAATCCTACGATTTTCCCAATGACTAAAATCGTATTGTTGGATTTGATTTCGCATTCTTCGACATACTGCATAGCCAGCTGCAATGGTGCATCCTTTACAAATGGAGCATTAAATTCGTTTTTATATTCTGAATGTAAATTTGTTTTATCAAATTCAGAGATATGAGCATCATATTTTGCTGAGGTGTGATGCGCATCTTCCAAGATACTTTCATGTATGTGGTTCACCGTATAGAAACCGGTAGATTTAATATTATCGTAAGTGTTTCTCATGACTGTGGTTGGTCTGAGAAAAAAACCTAGCATTGGAGGATTCGAACCGATATGCGTGATTGAGCTAAATACAGCTACATTTTCTATGCCTTCAGAGGATTTGGTGCCTAATAAATTAGCAGACTTATAACCAGAGCAACTGTTGATTAAGTTGATACGATATAAGTGGTGAAAGTTGTCAAGCTGTTCATTGCTAATGTATGTCATTATAGGGTTTTGAAATTATTGATTTTTATGTCTTTTGCTTTGAGATCAAACATCAGATTATATAAACCAAAGAAGGTGCGATTCATATATATGAAATGTTTCGAACCTCTATTGCCATTCATCTTTCTTAACTCTGCGTTTTTAGAATATTTTTCTCCAAGTTCGGCAATTTTTCCGAAGAAACTAGCATCTGAAAAATCAAAAGTGTCTTCGTGAAATGGTTGTGTAAATAAACTCAGCATCTCATGAAAAAGCTCGGTAAAAAACTCTAGTTCTTTCTCACTATCGTCTTCACGTAAGATTTCAAGTTGGTAGAGTTTGTTGACAAAATAAGCACGATCTGCAATACTTTCTTTTTTGGCTAATTCAAAATAAGGTATGTAGAACTCGTCTGGAATAGTCTTCATACAACCAAAATCGAGAGCGATGAGTTTGGCCTCTTCTGAAATTAAAAAATTTCCAGGATGCGGGTCTGCATGAACCTTTTTTACTTTATGGATCTGAAACATGTAAAAATCCCATAAGGCTTGACCAAGTTTATTGGCACTCTCTTGGTTGGTATTATGAGTAGCGAATTCTGATAAGTGTTCACCTTCCATATAATCCATTGTGATAATACGCTCTGAGGATAGTTCTTCATAATATTGAGGAAACAAAAGATTTGGAATATGAGCGCATTTATGAGCAATTTCTTTACTTTGCTTAATTTCCAATATATAATTTGTTTCCTCAATTAATTTACCTTCAACTTCTTTAAAGTATTTATCAGAATCCTTTCCTTTAATGTTGAACATACTCATTGCAATAGGTTTTACCATAGCAAGGTCTGATGCGATACTCTCAGCAACTCCTGGGTATTGGATTTTCACAGCAAGTTTTCTCCCATTTTTTTCTGCAATATGGACTTGTCCAATGCTTGCAGCGTTTACAGAAGTTGCGTCGAAGGTATCATATATCTCGTTTGGCATTTTCCCGAAATATTTCTTAAACGTCTTTAAAACCAAAGGCGGTGATAAAGGCGGTACGGAAAATTGCGCTAACGAAAATTTTTCTACATAGGCTTGAGGTAAAATACTTTTCTCCATACTAAGCATCTGTGCTACTTTAAGTGCACTGCCTTTGAGTTGTTTCAAACCATCATAAATGTCCTCTGCATTATTTTGGTTTAGGCGTTCTTTAGCTTCAGTTTCAGTTTTAGTCAACTTATCTCCATAATATTTGATATAGTTGACACCTACTTTAGCACCAGTGGATACCAGTTTTGTAGCGCGTTGTATTTTGGAAGTTGGTATTTTATCAATGGTTTTCATTCAGGGTGTATTAATTCATGTGCATTTTTTCTTTGATCAGAAATTTTCCGAGATCGATCAAACTCCTAACAGGTACAATATTTAAAACATCAAAACTTGTATTCACAGATTTCTCAATAAAAATATCTGTCTTTTCGAATCCTGGTGATGTGTCATCCAACCAAAACTTCATGGTTAACAATAGTTGTAACCATGCCGTTTCTTTAAGACCACGTCGTTGAATGCGATCAATTTGCTCCTGTTTTATGTCTAGTAATTCAATACCTAAATGTTCTATATAGTTGGTAAAAGACTGTTTCAATTCTGAAAGAGCACCTAAGCCTTTAAGACTATTTTTATGTTGTTCAAGTGCGTATTTCACATAACTTCTATTCGCTGTTAAGTTTTCAAAAAACGTGAAGTATAAGCTCAATAATTTATTACGAGCATCAAACGAATTGTAGTCATCACTTTGTTCTAGGACCTTCAGACTATTTTGAAAAAAGGCATGAAACACATGCTTTTCCACAGCTTCGAAAGATCCAAAAAACTCATAGAATTTCTGTTCTTCAAAATTATTTGCCTTTGCAAACGCGTAAACGGTTTTAGGCTTATGATTGTGTTCTAAAACATAATCCATGTAAAATGAAATGATGTCGTTGTTTGAAATGTTTTTCTTTTTTGCCATGTTCTTATAATTCTAATGTAAAGATACAAAACGTTTAACCATTTTAAATAATAGTTAAACAAAATTTAACAAGACATTATCCGATGGTTACGTAATACACCTTAAATAGGTATTCATACGTTGTTTTTTTGAAAATAGATCGCTTCATACAGGTTCAATTAGATTTTAAAAATGGTACAATAAAAGCCACTTCAAAGAGGAGATCGTACTCAACCCTGAGTCATGTCAATTTCAGTTCGTGTGTTAGTAATATTGGTAATCACGCTTATCGATATGAAAGCACAACCGCAAAATATCCTGAGAGGAGGTTCAATGATTTCGACTAAATACTAAGTATAACAATAATCTGAATGAGTGTATACGACTTTAATTTAAGGTTTTGTTAACAAACAAAGGGCTGACTAGTTCGTAATTTTACGTGAAATTTAAAACTAATCAAAATATTAATACAATGAAAAAATTATTACTAGTGTTTGCAGTGTTTGCAATGACTTTCACTACTTATGCACAAATTGAAACGCCTCAACCAAGTCCTTTCTCAAAACTGGAGCAAAAGGTTGGTTTAACAGATGTTACTGTTGAATATTCTCGTCCTAGTGTGAAAGGAAGAACAATATTTGGAGATTTAGAGCCTTTTGGAGGTGTTTGGAGAACTGGAGCAAATAAGAATACAATTATCACATTTAGTGATGATGTAACAATTGCTGGTCAGGATGTAAAAGCTGGTTCTTATGCGATGTTTACAAAATTAAATTCTGCTAAGCAATGGGATGTTATGTTTTACAGTGATACAGAAAACTGGGGAGTTCCTGCGAACTGGGATGATAGTAAAGTTGTAGCAACTGCTAAAGTGGATGTGATGGAAATTCCTTTTAGTGTTGAGACAATGTCTATAGATATCAATAATATCACTACTTCTGGTGGAACAATTGATATTATCTGGGAAAAGTCTTATGTTGGCGTACCTTTTACGGTACCAACAGATAAAACGGTTACAGCTTCAATTGATAAAATAATGGCTGGGCCTAGTGCAAATGATTATTATGCTTCTGCAGTATATTTCTTAAATGCAGGTAAAGATATTAGTAAAGCTAAAATGTGGATGGATAAGGCGATGTCTATGATTGAAAAACCAGGGTTCTGGCAACTAAGACAACAATCTTTAATCTATGCTGCTGCTGGTAATAAGAAAGAAGCAATTAGAATTGCTAAAGAATCAATGGCTGCTGCTAAAGAAGCGGGTAACCAAAATTATGTAAAGCAAAACATGGAATCTCTAAAAGAATGGGGTGCAATGTAATATACATTAGAGGATAAAATCAGTTCGCTTTTACAAATCTAAATAACAAAAGACCGTTTGATTTTCAAACGGTCTTTTATTATTCGTAATTGAGTCCAATTTGTGATCTTACTGTATCGAGCAGATGCATGAGTTTTCTGCTAAAATCAAACGTCATGATATCACTTTCAGTTTTTTGTTGTCTGATCAATTCGTTAAAATGTACGATTTCAAAACTAAACCCATTAGTCGTGTTATCAAAATCAAATGTTGTTGTTTTTCCGTCCTCTATAAGGGTCACATTTGAGGGTTCGTTAAAATAAGAGTTAATTTTAATGATTCCCTTGTCGCAGTAGAATATTGCTTCGGTGGGTATTTGTTCCATTAATGTACTCTTTAATTGCGCAGTTGTACCATGTTTATAGGTGAATAGCATTTGGCAAGATGTATCTATGCCGTTTTCTAAGAACGTAGCTGTTGATTCAATTTTAATTGGTTCGCCCAAGGTAGATAAGGCTGCAAAAATAGGGTAGATGCCAATATCGAGTAAACTTCCGCCTCCAAGTGATTTATTGAACAAACGCGAAGCCATATCCATTTCTGGTTTGAAGCCAAAATCTACTTCTAATTTTTGAATTTCACCAAAAGTTTTTTCACGTACTTGCTTCAGTACAAATTGATAATGTGGAAGGAAATAGGTCCATAAAGCTTCCATTAATAATACATTATTAGTTTGAGCAGCTGTGATCATGTCTTCCACCTCGTTGCCATTCATTGCAAAAGGTTTCTCACATAACACGGCTTTTTTCTGATTTAAACATAAGATAGAATTGGCTTTATGAAACACATGTGGTGTCGCTATATAGACCGCATCAATATTAGGATCTAGTGCTAATGAGTTATAATCACCATAGGCCCTTTTAGCGTTGTAACGATTTGCGAAATCAGTGGCTATGTCCTGATTTCTAGAGGCAACCGCATATAATTGTACATTCTCAATAGCGTTCAGGTCTTGGGCAAATTTATGAGCAATTTTACCGAGACCTATAATTCCCCAATTTATTGTTTTAGGCTTTGATGTATCCATTTTTCGGACTCATAGATTGAATGATACTTGCTATAGCGATGACGATGACACAACCTACAAAATTCAACCATAAGAAAGGCAGGTTAATAATTTCATACTCATTCAACAAGAAGAGTCCTATAACGATGACCTGTGTAATTAAAGCTGCTGTAAAAACAGCATTCCCTTTGACAAATTTGAAAAAGAAGGCTAGAAGGAAAATCCCAAGTACATTTCCGTAGAAAATAGAGCCAATGATATTTACAAGTTGAATCAGGTTTTCTGCAAGATTCGCGACACAAGCCACACCAATAGCAATAATCCCCCAGGCTAAAGTAAAAAGTCTCGAGGCTTTTACCATTTCAGAATCTGACTTTTCAGTAGAATTTCTTTTGTACAAATCCATTGCAGTTGTGCTTGCCAAGGCATTTAACTCACTTGATGTACTGGACATAGCTGCACTTAAAATAACAGCTAATAATAAGCCAATTAAACCGCGTGGTAAATTGTTTAAGATAAAATGAATAAATACGTAATCTTTATCGTTGCTTTCTACTTTGAGGTTTCTTGAATCTCCTGCCTTCTCTATTAATTCTCGAGCGTCTGTTCTTAATTTGTCACTCTGTATATTGTAATCAGCAATCAAATCAGCAGATACCTTACCATTGGTATTCATGTACTCATTAATCGTAGCTTTTTTCATTTCAAACACTTCACGTTGTTGCGTTTGAATGGCCATATAATCGTCGGCATATTTCGAGTTGAGAACAACATCTGTTGCTGTTGGATTAAAATTTACGGGTGCTTGATTGAATTGATAGAATACAAACACCATAACACCAACTAGTAAAATAAAGAATTGCATTGGCACTTTTAGGAGCCCGTTGAACATCATCCCAATTTGCATTTCTCTCAATGATTTTCCAGAAAGGTACCGTTGTACTTGACTTTGGTCGGTACCAAAATAGGATAGCATTAAAAATGTACCACCAATAAGTCCGCTCCAAACGGTGTAGCGGTTATTCAGATTAAAAGAGAAATCGAGAACCTCCATTTTACCACTTGCTCCTGCGATATCTAGTGCTTTAGTGAAGGTAATACCTTCGGGTAGCTTATCAATGATTAGGCAAAAGGCGATAATCATTCCTGTAAAGATGACGACCATTTGATGTTTCTGTGTAACATTTACGGCCTTCGTACCTCCAGAAACGGTATATATAATGACCAAGACGCCAATAATGACATTTAAGAGCAGTAAATTCCAACCGAGAACAGCTGATAAGATAATGGCTGGCGCGAATATGGTAATACCCGCTGCCAATCCACGTTGAATTAAAAATAGAATTGCTGTTAGTGTTCTGGTTTTAAGATCAAATCTGTTTTCAAGAAATTCGTAAGCCGTATATACCTTTAATCTATGGTATAATGGTATGAACACCATACAAATAACGACCATGGCTATTGGTAGTCCGAAATAAAACTGAACAAATCCCATTCCGTCATTAAAGGCTTGTCCAGGTGTTGATAAAAAGGTAATGGCACTCGCTTGTGTAGCCATAACCGACAACCCTATTGTCCACCATTTTGAAGTGTTTCCGCCTTTTAAATAGTCTTTAACATTCTTGCTTCCACGTGACTGATAAGTTCCGTAAACTACTATCAGTAATAAGGTTCCAGTAAGTACTATCCAATCTAAATTCTGCATCTTAAAAAGCTTTAGTGATCAAATAAAATGCGATGATGTAAATGATGTTGGCCAGAAGTACTAGGGTGTACATGCGATTCCACTTATACTTTTCCATTAGTTTTTGATTTGATTAGTTGGATTGATGTCATTTTTTCCAAGGGATAACATATTGGCAAATAGGCGATAAGCACCAGAAACGCCAGCAGGAAACTCTCTAAAAAAGCTTAATCCAGTGTAAATATAGTATCCTTTGCCGTATGGCGCTACCAATAAACTTCCTGTTTTTGGCGATTCCCCTTTATCATTCATTGATAAAATAGGTGTGAATTCATCTGCCCAATTGTCAGGGAAATAGAGCCCACGCTCTTGTGTCCAGCCGTTAAAATCTGTTGAAGTGATTTTATTCGGAAAGTTTAAAACTTCATGATCTGTCGCTAATAACTCTACTTCTGCATATTCATCAGTGACACGATCCCGCGAAAGTTTAAGCTCGTATGGAGCAATCTGATCTACTTTCAAACGTCTATTAGTGTTGTACTGTACTATCATATTTCCACCTTGTTCCACATAATCAAATAAGAGTTGCTGCTTAAATTTTAAATTGTCTACTGTATTGTATGCTCTAATTCCGACAACAATAGCATCGAAGCGTTTTAAATTTTCTGCTGAAATATCTTCAGGGTTTATAACCGCTACATTATAGCCAATTTGTCGCAAGCTTTCGGGAACTACATCACCAGCACCTTCTATATAACCAATGTTTTCACCACGTTTCTGTATGTCTAACCTAACGACTTTACTTTCACTCGGCAATAGCACGGTTTGAAATGGAATATGATCATAATCTATTTCTATGAGTTCTCGTGTATATACATTATCA
This sequence comes from Formosa sp. Hel1_31_208, assembly GCF_900104785.1. Taxonomy (NCBI): domain Bacteria; kingdom Pseudomonadati; phylum Bacteroidota; class Flavobacteriia; order Flavobacteriales; family Flavobacteriaceae; genus Formosa; species Formosa sp. Hel1_31_208. The sequence goes on from NZ_LT629733.1 coordinate 1,666,061, forward strand.
TCAATATGAACCATTGGGGTAATTAAACCTTCACTTTGTGCTTTTGGTGGAATTACAGTAAATATGAGACGCTGTTCCTGTCCTTTATCATTAATAGCTATTTTTTGTTGTTTTGGATACACGCTCCATCCGTCCGGATGTGCAATTTGAACAAAGCCTTCAATATTATCACGTCCAGATTTCACGAAAACTTCAATATCACGTTGTGCCTCACTATCGATAATAATTACTTTTTCCGAAATTTTAACAGACGCTTCTGGTATAATTTCAAAAGGTTTATAAACCTCACCTTTTACAGGATCGTTGGTTTTAAATACAATGGGTTTGATATACGATAAAACAACATTCTCAATACTCAAATTAAAGGTCACATTCAGAGCTCTAGGAGTTTCCGGCTTACCAATCAAACTTTGGTCCTCGACATTGTACATTCCTAAGGTGCCTTTTTTAGTGAGCCAATATGGTGTCGAGACCTCTTGACTGCTTTTAATATTTAAAGTTTCTTTAAAATCATAGTCCGTATTGTTTTCTAGAGTTATGTTTTTATCAATTTGAATTCCATTTGGATTAACAATACTTATCAAAGATATATTGGCGTCACTGCGATTAATCACTTCGATATTAAGGTCTATACTAGCTCCCGCACTGGCATGATTTGTATTAGCTGCAGCTTCAAGAAACAAGCCTGCACAAGCTGCAATAATTGATTTAATCTCTTTAGTTTTAATAGATTTCCAATGTTCGTCGTTTAAATTTTGGATGGCTTTATATGCCCGCATTAATTCTGGGATAGATGCTGACGGGTTTCTGAAATCGTAGCGTTCTTGTACGGCATACAAAATATCTCCAACGACCTTTCCGCCTTCAACACGGTTCCAAGAGGTATCTATTCCATCAAAAAGATTGTCTTTATTAGTTGGTAAATCGCCTTTGATTAATTCAATATATTCTGCTTGCGAACCGCGACTTCCTGTGCTACCAAAGCCTTGAGATTTGTGCTGACTTCGACTTAGTGCCGCGATTTCTGGATTACTCAAGCCACTACTTGGGAAATACACACCGGTATCAATTTCGAGTAAATTGGTTTTATCGGCTTTTTCAAAATTTTCACGACTTCCGTAGAACCACCAAGACGTATTAAAAAAGAGTCGTTTAGGTTGCCACGTATTTATAGTTTTGAGTTGGTCTGAATAGGCAGTTTTATCACCAACTACATCGAAAGCTTCGATACTCAACATGGCCGAACTCGTATGATGACCGTGAGTTGTTCCTGGGTTTCTATGATTAAATCGATTAATAATTATATCGGGTTTAAAGCGGCGTATGGCCAAAACTACGTCACCTAAAACGTCTTTTTTATTCCAAATAGCTAATGTTTCATCAGGATGTTTAGAATATCCAAAATCATTGGCTCTGGTAAACATTTGCTCACCTCCATCGGTGCGACGTGCCGCAAGTAATTCTTGTGTACGAATGACACCTAAAAGCTCTCTAATTTCCGGGCCCACTAAGTTTTGTCCGCCATCACCACGCGTAAGAGAAAGATAAGCCGTTCGGGCTTTAATTTCGTTAGACATGTATGAAATGAGACGCGTGTTTTCATCGTCAGGATGCGCAGCAACATATAAAACAGAACCTAAAAAATTTAGCTTTTTTATGGATTCATGAATATCAGAAGCGGTAGGTTTTTTGGGTTGTTGTGCTGAAAGCACTGTAGCTGATAGGAAAAATAAAAACAGTAAGCGTAATTTGGTTTGCATATCATCATGGTTAGTTACGACCAAATATAATGAAGTATGCTAGGGCAGTGATGGGTTTTAGATTTTCTTTAACGTTACAAATAAAGTTGTGTTTTATAGGTTATTCAGACCAAACCGCTAGTTCATTCCCAGAAGGATCGAGAAAATGAAAGCGCTGACCACCAGGAAAGGAAAAAATATCGACTGAAATACTTCCGCCTGCCTTGATAATGGTTTGCTTAATTGTATTAAGGTTATTATGGTATAAGACAACTAAAACACCATTGACAATTGGTTGGGTAGTTTTTTCAAAACCTCCAGCTATTCCGCTATATTCAAATGCACAATAATCAGGCCCATAAGCCGTGAATTTCCATCCAAAAGCTTTTGTGTAGAATTGCTTTATGGCTTCTAAATCATGTGCTTTAAATTCGATGTAATCTATATGGTTGTTTGTTTGTCCCATCTTTAAAAATATTATATTGAATCTCCACCATCATCCATTAAACTTTCAATGGCATCTTTTTCGATTAAGGTCACTGCTTTCTGTAAAAGCAAATTATTTGGGTAGGTCACCAAATCTCCATTATCCAGTCGAAGATGTAAATGAAATGCTCTAATGTCTTCAATGATGCATTCAATGGGGAAATCACTATCGTGAATTTGAATTTTGTCACCTACTTTATAAGGAAATGAGAAGAACATAATTATACCCGAAGTCACATTACTAAGAATGGACCAAATGGCAAATAATCCGGTACCTATCACAGCGAAGACAGAGGATAAAATAAAGGTCATGTCTTTTAATTCAGCGCCTAAAACAACAGATTCTATAGTTAAAGCTAGAATAAATAAAGTCACTGTTATATATCTGCATATCAAATGTATGCGGGCTTCATTTATTCCGCTTTTTCGCCCAATACGTTTCACAAGTGTATGGCTCAAATAGCGTACAATCAATAAAACAAGAATAAGAATTCCAGTCGTAATAAGCTCAGTTTGATAGGTCTTAAGAAAATGCATTTTTAAATTGGTTGTTTAACCAAATATACATCACAAATTTAATAATCAATTATTTTAATTGAAGAGTTTCACGCAAAGTTTCGTCGGCATTAGAATTCTTTCTCCAATAGGCAGATTTGATGGTTTTGAGTTTTGTGGCTTTAGTTGTTAGTATGGCAGCATTAATACCATATCCGTCTTTATACGTTTCTTCCCAGCCTAAAATATCAAAGGGGAAATTCATATTGAAGTTGATATTTAACGTACGACCTAATTCAGGATAGGTTATTGAATAGTTGTTCGATTTTAATACTGCAATTGCCTTATAAGCTCTACATTCAATGTGTTTAAGTCGGATGAATTCCATAGACGGAATAACATTTAATTCTCCTAATGGTAAGCTCTTCGGGTCTAATCGTAACTGTGCCCATAATTCATTTTCCAGAATCGTTTTATCTAGTGTAACGTTTTGATCGGCTTCCCGTTCAAAATAGCTATGCGTCTTAATTTCAAATTGATCTTTATTATTAAGTTGTGTATAGGCGTGGCCACACCATTCTTGTACTGAACAACTTACCTTTATTGCATGTTTTGTATTGCTTACGGGATAAAACGTGGACTGCATAATGGAATATGGATAGATTCCGGTATTAAATTTTTTGGTGGCATTAAGTTTTAATACTGAAATGTTCGACGTATTGAAATTATCGGCTTTCACTTGTTTTTCTGGAAGAAAATCTTCGGTGACATAAACTAAAACGGCAGAACCGTCATGTATCTCACCATAGCGGACTTGTTCTAATTGATATGAAGATATTTCGGCTTCACCTGCATACCAATAGGAGATAAATTCTTCCGATTGTTCAAATGGGGGTTTATTGGAAAAATTGATAACTGTTTCTGTCATTGTTTCGCTGTTCAAGACAAGGTTTTCTGCGTTTGCTTTTTCGTTACAAGATGTGAATATTCCGAAGACGCATAACATGAACACAGTGCCTATAGTTTTAAGTGCAATCTTTGTCATAAAATTTTTTTGACAACAAATTTACGATTGAATTCTTACAGAACCATGCTGTTTAACGTTTTGTAAACGAGATGTGTTGGTAAGCCTACTACATTAGTATAGGAGCCTTCAACCTTGGTAATGCCAATTTGCCCAATCCATTCTTGAATACCATAAGCGCCTGCTTTATCGAAGGGTTTAAAGGTGTCAATATAGTAATTGATTTCTTCGTCGGTCAACGATTTAAAGGTGACTTTAGTAATAGCATTAAGCGTTTTTTGGGACGATTTAGTTGTAAAGCAAACCGATGTGATTACTTCGTGTGTTGCACCACTCATGGAAGCAATCATATCAAAAGCTTCAATATTATCTTTTGGTTTCCCTAATGCTTTGTCGTTATGCCAAACAATGGTGTCACTAGTAATTAGAATGTCATGCGCTTGCAATTCGTCTTTAAAAGGTAAGGATTTTAATTGTGCCAGATAATCACTAATCTCAAAATGCCGGAGTCGTTCTGGGTATTCTTCATTAATGGGTTTTAGTCGAATTTCAAACTGTAAGCCTAATTCCTTGAAGAACTGTTGACGTCGAGGAGATCCTGATGCCAAAATGAGATGATAGTCTTTTAGTTTGTCGTTGAGCATGAGTTTAAGATTTCAAAAATATAGGATACAAAATCAATGATAAAATACCTAAAAACATAACGAATTTATAGGTGTTACTGATCTGTTGGAAATGCTTCGGATGTTCGGCACTAAATATTTTGATGGTTGCATAAATCAATGGTGCGACAATACACACTAAAAAGTATATGGCAATTACTTGTTGCTTGTATAAGTAAGTCACAATAAAATAGATGACAGTACCAATAGGAATCATACTCACAGCAAACGCAATTTTATTGGCACGCTCGCGACCAAGCGCAATGGGCAAAGTATTCATTCCTGCTTTGTGATCACCATCCACATCCTGAATATCTTTGATGATTTCTCTCACTAAATTGATGAGAAATGCAAAAACCGCATAGTCGACAACAATTTCAAAAAAGGTGAGTTGTGCTAATCTGTTTTGAGTAGTGATGACTGGTAACAAATCAAAAATACCCACGATTAATAGACTCATACCTACTAAAAATGAAATGAGCACATTTCCGAAGAGTACGGTCCCTTTCAAATAAGAGGCATACACATACAGGGCTAATGAGATAATAACGAAAATGGCGAAGAACGCTGATTTTCCGACACTATGAGATAAATAAAACCCTATTGCAATCCCTATAATATTGAGAATGAAAAATAAATTATAAGCGACTTTCTCAGATACAGCTTTCCCAATGACCACGTCGTCTGGCTTATTGACGGTATCCGTTTCTACATCATAAATATCGTTAATAATATTACCAGCTGCAGCAATACTCGTTGTGGCAATAACGAGTAATATAAAGCCTAAGGTGTTTAAAGTGACCTGTACATTAAACGATTCAAAAAGCGCATATTTTATAAGGGTTTGCGCTATGATGATCATCAACAGGTTTTTCCAGCGGATCAATTTTAAAATGCTTTGCATTTACAGTAAAAGGTATCGTTAGTTGTTAATCGTATTTGGCATCAAAATTTCCGTCCCATTTGTCTTGTACTTTCATCACCTGCTCAATAATATCTCGTACAGCGCCTTTTCCGCCAAATTTGTGGGAAATGTAATTACTAATCGCTTTGACTTCAACAGCTGCATCTTGCGGACAAGTAGCTAAGCCCACCAATTTCATCACAGGAATGTCTGGAATATCATCACCCATATATAACACCTGATCTGGTGTGATATTGTTGTTACTGAGATAATCATTGTACTGATTTATTTTATGATGTGCACCTAAATAGATGTCGGTAATACCAAGTCCTTCCAAACGTTTTTGAACCCCTAAATTGGTGCCTCCCGAAATAATGCAAATATTAAAACCTGCATCTTTAGCTGTTTTTAAGGCATAACCGTCTTTAATATTCATGCGTCTCAGCATGTCACCATTAGTCATGATGGTTACGGTTCCATCGGTAAGTACCCCGTCTACATCAAAAATGAAGGTGGTGATATGTGATAAATATTCTTTATAACTCTTATCGTCCATGTGTATCTTGTATTAAAGCGGTTAGTAATTTATAAAGGTCTTTATGATGCTCGCTTTTTAGTAATTTCAAATGCTTTTTAATCGTTTTTTTATCATTGCGTTTGGCTGGTCCTGTTTGGGCCTTGAAAGGTGATAAGTCCTGAACCTTATTTGCTGTTTCTATAATTAATGGTTTCAGTAAATCAAATTCAGCACCTTCAGCCTCGGTAATTTCATGTGCTACGCGATACAGCTGATTAGTAAAATTATTCACAAATACAGCTGCCAAATGCAAGGCAGCACGCTGATCACTATTCACGCGTTTGGTGATGGTAGTTATGGCAGTAGCTACCGATTTTAAAAGCGCATAGTCTGTCTTTCTTAAACTTTCTAAGCAAATAGGTACCTGTGAGAAATCAATATCTGCAGCTTTCGAAAATGTCTGTAGCGGATAAAACACACCACGTCGGTTCTTTTTGTCTAAGTCGTATGCAGTCGCACTTCCCGAAGTATGCACGACCAAACGATCTTCAAATGGTAGCCGCTTAGATAAGTCTGTAATTGCATCGTCACTAACGGCGATGATATAGATATCAGCTTTGGTGAGTTCAGAAAGGTTATCGGTAATAGCGACTTCGTTTTTAAAGGTTTCTATAGTTTTAAGATGTCGGTTGTACCATTGTTTGACCTTAACTGCTTTCGAAGCAGAAAACGCTTTGTATAAATGGTGAGCCACATTACCAGCTCCGAGAATAACGACTGAAATCATGCTGCTAAAATACAATAGAAATACGAATTACAAATGATGATTATTAATCAATCATTCACATTATTCGATTATATTAGCATACCATGAAGCAGGATATTCAAAATAGAGCTGATATTTTTCAATTGGTGACTCGGTTTTATGATAAGGTAAGAGCTAACGATGTTCTTGGTCCGTTTTTTAATGAGACTATCACCGATTGGGACACGCATTTAGAACATCTTACCACCTTTTGGGAAAGCAGTTTATTTATGACGCGACAATTAGAGCACAAATATCAGGGAGATCCATTAGCGGCACACGTGAAAGTAGATAAGCGCTATAATCATCGTATTACTGAAATGCACTTCGGAATCTGGCTCAATCTATGGTACGAAACATTAGAAGCCTTATTTGAAGGTGAGATAACGGAAAATGCAAAGCGAAGAGCTCGAAAAATGGGTACCTTCATCTATCTGAAAATTTTTGAAGCACGTCAAAAGAATTGAGAACTCCTATTTAAAAAATAATGTAGGATTTTAACACATTTTTGATGCTATATGTCCCAGTCTAAACAAACTAAATTGGTTATCTTTGCACAACAAAAAAATAAGCTGTCGCGCTATGCAAAAGAAACTTGCTAATATTTTATTTTCTACACGTCTTACAGGTATTTTATTTATTGTTTACGCAGCTGCCATGATTACTGGTACGTTTTTAGACGCAGGACAAGAAACTTCACCAACACCATATACCAGACATTACATATACAACGCATGGTGGTTTGAAGGGATTATGGTGATGTTTGTGATTAATTTCATTGGAAATATCTTCAGATATCGACTCTTTAGAAAAGAAAAATGGGCAACACTCACCTTACATTTAGCCTTTATTTTTATTCTTTTAGGTGCAGGAATTACGCGCTATGTCGGATTTGAAGGATGGATGCCTATTGCTGAAGGCGAAACTGAAAGTTCATTTCTAACAAGAGATATATACATAACAACCTTTATTGATGGTGACCTAGTGATTGATGGTCAGCAACAACGACGTGTGGTACAAGAACGTGTGGATTTTTCCGAGCGCTTAGCTAATGATTATGTACATACAACCAAATACAATGGGACACCTGTCACCATTGAAGTTAAAAAATTTGTAAAAGATGCTGAGTTGGATATTATTCCTGATGATGAAGGTGAATCTTATTTGAAATTAGTAGAAGCAGGAGATGAAGCCTCTCATAGTCATTATATTAAAGATGGTGATGATGAGCTGATACATAATGTGGTCTTCACTTTGAATAATCCGAAACCAGGAGCCATAAACATCACAACGAAAGACGGACAGCTCTTTATGGAATCGCCTTTTGAAGGTGATTATATGACTATGGCAACTCAGGCCACAGGTAAAGTGGTTAAAGACTCTATTCAGCCTTTAGCTTTGCGATCACGTTATCAAATAGGAACTATGGCCATGGTATTTCCAAAGCCTGTCGTTCAAGGAAAATTTGGGGTAGTGAAAAAATCGCAGCTTTTACGTAGCCGTGAAGATGGCCTTGTGGTAGATGTGACAGCCAATGGTGAAACTAAAACTGTAAATTTACTTGGTGGACAATATGTAAACGGACGTTTTGAGCAGGTAAAGGTGGGTGGACTAGATGTCGCTGTGAAGTATGGTTCTATCGTAAAACAATTACCGTTTAGCATTAAACTCAACGATTTTATAGCCGAGCGTTATCCTGGAACAGAGGATAACTTTTCAGCTTTTGCCAGTGAGGTGACCGTTATGAAACCTAATGAAGCGCCTTACGATTATCGCATTTTCATGAATAATATTCTCGATGAAGAGGGATATCGTTTCTTTCAGGCGAGTTTTTTTCCAGATGAAAAAGGAACTAAACTCTCGGTAAATCATGACAAATGGGGAACTTGGGTGACCTATTTTGGGTACTTCTTATTGTACTTCGGACTTATGGCCATTCTCTTTGATCGGAAAACGCGATTTGCCGATTTAAAACGGATGTTGGAAAAAGTTAAAGACAAAAAATCAAAGCTCTTAACGGTTCTGTTATTGAGTTTCAGTTTGGTTGGTTTCTCACAGGAACATTCCGAAGATGATGGGCACAATCATACGCCAATCACCCAAACACAAGACGAACATTTTGAAGGAGATGGTCATGATCATAATACACAAGTAGATTTTGAGAAACCTACCAAAGCCGCAATAGATTCTGTTATACGTGCCAATATTGTTCCTAAAGCACATTCAGATAAGTTTGGGGAATTGGTGATTCAGGATTACAGCGGAAGAATGATGCCAATGAATACGTTTGCTTCGGAAATCTTACGTAAACTCAGTAAAAGAGATCACTACGAAGAGCTTGATGCTAATCAGGTTTTATTGTCCATGCAGGAGAGTCCGTTGTTTTGGTACAACGTTCCAGTTATTTATTTAGCGAAACGCAAAGGCGATTCCATCAGAAATATTATTGGAGTTGATAAGGACCAGAAGTATGTGGCGATTACCGATTTCCTAACCGAAGACGGTAGAAACAAATTAGGGCCATACCTTGAAGAAGCGTATGCAGCTGAGGTACCTAACGGATTTCAAAAAGAATTTAAAGAAGCCTACGACCGTATGAGCCTATTATTTAATACACTTGATGGTCGTTCAATAAAAGTGTTTCCAGTGCCAGATGATGAGAAAGATACATGGATCTCATCTGTAGAATACAAGGAAGATTACCGTACACAAATTAAAGACACACTCTACGGAAAGTTTATCGAAAATAGTTTTGGTTACTACTTAGGAGAACTCTATAAAGCAAGAGAGTCGGGAGATTGGTCTCGGGCAGATCGCTTATTAGACGGATTTAAAAAGAATCAGCAGCAGGAGGGTAGTGAAGTGATGTTATCTGACGATAAGATTAAAACCGAAATCTTGTACAATAAGTACGATATCTTTAAACGTATCTATGCCTATTATATGCTGGCAGGAGCGCTATTATTCATTTTATTAGTAGTGCAAATCTTCAAGTCTAGAAGTAAGGCTTTAGATGTCATTGTGAAGGTATTAGCTGTTTCGATATTTGCGCTATTCCTAGTGCATACAGCAGGATTGATTGTGCGATGGTACATTTCGGGTCACGCACCATGGAGTGACGCTTACGAATCGATGATTTATGTAGCTTGGGCAACGATGTTCTTCGGATTAGCTTTCGGACGAAAAAGTATGTTGACATTAGCTGCGACCGCCTTTGTGACGTCTATGATTTTAATGGTCGCGCATTGGAACTGGATGGATCCCGCTATTGCTAATTTACAACCTGTATTAGATAGTTACTGGCTCATGATTCATGTCGCTGTTATTGTAGCGAGTTACGGACCTTTCGCTCTGGGAATGATTTTAGGAGTGACGGTATTGTTACTCATGATCTTTACAACCAAAGACAATAAAGTCAAAATGGACCTGAACATTAAGGAGCTAACACTCATTAATGAAATGGCTCTAACCGTTGGGTTGGTGATGTTGACCATAGGAAATTTCTTAGGAGGGATGTGGGCTAATGAAAGTTGGGGACGTTATTGGGGTTGGGATCCAAAAGAAACATGGGCACTGATTAGTATAATGATTTATGCCTTTGTGATACATATGCGTTTAATTCCAGGAATGCGAGGTCGCTACGGCTTTAATTTAGGCGCTATATTAGCATTTGCAAGTATTTTATTTACTTATTTCGGTGTGAATTTCTACTTATCAGGATTACACTCATACCAATCTGGACAGCAAATATTAAGTTATCAATATATCGCTATAACTATAGGTATTGTGGCACTTCTGGGGTTCTTGGCCTATCGTAAATACGCGAAGTATTACAGGAAATAAGTGCGTCTCTTCTATTATGGGATGGGATGATGACTATAAAGCTATAGTGTTGTCAGCATTTGAAGCACGAGTTCGTTACCCGAGGGTAGGGAGAGTGTTTACAAAATGGAAGAAAGATCATAGGTCTATATCCAATTCAGTTGTTTTAATTCATAGATTCAAATACCTTTGCCATCGTTCAATTATAAATACAATACCATGAAGTTTTTAAAGGAATTCAAGGAGTTTGCGATCAAAGGCAATATGATGGATATGGCCATTGGCATTATTATAGGCGCCGCTTTCAACAAAGTCATTGATGTGCTCGTAAAAAAAGTGTTCTTACCACCATTGTCATTGATGACCGATGGACTTAATTTTCAGGATCAGAAATATGTGGTTAGGGAGTCAATTATTAATACTCAAGGAGAGGTCATAGTTAAAGAAGTAGCGGTAGAATACGGAGTACTTGTTGAAACCTTTTTAGACTTTTTAATTGTGGGCTTAACCGTGTTTATAGTCGTAAAGGCTATGAACAAACTGCGGAGTAAAGCTCAAGACCCCAAAAACGAAGTGGTAGCAACACCTAAAGATATTGAGCTACTCTCCAAACTCACCGATTTAATGGAAGAGCAAAATGTGTTGTTGAAGGGGAAATAAATTTCAACTTGTCTTCTAAATTTATCGTTCAGAATTCATGCTTCCTGTAAGGAGATTGGAAAAAGCTTTGAGGTTACAGTTGCAATGCTTCAATCAAACTCCAAAGAAATAACGCAGACCATAAAATAGTCCGAATCCAATTTCGCATGATCAATTGTACTAATGTTTTATAGGTATGTTGATTACCGTTAATTTGTTGATGCAAGGGCACAAACTGTACAAATGTGGAGACCCAAAGTAAGATGACGATTGTGAGCCCGAGAATTGAAAACAAATTTTGCGACACAAACACCTGATAGAAATAAATAATGAGCTGCCCAAACATCAAAGGCATTACAATGATAGCAATGTTTTTTGTATACCTACTGTGCCATTGTAACAAACCATCTCTAGAATAGTGTTTAAATGATGGGTATACGGTCAATTGTACCATCCAGATAAGAATTACTAATCCGAAATCAATTATAACTCTAGCAAGGTCTATGATCATTTGTGAAAATATGTTTCTAAATCAAAGGTACTATATAAAAGTATGCCTTCTAATATTTCAAAAACTTCAATGGTTCTCAAAACACATGACAAACGCACTAGAAATATGAAGACCTTTTTTTATCCATGGAAAAAAGATTAATAAAGATTTATAAGTCTATTTTTTTCCACATCTGCTCGCTATTGAGCTGGAAACTTCCTATATAATCAAAGGTGCAATGTTTGGGTGCGATGATAGAGAGAAAAGGTTGCTCGTTTTTATCACGATAGAGGTGATAGGTTTCTCCAACTATAGGTTCAAAATTAAAGCGAGCGCTATACACGAGGTTGTTGAATTCTAGCTCTTCAATCATTTTATCGTATTCGGCTTTAATTTCGAGGTATTTGGCTTTGAGTTGCTTATTGGCTTTGTGGACATTGCGCTTTTTCCAAGCAGAGGTGTCGGTCACTTGTATGGCAGGTGCACCTACATTAGTGGCATAAGGTTTTAATGCCGCATCGTAAGTTTCAGTCTGTTCATTATAAACGACCTGGTCTGGTTTTTTGTCTTTGGACATGTAGCGCTGTTTTTTACAAAGATAAAACAGCTTTTTCGGTTGGATATGTTAAAGCAACGTTATTTTTTTTTAACTTGTGAGACTTAACAAATCAATTATTAATGAATTTTATTAAAAAAATAGGACCCTCCAATCTCTTTATGTTAGCGCTTACGGCGTTAATCATTTTGGTAGCCGAATATTTGTTTCTCAGAGGTGAACAGCTTCACGGGATTTTTATCGGACTCTGGGCACCGACCCTCCTCGGCATAGTCATCTTTATAAAACAAATCAAAAATGGACGCTAACGACATCGTACTCTACTTTTCTGGCTTTGTCTCTTTTTGCGTGGTTATATGGGCTGTGGTGATTATCCGTGTTTATAATCGTATTGATAAGGATAACTAAGACTTTTCGTATTTATTTCAAACTAAACTTATGATTGAAACCACTTTGGGGTATCTCACCTTACGACTAAATGAAGACATCAAAAGGCAACTAAAAACCACTGATGATATACTCAGTTTAGCGCGCGTCTCAGATGCGAGTGTGAGAACACCTTTATTGCTGAGTGTGATACAAGTAAATGAAGATACTAGTATATCTAATGCGGCACTTACCAGAACAATAAGTCAAAACGTTGAACGGATTGCAGCACCACAAGTATTGAAATTACATGTGCTCATCTCAGTAAATACACAAATAAATTATAAAGAAGGATTGCGCTATCTGTCTCAGGCCATGAACAGCATTAATGCCCACCCAGTCATGACCCTTCAAAATACGGTCAACTTACCTCAAGATATTTCCAAAATATATATAGAAACAATGACATTCGATCTCGACCAACAAGCACTGCTTTGGCAAAGCTTGAAAGTCGCCTATCAGCCTTCAATAGTCTATAAGTTGCGTGTGATAGGACGTGAGTAGGGATTTAATTTGGTGAAATGAAAACGGTGAATGCCTAACCTTTCGCTTTTTTAATAATCGCTTTAAGACGCTCTTTTCTTAACACTTCTTCAGCTTTTTTCTTATTCTTTTTTTGAGCCATGAGCTTGGAGTGCTTGGCCTTGTTATTACCGTTTTTTTGTCCTTTAGGTTTTGGCATGTGAGTTTATTTTAGCAGTCCATATGCGAATATATTGTGTTTTTTTATTTTTTGCCATTTAATGGATAGATACCCTTATAAATTAGCATTTAAAGATAAAAAAAGCCCTTGAGCTCGCAAGAGTTTTTCTTTGAAGTATTGGAGTACTACAAATAAATGATATTAGTCATCCTGATAACTTATGCGCTCGCGAATGCCACCATTGCCACGATGAATAATCACGTCTGCCTTGTAACGTTTCGCTAAGGTTTTAGCTTTGCGTATCGCAGTGCTTTGTTTTCTATGTTTAGAGGTGATGCGTTTATTACCCTCTCGACGCACAGCCCAACCGTCTTTATTAGGAACTACATGCTGGTGCCAAGTCCGTTTTCTGCCAGCCTCTTTACCTAATGTTTTGAGAATGGCTTCGATGAGTTGTTGTATGGCGTTGGTTAAGGTGTTTTGCTTGGGCATGGGTTAAACGTTGGTTGCTGTGGAGTACATTTTTAATTTCTCAAAAGTTATATCCCTAAAACTAGACACAACTAAATCTGCTTTCGAATAATCTTGATCTTCGCTGTGCAAGCTGTCATAGCCAATACAAAAAATATTGGCTGCTTTGGCGGCTGCAATGCCATTGGTAGAATCTTCAATCACGAAGCAGTCTTTAGGCTCATGACCAGACAATGCTGCGGCTTTAATAAAAATCTCAGGATGCGGCTTCGACGCTTTTAAGTCGGCACCAGAAATCTTAGCCACAAAGTATTGGTCTAAATCAAAACGGTTAAAAATACGGTTGATGTTTTTCATAGAGGCGGAAGAAGCTAGAACCAAAACTATCCCATGACTGTAATAATCTTTGATGAGGTCTAACACACCATCGAGTAAGTGCAAGTCGGTATCAGTATCAAACAACTGCTTGAAGTGGTGACGCTTGATATCCACTAATGTCTGTGGACCTAAAGGCAGCTTGAACTGACGCACCAGCTCTTGGCAAATCTCTAATGTGGACTTCCCAGTGAAGGAAGCGTAAAGATCATCGGAAACGTGAATGTTTACGTCGTCAAACATTTGGTAATAGGCTTTATTGTGTAATGGCTCCGAGTCTACGATAACGCCATCCATATCGAATAAGGCTGATTTGAACATGTTGAATTGATTTAATAGCGTTACGAATATAAATAAATACCTATTGATTATCAATACTTTTAGAGGACATTTCTGGATTGTGGCAGTTTATTGGTGTTTATGTTCGACTAATGGTATTTTTTCTTTTTTGAATTTTTCTTTTTCGTCAGACCAAAAAAAGAAACAAAAATGACTAGTCACTGGCAGAGCTAATTATCAAAACAAAACCCTAATTTTGAAATTAGAAAAAAATATCGCACTTTTAAGGTCTTATGATTGTTTTAGACTAACCTTTCGAACTAGATCACAAATTTTGTGATATTTCTTATAAGCTAGTAGCTTACGCTGTTGGTTAATGTTATATTTATTCCTAACAATCATGTCAAAATCAACCATATCGTTTAAACAATTCATTACGTATTTCAGACTAGCTATTTCTGGTCGGGAACAAGAATTCACGTCGGGTAGCATTCGAAGGGCTGTATTTATGCTCTCCATTCCTATGATTCTCGAAATGCTTATGGAATCCATTTTTGCAGTGGTCGATATTTTTTACGTCTCCAAAGTAAGTGTCAATGCTGTAGCGACCATCGGGCTTACCGAATCAGTAGTGACGCTCGTATATGCGGTCGCTATCGGACTAAGTATGGCGGCAACAGCCATAGTTGCAAGACGGATAGGAGAAAAGGATCGGGAAGGTGCTTCTAAAGCAGCCGTTCAGGTCATTTTTCTTGGAATTGCTGTGTCAATCATTATTAGTGTTTTTGGTATTTTATTTCCGAAGGAGATATTGGAATTGATGGGTGGAGAACCCGATCTCATTGCTGAAGGATTTGGCTATACTCAAGTGCTGCTCGGTGGCAATGTAACTATCATGCTCCTGTTTCTCATTAATGCTGTATTTCGCGGTGCTGGTGATGCCTCCATCGCGATGTGGACGCTTATTCTTTCCAACGGATTAAATATCATTTTGGATCCTATGTTTATTTTTGGATTCGGACCTATTCCAGGATTTGGTGTTGAAGGTGCTGCCATAGCGACAACCATTGGCAGAGGCTCGGCCGTAGTTTTTCAACTCGTCGTTTTATTTTATGGCTGGTCGAAAATAAAAATCGGATTCAAAGATCTTGTCTTACGAATTGGGGTCATGATTAATTTAATAAAGGTCTCTTTGGGTGGTATCGGACAATTTTTAATAGGTACCTCCTCATGGGTATTTCTCATGCGTCTTATGAGTGAATTTGGAAGTGAAGTGCTAGCTGGATATACCATTGCTATTCGCGTCATGATGTTTACATTTATGCCTGCTTGGGGTATGAGTAATGCAGCAGCCACATTGGTTGGGCAAAATCTCGGTGCTCAACAACCTGAACGGGCTGAGCAATCGGTTTGGAAGACAGGTAAATATTGCGCCATCTTTATGGGCGTAGTTTCTTTGGCTTATTTGTTTTTTGCACCTCAAATTATTGGTTGGTTTACTATTGAGCCCAGCGTGATTGAAAACGGAAGTTTGTGCCTGCGTGTCATTGCTGCAGGGTACGTGTTTTATGCCTATGGTATGGTGGTTATCAACTCTTTTAATGGTGCTGGTGACACTGGAACACCAACCATCATCAACTTTGTTTGTTTCTGGTTGTTCCAATTGCCATTTGCTTATCTTATGGCAATCACCTTCGATTTTGGTCCTACAGGTGTGTTTTTAGCTATTGTATTAGCTGAAGTACTCATCTCCATTCTTGCGATTGTCTGGTTTAAAAAAGGCCGATGGAAATTGAAAGAGGTGTAGGATTTATTTGTAAATTTAGGCTCCTTAAAAGATGAAGAGATGTCAAAGAAAAAACTCGGTTTAAATACCATTTGCACACATGTTGGCGAGATTAAAGATGAGCAGTTTAAAGGCGCCATTTCACCTATCTATTTATCAACCTCTTATGAGTTTGATAATGTTGATGTGAAGCGCTACCCACGTTATTTTAATACGCCTAATCAGGAATATCTCGCTAAGAAAATAGCGGCTTTAGAACATACTGAAACCGCAATGATTTTTGGAAGTGGAATGGCTGCCATTAGCCATATGTTCTTAGCTTTTTTACAGCAAGGTGATCATATCGTTGTTCAGAATACTTTATATGGAGGCACGAGTAATTTTATTAGAGAGGAATTTCCAAAATATGGTATTGAATTTAGCTTTACTGATGGTTATGCGGTGTCCGATTTTGAAGCAGCTATACAACCCAATACGAAACTGATACATATTGAAACGCCTTCCAATCCTTTGCTTACGGTAACCGATATCAAAGGTGTAGCCGATTTGGCAAAATCGAAAAGAATCGTCACGACCATAGACAATACTTTTGCAAGTCCGGTGAACCAAAATCCCATCGACTTTGGTATTGACATCGTCATGCATTCGGCGACGAAGTATTTGGGAGGGCATTCTGATATTCTCGCAGGAGCCGTTGCTAGTACTCAAGAACATATGGATCGTATTTGGAATGTGTCTAAAAATCTGGGAGGAAGCTTGAGTGACTTTACAGTTTGGATGTTAGAGCGCAGTATGAAAACATTGGCCTTGCGCGTAAAAGCTCAGACAAAAAATGCCAAGAAGTTGGCTAAATTCTTAGATAAGCATGATGATGTTGCTAAGGTTTACTATCCAGGTTTAAAATCACATCCTGAACATAAATTAGCAAAAACTCAGATGCATGATTTTGGTGCTATGCTATCCTTTGAACTTAATGAAGGTATTGATGCTATGGCATTTCAGAAGCAACTAGAGTTGATCAAATCATCAATGAGTTTGGCAGGAGTAGAGAGTACTATGTTATTACCTTCGGAAACCTCACATGCTTTATTAACACCAGAACAGCGCGCTGCTGTAGGTATCAGTGATCAATTGATTCGTTTTTCTGTCGGCATAGAAACCTTAAAAGATTTGAAACAAGATATCGAGCAAGCCATTACAAAAACTAAAGTCGCTTCTTTTGCATAAGCGCAACAAACATAGAGACGGTTATGATTTTCCTGCTCTAGCGACCACTTATGCCGAGTTAGAAGATTATATGTTCCATAATAACTTTGGAAATTTGAGCATTGATTTCGCTAATCCGAAGGCCGTAAAAGCCTTAAATACCGCATTACTAAAACATCATTACGGTATTACATACTGGGAATTCCCCGATGCGCATTTATGTCCGCCAATTCCAGGACGTGTTGAATACATTCATTTGATACAAGATTTACTTAGCGACATTGGTATTAGTAAAGCAGTCACTGTTTTAGATATTGGAACAGGAGCCACTTGCATTTATCCCATATTAGGACATGCCGAATATAATTGGCATTTTATAGCCTCGGAAATTGATCAACAAGCGTTTAAGAACGCGCAAAAGATTATTGCTAAAAATAAATTAGAGAAAGGGATAGAACTACGATTTCAGAAGGATGCACAGGATATTCTTACAGGGATATTAAACCCTTCAGAACAGATAACCGTTGCTATATGTAATCCACCATTTTTTAAGAACGAAACCGAAGCCATCGCAGCGACGACTCGAAAACTAAAAGGGCTGCAAAAGGATGTAGATGGTCTGGTGAGAAATTTCAGCGGTACGGCTAAAGAATTATGCTATTTAGGCGGTGAGAAGGCTTTTTTACACAATTACTTGTATCAAAGTTCACTATTAAAAAGCAATTGTATATGGTACACTAGTTTGGTTTCTAAAAAGGAACATATAAATTCTATGCGAACTTCACTTGATAAACTAGGGGCTAAAAAGGTTAAGGTTTTAGAACTTTCATTAGGGAATAAAATAAGTAGAGTAGTAGCTTGGACATTTTTATCTGACCAAGCCCTACAAAACTTTAAAAAAGAAAAATGAGGCTGACAAAAATTTGATGAATTAACCTTTTATTACTATGTGGATGCCAACCTCATTTTTATATGTTATACATGATCGTTTAAATGGTGGTGTTCATCAATTAAGGGGCCACCTTCTATAATTTGCTGAGACGCTTGACTCGCAAATTTTTCAAAATTTAAATGGAATGAATGCGCGAGTTGAATGGACTTGCTAATGTAAGCGCCTTTATCAGACCAGGTATTCATTGGGTCAAGAATTTCTGTTGGTACGCCTTCACATGTTTTTGGCATAAATAATCCAAAAATTGGATGCTGATTAAAGTCGGTGTTATCCAATTTCCCTTCTAAGATAGCCGTAATCATTGCTCTAGTATATTTTAGTTTGATACGAGATCCAACACCATAAGGTCCTGCACTCCAGCCTGTATTTATCAACCATACATTAACACCGGCTTCTGTCATTTTTTTACTGAGCATTTCGGCATATGTTGTTGGGTGCAATGGCATAAAGGGTTCTCCAAAACATGCAGAGAATGATGGTACAGGTTCTGTGATTCCTGCCTCAGTACCAGCTACTTTTGCTGTATATCCTGAAATAAAGTGGTATGCTGCTTGTCCAGGTGTGAGTTTAGACACAGGAGGTAGTACACCAAAAGCATCACAGGTTAGGAAGAAAATATTAGTCGGATTTCCAGCATATGATGGCTCTTGAATATTATCAATATGATAAATAGGATAACTTACACGGGTGTTTTGTGTGATAGAGCTATCCATATAATCAACGTCTCCGTTATCTTTAAAAATAACATTTTCTAAGATCGCACCAGGTTTAATAGCGCGATAGATGTCTGGTTCTTTATCTTCGGTAAGGTCAATTACTTTGGCGTAGCATCCGCCTTCAAAGTTAAAGATGTTATTATTTGCAGTCCAACCATGCTCATCATCACCAATCAATTTACGTTTAGGATCGGCAGATAAAGTAGTTTTACCCGTTCCAGATAAACCGAAGAAAATGGCGGTATCGCCAGCTTCACCAACATTAGCAGAACAGTGCATTGGTAGCACATTTTTTTCAACAGGTAGAATGAAATTTAAGGCAGAGAAAATCCCTTTTTTCATCTCTCCAGTATAGGCAGAACCACCTACTAAAGCAATTTTTTTGGTAAAGTTTAAGATAGAGAAATTACCTTGTCTTAAACCATGTTTTGCAGGCTCCGGACATTCGTATCCAGGTGCACAAAGCACTAACCATTCTTCTTTGAAGTTTTTAAGTTCTTCAGCCTCTGGGCGCAAGAACATATTGTAAATAAACATATTAGACCATGGATATTCGGTAATAGTTCTCACATTCATTTTGTATTCAGGATCGGCACACACATAACCGTCTCTTACGTAGATTTCTTTTCCGCTGAGGTATTTTTCAATTTCAGATTGAAGAAAGTCAAAGTTTTCAGCAGAGATGCCTTTATTGGTTTTTCCCCACCATACTTTATCAGTCGTATAGTTGTCTTTCACTAAAAAGCGATCTTGAGGTGATCTCCCTGTGAATTTACCAGTATTTATGGCTAGTGTGCCATTATTGGTTTCTTTTCCCATGCCTTTTTCAACAGTAATGCGTTGAAGTTCTTCAGGAGAAAGATTCCAATGAGCTGTTACGTCTTTTAGGTTGTAGACACTCAGATCGGAGTTCTTGGGAGTGATTGTTAGATGTTTCATAATATTTGTAATTTAAAAGGTTAACAATTTAAAATGGCCAAATCAATGGCACTAATAGGACAGTTGTGGCTAGAAACAATAAGAGTAACGGAAACCCAACTTTGAAATAATCTGAAAACTTATAGCCTCCTGCAGCTAAGACCATGGCATTTGTTGTTGTACCAATTGGTGTTAGAAAAGCAGTAGAAGCGCTAATAGCGACAGTAATCATTAAAGGTTCTGGTGCAATTTGTAGTGAACTTGCTGCCAATATGACTATTGGAGCCATTAATACAGCAGTTGCTGAATTATTAATAAATTGGCTGAACATGGTCGTCAAGAGAAAGACACCTGCAACGAGATATATTGGACTTGCATTTCCGAGGAAGCTAATGATGCCATCGGCTATAACTTGAGCAGTTCCTGTTTTTTGAAGTGCGATGCCCATTGGGATCATGGCGGCAATCATAATGACACTCATCCAACTGATGCTTTTATATGCCTTACTAATAGGGACACATCCCGTTAAAAGCACTATGCCTGCTGAAATGAGTGCGGCAATTGCACCCGGAACTAGATCAATCACTAAAAGGACGATCATGATGGCTAAAGCCGCCAATGCGATAAACGATTTTGGTGTAATGTTATCGACGTTTTTTGCCATCCCTTCGGGACTCCCAACAATAACAACATTCTCGTGTTGATCTTTAAGTTGCTCAATATCTTGCCATTGTCCGCGAATTATAAACCCATCACCAGCTTCAACGCGCATGATGTCTTTTATGAAAGGTTTTCTATGTCTTGATGTGGCTAATAATTGAATTCCAAAACGTTTGAAATACTCACTAAGTTTGATGTTTTTTCCAACTAAAAAGGATTTAGGAGTCACTAATACTTCTGCCATTCCTACCTCCTGATTGATAAGGTTATTTCTCAATTCGTCTTTGATAGGCTCTACGGGAAGCAGGCCTAAGCGGAATTTAATCATTAATCTGTTAATGGCTTCTGTATCCCCTTTAACCGTTAATATGTCATGGTACCGCATCTCGGTATCTGGACTCGGGAATTCTATAAAAGGTTTATTACCTTTTAAGATATTTGGGTGACGACGTTGCAATCGGATGATATGCACATTAAATGCCGTTTCAAAATCCCAATCGCTAAGCGTAGTATTGATTAATGGAGACACCGAACGTATTCTTAGACGGTAGTAATCATTTTCAATTTTATAAGCTTCGATCCATTGGTGAAGTGTGGTATGTATATCAACAGGTTTGTTATTAGTTTTATGTTTGGGTAAAAGTTTAAATCCGATATATCTGAAATACAGAATAGCAATAATAAGTAATGGAATACCTATGAGTGAGAATTCAAAAAATGAGAAGCCTTGATAACCAGCTTCAATAAGTGCGTTATTTGCAATGATGTTAGGCGGTGTTCCTGTTAAGGTGAGTAAACCTCCAGTATTAGAGCCAAAAGCCATTGGCATTAGGATTTTTGAAGGCATGGTTCCAATACTCCAAGCAGAAGAAATGGTTGCTGGTAATAGGGTAGCCACGGTTCCTGTATTACTTACAAAGCCAGATAAAATTCCAGCACCTAAGGTGATAATGACTAATAGTTTTGGCACACTTTTACCAGCCCATTCAATTAATTTTTTACCCGCTAAAGCGGTCCATCCCGTTTGAGATAACCCTTCACCAATAATAAATAAAGAGGCGATCATGATGACGGTAGGATTACTAAATCCGCTTAGTGTTTCATTAAGATCTAAGATGCCAAATAGAAATAAACTCACCATAGATAATAAGGCTACAATGTCTGGAGTAAATTTTCCCCAGACGAAAAACCCAATGGTAATAATTAATATAGTAAGCATAAGATACATATAGATATCTATTAAGATTTATAATACAATAAAGTTATACTGACAGGTAAGGAATTCATATGACATATATCATAGAATGCGGCTTCCTGTTACTTTTGTGATATTACTTATTTTTGACACCTATTATTGCATAAATTATTTACGAAAACGAGTGAGTAGTATTGAGTTATAAATGCTAGCTTTGTTTTATGATAAAATTATGGGTCGTCTATAATGCTTTGCGACACATTTTTTAAGATGTATTGAATGTAAAACGGCGATTAGAGCTTTAACTCTTAAATATTTTGAACACATGAAATTAGATATATTAGCTTTTGGAGCGCATCCAGATGATGTAGAATTAGGATGTGGAGCAACGATAGCGAAAGAAGTTGCCCGAGGTAAAATGGTCGGAATTATTGATTTGACACGTGGTGAATTAGGCACTCGCGGAACTGCTCAAACACGAGATGAAGAGGCTAGACAAGCCGCTAATATATTGGGTGTTGACGTTAGGGAGAACCTAGGTTTTGCCGATGGGTTTTTTGTAAATGACCAAGAGCATCAATTAGAGATTATTAAAATGGTGCGCAAGTATCAACCAGATATGGTATTATGTAATGCCATTGATGATAGGCATATTGATCATGGCAAAGGGAGCAGGCTAGTGAGTGATGCTTGCTTTTTAAGTGGTTTGTTGAAAATTGAAACCCAACTGGATGGTAAGGTTCAAGACAAATGGCGACCAAAACAGATATATCATTATATACAATGGAAAAATATAGAGCCCGATATAGCGGTCGATGTCACAGGATATATAGATACTAAGATGGCTTCAGTTTTGGCTTATAAAACACAGTTTTATGATCCAGAGAGTAAAGAGCCGCAAACTCCAATATCAAGTAAGAATTTTACAGACAGCATCAAATATAGAGCTAGAGATCTTGGTCGGTTAATTGGCACTGAATACGCAGAAGGCTTTAATGTTGAGCGTTATGCAGCTGTAGATAGTTTGTTTGATTTGATCTAATAATTTTAAAAAAAAGTCTTTGTAGTAACTTCGAAATAATTTACATTTGCAGTCCAATTTAAACGGTGGTTCTTTCTTTAGGGTTAGAGCATTCCTTTTATAAGGTTTTTATAACACTTATAATAAATACTACATGGTGGTTGTAGCTCAGTTGGTTAGAGCGTCGGTTTGTGGTACCGAAAGTCGCCGGTTCGAGCCCGGTCTTCCACCCAGATTACAAAGCTTCTCAGAAATGAGGAGCTTTTTTTGTGGTTGTAATTGCAGTTTATGATATAAAGCATAAAAGCGTTGCTCAATTAAGAGCAACGCTTTTGCGTTAGTGATAGTAGCGGTATCCTTTTTATGTTTTGTAAAAAGATTTAGCGAATAGCACGACCTCAATTTTAAGCAACGTTTTGTTGCGTGAATGAGGTAACGCCCAACTACTTATTAGATTATTTTGTTTCAGCTTTATCGGCAACGATTTTTCCCTCACGATTAGCTACTTCCCAAGCGGTATAGAACACCAAACGCGTTCTGTTCTCTAATAGGTCATACTCAATTTTATCTGGTGTGTCACTAGGTTGGTGGTAATCATCATGTGTTCCGTTAAAGTAAAAAATGATAGGAATATTGTTTTTAGCAAAGTTATAGTGATCACTTCTATAGTAGAAACGATTTGGATCATTCTCATCATTATAGGTATAATCTAAAGTGATGTTCATGTATTTTGCGTTGATTTCTTCAGATAGGTTATGTAACTCTGTACTGAGTTTATCACTACCAATAAGGTATATATAATTTCTTTCGCCTTCACGTTTTGGATCGGTACGACCAATCATATCAATATTTAAATTGGCCACTGTATTTGCTAATGGAAATATTGGATCGTTATCAGTATAATGTCTAGATCCTAAAAGGCCTTTTTCCTCTCCTGTAACATGTAAGAATAGGATAGAACGCTTTGGACCGTAACCTTCATCGGCAGCTTGTTTAAACGCTTCAGCAATTTCAACAAGGGCTACGGTTCCAGAACCGTCATCATCGGCTCCGTTATAAACTTTACCATCTTTAATTCCTTCATGATCTAAGTGTGCAGAAATGACTAAGATTTCATCTGGTTTTTCTGTCCCTCTAATAAAAGCGACTACGTTTTCAGAATCTACTTTATCTGACTGGCTAGCGATACTTCCTGTAATTTCTGTGGAAACGGTTTTTGACGCATCTGATGTCATCATCTCTGCATAAATAGCCTTTCCAATTTTTTCACCTATCATCATAAACAGCATTGGCGATTCGTTACTTTTTAACGAGATACGTCCTGCTCTGCCAGATTCGGCGAGTTGCTTATAGTAAGCTCCATATTGACCAAGCATAGTTTCATTCATAAACATAATTGCTTTAGCACCATGTTCTTTCGCTGCGTCACGCTTAGATGATATAGACTGTCGTCCGGCGCTCCATTTGGTATCTTCGGTTGAACCAGAAGTGACATAATTACCGTCAGCATCTTTTGGTTCGCCAGCTTTCACGAGTACGATTTTACCTTTAACATCTAGATTTTTATAATCTGAATAACTGTCTGCATCAATACCATAACCAGCGTAAACCACTTCTTTGATATTAAGTTGTTGTGAATCGGCACTTCCTAACATTAAAAAATCTGAATAATTCTCCATGGCCATTCCATTAACGGAGAGGGCAACGTTTGGAGCTTTTTGGCGTTCTAATGGCACTTCTTGAAAATAGTCATCACCATTAAGAGGTGAAGGAATACCCATTGCTACATATTGGTCTTTAAGGTAGTTTACGGCTTTCTTTTGTCCAGGCTCTCCCGTTTCACGACCTTCAAACTCATCAGAAGCGTAAGTATACAAAAGTTCTTTAAGTTCATCTGAAGTAATGGTATTACCATATACTGTAGGATCTGCAGGAGGTTTAGGTGCAGTTTGTTTTGTTGCATTTTGATTGGAGCTACCGCAGCCGACTATAAGTAGAGCAGCGGCGAAAATACGTAAAGAATTTTTCATTTGTTTTGTTTGTTGTTTTTTAGTGATCTGCTGAAACATCAATACATTAGTTGCACTATGACTGTAGTGCTTAGGCGATTAAAGTTTCAAAATTAAGTGTTACAATTTTTGCAGGCTAATATTACGAAAATTCTTGTTCATATTAGTTTTAAGGTATCAGTCTTTAAGCAAAGTTTAACAACTTAAGAAGCGTCTTTATCGACGACAATACGGTTTTTAGAGTTTGCCAAATACCAAGCAGTTGCAAAAATAAGTCTGGTACGTTTTTCTAATAAAGGGTAGTTGATCTTATCTGGTGTATCTGTAGGCTCGTGATAATCTTCATGTTCACCATTAAAATAAAAAATTACTGGAACCCCTTTTTGCGCAAAATTGTAGTGGTCTGATCGGTAGTAATAGCGATTAGGGTCATTGTCTTTATTAAGCCTATAGTCTAACTCTAAATTGGTAAATTGTTCGTTAGCCTCTTCAGAGATATAATGTAATTGGGTACTCAAACGATCTGCACCAATTACATACACATAATCTTCATTATCGCTATGCGCATCGTCTACGCGACCTATCATATCGATATTAAGATTAGCCACTGTGTTTTTCATTGAGAACACAGGATACTGTGCGTAATATCGGGAGCCATTAAGTCCAACTTCTTCTCCTGTTAGGTGTAGGAACACGATACTGCGTTTTGGTCGGTAACCCTCTGCGGCTGCTATTTTAAAAGCTTGAGCCATTTCTAAAACAGCTGCGGTTCCAGAACCATTATCGTCAGCACCATTATATATGTCTGTATCTGTAAAACCCTCATGATCAGAGTGTGCTGAGATAATTATGACTTCGTCAGGTTGTTCACTACCTTCAATATAGGCAATGACATTTTGAGAATCTTTAATCCCTTCCGAAAAGTAAGCTTCGGGGATGTATTGATAGTATTTAGAGCCCAGAGGTGATTTTATACCTTCCTGAATGTAAAAATCTTTTATAAATTTTGTCGCTTTATGATGCCCAATTTCACCAGCTCGTCTTCCTTGGAAATCATCAGATGAAAAGGTATAGACGTGAGATTTTAAATCGTCTTCGGTGATGGTGTTTAAATAGGTCTTTACGGTTTGAGAATCTTCAAATACGATACTTGCTTTGAGGTTTTCTATTTTTTTTGTGTGCCTCAGTGTGGCACAAGAACCTACTAAGGTTAGAGATAAAGCAACAAGTTGAACTTTCATTCTGAGATGTAATAGGTATCTGATTTGGATTCAAATAAAATAAAAAAAAAGATAATACCGAAGCATTACCTGATTTAATTTGTGGACTGAGTTACTCGTCGATTTCTAATCCTTCAAGCTCTTGAATGGTTTCTTCCTCAAGCTGCTCTCCAGTTTGTTCTAATTGTTCTGTATCACCTACTTCAACAGTATTGAATATGGCTTTGTATGTAGTCAATACTAATGCAATAATAGTCATTAAAAAAACCAGTTGGATAGATTTCTTTAATTGCGGATGATTTTTTGAGGTCAATAATGCAATAACACCAGAAATTAATGCTAAAACAGCAGGAATATAGGCTATTTTAGATAAGGGTGTTACTGCTAATATTAAAGCGAATATAGAGGTGATAAAACCTAAAATTACAAAAAGTTTTTTCATGATGATCTAGTATTTAAGTCCGCTTGCAGATTTGATTTTCAACTCACCGTTTCCGACAGGTATTTTGAATTTTGCATAGACAGGCACTTTGTTTTGATCGGCAGTTAACCATATCAGATTGTCGTTATTTCCTTTGAGCACGTTACTGTTATTTAAAGTAATAGCGAGTTTATAGCATTCTTTTCTTCCTAGAGCTGTATTGATGGTTTCTTTGCTTAAATAGGTGATTTTCACAACGGTTTCTTCATTGTCGAAAAGGACTGTAAAGTTTTGGCTCTCGCCAATAGCGGCTTTATGGATATCTAAATTTCTGATATGATATAAAGTTGTTACTAAGTCACGAGTGGAATTTCCAATTTTAACTGATTTCTTTTCTTCCCAATATTTACCAGCTCTGTTTTTTTTTACGCTTGAGGCTTGCGACAGTGTTCGTTTTATGGTTGAATTTATATTTCATGAACTTCTCGTAGCCACCTTCATTTATGTCGCGATTGTATAGGTATGGGGTTAAATTACTCGGACTTACATAGCTTTCATAGAGATCTCTTATTTTAAAGAAACTATCCCATTTACTGTAGGTTGCTGCAGTGCATTTTAATTTTAATAAGGTCGTTTTAGAGGTTTTTACCTCGCTCGTTTCCATTGTGACTTGAGCTAGTTCAGTTAATAAACCAGACATATTATAGGAGGCACTAAAGGTTAATTTTTCTCCAGCAGCAATCGTTTTGTTTTGAGCGTTTATCGCCAATGTGAATAATAATAGTAAGGTTGATACTAGTAATTTCATCATGATTCGTTTAGTTTAATAACGATTTAATAAGCATTTATTGTGCCGAAAATACAATGCCAAAGTCTTTCAAACTAATTTTTTTATTGTTTTAATACCTATCAAGTTTGGTAGACCTGACTTTTATCATTATTTTTTTCTTAAGTTGTAAGTACCTTAGAGTATCATCAAAGTTGTATGCATTATGAAAAAGATATTACTACCCACAGATTTTTCTGAAAACTCCATGAATGCTATTCATTACGCTATGGCCTATTTTGAGTCTGAAGCCTGTACGTTTTATATTCTTAATGTACAGAAAGTATCAGCCTTTGTAACTGATGATTTGATGGCGATGCAGCCTTCAGAAACCATTTTTAATTCATTAGTAGATGCAGCTAAACAAAAAGTAGGGCGTTTAATTCGTGAAATACAAGATCAATATCATAATGAGTTACATCAGTTTGAGTCTAAGGTAGATTATGATAATTTTATTGATGCTATCAACCAACTCATCGCATTGGAGGAGATTGATTTGATTGTTATGGGAACTAAAGGTGCATCAAATATTGCTATGACTTTTTTAGGGTCTAATGCGGCAAGAGTCATACAGCGCGCCAATTGTCCAGTTTTGGCAATACCTAACGACTATCAGTTTAAAAGTATAGAACGTATAGCATTTCCGTCTAATTACTTTACCGATTATAATCCTGAAAATTTAAAACCTTTACTTTCTATGGCAGAGCGAGATGCATGCACTATAGACGTTCTGCATGTTAAAGATGGTGAGCACTTGACTCAATTTCAGGAAAATAATAGAGCATTTTTAGACGCGTCATTCTCTAAATTAAATCATTCATTTATTGAATTGGAACAAGGTAATTTGTTCAAGAAGATTACGAATTATATTCTAGAGCATGATATCGATTTGCTTGCCATGATGAGTAGAAAACACTCGTTTTTAGAACGCCTGTTCGTTAGACATCCCGCAGAGAGTTTTGCGTTTGATTTGAAAGTACCGCTTCTTGTTATGGAAAATACTGGAAATTTTTATATTAAATAATTGGTCATTAATTACTTACAGTGTCTTGTAAATTTTCTTGTGTGTCCAAATCTATGCGTTTAACGAGTTGTTCTTCTTCCAAAACAACAATTGTTAATCGGACATAATCCTTTATGGTCTGTTCCACATTTGTTGGATCGGTAATATCGATATAGCCTTTCCAAATGAGTTCTCTGTCTTTTGTAGGACATATACAATACATGGAAGTTTCGGCATGATAAATAGTATATTCTGAGTAATATTCAGGATTATAAAAGACATCCTGATACATTAGGTATTCTTCTGTAAATCGCCTTCTAGTTTCGTCATATCCTCCATAATCTTGGCGGTAAGCGATTTTATCATCTACACCAATAATTTTTGTGAGTAAAATGGTATCGTATTCATCAAGAATGAGTTGGGTTTCGAGAGCATCTAAATCGGCTTCCGTTAGGCGTTCGGTTTTTTGTTTATCTGTCAAGATATTGAGACTCATCGATGCTTGAGTGCCTCTGAGTTCAAATTCTTTTTTTAGTTGTTTTTCAAATTGTGTTCTGGCTTCTATATCTGAGGTTAGACCAACAATGAGCACTTTATAAGGTTCATAAGTGTCAATTTCTGGGTTTTTCCAGCTTTCTACCAATTGTGTAGAAGAGCAGCTGTACAAAAACACGAATATAAGTATGATGCGAATTGTTTTCATTATGTTGGGTATTCGTTACTTTTTATCAATAAGATGTTTCTGTTTTTCTTCTTTTTTTATAGTTTTAATCGTATCAAATAATTTTAATTTGAGTGTCTTATAATCGTTTAAAAAATCATTTATTATCGTAACGAGTTGTAGGTGCTCTTTTGTATATGCATCTTCTTTTTTTAATTCGTTGACACCATCCACCATGATTTGAAGATCATTTTCATGGGTTTGAACAGTTTCGATAAGTAGCTTGTTTCGTTTTTGCGATTTGTTAATGGCTTCAATAAGGGCTTTACTTTCCGTAAATTTCTTGCCTTCTATCAGTTGAAGGGTATACGAGGTGACAAGATCTTCAAAGAATAAGTGCTCATCATTTATAAATTTGAGTTCAGATAACCACTCTTGAGAGGCATTATGCATTTCGTCTGCACTTAACCATTCAATATAACGTGCATGTGTTTGTATCGTTTTCATAGTATTATATTTAACGAAAGAAAGCAGAGAGTTCATCCTCAAAATGCTCTCTGCTCTCTCAATTATTACAGAATTTCAATCACCCTCTTCGATTGATCTTTTGTCTCTTCTTTCTTCTTAAGATTTAGTTTTAAAATACCATCACGATATTTTGCTTTCACATCCTGATCCATATTGATAGATTTTGGAAGTGTTAATGATCGTTTAAAGGAACTATAACTAAATTCACGTCGTTTATAGTCTTCGTCTTTTTCTTCATGTTCTTTTTTCTTTTCACCACGAACATTAAGGACATTGTCATCAATTGTAACTTCAAAATCTTTTTTTGTAAAGCCAGGTGCTGCAAATTCAATTTCAAAATCTTTGTCATGTTCTATGACATTCATTGCTGGCATCATACTATCTTCTTCAAGAAAGAAGTCATTTTTAAAGAAATCATCGTCGCTTAAAAAGCTTTTTAGACCTTCATTAGTCCAAGGGTGAAGTCTGTTACGTTTGTTAAATTTGATAAGTGACATAATTAATATATTTAGAGTTAAACTTTATTACCTTTCAATTTACAATACAAACGGTATTTCTAAAATGATATATATCAGTTTGATATCAAAGAGACTCTGTATTTAATAACCTAAAAAACAGTAGCTTGCAGTGTTATCTACTGGTGTTAGCCTAGATTTTATTAGAGTATAATTTTATCAACATCTGTGAGTTTTGGAATGGTTGCATTCCAATTAAACGTATCTTTTAGTTTCACTCTAAAGGCATCTAATGCCGTTGCTTCCCCGTGAACCAGATAGACTTTTTCCGGATAGTTTTTAATACGACTTAACCATTTTATTAAATCGTTTTGATCAGCATGAGCTGATAAACTTTCGATATTTTGTATGCTGGCTTTTACGGGATAGTATTTACCGAAAAAGCGAATTTCATGCGCACCATCTTGTAGTTGCCTTCCTCGCGTTCCTTCAGCTTGATAACCTACCAATAATACAGTTGTTGAAGGTTCATCAATAAGCTGCTGTAAGTAGGTGAGTACACGACCGCCAGTCACCATTCCACTTCCAGCGATTACAATTTTGGAGCGCTTGTCATCTATGGTTTCCCAAGTTTCTTTGTATGACTGTATAATGTTTATGTGATTGCACATGGCGTTGTAATCTTGCATTGATAATTTATGCCACTCTGGGAAATTTCTAAAAACGTCGAGCACGTTATTACCCATCGGACTGTCAATAAAAATCGGAATATTAGGAATTCGGTGTTGTTTGTATAGTTTCCATAAAATATACATGAGTGTTTGAAGGCGTTCTACTGCAAAACTTGGAATGATGAGGTTCCCTTTTTTATGAATGGTATCTTTAATAAGAGTAGCTAAGCGCTCTTCTACATCTTCAATTGGGTGCAGCTTGTTACCGTAAGTCCCTTCAATAAATAAGAAATCTGCCCATTCAGGGGTTTTAGGATCATTTAACAAATAGTCATTACATCGCCCCACATCTCCAGAAAAAACAAAACGTTTTCCGTTGATATTTATGTCGATAAACGTGGCTCCAATAATATGGCCATTGTATTGAAATCGGTATTTAATATGCTTAGATAAATGAATCCATTTGCCTTCAGTTTCTCCTTTGAATTGTCTTATTGTATGCTCGGCATCCTTAACAGTATAAAACGGTAAAGCAGGCTGATGACTGCTATATTTTTCTTTATTGGCTTTTTCAGCGTCTTCTTCATGAATTTTCGCACTATCCATAAGAATAATTTCAGCGATGGCTAAAGTAGGAGGTGTCCCAATGATTTTACCAGTAAACCCTTGTTGTATTAATCGTGGTAAGTAACCTACGTGATCCAAATGACCATGAGTAAGGAGTACCACATCAATATCGCCCACCTTAATTGGGAGATCGTTCCAATTGAGTTCGCGAAGTTCTTTAAGACCTTGAAACATGCCGCAATCAATCATGATGTTCTGTTCAGAGGTTTCAATCAGAAATTTGGAGCCAGTAACGACTCCGGCTGCTCCTAAAAAGTTGATTTTTGCAAAACTGTCCATTATAATATAAGTTTAAGTGCATAGCTTAGAGATCTCATATAGAATTTTTTCTTTTCTGACATCAGAAATTCCTAAATGATCTAAATAAAATTTATCATGTAATAGTTCTCTGCACAGCACAATATCGCGACTCAGGAGAAATTGTTTTTCTCTATTTGATAATAAAGTGGATACCGTAATTGGGTATAATCCTAAACGATCAATTCGGTCCTTAAGCGCTTCGTCTTTTGGATAATTCCAACTCAGTAAATACAACCCACAGCATTTGCCGTATTGTAAAGCGTCTTGGGTGAATTTTGTATTTGTCACTACCCATCCTTTGGTTAGTGTGCTGCTATATTTTGAATTCGTTTCCCAAGCTGCTTTCACATCGTTGTACCTTGAATTGATGTATAACGGAACCTTAACATTACATTTTAGACCTTGTTCACCATGAAATTTACATTCGATAATTGTGGTATGTGTATTTTTATTTGCAATAATGTCGATTTCATGAGACACACATACGCCTTTTAGAATCTCACCGACTTTGGTTTTATACCCAGAATAGGTTAATACAGCACTGACAAAGCGTTCAAAAGGGAATCCTGTTGGACCTAATTCATAAATAGCCTTTTTAAGCTTGTATTTAGAAGCAAAATAGCTCTTTTTCTTTTTAAGAAGTGCAAAGGCTCTATTATAGATTTCCTTAGTAGAAATCCCTTGGTATAGCTCATCACGAACTTTATCAATGATTTGATCTATAGTGGCTTTGTCGGCTCCTGTGCGTTTTAACGAGGCTCGCAATTTGTCTAATGAAAATTTAACGATTTCACCAGAAGATTTTGTAATATCTATTTTTTGGATTTCCATGTGTTCTATTTAAAAACTGCCAAAACCACTACAGATTTTGGCAGTTTTGATCACCAACTACTTCGAATTCCGAAATTTAATTCAACTTAAAAAAATCTCTAACCCAAGCTATCAGCTGATTATGAGTCATGCTATCTGCTTTTAGAACACCTTTGATTTTACTGCTCAAAAAATTATAGTTTTTGTCGACTTCATTTTTAAATTTTTCGTTTGTTTGAGCAGGTCCAAAAATAACCAAATCATCTATGTCTGTTAGTTTTGATGCAATAGATTTAAAGTAGTCTTTTAGTTGCTGTTTTTCGTGTGCCAAAAAAGTACTATCCTTAATGATATCCTGCGGACCACTTTTAAAACGGTTTCCAGTACCACCGTGTGGTCGATGTTTTTCAACAGCAGAAGCTACCGTTTCTACAGTAGCTGATTCACCATCAATAGTTATAATATGAGCTTTTTCTTTATCGATCCAAATTCCTGTATGTTTCATGATTTTTTTGTTTTAATTTCTTAAATCGTGCATTACTAAAATGGGTACTTTAGAGTGAAATGTAATTCCTTTAACTAGAGGTTTTGTAAAAACACTTCCAAAAAACAAATGCTTCTTATTAATGAAAGCTACCATATCACTATCACGACTTTCCACAAAAATGTTGATAGCAGTCTCTACAGAATTTACCGATAAGAAGTGGTAGTTATAATTCACATCTTCAAAAATTTCTTCTAACAATGTTTTATTTGCTTCTTGTTCACCATCTAAGGTCTTATCCTCGGAAATGTGAAGGATTGCAATGGTTGAATTACATGTTTTCGCAATGTCTGTAAGATATTTTAATTCACGTCTTTTATAATGTGTTTTGAAACTCGTTGGAAAAACGATTTCCTTAGGGAGTGCTGTTTTTGCTTTTGAAGGGACGACAATCACAGGACAATTTCTTACTTTCTCCATGACATATACAGCAGTACTTCCGAAGAAAGAATCATCGGCATCCGTCTCACCTTTGGTGCCCATTACGATCATCTCTATGTCTTTCTTTTCTACAATATTTTTAATGGCTTCAATAGGATTGTTAAATACGGAAATCGTCTCAAAATGATGTTTCGGATTGTCATAATCACTCATTGCTATCATGTCATATACCTTAGCGAGACCATTTTCCGAATGCAACTTAGCCGATTCATATAATTCACTACCTGGTTCAATATTCAATAAACTGTCAAAAATATTACTTGTAGCGGAAAAGACATTTAAAATAAAAAAGTCACATGCATCTTGTTTATAAAGTTCCTGCGCATAGCGAATGGCATGATGTGCATGTTTTGAAAAGTCTGTAGGTAGTAAAATCTTGCGTCGCATTGTACTTACTATTAATTAATTGAACTAAAGTTACATCCTTGACCAGAGGATTAAAATGATATATATCAACTTGTTAATCAGGAATGACATAAAATGGAACTATTGGATGAAATCCTATTTTGTTAATCACAGGTTCTTTGATAATGCCTTCAATAAAACTGTGCTTATAATTCACCATTACTAACATATTAATCTCTAAGAGTTCAATAAAATCATTAATTTCTTCAGTCTTTTTCGCATAATTTGGCATGAAATGAAAACTGTAATCATAATTTTCAATATAGCTTTCGAGCATGGTCATATTATATTCTTGGACACCAGTTAGTTTATCTTTAGACAGGATACAAACCACTCTAAGTTTTGAGTCATAGAGTTCAATAAGCTCTCTTAAATATTTTAATTCTCTATCGGAATAATGCCGAGTAAAGTCTGTTGGAAATGCGATTTGACTTGGTATTTCAAAATTGAAATTATCAGGAACGATTAACAGTGGGCATTGTTTTGTTTTTTTAATAACACGAACGGTATTGCTTCCAAAAAAAATCTCCTTGGCGCCTGTAGCACCTTTAGTTCCCATAACCACCAAATTAATATGATGTTTTGCAATCGCAAGGTCAATAGCAACTTGTATATCTGCGGCACTTAGAATAATTTCAAAAGTATGATTAGCATTTGCATTTGTAGTTTCTGCCATCTCCTTTAATTCGGTCAGGTTATCTAATGCAGTTCTAGACATCGCCTCTAATAATCTATTAGATATATTAGACATAGATGACGCTTTCATTTTAGTAGAATTTAAAAAGTAAAATGTACACTCTTCATCATTAAAAAGTTTTAAAGCATAAACCGTAGCGCTCCAGGCATTATCTGAAAAATCTGTGGGTAAAAGAATATGTTTTTTCATGACTTTAATTATTTTAATTTCTCATTCGATGTCTATAGATTTGATGGGATCACTAAAAAAGGTACATTTAAATGAAAACCAATGTGCTTGATGTTAGATTTGAAAAATAGATTTTCAAAAAATGAATGTTTATTATTGATCATTACAAGCAAATTGATGCGTGATTTTTGTTGAAATTCTGCAATAGCTTCAGGAATATAATTATTTCTGACATTATGAAATAAATGAGTCGTCTCCTTGAAGTGTGTTTTCAGTTGTTCTTGATTGTATTTTTGAATTGATGTTAATTCAGGTCGAGTTGAAATATGTAAGACATTAACACGCGCTTGAAATTGTTTGGCAATACTTATAATAGATCCTAATTGTTTCTTATTAAAACTGATCAAATAATCTGAAGGAAACAGTATTTCATGTGGCGGTTCAAATTCATAATCATTCGGCACTGCCAATACAGGACATTTCGCTTTGTTAATGACATGAATAGTATTAGAACCAAATAGGATTTCTTTAACTCCGGAAGCACCTTGGGTGCCCATGATAATCATATCCATCACATTACCATCATTTAAGGCATTAATCTCTTCGGTTAATGTATTGAATGCTGAACTGTACGCGATGATATGTTTTGGGTTATTAAATTCTTTTTCGATACGATTTTTGAGTTGTTCTAAGCCGTTTTCAGAGACTTCTTTCATGGCATCTTGTAGTCCGAATTGAGCGGCACTCAATTGAGCCGATTCCAGCTGATAGATAATAGGTGTATAGGTGTTTAAAAGGGTAAATGTACAGGTTTGGTCTTTAAATAACTGAAGCGCATAACTAATAGCATTCCAAGAATTTTGCGAGAAATCGGTGGGTAATAGAATTCGTTTCATGGTACTAGAGATTTAATTTGAGTTTTATAATGCGGTCATCGTATTCTTAAATGTCTTAACGTTTAATGTTTTGCAATGCTAAAAATGGGATATCGAGATGAAGCGACATTTCATCAATAGTAGAATGAAACAGCATCTGCTCTAAAAAGGAATGTCGGGAATTGACCATGACTAACATGTCGATATTATTTTCTTTGATATAGGTGAATATTGCATTCACAATACTTTTGCTTTCAATGGTTTTATAGTTGAGACTGTTTTTACAAAGTTCATGAGATAGAAAGTCTTTGTTATCTTCTTGTCGTCTCGATAGTTTTTCGCTTTTAGAAATATAAACCATGTCTATAACAGCTCTGTAAGGGGATGCCATTTCACACAGTAAATTGAGTTCTCTTCGTTTATAAGGAATCATATAATTAGTAGGAAATAGGATATGCTTTGGTTGGGTGTAATCATAATTCGCGGGAATTGATAAAACCGGACAACTTACATATTTAAGTACTTGAAGTGTGTTACTTCCAAAAGTAAGGGACCTGTCATTGGTTTTACCTTTTGTTCCCATCACAATGATATCTATGTTTTTTCCTTCTGAAAGGAGATCAATTTCATCAACTAGCGCATTATAGGCTGAAATCTTGTGATATCGATGCCTTGGGTTTGGCCAAATACCGCTAACGGTCGCTAAAAGTGATTTAAGTTGTTCCTCTGAACGACTGCGACATGATTCAATCAACGGTTCAATAGCATCATTATTTAGCAATTCAATCTCTTTGTATACCTCATCTTGATATGTATGTAGAAAATAGATTTCGGCTTTTTCATATTTAAAAAGCTCTAATGCATATTTTACGGCATTCATAGCATTATCTGAAAAGTCTGTTGGAATTAATATTTGTCGCATCACATTTTATTTTGATATCAATTTACTATCTAATTGGCTTGAAAACAATGACAAATATCAGGCAATACTTTTGTTAACAACCCTTATCATTATTAAGACTACATGTTTGCAGTACTTGATGGTCTCTACTACCGTATCTATATACCGTAATTCCCTTTAAATTATATGTCCAAGCCTGATAAAAAATGTTTGAGACATCTTCTTTAGTCGCAGCTTCAGGAAGGTTTATAGTCTTTGAAACGGCATTGTCTGTGTATTTTTGAAATGCCTCTTGATGACGTAAGTGATATGACCAGTGGATATCTAAACTTGTTTGAAAGATAGCTTTTACCGAATCAGGAATAGTATCACAATTTTGGATACTTCCAGTTGTTAAGACTTCATGTTCGACAGTAGATGACCATAAGTCTAACATTTTCATTTTTTTCAGAAACACACTATTGATTTCTGTTTGAGTTTGATTACCGAGAATTCCTGTTCTGTTATAAGCTAGTGCAAACAAAGGCTCTATAGAGTAGGAGGTGTTAGCGATTACCGAAATTGTTCCTGTTGGCGCAATACTATTACATGTTGCATTTCGCAGTTTTGTTTTTGGATAGTAGACGCTGTTTTTCCATAGGGGAAAACAATCGCGTTCTTGAGCTAATTCATTAGAAGCTTTATAGCTTTCGGTTTTAATAAATTTCATAAGCTGATCTCCTAGTTGAATCGCTTTTTCAGAAGTATAAGGTAGTTCGAGTAGCATTAATAGCTCTGCCCAGCCCATGACACCTAATCCTATTTTACGATGAGCCATAGTTATGCGTTTAATTTCGGGTAGTACATAATGATTCACTGTTATAATATTATCTAAAAACCGAATTGCAAGTTTTACGGATTGCGCAAGTCCCTCCCAATCAATGTCGTAAATATTGTTGTTTAGTATTACCATTTTTGAAACATTAATAGAACCTAAGTTGCAGCTCTCATAATCTAAAAGCGGTACTTCACCACAAGGATTAGTACTTTGAATCTTACCTTGTTGCGGTGTTGGATTGAATGCATTTATCGTATCAAAAAATATTAAACCAGGGTCACCAGTTGACCAGGCCTCATGTACGATAAGATTCCATAATGATTTTGCTGAAACCGTTTTAGAAATTTTTCGCGTTCTAGGATTGATTAAATGCCAATGGTCATCTTGAGAAACGGCTTGCATAAATGTATTCGAGATGCCTACAGAAATATTAAAATTCTGGATGGCATTTTTAGACGATTTTGATGTGATGAATGCTTCAATATCAGGATGGTCAACATTAAGAATGCCCATATTAGCACCTCTGCGTTTTCCGCCTTGTTTGATGTATTCTGTGGCTGCATTATAAACTTTCATAAAGGCTACAGGTCCCGAGGTTGTCCCTTTTGTTGAACTCAACATATCATCTTTGGGGCGTAATTTGGAAAAATTAAAACCAGTACCACCTCCACTTTGATGAATTAGTGCGGCATTTTTTAAGGTGGTAAAGATGCTATCTAAACTGTCTTCAATAGGCAATACAAAACAAGCACTCAGTTGTCCGTTTTTGCATCCTGCATTCATAAGAGTTGGTGAGTTCGGAAGAAATTTTAATGCGCTTAGTAAGCTGTAAAAAGCAGATTCGTAAAACGTGGTTTTATCATTTTCACAGCTCGCTACAAATGCTGCAACGCGCCTTAAAAGCTCATCTGGTGTTTCAATAATCACACCGTATTTGTTTTTTAGGAGATAGCGATCTTCTAAAATTTGAATGGCGTTATCTGAAAAAATGGTCATAGCATTCAGTTTAAAAATGATGTCTATAAGTTTGTTATGAAAAGTAATTTTATTTCAAACGGAGTAAATCCCATGAACCAAGAAAGCCAAACTTAAAACTAAGTTTGGCTTTCTTAAAATAATAGAGAATCCCCACTCTCAATAGACATATTTAAATGACATTTTCAAATGTAGCTAATGGTGATTTATTTAGAAATGATATATATCAGTTTTTGAGTAATTTCATTAAATAATCACGATGCCATAGGCTGTATTAAGCAGAAACAAACCTATAAAAAAGAGAAGCATATAAATAACTTGTACGAGTTTGATGTTTATATATTCTAGCCAATTCACCGTGGGTTTTGGAAAGATAAATAAGGCCAAGCCTATAAATAAAGCCAACCACCCAATAAGTGTAATGATAAGTTTATAGCTCAATTCCCAAAAGTTATGAAATTGGATATTGATTAACCCAATAATAATAGAAATAAAAGCAGCAATGAGCAGAAACTTTTCGTCATTAAGGTCTTTGAATATCTGTTTAATTCGTTTCGGATTAAGACTTAGAATTAAAAAGAATATTAAGAGGTACCAACCCCAGAACTTTGCTAAAAATAATGAAACATCCATAATATTTGATTTCTATTCGTGTAATACTAAAAATGGAATAAGCGTATGATAGCTTATTTTTTCTACTCTTGAGTGAAATAGGATATGCTGAAAATAATTGAGGTTCTTTGCCACCATTACTATGATATCAATATCTCGACTTTCTACAAAACATTGGATGGCATCTTCTACCTTATTATTGGTTAAGTAATGAAAACTAAGATCAATGCCATCAAAAAAGTCTTCTAATATTTCTTTATTGCTTTCTTGTTCCATATTCAATATTGCATTTTTTTTTGTGATATGGAGAACTCGTAAATAAGCATGTTTACTCTGTACTAATTCTGAAATGGGTTGTAAGGTTTGTATATCATAAGACATTGAAAAATCAGTAGGGAAAGCCAACTCTTTTAATTGCTTATATTTTGCGTTTTCAGGAACAATCAAGGTGGTGCATTTGACTTTTGTAATGACATCACCAGCATTGCTTCCAATAATATATTCCTTTAAACCAGAAGCACCTTTAGTACCCATGACGATTATATCTATTCTTTTCTCATCAACATGTTTTCTAATAGATTCTATTATAAAACTATAGTCTGTAAGCGTATAGAATTTATGATTTTTGTTCGTCTTAAACGTATCACTAATACGTTTAAGTATCTTTCTGAGTTTAAGTTTAGAAGGGTTGATATATATATTTTCAATCTCTTGTTGTGTAGGGATATAAGCGGTGTCACCAACAATTAAATTATCAAGTGTATTTACATGTAGTACATAGAAATTGCACGTTTTGTTTTCAAAAAATTTAATAGCGTACTCTATGGCATTCCATGAGTTTTCTGAAAAATCTGTGGGTAGTAAAACATTCTTCATCTTCAATCTATTTTCATCTTGTCTCTCATGCAACAAAACTAAGTAGTAGATTAATTTTATAAAATGATATCTATCATCTTTCGGTATAAATTCTTTGTATTAATACATATGTTGTAACGATTCTAGATCGACAATTTTTATATTTCTACCTTCCATTTCAATAAGTCCCTGTTTTTTAAAATCTGTCATGGTTCTAATTAAGGTTTCTGTAGCTATGCCCGCAACGCTAGCGAGATCGCTACGCGAAATCTTTATTGGGTCTTCAGGTCGTGGATTCATTTTTTGGGCAAATTTCACAATCGTAGCAGCTGTTTTTTTATGAACAGAACTATAAGCCATCTGTAATAATTGGTCTTTAATTCCTGTTAAATCATTGGTTAATAATTGTATCAATTCTAAAGTGACTTTGTGATTTAAGTCTAAAATTTTACGTAATTCACTTTTTGTGATTCCAACAGCTTCTGTGTCTTTTAAGGCTGTGGCAGTTTCTTGATAAGGGATGTTTTGAGTAAAGGAGGTAAATCCAAATAAATCATCTTCTTTATGTAAAGCTGTAGTTAATTCTTTCCCTTTTTCATCAAAAATGTAGCATTTCACCAAACCTTTTAAAATAAGGTATATATAACTTGAACTTTGGCCTTCAGAATAAATAACGTCGCCTTTACTATAACTGAAACTCTCACCATTATCATCAAAATAATTCTTTAAATCGTTTAAGGTTTTGAGTTCATCCTCTTGCTTGATAGGCTGCGTAATTGTTGATTCACGCTGTTCTTTTAATATAGAAACTTTTGCTAACCGACTTTCAATAGCACTTATTAATTCATCTTCAAAGAAAGGTTTTGTGATGTAATCATCGGCGCCTAAATTCATCCCTTTACGAACATCTTGCCGTTCGGTTTTGGCCGAAAGAAAAATAAAAGGAATATGCTTTGTCATTTTATTTGCTGCGAGTTGTTCAAGTACACTATAACCATCTAAAACGGGCATCATGATATCACAAATGATAATATCGGGAATGACTTTGATTGCTTTGTCGACCCCAATTTTACCATTTGAAGCTGTAACAACTTTATAGCTTGCGAGTTCTAAAATTTCGGCTGTATTTTCACGCAATACTTGATCATCTTCAATTAAAAGTACTTTTCTCATTATTTTGCTTTATTGGGTAATTCAATCGTAAATATGGATCCGTTATGTTCTTTGCTCTCAAAATAAATGTTACCGTTTAAATTTTCAATATGATCCTTGATAATATTAAGTCCGATACCAGTACCTTGGGTCAATAGCACATTTTCTGCCCTAAAGTAGCGTTCAAAAATATGTTTTTGATCAGCTATAGGTATACCGATACCATTGTCTTTGACTTTTAAAATAGTAAGCTCATCGTTTTGTTGGATGTCAATGTCTATTATAGTGTGTTCTGATGAGTACTTGATCGCATTGTTAACGAGATTGGTGAGTGCTAGTTCTAGTATTTTTTCGTCTTGATATAAGGATAAATCGTCTATGTTATCTGGGTAATTGATGTGTTGACCATCTTTTAAAAGCATATTGGCATTATAAACCACTTCATTAATTACTTTACTTATTTTAAACGTACTGAATTTATAATTCACTTTCCCTTTTTCTATTTTTTCAAGAGACAGAAAATCATTAATAATATTATTGAGGTAATTAATCTTATCTGAAATTGTTTTGATATGCTTATCTCGTTTAGGTTGTTGCGCTTCTAAAGTATATTTGCTGAGTAAAATCGCAGAGGTTTGTATAGCACTCAACGGAGTTTTAAATTCATGAGACACTAAAGATAAAAATTTAGTTTTTAATTCATTTAGTT
Organism: Formosa sp. Hel1_31_208; assembly: GCF_900104785.1. NCBI lineage: Bacteria > Pseudomonadati > Bacteroidota > Flavobacteriia > Flavobacteriales > Flavobacteriaceae > Formosa > Formosa sp. Hel1_31_208. Next base: position 1,707,530 of record NZ_LT629733.1, read on the forward strand.
CACGCTCTGATGCCAGTGCCACTCTTAATTCTTGTGTGCGTTCTCCAACAGTTTGTTCTAATCGTTTGGTATAGTTTTTCTGTTCTGTAATGTCTAAACATATGGCCACGTAAATATTCTGATCACCTAAAGTTGTGCGCTGCAGATGGATACTTACAGGATATGTGCTCCCAGATTTACGTTGGTGTAAGGTTTCAAATTCTATTTTATCTACATTGTCTTTTTCTAATAGAGAAATTTCTTTCCTAAACTGGACTTCATTATAATGAGGTTTAATATCGATTGGTGTCATATGTACTAGCTCTTCTAAGCTATAGCCAAGGTTTTGCTGTGCACCATTATTAACGTTTAAGAATTTTAAAGTTTCAGCATGTATTACATATATCTCATTGAGTGATTCATGAAATATATTAGCAAAATGATTTCGTTCTGCTTCTGCTACTTTTCGTTTGGTGACATCATTTTGTATACCAATAAAATGGGTGAGTACTCCTTTTTTATTTACAATTGGCATGATGTATAAATCGTTCCAAAATGGGGTGCCGTCTTTTTTATAATTCCGAATAGTAACTTGACAGCTCTCTCCTTTTTTTATAGCTTTTCTCAAGACTTTTAGTGGTTCTTGATCTCTATCATCTCCTTGCAAAAACCGACAATTTTGATTGAGGATGTCTTTACTAGAATAGCCTGTAAGTTTTTGAAATGCCGGATTAAAATAAATAATGGGATTATCCTTTTTAAGGGCGTCAGTGATGATAATTCCATTATTAGCAGATTGTAAAGCACTGCTTTTTAGCATGAGATCTTTTTCAGTTTGTTTTATTTCTGAAATATCTTTAATCAAAGCCAGTACATATTTTTTGTGATATACCTCGAACGGATTTAGTTCGACTTCAATTTCAATGATATCCCCTGTTTTAGTTAGACCATAAATATCACGAGCTTTACCCATGCTGCGCGCTTTACCTTTTTTAATAAAACGTTCAAAATGTGCGTCGTGCTTATCGTGATAGTTTGAAGGGAGGAGCAGATTTAAATTTTTATTGATAATTTCTTTTTTATCATAGCCAAAAATATACTCTGCTGCGCTATTGATTTCTACAATGTTTTGTTGATGATCCACGATAATCACTCCCTCTGAAATAGAGGCCAATAGGATGTTAAATATTTCTTGATCTTGAGGAAACATAATTGGACTTATCTTTAAGTCTAAAGTTACGAATTTTATGTAAGAAAGGCATGTCAATTACTGAAAATAAGTGTCACATGAAATCAGTCTGTATAGCTTGCATAGTCGTGTGTATTAACTATGATGGATATCATTTTATGATTGTGCTAACAACACTATATTTGGTCGTTAACATTAAATAACATGGTCATGAAAACACTTAAAAATTTATTATTATGTGCTTTGTTGATACCTTTTATCACCGCAGCACAGCCTCTCGAGGGATTAGATTTTGTCTCTCCATTTTATGACGGATTGGCAGCAGTAAAAAAAAATAATGAATGGGCATTTATAAATGAGAAAGGTGAGTTAGCTATCAATTTTAGAAGTGATTTGGTGGCGACACCTTTTGGAGATGATAGTTACCCCGTATTTAAGAACCAACGTTGCCTAATTAGTGAAATAGAAAATGGCATCTCTTACTTTGGATATATAGATGTGTTGGGGAATATTATCATTGAACCTCAATATTTAAATGCAACAAATTTTGAAAATGGACGTGCAGTTGTCTTAGAGTTAATGAAGGAATACGTTGGCAAGAATGACGCCTTAGACAAAAACGTAGCTTATGATAAATATCTTGAGGCAGCGATTGATACTAATGGTAGTGTTTTACATTATGTAACGCCTGAACGATATAATGTGCTTTTGGATAAAAAATTCTTAAAATGTCCTCCAACCATACGTGCTAAATATATTTCAAATACCTTGTATGCACATTTGAATGATGATGCTACATGGACTTTAATTTCAATAGAATAGCATATGACAAAATTTGTTTGCATTAGTTTGTTTTGTTTTGTTCTATTTAGTTGTAACAACACACAAGATAAAATTCTTCCAACAGAGCGAGATCTCGTAGAATCGGTGTACGCATCAGTCACGATTCAACCCGATAGTTTATACCAAGTATATGCGATTGTAGCTGGCATATTAGATCAGAATTTAGTAGAAGAAGGAACACGGGTTCATAAAGACCAAGCGCTCATCCAAATCATCAATAACACACCAAAACTCAATAGTGATAATGCTAAATTAACTTTGCAATTAGCGCAACAAAATTATAACGGCAGTTCGGCAATTTTAAAGGGTATAAAAGATCAGATCCATGCAGTCGAACTCAAGTATAAAAATGATTCCCTTAACTATTTCAGGCAAAAAAAACTTTGGGATCAAAATATCGGTTCAAAAGTGACGTATGATACTAAAAAGCTAAATTATGAACTCTCCCAGAATAGTCTAAGACTCCTTCATAATACATACAATAGAACTCAGAATGAATTGCGTACAGCCTTAATTCAGGCGCAAAATAATTATCAATCTACACTTATTAATACGAGAGATTTTACAGTTAAAAGCAAAATTAATGGGAAGGTATATGCCTTATTTAAAGAGCCTGGTGAAATCGTTAATACTATGGAGCCCATTGCAGTTATAGGAAGTGAAACTAACTTTATCATTGAATTACTGATTGATGAGGTAGATATTGTGCGATTACAAAAAGGACAGGAGCTTGTCATCAAATTAGACGCCTATGCGAATCAGGTATTTAAAGGACATATCTCTAAGATATATCCAAAAAAAGACGAACGTAATCAAACATTTAAAGTAGAGGCGACCTTTATACAAGCACCAGACGTGTTGTATCCAGGGCTCTCAGGTGAAGGTAATATCATTATCGCCACAAAAGAAAAAGTGCTTACGATTCCAGTCGCTTATCTTATGGATGGTAATCAGGTAAAAACAGATAACGGATTTATAACTGTTACCACAGGATTACAAAATATGGAATACGTTGAAATCCAATCGGGACTTTCTAAAGGCACCTATATTTATAAACCAGAATAATGGCAAACTGGAACGTTATACTGAACATCTCTAAAACACATTTACTGACGAAAATTAAACAGACGTCTATTGCCGCACTTGGTGTCACTTTTGGTATTGGCTCATATATCACTTTAGTGTGCTTTATGACAGGACTGAATGCGATGTTAGATGATTTAATATTAAATCAAACCCCACATATTCATGTTTATAATGAGATAGAACCGTCTAAACAACAGCCCATTTCTTTGTATGAAGAGGTTGGAGGTAGTTTTAATGTTGTGCATTCTATCAAACCCAAATTAAGTCCGAAAAAAATACACAATGCTCTACCTATTATTAATTATTTAGAAGAGAATGATGACGTTAGAGCAGCCCTTCCACAAGTAAAAACACAAATATTTTATATCGCTGGATCTATAGAATTGGGTGGTAACCTTACAGGAATAAATCCATTAAATGAAGCAAAATACTTCAATATGGGTGACTATATTGTTGAGGGTTCAGCTCAGGCTTTAGAAACTACAGATAACAGTATTCTCTTAGGAATAGGCATCGCAAAGAAAATGTCACTGAAAGTTGGTGATCGTGTTCAAGTTAGCCCAATTAATGGCGGCATCTTTCCATTAAAAATTGTAGGGTTTTATCAAAGTGGTATAGCTGATTTAGATGCCATTCAAAGCTTTACCAACGTAAAAACAGTTCAACGAATACTTGGGGCAGCAAACAATTACATCACAGACATAAATATCAAACTTTATGATATTGAGGAAGCGGTTCCATTAGCTAGGCGAATAGAGCAACAATTTGATTTAAAAGCTATTGATATCAAAACAGCTAATGCACAGTTTGAAACAGGGACAACGATAAGAAATCTTATTACATATGCGGTGTCAATTACACTGCTTATTGTAGCCGGATTTGGCATTTATAATATTCTAAATATGCTAATTTATGAGAAAATGAACGATATCGCTATATTGAAGGCTACGGGTTTCTCAGGCAAGGACGTACAACTCATCTTTATGAGTCAAGCTATGATTATTGGGTTGGTTGGAGGTGTGCTAGGCTTAATTATAGGCTATGTTTTAGCCAAACTTATTGGGACCGTTCCATTTCAAACAGAAGCATTACCAACAGTAGAAACCTATCCTATAAATATGAATCCGTTATTCTTTGTTATAGGCTTTGTGTTTGCATTGTTTTCAACATTTTTGGCGGGTTATTTACCTTCTAAAAAGGCTAAAAAAATTGATCCAGTTAAAATTATTAGAGGACAGTGAAATGAGTATTGTATTAGAAGCAAAACATATCAATAAGTACTTTAAAAAGCCTTTGTTATTTCATGTGCTAAAGGATATTAACTTCCAAGTAAAAGAAGGGGAATTTGCATCTATTATGGGCAAGTCAGGTTGTGGTAAATCAACCTTACTATATATTTTGTCAACTATGGATACAGATTATGAAGGGGAACTGTACTTGAACAATGAGCTGATTACAGGAAAGCCCAATGAATACCTCTCTTTTCTTCGGAATAAACATATTGGATTTGTATTTCAGTTTCATTATTTGCTTTCAGAATTTTCAGTCTTAGAAAATGTCATGTTGCCAGCAAAGAAACTTGCGGAAAAAACAATTCAGGAAATTGAACATGATGCCATGGAAAAACTCAAGATGCTCAACATTGAACATTTAGCAAAGAAAAGAGCCTCACGAGTTTCAGGTGGTGAAAAGCAGCGAGTTGCTATAGCTAGGGCATTAATAAATAATCCTTCTATCATCATGGGAGATGAACCCACAGGTAATCTGGATAGTCATAATGCTGAAAATGTCTTTAATATTTTTAAATCACTTAGTGATGATAAAGGTCTCTCGTTATTAGTGGTAACACACGATGAAGATTTCGCTAATAAAACGGATAGAATTATTCAAATGGGCGATGGCAAAATCATCGTATAATCATCGAAACTTATAGATGAGCAATGTCATTTTATAAGATTGATATTGATAGTATATTGTAAACTAAAATCGTATTTGATGGCAGTTATCGACTATTATGAAATATTAGGAATATCAAAGAAAGCTACTGCAAACGAGATAAAAAAAGCGTATCGGAAACTAGCTCGTAAATATCATCCTGATTTAAATCCCAATAATAAAGAAGCAGAGCAAAAATTCAAGAGGATTAATGAAGCCAATGAAGTATTGAGTAATCCTGAAAATCGTAAAAAGTATGATGAGTACGGTGAGCATTGGCAACATGCTGAAGATTATGAAAAAGCAAAACAGCAACAAAAACAATACACAAAACAACAAGGCTCTCAAGGCAGCTCTAGACGATATACAGATGAAGAGTTTTCCGATTTATTTGGCTCTATGTTTGGAGGAGGTTCTTCGAGAACTCATGGCGGACAGGTAAAATTTAGAGGTCAAGATTTTAATGCGGAGTTACAACTAGACCTTAAAGACGTATATACTGCTCATAAACGGACCTTAACCGTAAATAATAAAAATATACGCATCACGATACCTGCAGGTATAGAAAACGGACAGGTTATCAAAATAAAAGGTCATGGCGGTAAAGGTGTTAATGGAGGGCCTAATGGTGATTTGTATATAGCGTTTTCAATACGTAATACGTCTTCATTCAAAAGGAATGGACAAGACTTGTATGCGGCTGTAGATTTAGATTTGTATACGGCACTTTTAGGTGGTGAAATTACAGTCCATACATTTGACGGAAAAGTAAAACTGACCGTGAAACCAGAAACTAAAAACGGAACGAAAGTAAAACTCAAAGGGAAAGGATTTCCGAAGTATAAAAAAGAAGGACAGTTTGGGGATTTGTATATAACATATAATATAAAAACTCCAACAAAGCTTACTGCAAAAGAAAAAGAACTATTTACCGAACTATCAAAATTGCGATAATATGGATGCTACACATTTCATTTCAATTCAACAGTTTTGCACCCATTATAATGTGCCAATAACCTTTATTAACGCATTGCATGAGTACGATTTAGTTGAGGTTATAATTACTAAAAATGAGAATTACTTAAAAACCAATCAGCTAAATGATGTTGAAAAAATGATACGTCTGCATTATGATTTGGATATTAATTTAGAAGGGATTGATGCTATTTATAATTTATTAAAACAGGTAGAACATCTTCAATCTCAAATTCGAACATTAAAAAATAAGTTAAATGTTTATGAGCATTTTTAACCCGTATTCAATGACAGAACTAGAACATGTAAAAGAATGGATTATAGACAATCCCTTTGTTTGGAGTATTATTAAGTTTATGATGATACTGCTTATTATTCTAGTGGCTAGTAAACTCCTTAGACGCTATTTAAAAAAAAGGATATCAAGCACCGTTATACGTTATAAGGCACAGAAAGGAATCGAAATTTTCGGATACATCCTACTAGTCATATTAGCGATTACCTATTTTTCAGGAACCATAAAAGATTTTACCATTGTTATAGGTTTATTTACGGCAGGAATTGCCTTTACACTTCAAGAATTAATTTTGAGTATCGCGGGCTCTATGTATATTTTTCTTGTTCAGGTATATAAGCCTGGTGATCGAATAGAGATGAATGGAATTAAAGGAGATGTCATAGATGTGGATAGTATTTACACCACTATGATGGAAATTGGAGAATGGGTAAGTAGTGATAATTACAGTGGGCGCATTGTGAAAATAAGTAACGCTTTTGTATTCAAAGGTCCTATTTATAATTATTCTCATGATTTTCCATTTATTTGGGATGAATTTAATTTACCTATTCGCTATGGGTCTGATATAGATTTAGCAAAATCTATCGTTATTAACATAGCTTCAGAGGTGCTTTCAGAATTTACATCCAATTCAAAATCACAATGGAAAAGCGTTGTTAATAAATATTATATTGAAGATGCTCAAATAGATCCAACATTAGCAATTGCTCTTACTGATAATTGGATACAATTTAATTTGAGATATATTGTAGACTATAAGAAACGTCGCTCTATAAAACATAAGTTAAATGACCAAATAAGATTAGCAATAGAAAACACTGAAGGTAAAATCATTTTGGCGTCATCAACGATAGAACTTATTAAAATACCAGACCTAAACGTTAAATTCGATGGACAACGAACGACATAATTTTAATTTCTATTTGTGGTTGTTCGTCTTCCCTTTTCATTTACGATTCTATTCGAGTGATACGTTCTAATGCTATCATCAAAATAATTTTGAACACGAACCTGTCTTGCTCTTCTGAAATCTAGCCCATTATACCTTGGCGGTAATACGTTAACACGAATCCATACATTATTCTCATAATACAAGTAATTTCTTAAGGTTAAATCATAATAAATTGTATACTCTGGAAAATAAACATACCTCACATTAACCACTCTATTCGGGTAGAACCAAGGCGGTGTTGGATGGCTTGGTTGAGATGAAATAATAATAGGACCACAGCTTTCAAGGCTAATGAAAGCCCCTAATAGAAAAACGATATATATAATTTTTATTCTTTTCATGATTTAATTTTTTTCATTTATTAGTTGTTTCTCCTCTAAGGACTTAATAATAGCGGTCACATAATTAGTAACCGTTGAATTAACTTGTTTAGGATCTACAATGTCATACGAAGCAACCCAAACCAATGATTTATCCTTATTTTCTTTTAAGTTGTACAAAGACGCTTCGATATGATAAATTTTATACTTCGAGTAATAGCCTTCGAGATAATAAACATCTTGAGCTAAATAATAATAGCGTCCAAAACGTCTCCAATAATAGTACGTTCTAAAGTTATCTCCACTATAAGACACTTTCTCATCAATGCCTTTTACTGCAGAAATTAAAACAGTATCGAAACCTTCTGACGAGAGTCTTTTAATCTCCTTTTCAATATCATTTTCAGATTGTTTTGAACTTGTGAATTGAGGTTCAAAAACAGTATAACTTTCAATAGCGTGAATGCTTCTTTTGGCGAGTTCATTTTTCAATTGTTCTTCAAAGAGTATTCGTCCGTTCAGGTTGTCAGTTAAGCCTATTATAAGAACCTTCTTTGGTTGATAATTGACATAGTCTTCATTGACCCAGCTATCAGTTACTCGGGCTGTAGAGCAACTTGTAAATAGAACAATTAATAGGAGGTGAATATATACTTTCATCATTATGTGTTTTTATGATTTAAAAGTATTTGATTAACTTCAGTGCTACAATGATAATCATCAATTAAGACTTTGTCAAGACTCCTTAATTTTGAATTTAGAAAGCATCATTTTAAATGATATAATGACGTAATTATGTACAAGACATGTTCAACATAGGTAAAAAAAATGGTCTATTGTGTTTCTGTTTATAGATTTTATTAATCGATGTCTCATATTAGAATTTTACTGATCCAATTTTAATAATGATCCCAATAATAAAGAAGATAATACCTAAGGGCCAAACACCAGAATTTGGATAGATGAAGAGCCCTACAATAAGCCAAATTAAGCCTAGTGTTAAGAAAATAATGGATGTAGAGTTCTTTTGCATGATAGCTCGTGATTTATGAAGTTAAATCTAATCAAAGTTGAGCATACCTAAGCTGACGAAAATCATTTTTAGACGACTATTTTAAGTGTATTTTTAGTAGATTATATAAAGTAAAACCTCATGGGACAGATTGCTACCTCAAACCGTCAAATCACCTTGTATTATAGTTCTAAATCGGTGAGGGCCAAACAAACATTAATCTACGCTAAAGCAGAAGGATTACCCATTCAAGAGATTGATATTTTAAAAACTAAACTTACAGGAACTCAAATAGTAGAACTAGCCAATCGATTGAAAATTGAAGTTAAAGATTTTGTCAATCAGGAGCATCCAGAATATACGCGTCAGTTTGAACATCACGATTTCTCAGAAAATGATTGGATTAAGATGATTCAGAAACATCCTGAAATTATGAAACAACCCATTGCGTTGAGAGGTGATATTGCAATCTTGGTAGAAACTCCAACAGACATTATAAAAATTTAATGTTATCACTAATGATGTTATGCAAAAGTCCATTGCCAATTTTTAACTAAATAATATGTTCACCTTTAAAAACAATGCTATTGCTCATTAAAACTTATTGCTTCTTTTTTTTGAAAATAAAAAGAATAGCAACTCATATAAATTTTTTTAAATTTAACAAAAAGAGGTTTTAATGGCACAGCACAACCTAGAAGAGCACAGCGATAACCAAATCTTTAGACAAGATAAAGAGCTTTCTTTTGCTTTTTTATGCGGTATATTTCTTCTCGTTGGTTTTTTAATTGAAACATTATCTAATTTTTCTCATTGGCTGCCTTTGTCGAGTTATATAATATCCTACGTGTTTGGAGCCTTTTTTATCACTATTGCAGCCTATAAAAAAATTATTAAAGGCGGTTTTGATATTGATTTTTTAATGATTTCGGCAGCGGGAGGAGCTGCATATATTGGTAGTTGGGCAGAAGGTGCTTTATTACTATTCCTTTTTAGTTTAGGTCACGCTTTAGAACATTATGCAATGAATAAAGCCAAGAAGTCAATTGAGGCCTTAGGAGAATTATCACCCAAAACTGCGCTCGTCAAAAAAAAGGACACCCTCGTAGAAATACCGATAGAAGATTTAAGAATCAATAATGTAATTGTTGTAAAACCGAATACAAAAATTGCAGCAGATGGCGTTATCATAAGTGGAAGTAGTAGTGTAGATCAAGCTCCAATTACTGGTGAAAGTATTCCTTTAGACAAAACATGTATAGCCAATACAGAACACTTACCTGAGTTCACAGATATTGATAGAAGACATATTGTATTCGCAGGAACAATCAATGGCGATAATAGCCTTGAGGTTTTAGTTCTTAAACTCACTGAAGATTCTACAGTGTCCAGATTAATTAAACTGGTAAGTGAAGTTGAAACTCAAAAATCGCCCACACAAAGACTAACCAAAAAGTTCGAGAAATGGTACGTTCCAATAGTGATAATTGTTGTGTTCTTGCTGTGCCTAGCTCATTTAGTTATTGATGAAAGTTTTAATACAAGTTTATATAGAGCAATAACAGTGTTAGTAGCGGCTAGTCCTTGTGCCTTAGCAATCTCTACACCAAGTGCCGTACTGAGCGGTATTGCACGAGCAGCTCAAAAAGGTATTCTAATTAAAGGTGGAAAAGCCTTAGAAGATTTGGGGGAAATTACAACAATGGCATTTGATAAAACCGGAACACTTACAGAGGGAAGGCCTCAGCTAACAAACATAATTCCTTTTCATAATTTTGATGACAACACATTTCTTAAGTTAGTACTTGAAGTGGAGAGCTTAAGTAACCATCCACTCGCCAAAGCAATAGCAAATGATATTATAAAAAAGTATGCTATTGAATTTCAACATGAAGCCTCTGAAGTTTATGAGATACAAGGAAAAGGAATACGTGCGATTTATGAGGATAATGAAGTGTTTATAGGAAATGTAAAACTTATGGAAGCCTCAGGCATCATGGTTGACGATTTTGTTCTGACTAAAATGAAAGGTCTCTTAGAAAATGGACACACGGTTATGATTGTGGCCTGTAATAAGGCGGTTATCGGATTAATTAGTGTTATGGATACACCTCGGAAATCGGCAGTAGCAACATTAAAACGCTTAAGAGAAATTGGGATCAAACATATGATTATGCTTACTGGTGATCATCAAAATGTTGGTGATGCTATTGCAAAGCAAATTGGTCTTACCGATGTTAAAGGGAATTTATTACCCGAAGATAAAGTCGCTGCAATACAAACATTAATCAAAAGAGATAAAAAAATAGCTATGGTTGGAGATGGTGTTAATGATGCACCAGCAATGGCATTAAGTACGGTGAGTGTTGCAATGGGAGCTGCAGGCAGTGATGTGGCTTTAGAAACAGCAGATGTCGCATTAATGTCTGATAAAATTGAGAATTTACCATTTGTGATAGGTTTAAGTAGAAAATCAAAGCAAATTATTAAACAAAATATTTGGATAAGTTTAAGTGTTGTAGCACTGCTAGTTCCAGTGACTATTTTTGGTCTCACAAATATTGGTGTAGCTGTCGCTTTTCATGAAGGATCAACTGTAGTGGTTGTTTTAAATGCCTTACGTTTACTTCGTTTTAAAATGGACTAAAACCGAATATTAGAATACGTTGTCAATATGTTTAAGTACATGCATTCTTAATGCTAAACTGATAACCCTCATAGTTCATAAAACGCAGATATTTTACTTTTATAAAAAAGAAGAATATGCTTACCTTTAAAAACTACAATATAGCCGATTGGTTTTCATTTTATCGCATAGCAGCAGCTCCTTTCTTATTAGGATTGATTTGGATGGATCAACAATTGTTATTTGCGTCCTTTTTGTTGGTGAGTTACTCTACAGATGCTATTGATGGATTTCTTGCCAGAAAACTTAAAATTACGAGCCCTCGAGGTTCTCAATTAGACTCTTTTGGTGACCAAATAACACTTATTATTGGATTGGCAGGACTCTTCTATTTTGAAACAGAGTTTATAAAGGAAAATTTGACACTTATCATTATAGCCTTTATTCCTTATATCGTTCAAATGCTCATTGCCTATTTCAAATATGGAAAAGCCACAGCATTTCATACTTATCTTGCAAAAATATCGGCGATTATGCAAAGTGTATTTATTCTTTACGCTTTGTTCTTTGATCCTAACTATACACTTTTCTATATCATGATTGTGATTGGATTATTAGAAACATTTGAAGAGATTACTTTGATTTTTATGTTCCCTAATTGGGCGTCTGATGTTAAAGGTATTTATTGGGCATTAAAAGATAAACGGCGTTTAAAACAAGATAAATTATGAAAAGCTATTCGCTTTTTACTATCATCCTATTATGCATAGCTATCGTTTGTTTGGATACTCTGGCATTTTACTGGTTACAATCTATTACTCAATTTATAAATTCTTCTTCTCTAAAAATGAGCATTCATGTCTTGTTTTGGATATTTACTGCTGGCTTAGTGGCATCTATTATTATTTTAAAAATCAGACTGGATGATATGGATCCCAAGCGAAAGCATATTTTGGTATCGTCACTTTACGGACTTACAGTATCGTCATTTGTACCAAAATTCCTTTTTGTAATTATTATATCGGTTTTATATTTTACCAACAGTGTTTTTTCTGAAACGGAATCTTTGATTATTGTACCTGTAGTTGGTTTGTTATCAGGTTTTATTCCTTTTTTCTTCATTCTCTATGGCATTTTTAAATCGGCTTATCGCTTTAAGGTATATCATCAGAAAGTAAAATTTCAAAATTTACCAAAAGCATTCAACGGATTAAAAATTGTGCAACTATCAGATATCCATTTAGGCAGTTTTAATTATAGATATCACATTTTAGGTCCAGTTATCGAGAAGATTAATCATCTTAAACCTGATTATATCTTAATTACTGGTGACCTTGTCAATAATTATGCATGGGAATTACGGGGTTGGCACAGCGTGTTTAAAAACTTAAAGGCGCAAGAAGGGAAGTTTGCTGTTTTAGGAAATCATGATTATGGGGATTATAGTGAATGGAATAGCGAGGTTGAAAAGAATGAAAATTTTGAAGCTATTAAAGCATTTTACGAAACGATTGATTTTAAACTACTTTTGAATACATCACTAGTCTTATCACGCAAAGATGAACACATTGCCTTAATTGGTGTGGAAAATTGGGGAAAGCCACCGTTTAAACAATATGGAAAACTAGATAAAGCGATGGCAGATACTAGCGATATTCCCTTTAAAATATTATTATCACATGACCCAACACATTGGTCAGAAGAGGTCTTGAACCAAACAAATATTAATCTCACATTATCTGGTCATACACATGGCATGCAAGCAGGATTTCAGCGTAAGAGCTTTCAATGGAGTCCCATACAGTATAACTATAAGCATTGGGCAGGCTTGTACAAAGTGGGCAGGCAATATCTTTATGTTAATAGGGGTTTAGGTTGGTTAGGTTTTCCTGGACGCCTTGGCATGCGCCCTGAGATTACTCTTATAGAACTAAGAAGTGTTTAAATACTTTAACTGATTTTTATCATAGTAAAAAAAAGGGTTATTAACTACCTTGACAGGAGAATATTAAGGTGTTAGACCATGTCAAGAATAAAAAAAATACGTATCGCAGTATTGGCAATCGTTGGGTTACTATTGTTATTTGGTATTTGGTATCAGTATAGATATTCAATGGATAAAGCCGAGACATTTCAAGTGAATTCGTCGGTAGATACTTCCAATACATTTTTAATTGCCACACAAGGCAGTGATTTTAAGAATAGCATAACGCAACATATAGTTAATCATTTCAAAGCAAAAGCCATTTTTATTAATGTCATAGATATTTCCGAATTAGAAATTATAGAACCCACGGATTATAACGCCATGTTAATCATTCATACGTGGGAAAACTGGAAACCACCAATTTCTGTTGAACATTTTATCAATAGATCAAAAGCCTATAAAGATAGGATTGTTGTTATAACAACATCTGGCGAAGGATCTTATAAGATGACCGAAGTAGATGCCATAACGGGCGAATCAAAAACAGAAAACATTATACCTATAACTAAACTGGCAATTAATAAACTTGAATTAATTCTGAATTAACTGTATTAAAGTATATATCATGATTAGAAGTCTAAAACAGAAGGAATGTCTGCATATCCTAACTAATAATTATATTGGTCATTTAGCTTATCTATACAAAGGCGCACCATTTATTGCGCCAATCACATATTATTTTGATGAACGTATTAATGCAATTGTGGGGTATTCTGCCGAAGGTCATAAAACTAAAGCCATGCGAAAACATAGCGCTGTTTGTATGGAAGTTTCAGAGATAGAATCTGTTAATGTTTGGGACTCCATATTAGTGCATGGTCACTACGAAGAATTAGAAGGAAGTGAAGCTAAAGCATATCTTCATGGGTTTTCTTTAGGTGTTAAAGATTTAATCATGAGAAAAGAGCATCGGAAATTGGACTTCATCAACCAGTTTTCAAGCAAAATATACAAGGATATTCCAATTGTATTTGTAATTCGAATAGAAGACATTACTGGAAAAATGCGACGACATGAAGACTGATAATATAATTTAATATTATGACGACTTCTAAAACTTATAAGTTTTGCCAAAGTTGTGGCATGCCAATTAAACAAGACTCATATTTTGGAGAAACAAATCTAGATGGGTCTAAGAACCATATATATTGCAGTTTTTGCTATGAAAATGGTGCCTTTACAATTAACGGGACGGCTAAGGAAATGGATTTATTTTGTAAAGAACAAATGGTCGAGAATGAATCTTTAAAATTTCTTGCTTGGTTATTGACAAGAGGGATTCCAAGACTTGAACGTTGGAAAAACACCTAAAATGAATACTAAAAACCAAAATAAGACGTCGAATCTATTAAAATATATAGCACGTTATGCACTGCTTTTAATTGCGAGCCTATTGTTCGCATTTGCATTATTGTCCGGTTCTGAGGGCTATGGTGGTGGAATAATGGGAATTGTAAAAAACAGCCCTAACGCTTTGCCTTGGGTGGTTTTAATGTTCTTGGTGTTTGTTGCCTAGAAAAGAGAAATGGTTGGAGGCGTATTAATTATTTGTTTTGGTTTGTTCTTTGTGTACTTCTTGAACTTTAGAGGTTCTAATTTCGTATGGTTAGTTTTTATAATAACGCTACTCATACCTATACTTGGGTCATTATTTATATTAAGTTGGTATCTAGTAAAGTACAATAAATAATAGCGAATTAAGTATGATATGAATGAGTGTTATTGGGTTCAGCTTGAATTATTTCTAGACTCGCTTTTCTCATTTCAACTGTCTTTTATAGAATTCGATTTTAAATGTTGATATAATGAAATAGCCAATAATACAAACCATAATATAAAACATGAAAAAGTGATTTTTTGAATCACGGGAAGCAGGTGTATATATGAACCTGTTTCATAAATGAAATAATTAATAAAAAAAATAATAACACAAAATATCCCAAGGTGTTGTAATGTTCTAAAACGAATTTTATGGAGTTCAATAATAAGGCTTATGATGGCAATGACTCCAAAAACTCCTGCAATTCGGACAATACTATCATGGGTTTCCGAAGCAATAAATAACATTACAATGAGCGCCAAGAAACCACTTAGCCTCATAATCCAAAGATTTGTACTTTTTTTGACAAATAGCTTAGGTAGATGATACCAAAGCAATAATAGGCTTGCACACAATATTCCAAGAGCCGCTCTTGCAAATAAACGTGCATCATTGGGTGCACCATTAACAGCATGACTATCTAATAAGTCACATAGATAATTGTTCCAAAAGCTAAATCCGCTTTGTTCAATAGAGTCCCATGAACCCCCTGGATATTTAAATGCAGCTATGATATAAAGTAGCACAAACATTCCTATTCCTATCACTGGAAAAAATGCGATATAATACTTTGGGAAGTTCGACTTAGTTGGTGTCATTTCTGTCTTTTAATTCGTATTAAATGTACTCGATTTTAATACTAAAAGACAATGATTAATATCATTTGAACGCTTTATACTGCGGATATATCTCTTATTCAACCAATTGTAGACGCTGTAAGGTGTTTTGAATCTGAAACAGTAGAATATTAGTTCTCATTCTCGATGTAACCGTCCTTGATAATTTTTTTTGTAAAATGATGAAAATCATTGTTTTAGCCTTGAATTTAAACTTACTTTGAAGCAAAAGCAAAGCATGTTACTCTTTATATTTTCCATCATAGTGTTACTAGTGTTTTTGTACGTGTTGTTTGTACCAATTACTTGTTTTATCGATACATCAACAAATCAATATTATATACGCGTGGGCGGATTAGCCAAAGCAGATATTGAAGCTGACGAGGTTGAAGTTTTTAAAATACATCTTACGGTGCTCTTCTTTGATTTTTCTTTTTATCCGTTAAAATCAAAAGGTGATACAATTAAGAAAAAGAGTAAAACGAGTAAAAAGAGAATTAAAAAAAACAACCCAGTGTCTCTTAAAAAAGTGATTAGAGTATTAAGGTCTTTTACAATCAAACAATTTCAGATGGATATAGATACGGGAGATTGCATAACCAATGCCAAATTATATCCCTGTTTTGCTTTTTTGAATTTCTACTGCGGCAGTCAGCTTGATGTCAATTTTAATGGCAGAAACAGGGTATTGTTGTTTGTAGAAAACAGACCAATACGTCTGATTAGATCATTTATTAACATTTAAAAATTTTATCATGGATTTACATTTTGAAGAATTATTAGAAAAAATTACAGATTTTATTAAGTCTGAAGCCAATACAGAAACTGTTGTTGGTAAACAATTTGAATTAGGAAACTTTAAGTGCGTTCCTGTTATTAAAGTAGGAATGGGGTTTGGTTCTGGTGGAGGAGAAGGTGTTGAAGCAAAAGGAAAACGAGGGGAAGGCATGGGAGCAGGAGCTGGTGTAGGTATTGAGCCTATTGGCTTTTTAGTAAGTAAAGATGATGAAATATCATTTATTGAAGCTGGCAAAGCTCATGGATTATCTGCTGCGTTTGAAAAAGTGCCGGAAATGATTGAAAAAATTGCCATGATCAAATCCAAACAACCTGAGACTGCTTAATTTATAAACGTTTCATTTAAGGCCTGAATACTATTACTTTTGATTGGTATTCAGGCTTTTTAGGTTTAGGTATCTCCTAATTTTTTTATGCTCATTATAATCTTTTTTAAGAATTTACTGGCAAACTGATTAAAATCATTTGGTTTAATTATGTCAATAGATACATTAGAAGAGAATTAATAATGTGCTATTATGAAATTTCAATTAAATTTAAAATTACTTTTCGCCGTCATTATATTAGTCTTATCAACTATTTTATTTGTTTAGGCTTTTGATAACTAAAACCGTAATCTTCAAAAAATAATGAAGTATGCTTTTGCGATACTAATGAGCATTCATGGTCTAATTCATCTCATGGGATTTATTAGAGTGTTTTTTATAACAAGTATTAATCAACAAGTTCTGGGTATTTCTCAACCTATTGGGGCTATATGGCTAGTAGTCTTCATCATGTTTGTGGTAGCAACTATTCAATATTTGACACAGAAGCAGTGGTATTATATAGCTTTTGTAGCAGTTATAATTTCCCAGATTTTAATCGTTTTGACTTGGAGTGACTCAAAATTTGGAACACTTCCAAATAGTCTTATTTTACCCATTAGCATAGTCGCATACGCTACATCAACTTTTAATAATATGGTTGATGAATCTTCTAAAGTCTTATTAAAAAATACTATTACAACAAGTCGCACTACGATTTCTGAAAAAGATATTGAACACTTGCCTAAGCCTGTTCAGCGATGGCTAACTCATTCAGGAGTGATTGGCAATATAATGACGAACTCTGTGAGATTACAACAAAAAGGGAAGATGCGCACTAAGCCTGATAGCAAATGGATGCCCTTTGAAGCTGTACAATACTGCGATATCACAAAAGCTTCTTTTATTTGGAAAACCAATGTAAAAGCCATGCCATTGATTCATTTGTTGGGTCGAGATAAGCTTGTAGACGGTCATGGAGCGATGTTAATTAAAGTATTAGGGCTCATACCCGTTGTTAATGAAGAGCAACACTTAAAAATCAATACAGGAGCTATGATTCGTTATTTAAGTGAGATGTGTTGGTTCCCTTCGATGGCGCTTAGGGATTATATTACATGGGAATCTATTAATCATACAATTGCTAAAGCAACTTTTATTTACAAAGGTCAAACAGTTTCAGGGGTGTTCACATTTAATCTGGAAGGCAAAGTAGAAGGGTTTAAAGCACAGCGTTATTTTGGCGGAACTGAGAAAGCGAAGCTAGAAACATGGTATGTGGTTATGACCTCTCATCAATCCTTTAACGGTATTGAAATTCCAAATAAATGTAACGTCATTTGGCAATTAAAAGAGCATGATTTTCATTGGCTTCATGTTGAAATAACAACCATAGATTATAATAAAACGAAGTTATTTTAATACCCTAATTTTTGTTTTGTCATTGGAACTTCCCATTTAATCATTTCTTTTAAAAAAGTATCTACGTTTTCAATGATGAGTTTTTCACTTATTGCTTTCGGATCATAGGTTTCCAGCTCCATACTACTATTTTCTAATGGAATATGTTCTATAAACGGAAATAAAATAAACGTATTAATATCGCCATTATAGGCTTGAGAAAACATTAAGGCACCACCAGAAACAAATTGATAAGCTGAAATTTGACGGGAACAATCTATAAGTTCTTTTGGTAATGAATCAAACGAAATGTTTACGGCTTCATTAGTGCCAATCCATTTCAGTTCTTGAACGTTCCAACCAATATCATATTGATTACAAATGGCTTTTAAGGTATTGCTAATTAGTGCTTTGGTTTTGGTGTTCCAAAGCGTCTTTTTATTGACTACAGTTTTAATAGAGTCTTTGTAATCATTGATGCGCTCTTGTAAATGTTCTATTTTCATTACTTTTCTTTTTCAGCTTTTTTGGCTTGTCGTTCTAACTTTTTAAAGTAGCCTCTAAATAAGAAGTTATGTTTTAGAGCTTCCATATTCTGATTGAATTTATCGGTGCCTTTATTGATATTATTGAGTGTTGATTTGAGACTATTTACTAATGTGGTATCCTTAACAATATAATTAAATGCACCATCGCTAGAATTAAAGTCATCTACGACATCATTAATATTAACTAATACACTTTCAATTTCATTGCTGGATGTTTCTAGATTGCTTACTACAGTTTTAAGTTTTTCTCCAGAAATAGAATCGTTGAGTATCATCCCTAAAACAGTATTGTCGTTTGTTTTTATTGATGAAATTATAGTATTTAATTCATTGATGGTATTGGTGGCACCTCGGCTTGCCATTCTTAGATTATTGACTGATTGTTTGAGGTCCTGAGCCATGATGGTATCATTTAACAACAGACCTACTGTACCTTGACCTTCTAACATAGCTGTAGTGATTTTTAATAGGTCAGCGGTTAATATAGCGGCATTTTCTGAACCAACGCTCAAGGTACTTAGGATATCATCGGCACCTATTTTACTATACGATGCAATGACATCACCATTACTAATCAATTTTGAAGGACCTTTACCAGGAACAATATTAACAATCATATTACCAACCAATCCGTCAGAACCAATAGTAGCAATCGCATTTTTTTTGATATGATTAAGGATTTTCTCTTGAATGTGCATATCTACTTGGATGGAAGAATCGTTAATCATGGTGATATCTTTCACGGTGCCAATATCAATTCCAGAATAGCGTACATTATTTCCACGTTGTAATCCATTGACATTTTGGAAGTAAGAACTTATGGTAAAGGTTTTATCAAACATATTTCGTCGTTGTCCAATAAAATAAATGGCCGTGACAAATAGTATGGTTCCAATACTAACAAAGAGTCCTAATCTGAGTTTTTGTGAGTTTGTACGTTTCATAATTAATGTTTAAAAAATGCTTTTATTTTCGGGTCTTCTCGTGTTGATAGTTCTGCAAATGTACCAGTCGCATAGTCGATGCCATCAATGAGTAAAATCATCCGATCTGCAATTACTCGTGCACAATCAACATCATGCGTAATGATGAGTGATGAGGTGTTGTATTTCTTTTGAATATCCTTCATTAATAGAATGATTTCTTTAGCTGTGATAGGGTCGAGTCCGCTTGTAGGTTCATCATAGAGAATAATCTTCGGTCTTAGAATTAATGTTCTCGCTAAAGCAATTCGTCGTTTCATACCTCCAGATAATTCTGAAGGCATTAAGTCGATAGCGCTCACTAATCCTACATTCTCTAAGGCCTCATGTACTAATTTTTCAGTATTGATATGTTCACCAAATTTTTTAGTATGTCTTCGTAGCGGAAATTCTAAATTTTCTCTAACGGTCATTGAATCATATAAGGCACTACCTTGAAATAGGAAACCTATATCGGCACGCAGGACATCCATCGCATTCTGATCTAATGCCGTAATATCATTATGCATTACCCTAATATACCCGCTGTCGGCTTCCATTAAACCCACCAAACACTTAATCATCACAGATTTCCCTGAGCCAGATTTCCCCATAATGACGAGGCTTTCGCCTTGAAACAGTTCCATATTAAAACCATTTAAAACGTGGTTGTCTCCAAAACTTTTCCGTAGATCTTTAATTTGAAGTACAATGTCTCTTGTCGATATTTCAGATGGCGTGTTCATAAATCGTAAAAGATATCGGTTACAAAAACGGCTATAAAATCAATGATAAATAGGAGTAAGGATGTAAGTACTACGGCGCTGTTAGCTGCTTTACCAACACCGGCTGTTCCTTTTTTACAATAGAACCCTTTATAGCACCCTACAATTCCTATCGCTAATCCAAAAAAGAAGGATTTGATAGTTGCTGGTAAGATGTCACCAAATTCTAAAGCATCAAAAACTTTATTGAAATAAAGCATGAATGATACATTCCCTTTTATATTTTCTACGAGAAAAGATCCGAACAGTGCAATGGCATCGCCAAAAAGCACGAGCAAAGGTAGCATAAGCGTTACTGCAAGAACTCGGGTTGCAACTAAAAATTTAAAGGGATTAGTCCCAGAAACTTCCATGGCATCAATTTGTTCTGTAACACGCATAGAGCCTAACTCGGCGCCTATACCCGAACCTATTCGTCCTGCACAAACCAAGGCAGTAATAATGGGGCCTACTTCTCTAACAATCGAGATACTCACCATAGATGGCATCCAAGATACGGCTCCAAATTCCATTAGCGTTGGACGTGTTTGTAAGGTGAGTACCAATCCTATTATAAATCCCGTTATTCCTACTAATAGCAATGAGCGATTACCCATATGGTAACATTGACGCAGAAACTCTTTCATCTCAAACGGTCGTTTCACCACTTCAATAAAAAATCGCTTCGTGAAATAGGTCAACTCACCAACTTCAATGAAGAAAGCTTTTAGTTGAGATTTTATTTGATCTAATCCAATCATTATTGTATATAATTCTACTCAAATGTATAGCAATCATCAAGCTTATAAAATGATAATGGTCAATCCTAATGCTTCAATTTTAAAAAATATGTAGTATTTGACTGCTATTGAAGTTTCGTCTTAATCCATATCTAAACTCCTTTCATCATAAAAGCTAACTGATATTTATCATTGTGTTGCTATGAATAATTTATGACATTTAATAACATCATAAAACATATAAATCATGAAAACTAAACAGGATATTCACTTCGTAGACAAGGTAATAGGAGCTCTTAGAAAAACAGCTGTTGAGCTTGAAGAATTTCAAGTTCAGGCCGCATTAGGTAAAGCTGAAGCTCAGGATAAATATGAAGAGGTTAAAAAGAAATTTAATCTATTTCTTCATGACAGCGAGTCTAAAATAAAGGATATTAAACAGAAAATAGAAGATGTTAATACCAAGTTTGATGAGCTTCGTGTTCAATTAGAACTCGGAAAGGCAGAAACGAAAGAAGTTTTTAAGAAACAGAAAAAAGAAATACTCTCGACCATACATGAGATTGAGGTTAAAATTAGAACCAATGATACCTTGAACAGAATGTATGCATTAGCGCTTATTGAAATTGAGCAGTTTAAAATTCAGTTAGAAATTTTAGAACAACGATTTAGTGAAGACAAAGTTAAAAGCAAAGAGACCTTTGAGAAGGGGAAGCAAGACTTTAATGCGTTTATCAATAAGTTTAAAGGAAAGTATGGAAAGAAAAAAGAAGAGACCAAATTCGAACATTTTCAACATGAAATTTCCGAAGCATTTGATCATTTTAAAAAAGCCTTTTCTAAGGTCTAAACTTTTAGTGGTATCATAAAAAAAGTACAATTATCAATATTGTACTTTTTTTATGCGAATTTATAGTCTCAATAGCTACCTGTCGTAGTCTCCTTTTTTGATGTTCATTACCATTCCTAAACCTAAGACTATCGATAGTATGAAACTAGTTATGCCAAGTAATGATAGACCATTCCATAACGGTTTAACTTCAAACACAATAAATAAGGCTGCTCCAATGATTAAGGCAACCATAATAAAAGCTGTAATGAGTTGTTTGGTTATGCGCTGCATGGTATGAATCATAGGATCCATTCCTTTGTGTGTAAGATCAACTTTTACTTTTCCTGAATTAATCTTTCTAATGGCATTCTTTAAATCTCTTGGAAATTCTTCCATATAATCTGTAAGTTCTATGAAGGAATTCGCCACTTTTTTACCAATAAGAATCGGGTTGTATTTTCGTGTAGCACTTTTTCTTAAATAGGGTTTTACAATATCAAATTGTTCTAATTCTGGATGTAATTTACTAATGACGCCCTCTAGAGTCACTAAAGATCTCGCAAAAAGGAAGAAATAGGTTGGAACTTTTAAACCATGAGCTATAATAATATCTTTGAGTTCTAGAAGTATGGTACTCATTTCGTTCTCATGCACATCCCGCACGTAATATTTTTCTACGAATTCATTGATATCAAATTCCAAATCTCTCATGTCTTCAATAGGTGCATTATTTGATAATTGTTGCAAGGCTTGTATGATTCGTTTGACATCCTTTTCAGTAATAGCAATGAACAATTTTCCGAAAATGGAAATGTCTCTCGGTAACATACTTCCCATCATGCCAAAATCTAGATAACAAATATGCCCATTCGGCATGACTAATAAATTTCCTGGATGTGGGTCGGCATGGAAGAAACCATACTCAAATATTTGTTTGAAGTAGCTTGTAGCCAATCGTCTAGCGATAACCTTTATATCATAGTCTTTAAGTTCAAGTGCTTCCACTTGATCAATTTTAATTCCTGAAATGAATTCTAAAGCTAAAACCTTTGATGTTGTAAATTCTGGATATACTATAGGTGCTTTGGCAAACTGATCTAAAGACTCGTCATTTTCAAGATTATTATAAAAACGCTGTACATTGATAGATTCGTTTATAAAATCTATTTCTTTAAGAATTGACTCTTCGAAATTTTTAACCAGTCCTATAGGGTCAAAACTTTTTATGGAAGGCATTCGGTTTTCTAAAACTTCTGCAATTTTATACATCACTTTAATGTCTTCAGTAATGATATCGAATATGCCTGAGCGCTGAACTTTAAGAGCGACGCGTTTTCCAGAATGTAATGTCACTTTATGCACTTGGGCCATTGAAGCAGAGGCAAAAGGCTGTGGGTCAAACCAAGCAAATAGCTCTTCAACTTTACCTTTTAATTCGGTTTCTACGACATGTTTAGCTTCATTTTCCGGCATTGGAGGGACATTGTCCTGAAGTTGTTCTAATTCAAAGGTTAATTCTAGAGGGACTAAATCTGGTCTATTACTCAAGATTTGACCAAATTTCACAAATGTTGGTCCCAGCTCTTCACATACCAAACGCATTTTGGCCCATTTACTAAATTTTCTAGCATGTTTACGTGAAGCTTTCGGAATGAGTTTTTGAATAAAGGTATATTGTTTATTCTCTTCTAAGTAATACACCAAATCTTCAAATCCGTATTTTATTAGGACTTTTAGAATTTGATTGTATCTAGAAATCGATTTAAAATTTTTTCCTATCCCAGAGATGATTCCCATGATATTAAGATTCCAAATGATTGATTCTAGCTTCTAAAAGAGCAACTGTGGCGTCTAGTTTTTCAAGTCTTTCATTCAATGCTTTAATCTCGTCGAGATGTGCCACATTTATTTTTTTGTAAAACGTTACAACTTGCTTTTCAATTTTTTCATTAAGTTCTTCCTTAAGTTCATGTGTTTTCGTAATGATGCGATCGATGAACTCCATTTCATTTCCGTTTTCATCTAATTCTTTATCGCTCATGAGCTTATTAATATTGTCTTTACCTTTTTCTGATAACTCACCAATACGATCCAGAAACTGGGTGTCTCGTGCGATATAATAAAGGCTAGAACTTAATGTAAGTAACTCTAAAATGGTTTTAGTTTTCATAACGATAGTCTTAACTTAATGTACCTTAAATGTAGTATTTAGGTCTCAGGTTTAAAATGATTTAAATCATTTATAAAGAATAATTAATGTGTTACATTTAGTTGTATAAAACTCAAAAACCTAAACTTATGAAAACGCATTCAATCGTTGATGTAATGACAAAAAATGTGGTGTGTATAGCTCCAGATCAAAATCTATTAGACGTCAAACACATTTATGAGAAAAAAGAATTTCATCATCATATTCCAGTAGTCGAAAATGATAAATTAGTTGGAATGGTAAGTCTAATTGATTTTATGTATCATATATCTGGTGCTGGTATTAGCGATGACAATGAAGTCTATAAAACTTTAAAAGTGAAGGATATTATGACACCTCACCCGTTTTATCTTAATTCAGATGCCACAGTTGAAGAGGTTGCTACAATTTTAACCGAAGGAAACTACCACGCGGTGCCAATTTTAGAGAATGAAAAAATTGTAGGTATTGTCTCAACAGCCGATGTTATAAAACATTTATTAAAGGTTGCTTAGAGCACAACTGCGACATGTTAAAGTGGTGTATATGTTACACGTCAAAAATCACACATGATTTTTAGCCATGTGAATAACAGCATATAATTTAGATGCAATGAATAAATTTAATCACCATCTACTACAGATTATACTTATTGTATTAGTGTTCAAGTTCTGGTATTACCAGAAGGCTAGTTCTATAGATAGTGCCACTATCAATTGCGACATCCATGAGAGGGTCAGATTAGATAGTATTAAAGTCAAAAGAACGGTTATAATTAAAGATTATTTTCAGTACCTCGATTCTATCGTTACAGCATATGATTCTTTAACACCATATCCATTATCAGAACACCTTTTGGTAAGAGCTAATCCATGGATTTTAGATACCCTACAAAATACCGATTATTATAGAATGAAGGCGCGCGATTCTTTTATTTATGATCAAAAACAAATGGCTATACTTCCAAAAGAAGCCGTACTCTATATTCCAGATTCACTAGTGGCTGCTAAGATACTTCATGCTTTTAAAAACACGCTTATAGACATTAATATTCCAGAATATAAACTCCGCATTTTTGAAGATTCAATTCTTCTTCATGAGTTTTCTGTGAGAGTAGGAAGACATGAGAAGAAATATCTTGAAATGTCCGGGAAAATTGAGGATCTGCGCACAAAAACAGGTGAGGGTCTAATTGTAAATTATAATAGGAACCCAAGATATGTGAATCCCGCCAATAATAAAGAATATAAGGTGACAAGACGCGATGATGATAAGGTGACCAAATTACCACAAATCCCATTTATTGAGACCGAAATTAATAGCTTGCGTCATGGGCAATTAATTCATCCTACTACAAATCCGAAGTCTTTAGGGAAAGCCTATTCGAATGGATGCATTGGAACCAGTGAGGCGGATGCTTGGGTGATTTACTACTATGCACCAATCAATACTAAAATTAATATTCGATATGACTTGACTGTTGTTAATACTATGGGAGATACTGTTGTATTAAAGGATATTTACAATAAAAACAAGAAGTGATAATCACGTGCTAATATCAGTTAATTCGTTCTCCGTTTCTTCATTGAGAGACCATCGATTCAAGTTGTCAATCGTAGTTTCGGCGATATTAGTTAATGCTTCTTCCGTTAAAAATGCATGGTGACCGGTCAACAGTACATTCGGGAAAGCATTGAGTTGAATTAAAAGGAGATCGTCTGGAATATGTTTTGAACGATTTTTAAAGAAAATACCTTTTTCATTTTCAAAAACATCAGAGCCATAAGCACCAATTTTATCTTTTTTTAGGGCATCAATAAGATGCTCTGTATTAATAATTGCACCTCGAGCAGTATTTATAATAATAACGTCTTTCTTCATATGAAATATTAACTCTTCATCAATTAAGTAATGTGTTTCAGCGTTTAATGGGACATGAATTGAAATAATATCTGATTGTTCGCATAATTCTTGTAGAGCAGTATATTTGAGATTATAGTTTTGGACTAAATTCTTGTCTTCGGAAATATCATAACCGAGTAATTTGCAACCAAAACCATTCATGATTTTAGCCATAACCGAACCTATTTTTCCAGTTCCAATAATGCCTACTGTCTTTTTGTTTAAGTCAAAACCGACAAGGTCATCTAAATTAAAATTATACTGTTTTACACGATGATTAGATTCAATAAGTTTTCTATTAAGAGTTAATAGTAAACTCACACCATGTTCAGCAATAGCATAAGGGGAATATGCGGGTACATTAGCTACTCTAATGTTTAATCTTGTGGCTGCTCTTAGGTTTACATTATCATGACCAACCGATCTTAAAGAGATGTATTTCACACCAAAATCTTTTAATTTTTCAAGTGTAAGAAAACAGGCGTCATCGGCTGAAAAAATAGATAT
The DNA here is from genome assembly GCF_900104785.1 of Formosa sp. Hel1_31_208. Classification (NCBI taxonomy): domain Bacteria; kingdom Pseudomonadati; phylum Bacteroidota; class Flavobacteriia; order Flavobacteriales; family Flavobacteriaceae; genus Formosa; species Formosa sp. Hel1_31_208. Next base: position 1,734,115 of record NZ_LT629733.1, read on the forward strand.
GATCTCATAACCCACAGCTTGCATAGCAGTTTCTGATGATAATGCATTTTCTACAAATGTGAGTTGGTGTTTTTGATGATTCGCTTTCTCTAAATAGGGAATTTCAAATGCTTTAGCACTGTAAACAAGAACTTTCATAACATGGGTTCTATTGGTTTTAGAGTGTAAATGTATTCAGAAATGCTCCGATGTGAAATGATATTCCTCATTTTGAAATGCAGTATCAGTTGTGATAGATAACAGTGATTTATCACAATGAAATATAGATCTAAAAGATATTGATTTGACTACTTTCAGATTAGAGTATTTTGGAGAGAAAGATATTGATTAGGGCTTAAATAGTCTATTATCTTTGATTTAAAAAAAGACCCGAAAAATGACGTTCGTAGTTACACCTAGTGAAAACCTTGAAAACTTAACGGGATGATCATTAATCACTCTGTAGTAATTATTTATCGGATTTTCTTTATTGGAAATGTTCCAAATCGAAGCTCCTACTTCAGAGCGAAATGTATTACTGATTTTGAACTTGTACAAGGCTGAGGCATCAATTCGAAGATAGTCTTGTAGCCTTTGATTATTTACGACATCAAAATTCACGTTATCATTAATCACTTCACTACCCAATAAGGGAATTGTAGTAGGTTTACCAGTTCTGTAATTGAGACCTGCTGAAATATTCCAGTAGTCATTACTGTAAGTGCTGCCAAAAGTAATTGAATGTGTGATATCAAAGTTACTCGGAAATTCTATTTCTTGAAGTGCTTCAAAAGTATAATTGTTTTTAATGTACGAATAACTTAGCCAGCTACTTAAGTGTTTTGTTTTTTTTCTTAATAGAAATTCAAACCCATAAACGTCGTAACTTCCCTTTTCTTTTTGAAATTCATATTTGGTAGTAAAACTTTGACTTTGAGTAGTAATTCCATCAACATTTTTAAAATAAGCTTTAGCGTCTAGTAACCAACCTTTATTTTTATATAGAAGTCCTAAAGAAGCTTGTTTACTTTGAATTATAGGAATACTATCATTATCTGAAAGTTGCCACCGTCTCTTTTCAATTCCTAAAAAGTCATTCTGAAAATTAACAATTTGTGACATGTTTTGATGCTTGAATTCACCTAAAATCTCGACTTCGAAGTTGTTCCCTATTGTTTTACGAATATTAAGGCGAGGTTCTATAATGATTTCATTAAATGTTTCGATATAATTTATTCTTGCTCCTGCTTTAACATAAAGGTCTTCTTTTTCGTTTTGAAATAATGCTTGGCCAAAAAGGGCATGTTCTCGTAATACCTCAGAGTCACGTCGAACAAATCTTGGTAAATCAATATCGTTAAGATTTATAACTTCCGATTCGATAAAATTATACCCAAGTTTGTATTGCCATATATTTTGGGAATATAAAGCTTCAAGTTTTGCACCCGTTTCAGAAACAATGTTTTCTTGTAGGAATCGCTGACCGGCAAAAATATTTGCATTTATAGCCTGTAATTTATAGTCTGTGTTATAAATATTGAGTATTGTTTGAAATGCTTCATTCCATTTTCTTTTATAATTTAAACCAGCTGCTATACTATTTTGAGAGACACTACTTGTTCTCGTTTCTAAGGAACCATTTACAGTAGCCGTTTCGTCGAAGGTTAAATCATTATTTATTAAGATAAAATTCAATCGTAAAAAATCCTTATTCGAAGGATTATATAGCCAACGAAATGAGGTATCGTAAAAACTAAATTCTTGATTTGAATTACTTACGTCTGCAATATTGTTTTGTGCTTCGGTTTCTTGGGTTATTCTATCGAAATAGGTGTCATAGGTTGGGGTTCGCACAATGTCATCAGTTGATTTTCTGGCAGCAATTTGAACAGAAGACACTTCACCTAATGGGACATCAGCAAAGACATCTGCATTTAAGAGATTAATACCAAACGAGCCTTTGAACTTTGATGCTAAATTCTTATCTGATTGCATATGAATAGAGCCAGAAACACCATCAGTATATGAAACATCTGTTCCATTATTTATAATCGTTGCACTTTGTGTTATTTGTGGGTTGAAACTTGAGATAAGTCCGAAAAAATGTCCAGACTGATACATTTTAATATCATCCCAAAGAATTAAATTTTGGTCATGAGAACCCCCTCTAATATTTATGTTAGAAACGGTTTCATCCACACTCATTATGCCTGGTAAAGACTGAACCGTTTGAAGCACATCAGATTCTACAAGACCAGGTAGTAGGGTGAAATTTTTATAATTAATAGTAGTACTACCATCCTGACTTTTATCAATACCTTTTACTAAATATGCACTGAGGATAATAGGGGTAATGAATTCCTGTTGTTCAAACATCGATATGATTTCGCAGTTGTCTGAACTAAAAAACCTTGCCTGTCGTTCTATGTTCTTAAAACCTAAATATCTAATACTTACTAATGTATTTAGCGAAGCTAATTCAATTTCAAAATAACCATTTTCATCGCTAATAACGTAGTTAGTTGCACTATTGATTGTAGCTCCAGCAAGAACTTGTTCTGTTAAAGCATTTCTCAAATACCCACAAACCCGCGCTGATTTTTTAATGGTATAGACAGTTTTACTAACTTTTGAGAAAACTAAATTGGTTTGTTTCTCTAAATTTTTAATTTTTCTATTTATGCTTAGGTTTTTAGAAAGCGGGAATACTTTGATCTCATCAAGAAGACTACTCTCATAATTGAATGTAATTTTATATGTGGCACTTATTTCATTAAGAATACTAATTATTGGTGTTTTCTCTGCATCTATTTGCGCTTGGGCAAAAAAACACCAAAGTAAACCAATAATAAATGTTATGTGTTGCTTACTCTTCAGCATTCTTAATAATGACTTCTTTTGTGTTTTCAATTGTATAAGTCAGATTAAGGGGCTGTGTAATTGATTTCAAAGCATTGTCAAGATCTTGATGTTCGAATGCTCCGGTGAAAAATAAATTAGTTTTAGTATTGAAAGTAATTGAAATTGAATACTGTTTCTCAAGTTCAGCAAACACATCATGTATTGAGGTGTTCTCAAATACGCTCATATTTTTTAACCAAATAGGTTCTGCTAGAGCAATACTCTTCTTTAACCCTTTTCCAGAAATCAAAGTTAATTCTGATCCAGCAGGAAGTTTAACTGCATTGTTGTTATAAGAAACTTGGACTAAGCCTTCATAACAGGATACTTTAAAAATATTGTCTCTTGATAATACATTAAATTCAGTACCTAAAACACTGACTACACCAAATTCCGTGGTAACTTCAAATCGTTCACCTTTTTTAACATCAAAAAAAGCTTCGCCTTCTAAACTTAAATTTCGCTCTTTATTCCAATTAGAAGTGCTGTACACTAGTTGTGATAATTGATTTAATTCAACAATAGAATTATCGGGTAATATTATTGTTTCTTTTTGAGCATAAACTGTATTGATTGTATTTGACTGATCCTTATTCAGTAACACAAATACTGCAATCCCAATAATAAATATGGCCGCAATTCTGCTAGCAATTCTTAACCAATGTAATGAAGCCCTCTTCTTTTGAAATAACAACGTATCTAAAGTATCGAAAGGAACAACTTTTGATTGTTTTTCGCCGTCAAATCGATGCGCTTCATGAACTATTTCCTCAAAATATGCTGCTTCTTCTAAGGCTTTAAAGGATTTAAGTTCATCCGCCGATAAGCTATTATCTAACCATTTTTTTATTAAGTATTCTTTGTCCATAATTTGGTGTTGTACTTATAAAACAACTAATTCTTTCAATGTCCCAGAACTATTTTCGTTTAAATTCTTCTAATTGATCTTTGAGTTTATTGAAAGCCGCATAAATTCTATGCTCAACAACCTTTTTAGTCACACCTAAAAACTCGGCAATTTCTCTATGTGTTTTACCATCAACTTTGCTGAGAAGAAACGCAATGCGCTCTTCTTCCTTTAAATTTGATAAAACACCTTCGTAACGTTTTAAAAATTCTTTTTTACGCAAAATAAACTCAGGGGTCTCATTCGTGTAATCTTTTGGTTTTACTTGCTGGTATTTAAAAACAACCTTTTGATGCTTGACTTCATTAAGCATCATATTGTTTGCTACAGTGTATAAATAGGATTTAGCAGCTTCTGGGGCAACTTTAGCACAATTTTCCCAGAGTTTAATATAGGCATCTTGTACTTTGTCTGATGGATTTAATAAATTACCGTACTTATAAAGTAAAATATTACTTAGGCTCTGTGCATACTTTTCATAGAGCTTTGAAAAGCGCAATTTGTCGCAAATATCTTGATGTAATGATTTAGCCAATGATCAGTTCTCTAATTCCAAAATGGAAAGGTATATAAAAAAAACATAATTTTTTTGGGACATTCAATTATTGAGTTGTTTTAATAATAAAGGCGACAATTAACCATTAATGACTAAAAGGGTTTTATGATTGTCATCACTAGTATAACTTTAAATAATTAATTATGAAAACATTAAAACCATTCTTGTTGGTTGTATTGGGTTTGTTATTGACCATTACTTCTTGTAGAACAGAAGACGACTTAAGTATTGATCCACCAGTGGAAGAAACGATTCAATCAAATACTACTATAGCTGATTTAGTGAGCAGAACAGTACTTAATGACGGTTCTAGTGATAATATCATTGACAATGCTAATTGCTTGAGTGTGCAGTTACCCGTTACTGTAACTGTCAACGGTATTGAAATAATCATTAACGATGATGATGGTTATGAAGATATCGAAGATATTATCGATCTTTTTGATGATGATATAGATTCTGTGATAATATCATATCCTATTAATGTAATTCTTATTGATTTTACCTCAGTAACCGTCAATTCAGATACAGAATTAGCAGTATTAACCGCTAATTGTTTAGGTGACAATGAAAATGATGACGACATCGAATGTATAGATTTTCAATACCCGATTACAGCATCAGTATTTAATGACAATAACGAATTAATAGATAATATCACTATTAGTAATGATAATGATATGTATAATTTTATTGAAGATTTAGATGAATTTGTCGCGGTGACCATTAGCTTTCCAATTACCGTTATTTTGGCAGATGGTTCAACGCAGACTGTAAATAGTATTCAAGACCTAGAAATAGCGATTCAGGCAGCAGATGATAGCTGCGATGAAGATGATGATAACGATTTTGATGATGATGATTGCGATTCATGCACAACGAATGATCTTGAGACTATTTTTGCAGATTGTCTCGAGTGGACAGTTGATAAGCTAGAGCGCAACGATAATGACCTTGAAGACAACTATGTTGGTTATTTGTTCACTTTTAATTCTGATGGAACAATAACAGTTACTCAAGGTAGTAATACATTTAATGGTACTTGGCAGGCATCAGGTTCTGCTAACAGTATTATTGTAACTATCGCTGTGACAGGGCTAACAGATTTTAACGACACATGGAATTTGCATGAAATTGAACAAGATTCTGGTGAAGTAGAAGTAGATTTACGACTAGGTGATGACCGTCTCCGTTTTGAAAGCGATTGCAATAGTAATGGTAATACTGATGATACTGCTTTAGTGAATGCTTTAACAACAGGAGATTGGTACGTAACTTATTTCTTCGATGATACAGATGAAACTACAGATTTTGCAGACTTTGTATTCAATTTTGCTTCTGACAATACAGCTACAGCTACTGACACGAATGGAACTACAAATGGATCTTGGTCAACGTCTGCTGGAGATGATACGGTACTTGGTCTCAATTTAAATTTTGGAACAAGTATACCGCTAGACGAATTAGCCGATGATTGGGATGTACTAGAGGTTAATAATGATATTATTAGATTAAAAGATATAAGTGGTGGCGATGGTTCTGAAGATTTCTTAATATTTGAAAGAACACCATTTGACGGTGGTAATGGAAATGATGATTTGATGTCCATCTTAGCTAATGGATTATGGTTTGTAGCATCTTATACCGAAAACTCGAATGACCAAACAGCAAATTATGTAGGATATGAACTCACCTTTAATATCGATGGAACTGTAACTGCTGATAATGGTAGTAATGCAAATAACGGAACCTGGATGGTAATTAGCAGTGGTAATCAAATGATTATAGATTTTGGCACCGATATTCCATTCGATGAATTCAACGACGACGATTGGGATGTCATTTCAGTTTCTGACACTCAAGTAGTCCTTCAAGATGTGAGTGGCGGTGATGGAGGAACGGATACCTTAACACTTCAAAAACTTTAAACTTTATAACTTAAAAACAAGAATCATGAAAACAAAATTTTATCTCGCATTATCAGTAATGCTAAGTTTTACATTAATGTCATTTAACTGTTCTGGGGATGATGACAGCCCAAACCCTAATGATAATAGTGAGCAAATCGTTCAAATTGAAAACACGGCTGAATCTGGAACTTGGCGTATAGCCAACTTCAATGATTCAGGTCAGGATGAAACTTCCGATTTTACAGGTTACGATTTTACCTTTAATTCTGACGGTTCATTAATCGCTACAAATGGGACAACAACTTTAACTGGTACTTGGTCGGTTACAGATGATAGTAGTAGTGATGATAGTAGTAGTGATGATGATATTGATTTCAATATATTTTTTCCAGTACCAGAAACTAATGATTTTGAAGACCTTAATGATGACTGGGATATTGTGTCTACATCTTCAACTCAAATAGCACTAATTGATATTAGTGGTGGTAATGGCGGAACAGACATACTGACTTTCGAAAAAAATTAACCGCAAATAATAACATAAGACGCAAACAATCATTAATTGCACCGCAATGAAAACATTCAATTAGTGATATTAAACCAACGGTATTAAATCGTTGGTTTTTGTATTTTCTCACAAAACCTGAAACAAGTTTAGCTAATAATATAAAGCAAAAAACCCATAACGAGAGTTATGGGTTTCTTTTGCGGAGAAAGAGGGATTAATTGGATTGATCCCAACACGAAATCCTGGGCAAGCATAAAACCCTAACAAACTGCGTTTGTTCCGTTTGGCCTTTTTATTTGCTTATGAAAGCAAGCTTTCAACGCCTCACAAAAAGCAAAACCCATAACTCTCGTTATGGGTTTCTTTTGCGGAGAAAGAGGCTCCGTAAACCCTTGTTTAAAACCTTTATTATCAAGGTGTTGTGTTTTATAAATTCCAATAGGGCAACCTATAGGGCACCTCAAAATGTTTTTAACTTTTTCTAGTGTAAAGATAAGAAATTGTTTTTTTAAGCGTAAATATCTAAGCTATTTTTGATGTACTACTGGGTGCTGAAAATTTTCTGTGATAAGGAAAATATTTAAAGTAATACTTTAATGTGTCCATTATAAGTATTCGTTGATAATGGTAGAATTGAATTGTTGACCTTAAAATTATAGCAAATTCATACGTATTGAATATGGTTTAAAATGTATTGAAGATATACATTTTAATTAAAGTTCATGTACTAGTGTGAATTATACATGGTGTTGTTTTTTCTTTATAAACCGTTTGTGAACTGTTCCTTTATTTTCGATTATTTTGGTAATTGTTTAAAACGTTGTTCTATGAATTTATTTTTCATTTTTTCACAAGCTGCTAGCTTATACATATCAAAAGGCATAAATAAAACAAGCATTATGACATAGGTCATTGTATGGCATTTTAAAGGATGATAAATTTACGGCATAATAATTTAAATCTATTTAAAAATGAAAAAGATGCTTTTATTAATAGTGTTCGTAGTATTAGCAACTACCACTATTGCAGCCCAAGATCAGAACCAAGATCGCGATCAAGACCGTGATCAAGATCGTGTAATGTTAGTTGATGGGGATGTCCTTCACATTAGAGATCGTGACCAAATACGTTTAAAAGACAAGATTACTTTAAATGACGGCACGGTTGTTAATTCAGATGGGACTTATCAAACTAGAGATAGAGACCGATTACGTTTAAAAGATGGTGAATGCTTGGATATGGATGGTGTGAAATATCGTAATGAATACCAATACAGATATAAAGTACAGCAAGAGAACAAAGGCTTATCTCAGTCACAAGTCCAAGAAAGAAACCAAAATAGAGTTCATTATATGCTTCTAGATGGTGAAATGCTTCAAATTAGAAATCAGTTTCAAAATAGATTACAAGAGAACCTTAGTCTTGGTAATGGTACAATGGTAAACCCAGATGGAACTTACCAAACGAAAGATAGAAAGCAATTACAGCTTAAAGATGGCGAATGTTTCAATATGGATGGAGAAATGTTTAAAAATACTTATCAACATCGTAAAATGAAAGTTAAAAAAGCAACAATGAAGAAAAAGGTTCAAAAAAAGCCTGCCATTAAGAAAACAGCAAAAAAAGGGAATTCATAAATGAGATGTACAAAAGGGATTTGTTTTGATGAATAAATCCCTTTTTATTGAAATTTAAAAATTGGTGTTATGAGAAATGCACGTTTAAAATTAGGCTTTTTGTTGCTCTGTATTTTTCTAGGTAATTCTATAAATGCACAGAATAAAAAAAGTAACAGTCAAATTGAAAATGAAAAAGATTCATCTTACGTTTCAGTAGATGTGAATTTTATTAGTGATGCTGTTTTTATGGGTAGAAAAGATTCTATCAGCGCACCATATGTATATCCTTCAATGACATACCACCATAAGTCTGGTTTTTATACAACAGGTTCATTTTCCTATCTCACAAAATCTAATGAAAGCAGAATCGATTTGTTTATAATTACTGCTGGTTTTGATTTCTCGATTAAAAAGCTCTTCGGAGATATTTCAGTAACAAAATACATGTTTAATGATGATAGCTATACTGTTATTTCTGAGGTTGAAGCAGATGTTACCGCTAGTTTTAAATATGATTTTGACATTATCAATTTAGCAGTAACAGCGAATACCTATTTTAATAGTGGTAGTAACTCCGATTTCTTTTTGTCTTCAGAAATTAGTCACGATTTTATATCAAAAAACGAGAAATTCCAAATATCGCCTACAGCAGGTATTTATTTTGGTTCTCAAAATTTTTATGAAGACTATTACATAAATAATCGCTTAGGTAATGGAAGAGGTCAAGGGGAAGGCAGTGATGATGTGAATCAATCTACTACTAATATAGCTATACAAGAAAGTGAGAAATTTAATATGATGGCTATTGAGTTTAGTATCCCCATGTGGTACGTTCATAAATCATTTACAGTATCATTTTTACCGGCTTATGTAATACCTCAAAATCCAGCGACATTGATTATAGATGAGACGCTATTTGAAGAAAACATCGATAAAACCTTTTATTGGATGTTAGGATTTGGTTATCGGTTTTAAACATTTTTTTTGAGCTAATATTAATTAGCACCAATTAATTTTTAGTAAATGACTTAGGTCATTGCGCTAGATATAATTAAAAGATATATTTAATACTATAAATAACTTAAACATTAAAATAGGAGTTAAAAATTAGATTATTGGAAATAAGTCCAATAATAAATATAAATATAAAATCATGAATTTACTACAGTCAAAAATTAGATTATGGGCAATTCTGCCTTTAGCAATTGTTTTCATGCAATGTGAAAAACAAGAACTTATAGATGATGAACTATCTTTTAAAATAGAAGAATCAAATATGCAAAAAGCTATAGCACTAGATGAGGAATCTGCAGGTAATAACTTGTCATTTCCTGTTATTTGGTCAGATGGCTATGCATTGAACTTAAGAGAAGCACCAACTCCAGGCGAAGTTATGACGAATGGAGATTGGTGGTATGTATGGGGTGTAGACCCAATAGATCCTCAAGCAGATATTTTTAGTTGCTATCCAAGTGAAGTAAAAGAATTTCTATGCATAGATCAAACAGAACCTGGCGACGGTGGAGAAGTTTATAAGGCCTATGTGCAGAAAGATCCACTTAATGTTTGGCAAGCAGATAATTTTATGGTCAATGGACCTGTAAATGTAGATTTGATTGATTGGGGTGATAATTTAGAATCTATTGATTGGGGCATTAAATCACAGGTAAGAACTGAAGTTGTCCTTTATAAAAATTTGAAAGAAACCGTAACTGAATATGCGATGAGACATGCATCTGGCTGGGGAGTTGATGAAATACATGGTTTACAAACGGATCTTAATGATGAGATTGTATATGGACCTGGAAATCAAGCTACTATTTATTCCCACAATGCCCGACTTACGATTCAAAAATTAAATGTTAACCGTGAAGACATTGAAGAATCTGATCTTTATTGGATTCCTAGTAAAGGTTGGTCAGAAACAAATAGATCTGATGATATCATTAACGACCCTATCTTTAATAAGGAAGTTTACAATGCTGGAGATGGTCCTGGATTTTACCAAGCAGAAGTTAATGTTAAAGGGAAAATAATTTATGGTTATACTTGGAATGTGAGACAGTTAAATGATGGAGTAGGAGATTATAGAATTACATTTAGCTTGGACAACCAAGGTGCTGTTCCATTAAACACTTTTTTTAATGAGTGGACCGAAATCCTATTACCAGATGAATTAGAACGTGCTCTAGCTGAAGGTGAAGAAATTAGAGGTGGAGTAGCTGAAATTGACTTAGCAAATAATTTGTCCTACATGGATATACGAATATTACCAAAAACAACTGGTAATGGTGGCGGAAACTCTGGAGGTGGAAACGGAAATGGCGGTGGAAACTCTGGTGGCGGACACGGAAACTAATGAAACTATAGATTAAAAACGTAATTATATTATGGAAATGTTTAATTCAAACAGTTATCATAGGAATTTTGGAATTCTATATAATTACATATGTATAGGTTGATAAAAAAAAGGAGTGGCAAATATGTTGCTCCTTTTTTGTGTGACTAATAGTTTTTTAACACAAGTAAATGAAGTCTTTCAGCAGACATCATATTTTGTGCAGCAAACCTTAGATTAAAAGGTGTTTTTAAAGCGACAGAGGGATGACTCGCATCCACACTTCATCCCAAGAGGAATTCCTTAGTAAATATTGTAACCAAAACTTACCACTTCGCGTGTTTGATATTTTAGTTTTCTTCATTTGGCTTAAACAAGTTTCGGTCACATTATAAAACAATAAACCCATAACTTTCGTTATGGGTTTCCTTTTGCGGAGAAAGAGGGATTAATTGGATTGATCCCAACACGAAATCCTGGGCAAGCATAAAACCCTAACAAACTGCGTTTGTTCCGTTTGGCCATTTTATTTGCTTATGAAAGTAAGCTTTCAACGCCTCACAAAAAGCAAAACCCATAACTCTCGTTATGGGTTTCTTTTGCGGAGAAAGAGGGATTCGAACCCCCGGAGGTGTGACCCTCAACAGTTTTCAAGACTGCCGCATTCGACCACTCTGCCATTTCTCCTGAGTGCCTCATTGGGTATTCCCAAATGCGAGTGCAAATATAGAACCCTTTTTATTTCTTTCAAATAAATAACAACTTTTTTTAAAGTATTTAATGAGACTATAGAATTAATTTATAACAGAATCACCTTTTGATGTCAAATCATACCGTATTTTTGCAGGAAAATTAGGAAAAGTATGTCCACTATAGATAAATTAAAATGGCGTTATGCCACAAAAAAGTTTGATAGCACAAAAAGCCTTCCAGATGAAAAGCTAGAGGTTTTGAAGCAAGCGTTTAATTTGACAGCAACGTCATTCGGTTTGCAAACACTAAATCTAATCATTGTTTCAGATACCACCGTCCGTGAACATTTAGTAGAGCATTCTTATAACCAAAGACAAGTTTTAGAGGCTTCACATTTATTAGTGATTTGTATCCAAGATAATATATCCGATGATGATGTCGATAAACATTTTGATAATGTCAAAGATATTAGAGATACACCAGATTCAATTTTAGAGCCGTTCCGAAATGATCTAAAAAAAATGATGAAAGTGAAGTCTGTTGCAGAACGTCAAGAATGGTCAATTCGACAAGCCTATATTGCACTAGGTAATTTAATGACCGTTTGTGCAATGGAACACATTGATGCTTGTCCGATGGAAGGTTTTAATCCAGAAGCCTATAATGATGTCTTAGGTTTAAAAGAAAAGAATCTGAAGTCTGTACTTTTATTACCTGTAGGTTATCGTGCGCAAGATGATAAGTTTGCTGACTTTAAGAAAGTGAGAAAACAGCTAGAAGAAGCCATAATAGAAATGTAATTAAAAGCTTTCGATGTGCTTTTGAATTAGTTATATTTGTTTTTGTCATAATCGCGATGTCTTCGCACTGATTTATTTTTACAATGAAAAAACTGATTTTCATCTTCCTATTTGCTGTAACATTTCAAGTGTCGGCCCAAGATCAAACGACTTGGATTACAGATTATAAAGAAGCTTTAAAAATGTCTGAAGCACAGGGTAAGCCTATATTGGCTTTTGTGGTTAATAATGAAGGTTCTGAAGCCATGACACTTTTAAAAGACCTATTTTTCTTATCAGATGATTATAAAAAACTAAGTTCAAAAGTTATTCCTTTAAAAGTTGATATTTCAGATCAACAATCTTATAATGTCAGATTAGGAATTCATTATACCAAAAAACGTACGGCTCCTGGATTAGCGCTGGTTGATAAATATAGTAGAACTATCGGTAAGCCTTTGGTTATTATAAACTCTGAAAATATTGCAGCTTTCCTATCTTTTATTAATTCTAAAATTTAAACTATAAATGCCAGGATTCGAATTGTTTGGTGACCTCGAACGCAAAGAAGTTAATGATGTTTTAGATAATGGTGTTTTAATGCGCTATGGTTTTGATGGCATGCGCAAAGGTCATTGGAAGGCCAAAGAGCTTGAAGCCGAATTATCAGATACCTTTAACACTAATCATGTGCAACTCGTTTCGAGTGGTACTGCTGCTGTTTCGGTAGCATTAGCATCGGCAGGCGTAGGAGCAGGTGATGAGGTTATCATGCCAACTTTTACATTTGTGGCTAGTTTTGAAGCCATTTTAATGTTGGGAGCTATTCCTGTATTGGTTGATATTGATGACACATTAACGCTAGATCCCGAAGCTGTTGAAGCTGCTATTACCGTAAAGACCAAGGCCGTCATGATTGTTCAAATGTGCGGTAGTATGGGCGATTTAAATGCGCTACAGGCTATTTGTTCAAAACACAATTTACTTTTCGTTGAAGATGCTTGCCAGGCTATTGGTGGCACATATGAGGGCAAACCATTAGGAAGTATTGGTGATCTTGGTTGTTTTTCATTCGATTTTGTAAAAACCATTACTTGTGGTGAAGGAGGAGCAGTGATTACCAATAACGAGGCGTTTTACCAAAATGCAGATCATTACAGTGACCATGGTCATGACCATGTTGGCAACGATAGAGGCGCTGAAACGCATCCGTTTTTAGGCTATAATTTTAGAATTTCAGAATTGAATGCGGCAGTTGGTTTAGCGCAAGTTAGACGCTTACCCGAATTTATTGCGATTCAGAAGAAGAACTATACCATACTTCGTGAAGCTATTGCCAGAATCCCAGGGGTAACCTTCAGAAGAGTTCCTAAAGGTGGAGAAGAGAGTTATGCGTTTTTGAATTTCTTTTTACCCGATTTGGAAGTAGCTAGATCGGTCTCCGAAGCTTTTAAAACAAATGGTGTCGATACCTGTTTTCACTACTATGATAATAACTGGCATTATATTAGAAAATGGGATCATCTTAAAGAGCAAAAATCTTTATATCCCTTATCTAAAGCCATTAAAACTGCTCTGACAGAGTTGCAAAACAAACGATTTCCTCAATCTGATCACTTTATTGGACGTAACATTTCTTGCTTGGTGAAATTGTCTTGGACAGAAGCTGAGGTTAGAGAAAGGGCATTTAAGATGGCTTCCCTTATTAAAGCGGCAATCTAGTAACTAGCGTAATCTACGATCTCTAAGCCGTAACCAATCATACCAACGCGTTTGGTTTGTTGGCTGTTAGAGATGAGTTTTAGTTTATGAATGTTTAAATCATGAAGAATTTGAGCACCTATTCCAAAATCTTTAGAATCCATCCCGATACTCGGAGCTTTAGTGATTTCGCCTTCAACTTGAGTGTCTTTTAAAATACTTAGACGATTCAATAAATTCATAGATTGCGCCTGTTGATTGATAAAAACAATAGCACCTTTACCTTCGGTATTGATAACTTTGAACATGTCATCTAACTTCTCGTCTGCGTTATTAGTCAATGTTCCCAAGATATCATTATTTACTAAGGTTGCATTTACTCTAGTTAATACATGCTCATTTTTAGACCAGGTCCCTTTCGTTAATGCAATATGAATTTGGTTGTTCGTCGTTTGTTGATAGGCACGCAATCTAAATTTGCCAAAGCGCGTTTCAATATCAAAGTCTTCCTTCTTCTCAATTAAAGAATCATGTTCCATTCTATAAGCCACTAAGTCTTCAATAGAAACAATTTTCAAATCGAACTTTTTAGCAACTTCCATAAGTTGAGGAAGCCTCGCCATAGTGCCATCTGCATTCATGATTTCAACAATAACTCCGGCAGGTTCTAAACCAGCAAGTTTTGCAAAATCAATAGCCGCTTCAGTATGACCTGTTCGTCGTAACACACCGCCTTCTTTTGCGACAAGTGGAAAAATATGTCCAGGGCGTGCTAATTCAAAGGGTTTAGTATTTGGATCAATAAGTGCTTGTACCGTTTTGGCTCTATCACTTGCAGATATTCCTGTAGTTACACCATTGCCTCTTAAATCAACAGATACAGTAAACGCAGTTTCCAATGGATCTGTATTATTGTTAACCATCATATTAAGCTCAAGTTCCTTACACCTCTTTTCCGTTAATGGCGCACAGATAAGTCCGCGACCATGAGTCGCCATAAAATTTATAGTTTCAGGGGTAATCTTACTAGAAGCTGCTAGAAAATCACCTTCATTTTCTCTGTTTTCATCATCAACTACAATAATCACCTTTCCTTGTTTGATATCGGCAATAGCCTCTTCAATAGTATTTAATTGGGTGTTGGTTGCCTGTTGTACGGTATTACTGGTCATGGTGTTGTGTTTAGAATTGCAAAGATATAGCTTATTTTTTCTATGCTGAAACGTCTTTGTTGATTTTATTACGTCTTAAAAAATAGACTACCGGATAAAACACGATACTAAGAACCGTCCACAACATATGTTTCGACATGTTATGTTGTTCGGTCAACTTTTGGAGACTGTTATAATGTATACTTGTGATGACTGTATAAATCATAAATAAAAATCCTGATACGGCTGAAAGCTCAATCGATGCAGATTCTGCGGCCGGAAGCTTATTGTTTTTAAAAACTAAATAAAGCACAAATAGAACAACACCAATGCAATAGAAAATTAAGGCGAATTTAGAATAGGCTTTGTAATCCTTTAATTGGTCTGAATACCCTTTAATATTAGTAATTTGAGATGCATTAGGTACAATCGTCTGCTTTTTAACAGCACTTAATTTTAAATCTTCTTTAATTTTTTTCTTTTGGTAGAAATAGATAAAAGCATAAAGGGGTAAACCGAATAACACAAAAACTAACGCATTAGACACACTGTTCTTCTCTAATTGTTTGTATAAATTAGCGTGATCAATGAACGATTTGATTAATGCAAAGAGATATATAACACCCAAACCAATTCCCGCAAAAAACAGCACACTACCAGTTGTAGGGAAGCCGTTATTTCGTAGAACTGCACCTGGGAGTATTAGCAGTAGTGATAAGGCATATAATACAAAAGCAAGCTTTGAGTTTTCTTCATATAAGTACTTTAATCGAATAGACTCTTCATAACTATGATCTGTGAGGTTGCCCGCAAATTTTAATTGTTGTTCTGTGATACCTCTAGCATTTAATAGTGCTAGTGATGAATTTTTGTATTCAATACTGTAATCGTATTCTCTGTAGTGCTTTAATACATCGATAAGTTTATCATTATCATAACTGTTTAGAGTTTGGTAGGCCTCGGAGTTTACATCTAATAAGCTTCTGTCATAAGAGAGCGTTTTGCTTTTAATACCAAACAGTTTTTTCATGGGCTCTAATAGGCCTTCAGATTCAAATAATGGTCTGTCTTTAGTTGCACGACGTGTGAGATATATGCTCAATGGCAACATGATTATTGTTGATAACCAAGTGGCTGCAATTGGATTAACCGAATCATCTAATGAGCTGTTTTTAGCAAAAATGCCAATAAAATGATAGGTTAAGAATAGAAGAATCGCAATAACAAGAGGTAATCCGATACCGCCCTTTCTAATGAGTGCTCCTAAAGGTGCTCCAACAAAAAACAGGATAATACAGGCCAAGCCTAGAACGTATTTGTCATGCAACGATTGTACGTGCTTATTACGCCATTTGGTTTGTACTGTGAAGTTTTGTTTGTTCGTACTAATAATTTGTTTAGTACTATTAATAGTATTTTGTGCTAGATTCAATAATTGTACCTTGGTACGATTATTAAAAATTGAAATTAAATCGTCACCTTTAAAAATAGAATCTTGTTTGGGTGAAATATTATCGTTTAGTTTGGCTGCACTCGTCCTATTATATAAAGTGTTTGAAAATGTTTTTAAACGTTCTGACTTTTGTTTATATAAGCTGTCTATGGTGAAATTTAAAGCATTTACATCAAGCATATTATAGCGATTATCATAACTTTTATCGTCAATATCAACGTCATTGAGCCCTTCCAGATCTACATTTATGGTGTACTCTTCAAAGTAACTCTTCGCATAAGGCTTCTTCTTGGTCTGACTAGGTTTTCTACTGAAAATTTCTTCGTAATAATGTCCATTATAAAGAACGAGCTGCAAGATATTTGAGTTTTCACTGCTCTTTAATTCACCACTCTCGGAAATGATAACAGTGCGATTTTTCGAATTACTTGCCGCTTTTTTGTGAATAACCACATTCTTTAGAAATTGGCCATTTTCACCAGTTTTGTCCTCTACCTTAATATTATAGGTGCCTATTTCGTTAAACTGTCCTTTAGCAATGGCCAAAGCTGGTTTTACCTGCGCAATATTTTTTCTGAGATTATAAACGTTGTAGTTGGCCCACGGAATAACATTATTTGAAAAAAAGAAGGTGATAATTCCGAGTAAAACGATAAAGACACTCAAGCTTTTCATTGCACGCTGCAATGAAATGCCTGTAGATTTCATAGCGGCAAATTCATAGTTCTCTGCAAATTGACCAAATACCATAATAGATACCACCAATATGGTAAGCGGTAAAATTAACGGAATAAGGGTAGGCGTGAGATACAGCAGTAATTTAACAATGATAAAAGTATCTAAATCTTTACCTGCGAGGTCACCAATATATAACCAGATCGCCTGTAAAACAAAAATGAACATGAGTATAATAAACACGCTCAAAAATGTTTTTAGGTAGGTCGTAAGTATATACCTATCTAGTATTTTCATAAAACGGAAGGCTTAACCTAATCTAGTTTATTGATGTAATAATCTTTGTACTTGTCTGCATCAAAAGTAAATAAGGTTTTCGATATTGGTTCGTTAGTTTTAAAAGAATTAACAGTTAGTGTTGTTTTTGTGCCGTTTTCACCTATTTCAATAAGTCGGTAAATATGTTTAGTTTTTGCATCAATACCTAGAAATACTTCTTTGATTTCAGAATTTGTATCAATTGGATATAATTTCACGAATTGAATCTTACGACCTTTAACATCTTGAATAATATCCATAGCATAGGTATAGCCATCTTTATAAAAAGACATCATTTTACTTGGCGTGATTGTGTTTTCATCTTCAGCATTATCCGAAGAAATTGTGACTTCTTCATCCTCAGGGTTAATTGTATATAATTTTTTACCATCAAATAACCGGGTGTAACCAAGTATATTTAATAGGTATTTTTCACCTTGCATGGTCACATCACCTCGTGTTTCCTGTTTGATATTCTCACTCTGATTTTCAAGCACGTATTTAAAATCTATAGCTATGTTGTCATATGAATTCACTTTATCATAAACCTCATTGAGTAAGGCTTCTGCTTTTTTTGAATTTTGAGAAAATCCTGCACTACTCATTAAAAATACTAATATCACAATTATTTGTTTCATCACTTTTTTTAATTTTTCCGATTTTTCGGAATGTAATAATTAATTAAATTTCGTTTGCTAATAATTCATCTAGAGCCACTAAATCTGGAACTAGTACCTGACGCGCTTTACTGCCTTCAAAACCACCTACTATACCTGCGGCTTCTAATTGATCAATTAAACGACCAGCTCTATTGTAACCAAGTTTTAGTTTTCGTTGTAATAAAGAAGCAGAACCTTGTTGCGCCGTTACAATAATTTCGGCAGCTTCTCTAAACAACTTATCTCTGTCATCTATATTATTATCAAGACTTGTGCCACTTTCTTCACCGACATACTCAGGAAGTAAATAGGCTTCCGGATACGCTTTTTGTCCGCCGATAAATTCTGTAATTTTTTCTACTTCAGGCGTGTCAACAAATGCACATTGAATTCGCGTTATGTCATTGCCTTGGGTGTATAGCATGTCACCTCTACCAATTAATTGGTCTGCACCTGAGCCATCCAAAATAGTACGAGAATCAATTTTTGAAGTTACTCTAAAAGCTATACGTGCAGGGAAATTGGCTTTAATAATACCGGTAATTACATTAACGGAAGGTCGCTGAGTGGCAATAATTAAATGAATACCAATAGCACGAGCTAATTGTGCTAATCTAGCAATAGGTGTTTCTACTTCTTTTCCTGCAGTCATAATCAAGTCGGCAAACTCATCTACCACTAATACAATATAAGGCAAGAAATGATGGCCATCATTAGGATTTAATTTTCTAGCTTTAAACTTAGTGTTGTATTCTTTGATGTTACGACACAGGGCATTTTTTAGCATCTCATAACGATTGTCCATTTCAATACAAAGGGAATTCAATGTATTTATTACTTTGGTATTATCGGTAATAATGGCTTCTTCACTATCAGGAAGCTTAGCTAAATAATGACGTTCTATTTTATTGAATAACGTCAATTCTACTTTTTTAGGATCGACTAAAACAAACTTAACTTCTGCTGGATGTTTTTTATAGAGTAATGAGGTAAGTACCGCATTTAATCCAACCGATTTACCTTGACCAGTTGCACCGGCCATCAACATATGAGGCATTTTAGCAAGATCAACCACGAAAGTTTCATTACTAATGGTTTTACCAAAAGCAATGGGTAGTTCCATTTCAGATTTCTGAAATTTCTGAGATGCGATAACAGAACGCATGGATACAATGGTAGCATTTTTATTAGGCACTTCAATACCAATGGTCCCTTTCCCTGGAATGGGAGCAATTATACGAATACCTAAAGCAGATAAGGATAAAGCAATATCATCTTCTAGGTTTTTGATTTTCGAAATACGAACACCAGCATCAGGAACAATCTCGTAGAGAGTGACTGTCGGACCAATTGTGGCTTTGATACTAGCAATTCCTATCTTGTAGTTATTTAAAGTTTCTACAATTCGATTTTTATTTTCTTCAAGTTCTTCTTGATTGATTGTTATACCTTCTGTATCATATTTTTTCAATAAATCAAGTGGTGGGAACTGAAATTTACTCAATTCCAACGTTGGGTCAAATTGACCAAAGTCTTCCACTAATTTATCAGATAGATTATTCGTTTCTGACACTTCTTCTTCAACAGCCTCTATTTCAATGTCTAAATTAGACTCTTGTTTTGGTTCTTCTGAAACTTCAACTTTTAATTGAGGTTCAAGGGTTGTTTTTTTATCTGATGGTGATGTTGAGATTTTTGTTTCTGCGGGTTTGGTATCTTCAATTTTGAGATCAAAAGCCGATTTAATAGCGTCGGCTTCCGCAGATAAATCATTATCCACGGTAAAATTTTGATCTTTTTCTGTAGTGGATTCCATCTCGCTTTTAAGATCACTTTTAGCGCGATTAAATAATTTCACAAAAGAGTCGCCATTAATTCCAAATCTAATCGCTAAATAGGTAATCAACACGAAAACAAGTAAGAGAATAGTACCTATTTTACCAATATAATCCTGAAAGAAACTGTTCAGTTCAAAACCGATAGTACCGCCTAGGGCATCAAACTTGTGTGAAAAGAAACCGAAGAATACTGAAAGCCAAATAACAATAAGGGTTCCCCAAATCCAATGGCGTCGTAGACGTGCTTTATTAATATCTAAAGTGATATAGATGCCAGATAGAAACAATAAGCCCGAAAAAATAAAGGACGAGACTCCAAAACCTTTGTTAATGAATAAATCACTCACCCAGGCACCCAGTTTATTGAGCCAGTTTTGTGCTTCAATGTCACGAGACGCTAATTCTGAAATTGTACTCTGATCTGCTTTACCAGTAAAGAAAAATGATAAAAAAGCAATAAACATTAAAACCCCGAGAATAATTAATAAACTACCAAAAATCAGTTTTTGCTGACTTGATAATTTAAAACTTGGTTTTTTAAATTTAGGCGTGGTTTTAGCTTTGCTTTTAGATTTCGTTTTTTTCTTCGCCATTAAAGGTTTATTAGTATCAAACAAAAATACAAATTACTAACGTTTATCCTAACCTTATAGTATTTAAAACAGCTTCGGTAAATAAATAATCATCGCGGCCACAAATGCACAAAATGCAGCAATAAAGACAGCGCCAGCGGCAATATCTTTTATACGTCCTATAGTTTCATGTCTTTCTGGATGGATAAAGTCTGAGATATATTCGATAGCCGTATTCATGCCTTCCATACTCATAACTAATCCAATAAATGCAATTTGAATTAACCATTCGGTTTGAGTAATGTCAAAATAGAATCCAGCAATAGTGACCGCTATCGCGCAAAACATCTGTGTTTTTATGCTGGATTCGGTTCTTATTAAAAATAGTGCGCCTTTAAATGCATAACCTATGCTTTTAAGTCTATTAACGACAAATGATTCTTTTTTTGACATTATGGTAGCACCACTTTGATTCTATTGTAAAGCATTTAAAGCCGCCTCGTAGTTAGGCTCATCAGCAATCTCTGAGACCTGTTCTGTATAAATGACTTTTCCGTGAGAGTTTATAACAATGACACATCGAGATAATAAGGCTTGAAAAGCACCATCTGTGAAATCCAGACCATAAGAGCTTCCGAAATTACCATCTCTAAAATCAGATAGACTTTCCACATTATCTAAACCTTCAGCACCACAAAAACGCGCCATAGCAAATGGTAAATCTCTAGAAATACATAGTACTTTGGTATTATCTAAGCTGCTTGCCGCCTTATTAAATGTTCTCATAGATTGAGCACATGTGCCTGTATCAACACTTGGAAATACGTTTAATACTAATTGATGCCCAGCGTAATCGTTTAAAGATTTTGCAGATAAATCTGTTGCTGTTAATTTGAAATCTGGAGCGTCGGTCCCTACTGCAGGTAATGTTCCAGATGTATGCACAGTGTCACCACCTAAAGTTACTATTGCCATGTTTATTTTAATTTAAAATTGAATGTTAAAATTAAGTATTATTTAAATCTTAACAGCAAAGCAGTTCCAATATTTGCAATAGTTTAACAGATAGCATTTACAGTGCTTTAAGCAATTTAAAAAGTGCCAACAATACCAATTTGATTGCTACTGAAACGCAGGTTCCAGGAAATTTGTTTCTTTTTCTTTGTATAGTCATAAGCTTCCTCATCAAAAAGGAAGTTATCAATACAGTCAACTACAATAATACTGAGTGCAGTGCTAAAAGCAACATCGGTAATCCAATGGGCATCATCAATAAGTCGCGAAATAGGCGCAATAGCTCCAACGGTATAAATACCAACTTTAACCCAAGTATTATCAAACTGCTTGGCAATAGAATGTGCCATGGTTATGGATAAAACAGTATGTCCTGATGGAAATGATCTAAAGCCTGGATCATTTGCAAATGAAGAAAATTCCAGATGATCACGGCCAGAATTAGGACGTGCACGACCTATAGCGTTTTTCCCAAGTGTTTGCAATAGTCCTGTTGTAATTGAAGAGGATATAATTAAGACACTTGTTTTTCTTATTTTTTCGTTTTTGGTGAATAACCCAAAACTGTAAAGTCCGGCATTTGCCATAAAATAGTTTTGAGGACTCCCAAAATACCATCCAAAATCTCTAATACCTTTTGGAAAGGAACTGGCGTTGTTTTGAGAAAACGCTCTAATCGGGTTGTCTGCAAAGCTCAAAAGTGCTGTTCCTCCAACAAGAATACCCAATTTCGCAAAATCATCGCCTTTCCAATGAAGAGGTCTGGTTAATGAATGTCCGACACCTTTAATGGTGTAACGCGCATCATATTTAAGCAATTGCCAAATTCCAGCTGAATCAGCAGGTTTAGTCGTGTCTAAAATTTGTGCATCCATTGAGGGTCCACAAAGTGAAAGCGCTATAGCAAAAATGAAAAGTCTAAAACTCAAAAAATTCAACGTGATTTTATTAATTTCAAAAATAGAAAATATTTAGATGTCAAAATTTAAAAAACGATTAAAGTTCTAAAGAGCAAACAGAATTACTAAGACGGTATTTGAATCTCATAAATTATGATTTTAATAAAAAACAAGACCTATAATTATGATAATCACAAAACTTGTCTGGAATTTAATAATCTAAAAACTTTATTCATTTCATTTCATATTTTTGGATGATAATAAGATCATTATGGGTAAAAAATTAAACTTCATCGTCTTAGCAGTACTCGTTTTATTAGTCCTGTTTTGTGGTACAGAATATCAAATTTTAGAAAATGTAGCTAGTATAGATTCAGGAGATACAGCTTGGATGATTGTAGCTACTGCTTTGGTGTTTCTTATGACACCTGGTTTGGCCTTTTTTTACGGAGGGATGGTAAATAAAAAAAGTGTGATATCTACCATGCTTCAAAGTTTTGTAGCGCTCGGTGTCATTAGTATATTATGGGTCATTGTAGGATTTAGTTTAGCCTTTGGAGATAGTCTGTATGGAATCATTGGTAATCCAATGACTTTCTTCTGTTTTAAGGATGTATCTGTATCACCAAACCCAGACTTTGCAGGAACAATACCATTTCTTTTGTTTGCCTTGTTTCAGCTGAAATTTGCAATCATTACACCCGCTCTAATTACAGGTAGTTTTGCAGAGCGTATACGGTTTAGGAGTTATATTTTATTTATGGTTCTATTTTCCATCTTTATTTATTCTCCCTTGGCTCACATGACATGGCATCCAGATGGTTTGTTGCGAAATTGGGATGTTCTTGATTTTGCAGGAGGAACCGTTGTGCATATGTCTGCTGGTATGGCAGCTTTGGCGGCAGCAATGTATCTTGGTAAACGACGACATACTATAGAAAAACCTGCAAATATTCCGTTTGTAATCTTAGGAACAGGTTTGTTGTGGTTTGGTTGGTTCGGATTTAATTCAGGTTCTGCTCTTGGGGCGAATACCGACGCGGTTATTGCCTTTTCTAATACTAATGTGGCGTCGGCAACAAGTATGATTACGTGGTTGTTTTTTGAGCGATTCCATAACCGAAAAATGTCATCATTAGGTGCGTGCATTGGAGCTATTGTTGGATTGGTTGCGATCACTCCTGCTGCAGGTTTTGTGACCATTGGGCAAAGTGTTTTTATCGGGTTTGTAGCTGCTATTGTGAGCAATATCGCCATACAATTGAATAAAAAATCACAAATAGACGATACCTTGGAGGTGTTTCCGAGTCATGGTGTTGGCGGTATTGTTGGGATGATACTTACTGGTGTTTTGGCAAAAGATGTCGGATTGATATATGGAGAGACAACGACATTTACGCATCATATGATTGCGTTGGTAGGTGTCGCTATATTTACCTTCTTCGGGAGTTTACTGCTTCTAAAAATCGTTGATATTGCTATTCCACTGCGCGTAAGAGAAGACCAAGAACTAAGAGGTCTTGATATTTCGCAGCATGGCGAAAATATAGAATAGGAAACTATAGCACTCTAAACGATTAGATTGTAAGATGTTAAATATACCCACTAATGGGTATTTTTTAAGGTTCACCATAACACTACTTTTACAGGTCTATTAACCAACAATTTAATCATGAAGAGTTTTTTCCGTTTCTATTTATTATTTAGTTTAATTACAGTTGCATTTTCCTGTTCTGACGATGATAGTGGCGATTCACAATCCACCGACCCTATTAATATCCAATTTATTAGATTTGGAGATAATCTTGTACCCAGTTCAGTAGTTCCTAGAACAACGTATTTGGATACAGATAGTAACCGTCAGGTTACCTCTTATTTAAATACTGATATCAGTGGAAATATATTTAAGTTATCAAAACTAGTAGGAGATGATGGATCCGGTTTATCTAATGTAATTTCATTTGATCAAAATGGAATAATTAATTCCGTGTATCAACAAGACCCTATAACTGGAGTAATATCCAATAAAGTTTTTGTTTTAGAAGATGAAGCTACTGGCAATGTGTATTTTGGAAATGAAGACGGAGTTCAAGAAATTGCAAGTGGAACATCGTTAAGCGATTTTGGTAATTTTTTGAATTCTGATGATGATTTGTTAGCGTCAGATGCTCTTAATACAAGTAAAAATATCATTGAAAAACTTCTTTTTTATGGCAATGATACCAGCACAAATAGATCAAGTTTAAATTTGGGGGCTCTTTTTATTGGTGCAGTTGCTATAATTGCTATTATGGCGTTAGCAGGATCAGCAACTATAACAACTACTGTTGGAGAGCAGATTAATTCTGGAGGAAATTTTTCTGAATGTCAATGGACTAACTCATGTGAATCTGAAAGACGAGCAAACAACGAAGAAAATTTTTGTTCGATTCCTTATACAGATTTTATTTGTTCTGAAGTAGTCGATGTTACCGAAAGTCCATGCGAAGACTCAGATTTAGAAGTCATCATTGGAGTCGATCCAGGTAATTTATTAGTGGCGATTGTCAATGGTGATTCTTTAGATTATGATTTTTATTGGTCTACAGGAGAGATAGATACGGGCTCATGTTGTGACGATATTACGGTTTCTGAAGATGGAACGTATTACGTTATTGCCGTCGACGATAATGGTTGTGTAGCTTTTGCTTCTGCTACAATTGAAGATGATGTAGAAGTTGACCCAAGTTTGCTTACTGGAAAAACATGGTATCTCACTGGAGAGACAGAAAATTCAGTAAATATATTTAATCCTGAAAATTGTAATATCACTTTAGAATTTAATGAAACACAACTATTTTCTACAGAATTTTTTGGTGATGAATGCGAGTCCTCTGATGAAATACCAAGTAACTATGAAGTTAATGGTAACATCATTACCGAAACAGCAGAAGGAGATACCTCATTCATTACAATTTTAGAATTGACACCTTTTAAATTAGTATTACAAGAAGTTGACGGCCCGTTTACTTACGTTGAGACCTATACTAATATTTTTGGAGGATGGTCTTTTTCTGGAAATTCCAATTGCGTTGTTTCTAATGGTGATACTTTTACAGATAATGGATCTGGTGAACCTTTAACACTAAATAATAATTATACCGTAGTCTTTCCTGATGATTCTAATGGAAATTATTTATCAAATAGTTTTACTTTTGAAAATAGTATTTTAACTATAAATTTAAGTTATCAAGATTTTTTCTCACCGGCATGTGATGGTGTTAATTTTCAAACAGCCATGAACTCCTTGACTCTAACTTATGATAACGCTACAAATACATTTACAGGAACTTCTCAAAGTAGCCGTAATGATGTTATAGGGTCAGATTGTACTCGACTTGGAGAAACTTGTACTGGTACAGTATCGATGACACGATAAAAAAATGAAACTAAAAACCCTTTCAATTTGAAAGGGTTTTTTTTTATCTCAATTCTGCACCAAGCTGTTTCTGTTTGCTTCTATACCATTATTCAAACACTAAAAATAAGAACTATTCGATGAATGTATTAATATACTGGTTATTAGGTATTGTGAAACACTAAATTTATTTTTAGTTTTAGACTTTAATTAACCAACAACTTAATCATGAAGAGTTTTTTCCGTTTCTATTTATTATTTAGTTTAATTACAGTTGCATTTTCTTGTTCTGAGGATGATAGTGGCGATTCACAATCCACCGACCCTATTAATATCCAATTTATTAGATTTGGAGATAATCTTGTGCCAAGTTCAGTGGTTCCTAGAACAACGTATTGGGATACAGATAGTAATCGTCAAGTTACCTCTTATTTAAATACTGATATCAGTGGAAATATATTTAAGTTATCAAAACTAGTAGGAGATGATGGATCCGGTTTATCTAATGTGATTTCATTTGATCAAAATGGAATAATTAATTCCGTGTATCAACAAGACCCTATAACTGGAGTAATATCCAATAAAGTTTTTGTTTTAGAAGATGAAGCTACTGGCAATGTGTATTTTGGAAATGAAGACGGAGTTCAAGAAATTGCAAGTGGAACATCGTTAAGCGATTTTGGTAATTTTTTGAATTCTGATGATGATTTGTTAGCGTCAGATGCTCTTAATACAAGTAAAAATATCATTGAAAAACTTCTTTTTTATGGCAATGATACCAGCACAAATAGATCAAGTTTAAATTTTGGGGCTCTTTTTATTGGTGCAGTTGCTATAATTGCTATCATGGCGTTAGCAGGATCAGCAACTATAACAACTACTGTTGGAGAGCAGATTAATTCTGGAGGAAATTTTTCTGAATGTCAATGGACTAACTCATGTGAATCTGAAAGACGAGCAAACAACGAAGAAAATTTTTGTTCGATTCCTTATACAGATTTTATTTGTTCTGAAGTAGTCGATGTTACCGAAAGCCCATGCGAAGATTCTAACTTAGAAGTCATCATTGGCGTAGATCCAGGTAATTTATTAGTGGCGATTGTGAATGGAGATTCACTTGATTATGATTTTTATTGGTCTACAGGAGAAACAGATACGGGCTCATGTTGTGACGATATTACGGTTACTGAAGATGGGACTTATTACGTCATCGCAATAGATGATAATGGTTGTGTAGCTTTTGCTTCTGCGACTGTATCTAATGATGAAATAGATCCAAGTTTAATTATTGGCACATGGAAGTTAACCGAGCAAACTGAAAATGGAGTTAGTACTTTTGATATAAATCAATGTGATAATCTGGTAACGGAAATTTATAATGGTACACAATTAAGTTCTACAGTATATTATGATTCAACTTCAGAAACAGAAGCGAATGACTGTCTTGCAACAGAAACCATAACCAGTGATTACACAATTGAAGATGGTAATTTCTTATATGATACTTATGAAGGGGATACAGATATTTCAGAAATCTTACTGCTAAATGATACGACTTTAGTATTAGAATCAGTAGATGGTCCTTTTACTTATGTCGAGACTTATGCAAGACAATAATATATGATAAAAAAAACCTTTCAATTTGAAAGGGGTTTTTTTATCTCAATTCTGCACCAAGCTGTTTTTCAAAATTAGCTTGAAGCTTATTCATGATTTTATCAATTTGTTTATCAGTCAGTGTTTTGTGTTCATCTTGAAGCGTAAAACTTACCGCATAACTTTTTTTGCCTTTTGGAAGGTTCTTACCTTGATACACATCAAACAAATCGACGTCTTTCAATAATTGCTTTTCAGTTTGCATGGCAATTTTATCGATATCTTCAAAACGCACTTGATCGTCTATTAATAGGGCGAAATCACGACGTACTTCAGGGTATTTAGGAATGTCTTTAAATTTAATAGCGTTGTGTTTAGCCATTGAAATGACATTGTCCCAATCGAAATCCGCAAAAAGAACTTCATGAGAAATACCGAAGTGCTTTAATACCTTTTTATTAATGATACCAAAGTCTACCAACTTCGTTTTTCCTAGTGACAAGCTTATACCTTCACTAAAGACGTCATTTTTAATAGGCGACACTTTGTGTCTAGAAAGGCCCAAACGTTCTAAAATACTGCTTACGATTCCCTTTAAATAAAAGAAATCACTCTTTTGTAGTGGTGCATTCCAGCGTAAGGTACTTTTGTTTCCCGTTAAGAAAATAGACAGATGCTTGAATTCTTCACGAGCCTCATTATAATTGTGGTAGGTTTTTCCAAATTCAAAGAGTTTTAAATTATCTCGTTTTCTATTGATGTTGTAACTCACAGCTTCCAAACCAGAAAACAATAAACTTTGTCTCATGACGCTTAAATCATTGCTCAAAGGATTAAGCATTTCAACATTATGCTCGTCTTTAAGTTGAGCACTCAATGCAATGTACTTTGGTGTTGTTAACGAATTTGATAAAATTTCATAAAACCCTTGCGCTGCTAATTGATTGCCAATAATATTTCGAAGTTTATAGTCTTCAAATTTCGATGTATTAGAAATAGAGGCATTAAGCTTTTCTGTGGTTTTGATGTTATTATACCCATAGACACGCAATATTTCTTCAATGACATCAGCTTCACGTTGTACATCGTTCCTGTAAGATGGAACGGTAAGACCTAAACCAGTTTCTGTGACATTATTTACTTTGATGTCTAACGACGTTAAGATGCTTTTAATGGTTTCCTTAGGAATCTCCTCTCCAATTAATTTCTTGGCATTATCAAAGCTTAAACGCACTTGAAAATCTTCGATTTTCTTTGGATAGAAATCTAAAACATCACTCGATATTTCTCCGCCAGCAATATCTGCAATTAAAAGTGCTGCACGTTTTAAAGCGTAATCTGCAAGGTTAGGATCGATTCCGCGTTCAAAACGGAATGAAGCATCGGTATTCAAACCATGACGCTTGGCTGTTTTCCTAATGCTTACAGGATTGAAATAAGCACTTTCTAAAAAGATACTAGTGGTATTTTCGGTTACACCAGAATGTGCGCCACCAAAAACTCCAGCAATACACATAGGTTTTTCGGCATCGCAAATCATGAGATCTTCCGAACTTAGTTCGTGTTCAACATCGTCTAAAGTTGTGAATTTTGTGCCTTCTGGAAGTGTTTTTACAACGACTTTATTGCCAGAAATCTTTATTGCATCAAAGGCATGTAGAGGCTGTCCTAGTTCGTGTAAAACATAATTTGTGATATCTACGATATTGTTTTTTGGAGCTAATCCTATGGCTTTTAAACGATTTTGTAACCAGTTTGGAGAGTCTTCAACCTTAATACCTGTAATGGTCAGCCCACAATAACGAGGCGCAAGCGCATAGTCTTTCACATCGATATCAATCTTAAGAGTTCTACTGTCGACATGAAAAGAACTCACCGAAGGTGTTATAAGTTCGGTATTGATTTCTTTTTGTAATAATCCAGCTTTCAAGTCGCGAGCAACGCCAAAGTGACTCATGGCATCAGCGCGATTAGGGGTTAAACCTATTTCGAATACTTGATCGTTTTCTATATTAAAGATGTTAGCGGCAAGGGTTCCAACTTTTAGTTTTTCATCCAAAACCATAATGCCATCATGGGATTTACCAAGACCTAATTCGTCCTCTGCGCAAATCATTCCATGACTTTCTTCGCCGCGAATCTTTCCTTTTTTGATGGTCCAAGCTTCACCAGTTTCGGTGTAAAGCGTAGTGCCAATGGTAGCTACAGGTACTTTTTGCCCCGCAGCAACATTTGGTGCGCCACATACAATTTGCAAAGGTGCTTCGTTACCAATAGCTACAGTGGTTATTTTTAATCGGTCAGCATTAGGGTGCTGTTCACAAGTCAATACTTCTCCCACAATAATACCTTCTAATCCGCCTTTTACAGATTGATATGTATCTATGCCTTCAATTTCTAATCCCAGATCGGTTAATAACTCACCCGTTTCTTCTGCAGACCAATCGGTTTTTAAAAATTGTTTTAACCAGTTATATGATATCTTCATTGTCTTAGTTTATCAGGTGTCAAAGATAATAATACTATCAAATTCAAGCTCTTGATTTGCATAAAAATTAAACTAAATTGTTATTTTTTTGTACATACAATAGATTTATAAAAGTCTTAAGGATTGGTTAATGATTATTAGACAATCTATGTAAGAATCATATATTTGTCGAGACTACACGTTTTTAAACTAAAAAGAAGATGCGAAAAGTACTGTTATTATCACTCATATGCCTGTGTTTAAGTTGTAATATTAACCAGCCTGACCCATTGTTGGAAGGTGTTTGGCGAGCTGAATTACAAGTTACAGATACGGAAATACTCCCATTTAATTTTGAGGTGACCTCTCGTGATGCGTTGAAAATCTTTAATGCAGATGAGGTGATTATGGTGACTGATATTAGTTATTCTAATGATACTGTTGTTTTGAAAACACCTGTTTTTGAAGGATATATTGAAGCTGTGGTGGAAAACGGGAAGCTATCAGGTAATTTTATAAAAGAAAATGAAGATCGTATTTTACCTTTTAAAGCAGAATTTGGAAACGCTAAACGTTTTGAGACTAAAGAAGGGGTGTCGTCTAATGATATTAGTGGTAATTGGGAAGCTGTTTTTAGTCCTAATAGTGAAGCCGATCGATATATTGCTAAAGGTATTTTTGAGCAAGACGGCTTAACTGTGACGGGTACTTTTAGAACTACAACAGGAGATTACAGGTATTTAGAAGGTGTCATGGATGGAGATATAATGAAGTTGTCCACTTTTGATGGTGCACATGCGTTTTTGTTTACAGCTAAAGTGACTGATAGTACCATGAGCGGAATGTTCTACTCTGGAAACCACTGGCAAGAACCTTTTGTTGCCAAACGAAATGAAAGTTATGAATTGCCTGATGCCAACAACTTGACTTTTTTAAAAGAGGGTTATGAGGTATTTGAGTTTTCATTTCCTGATGCAGAAGGAAACGTGGTCTCACTTACTGATAATCGATTTAAGAATAAGGTTGTGGTTGTGCAAATCATGGGGACATGGTGTCCTAATTGCCTAGATGAAAGCAAGTATTATTCTGAATTTTATGATATTAATGCTGAAAAGGACCTAGAATTTGTTGCTCTAGCTTTTGAATATGCTAAATCTGAAGAAAAAGCATTTCAAAGTATCAAGCGCTTGAAGGATGGTATTGGTATTCAATATCCAATATTATTGGCACAATACGGCTCATCTGATAAAGCCGAAGCACAGCAGAAGCTCCCAATGTTAAATCATGTCTTATCATACCCAACCTCAATATTTATTGATAAAAAAGGGAAGGTGCGAAAAATTCATACGGGCTTTAACGGGCCAGCAACAGGTGAAAAGTATATCAGGTTTCAGAATGAATTCGAAAGCTTTATAAACCAGTTGTTAGACGAGAACTAGTCGTTCTAAATCTTATTTTTAAATAGTAATAATCGCCTAATTCTGATCTTTTAAGTCTGATCCTTCAATATATCTTGGTTTTGCTAATTCCGCGTTCCAGCGTTCTGAAATATAATCGCTTTCCTGAATTCTCGAATCTACTTTTTGAAAGGTCGGATTGTTAATCCACATGGGTTGTGAAGACCAATCGCAATTGATATAGGAGAAGGCTTTGATGATGTCTTTATTAGCGGCTATCGTCTCAAAAAACGGAACAAACCATACCTCCCAAATATGTTTCGCAACTTTTGGATTACTTAAATCAGCATTGAAATAAAGATTGTCTTTTTCTTGTACAGGCGTGGCCTCAGCGATA
Source organism: Formosa sp. Hel1_31_208 (assembly GCF_900104785.1). Lineage (NCBI taxonomy): Bacteria > Pseudomonadati > Bacteroidota > Flavobacteriia > Flavobacteriales > Flavobacteriaceae > Formosa > Formosa sp. Hel1_31_208. The sequence continues at coordinate 1,765,839 of NZ_LT629733.1, forward strand.
AACACAGGTTTGTTGTGGCGTCGAGCAAACACTAGCATTTCTTCATCAGGATTGCCAAAGTATGAATACGCACACCAATCTACAAGGTCATCACCAGGATACCATGCTTCAAGAGTGTCTTGATCTGAACCATTTCCTTTTGATTGCCAAACAAAGGCAACATTGTCAACATTCATGTCATTAAAAATAGAATGGATGCGCTGCCATGCTTTTAGATAATGTTTTTTGTTATAATGATTCCATGACCAACCATCAAATTCATACCCTATTCTTAAAAAAACAGGGCGTTTGGTGCTTTTAATCCATTGCGCGAGTTCTTTGATGAGGTTATCTCGCTCACCTTTTCCTATTTCCTTTTCATGATTAACCATTGATAGACCTATGGCTATCATACTATTATTATAGTTTGATTCATTGAGGTAATATTGGGCGCAGTTATCACCAGCTCCCCAATTTGCCTTTGTTTTTATGCCATCAAGACCTTTATTATCATACCCGAAAGATTCATCTCCTGGCGACATATTGGTATACACTGTAATACCAGCAGGAATTTTAAAGTGATCGCTATATCCATTAGAATAGTTATCAAGTCCACCAACCGCTGCTAAATCTTGCCCTACAAATACTAAACAGGCATCATCAGCTGGTTCAAATTTCGCTTTGCGCTGTTGTCCAAAACTGAATTGCAATGCAACTGCTGAAAACAGGCTTAGTGTAAGGTGTTTTTTAATCATAATTTAGCCATGGATGGTTTCAGATGTTCCGTAGCTTTTAATGAGTTCACCTTCAAAAGCAATTAGTTCTTCCCATCGTTTGTCTACATCAATGTCTTTTCCGTATTTTCTGGCGTAAGTAATGAATGTTGTATAATGTCCGGCTTCACTCACCATAAGATCATAATAGAACTTAGAGAGTTCTTTGTCTTTAATACGATTGGATAATAGCTTAAAACGTTCGCAGCTTCTGGCTTCGATCATTGCAGAGAATAGGAGTCGATCAACCATGCTTTGTAGACGATTTCCGCCTGTATTCATGAATTTATAGAGTTGATTTACATAATGGTCCTTGCGTTCGCGTCCTAGAGTATAACCACGCTTTTTAATAATCTCATGAACCATTTGAAAATGCTCAAGCTCTTCCTTAGCCAATTCCAGTAAATCGGTGACCAGGTCTTCATATTGAGAATTATGTGTAATTATAGTAATGGCATTTGTGCATGCTTTTTGTTCACACCAAGCATGATCAGATAAGATTTCTTCGATATTCTCTTCTGCGATGGTAGCCCAACGCGGATCAGTTTCTAGTTTTAGGTGGAGCATGCTCATAGGTGTAATTTTTTATAAAGATACTTATAAAATGGATTCTAATTGTCTAAAAATGTGCTGCGCACTTCTCACAGCACCTTCCATTTTTCCTGAGGCATAGACGCTTGTTTCTGTTCCTGCCATAAAAAAGGTTTCATTTAAATAACTCTTTAGGAATAGTGAGTGCCCGTTGTTTTGTTGTGGTATTATAAAGTCATCATAAGCAGCTGTTGTAAAGCATTCGTCTTTCCAAACCAATTCCTCGTATGTTAGAAAATTTCGGACTTGACTTCCGTAGTAATTCTCTAATTGATGAAGTGCTAATTCTTGTCGTTCTAATTTTGAATGGTTCTGAAACTCCTTATTCATGAAACCAACTAAAGCATGTAAAGTTCCATCTGCGTTCGAATGATCATAGAATTCTTGAAGCGGACTAACATTACTATAAATAGTACCACTAGTGTGTTCTCCTTTCCAAAAGGGGTTTTTAAAGGTGAAGCCAACTTTAATAGAGTCATGCATCCAAGTGTGTGTGTTTTTCATAACCCCAACCACCTCTTGAGGTAATTGAGGTGTAAACTGTATCGCTTTTTGTAAGAGATAAGGAGGTAAGGTAGAAACAATTATTTTACAATTAAAATTATACGCCTGAGATTGTGCTGAAATAAAATCAGTATGCTTTTCTATCGAATCAATGTTGCAATTGGTAATGATTTGACTGGGTTCAAGATGTGATGACAAGGTATTAATAATTGTTTGTGTTCCATTGGCAATACGATAACTTGCCGAGCTGCTATTTGGTAAGTTCACTAGTTGCGGTGGGTTTGACTTGTTGGGCTCGTAAATAGCAGTCTTTCCATAGTGTTGCTCAAAAACATCGAGGTCTAATGATTTCAATAATTGTAATAACGCATTATGTTCAGTAACTAGCCATGTTGCGCCAAGTTCTATTGGTGCTTGATTGGTATTTAGTTTGGTATATATTCGTCCGCCAATACGATTTCTAGCCTCCACAAGTGTTACAGAAACATCTAACTGTTTTAAATAATAAGCAAGTGTGATACCGGTGAGGCCTGCTCCAATTATTAGGATGTCCGTAGTATTCTTTTGCATTCGGTTGGATTATATAATTTTTTTGACGAAGATAACTATATAATTCTTTCAGAATGAATGACAACAAGTGTTGAGGTTTTGGCTTGCGTGCTGCCATTATGAAATATAATTCCAGATGTTCTTGTATTTACCCAATTGTCTATAGGTGTATAATATCTCTTTATGTTCTGGAAAACTTAACGACGGATCTGCACTTAGCACACGTTTTGCATAAAATCGAGCACTTTGTAAAATATCTTTGTCCTTGATAATGTTAGCGATCTTTAAATTTAATACCCCACTTTGTTGGGTACCCATGATATCTCCTGGTCCGCGTAATTTGAGGTCAACTTCTGCAATTTCAAAACCGTCACTAGTTCTGGTCATAGTTTCTAATCGCACTTTACTGTCTTGACTTAACTTATGGCTCGTCATAAGTATGCAATAGCTTTGTTCGGCGCCACGACCTACACGACCGCGTAATTGATGTAGTTGTGATAAACCAAATCGTTCGGCGCTTTCGATAATCATAACTGAAGCATTAGGTACATTAACACCAACTTCAATAACAGTAGTGGCTACCATTATTTGTGTTTCGCCCTTTACAAAACGTTGCATTTCGTAGTCTTTGTTGGCTGGTTTCATTTTTCCATGAACAATAGAAATTTGATATTGAGGCTGCGGAAATTCTCTCACTATACTTTCATAGCCATCCATAAGATCTTTGTAGTCTAAAGCTGAGCTTTCTTGTATAAGTGGATAAACGATATAAACCTGTCTGCCTTTTGTGATTTCATCACGCATAAATCGCATCACTTTCAGTCGATTTGAATCGTATCTGTGAACCGTTTTTATAGCTTGTCGCCCAGGTGGTAATTCGTCAATAATTGAGATGTCTAAATCACCATAAACAGACATGGCTAATGTTCTCGGAATTGGTGTGGCTGTCATCACTAAAATGTGAGGAGGAGAGGTGTTTTTTTTCCATAACTTTGAACGTTGCGCGACTCCAAAACGATGTTGCTCATCAATAATTGCCAGACCTAAATTTTTAAATTTCACCTTATCTTCTAGTAGCGCATGTGTGCCAATTAGGAGTTGTAATTCCCCGTTTTCAAGTGATTCGTGAATTTTTCTTCTTTCTAAAGTAGTACTTGAACCTGTAAGTAGTTTTATACTGATATTCAATTTATTAGACCACTCTAACAATCCTTGATAGTGTTGGACTGACAAAATTTCAGTCGGAGCCATTAAGCAAGCTTGGAAGCCATTGTCAAGCGCCATTAACATTGACATGAACGCGACTATGGTCTTTCCTGATCCCACATCACCTTGGAGTAATCGGTTCATCTGGGCATTGCTTCCTAAATCTTGTCTAATTTCTTTCAATACTCGTTTTTGAGCATGGGTTAAATTGAAAGGCAAATGGTCTTTATAAAAAGTGTTAAAATAATTTCCAACAGACACAAAAGGAAATCCTTTTATTTTGGATTTATGGATTAAGTTTTTTAAAATTAATTGCAACTGAATATAGAATAATTCTTCAAATTTAAGTCTAAATTCTGCACGTGATAATAGGTCCTGATTTTTGGGAAAATGAATATTAAATAGGGCGTCTTTTTTTGGTAGTAATTTTAGTTCTGAAATGAGCTCTTTATTTAGGGTTTCATAAAAATGTCCTTTGGTTTCCAAAAACAAACTTTGCATGATTTTAGTCAATACGCGATTGGTAATTCCCTTATTGGATAGTTTTTCGGTTGAGGGGTAAACGGCCTGCATGGATGATCGTAAATTCTCATTGTGATCACTTAATAGTTCCAATTCAGGATGTGGCATATTAAAAACACCATTAAACCAGTTGATTTTTCCGAAAATCACATAAGAGGTATTTAATTTAATACTGTCACGAATCCATTTTTGTCCTCTAAACCAAACCAGTTCTATTTTCCCGGTTTCGTCTTCAAAAGTCCCAATAAGGCGTTTGCCGCGTTTTTGAGCAACTTCTTTAAAACCAATAATTTTTCCAATAACTTGAACTTCAGCACTATGGCGTTGTAATTCATTGATTTTATAATATTTAGTGCGGTCTAAATAGCGATTAGGGAAGAGGTTAATCAAATCCTGATAGGTGTGTATGCCTAGCTCGCTACGCAATAAATCTGCGCGATTAGGACCAACGCCCTTAAGATAATCTATAGGAGTTTGAAGATTAACACTCATGTAGCGAATTTAATTAATTCTGATGTAAATTGTAGCCTTATAACCCTGTTACTTTCGAGTATATCTGTAAAAATTGTATTTTGGTCTTGTCTTTGATTAAACCTGTATATGAAGTCACTAATTCAAATTGTTTTTGTTTTTATTTTCAGCGGAACTATTGCTGCGCAACAAACAGATTATGTAGATTTTAAAAGAGCTGCGGCAGATGTTTATGTAGATTCACAACACAAAGAGGTTAGGGGATTGGTTACTTATACTTTCGATGTGTTAAAGCCTGTGGATTCAATAGTAATTGATATTCAGGCTATTAATTGCGATCGCGTTACATTAAACGATACCGAATTGATTTTGACTGCTGATACTTTTAATGGTGTTATCCGTAAGAGGTTTAGTCCTTCAAAAGATAATGCCTTGGAGATTAGCTATCACGTCAAACCTAAAAAAGCACTCTATTTTGTTGGTGACCAAATATGGACTCAAGGTCAGGGTAAGTACACAAGTAATTGGTTGCCTAGTTTAGATAACGTGAACGATAAAATTGAGTTCGATTTATCTATTACTTACGAAAATGGATATGACGTATTGGCAAACGGTAAGCTCGTTAATAAAGAATTTGAAGACGGCTTTACGACATGGCACTACGATATGAAAGCACCTATGTCTAGTTATCTGGTTGCTTTAGTCGTTGGTAAATACAATAAAAAAATAGCGACTTCAAAAAGTGGTATCCCATTAGAATTTTATTTTTATCCTGAAGATTCTCTTAAAGTTGAGCCTACTTACCGCTATACCAAACGCATGTTTGATTTTATGGAAGAAGAGATTGGATTTCCATTTCCTTGGCAAAACTATAAGCAAGCACCTGTAAAGGATTTTCTGTACTCAGGGATGGAAAACACTAGTCTCACTGTGTTTTCAGATAGCTTTGTAGTTGATTCTACTGGCTATAATGATAGAAGTTATATTACAGTCAATGCGCATGAATTAGCCCATCAGTGGTTTGGTAATCTGGTTACCGCAACATCTGGCGAGCATCATTGGTTGCAAGAGGGTTTCGCAACGTATTATGCGTTGTTAGCAGAACGTGAGATTTTTGGAAGCGATCACTATTATTGGCAGCTTTTTAAAAACGCTCAAGAATTAATTGCTCAAAATTCGGCAGGTCAAAGCACATCGTTATTAAATCCAAAATCTAGCAGTACAACCTTTTATAAGAAAGGTGCCTGGGCCTTGCATATTCTAAGAGAACGGGTGGGAGATAGTGCTTTTAAAACTGCCGTAGTCACTTATTTGGAGAAACATCAATTCGCTAATGTTGACACTTCAGATTTTATAAAAGAAGTTGAAATGGCAAGTGGACATGATCTAACAGATTATGTAAATACTTGGCTTATGGCGTCTAATTTTCCAGAGGACGCAGTGGTTAGATTCTTGAAGCAATCCTCTTTTATGCAAGACTATTTTATGCTAGATTGCGAGGTGTTTACCTCTGAATGCAATGAATATCTGTTGTCAAATATTTCAGATAAGGCTAAGGTGAAAGTCATTAGTCAGATTAAAGATAAAGTTAATGCTAGTGCATTTCAAAATTCTCTAGAAGTGCGTCAGGCTATTGCTAATTATGCGACTCAGATTCCTCTTGAAATAAAATTACAATATGAATCCTTGTTGGAGGATCCTTCCTATATCACTAAAGAACTTGCGTTGTATAATTTATGGGTTAATTTTCCTAAAGAACGGGCTAAGTATTTGCAGCAAACCAAAGATATCATTGGTTTCAACGATTATAATGTGAGATTGCTTTGGTTGGGCTTACATTTAAATACGCCTGAATATCAATCTAAGAAAAAAATCGAGGTGTTAAACGAATTGATAAGCTATAGTTTGCCAAATCAGCATTTTGAATTACGTATGAATGCATTTAAGTATTTAAAACTCATTGGCGGTTTTGAAATCGAATCGGTAAGGAGTTTAATTCAGGCGACTAAGCATCATAACTGGCGTTTTTCAAAGTTTTCAAAAAGCGTATTAGAAGAACTTGAGCAAAATGTAAAATATAAAATATTAATCGGAAAACTTAAAAATCAATTATGAGAGCATTAGTGATTTCAGGGGGCGGCAGTAAAGGTGCTTTTGCAGGAGGTGTTGCTCAATACTTAATGGAGGTTGAGGGTCGTGACTATGATTTGTTTTTAGGGACGTCGACTGGGAGTTTGTTGGTACCTCATTTAGCGGTCAATGATATCGGTAAGCTGTATAATATATTCACTAATGTGCAACAACATGATATTTTTAGTATAAGTCCGTTTGTGCAGCGTAAAAAGGGTGATCGGGAATATGTGTCCATTGATTTCTTTAATTCGTTGTGGCAGTTTATTCGTATGAAACGCACCTTTGGAGAAAGTAAAGCCTTAAAGCGAAATATTAGACAAAATTTCACCAGAGCAGAATACGATAAAATTAAAGCCACGCAAGAAGATGTAGTGGTTACGGTGTCAAATCTGTCTATGAATCGTGTGGAGTATAAATCGATTAGAGATTTTTCGTATGAAGAATTTTGTAACTGGATATGGATTTCTTGTAATTACATCCCTTTTATGTCGTTAGCGACAGTTGATGGTTACGAGTATGCTGATGGTGGCTTAGGATGTGTGATACCGATAAGAGAGGCTATTTTGCGAGGAGCTACTGAAGTTGATGCCGTAGTTTTAGAGGCAGAGCAAATGGAGCGACAGAAGGTGTTGGGTAAGAATCCGTTTTCTTTAATGATGAATTTGTTTGGCCATCTTTTGGATCAGGTTGAAAAGAACGATATTGTCATTGGGAAACTAGCAGCAAAAAACCGAGGTGTTAAACTAAACTTGTATTATACACCAACGAGTCTTACTGAGAACTCCTTGATTTTTAGTAAACCATTAATGGTAAAATGGTGGGAGCAAGGTTATTCTTATGCAAAAGAAAAGCATAAAAAAGATGCTTTGAAAAATGAAATATCACCAAATATTTGAAACTTCCTCCTTGATAAAAGATAATGCTGCATCACTGGGAGATCGTCTGTCTATCATTTCAGTTAATAGTGTTTCACGCAGTTTATCTGCGGAATCTATCTCGTCTGACATGGTCACTTTTCTTATCATTTGAACAGTCGCATTTTTGGCAGTTGACGTAACGCTCCAACATTGGTCAGTTACATAGATTTGTTGTGCTAAATTGTGATCAAATTCTTGTTCAATGTTTGCTATAAGTAAATTTTCGTAATCTTCTTTATTTGAGGACATTGGATTGACTCTAACTAGTAATTTTGACAGCTTGATTCGTTCCAGAAAAAGCGAGAGACGTTCATAGGCTTGAAGACGCAATGGTAAGGCATCTTTTTGAAGATCTTTTTGTATTAAAAAGTCACGACGTCGGCTTTCATTTTCGATGTGTTCTCTAAAAAATAGAAATGCGATAGCTCCGGTTACGAGAGCAGGTATACAATATAATAATAGGCCTAAAATATCCAGTTCCATAGTTCGTTTTAATTGTGTTTATTTTAAGTTGTAAACTTAAGGGTTTTAAAATTATTGTGTTCAGTAATTTATAATTTTCCACCTAAATATTTGCAATCTTTTAAATCTTGCATAGATTTGAAAGGTACAGGTGTTTTGTTGTATTTATAAGTTTTGGAAAGTTCTTTTGATAAATTATGGTCATCAACATTAACATCAATATCATCCATATCAAATTGACATGGATGCTCATAACCTGCGGCATGTGTGATTTCAATAAATTCTTTTCTAAATGTTTTAAAATATTGAGCTAATCGTACAGATTTTAACGTAGGGTCAATTCCGTTTTGCAGCCATTTCTTTTGTGTTGCAATACCACTAGGGCATCTATTTGTATGGCAGATTTGCGCCTGAATACAACCGATACTCATCATGGCCTCGCGAGCGACATTAATAACATCAACACCCATAGCAAATGCCATAGCGGCTTTTGCGGGGAAACCAAGTTTACCACTACCAATAAACACGATTCGGTCACTTAGACCTTTATGTTTAAAAAGTCCGTAGAGATCTCCAAATCCGTAAACCCAGGGTAATGACACATGATCTGCGAAACTAGGTGGTGCAGCACCTGTTCCGCCTTCACCACCATCAACGGTAATAAAATCTGGACCTTTACCCGTTTTCAGCATAATATCTGCTAATTCTTCCCATTGTGCTAGTTTACCAATTGCGGCTTTTATACCCACTGGTAAGCCTGTTTCTTCGGCAATAGCTTCAATTAAATCTACCATTTCAGAAACTGTTGAAAAGGCCTTATGATTTGGAGGTGACAATACTGTTTTTCCTACTTCCACCCCTCTAATATCAGCAATTTCTTGCGTAATTTTTGATCCTGGAAGCACACCACCTTTGCCTGGTTTTGCGCCTTGTGATAATTTGATCTCAATAGCGCGAATAAACGGGTTGTCTTCTACCAGTTGTTTCATTTTTTCCATTGAAAAGTTGCCGTCTGCACTTCTAACTCCAAAATATCCAGTTCCGAAGTGAAACACCACATCGGCACCGTGACTGTGATATGGCGATAGGCCTCCTTCACCGGTATTATGGTAGGCGTCAGCCATTTTAACGCCTTTATTCAAAGACTCGATAGCTCTAGCCGATAAAGAGCCAAAACTCATGGCAGATACATTAATAATTGATGCGGGTCGATAGGGTCTTCGCCGTTTGTTGTGTGCGCCTATGATTTTAGCGCAAGGCAGAAATGTTTTGTCAATAGAATTGGGATGCTCTTCATTTATGCGATATGGAAACATGGCATTATTGACAAATATGTGCTGATGTGCATAGATGTCTTTATCGGTTCCAAACCCTTCATAATTATTCTCATTCTTTGAAGATGCATAAACCCAACTTCGTTCGATGCGATTAAAGGGTAATTCTTCTCTGTTATTGGCTACTAAATATTGACGCAATTCTGGGCCGATACTCTCTAGTAAATACCTTATATGTCCTATGATAGGGAAATTATGACTAATTGTATGTTTTCTCTGAATGATATCTCTAATGGCAATTACCGTTAAAACAATGAGTATCCACATCCACCAAGAGATGCCTGAAATGAAATTAAAAAAGGTATCCATAGTATTCAATTGAAATTCCGTTAATTATTGATTTAAATAATCTAAGGCTAAGTGCGTCATGGTTTTAACCCCAAGCAATAAACCTTTATCATCAATCTTAAAATCTGGTGTGTGATGTGGAAATGATTCAGTGTTTCCGGGTGTCATTCCTCCTAGAAAGAAATAGAAGCCAGGGATAATTTCTTGAAAATAGGAAAAATCTTCGCCTCCGGTTGTGGCTTTACGTAGACGTACATTTTTTGCTCCGGCTACTCGCTCCATCGTTGGTAGCATTTGATCTACTAAATCAAAATCATTGTAGGTAATTGTTGTATTGTTTTGAAACGTTATTGTAGCTTCTCCACCATAAGCTTTGGCGATGTCACGAGACATTTCGGTCATGCGACGTTGAATAAGTGCTTTCATGTCTGGGTCTAAAGTTCTGACAGTTCCTATTAATTCTGCACTTTCCGGAATAATATTAAAACGTGTTCCAGCTGTAATCTTTCCAACGGTAATTACCGCGGCTTCGTCTACCAGTTTAGACTCTCTGCTAATGATAGTTTGTAAGCCATCAATTATTTTGGCTGAAATTAGTATGGGGTCAACACCTTGCCATGGTCTTCCACCATGAGTTTGTTTCCCTTTTACAGTAATCACAAAACGTTCTACAGAAGCCATAATACCTCCTTTTTTATAATAGATAGTGCCAACATCATAATTTGAACGAATGTGCAAACCAAAAATGGCATCAACTTTTGGGTTTTCTAAAACCCCTTCCTTAATCATTAATTTAGCGCCACCCTCTTCACCAGGTGGTGGGCCTTCTTCGGCAGGTTGAAATATAAATTTAACGGTTCCTTTTATCTTGTCTTTGTGTCGAGTTAAAATTTCAGCAACACCCATCAAAATAGCTGTATGTGTATCATGACCACATGCGTGCATTACACCTGTTTTGGTACCTAAAAACTCAGTTTCTACTGTACTCTTAAAGGGTAGGTCGTTACGCTCTGTAACAGGTAGGGCATCAATGTCGGCCCGCAGTGCTACTACTTTTCCGGGTTGATTGCCTTTTAAAACACCTACGACACCAGTTTTTCCTATGCCAGTTTGGACTTCCATGCCTAAAGACTTTAAGTGCGCTGCAATTTTATCTGCCGTCTTAAATTCTCTATTGGAAAGTTCAGGGTTTTGATGAAAATCATGTCGCCATTGGATGACTTTAGATTCAATATCTATGAATTCTTTTTCAATTAAATTTTGAGCGAAAGAAAACGAACAGAGAAATAGGAGTAATGCAGTGAGAGATTTCATGTTTATAAATTTTTACTAAGATATTTAAAAAAAGAAAGGCATCTTATTTAATTTAAAGATGCTTTTTTTGATTTTGAAACGTATACTTTCAGAGTGTTTTGTGACTGATTTTTTTAAAATTTGATAAATCGATAACCATTGTTTTGGTATTGTATTAATGCTGTCATAGCAGAAAGGGCAAATTTAACACTGGTATTACAATCTGATTTTGAAACATCTCTGTATGCCGCTGTTTGACCACACATTATAATATCTACACCAGCAGCATTTAATTGATTTAGTAATTCTGAATTGGGATTTTCACTACCATACTTTTCCATGTATACCTCATCATTAAGCATGTCTTTCCATGCACTTCCGTGCACTGTAATTGCAACATTAAGTTGATCAAGATTCATCCCGGCATTAGCATGCATGTTTAAAAAACGAGCGGCAGTAACTAAATAACTGTTAATTTGAGTATTGTTTTCAGCGCTTTTTGATACATCAAAAATAACTTTAAGCAATGTATTAGTATCCGTTTTTATTTCCGGATTTTCAACTTCGAAGGTTTGACCAAAGTCAGGTATGATTTTTCCCTGAGCTCTTTCAACTTGCCCAATAACCATGAGCGTATTTAAAATAAAGGTAAGTATGAGTAATAGTGACTTATTCAATGTATTGATTTTTTATAAATATATCGATATATAATAGGATATCAAATTTTTGCAGATTGTTTATAATTATTGATAAAATCCTTTACTAAAAACATGAGGTTTGGTTAATTTCACCTTTCAAAATAATTCAGGTTTGGAGAAGTATTTAAGTCAGTTAAACGAAGCACAGTTAGCACCTACATTACAAAAGGATGGCCCAATGATTGTCATTGCTGGTGCAGGATCTGGTAAAACGCGAGTTTTGACGTATCGCATCGCATATTTAATGAGTCAAGGTGTAGATTCATTTAATATTTTGGCGTTAACATTTACGAATAAGGCGGCCAAAGAAATGAAGGGCAGAATTGCTGATATTGTTGGTGATGGTGAAGCTAAAAATCTCTGGATGGGAACATTTCACTCCGTGTTTGCCAAAATACTGCGATTTGAAGGCCATCACTTAGGATTTCCTAGTAATTTTACAATTTATGATACTCAAGATTCACAGAAACTTCTGGGATCAATCATTAAAGAGATGGGCTTGGATAAAGATATCTATAAAACCAAACAAGTTTATAGTCGGATTTCATCCTATAAAAACAACTTAATTACCGTAAAGGCTTATTTTAAAAACCCGGATTTAATAGAGGCAGATACCGCATCCAGACGACCTCGAATGGGTGAAATTTATCAAAATTATGTAGATCGCTGTTTTAAAGCTGGTGCGATGGATTTTGATGATTTACTCCTTCGTACAAATGAGTTGCTAACTCGTTTTCCAAATGTTTTAGCGCAATATCAAAATAAATTTAGATATATATTAGTTGATGAGTATCAAGATACGAATCATTCACAATACCTCATAGTAAGAGCTTTGTCGGATCGTTTTCAAAATATTTGTGTTGTTGGTGATGATGCTCAAAGTATCTATGCGTTTAGAGGGGCAAATATTAATAATATTTTAAACTTTCAGAAAGATTATGATGATGTTGAGGTATATCGACTAGAACAAAATTATCGTTCTACAAAAAATATTGTAGGAGCAGCCAACTCTGTGATAGAACATAATAAAACAAAATTAGATAAGGTTGTTTGGACAGCAAATACAGAAGGGGAAAAAGTAAAAGTACATCGATCGTTAACCGATGGAGATGAAGGGCGGTATGTAGCAAGTACCATATGGGAAAACAAAATGAATGATCATGTAGCCAACAAAGATTTTGCAGTTTTATATCGAACAAATGCGCAATCTAGGGCTATTGAAGATGCACTTCGTAAACGGGATATTCCGTATCGTATTTATGGAGGCTTATCGTTCTACCAGCGCAAGGAGATTAAAGATGTGACCGCATACTTGCGTTTAATTTTGAATCCCGCCGATGAAGAAGCTCTTAAACGGATCATCAATTATCCAGCAAGAGGAATTGGTCAAACGACTATTGATCGTTTGGTTGTAGCGGCCAATGGCTTCAATAAATCGATTTTTGAAGTCATTCAACACATTGATGATATCAATATCAATATTAATAAAGGAACCAAAAACAAACTCAAAGATTTTGTCACACTAATAGAGAGTTATCAGGTGATGAATCAAACTGCGAATGCTTTTGAACTCACTGAACACGTTACTAAGTCAAGCGGATTAATTAGAGAAGTTAATAAAGAAGGAACTCCCGAAGGTCAGGTTCGGCTGGAAAATGTGGAAGAACTTTTAAACGGAATTAAAGATTTTGTTGAAGGACAAATAGAAATTGCAGATGCAGGAGATTCTTTAGCAGAGTTTCTTGAAGATGTGGCTCTGGCAACTGACTTGGATGCAGACAAAGGCGATCCAGATCATGTGGCTTTAATGACGATTCACTTGGCTAAAGGTTTAGAATTTCCGTATGTATTTATTGTAGGCATGGAGGAGGATTTATTTCCTAGTGCTATGAGTATGAATACGCGCAGTGAACTAGAAGAAGAGCGACGGTTATTTTATGTGGCGTTAACAAGGGCAGAGAAACAAGCTTATCTTACATATACGTTATCGCGTTATCGATGGGGAAAACTAATAGATGCTGAACCTAGTCGCTTTATTGAGGAAATTGATAATCAGTATGTCGATATTATTACTCCGCTTCATGAGCCAAGGCAAAACCCAATGTTAAGCGCTGATATCTTTGGGGATGTAGAGCCTAGCCGCATCCGATTTAAGAAACCAATCAAACGAAAATCTGAAACGAAGCCACCAAAATTTGTGGCACCTCAAAACTTAAAACGTGTATCTAAAAGTGATCCATCGGATAATAGTAATTTATTTGATGGTAAACTTACGGTTGGAAATATTGTAGAACATGCTCGTTTTGGAAAAGGAGAAGTTATGAGTATAGAAGGGAAAGGGGCTGATACCAAAGCCGAGATTAATTTTGAGGTTGGTGGTGTAAAAAAGCTATTACTGCGTTTTGCTAAATTGGACGTTTTAGGGTAGTAGCATCATTACAATAAATGCGTTGAAGTAAATGCCTTGAGTTTGGTCCAGGTATCTAAAAGTTCAACACCTACCCAGCCATGACCAGCATTTGGATATAGTATAAATTGATGTGTTACGCCTAAATTTTCCAGTTTGGCTTGCATGTCAATACCTTGACTCGAAGGAATTAATGGGTCTTGTCCGCCATAAAAAAGAATAGTTGGCGGTGCGTCAGCTGTTACTTGATGGTATGGACTAACTAGTTCTAAAAAGGGAATAGAAGCATCAATACCATAGATATTAATTAATTCTTGTAATGCAGGATCTTCATTGTCTAAATATGCGGGATCTGTAAAATTTGTTGGCCCTACAATACTAGCAATCATTTTTACATCGCTGTTTGTGTCGTAAGCATAACTCCATAACATCGATAAATGAGCACCTGCACTTGTTCCTAAAAATCCAATATCATCAGAGATGACATAATCAGTCTGATTAGTTTCAAGAAGATTGATAATGGTTGTGATATCGTCGATTTGCATTGGAAACGGCGTATTATTTTCATCTGCAAGCCTATAGTTGATATTAACAATGGCAATATCTGGAAGGTCTTGAAGCATCAAGTCTTTCAAAATATTCATGTCTTCTTTATCTCCAGACGTCCAGCCTCCACCATGCACCAATAGCATCACTTTAGTATTAAGTGTGCGATTCGCAGGTAGGTAAATATCGAATACTTGATCACTGTCGCTGCCATACGATACATTCAGTTCTTGACGAAAACTAAGCGGTGAGTTCTCGCTAGGATTTATTGTGTTGGCGTCATCTTCAGAACATGATTGGATCCCTACGGATATAAAAAGCAACAGGAAAGTGTATTTAATAGTCTTCATAATGAAATTATTAATTACTTTGTAAACGCATTTATAAGATACATATTATGGCCCGATTGATAAGAATTTATGAAGATAATCCTAATCCGAAAGAAATTAAGAAGGTTATAGATGTGCTCAAGCGAGGAGGATTGATTATTTATCCAACAGATACGGTATACGGCTTAGGATGCGATATCACCAATATAAAAGCTTTAGAAAAGATTGCTAGAATTAAAGGTGTAAAGCTCGAAAAGTCTAACTTTTCTTTTATATGTGAAGATTTGAGCAACTTAAGCGATTATGTGAAACAAATTGACACTACAACATTCAAGATATTGAAACGCGCTTTGCCAGGGCCGTATACGTTTATTCTGCCGGGAGCAAAGTCGCTGCCTAATCCTTTTAAAAAGAAAAAGACGGTGGGTATCCGTATACCAAATAATAATATTGCTTTAGAGATTGTGCGCCAACTTGGAAATCCTATTATTTCAACTTCTATTCGCGACGAAGATGAAATTATTGAGTATACCACAGATCCAGAGCTCATACTAGAGAAATGGGATAACCTTGTGGATTTGGTTATTGATGGTGGTTATGGAGATAATGAGCCGTCAACTGTTGTCGACTTATCGGGTGATGAGCCTTTGATTGTACGAGAGGGAAAAGGCAGTCTGGAGATATTTTAAATAAACTAAAAAAACAAAGCCCAACCTTTCAATTGAGCTTTGTTTAAATTATTTTAATCACTGCTAGTTTTCAGCAGACAAATTTTTCATTTCCTCTTCAATCATTTCATAAAATTGATCGATTTTTGGTAATACAACCACACGAGTACGTCTGTTAATAGCTCTGTTTTCAGCTGTATCATTATCTGCTAAAGGAACATAGCTACTGCGACCTGCAGCAATTAACTGACCAGGATTAACACCTAGTTCTTGTAATACACGTATTATAGAAGTAGAACGTTTTACACTTAAATCCCAGTTGTCTACTAGCTCGCCTTTACTATAAGAACGACTATCTGTATGACCTTCAATCATGGCTTCAAAATCAGGTTTGCTTTGAATTACTTTAGCGACTTTAGCTAAAACATCTTTTGCTTTGGTGGTTACATTATAACTTCCACTTTTAAATAATAATTTATCTGCGATAGAGATAAACACAACTCCTTTTTCGACGTTAATTTCAATATCTGGATCGTCGATACCAACAGCCTTTTTTAAGCTCGTTACCAATGCTAATGTTACACTATCTTTTTTAGACAAGGCATCTTGTAAACGTGAAATTTTAAGATCTTTTTCTTTTAAGCTCTCTAAAGATTTTTCTACATTTTTAGCGCCTTGAGTCGTTAGAACAGTCATGTCTTTAGTGTTCTCAATTAAGGCTTCATTTGCAGATTTCATATCTGCTAGACGTCCTTTTAATTCTTCTAGACGCGCAGCAGAAGCGGCTTCATCAGATAGACATTTATTTAATTTGACCGTTGCAGAATTTAATAAATCCTGAGTCTCTTTTTGTTGTTGTTCTAGTGCCATATATTCCTTCTTCGATACGCATGAAGTCAAAATGAACATCCCAGCAACACTTAATAGCATTAATTTTTTCATAATAAAGTTTAATAATTAGTTGTTATTTAACTTACCAAAATTATAGAAAAGAACATACCTATTGATGATCTTTAACTAAAATTTTAACACATTTATGAACAATTAATAACGATAACGTTTTCTTACAAAATAGGACCATACAATGGAAGTGGTTTGGAAGTATTTTTTACGCTTTGGAAGTTGTTTTCGCATTTTTAATAGTCGAGGTAAGTTGGCGTAAAAGCTGAAGTGTGCTTTCAGGATGGCTATGAAATGCCCGACTTTAAAACTTAGAAGAAACTTTAAACCAGCGATACCATCTAGTACGAGTCTCATAAAAATAATTCCTAAGAGAAAACCTGCAACGTTTTTAGTCAGTGTGAACAAACTATTTCTGAAATTGAGATATGTTTTTTTCGGATTCAAAGCACTTAGAGTAGCACCTCCTACATGATATACGGTAGATGTCCCTACATATTTGACATTGAAACCAGCATTAAACGCTCTCCAGCACAAATCGATTTCTTCAAAGTGTGCAAAATACGACTCATCAAACCCATGAAGCGCCTCAAAGCATGATTTTCTAATAAACATACAAGCACCAGAAGCCCAGAAAATAGGTATACTATCATCATATTGACCTTCATCTTTCTCAATGCTATTGAACATACGTCCTCTACAATATGGATAGCCATATTTATCAATAAATCCACCAGCTGCACCAGCATACTCAAAAAATGTTTTGTTCTTGAAGTCTAATATCTTGGGCTGGATAATGGAAGTTTCTATATTGGAGTCAAATTCAGAAATGATAGGAACGAGCCAATCTTTAGTGACTTCTACATCACTATTGAGCAGGCAGTAAATATCAGCATTTATATGTTGAAGGGCGTCATTGTAGCCTTTGGCATAGCCTCCATTTTCTGTATTTTGAATGATATGGACCTTCGGAAATGTAGCCTTTACAAAAGCGATTGAATCATCTGTAGAGGCGTTATCAGCAACATAAATATTAGCCCCTTCAGAATACTGAATGATTGCGGGCAAAAACTGTTCTAGTAATTGCTTTCCATTCCAATTAAGTATAACGATAGCGAGCTTCATTTGTAATTGGGAATATCTCTTAAAAATTCATAGCGCTGATGCTCTTGGTCCATAACACAATAATAGTGATTAATTCCATTAGTTACCATGAGATAACTCGCATTTAACTCCAGATTGTAACGTGCAATTTGGTCAAATGTACTTTGGTCAATTTTTATTTTGTGCGACTTGCATTCTACAATGAGGTGAATGCTTCCATCGGGATTAAACACAACAATATCATAGCGTTTCGTCAATCCGTTGACTTTGAGTTCCTTTTCAACATTGATGAGGGAATTTGGATATTTTTTGTATTGTATTAAATACTGAACGCAATGCTGGCGCACCCATTCTTCGGGTTGTAATACAATGAATTTTTTACGAATCTCATCGAAAATAGAAACTTTATTTTCGTTACTTTTGAAACGGAATGAAAACTTCGGAAAATTGAGTTCTTGCATCAAGTTGAACAGAGATTTTTATCAAAGTTACTCTACTATAACAGAATACCAAAAGCACTATCTGTTTTTTTGGATTTTACATTATAGAAATTGAAAATTTCACAGTTTGGACGACGTAAAACAAATAGTTAAGGATATTAAAAGTGGTACGATTAAACCCATTTACTTTTTGATGGGAGAGGAGCCCTATTATATTGATGCTATTTCTGATTATATTCAGAACAATGTACTCGCTGAAGAAGAAAAAGGATTTAATCAAATGGTGTTATACGGTCGCGACGTGTCTATTGATGATATCGTCGGTAATGCTAAGCGATATCCAATGATGGCGGAACGTCAGGTGGTGATTGTAAAAGAGGCTCAAGATCTATCGCGTACTATTGAAAAGTTAGCCAGTTATGCTGAAAACCCTCAGCCCACTACAGTATTAGTTGTAAACTACAAGTATAAAAAAATAGACAAACGAAAAGCGCTCTACAAGACCTTAAAGAAATCGGGTGTTGTTTTTGAGTCTAAAAAGCTTTATGAAAATCAAGTAGCAGATTGGATTCGACGTGTGTTGTCAGGGCAAAACTATGCCATTTCACCAAAGGCAGCTCAAATGCTGGTAGAATTTCTAGGAACCGATTTAAGTAAAATTAATAATGAACTTGAAAAGCTAAAAATTATACTTCCAGAAGGCACACAAATTAATGCCGATCATATTGAAGAGAATATTGGTATTAGTAAAGACTTCAATAATTTTGAGTTACGTAAAGCCATTGGTGAACGCAATACAGAAAAAGCATTTAGGATTATTAACTATTTTGCAGATAATCCGAAAGATAATCCTATGGTAGTTACCATATCCTTGCTTTTTAATTTCTTTTCACAATTGCTACACTATCACGGATTACATGATAAAAATCCAAGAAGTGTGGCTTCAGCACTCAGGATCAATCCTTATTTTGTCAATGAATATGTTGCTGCAGCACGCAACTTTCCGATGCGCAAAGTGAGTATAGTCATATCTACATTGCGCGAATTTGATGTCAAAGGCAAAGGCGTAAATAGTAACGCTATTCCACAAGGAGATTTATTAAAAGAGCTTTTAGTAAGGATTTTTAATGCGTGAAAATTATCAAGTCTTATTCGCGCTTACTTTTCTTTTTAGAAGGCGTCGGTTGATTTTTCATCGTAAAGCGATGATCTTCTACAAGTTGCAGCAGGTCATGAGCACTGAGAACACCAACAATTTTCTGTTCATCGGCAACGACGATATGATTGATATGATGATTGCGCATCACTCTAGCCGCAACACTTACATCTGAATAAGGAGGAATCGTATAGACGCTTTTAGTCATCACATGGCTTACGGGAGTATTCTCTGAGGTGTCTTCTAGCATGTCGGTAGAAGTGATAATCCCTTTGATATTCTTTTCACCATCAATAACAGGAATGGACTTTATTTTATTTTTAGTCATGATGGATTGCGCATGTCCAACGGTTTTATGAGACATTGTGGTAATCACTGATTCCACCATCAAGTCTTTGACTTTTATATTCATATGCAGTATGTTAGTATAGGATTTATGAAAGGTTCGTTAAGTATTCGCGCTAAGATAACAAAAAGGAGATAACTCTTGTATTTTGATAAGATATTTCCATAGAGTATTTTAAACTGCTAAAACTCTAAATCATTATAGTTAAAAGGTTCGGCAATTTCCGCGACGTTGCCCATGTAATCTTTGCCTCTTAATTTTCTAACAGTATGCGCTTGTAATTCATCTTCGGGGTAGGCACGAATTAATCCCTGAAGGGTCTTAATATCTGATTGGTTCTCAATGGAATCTAGCCATTTATCTTCTAGATTTTTGTGCAGTATTAATGGCATTCTTGGACCCTTTATTTTAGGATTATTATGAATTTTGCTCATCATCATATTTCCTTCTGTCGTAACAATAGTAAAAGTTTTTATGTGTCCACCTGTTTCGGGGTTAATCCATTTACTCCATAAACCAGCTAAGGCAATTGGTTCATTATCTTTTTTATGAATGTAAAACGGATACGTTTTATTATTAAAATGATGATGTTCATAGAATCCGTCTATATATATAATGCATCTTTGATGTTTCGCTGCATCTCTAAAGGAGGGTTTTTTAAAAATGGTTTCACCTCGAGCATTTAGTGTATTATTCCATAGTTTCTTGAGTTGTTCCTCATCACGAACCCAATGTGGCACTAATCCCCAAGTTGCAACTTCAGGAAATTCAGGCGAACTATCGGTATAGATGAGTAGCTCAGGATGGCTAAATCCAGATGCGTGATGTAGCGGTAGATCTGTATATGGCACTAATTTTTCTTCAATCTCAGCAATAGCCATAAGATCTCCTCGTCGTCTTGCGCGACTTAATTGGGCTTCTAAGCTTGCTTTAATATCGTAACACATCTGTTTATTAGGTCTTTATTTGAATTTATTAAATTAATAATAAAATTATTTATGTCCAGATATGTTCATAAATATCTGCATAATCATCTACTTCTATCACTTCGAAGCCAACGCGTTCTAAAAAGAATTTTTTTCCTTCGTCCAAACCATTATTACTAGGTTTGTGTATGTACCAACCTTTATGTCTGCGATCTGGGTAGATTTTAAAATATTTGATACGTTCAATTAAGAGCCACCTCAAAAATGTTTCGTTTTCTTCAAGTCCAAGGCCAAATATAAATAAGGATTTATTAAAAATGATATGAAGCCAGGTTTTATAACCCGACCAGCGCTCACTGTTTTTTTCTGAAAACAGGCGTTCTTCATTGCCTTTGTGCAGTAGGTTTCTAGCACGTTCTACACTACCCATGTAATGACTAAGACCTAAGCGGATACTTCTATGATAGTGGATCATCCCATTTATATACCAAAGCCCAAAGCCTTGTGTAGGAAGTTCGAATGATGCCTCACCATGATAGGTTGTCCATGGGTAAAAATCGGTGAAACCTTTAGAATCTGTTCGTAGTAATTGATAATCAAAAGTACGCGCAAAAGTTTCTTCAAAATTGGTCGTGAGTATAGGTGCATTAAGTGTCCTTATCTTATCAATAATCAATTGGTGATGTTTAAATGGCGCCCAATGATTCATTATTTTTGTTACTTCTTTTTGCAAATTGAGATCCCGTGTATTTTCAAGTTCTAAGACATCATAAAATTCAGTAGACGAAATGCCATTAGGTTTTTTGGTAAGTGTTTGCAATGATACTTTATCCCAAAGTTGCATGAGTAAATCATCCCAAGATAATGCGTTTGGATTGTTAGGATAGCGGTTGATTCATTACCAATTACAAACGCTATATCGTGTTTGTTTCTAGTAATGATTTGTTTGATCTC
Organism: Formosa sp. Hel1_31_208; assembly: GCF_900104785.1. Taxonomy (NCBI): domain Bacteria; kingdom Pseudomonadati; phylum Bacteroidota; class Flavobacteriia; order Flavobacteriales; family Flavobacteriaceae; genus Formosa; species Formosa sp. Hel1_31_208. The sequence goes on from NZ_LT629733.1 coordinate 1,787,335, forward strand.
GTTAACGGTCATAGCAGCGTAATTGGATAAATGGCTTTTGCATCTAATTTAGCAAAAGAAAACAAGACAGAGAAACATCTAAAGTGCTTTGCGAGTAAACGCGTTTAGTTTTGAAATACGTGAATATATTATGAAGTTTATCCGTTTCTTAAATCCTCAATTTTAACCTGATAATCGTATTGTAAATCTTCATGTAACTTTAATACTTTTTTATCAATAGCCTCCATATTGCGGTCAAACAAATTAGTAAGCGTTGTATTGCGCCTTATGGAAGGTGTCATATGTGCTAGTTTCATGCAAAAGTAGAGGAGGAGTTCAACTTCAGTCTCTTTGTTCAACGAATAGCGAATGTACTTTTTAGTATTTCGTAGGATTTTACGAACACTCTTTTTAATATAAAAAAAACTGTTGGTATTGATGTCTTCAAATTGTTCGTCTATTTCAGATTTCACAGTTTCTATGTAACCATCTTCACTGTCGGCTTCGAATAGTAAATAGGTAAGTAGCTCTTTGTTTTCCTTTTTGAAACGTGATAAACGTAAGCAAAGTTCTGCCAATTCTGCATTGGTTTTATGCTTGAGTTCTTTTCTAATGGTTACAACTGAAACAGCTTTCATAAACAAGTTTTAGTAAGTTTAAATAATGACGCTCAAGATACTAAATAGTAGACGATCTCAGACATTTAGAGCTTTTAAAACGCTTTGCTTATAGGTTTGACCAATAGGCAAGGTATGCTCATCGATACTTATTTGATTTCCAGAAAGATGATTCAAACGCTTTAAGTTAATGCTATATGATTTATGGATTCTTAAAAAGTTGTTAGGTAAACTTTCAATAAGTTTTGAAAATGTACTATGGGTGAGAATGGTTTTATCTTTTAAAATCACTTTGACGTAATCGCCAAAAGCTTCTAGAAACTGAATGTCTTTATAATAGACTTTATGAAGGATTTTGTTTTCTTTTAAAACAATAAAATCATCAAGAGAAGTCTTTTTATCTAGGACTTGCATTACTTTATGAATAGCGGTTAAAAATCTATCATAAGCAAAAGGTTTTAATAAATAATCAATGGCGTTAACTTCAAATCCGTCGACAGCATATTGCGGATATGCTGTTGTAAAAATAACCAAGGGTGGGTGTTTCAGACTCATATAAAAATCAAGTCCAGATTGCTTTGGCATATTGATGTCTAAAAATAAGAGGTCTACTTGCCCATGAAGTTTTAAATATTTAAAGGCATCTGCAGCATTGCTGCATATTGCCTTTAAATCTAAAACTTCAGTATCTCCTACAAAATGTTGTAATACCTTTTGTGATGATAGCTCGTCATCAATAATTATGCAACTAATTAGTGTATTCGCGTTATAAGTCATCATTAATTATCATGGTTACCTTGAAACTTTCTTTGTCATCATTTATTATAAGCTCATGTTGATTTGGATACACTAAATTTAAGTTATTTTTCAGGTTTTCCAATCCAACCCCTGAATGGGCTTCATCAATGGCGTTCTTAGTATGTAGATTAGCATTGTTAATTTGAAACTCAAGGTGATTTGATTTTTGAGTTATTTTGACCTCAATTGGAGCTGGGTTTTCCGTTGGAGATAAACCGTATTTGAAGCTGTTTTCTATGAGTGGTAATATAAGCATGGGATAAATTTTAAATTGTGGGTTGTCAATATTTATATCCAGAGTAATACAATTTTTAGTATCTACTCTATAATTCTGAAAAGCGATATAATTTTGTATTAGAGTGATTTCATTGGCGAGTGTCACACGTTCTTTGTCAGAATCGTAGATGACGTAACGCAAGATATCAGAAAGTTCCACAATGGCTTTAGTGGTTTCCTTCTTTTGTTCGAGTGCCAGAGCATAAATCACATTTAATGAATTGAATAAAAAGTGCGGATTGATTTGAGAACGCAGGGATGACAATTGCGTTTCTACTTGCAATGCTTTTACTTTAAGAAGTTTATTTTGCGACTTATTAAAATAAAACCAATCTTCGGCAAGTTTTAATAAGGTCGTACTAATTAAAAAAATCGTAAATGTTATATAAAGGTTGCCTTTAGATACATAAGAAATAAAAAAATAATCTGGAAATAACCAATCTAAAACGGACTGAAACAGCCATAACGTAATATTAGCAAATACAATGAGGTTTATTACAAAAGCTAAAGCATACCAAGGATATTTTTCATGTTTCAACAACTTAGGCATTAAGAGGTAAAAATTGATACTTACGGGTATGGTCATAAATATCAAGAAACCAACGGTGTAAATATAATCAATGGTTATAGGTGCTTTTCCTTTTGAAAACACAAAGATCAAAATTACAAATGCCAACAACCACAGCAAACTATTAAAAATTAGTGGTCTGTGGTAATTGGACGATTTCAATGTGTAACTTAAACTATGGTTTTGCATCTTTAGGTGTTAATTGAAAGATATCATCTTTATCCCATTTGTTTTCGATATTTGAGCGGACGAATTTTCGCAAAAAATCATGTAACTCTTCACTACTAGCTGTTAAAATGAGATCTTCATCAAGTCCAATTCTTTCATGTTTTAACCGGATTTTATTCTCTGTAAACAATGGTCCCACCGCGTCTTCTGATAACCATGACAACTTTAAAGAACCATCACTATTGATATCAACTTTAGAGACCGAATGTGTTTTTAAAAGATGTTGAGCAACTAATGGATTAAGTCCGTCATCTTCATATTCAAAGGGTGTAAAGTCAAGAAAAATATGGTCATCTACTTTAAATGGCATGGCAATAAAGAGTGCTTCATTATTTTTTTTAATATATTTTACTATGTATCCGTCTTGATATCTTTCAAATGTTTTTAAATCTTCAGGCACTAGTTTTGTTGGATCATTATTTTCCCTTTCCCACGTAGTTTTGAAAGATACAATTTGCCATTCTCCTTTGTCATTATCTGTAAAATCACCTAAAATTTGCTCATTATAAAGTATTGTTGTTTTGGTATAGAATGGTTGAATGGATTTGACAATACAAGAGCTCAACAAAAGCAGCGTTATGAGTAATATTGAAATTTTTGATTTCATAATATTCGTTTTTTAAAGTTTATGCTAAACTCGTGAACAACTGCTTTTAGCGCAACTTATTTCGACAAACACAAGTCAACTCATGCCAAACACTACGACTATTGGTCATAGATTTGTTTTGCTGTTATAAATCATAATGTTTCCTAATGGTCTTTCTTACAGAAATCAATCGATAAAGACCTATAATTAATAGAACAGCCGAAACAATAATAAGAATAATACCGTAGGACTTTAGATCTGAGAAGAATTCCAGTTTTAAAATAGTAACTCCAGTTCCTAAGATCACTAGGAAAGTTCTAAAATAGGCAAGAAAAGTACGTTCATTAGCAAGTTTGGTGCGTTCAATAGCTAACCAATCTCGTGTAATTAAAGGACTGTCTTTTTCCATCATTTTTTCATACCATCAATAGAATATTTACCTGCACCAGCTAAGAACATCACCACAAAAGCAACGAGGTACAATATGGCCTTTTCTTTGGTTCCTAAATCATCTTTAGCATGTACAATAAATGCAGCGACTATCATAGTAATGGCTGCGGGAATGGCCGCTAATTTGGTTTTGTAACCGATAATGAGAAGTAGAGGAGCAATAACTTCTCCCACTAAGCATAAAATTAAAGAAGCTGTAGTTCCCACACCAATCGGATCTCCAAATTGTGAAGGATCTGAAAGCATACTAATCTTTGGGATTCCATGCGTTAACATAAAGCCGCCAAATCCGACTCGTAAGAACAATAAGGCTAAACCTGTATAATTTGTTTTCATTATATAATATATTAGTTAGTTACCCTTTAAAAGATTGACACTAACAGTTGCTAGGTCATTATTTGGAAATTTAGAAAAATAATTCGGATCAGGATGTAAACCTGCTTCTTGTGCTAATTTATTAAAAACATCAACCTCTAAGATGTATTGATCGCTATACCCATGCGTTGCATCATATGCTGTCGCTGCAGTTTTTCCAAGGTTTTGAGCCACAATTTTAGGGTCAACGGTATGTAGCTCTATCATGAGTAAACCGAAACGTTCAACATAAGGTTTCCATTTTTTGAGATGCTCTAATAAGGAGTGCTCAACAGTATTATTGCTTAAGCGTTTGCCAGAACTAGCATAAGCTCCTGTTGAATCACTGATATGATTTGTTGCGGTTTGTGGTGCTTCCCAAATTCGGTTATGATCTAAAAAGGTGCGCACGTTGAGCAAGTCTTTAAGTTCAATATTATAATCTTCTTTAAGGTCTTTGGCTAAAATATCGGGACGACCAATATCACCCCAAATAACTTTGGCCCATATATCAGCTTTTATTAAATTGGCACGTGTGACTTTAAGTGCTGCTTGATTAAAATCGGCTCCTACTAACAGCAAAGGGTGTTCATCTAACATTTTGCCCCGACGTGTTTGATATTCAATGACGTCAAATATATGTTGAATAAAAGCACCATTACCACATCCCATATCTAATATGCCTTTAGGTTGTTGCTCAATAGGCTTATTAAATAATTTAATAATCACTTCATCGATTACTTTGAAATAAGTGGAATGTGCGCCACCGCTTCCCCAAACATTCATTTCACGATGCACATGTTTTTCCGTTTCATCTGCGGACTCAGTTTTTAAAATTTTTGCATTTCCGAAGATCAATTCCTCTAATTGAATAAAGGTTGGTAAATAAGAGACAGTCACACCGTATGCACTAGCACGTTTTGCAAAGAATAAACCATCATCTGTAAATTGATAGGTATTCTTTTTTTTGATGAACCAACCTAAATGAGCAAAGAAATCTAGAATTTTTTTAAAACTTTCTGGGTTTTTGTGATATTCTTCCGCTGTAAATGAGGCTTCCATAAAATATTTATGAAACAAACCATTCATGCCTAATCGCACAATAATAGGAGCGACTACCACACCTTCAATATGTTTGAGTACTTGATAGGCGACTGATGCTTCATTGGAAACATCCATTCCGTAGTGTGATTCATATGATTTAAATATGCGTTCTAAAACAGTAAACGCATCAATACCAATAGGCTCATGAGCCAATTTCACAGAATACTTGAGTAAGTTCACGACTTCTTCATAAAGCGGGACGAGTTCAAAAGCAGTTTTGCTTCTTGAATTTATTTCATATGAAACTGAATTACTTTTATTGTCTAAATGTTGGGTTAGCCAACCTTGCGAGGATAATACTCTTAAGGCAATATTAAGATAACCTTCATTAGCAATAAACTTTGATGATAACACCGTGAGGTCTGCTTTTTTCTGTTCTAACAAATAATCTAAAACACCTTTTTTATATAGTGCATAGGCTGAAGTAGCTGTTGCAATACCATCAAGATGTCTAAATATATTTCCTCTTAATCGTTGTTTGTCTTGTTTTGAATGCATGATGGCGTCAATTTAGTTAAATATAAAAAATCCATCACACCTGTGATGGATTTTGACGATAAAAACAATATTGTTTAGTTGAAGAGATGAATAATTTGATTTTTATTCTCTTTAGTTTTGATAAATTTATTTGGTTTTTGGCACATCAATATAGGTTGCTGTTTGTAATTTTTTTTCATCCTCGGTGCATTGTATCACCACAATTATGGCATAAGTCTAGACAAATTATTTTATAATTTTAGTAAATTCATAAGTATTTCTAATAAAGCGTTCATCATTAGAATCTAATTGTACTTCTTTAATTACCTTATAATTGGTTTCATTGAATTCGTGAATGATAAACATGGTTGCACTCATTCCATTATCACGACCCTTGAAAGTAGTCACAAATCTTCTCAAACCATCGGTGTAACTATTTTCAATAATTTTTTCATTTCCGAAATAGGTGCCATTTTTTTTAATTTTCACAGTAGATTTATTGTTTTTTTGTGGCTCATAGGTATATTGAATGTTTGTCGTAATTCTGTCACCTTTTATTTGAATTTGTAAAGTGGAAGGAATGGTCTTAAGTTCATTAGATTGGTAATCTTTATAAGTCAGTTGCCCCTTCCAACTTGTATTGTTTAACATATCGAAATCTGTAATATGTAGGGAATCTTGAGCAGTTAATGTAAATGCTATCAGTATTGTAATAAGAGTCATAATTGGTGTTTTCATAGTTATATTATTTTAATGTTTTATTGATTAGATAATCTAGTCCGAAGCGACCAGATCCTAAGATTAGACTATATATAGCGACCCACAGAAATCCGATAGCAGGTAACATTGCCCAAAGGCCTTCATTCCATTTTTGCATAAAGATGGCAACCAACATTGTGCATATGATTAAGAATGCTGCCAAACGCGTTTTGAGTCCGAGTAATAAAAATAATCCACCTACAGCTTCGCTAAAAGCACCCATCCACGCAAAGAATACTGGGGCGGAAGAAAAAATACCACCATAGTTAGCAACATCTTCTGGAAACCACGCGGAGACCTCAAATAGATTGAGATTTTGACTGTCTGCTGTCCATGGCATACCAAATTTATCAGCACCAAACACAGCGGTTAACCATAAGCCACAAGAAATCCTTGGAATTGCTAAAAAGGCGTCAGCTAACCACTGCTTTTGTATTACGGGTGTAATTACTGATTTTAAAATAGATTTCAGTCTGGTCATTGTTATCATGTTTTATTTGTTTGTGATTCAAATTTGCGATAACAAGATTGAGTGAACGACTTAAAAGGTATTAGAGTGTCTTAAATACGATTTGAGACGTCTTAATTTAGCTGCGTTTTTAAATACTCAGTAGGAGAAGAGTTTGTCAATTTTTTAAACACACGATTGAAGGTCGCTTTGCTATTAAAGCCACATTCTTGAGCGATACCCAATAAAGAGAGTTGCTGATGTTTGTCTGCTTTAAGCATGGTTTTACATGCTTCAACTCGGTATTCATTAACAAAATCATTAAAATTTTTACCAAAGCCAGAATTGATGACTTCAGAAAGTTGTCCACGTGTTAGTTTTGCCATTTTAGCCAAATCGGAAAGATTGAGTTCTGGGTTTAGATAGGCTTTTTCTATTTCCATTAACTGCGTTACGCTTTCTAACTCTGATTCTGAATAAGGTTTTGAATCAATTTTATCAGTTTCTTCAGGAATTCCGATAGTCTTAGGTGAAAAGCTAAAATCTAGTTTATTAAGTTTTGTAGTATCTGTAAAATAGCCTTTGATACCGGCGTATAAAGTGATTATTGCTGTCAAGAAATTAAGCCACCAACGTTGCTCATAGCCTAAGTCCATATACGTAGAACCTATGATATCCTGAATTGTACCATAAAGAAAGAGTAAGCTAAACAGTATTAAAAAGCTCAATATCCAATTCAACTCGAGTTTGTAGGTATTTGAGAAATATTGAATAATCTTTTTTCGGTAACTATAAAATAATTGAAATGTAAAGGCTAAGTAAACCAGTATGAAAGGTGTTTCAATATAACCCACTATAGATTGTATATAGGCCTCATCTAGCTCAATTTTTAAGACACCATTTTGAATGTTTTCAAATCCAGGCTGTAACGCGTCATAAATATAAATACCCAAATGGTAATTAATAAAGGTAAAAGCAAGGGCAAAATGCCACCAATATGATTTTTTAAACTTAAAATTTGAAGCTGTTACAGATTTGATATACAGATAAATTAAAGGTGCAATAGCAACACCAGTATTAATTAAGAAATAGTTAATTTTTGTAGTTCTAAATTCATCATACCAGCCTGTAAAACCAAAAGTATAGCAGGTTTGACTATAACAAGTCAATAGTAGTATCAGTCCTAAAAATAAGTCTGACAATTGTCGTTTCCTGAAGTATCTTGACAAAAGTAAAACGACAAAAACTAAACCTTGTATAACAAGAATTAATAACGGTAAGCTCCAACGATTAAAATCTGGAAACATTCAAATGAGATTTAAAACCTAAATGTAAGAGATTTTAATGATTTTCAAAAAACCAATAGGTCTCAATTCGTCTTTTTATGGAATAAAAGGACTGCTCCATTTATCATTAGTATAGATTTCGTTTCCAGCTAAAGTAGCAATGAAAGCTATGATAGCGTCTCTCTCCACTTGGGTGAGATTTAATTGCTGGCCAATACCATTTGGACTTAATCTCGGGTCAAGATTGTTATTGCCTGCTAAAATAATACTGTTGTAATGACTTAAAACGGTATTTAAATTTGTGCTAACACCAATATGCATGAATTGTCCATTAGCTGTCCCATCTGTCTTAATGACATCACGAAGACTTGGTGAGCGGGTCACAATTAAATCTGGAATTGTGCTATTAATTGAACCAATAACACCGTTATTTAATGAGTTTGGGTCAATACTGAATTCAGGTGCTTGATGACATCCTGCACAGCCTATTCCTCCAGCGATTCTTGCACCTTGATTATTAAAGACTGGAGGCTGCAAAAACAATTGTTTTCCTAAATTTTCTTCGTTTGTGAAATTCTGAAAGGGTTGTCCGTCATTAATGGCTAGTATTCTTCCCGCATCATATTTGCTATCAAAGGATTGTATGCTTCTTACAAATTGAGCTAGGGCATTTTGTATTCGGGCTTCTGAAATCTCTTCAGAACCAAAAGCAAAATTAAACAAGGCTGGATAGTATTCGATGTTTTCAAGTTTGGAAATAAGGTCATTAAAGTTAGGATCACCATCGTTACCGCTAAATCCCATTTCAATATGATCTTGAATTGGCATAGTAGTTTGTGTTTCGAGGTTGGACGCTCTCTCATCCCAAAAAAAATGATTTTCAGTAGAAAATCTTGCATTCACCAGTCTCATGGAATGTCGCCCTGTGACACCATTTACGCCAGAACTGGCCTGCATATTGTCACCAAAAGCGAAAGTTTGTTTATGGCAACTAGCACATGCGATACTATTATCAACAGATAATTGATTATCATAGAATAAGACACGTCCTAGGGTTGCACCTTCATCTGTAATATCATTTCCGAAGGTTGTATTATCCCTATTGATATAATTTGGGACACTTTGATTACTGTAGTTTGGAAGATTTTCAAAATTAATCGATAGTACATCAGAAAAATTAAGGGTTTCATTTTCAGTAATAGGTATTAAGTCTTCGTTTTCATCGTTTCCACAAGAAAACATAAGACTGCCCATTAGGACTAGAATAATTGATTTCATATTAGGCTTTTTGATTAGACCATCTAATATATGATTGGTTTAATCATAAGTAATAAAAAAATCATGAGTACAAATTAAAGAGGTGTTTAGTCATTAAAAATAGAACGTAAAGACCTATGCCTAATCGCTTCTATGTCTTTCACTTCATAAGGGATGCTTTTTAGAATGTATTCAAAGGCTCTTATGCGAGCATTTGTTTTTCGATTGGCCTTTATGACCTTCCAAGGTGCATTTTCTTGAGTTTTTTCAAACATAGCTTCTTTAAAGGTGGTGTATTCATCCCAAAGTGTTAACGCTCTTTTGTCGACTTCACTATATTTCCATTTTTTAATAGGCGAACTAATAATATCCTTAAATCGTCGTTCCTGTTCTTTTTTAGTTATTGAGAAGTACAGTTTTAATAAATAAATTCCAGAAGACTGAATCATGTTTTCAAATTCATTGACCTGACTCATAAAAATATCATATTCTTTTTTAGTACAAAATCCGTTTACAGGTTCTACAATGGCTCTGTTATACCAGCTCCGGTCAAAGAATACAATTTCACCATTATTAGGTAGGCGATTGATATACCGTTGTAAATACCATTGTCCCATTTCTGTTTCATTAGGTTTAGGTAAGGCAACAACACGTATAGCACGAGGGGGAAGATGTTGAATAATACGTCTAATAGCACCACCTTTTCCTGCAGCATCTCGACCTTCAAAAAGGATAATGACTTTTTTATTATTGGTAGCTACCCACTGCTGGAGAATGAGCATTTCCTCTTGCAGTTTCTCAAGACGTTTTTCATATTTAACGCTTTGAATTGCTCTTTTTGTATCTAAACGGCTTTGGCGCAATAGTGCTACAAGTCCTTTTTTTGAATTGATTATGGAGATGTTTTTATCGGTCATCATGGAGGTGGAAATTATTATAAATCGATTTGAACTGTATTTCTGAAATAACGCTGAACTATATTTGGATCTGGTAATATAGTTTTACAACTTCTCCCTTTGTTGTCATAATCAAACAGACTTAAAACGTATTTGATACTTTCGAGTCTGGCACGTTTTTTATCATTTGATTTAATAATGACCCAAGGTGAAAATGAGTTGTGTGTTCTTGAAAACATTTGATTTTTATAGGTGGTAAAATCATCCCATAATTCTTGCCCTTTTTCATCCACTGGGCTAAATTTCCATTTTTTAAGCGGGTTGTTTAAGCGTTTTTCAAAACGTCGTTGTTGTTCCTCTTTAGATACGGAAAACCAGAATTTAATGATTGTAGTTCCTGATTCATATAACATATTTTCAAATTCAGGAACCTGAATCATAAAACGATTGTATTGTTGTTTGGTACAGAATCCCATTACAGGTTCAACCACGGCTCGGTTATACCAGCTTCTATCAAAAAACACAATCTCACCAGCATTGGGCAGCTCTTTGATATAGCGATTAAAATACCATTGGTTTTTTTCAACTTCAGTAGGTTTATTTAGGGCTACAATACGCATGGCTCTGGGGTTGAGGTGTTCTTTGAAACGTTTTATAGTTCCACCTTTTCCAGAGGCATCTCTGCCTTCAAATATTATAGCTATTTTTTTATTTTCTTTTTGTACCCATCGCTGAAGATCCACGAGTTCTGCTTGAAGCGGTAACAATTCTTGTTCGTATTCATAAGCATCTAAAGCGGATTTATAACTTGGGTCGTCATCTATGTGAGTCCTTAAATAATCAATAAGGTCAGTATTGGTTTTAAGTGAATTTAATACCTCTTCTGTAATCATATAATCAAAGTTTGAATGTAAATATTAAAGTTATACATTACTTAATAAACAATATATGACTTATGTCAGCTAATATCACAATATAACAAAAAAACCTCCCATGTTATTGGAAGGTTTTTATGAATTTGAATAGATTGTATTTATCTTAATTTCGGAAAGTCTGAAGGATTCACTTCATGCATCACCTCGTAAATAGCCTCAAAAATGTCCTCTGCTGAGGGTTTTGAAAAGTAATCACCATCGGTTCCATAGGCAGGGCGATGAGATTGTGCAGCTAAGGTTTTTGGCTGACTGTCTAAATGCTGAAATGCATTTTGTGTATTCACAATTTCATTGAGAATATAAGCAGTTGCACCACCTGAAACATCTTCATCAATGACCATTAAACGATTGGTCTTGGACACACTTTTAACAATATCATGATTGAGATCAAAAGGCAATAAAGACTGCACATCAATGACTTCTGCATCAATACCAACTTCAAGGAGTTCTTTAGCGGTTTGTTCAACAATTCTTAATGTTGAACCATAGGATACTAAGGTAATATCACTTCCTTCTTTAACCGTTTCAACAACACCAAGAGGTGTCTTAAATTCACCTATATTATTAGGCATTTTTTCTTTTAAACGATAGCCATTTAAACATTCTATTATTAATGCAGGTTCATCACTTTCTAAAAGTGTGTTATAGAATCCAGCAGCTTTAGTCATGTTTCTTGGCACTAGAACATGGATACCACGAATCAGATTAATAATCCCACCTAATTGAGAACCCGAATGCCAAATCCCTTCTAAGCGGTGACCACGTGTTCTCACTATTAATGGCGCTTTTTGTTTTCCTTTTGTTCGATACTGTAAGGTTGCTAAATCATCGCTCATGATTTGCAGCGCATATAAGAGATAATCTAAATATTGTATTTCAGCAATCGGACGTAATCCACGCATAGCCATACCAATACCTTGACCTAAAATTGTAGCTTCTCGAATTCCTGCATCAGCAACTCTAAGCTCACCGTATTTTTCTTGTAAACCTTCTAAGCCTTGGTTAACATCTCCAATATTACCTGAGTCTTCACCAAATATCAAGGCTTCTGGGTAGTTGTTAAAAATGGCATCAAAATTATCTCTAAGGACAACTCTGGCATCCACTAATTCAGCATCATGATCGTAGGTTGGTGGTACTTCGGAAATGTTTAAAACCGACTGGTTTGATGCGCTATATAAATGCGAACTATAATTTGGTTGCATCTCAGTTATGTAGTTATTAATCCAGTTTTGAAGCGTTAATTTCTCGTTCGAATCTTCTCCAACCAGATAACGCAAGGTTTTGCGAGCCGCTGAAATCACATCTTTTCGAACGGGTTCTTTTATGGCTTTAAGTTCATTGATAATTTTAACTATAAAAACTTTATTAGCACTTTCTTCTGCAGTTGCAGAGATGAATTCAATGGCTTGAGTCTGTTCTTTTAAAATAGGAGCTAGATAGGCATTCCATGCAGCTTTTTTTCCTTCACGCACTTGTTTTTTAATGTCTTTGTCAACCGCTGTTAATTCCTCTTCTGAGGCTATATTATTGCTAATCATCCAAAGGCGCATCTGAGCTAAGCAGTCATATTCAACTTCCCACTCTAGACGTTCTTTACTTTTATAACGTTCATGAGATCCTGATGTTGAGTGTCCTTGTGGTTGTGTTAATTCATTTACATGTATCATAACAGGAACATGTTCTTCACGCGCTATCTTTTCGGCTTTTTGATAGGTGTCAATAAGCGCCGAATAGTCCCAACCTTTTACTCTGAGGATTTCATACCCCTTATTCTCTTCATCTCTCTGTAAGCCTTTTAAAATCTCAGAGATATTTTCTTTAGTAGTTTGATACTTGGCATGCACTGAAATCCCGTATTCATCATCCCAAATGCTTATGACCATTGGAACTTGCAAAACACCAGCTGCATTTATAGTTTCAAAAAAGAGTCCTTCACTTGTACTCGCATTACCAATGGTTCCCCATGCAATCTCATTTCCTTTAACTGAAAACTTTGTAGTATCTATGTTGTCTACTTGTCGGTAAATTTTTGAGGCTTGAGCTAAACCAAGTAATCTCGGCATTTGACCAGCAGTAGGTGAGATATCGGCACTTGAATTCTTTTGTTCGGTAAGGTTTTTCCATTCGCCATTCTCATCGAGGCTATGAGTTCCAAAATGCCCTCCCATTTGACGACCAGCACTCATGGGATCAGCTTCAATTGAAGTATGTGCATACAATCCTGCAAAAAACTGTTGGATATTTAGTTGGTCTATGGCCATCATGAATGTTTGATCACGATAGTAGCCAGAGCGAAAATCACCATTTTTAAACGCTTTAGCCCAAGCTAATTGTGGGATTTCTTTACCGTCACCAAAGATTCCAAACTTAGCCTTACCCGTCAGGACTTCACGTCGCCCTAGTAGGCTACATTCTCTACTGGTCACAGCAATTTTATAATCGTTCAAAACTTCGTTTTTGAAGTCTTCAAAAGTCATATCTGTAGTGGCTTTGGTTTTTGTTGGCATAGCGATATTTTATAAGCTACAAATTTAACTAATTTTTACTTATGGTACAACGTCGAACTTTGTTATAATATTAGGAATATATCAAAAAAATGCTACTTTTTTAGAGATATTATCAAAATCAACAAAAAATAGACGATCTTGTTAAGAATCTGTTAATACCATTTTCTTCGGAAAAGCCCAAACAAAACTTGTGGGTCAAGGGTGAATTTTATTCTAATTCTTTGGTCGTAATCGCCTTGTCCGAGTTCCCAACCCTGACTTGAATAAAGAGGGAAATACAACTCAAAAAAATCGGTAACTAAATCAATTTTGATTCCAGAATCATAGAGAAAAACAGGATTAATACCTTTGTTTTTAACCAACCCAATGTCACCGTAAACTTCAATGTATTTCCAAATGGTGGTACTTACATTAGCTGTGGTCATCCATTGGTTCGCAAAAGGTGTATCCAGTCTCGATTTAAATCCACCTTCGGCAATGATGATCTGCTGACTAAAAATACCGGAATCTTCAGAACGCCCTAAATAGTTATAATCGAACAGATAATCGGTGGGACGATCTAAAGCAAAACTAAAGTAATCAGAATTAGGGTCAGTTTTGTTATACAGAAACGTACCTGCGAAAAAGCGCAAATTAAACTGACGGTTGTTTTGCGATAACTTGCGGTATTCATAATTGATAGCAACTTTTCCGAAGTTACTGGCAACCTGAACATCATAATACCACTTATAAAAATCAATCAAACCAGGGTTTGTATTGACATATCTCAAATTTATAACACTATAATCGGGTTCATCAAGGTCTTCAATAATTGCATTTTCACCAACGTCTCTAGAAATACTTACATATCTTAAATTCAAAAAACGTGATTTATCAGATCTGAAATCGTCATTTTCTCTAAAGGAAAAATTAAGACTAGGCGTCAATATGGTTACGAATGAATCTTCAGCAAATGAATTGTATTTGGCATTAATACCATACGTGATATTCCATAAATCTATATCATCAAAATAATGAGTGTAATAGACACTACTGCTACCAGTTAATGATCTAGATTTAGTGGCATAAACAGGAGCAAACCTATAATTAAGACGTTTTCTTAATACTGACTTATTATAAAATTTCGCACCAAGTGTTAGTCCGTCATAAATATTCCTAAATTCTACCTGCGGCATTATAAAAATCTGATTATAATAGGGATCTTCAATGTCTTTAAAAATTCTAAATTGAAATGGTTTGTTGGTAATAAAAGAGCCACTTAATGATTTGTAATTATCTCTGAGATTAAATTCAGGAATCACATTATCATGATTTAAAACCAATTTATCAATACCATTTCTCGGTATTGTTATCGTTTTAGTATCCTTGATGTTTTCTATCCAAGTTTGTGATAGTACCGAATCATTTTTTAATTCAAAAAGGGAGACAGGCATACTATTGTAGCGTTTGTTTGTGATGACAAACGTTATAGAATCTTCAGTTTTTTCTAATTTATTTATTTTAAAATCTAGCTTGACTCTAGAGTCAACATATTCTTTAAAAAACCAATCAATGTCTTTTGAAGTTCGTGTATTGAGTAGTGTTTCAAAGTCTTTAGAACTTGTTATTTTAATTTGGTTATTTTTCAAATACTCTGAAATTGTCGATTCGAGAATATCTGCATTAATGAAATCATCTAAGTAACGCAAACCTAGTCCAGCTTTATATTTACCAGAAATATTAGAATTAAACTTTAGCAAAGAATCTTTAGAAGTTGTTAGAGCTTGATCACGATTTGTTCTTGCCATTTGCATGTAGAACAAGGTAAATTGGTCGTTGTATTTTAAATCGGCGGCATGAAATGACCGTATGCCCCAAATTTCTGCAAGTTTTCCTAAGAGTTTAGTGTCTGGATAATGCATTTCGACATATTTCATCAAATAATAAATCTGAATTCCATCTCTAAGCCAGTAGTCTTTTCGTGGATTGATCAACAAGGTGTTTTCTAAATAATTATTTAAAGATGTTTTAAGTAGCTTTAATTCATACTGAAACACATCTGAAAACGGCAATAAAAAATCGGGTAGTTGATTTAAACCGTATAAAGGATCTTTTTTATAATCGTTTTTTGTAATTAAAAGGCGTTCATGCGGATATTCGCCAAGATGTTTCGTAATGAACTTTGTAATCTTGTCTGTTATAATTGCTTTTTCTTCATTAGGAATACCCTCACTTGATAGGTCTGAGTAGATAGTGAAATTATCGGTTTGTACAAACTTAAATTCAGAGAATTTTGTCAATATTAAATTTGTATTCACACGGTTTTCTCCATTCAGAATAAATGTTTGCTTGTTTGTGGTTTGCTTCACATCCAGAGTATTCAATTCTGAAATCAACTGATAATTTAGTGGAAACTCTATTTCAATGTTGAGATTTGCTTTTGGAATGTATAGATCTCCAAGGTTTTTATTGCTATAATACTGCCAATTTCCGTCGTAAACAGCAGGAGTGATATACCAATATTTTAGATTTAAATTTTTATCTGAACTTATACCATAACCTGTAAAACTGTCATCTGGTAAAACGATATCATAGGCTAAAGTCAGATCATAGCTTTCTTTTGGGAGCAGTGCGTTTTGTAGTTCCACTTCAATAATATCTGGATGTAATTGAAGATTTGAAAACGTAAGATTAGAGCCTTTTTGATCTATAATTCTTGTAACAACAGTATAACCACGTTGATCACTTTCTGCCAAATGAAATTTATCGTTGAACTCTTCTGAAAAGCGTTGTGCTAATGGCGTGTTCTTGGTAGAGTATGCATTATTCCAGTCATTAAGGTAAATCGTTGTTAAGGTGTCGTTACTCTCATTTTGATATTTGATACGTTCTGTGATACGTATGGTTTTATTATCTATATCTACTGAGGCATTGACGTCAATTTGATTTTGAGCAGGTGAAGAGAGGTGACTGCACAAATATATAAGCAATAATAAAACGTGTTTTAATTTCAATGTGTAACAATAAATTTTAAAGGATTAAATTTTGATTTCTCACTTGCAATATAATAGATACCATTTGAAAATTGTGAGGTATCTACATCTA
Organism: Formosa sp. Hel1_31_208; assembly: GCF_900104785.1. NCBI lineage: Bacteria > Pseudomonadati > Bacteroidota > Flavobacteriia > Flavobacteriales > Flavobacteriaceae > Formosa > Formosa sp. Hel1_31_208. The sequence continues at coordinate 1,803,947 of NZ_LT629733.1, forward strand.
TTAACGTAGTATTCACATTTATACTTTTTATCACTTGTCCTAAACTATTATAAATAGTTAAAACTAAGGAGTTTTGTAATCGCTCTTCCACGCGTATTGTCAACTGTGTATCGACTGCATTCGTGTCTACAATTGAAATGCCTATGTCTAATGAAACTTCAGTTAAACTCAAAGATTGATTTGTTTGTAACTCGAGAATAACAGGTAGATGGTCACTAAAACTGTGCAAAGCGTCTCTAATAAAAAAGGAATAGTCATCACCTGCACAGTCGGAAGAATTAATTGACTGGTTATAGCATTGACTATTGGCATTATTTCCATAGACGTCATAACTCCCGGCAACAAATGATAATTCTGGGTTAGTTAACAACGATTCGGAAGTCATAATAAAATCAAAACGGTCATCAAAACCACCTGTTGTTCCTCCCAGCCCTGTTTGGGTTCGTGTAGATTGCGTCATCACATCCACAAAACTTGAATTGTTATGCCAACTACCAATACGATCTGCAGGATCAATGAAAGTAATGACATTATTAACATCAATAAGCTCTTGAAATGCAGGTTCTGTATGTGTATACACATTAAAATCCCCAGCTAGTAACACATTGCTTTCTACTGGAAATGTATCAAGGTATGCTACGAGATCGCTAACCATTTGTAATCGTGATGCTTCATTGTCAGTACCGCTGGATGCTTTTAAATGGCACACAATAACGTCTAAAACGACAGGATTAGTAGCTTGATTATTGGTATTTAGTTTTAATTTAAAGTGATTAAAGTCTCTAAAAATAGTGGTTACAATAGTCTGACTTTCGAGAATAAACTTAGAACTATCGTAGTAGATAAGTTGTTGAAGATCATTTTGATCTCCTATGTTATCATCTGAAGTATTAAATTCGAAAGTAGCACTTTGAAAATTGGGATTATAGAATTGTAGCAGACTTAAAATGGTATCGGCTCCTTGTTGGTTATTCAACTCACAAACCATGAATATATCTGGTATGTAATCGTCAATAATAATATCTAAGTACTGTATCCTATTGGGTACAGCATCTTCCAGCGGAAAATTTAATAAGTTGTAAAACATCAATTTAAACGTTTCTTGCGCCGAAAGCGTAGCAATCGTAAACATCCATGCCATTACAAATAAATATAATTTCTTAATCATAGCGGTAATCTTGAAATTGTATGCTAAATGTTGGTTTAGAAATTCGGACTCAAGTCAGACTCATTATAGAATTTATCAAGTATCGTGAGCACTTCTTCAGCCGAGTCAACCATGTGAATCAACTCAAGGTCTTTTTCACTAACATTATTATTAGCTTCTAATAAGGTTTTTTTAACCCAGTCAATTAGACCTTCCCAAAATTCTGTTCCTACTAAAATGATAGGGAATTTTTCAATTTTATTCGTTTGAATAAGTGTAATAGCTTCAAAAAGCTCATCTAGCGTTCCAAAACCTCCAGGCATCACAACAAATCCTTGAGAGTACTTTACAAACATAACTTTTCTTACAAAGAAATAATCAAAATCAAGACTCTTATCACTATCAATATACGGGTTATCATGTTGTTCAAAAGGCAAATCGATATTTAAACCAACCGAAGTTCCTCCTGCAATATGAGCACCTTTGTTACCTGCTTCCATAATTCCGGGTCCACCACCAGTAATCACGCCATAGCCATGATCAACAATTTTAGAGGCTACCTCTTCTGCGAGTTTATAATATTTATGATTAGGCTTTGTCCTGGCAGATCCAAAAATAGACACACAGGGCCCTATTTTGCTCAGTTTTTCGTAACCATTCACAAACTCTCCCATAATTTTAAAGATAGCCCATGAGTCATTTGTCTTTATTTCATTCCAGCGTTTATGGCTTTGTTCTTTTCTCATATATTATAAATATTTTACTTGTCGCTGTTGACTTTTTTAGACAACTTCTAATTTAGTTCTTTTTTAAGAAATTTGGCAGTGTAACTTTTTTTATCTTTAATAAGATGTTCTGGAGTCCCCTTGGCCACCACCTTTCCACCACCTTCGCCGCCTTCATAACCAATATCAATAATATAATCTGCCATTTTAATAACATCCAAATTATGCTCAATAATTAATACCGTATTTCCTTTATCAACTAGTTTGTTTAGAACTAACATTAAAACTCTAATGTCTTCAAAATGCAAACCTGTAGTAGGTTCATCAAGAATATAAAAGGTGTTTCCTGTATCACGTTTACTCAGTTCTGTCGCTAGTTTAATACGCTGAGCTTCACCACCAGATAAGGTTGTACTTTGCTGTCCTAATGTGATATAACCCAAACCTACGTCTTTGATGGTCTTTAATTTTTTATGAATTTTTGGAATATGTTCAAAGAAATCTACTCCTTCGGAAATGGTCATATCTAAAACGTCACTTATCGATTTTCCTTTGTATCTAATCTCTAAAGTTTCCCTATTGAAACGTTTTCCTTGACAGGTCTCACATTCTACATAAACGTCTGGGAGGAAATTCATTTCAATCACTCGCAATCCACCACCTTGGCATGTTTCACAGCGTCCCCCTTTTACATTAAAACTAAAACGACCAGGCTTGTAGCCTCTAATCATTGCCTCAGGAATTTTCGCAAACAAGCTTCTAATTTCACTAAAGGTTCCAGTATAAGTTGCTGGATTACTTCTAGGAGTTCTACCAATAGGCGATTGGTTAATATCAATCACTTTATCTATATGTTCTAGGCCTTTAATGCTTTTGTACGGCATAGGTATTTTTACACCATTAAAATAGTGCGCATTCATAATTGGATAAAGGGTCTCGTTGATCAATGTTGATTTCCCACTACCTGAAACACCTGTAACTCCTATCATTTTTCCTAATGGAAATTCTACAGACACATTTTTTAAGTTATTACCCGTACAGCCCTTAAGTAGAATAGATTTGCCATTACCTTTACGTCGTTGTTTTGGCACAGGAATCGATTTTTTACCATTGAGATAGTCGGCTGTTAGGGTGTCATGTGTTAGAAGTTCTTCAGGACTTCCAATGCTAATTATTTCACCGCCGTATTTTCCTGCTTTCGGACCAATATCAATCACATAATCAGCACGCTCAATCATATCTTTATCGTGTTCTACGACGATTACGGAGTTACCAATATCTCTTAATGAGATTAAGGAATTAATTAGTTTTTCATTGTCACGCTGATGGAGACCAATACTTGGTTCATCTAAAATATAAAGCACACCTACCAATTGCGAACCAATTTGTGTCGCTAATCTAATGCGTTGTGCTTCTCCTCCAGATAAAGATTTGGAGCTACGGTTTAAAGAGAGGTAATCTAATCCAACATCTAATAAAAATTGAATACGCGTTTTAATTTCTTTTAATATTTCCTCTGCAATCTTGAATTGAGTTACCCCTAAATACGGGTTTAAATCTTTAAACCAAGCTGCTAGATGTACAATGTCTTTATTAGCCAATTCGGCAATGTTTAATCCATTGACCTTAAAATATAAAGATTCTTTTCTAAGTCTTGAGCCTTCACAAGTAGGGCAATCAACTTTATCCATATAATTTTTAGCCCAACGTTTTAATGAAGTGGTTTCGGCATTATTATATTGACTCTCAATAAAGTTGGCGACACCTTCAAAATCGATTTTGTATTCTCGTGTTACCCCTAGAGTTTTACTTTCTACTGAAAACTTATCGTTTCCACCATACATAATCATTTGTTTAGCTTCAGCAGGTATTCCCGAAAAGGGGTCACTTAAACTGAAATCAAAGCGCTGTGCAATGGTTTCAAATTGTTTAAAAATCCAGCTGCTCTTTTGTGGTCCATGGGGCGCCAAAGCTCCTGCTTTGATAGATAAGCTGTCATCTGGAACAATCTTATGTTCATTTACTTGATACAAGGTCCCAATGCCATTGCATGTTGGACAGGCACCTTTTGGTGAGTTGAAGGAAAAGTTATTCGGTTCTGGATTAGGATAGGAAATACCAGAAGACGGACACATTAAATTACGACTAAAGTATCGTGCTTTGTTCGTTTCATGATCAAGTACCATTAAGACATCATCACCATGATACATGGCTGTATTAATCGTTTCTGAAAGACGCTTATCATTATCTATTGAATCGTCAATTTTAAGTCTGTCAATGACGATTTCTATATCGTGTATTTTGTAACGGTCTAGCTTCATTCCTTTCACTAGGTCTCGTACTTCACCATCGGCTCTAACTTTAACAAAACCTTGTTTCGCAATTTGTTCAAAAAGTTCACGATAATGTCCTTTACGCGAACGAATGACAGGTGAGAGGATATTAATTTTTTTGCCTTTATAACTATCTTTAATGAGTGCTTTGATTTGCTCATCGCTGTAGCTTACCATTTTTTCTCCCGTGTTATAACTGTAGGCATCGCTCGCTCGTGCGTACAATAAACGCAAGAAATCATATATTTCAGTAATAGTTCCTACGGTAGAACGCGGTGACTTACTCGTTGTTTTTTGCTCAATGGCAATGACTGGAGACAGTCCGTCAATTTTATCAACATCGGGTCGTTCTAATCCGCCTAAAAATTGTCGTGCATAAGCGGAAAAGGTTTCGATGTAGCGACGTTGTCCTTCAGCATAAATAGTATCAAACGCTAAAGAGGATTTACCACTTCCAGATAAGCCTGTAATAACTACAAGTTGTTCTCTTGGAATGCTTACATCAATATTCTTTAGGTTGTGCACCCTGGCACCTTTAACCTCTATAGCGTCATTAAATTTATTCATAAATAGTCCTGGAATTGCGCGGTTTGCTCGCAAAGTTGCAAAGGTACGATTTTAGATGTTAAATTCTTGTGAAGTTTAGTCTCGGATTTGTTATACTTGTAATAGAAATTATAAAATAGGAGACAGATGCAAATACTAGGAATAGGATCAAGAATAGACCATAGTGAATTTGGAAAAGGTGTAGTCACCAACGTGACCTCAAAGCATTATTGGATAACCTTTATAGATAAGGGCTTAGAAACGATAGATATTGATAGCGATTTCGAAGTTATTGAGGCCTGTGACGATGATGTAGATACTGTTAGTTTCGCAGAAGTTGAAAGTAGCTTAGTTCAAATTTTAAAACGATGGAGTGATGTGACTGAGGTTGTGCACATTGCAGACAAATGGAAAGGCGGGAAATTGATTATGGAACCTGGTGACACCGATTTGCAAGGGAAGGAATTACCGATAGATAGTTTCTTTCATAAAATCACTATGGTTCGTGATCGCTTGCGAGTCATGGAACAAAAGATTAATTCGAGTAAGAATCTCGATGAACAAGAAAAGATAGACTTACAGCAATATATAACTAGGAGTTATGGAAGTTTAACAACATTCAATGTATTGTTTAAACTGAAGTCGCAACAATTTGTTGGGCAGAAGGGAGGTTAATATTTGAAAAAATTATTCTATCAAATCTTTAGTTATTAAATCGTCTATCTCCAATCCCAAAAACATCAATTTATGAAAGCTTGGGAGTTGTGCACCGGTATCTGTTATGGTCCAATCGCTCCATGAAGCTTCCAATCCGTTAATTGGCAAAATATCTACCCACATCTGGAAACTTTTGGGCTTACCTTGGTTGTCAAAATGCCATAAGTATGAATCACCAGGCGTGGATCCACCTGAGGTATAAGTGACTAATAAGGCGTCTTTTTCGTCCTCTATCTTTACTAATCTGCGTTCTACACCTTCGTCAAAAACTTTATAAGGCGCTACTAGCCAGAATGTGTCATTGTTAAAGTAGTCTAAAGCTTTTTTAATATAATCCTGAACTTCAATACCATCATAAGGGATGTCTGAAATAAAGACTTTCGATTTGTCGCTATTACTCAGGTTCAATTGCACTTTTACGTTTTTCCAAAACACGTCACAAGTATTTTTAGCCTTATTCCATTTGTAGTGATGTCGCTTTTTGAAAGTAAATTCAATATGGTCTGTCGCCTTGTAGGCGTCATGATTAAGTGCATTTAGCATTTGCATGGCTACTTGATCTGCAGCTACTCCTTGTTCGCCTGTTGGGAGCTCTTCATTGTATTTGAAATACATAAAAGCAAAAAACAGGAGTGACGGGAGCGTAAAAAAGATGATAACGCCTCCAATGAATTTTAGAATTTTTTTCGGTTTAGGCACTGTAATATAATTTTTTATCGATATTCTGAAAATACTAGTTCAATTTTTCTTTTACACCTTGGGCTAAAGATAGCGCTGCCTTCTTATGATGTCTAAACCATAATTCGGGTTCTATGAGTTCTAATTCTAAAAGGGCGATCTCACCATCATTATCTTCAAAAATATCTACTCTTGCATATATGGGTAATTCTGGGCAAGCCTTGACCACAAATTCTGCAAAATCAATTTCGGTTGTTGAAGGATTGTAATTATGAACGCTTCCGCCAAAATCATCTTGGACTCTAAAATCTCCTAGTTTTGCCTTTTTCAGAATGGCATGAGAAAACACACCATTGAAAACCATCATTGACACTTCACCTTTAGCTATTATGTTATTTTGAAAGGGCTGAAGCATCATAGCTTCATTAGCAATCAATTCTTTGAACTTTACTTCATGTGTATCTAGGTTTTCAAGACTAAGTTTGTAGGTGTGTCTTGCGGCTCCTGAAATACAGGGTTTTAAAACAGTTTCACTCCAATTCAGTATATCATGCAATTGTGATAAGCTTACTTTTGCGCCCTGTTCAATGAAATGACTTTCTGCAATGCGAACGCCCTTTTGTTGAAGGTCTTGTAAATAGTGCTTGTCAATATTCCAGCGGATAATTGCTTCAGAATTTAATAGAGTGGTTTGTTTTGAAACGTTTTCAAGCCATTGTGAGAACTCATCAAATCGATCAAAATAATCCCAAGTGGTGCGAAACAATACAGATTTGGTTGTCGACCAATCAAAAAACATATCATCCCAAGCAAGCCGAAGTGTTTTCAGTCCGACTTGCTCTAAGGCGTGATACACTATTCGATCTTCATAATAGACATTATGTTTATACTCGTCTGTTTTTGAATCGTTGAGGTAGCGACTATCGGTTAGGATAACCACATCGAAATCTTTCTTCAAATTAATTATCGTTTTTATAGCCTTTTGGTCGCATAGATCTTATTGGAGCAGCGGGTTCAGGCATTAATTTAAATTCGTTATTTTTCAACTGATTCATTGCTTCTTGGACAGCTCGTTCCAATTGCGGATCATTACCTTGACTCACTAATTTTGGGTGTTGTATCACTTCAATATCAGGAGAAACGCCTTCGCCCTCTACAGCCCAATTTCCATCTACATCGTAAAACCCACCACGAGGAGCGACCATACGACCACCATCAATAAAAAGTGGTGTATCCCAAGTCCCTACAAGTCCTCCCCATGTTCTAGTTCCTACTATGGTTCCAACTTTTGCCATTTTAAACATGTAAGGCAGTAGATCACCACCAGAACCTGCACGCTCATTGATGATCATCACTTTTGGCCCCCAAATACCAGCCATAGGTGTTGTCCACGGACGGTTATCATTAGTTTTACTATTGAAATAACCGAACAGTTTTCGATTCATGATATCAATCATGTAATCGGCAGCAGATCCTCCGCCATTATTACGTTCATCAATAATAGCTCCTTTTTTATCTTGTTGTGAGAAGTAGTAACGGTTAAATGAGGTAAATCCGCCATTACCTGTATTTGGAACATAGACATATGCCAATTTCCCATTTGAAAGCTCATCAACTTTTCGGCGGTTACCTTCTACCCAATCCAAGTAACGTAAATTACGTTCGCTGCGAACAGGTTTAACTATAACCGTTTGCGAGCCATCCATCACTGGTTTATTATTAACAGTAATATTAATTTCGCGTCCAGCGGTTTGTTCTAACAACTGATATGGATTCATATTTGCTGAGACCTCTGTGCCATTGATTGCTAAAATGTAATCTCCCTTATTAATGTTCAAACCTGGTTGTGCTAGCGGCGCATTAGTTCCTGGGTTCCAGCGTTCACCGCTATAAATTTTTGTGATTTGATATTTTCCATCTGCAGCTTTTATATCTGCACCCAATAATCCTACCGGAACAAAATCAACATCGGGAAGATCACCACCACGCACATATGAATGCCCGACAGCAACTTCACCACTCATTATATCTACAACGTAGTTTAGGTCTGTTCTATGACGTACATGGTCAATCCATGGCGAATACCATTTATACACATCATCCCAAGGTGCACCATGCACATTATCGACATACAGGAAATCACGCATATAACGCCAGCCTTCTTTAAAGATTTGATGATATTCTTCTTTTGGGTTTATTTTGATTTTTAGATTCGTATTTATTTTTCCCTTACTAAAATCTGCTTTTCCTGAAGTGCCAACAATGGCCCAAGAGCCATTTTTACTAATAAGTGTCGATTTGCGATCTTCGGAAATCACCATATTCCCAATGCCATCTGCAAAATCACTGGCTTTATCTTTTTCAGCGTCGTAATCATGTACCTTTAAACCATCATCAGTAGCTTCAACAACAAAAACATGTCCTTTAGGTGCTTTTCCAAGGGCAACAAAATTGCCATTTGGTAGACTCATGGCAACAGCTCTGTCCCATAAACCATTGGTGTCAATGGTAACTGTTACGCTTTCCTCTTTTTTATCTTTTGCATCGTCTTTAGAGGCGTCAGTCTCTTTTTTATCTCCTTTTTCTTCGGAAGCTTCCTCGTCGGTTTTAAGATGATTTGGAGCTTTGTCGGTAGAATTTAGTACTACCGTATATAAACTGCGCGTTGTTTCCGGATCATAAGAACTCATATCCAGCCAGCCTGTTGCTAGACCATAATTTGTACTAGCAAGTGTATATAAATATTTCCCTGAAGCGTCCCAAACTGGGCTAATAGCGTCAGCAATTGGATCTGTAAGTTGGACAGTGTTTTTAGTGTCTACGTGATAAGCAAAAATCGATTTATAATGGCTTTCGTTTTGTTTTGCAAATGCAATCCATTTACTATCAGGAGACCAAACAGGATTCATAGCTCTATTTGGATGTGCATATCGATCTGTTGCAGCAATCACTGCTTTTTTAGAAGTTAAGTTAATAATCCAAATGTTGTAATCGGTATCGGTATAGGCAATATGTTTTCCGTCTGGTGACCAGTCTGGCTGAAAGTAAAAGGTGTTATTTGGGAGTTTGATGTATTGTTGATTTTGACCATTTTGATCTGCTAAAACCAATTGATATTCACCACTTTTATCAGAAAACCAAGCAATTTGATCTCCTTTAGGGGACCATATTGGAGCGCGATCAGCAATACCCGATGAATTGGTTAAGTTTCTCCATGTACCATTTTCTTTAGGCGCGGTAAAGATTTCTCCCCGATGTTCAAAAACAGCGCGTTTGCCGTTGGGTGAAATATTAGGATTTGATAATTGTCTGCCGGCAACATCTTCCCAGCGTAAACGAGAAAAATTTAAATCGGCTTTAACTTCTATATTGAGTATTTTAGTTGATTTGTCAGTCGGATTTAAAGTATGTAATAAGCCTCCTTGTTCATAAACAATCATTGAAGCACTAGCATCTAAACTTTTGACATCAAACTTTTTATGAAAAGTCATTTGTTGCTCAGTTTGTGATTTTGGATCAAATGACCAGATATTACTCGTATAATCACGTTCGGATAAATAATACACAACACCATTGAGCCATACAGGGTCAAGGTGACGTTCTTTATCTAGCTGAGGTGTTCTAATTAATTCTTTAGTTTTTAGATCTACTATCCAAATAGGCATGGCTTGTCCGCCACGATAATTACGCCATTCGGGATCCCAGCTGGTAATAGGCGTGTAAGCTATATGTTTTCCATCTGGAGATATTTCACCATAAGCAACACGCGGTATGTCTATGGCTTCGGGTATACCACCTTTGATCGATACCGTAAAGAATTTAGTGGTTTGGGTAGGTCGACCTTCTCGACCAGAGCGAAATAAGACCTTTCCGTCTGGAGTCCAACCTTGCACAAAATCACCTGTTGAATGGTAGGTAAGACGTTGTGGTTCTCCCCCTTCTGAAGCGATGACATATACATCAATATTACCATCGTACTGTGCAGTAAACGCAATCCATTTTCCATCATTTGAAAAGTGCGGATTTGATTCATAACCGTCATCACTGGTTAATCTTATGGCAATACCGCCAGATGTGGAGGCTTTCCAAAGGTCATTAGCATAGACAAAAACCACCTCATTGCCATGAAGTGTTGGTTGTCGTAATAATTTTGTGTTTTGGGCAGATACACCCATAGTAATAAGGCCTAAAAGACCGAGAATTATACGTTTCATAATGTGGTTGGATTATTTTGTACCTAAATATACAAAATTGCAGAAACGATTTTGGAATCAATTGTAAAAAAGAGAAATTTAAACCAGTATGATATGATCAAATGATTACAAACGTTCAGAAACCAACAGCTGTATCGTCACCACGATAATCGGCACCTCCTTCTAAACTCCCATCTTTCAAAACTAAAATAGCATCCACCTTTGCAGTAATTGGAGGTGCTTTCTTGTTGATATAATAACCTTTAGATGTTAACTGGTATAAAAGATCATCCGAAAAGAAATCTACTTCCATTCGTATGGCATCTGGATACCATTGGTGATGAAACCTTGGTGCATTGACCGCCTCTTGCATGGTCATATTAAATTCATGAACATTTAAAATAGTTTGCAGAACAGAAGTTATGATTGTGGACCCTCCAGGCGTTCCCACCACCATAAAAAGCTCGTCATTTTTTTCAACTATAGTTGGTGTCATAGCACTAAGCATCCGTTTTTGTGGAGCAATAGCGTTTGCTTCTCCACCTAGGAGCCCATAAACATTAGGAGTGCCAGGCTTACTACTAAAATCATCCATTTCATTATTTAAGAAAAAGCCCAATTCATCTGCATAGAGTTTAGAGCCATAAGCACCATTAAGTGTTGTGGTAACCGAGACGGCATTACCAAATTGATCTATAATGGAGTAGTGTGTGGTTTCTTCCTGTTCTTGATATTGAAATGGTTCTGAGAATTTCATCGTGTAATTGGGGAGAATTCCAAATGAGATTGAATCGGATGGGATAGCCTTATCGAATGAGAAATGCTGCATACGGTTGTTGAGATAGGTATCGTCAAGTAAATTTTCAATAGGAATTTTAACAAAATCTGGATCACCTAAGTAGTAACTACGATCGGCATAAGCGAGTTTTTCTGCAGCCACCATCACTTGAATCGCTTCTAATGAGTTTGCACCATACTGACTTATATCGTAAGGTTCAATCATTTTCATGATTTGTGCAAGACAGAGTCCGCCACTTGAGGGAGGAGACATTGAAATAATAGTTAAATCATCATATTGAAAACTAATGGGTTCGCGCCATTTTGCTTGATAAAGCGCCAAATCTTCGGTTGTAATAATACCTCCATGTTGATTGATGAATTCTACGATTTTGGCAGCGGTTTGCCCCGTGTAAAATTCGTCACGTCCATATTCAGCAATGCGTTTTAAGGTTTTTGCTAAGGCTAAATTCTTAAAGGTTATATGTGCTTTAACACTCTTGTTATACAGTAGTGTTTTACCATTTACGGCCTCAAAAATGCTATCGTATTGTGCAAACCGTTGTTCTTGTTTTTCGGTCACTATAAACCCTTGTTCTGCAAGCGCAATTACAGGTTGCAATAAGATTTCAATGGGCAGGGTTCCAAATTTATCATGAGCAGCAAAGATACCGGCAATGGTGCCTGGCACACCAACAGCGTAAGCGCCAACTGTGCTTTTATATGGAATCACATTCCCGAGGGAATCCAGATACATGTTTTTAGAAGCTGCTAAAGGGGCTTTTTCACGATAGTCAAGTGCTCCGGTTTCTCCTGTATTTAAACGATATACCATAAATCCGCCGCCTCCTAGGTTTCCCGCATACGGATAAGTCACAGCTAAGGCCATTTCTGTTGCAAACATAGCATCAAAAGCATTGCCGCCTTGTTCGAGAATGGCACTTCCAACCTTTGAAGCTTCCTTACGAGCAGAAACTACCATAGCAGTTTTAGCAGTGAGACCACGTTCAGAGGTCGTTTTTTTTCCTTGTTTACAAGAAAAAAAGCATAATATAACGCAAAGCGCTATGAACAACTGTTTAATGGTCATGGTTAAATTGTGCATGAAGGTCTTGTAAAATATGTTTAGAAAAAGTTGTGAGTTCCTCAAAAAAGGAAGTGAATTCTGTTTCAAACTCTGCATAGAATTGCCGAAGCTCGGCTGTTGCTTTATGCATGCCAGATTTGTAAGAGGTTCTTCTATTCATACCATCTAGTACTTTTTGAATGCCTTCAATTTCGGCATAACTTTTAAGCCAATTTCCAGCAATCATATGTGGCATCATCTTTTGAGTTCTAGCTGGCAGGATTTCAAAATTATCAGTCATCAGATTATAAAAATTTTCAGTATAATCTTCCAATGGAATTTTGGAGTAATGATTCCAGTTTTTAGCCAGAAAATGATCGTATAAAATATCGACAATCACACCACTATAGTGACTGTAGTTTTTATGTAATCGTTTGGTGCTTAAGCGCACTGTAGGGTGTGCGTCTGTATACGTATCAATTTGGCGGTGTAACAATATCCCTTTTTGAATTCCTAAAGGATATTTTTGGTAGCGTTTTCCACGAATACCATCTGCAATAAAATTGCCAATAGTAATCTCGTCATCATCATTTGATAGATAAATATGGGCTAGAAAATTCATTCAATAAATATATGTATTTTTGAGTTCTAAATGTTTAAAATTGGATAGATTACCAAATTTAGATCCCTTACGTTTTTTACTAGCTTCCTTGGTGATGTTATTTCATATCCCTCAGCTATGCCGAAACCAAGGATTGCCCTATAGTATTGATGCTCCAATTTTTAATAGAGGCACAGAAGCGGTTTATATGTTTTTTGTCTTAAGTGGATTTTTGATTATTAGATTGATCTATAGGCAAAAGCAGCGCGATGCATTTTCTATCCGGAAATTTTACATGAGACGTATTCTAAGGATATTTCCTTTGTATTACTTGATTGTGATTTTTGGTTTTTTATTTTACTGGCTTATTCTTCCAGCACTACACATACCTTACGAAAACAATTATAACCTTGGCGAAGGGATAGTATTAACGACTTTCTTTCTGCCTAATATCTTCGGAAAATTATACCAGCCTGGTGGTATTTTGGAGATCTTATGGTCTATTGGTATCGAAGAACAGTTTTATTTGATGATTGCACCGATGTTGTTTTTTATTAGGAAATCGAAAATCTTACCGGTATTATCGTTGTTAACACTTGGGTATTTTATCTTGTTTCATTTGCACGTATTAGATCTGCTTCGCACGTATAAGTTTGTTTATTTCCTATTATTCGCTGGGGGTATCATTGCAATTTTGGAGGAGCAACAGCATTTAGAGTTTTTAAAACGATCTCCAGTAATCCCTATTGTAATCGTAGCATCAGTGATACTTTACTTTACTACAGACCTATTTCGATTCTCACAAGTCTGGATTACTAATGCAATTACGATGCTATTATTTAGCATTTTCATTCATACACTCGCACATAATAATTGGGGTAAGCGAATTAATAATAAGCTGTTAAGTCATTTGGGACATATTTCTTATGGAATATATATGTTTCATGTTATTGCGTTGAATTTTGTTGTATTTGTCATGTTGAAAGTGCAACAATTTGAAATTTTTAGTGATGACATAACACTTCTTTTAATTTATATATTGACTTTTGCACTAACGATACTTATGGCACACTTGTCTTATAAATATTTTGAAACCTTTTTTTTAAAATTGAAAACTAAATTTAGATAATGACACTTATAAAATCAATCTCAGGAATTCGTGGTACTATTGGAGGAACAGTTGGTGATAATCTTACACCAATTGATGCTGTAAAATTCGCATCTGCTTATGGTATGTGGATCAAACAGCAACGCAATAAAGAACACTATCGTGTAGTTGTTGGTAGAGATGCTCGTATTTCGGGTGAAATGATTCAAAATTTAGTCATGAATACGTTAGTTGGACTGGGTATTCACGTTATTGATTTAGGATTATCGACCACACCAACAGTTGAGATTGCAGTGCCTATGGAACATGCTGATGGTGGTATCATACTTACAGCTAGTCACAATCCAAAACAATGGAATGCACTTAAATTATTAGATGCCAAAGGCGAGTTTTTAAATGCGGAAGAAGGAGCTAAGATTTTAGAAATAGCCGAAACAGATGAGATGTCATTTGCTGATGTGGATAGCTTGGGTAAAATAACGATAAACGATGCCTATATCGATATGCATATTGATGAGGTATTAGCGATGAATCTTGTCAATAAAAAAGCAATTGAAAAAGCTAATTTTAAAGTGGTTGTTGATGGTGTGAATTCGACAGGAGGTATTGCAATACCGATGTTGTTAGAACGACTAGGAGTACATCCAGTAAAGCTTTATTGTGAGCCAAACGGACATTTTCCTCATAATCCAGAACCGTTAAAAGAACACTTAACAGATCTCTCAGAGGCTGTTGTTAAGGCGAATGCTGATTTTGGAATAGTTGTAGATCCAGATGTTGATCGTTTAGCCTTTATGGATGAAAACGGAGACATGTTTGGAGAAGAATATACCTTAGTAGCTTGTGCCGATTACGTATTAAGTAAAATACCGGGAAATACCGTTAGTAATATGAGTTCTACTCGAGCATTGCGCGATATCACCGAAAAACATGGAGGGACTTATGAAGCCAGTGCCGTTGGAGAGGTAAATGTTGTCACTCTTATGAAAAAAAACAATGCTGTTATTGGTGGTGAAGGAAATGGAGGTGTTATTTATCCGGAATTGCATTATGGAAGAGATGCGCTTGTTGGTGTGGCTTTGTTTTTAAGTTTATTGGCCGAAGGTCATATGACCGTGAGCGAATTGAGAGCCTCTTACCCGAATTACTTTATGAGTAAGAAAAAAATTCAATTAACACCTGATTTGGATGTCGATGGCATATTAGAAGTTATGGAAAAAAATTATGCACATGAAAAGTTGACAACTATTGATGGAGTTAAAATCGATTTTACCAATTCATGGGTGCATTTGCGAAAAAGTAATACCGAGCCAATTATTCGAATTTATACCGAAGCTCCTAGCCAACATGAGGCTGTTGACCTAGCAGATAGGATTATTTCAGAAATCAAATCGATAGCAAATATTTAGTATCTTCGCATAAAGCTAAGTTATATGATTTCTACGGAAGTTAATAAGACCTCACCATCAGATCTTGAATTGTATTTTAATCAGTTCAGACAGCATATTATTGGAATAGATCAGGAGTTTGAGTCGCCATTTGGAACCCGAAAAATTATTTACACCGATTGGACCGCTTCAGGCAGATTATATAGGCCTATAGAGGAAAAACTTTGTAATGAGTTTGGACCTTTCGTTGCTAATACACATACCGAAACTACAGTATCAGGTACGGCGATGACCAAAGCTTATCACGAAGCCAAACATATCATCAAGGCTCATGTCAACTGTGATGAAGATGATGTTTTAATCGTTTCAGGTAATGGGATGACAGGTGTCGTCAATAAATTTCAAAGAATTCTAGGACTTAAAGTTCCTGAGAACCTAAGAAAATATATTGATGTGCCAGATGAAATACGTCCAGTAGTATTTATTACGCATATGGAACATCATTCTAATCAAACGTCTTGGTTGGAGACCATCGCTAGAGTAGAGGTTATACCGCCAGATGAGAACGGTTTATTTAGTTTAAAAAATCTAGAATTACTGTTAGAAGAATATAAAGACTGTACCTTAAAAATAGCCTCAGTTATTGGAGGTTCTAATGTTACTGGCATTCAAACGCCGCATCATGATATTGCAGAGCTTATGCATAAACACGGCGGAGTGTGTTTCGTTGATTTTGCTTGTTCAGCACCTTATGTTGATATTAATATGCATCCAGAAAATGAACTTCAGTATTTGGACGCCATTTTCTTTTCGCCACATAAATTCTTAGGTGGACCAGGAACGTCTGGTGTATTAATTTTCAACAAGAGATTGTATAAAAATATGATTCCTGATTGTCCAGGTGGCGGAACAGTAAGTTGGACCAATCCATGGGGAGAACATAAATATATAGACAATATCGAGGATCGAGAAGATGGCGGAACGCCAGGGTTTTTACAAACTATAAAGGCGGCCCTAACGATCAAGCTGAAAGAACAAATGGGAGTGGATAATATCCTCAAACGCGAGCATGAATTGACACAAATTGTATTCAATGAATTATCGTCAATTGAGACTATTAAAATTTTGGCAGGACAACATCAGGATCGACTGGGTGTGATTTCTTTTTATATTGACGACTTGCATTATAATTTAGGTGTAAAATTATTGAATGATCGTTTTGGGATTCAAACACGAGGAGGTTGTAGTTGTGCAGGTACCTATGGGCATTTTTTACTGCATGTGGACCAACAAACTAGTCATGAACTCACTAATGAAATTTCTATTGGAGACTTGGTAAGAAAACCGGGTTGGATTCGTATGTCAATACATCCAACAACAACTAATGACGAAATGGTTTATGTGTGTGAAGCAATCAAATCTTTAGCACAGCATCATAGGGAGTGGGCAAAAGACTATGAATACCAAGGAAAAACGAATGAGTTCATTCATAAGTCCTTGCTTTCCAGACCAGACTCCACTGATGACATGGTCAATGCGTGGTTTAAATTGTAACTATTGATAATCTTCAGGGGACTTGTCTTTGTGTTTCCAGCGTTTATGGGTCCATAAGTAATATTCAGGAGCTTCATAGATTTGCTGTTCAACTAAGGTTAAGAATTTATCTGTGATTTCGTAATTGGGAACCTCTTTAGGATATTCAGCTATGGTTTCAAAAGTAGTCTCATAGAAACCACGTTTTATGCGCTTTACTCTAAAAAACACGACAGACATATCCAACTTTTTCGCTAACATTTCTGCACCAGTATGCACTGGGACTCTAATATTCATGAATTCTTTCCAATGAAAGGCTTTCCAAGGTTTTGGAGTTTGATCGGATACAAATCCGTTGACCGAAGTAATTCCTTGTTTTTTTAATTTTACCAATACAGGAATCGTCTCTTTAGTGGTAATCAGATAGGTGTTGTATTTTGCTCTAATACGCTTCACTAATCTATCAAAATATTTATTCTCAATACGTTTATAAACAGCATTACCTCGAGATTTCACATACGTTTGTAAAATAAATATCCACTCCCAACTGCCATAATGAGCACACATTAATACGATACTTCGATTTTGATTTTCTAGGTTCTGAATTAACTCTACGTTGCTAAACTTAAAGCGTTCTTTCATTTCTGCTTCGGAAATAGATAAAGATTTGATAGCTTCAACCATCATATCACAAAAATGGTGATAAAATCGCCGGGTAATGCGATTGATTTCTGCATTATCTTTGTCCGGAAACACTAGCCTTAAGTTGTATTGCACCGTTTTTTTTCGATAACCAAATATGCGATATATAAATAAATAGATGACATCTGAAAAGGCATACAATAATCTAAACGGTAATATGGAGATTAACCATAAAAACGGATAAGCGATAATGTAAATTAGAAGTTGCATTAATATATGTTAGATTTGCAGTCGCAAATATATGTATAATTAAGATTTATGGGCAATATAAGTTTATTCACAATCATCATCATCGCAGCAAACGCTTTGATCTCGTATAAAGGTTTTGGAGATTATGGTTTTTTTGAGCGTTATAAATTCAATGTAGGTAGCGTAAGACGCGGGGAACAATTTAGAATATTTAGTTCTGGTTTTCTTCATGCAGACACCTCACATTTGTTATTTAATATGATCACTTTGTTCTTTTTTGCGGATCGTGTCATTTGGCATTTAGGCGAATTTAATTTTTTGTTAGTTTATGTAGGAAGTTTGCTCCTTGGAAGTTTATTATCCTTATATTTTCATAAAAACGAGTATCAATATAGTGCAGTAGGGGCGAGTGGAGCTGTAATGGGGATTATTTACTCGGCGATTTTACTCGATCCTCATATGCGGATAAATATCATTATTCCGGGTTATGTATTCGGGATAGGTTATTTAATTTATTCCATTTATGGTATGAAAAAGCGAGTTGGGAATATTGGTCATGACGCACATTTTGGTGGAGCAGTTGGAGGTTATATCTTAACATTGATACTCAAGCCATCATTGTTTGAGACGCAATTGCAAATGGTTGGATTATTAGCGGTACCAATTGTTGTGTTATTAGTCATGCATAAACTAGGAAAAATCTAAAATTTCAGATGCAGATTAACAAACTAAAAAGCCTTCAATCTCAAAAAAATTGAAGGCTTTTTATATGGTCTGTATACTATTAATTTAGTAATTCTGCTATTTTGGCTTCTAGCTGAGCACCTCTTAAGTTTTTTGCTATGATCACCCCGTTTTCATCTAAAATGAAAGTCGCAGGAATTGAATTGATGTTGTAGGCACGTGCCAC
Organism: Formosa sp. Hel1_31_208; assembly: GCF_900104785.1. Lineage (NCBI taxonomy): Bacteria > Pseudomonadati > Bacteroidota > Flavobacteriia > Flavobacteriales > Flavobacteriaceae > Formosa > Formosa sp. Hel1_31_208. Next base: position 1,822,560 of record NZ_LT629733.1, read on the forward strand.
TGGATCATTAAAATAGTTCAGGTTTGACACATGATTCCAGGTTAAATTATCTTGTTCGATAGCTTTTAACCATGCCGATTTAGGATCTTTTTGACGACTCGTTCCATCCAGTGATACACCAATAATCTCGAGACCTTTATCATGATACTTTTCATATACTTTCACAACATTCGGATTTTCACGTCTGCAAGGTCCACACCAAGCAGCCCAAAAATCAATAATAGTCACTTTTCCTAAGACATCTTTTAATGCTAATGTTGATCCGTCTGGAGTTGGAGCGGAGAACTCAGGCGCATTATTGCCAATTTCAGTAGCGCTTAAAGCGGCTCTTTGTCTTTTCAGACTATCAATTCTTCCTCGGACTTCTTGACCGAATGATGACGATTTTAAAGAGGTATCTAAATTATTAAGTGATTCTGTTAATTGGTTGAGATCAGATTCTTTGTTACCTAATAAGTCATTAATTAATATCAATGCAAATACATTATCCTTATTGTTTTGCATATATTCAAATGGTAATTTCGACTGTTGAACATTGATGCTCACTATGTTCTCTGACACCTGAGCTCTTATCGCATCATCTTGAGTTGTTCTATACTGTCCCATAGATTTAGCACGTTTATTAGCAAGTTCTCTTAGGTCATTAAAATAGGCGCGAAGGATGTCGTTAGACTTGGTACCAGTAATTACAGTATTATCAATATTGTCTTTATCAAAAGAGATATTAATAGATGCATTTTCAAGAATTAGTGGCATACTACCATTAACACCATTTGCTGTAATAAACCACATTTTAGGACTGTCAACCTTACCTTCGAATTTGAAGGTTTCATTCATAACAATAGCTGTGTCCATATTGATTTTCTTACCCCGTTCACCTGGTGCTTGAAGATATACTCTTATTCCGTTATAAACGCCTGGAGCAGATCCGGTGACTAAGTATCCTTCTCTTTGTTGGTCTTCAGATTTACACGCATAGAGCATGAAGCCCACAAATAAAACTAAAACTATTTTTCTCATCTGTTATTTTTTTTATCAATCATGTCAAAACCAAATTATCAGTTCTGGACTGAAGGTTATCTGGCAAAAAACATTGCGATATATTATTAATTAGTAGTACAAATATAACAAGTTCAAACGTAGAAAATCAATACCGAATATTAATAAAATTATAAAGAACAGCTATAATTCTCCCAGAAAGCTAAAATTCCAATACTTTTGTAAAAAAACAACGACTCATGACACATCAAGATACAATAGTTGCATTGGCTACTGCTTCGGGCAGTGGTGCCATAGCTGTTATTCGATTATCAGGGGAGGATGCGATAACCATGGTTGATACTTGTTTTAAATCAGTAACACCTCAGAAGTCACTCAAAAATCAAGCAACACATACCATACATCTTGGACATATTGTTGAGAAGAAACGTATCTATGATGAAGTTTTAGTTTCCATATTTAAAAACCCAAATTCTTATACAGGCGAAAATGTTGTTGAAATCTCTTGTCATGGTAGTCTTTATATTCAGCAAGAAATTATGCAATTATTTCTCCAGAAAGGTTGCCGTATGGCGACTGCTGGAGAATTCACACTGAGAGCATTTTTGAATGGAAAATTGGATTTATCACAAGCAGAAGCAGTTGCTGATTTAATTGCTAGTGATAATGAAGCATCCCATCAAGTGGCCATGCAGCAAATGCGTGGCGGTTTTTCTTCTGAAATCGCAAAACTAAGAGAAGAGTTACTCAATTTTGCTAGTTTGATAGAGCTTGAACTTGATTTTGCTGAAGAAGATGTGGAATTTGCAGATCGTTCTCAGTTCAAGGAGTTAATAGAGCGAATTACATACGTGTTAAAACGATTGATAGATTCATTTGCGGTAGGGAATGTTATTAAAAATGGTATTCCAGTTGCCATAGTTGGAGAACCTAATGTAGGTAAATCAACCCTGCTTAATGCGCTCTTAAATGAAGAGCGTGCAATAGTTTCTGAAATAGCCGGTACAACAAGAGATACTATAGAAGATGAAATTGCAATAGGAGGTATAGGGTTTCGATTTATTGATACGGCAGGAATCAGAGACACCGATGATGTTGTTGAGACCATAGGAATTAAAAAAACCTTTGAGAAAATAGATCAAGCTCAGGTCGTCATATATTTATTTGATGCTCATGATTTTAAAGAGCAGAGTTCGGTCTTAAAAGTCGAATTGGAGAAAATTAAGAATAAATATCCGCAAAAACCACTTCTTGTAATTGCTAATAAGATTGATAAGGTAGATGATATCTTAATTTCAAAAATTCAATCTGAAATCCCAGAAATAAAGTTGTTGTCTGCCAAAACAGGCTTTGGAGTAGAACAATTGACCAATTCACTTCTTGAATTAATAAACACTGGAGCACTGAGGAATAATGAAACCATAGTGACCAACTCACGACATTATGATGCCTTATTGAAAGCATTAGAAGAAATCCAGAAAGTTAAATACGGATTAGAAACTGGATTATCAGGAGATTTATTAGCTATAGATATTCGTCAAGCCTTATACCATTTTGGAGAAATCACAGGCGAGATTACTAATGACGACCTGTTGGGTAATATTTTTGCAAACTTCTGTATTGGAAAGTAACTACCACAAAATACATCAAACTATATCAATATAACATACTGTAATACAAGTAAATAAAATAAATATTTATTATTTACTTTTGTAAAGTTTGTCTTTTTTTACTTATTTTTGTCACATATTTGTACCTTTTTTAACTCGCGTGACAAAACGTGACAAAAAATTTCGAAATGACAATAACAATTAGAAAAAGAAAAAGAAAAGACGGAATGCAAAGTTTAATTTTGGATTATTATTTTCCGAAAGCAAGCCGAAAACGAATAAGAGAGACACTTGATCTTTATATCTACTCTTCTCCAAAAACTGCTAAAGAGAAATCACATAATAAAAAGACCTTATTATTAGCTGAAAATATTAAGTCTAAAAAGTTTTTAGAAATTCAACACGAGGAACATGGCTTTTCTCATTTGATTAAGGATAATTTGGATAAAAATTTTATTACATACTTTTCTGAGCAAACTGACAAAAAATATAATGAATCCTCTGGTAACTATGGTAATTGGGACAGTGTTCTAAAACATCTTATTAAATACAATGGTGATGTTGTTCTTTTTAAAAATGTTAATGTCAAATGGTTGGAAGATTTTAAGTATTATTTAAAGCATACGGCTAGAACAAAAAGTAATAAGCCACTGTCGCAAAACTCGTGCTATTCCTATTTCAATAAGGTCAAAGCATGTTTAAGAGAGGCAGTCAGAGAAGGAATTATAACTTATAATCCTGCGGTTGAAGTCAAAGGATTTAAACAAGGAGAAACAGAAAAGGAATTTCTAACACTTGATGAACTAAAGAAGGTTTCAAAAACTGAATGCGAAATCCCAATATTAAAACAAGCGTTCCTTTTTAGTTCATTAACCGGTTTAAGATGGTCTGATATTCACAAACTGGTTTGGAAAGAAGTTCAGTTTTCTGAGGAACAAGGTCATTATATTCGATTTAAGCAGAAGAAAACCAATGGTTATCAAACACATCCAATTCCTGAGCAAGCTTTTAAATTATTAGCCGATAGAGGAGAAGATGAAGAGCGCGTATTCAAGGGCTTAAGATATAGTGCTTGGAGCAATTTAAAATTGCAGCAATGGGTAATGAAAGCTGGAATTAGTAAAACGATTAAGTTTCACTGTGCAAGACACACATATGCAACTTTACAACTTACATTTGGGACTGACATTTACACCGTATCCAAATTACTAGGGCATAAAGAGCTAAAAACAACTCAGGTTTATGCTCAAATTATTAATCAGAAAAAGGTAGATGCAGCAAATGCGATTCCTGATATCAATTTATAAATAATGAAAATTAATTATACGTATTATAAGATCGACATAGCTAATATTAGGGAATATGAACGTACCTGTAATTTATTAGGCAAAACTTCTGAAGTTTTAGGACTAATGATTCTCGAAAAGATTGAAGCGGTTATATTTAATCAAAGCGAACCTGTTTTTGGATTAAATGATTATGATTCTAAGGACAAATATTATAGCGACTATAAAAAACGCCATGAAGCTGTTTCAAATAATGTTGTAGGGAGGTTTAATTTGAACTTTTTTTTCAAAGAGGGAGATTGTTTTGATTATGATGAACCCATTATAATGGACAAATCTTTTCCAGATTTTGACTTTTGGTTTGTCTTAAAGTTAAGACAATACGAGTTTAGACTTTCTGAAATAAGAAATTTCTTGAATTTTCAATTAGAGACTAGTTTTAATAATGATAAGAATCAATTTATTGATTTCTTGGAAGTCAATATGGATAAATATCAAACTCAACTTATAGAAAACGAGGTCATTGATACTGTTAAAGATTTAATAGAAAATAATTTTGATGATAAATTGATTTTGAAAATGAAATATGATAAATCGATTTTATTTAAAGTGTTGGAGGCGTATTTTGATTCAAAAAATCACAGCGAATTAAATCAATTACTAACTGAACATGAAATTCAAAATAAAATCTGCTTCAAAAGTAATGCTAATCAGTTTGTAATGATTTTCAGACAGCTCCATATGCATCAAAAAATAATTGGAACATTAAAAAATACCGAAGATTGGATTTGTAAATACTTTACATATTTAAAACAAAAAAGGGTTACTGATTTTAATGCAGAAAATGTTCATAAGATACTTACTAAACAATCATATGATATTCCTAAATCAAAAAGGATAAACCTTCCCAGTTTAGTATACACTAAAGATAAATCCTAATAGTAAAAAAATCACTCCCTTTTAAGCCCCTTTCTGATTTAGGCACTTGAAAGAGACTACTTTCATCAATTATGTTTGCCATATTAATTGAAAATTCAAATGCATTAGTATGCACGGTTTTCATAAAAGCAAAACAAAATGAAAGATTTATCACAACCACTTTATTCTCTAACAGTAGGTGAGTATATAGACTTAAGCAAGCAAGCTTTTTCCGATGAAGCAAAAAAAATTATCGCAAGCTGTCAAACAGATTCAGCTCGCAGCAGCTTCAATAGCGATATCATTTTTATAGATGAAGTAAAGGCACTTACTAACTATAAGAAATCAACTATCTATTCGAAAGTATGTCGCTTTGAAATGCCAGTAATATCAAAAAGGACACCACTAACATTTTCTAGAAAGGATATTATGAATTGGCTTAAAGACGGCAAGCCTTCAGTCATAGATCAAGAAGCCAATGACTATTTGAGTAAGACTTGAAAAAGGCTAATTTGTGATAAACGGAATCCAAATTAATTTAAAATAACGTGATTGGTCATTAGCTTTATTTACAATATTTTGGATTCATCTAAGTCAATGTAAATCAATAGTAATTAAATATAAATTATGATAATTAAAACACAGCATTTATAATGAAACATAAAGATGAAAGCACATCAATCGATCCATTAACTGGAGAGGTTTTTATAAAAAAAAGAAGTAATCAAATTTTTGCAAATTCTGAAAACCAGATTAGGTATAATAATTTAAAGGCTTATGAGAAGAGAAAGGCCAAAGCGCAATTTGATAGAATATTGGACAGAAGCCGGCAAGTTTTAAAGTTAACCCTAGGTACTTATGAAGAAATCATTAAAACACGGGATTATTTAGAAGGAGCTGGATTGAATTTCGGCTGCAATACACACACCATTATCAGAGATGGAATAAAATGGATATGCATTTATGATTATGCGTATTCACCAATAGGCTCAAATACATTCAAAATAATTAAGCTGAACAAATAAATACACTATGACAGATGAAATTATAAATTGTTATGAGTTAGATATTAGACAAGATATTCCAGTAGAGATGGAATCACTAAAATCATACAATAAAGAATTGAAGAGTTCCAATAGAATTTTAACAATCATATTGCTTTCTATTGGACTTGGTGTTACATTGTTTAGTATGTATCAAAGTTCAAAACCAATGAAAGTTGAGAGGGAAAATAGGTGAATTTTATATTTTATTACATCGACTGGTTGCAATTTGTTTTTCAATAATTTTTTGAAAGAGTTTTTTTGATTGTTTTCGATTATGGTATGTTAAAACTCAAAAAAAATCGCGAAGAAAAACCAGGCTTTTTTTCGCATTAGTGATTTATTAACGGTCTGTATATAACCCGTTTTAATGGCTTATATACATTGTTATGCCTAGTTTTTATTTCCACTTTTAGAAGTTTTTATTACTTCCATAATAATATTCAATGCCTTATCATTCCCTGCAAAATAATCGGTTGATGATAAATTAACAGGGATATGTGGAGCAATCCATTTACGATTGTCTTCTGATTTTGAATCTTGATGAAATTGTGTGGAAATCAGTCCCATTAATCCTGAATATGGTAATTGAAACCATCCTGCATCACCAATATGGTTGGGCTTTGAACCACTAGGTTCGCCTACTAGAATTGGATTTGAATATATAGTGATGCCTGTTAATAAATTTTGTCCTGCAGAAAATGTTCCTCGTCCCATTATAACAAAAATTTTCCCTTTAGGGTTCATAGCTTCAAAATTGCTGAAGGTTTTAAACATTGGAGGTAATAAGGAACCGTCTCCTCCGTGATTATGTCTTAAATCTAAAATTAAATTTTGGGTTTTATTTTGTATAATTTGATTGCGTAATTCGACATTGAAAGCTTCTAAAGACTGCTCTTTTTTCTGTGTGACAGCATTGAACTGAATATATATAGCGCTATATTTTGACAATAATTTAAACCAATATGGATCTTTTCTTTTAGATAAGAATAAAGGCTGTGGTTCAATTTTCAGTTTTGGTATTTCCGGGAATTCAGAAAAATTCCACGCAACAGGATTCAGTATTAATTTATTAAACTTCCCTTTTGCATCACTTAAAGTAATTACTACTTGTTTCGTGTTTTTTATAATTCCTAAACCTTCTAATACATCCGGTAATCCCAAGTAATATGGACCTAACCAAAGTGTTTGCATATCGTTATCCCTGGCATTTACAACATTCGTTTTTTGAAGTGCTTCTTCAATTGGCGTATTTTCAATCATTTCCACTTTACAGCCAATCCATTGTTTCAAGTCATCTTCTGCATCAACAATAAATAGCCCCTCATTAAACTGGTAAAATTGTACAGGGAGCTTTTTTAAAGCACCCATTTTGGGAGATGTGGGGATAATTAAATTATGGCCATTACCCATGCCTCCTAAAATTTTCATGAGTTCCACAACAATTTGTTCATCTGATAAGGATGCAATGCGTGCTCTTAAATCAATAAATGATTGGGCAAAATCAGTTTTGGATATGGCATGATATGGGCTGTAATGCAACTCTATGATACGCTTTTCAAAATAGTCTATATCAATAGCCCATGCTTCGTTTCGTGTTACATTTTCTTGGCCATTGTTACCATATAGCATTTGGAAATCACTATCCTCATTAAAGACTCGAAATGCCGAGTCTCCCTTCACAAACGGTTTTTCATCATAGCGTGAAGCAACCCCTTTTCGTAACCATAACATAGCATTTTCTTTATCACCAGCTTGAGCATATGCTTTTGCAATTTTCACCATAATGTCATTGGATGGGGATGAACCTGTAGGGATGCCACTTAAAACAGTTCCACCACAATCTAAGGTTCTCTTTAATGCTGTAACAGCGGATTGGTATTGTTCTGTTTGATAATAAGAAAGCCCCAATAGATAGAATAAATCCCCATCATTTTGATATTGTTGGGTAAGGCTTTCCAAAATAGGAATCAACGCTTGCCAGTTTTCGCTTTTGGCTAAATCGATAGCTTCAGTTCTTTTATTAAAGTATTCAATGGTGTTTTCTACACTACTCTTTTTCACTTGAGATAAAGCGTTATAGCTATTCATAAAAACCAAGAGGAAGAGTAAACTAACTAATTTCAATTTATTCATAATACGGGGTTATGAGGATAGGTTGTCTCGATAAGACGCAAAAAGATTAAAATGTAACTCATAATATATTTAATTAGGCATAACAACGTGTTTGTGTATGATTTCGTTGCGTGTTTCAGCAACTAATTTAGCAAATACAAACCGAATAGAAAATCCGCGAGGATTTTCGTAAGTAGGCGAGTGCTAGCAATAAATTATACACGGTGTTGGCAATAGTTTTAATATTCGGAAACTTTATTAACTACTAATTTTCTAGAAGCCTCTCCATCAATTAATTTATAAGTAACTTGTCTAGTTCCTCCTGTAGGGTTTGCATTGGTATCTTTTTCTTTATAAATTGGAAAGCGTTGAGCTAAAGAATTCTCTACAATCGAAAATTCATCGTGTCCCATATATCCTTTATTTATTTTGTCGTTTTCCGCTGTTTGTTGAAAATAAACTTGGCTCATAGATTTTTTATTGTTTACTGAAAACGCATAAACATTTCCATAACTTCCACTTCCGATTGTTTGTGTGTAAACAAAAAGTTCTGGTGAACCATCTGAATTAAGGTCTTCCACTTCTGCATCTATAACCTGCTCACCCTCAATTTCGAATATTTCGTTGTATTCGCTTTCTTCTAAACCAAAAGTAAAAATTGACATCGTATTCTTTCCATCTTTTTCTATTGATGAAATATTGAAGCCAACGCCTTGTAGATTTAATACTATACTGAATTTAGTTAAATCAATTTGTTGTTGATCTAATTCTTCGTTGATTCTTTTATAAGTTCCTGCTATGGAGGCTCCACCATTGCAAAAGAAATACAACATGTTTGAATCGTCTGAGTTTACAGTAGAAATAGTGATATTTTCTTCGGAAAACTCGAATTTAATTATTTTACCCTCATATGTGGATTCATACGAGTTCTCATTTTTTTTAAAAGCTTTCGTGTCAAATAAACAAGTTGGTCTTTTTTTATCTGCTCGTGAGCGGACTGAAATATTCAATTGATTATTATCTGCTTTTGTAATTGCAACAGACACCCAATCATAGCCTTCGCTTCTTTTCGCATAGTCTTCAGAAACGTAGTTACCTAATACATTTAACGCCTCGGTAGTTTCTAGTGTTTTAACTTTTTCAGTCTTTTTTGTTTGGTTTTTACATGCGATTGCTGAAAATAGAACCAACAGCATTAGAGAAAATCTATAAAAATTATTTTTCATTTTTTCTGTTTGTAATTTTATTTATCGTTATCTGTTTCAGGTTTAGGAAAATCCTTAATATATACATCTTGTTGCGGAAATGGTATTTCAATATTATGTTCTTTAAACTTGTTATATATTGCTATTGAGATATCACTTTTGGCTTGTAAACTCAGTGAAAAATGTGTCCAAAAGCGCAGTCTAAAATTGAGTGAGTTATCTCCAAAATCACTAAATAAAGCTTTTGGCTCAGGGTCTTTTACTAAATCCGGATAATTGTTTGCACATTCAAGTAATATTTCTAATACCTGATTTGGGTTTGAGTCATAAGATGTGCCAATCAAGATTTCTGTTCGTTTTAAACTACTCGATAGCGTCCAGTTTATTAAGTCATTAGAAACAAGGTTGTTATTAGGCACTACAACATCTGCACCATCAAATGTGCTCACTTTAGATGAACGAACTCCAATCTTATTTACAGTTCCCATAAGGTTGTTTACTTCCACCGTATCTCCTGGTAAAATTGGACGTTCAAAAATCAAAATAAGTCCAGACACAAAATTAGAAATTACGTTTTGTAACCCAAAACCAATACCTAGGCCTAAAGCACCAGCCATAAGGTTAAATTCACTCAAATCTAAACCTAATGACGATAAGGCAAAGACAACACCAAAAGCCAAAATTAAATAACGTAATACAACAGAAATTGCTCTAGGTATTCCTTTTGGTAAATGAAGAAATTTCAAAGTGTTTTCTCCTTCATCTAAGGCGAAAGAAATTAATTTTGTAATGAGGAAAGAGGAAATTAAAATCAATAAAAATCCTGCTATAGAACCTATAGTAAATGTAATACTACCAATGTTGTAAGGCTCACTTAGGATATCACCAAAGAAATTAAGTATTGATTTCAATTGGTCTAAAACCTGTAAAAATAGAAGTAACCAAATCACAAATAAGGTAAGTCTTATATACTTAGTTAACTTTGTTTCAACATTGAGTTTCATACTAGAATCATAGGATTCTTTTGCATTATAATGCCGATGTAAAATCGCATCAGAAATAGTTTCAATAACTATTAAAATCCCATAAAAAATAATGCTTAAAACAATGCCTTGAGTACATATTTTCAAAGTGATATCAGTAAGATTTGTATAACCTATAATATTCGATATAATCGAAATTATTATTAGAAGATAAAAAATAGGTGTTAGTTTAATCAGAAACTGTGAAAGCTTTGTTTTTACAAGTGCTTTGAGTTGTCTATATGGGTGTGTAAAATAATAGAGGCTTATAATAACTAAAAAGGCTTCAATGAGGAGATATATTCGATATTGATAAGATTCAAACCAAATATATGTTTTTGCACTATCTAAGATGAAAAATAAAATTACTATGTAAACAAGTTTTTTAAATTTTGTAGATATCGTAGGATTGACAATTGGGATAGTAAAAATTAATAAAAGAAGTGTAAGAAGATCATTAATTAAATCAGGTAAATTTAGAAACAATACTTTAGAAACAATCAAACTAATGAAAACTATAACAAGCCAAGGTTGTTTATAAATTATAGATTTGGTATCTTTTTTTAAATTGCTCTCTGCTTTCTGGTATAAAACAAATCCTTTTTTTAAATATGTAATGAAATAAATTAAGGCAAGTACAAGAAATCCAAATAAATAAAACAGCTTTTCGAAAGTCTTTAAAAACTCTAAAGAGATATTTCCAAAATATGCATTTTCATTAATAGTAACATCAGATGATTTAGTCTTTTTAAAAGATGTATTCCATAATGCACTATGTCGCTTGTGAAGGATATTGTAAACATTAGTGTTTTTTAAATCTTCTATTTTCTCTATAATATCAGTGGCTGTAAAAATCAAATAATTAATCTTTGATTCAAGGACTAAGTTTTCGTTGTTTTGTGATATAATTATAGTTTTTATGACCTTGAATTCTTCAAGAACTGAACTAATATTAGTTTTGATTTCTATAGGGGTTTTTAGATATACAGAGTCTAAAAGTGTTAATTCCCATGTCTTTTCATTAAAAGTAATATCTTTCAGTATGATACTGTTTTTTTCTAGTTGATTGTTAATTGTGGTTTCCCATGATTTTAAATAATCATGATAACGTTTCCACTCATTAAGTAAATTATTAACCTTTTGTTTGTTAGGCTCTGACGAGATAAATTCTAGTGCTTGTTGTCGCTTATTTAAGATAAATGTTTTGTAAGAAGGATAGATAGAATCAATATCTACAATAAAAGATTTAGGTTGAGTCTTTCTTCTTGCTTCCTTAATTTCTTCTGTAGCTATTTCAATTTCTTCTATAATCTTAACTACAGGAATTGCTTTCGGAATCTCTTTATATATTGAGTCGTTAACAATCGTTGCATTGTTTTGTGCAAAACTATTAATAGAAAAAAACAGAATTAATAAAAAACATGAGGTTTTGGTCTTGGTTAAAAAAGTTACAGTCATAGATAGTTATGTTTTTTATTGGTCTAGATCGCCATCTAGCATAATCCTATTTGATTCGGTAAAACATTTAGGTGAGATATTCGATATTCATTCTAATTAGAAATTTTAGCCTTAACGAATTCCAATCTTTGTTGAGATATTTTTTGACGTAAAATGATATTAAAAATAAAAAAGGAGAAGCAATTTTGCTTCTCCTTTTCATGCTTTGAATATTAATTAGAATTCAAATAAGATTCCTACATTAAGGTTTCCCCAAGTCGCAGCATCTGATATACTTTCAAAAGAAGCATTCAATTCTATGGCATCTGCAATGTCAATACCTACCGTAGGTCTGTAATAAAAACCTCCATCTAAATAATCTGAAATTCCTAACGCATAACCAACGTCAACACCTCCGGATAAAATTCCAAATAATTTTAAACGAGCAGCACCTGCAATTGGCAAGAATTGAGCATCATCAACACCGTCAACAGACATAAAGAAATTTCTAAATCCTATTGTAGGACCAAAATTGATAACAGCATCTACTTTTTCAATCATATAGTAGGCATCAACTCCTAAAGCCCAATCTGCAACATCACCTGCATCAGATACAGCAACGCCTGCGGTGGCTCCAATTTTAAAAACTCCCTGTGCTGTTGCAGTATATCCAAAAAGTGCAAAAGCAAATAATACTAATAATTTTTTCATAATTTAAAGTTTATGTTGGTTAATAATTTAGTTAAAAATAATTATTTTAATTAAAATAAAAAATGATTTTTTTTTAATCAAGGTAATATGAAAGAACTCTTGACAATTTACTAACTATATATTTTGTTTATATCTAAAAATTAAAAGCTTTTTAAGTTCAACTTAAGGTAGATGAGTTGACACTGTAAGTGTTTAATTTTTAGTCAATTTACTTTAGGAAAGTGCAGTTAGTAATTATTGCCAACGTGATTGTGTATGATTAGTTGCGTGGTTAGCAACTAATTTAGTAAACAAATACTTGCCAGAGAAAATTCCGAAGGAATTTTCCAAGTAAGCACTTGCCAAAGCAATTAATTATACACGGTGTTGGCATTTCGTTATTTTTTTTCAGTCATAACTATCACTTTTTCCGTTTCCGTTAATGCGATTCTTTGATTTCTAACCCAATCGCTCTGCATTAACCATTTTAAAGCAATTATATTTTTATATTCAGAATTATCGTATAATTCAATTAAGTTTTGGCCATCGGAATTCTGGGTTCTTGTATAATTAACTAATGATTTAGCGTAATTATTTCTCGATAGAAAATCACTTATTTTAGAATTCCAAAGTTGGTCAAGATATAATTCAGATTCCTTAATTTTATTATAAGACAGTTGTAACTTTCTTAATTCCTTTAATAATTTATCATCACTAATACTTGAAGAGCTATTTGCACTCAAAACATTTGTTATAATTGGATGCGAGACTGAAGATTGGCTGTATATATCTAAAAAAGAAACTATTTTAATTTTTTGTTCGTTGTTTTTCTCGATTTCATCAAGATATTCTTCTACTTGTTTTAAATTTTTATTATTACTCTCGAAATCGATTTTTAGCTCATCACGTATAGAAATCAATTCCTCATTCAGCGATGCTATAAGTTTCAGTTCATTATTATTTGCTATTCGATTATCATTCCAATTATTAATCTGTAATGCGATTAAAATTCCAATTACCACAAGGATAATTTCGCCAAAAGCATATTTCAAGTACTTTCCACTTTTATTATTTTTCATAAGGTCGTAACGTATTTTACGAAAGAATTTTATCATTGATTTAGAGTTTCGTCATAATGAATGCCAACGGTCTCGGCTATGAGTAGTTGCGTGGGTTAGCACTTAATTTAGCAAGTACACACCAAGTTGGAAATTCCGCAGGAATTTCCAAAGTAGGCGAGAACAAGCAATTACTTATAGCCATTGTTGTGCTTTCGTTATTTTTGAATTTCTCTGTTAAGTAAATCCAAAACTAAATAGAGTTTGTTTTTAACATTTCTATTATAAATAAATGATAATTCACTATCAGAGGCTAATACTTTATTAAGTTCATATATTGTGTTTGGGTCTTCCATGAATCCATTATAATCAGCTCCCAATGCTAAAAGTTCTGACAAATCACTCATTTTAGCTTGCCATAATAAGCCATTTATTTCTCCATTAAAGTACCTGTAGACATGATTCATGTAACTTGATTTTTTTGCATGCATATCTACATATAAAGTTGATTCCATCTGTGCATTATGGTTTATAAAATCATTTATTGCTATTTTGATGCTATCATTACTTATAACATTTAGTTTTCCAGAATTGACAAGTTCATTGTAAGTAGGTGAGTAATCATAAAACGGAATTGCTTTACCAATAAAAAATATAGGCTTTAATGGTATAAATCTAATCGAATCCTTATTGTATTCTGTAATCAATTGCAATAAATATTTGGATTCATTCATTTTCCCTGTAGTTAATTTCTCAAGCGTATTTATCTTGATGCTATCAGCTTCAAATTCAACCTTTAATTGATTTAAGATGTATCGTTCTTGGCTATTTTGTTTGCGTTGTTCATTCCAATTATTTATTTGCAATGCAATTAAAATTCCAATAACTACAAGTACAATCTCACCAATAGCATATTTAAAATACTTTCCAGTTTTGTTTTTCTCCATAAGGTCGTAACGTATTTTTCTAAAGAATTTAATCATCGCTTATTCAAATTCAAATTTTTTATATTCAGACTCATCTGGTGGACCAGCTGTGATTAAAAGATGTGGATTATCACCGAACACCATTATTGTTGATGCAAATGTAAATCCACCAGATGCGTTCCATGTTCTGCAAACAGGATTATTAGGGTCGTCTTTAGACCTCAATATATCCATAATTGACTGAACGTTAATCTCAGTATTTGACGTCATACCTGTTTCTAAAGATTTGAATCGAATGTACGAGTTAGAATTGACAGGCAATTCACTAAAAGGTCTAGAAGGATTAAATTGCTCATCCCATGATTTTACATTAGTATTAACCTCTGGATGATTGGTATGGTACACTGCTCCATTTTGATTTTTAGGAATAAATCTAACGACTTCACCTGCAGAGGCTTCAAAATCATAAACTTCGTCATTCACGCTAATAATATAATTTTGTCCAGAAGCATGAGGTACATTTTTTATAAAATCTAAAATAGCATCCTTATCAGTCATACCAACAAGTTTTCTAACTACAAAAGCTACTGGCACACCTTCATTTGATGCTTTAAGCTGCATTATGGTATTTACAACGACACCAACACCTGAGCTATTCATACCATTAAGAGTAATGAGTCCTGGATGTGAAAGAATGAACTGTTGAGGCATGTTTTTTGAACCTTCTATCCTCATTAAAATTTGATATCCATCTGTATAGTCTTCTATGTCCATGTTTTGTGCAACCATTGCTGGATTTCCATTTTTAGCTGCAATACCCACATCGCTGCAATGATGATTCTCGAGAGCGTCAATGTAAACCCAGAATTCATCTAACAGATTTAAAACTAATATCTCTTCAAATTTTTGATTTGAGCCATCCGCAATACCTTTTATTTCTTCATACAATTCTGGGGTCCATTTCTTTATTGCTGGCTCAAAATTTGCATAGCTCATAAATTCTTTCAAAACATCATTTGCATCACGGCCTAAGGCTTTAGAAGTATTTTGTTTCCAATGTTCAACTATCTCTGATATTTCTTTACTGAGAACTCTTCCATGTTTTAAGCCCAAATCATAACCACTACCGCTCAGTCCTACTACTTTTAAATCTCGTTTTTTTGAAATACCATCTTGAGATGATATATCTGTAATGACTTCTGATTTAGTATTAGATGCTTTGTTCTTACAACTATAATTAAATAGTAAGAGTGCCGCAAAAAACACAATTTTAAAAAATAATCGAGAATACAATATTTTAGTGGTTTTCATATTAATTTTTGTTTAATTCAACGGCAATTAAATCTAAAATGGATTGGCAGGTTTCCACAATGGTAAAAGCTTCCGCAACATTATGACGGGCATATATTTTTTTCGCCGAAATATGACTTTGAAATACTGGGTTTTGTAATAAAGTTGTCATATCGTACTCAATTGCATTATCATAAACTTTAAAATTAATATCTGTACGATTATAAAACTCTAAAGTATAATCAAACGGTTCGAGTTTACTTAAAGGGTAATTGAGCGCTAGAAAAGGAATTATGATATTTTGAGAATATTGTATTGCAAGTTGCTCATCATCATCTAACTCATCTTCCACGCCGGACCATAATGTCAGCAATTTTCTTAATTCATGATTTTGTACAAGATTCAGATTACCAGAATTAATCAGATTGTCTGAAGCTCCCGGCCTAGATGTGTAATCAAACCAATCAAAAACAAAATATATTAAACTGTCAAGAGATTTTGAGGTTAATTTGTTATTGTCCAAGTTTTCTTGAATTTTATTAACCGCACTAACAATTTCTAGGTTGCCGTTATAGACGCGTTGGGCATCTTTGAGGTTTTCTTTAAACTCTACGTTTAAGTCGAGTAAGATTTTTTTCTCTGTCTTTCTTTCAAGTCTATTAATATTCCAATTATTAATTTGAAGTGCAATCAAAATCCCAATAACGACAAGTGTAATTTCACCAATAGCGTATTTAAGATACTTTCCAGTTTTATTTTCCATAAGCAAGTTTTGGCGAATTTTTCTAAAGAATTTTATCATTGGTTAGCGGTTTGTCATAATGAAACACAACGGTCTTGTGTATGGTTAGTTGGGTGTTTCAGCAACTAATTTAGTAAACAAAAACGAACGCGAGAAAATTCCGAAGGAATTTTCCAAATAAGCACTTGCCAAAGCAATTGATTATACACGTTGTTGTGCTTTCGTTATTTTTCAAGTTCCGAATTGATTAAGTTTTCTATCGTATCAATTTCTATAAGTACTTCTTTTAACTTTTCACGAGTTCTCATTTCTGTAAAAAATTTAACTCCAAAGGCACTCTCTGCCGAAAGAATTGCTTCAATTGGTTTGATTTCATTAGTTATGGCTTTTTTCAAATCAGGCTGCTCTCTTAATCTTGAAGAAAAACTACCAATTCCTTTTTCGCTATATTTTAATAAACCATTCAGGTAAATATTTAAATTACCATTATTTATAATTGTCCATTCGTCAAGTTTACTTTTATGTGTTATAAGTTTATTTCTTAAATTTTCGGGAATAATCTTAATATCTCCAGTTGATTGTAAGGTTTCCATTGTATTAAAACGAAAAGAGAGATATGGCGAGACAAATTGTACTTTGTTAAGCCCATCTATAACATCATCAACTGTTAAGTTTTTTGTTTCAAAAAGATTTTTATATTTATCATATGTTGCAATACTGGAATCCAATTGAGTAATAACTGCTTTTGAATATTTTTTTTGCTCATCTAAATCTGAAATTATTTGTTTATAGTAGATTTGCAGTTGATTTTGTTCTTTTCTATTTTCATTCCAATTATTTATTGAAAGAGCAATTAAAATTCCAATAACAACTAGAATAATTTCACCGACTGCATATTTAAAATACTTTCCAGTTTTGTTTTCCATAATTAAGTTTTGCCTAATTTTTCTAAATAATTTTATCATTAGTTAGTTATTTCTCTAAAGTTAGAATAATTATTTAATTCCGTTCGAGTGAGTGATAATGAAGTACAACGGTTGGGCTATGGTTTTCGTTGTGGAATTGTCCGCTAGGACATTCCGAGAGAACCAAACCATCATTGCAAGATAAGAATTTCCGAGAAGGAAATTCCGCCGCAATGAATTATAGCCATTGTTGTGCTTTCGTTATTTTAAATTATCAATTTCCTTTTCAATATCTTCTCTCAAATTACCATTCATTTCAAGTGCTCGGTGCATCAAATTAAGAGAGAATCGTTTGACGTTTATTTGATATTTGGCCAATTGCAAAAGATTTGTAGTTGTAATTTTCTCTTTAACAAGCGTTTCATTAACTAATAGGTTTTCACTGTATTCCAAATTAGATAGAACAAATGGTATGACTCTATCGTTAGTGAAGCTTTCGCCATATTCTGAGGTAGTTTTTAATCGTTCATACATTTGTTCGTAGTAGGCTGTCAAATTACTTTTTAGACTATCATTCTTCATAGCTGTAAATAGACCACTCGATTTTAAGCTTGAATAGGAGTTATTACTTTTATAAAAGAAGAAGTAGTTGTCTAAATTATACATTATTGAATCTAATTTAATGTTACTGTAATTGTCATTTGACAGAGCTAATAAGTACTCAACTCTTCTTGTATCACTTCTTACGAAGCTTTTTAAATTGATTTCGTCTTGCTTCAAGTCTTGTTTAACTTGATTAAGAGCTTCTTTAAGCGTTGTGCCTTTTATTCTTTCCTCGTTCCAGTTGTTCACTTGAAGAGCCAATAGAATCCCAATCATTACCAATGCTATTTCCCCAATAGCATATTTTAGATACTTGCCCGTTTTATTTTTTTCCATAAGGTTGTAGCGTATTTTACGAAAGAATTTTATCATTGGTTAGCGGTTTCTAGTAATGAAGCACAACGTGTTTGTGTATGGTTAGTTGCGTGGTTAAGCAACTAAGTTAGCAAACAAATCACAGATAGAAAATTCCAGCGGAATTTTCGTAAGTCGGCAGTGACCTAGCAATTAATTATACACGGTGTTAGCCTTTCGTTATTTTAATTTTTGCTTGTCATCTTAATTGAGCAGTTGTGAGATTAACGAAACAGAAAAAATAGTCAACATAAACCAGCCAATAAACCCTTGTATAATGGCCAAATAACGTGGCAATCCTATGATTGGAATTTCACCAAAACCTAATGTGGTAAACGTATTTATGGAAAGCATTAAAGCATTTAAAACCTTGATGAAAATATCATAAACGATAGCAATAAAAAAAGCGAAAAAAATCAAAACAGATTTCCATTTTTGTTTTGATACACCTGTTTCTGACCATGTGCCTTTTAGAATATCAACCTTCGAAAGCAACCAAGAAAAAGTTTTAGTTCCTGCAATAGACCATCGATAGAGTGGGAGAGCTGTAGTAGTGAAGAATTTAGGAGCTGTTTTCCCTTGTTCCAACAAGTAGGTTTTAAAGTTTTCTGCTTCTAACAATTCAACTTTCTTTTCATCTAAATAGACTTCGTGAATACCAGCATTCTTGTTCATATATTTTAAAAAGAAACGATATCGATCCATAATTCGATTTTTCCCCCGATGATCCCATGTGTTAGGAAAAAAAAGGTATATAAATGCGAAGAAGAAAATCACATAAACAGAGACCACAATAGCCTTAGAAGGTTCTGTACCATAATCAGAAAAGAGTTTTAAAAACTGATTGACTTTCCATTTAAAGTAGGAACGAAAGCCAGGGTTTAAGTCGTATACTACTTTTAAACGTTGCGTTTCTAAATCTTTTAATTCAATGTAGATTTTGTTGGCAATTTGTTTATTGTACCGACCTCTAAAATGGTTATAAAATTGACTTTTAAGAGACATCTCCTCTCTAAAAGCCTTTTCATTATAAACTCTAACAGAATCCATGTATTTAGCTATTAGCTCACTTCTGTTGTCAGTAAGATGAATAGGGTATCTATCGGTTGTATTTAAGCTATAATCCATTAAACCATTATAGGCACTAATCCCATTTTTAAATTGCTCTAAACCTATAATGTCTTTTGAAGAAAATGGACTGGGTACGAGAAAAACAGTACTAGAATATGTATTATCAAACCATTGAAAAGAATTTAAAGAATTAATGTTTTTCTGAATATAACCACTTTCAAATATATTGTTAGTTACATTACTAAATTCTGTTTTAAATAAACCAAAGAAGATATCTTCATAAATCACATGGTTTTCTGCAAAATAAATACTACTAATACCATTATTTGTTAAACGGAATCTATCATTGGACTCTAAAGCCTTAAATTTATTATCTCGATATAGTACACTCACTTTACTCGTTTCATTAGAACAATAGATTTGATGATTAAAATCTTTAAAGTTTGAGTAGGAAATATCAATTCCTGCATCAAACACATCTGATACATATTTGTTTACATTGCAATCTCTAGAGTCTATTTGGAATAGTTTATCAAAGCGACAGTAACGCATGGTTAATGTGCTAGTATTATTTAATAATACGCTCTTTTTAAAACGTATGTCTAATAATACACCTCCAGAAAATCTGCCGTTATCATTTCTAAAATCGGTAGTTAAAAATTGCACATTATCGAGTTCAATAGTTTTATTTATTACAATATCATTTCCATACTCATAGCTTTTATCTCTAGCTTCATAAACGTTCTTTCCTTTGATTACATATCTGGCATCCGTTTTAGAATTGTATTTTATTATGGCATCCTTTAATTTGAAAACAGTATCGGTTTCTTGCTCTATACGATCAAAGAATTCGGTGTAGCTGTATACTTTGTAGTTGGCTTCTTGAGAAAAGCAGTTACAAAACCATAAAAGAAAAAGAAGAATGATAAGTTGTTGTTTCATTTATTAATTATCATTTATAATGAAGGCTAACGGTTTTGTGTATGGTTAGTTGCGTGTTTCAGCAACTAATTTAGTAAACAAAAACGAACGCGAGAAAATTCCCAAGGAATTTTCCAAATAGCCAATGACCAAAGCAATTAATTATACACGTTGTTGTGCTTTCGTTATTTTAATTTCATTTAGTTATTTCAGCGTTGATTTCATCTTTTAACTCTACCATAAGCTCAATACTCTTGTCTATAATATTTATAGAATTGGAAGCTCTACTTTTAAGTCTAGTTAATAAAAGAAGAAATTCTGTTTGTTCTAATAAGTTCTCCGGAAACTTAGAGTATACTTTTATTTCACCATTTACTGATTCAGTATATGGTTTCCCTAAAAAAGATGTTAAAGTGGCAACGTCTTTGTCATAACCTTTATCATAGTAATTAATAAAAGCTATATAAGTGGGAAATCTAAAGTCATAAAAATCTACTAAACTATTTCGTAGATTATTGTTAGAAACTTTATCAATACCTGAAGATTTTAGAGCTTCATAAGGTCCAGGGTTGAATTGAAGATTAATTCCAGTTCTTAAATAATACCATCTCGACCTCCCGTTTTTATATAGTGTATCATTAAAAGTAGCCTTTTCATGCACTAGTCTAATGAATTTGTTTGCAGACGAATCGAGTTTCTGTAAACGAATTTCTAGACGATGAAAATAATCTATATCAGATTCTAACGCACTTTGTATTTCAGTGAGCATTTTCAATTCAAATTCTCGTTGTTTTTTGTTTTCATTCCAGTTATTAATCTGAAGCGCAATTAAAATTCCAATAACCACAAGTATAATCTCTCCAATAGCATATTTAAAATACTTTCCAGTTTTGTTTTCACTCATGAGGTTAAATCTTATTTTTCTGAAGAATTTAATCATAATTGATTTATTTAATTTCTCCGCAAGCGTTTATCTCAACCAAAGGTCTACTAGACCTTTGATTTTGCTTTGCAAAATTGAGTTTCAATAATCTAAAGAATTTTATCATTGGTTAGTTGTTGGCTTTAATGAAGGCTAACGGTCTAGTGTATGATTTCGTTGCGTATTTGAGAACTAAAGTTAGCAAATAAATCACATATAGAAAGTCCGCGAGGATTTTCGTAAGTAGGCGAGTACTAGCAATGAATTATACACGGTGTTGCGCCTGCCTGCGGTAGGCAGGCTTTCGTTATTTATTTTTCAGTGAAGGATATGTGTTTTCCATTAAATTAATTAATTGTAATGCTTCTTCTTTTAGTTCTTTAAAAAAACGGGTATTGTAACGACTAGTTTTTAAAATGGATAATAAGTGCCTATATATAAATTCATTATCTAGAAACTCTTTAATAAATTCAGATGATAATTTGGAATTTCTTCGTTCATATTTAAAGTCTTTCATATTTCCAATCGGAAATAGAATTCTTCTATAATCCATTCTAATTTGCAAAGGATATTCTTTAAAGTTAGAAATACGTACGTCAAAATTTTTATAAAACTTGTCTAATAAGTTAGAAAGTGAATCATTTTTAAGCAAACCGCTTTGACCAGAACTCTTTAATTTATCAAAGGTGTTTAAGTCTCTCTCGATAATAAATAATCTAGAAGGTGCCCAATGATTTTTAGTAAAGAGTATAGTGTCTTTAACTACTTTGTTTTTAGATTCAAAAACGTTTAGCACATATTCTGTTCCATTATATTGGTCACTTAAACTATTAAGTATTTCATCAATATTTGATATCTCAATTTTTAAATCTTTGTATATCTCTTTTATGTACTCTTTTCCACTTTGCTCAATTTTTCTGTTTTCATTCCAATTATTAATTTGAAGCGCAATCAAAATTCCAATAACGACAAGGACAATTTCTCCGATGGCATATTTAAAATACTTTCCAGTTTTGTTTTTCTCCATAAGGTCAAATCTAATTCGTCTAAAAAACTTTATCATGGTCTAATTTAAGCATTTAGTTTGTCCGCAAGCGGCTATCTCAACCAAATGTCCACAGGACATTTGATTTTGTTTCACAAAATTAAGTTTCAATAATCTAAAGAATTTTATCATTGGTTAGCGATTTCTGGTAATGAAGCACAACAATTGGATATACGTATTAACTATATCCACATTATATGTTGCCTAAGATAGTAAATCTTTTATTTCTGAAAATGAATTGTTGGCGACATGTGTGTAAATTTCGGTAGTTTTTGTTGAATTATGACCCATCAATATCTGTATGTGTCTAAGGTCTGTGCCGTTTTCCAAAAGGTGGGTTGCAAAACTGTGTCTAAGCATATGCGGTGTTACTTTTTTATACATACCAGCTCTTCTAGATGCGGACTTTACAATGGTTAATACACTAGACGCGCTATATTTACCTCCTTTCTGACCTTCAAATAGATACTTTTCAGGTCGGTATTCCCGGTAATAAGTTTGTAGATCTTTTAAGAGATTTGGACTTAAAATCGTAACTCTGTCCTTGTTACCCTTTGCATTTTTAATAATCACAACCATTCGCTTACTATCTATGTCATTGACTTCTAGGTTTAATAGTTCGCTACGTCGAAGCCCAGAAGAGTAGAGTAATCCAATAATACATTTGTGCTTTATGTTGTTAGCGCCTTCTATTATCTTTAATATCTCTTCTTTTGACAAAACCTCTGGAAGTGTCTTTTCTTTTCTAGGTCTTTCAATGGAATAGAATCGATTGGGCATGCCAAGAACGGTCTCATAATAGAACTTTATACTATTTATGGAAAGGTTTACTTGGGAGTTTGAAACACCTTTTTGAATCAATAACTGTAAATATTTTCTAATGTCAACTTCATTGATTTCTTTAAGTTCCTTGTCTTTGAAATGGTTTATGAAAGTTTCGAAACTCGAAATATAATTCTTTACCGTATTAGCAGAATACCTTTTTAGTTCCAGTTTTAACAAGTAGGATTCAGGACAAAGTCTACAATCTTTAACTAGCTTTCTTTTTCTGTAGCGATCTAATTTTACTACTGGGTTGTTTTCATTAACAATCTTGTTGGAAAAAAAGTAATTACCATTAACCCATGCTACGCCGTGAAAAGTCTTGAAAATTAATTCAAGGTTAGATTTTTTATTAGGAAGGTAGTGCATAGTAAATTCAGTACTCCATGAAATATTGGGTAATTGTTCAACAAGAGCCTGCAATACCTTGTTTGAATTAAATTGGATACCGATACATTTCTTTTGTTCGATTAACAGATGTTTTAAAGTAACACTTTTATGTAATTCCATGTTTTTTTTGTTCAAATTAGATAATAAAAATAACTTAATCGTACCTTATTCGAATATTTTACGTATAATATTCGTTTAATTCGAAAAAAAAATGAGATTACATAAAAATTGCCTGAATTGTGATAAGGAATTGAAAGGAAGAACGGACAAAAAGTACTGTGACCCACAGTGCAAAAGTTCTCACCAATACAAAAAGGAAAAGGAACAGCCTGAGCGGTTTTACAATAAGGTAGATAACCAATTGAAGCTTAACCGAAAACTCCTCAAGGAGTACAATAAAGCTGGTAAAGCCGTCATAAGATCAGAGGTGTTGTTAAAGGAAGGGTTCAATCCAAAATTCTTTACTCATTACTGGAAGAATAAAAAAGGAGACACCTACTTGTTTGTTTACGAATACGGTTTTTTTAAAAAAACGGAACACGGTGTTGAGAAATACGTATTAATAAAATGGCAGGATTATATGTCTAAATAAAATTGTCCCGTATCTGTACCATTTTTATCGAAACGCCTATAAATAGGAGAGATGTACTTTATGTATCCGTTTCTAATTTTACAGTGTTATAAGGTTAGTCAAATTGAATATGCATCAAATTAAACAGAATATTATTTAAATTTGTGATATGACCAGAGACTTTATAAATATCAATGATTTTACCATACTTGTCGAGGAAGCTTCATCTGATAGTGTCTCTGTAGATTCTTGCCGTTTTGATGAGCCTGTAATAGCTGTAGCGTTTTATGGTTCAGGGAATGTTGATTTATCAGTTAAATACGGTAATAAACAAAAGGAATTTCAGTATACACGAGGACTTACATTATCTTTTTATGGAGATGCTGACGTTGAGTTTATTCATACGGTGTCTCCTGAAAAACCACTTCAGTGCATTCTCATAGCAACCTCATTAAGAAGTTTGGATAAACTTCCCAATGAAGAAGGTGAAATTTTTCTAAGTTTAATGAACGAATTAGTAAACCCATCGGATCATTATGTAGAAGGACCTTCTTTTTTTATGACTCCAGAAATGCAGTCTATTGTAGATTCTTTATTCAATATTAAATATGAGGGAAAAACTAAAATGATGTTTTTTAGAAGTCAGATTACAGCTTTACTTTCTCATTTTTTTGGTCAATTAGCCTCTTTAAAAACGGAAAAAATTAAATTACCAGAACGCGAAAAACTAAATCTGGCAAAAAAAATACTTTTAGAGAATTTAGAAAACCCACCTTCACTAACTGAACTTTCTAAACAAATAGGCTTAAATACTTATAAGCTAAAAAGAGATTTTAAAGAACTCTTTGGTGTACCTGTTTTTAAATATCTGCAGAACGAACGCCTTACATTGGCTCATAAAATGATTAGAAATCAAGAAATGACTGTTCAGGAAGCTGCATGGCACGTGGGTTATGATAGTCTCAGTTCGTTTTCTAATGCCTTTGAAAAAAAGTTTGGCTATCGTCCAAGTCAGATCAAGTAACAACTTTTTGAACAAATCTTACTCCTTTTAAGACAAACCCATCGTTTGTTGTCCGCCTAAATTTGTCTTGTAATTAAAACTTATAAAGACATGAAAACTACACGCGCCATTTTATTCAATTTCCTGTGTCCTAACGCACAACCAGAATTTTTCCATTATATGAGAAATATTGTGTAAATAGTTCTAATTCATAAGCTAAAGTCTCTATTAGCCATTGGTTTAACTCCTAGTTATTGTTTACTTGAATATGATACTACTTGTACCAAATTTGTATCAAATATTGATTAGAGTCTATAAATGTTGATAAATCACTTTCTGTATCGGAAAATAGAATTTATGAAGTCTTACTGCTTATGTCTTGGAATGTTACTTTCGGTTTTGTGCTCAGGACAAACCGTTAACACATTTACATATAGTGTAAAAGGCAGCGATTCACTAAAGCTAGATGTTTATATGCCAAAAACGATAACTTCTGAGCAAAAATTACCTGTTATCATATGGATGCATGGAGGTGGATTTGCAGGTGGTTCAAGACATAGCAAGCGAATAGTTGAGCTAATGAATACTGCCACCGAAAAAGGATACATTGGTGTTTCAATGTCATATCGATTACTGAGAAAAGGTGCAAGGACCGGATTTGGCTGTCAATGCTCAAAGCAAGATAAACTCTATGCTTTCGCTAATGCTGCTACTGAATTTTTAGAAGCCACCAACTTTATTATTTCAAATAGTGAGGCTTTTCAAATTGATATTACAAAAATAATAGCAGGAGGAAGTAGTGCAGGTGCAGAAGCAGTATTAAGTGCTGTTTATATGAAAGACTATTTTATAGAAGATGTATCGCCATATGATCACATAAAATTCGCAGGCTTAATATCTTTTGCAGGTGCTATGGTTGATGAAAATTATATTACAGTAGACAATGCAGTGCCTACAGTGCTGTTTCACGGTACAAAAGACAATTTGGTGCCTTATGAGAGAGCAGCACACCATTTTTGTAATGACGTTGATAAAGGTTATTTAGTATTGAGTGGTTCTGGTAGAGTTTATAAACAACTTGAACTTTTGAATCAGTCCTATTATCTGTATAAAATTGAGGGAGGGACACATGAGGTCGCGACGACCGCATATGACGAATTAGAGGATTTTTTTATGTTTCTAAATAAAACGGTCATTAACTCTAAAGTTATTCAAACCAAGCGCTTAGAAACTCAGCATTAATTGTGGTATTTTATGCTGTTAAGGTTGGTTTTGTAATCTCTAATATTAATGCTATTTTGTACAATGAAATAGCTATGAATTTAAAAAAGACTATTACTCTATGAAAAATAGTAGTATGAGATTACTGACTGTAAGCCTTTTTTTAGTGTTCTGTATTGGCATGCGAGCACAGGAAATTCCTCCAGTTGAGATTTATTCCACGAAGCAATATCATGCAGAGAACCAAAACTGGGCTATTTCTCAATCTTCAGATCAAAATATATTTGTAGCAAATAATAAAGGATTATTAGAATTTAATGGAGAGTCATGGCGACTTTATTCTTCGCCTCAAGAAAGTATCATGAGAGCTGTACTAGCTGTTGATGACGTAGTGTATACAGGGAATTATATGGAGTTTGGATATTGGAAACGAGATAAATTCGGAAAATTAAATTATACATCGTTATCGCAAACTCTCAATTTACCTTTGGTAGAGGATGAGGAAATATGGAATATTCTTAAGTTAGACGATTGGATTCTTTTTCAATCATTAGATAGAATTATTATATATAATACGAGTGATGGTGGATATAAAATAATTAATTCTAAAACAAAACTCACAAAAGCATTTAAAGCAGATGATTCAATATTTTTCCAAAGTATTAATCTAGGACTCTTTAAAATCGAAAACGGGAAAGCTCAATTGTTTATTGATGATGATATCGTGAAAGAGAATACTGTTGTTAATATGTTTATTCATGAAGGTGAGTTTTTAATTCAAACGCAAAATCAAGGCTTTTTTACCTATAAAAATAACAGTCTTGAAGCATGGAATATTTCTACACAAAGTATACTAAATCAGGTGAGTGTTTACAATAGTATTCAGCTTAGCGATAAAAGTTTCGCTCTAGGGACAATTTCAAATGGCATCATTTATTTGCACCCCAATGGCGATATGAACTATCAAATTAATCAATCTAACGGATTAAGTAATAATACCGTATTATCACTTTTTGAAGACGATGATTATAACATCTGGTTAGCACTAGATAATGGGATTAATTGCGTGAATACAAATTCTCCGTTTAGTATCTATAATGATCAAAAAGGAACCATAGGAACGGTATATACCTCTATTGTGCATAATGGTCTCTTGTATTTAGGAACAAATCAAGGGTTGTTTTACAAAAGCTTAAAATCAAAAGATGATTTTAAATTCATTAAAGAAACACGAGGGCAGGTATGGTCATTAGCAGAACTATATGATACCTTGTTCTGTTCTCATAATAACGGCACCTTCATTGTCGAAGAAGATACCGTTAAAACAGTTAATAATAGTGATGGCACGTGGAATGTAAAACCGATAGCCACAAATCAAAATCTATTATTGGAAGGGAGTTATAACGGACTAAATATTCTTGAACTAAAAAATGGTGAGTGGAAATTTAAAAATAAGATTGAAGGATTTGACATTTCATCACGTTACTTCGAATACTATCCATCTAATCAAGTTTTTGTTAGTCATGAATATAAAGGTGTTTTTAAATTAAAAGTTGATGAGCAATTCACAAAAATTTTGAGTGTGGATAAAGATACTTCGGTAGATAAAGGGTTGCATTCAAGTTTATTAAAACACAATGGTAATATTCTATACACATATAAAGATGGTGTGTATAAATATAATAAGGACTTGTCTGCTTTTAAAAAAGATAGTTTGTTAAGCCTATCTTTTAATCCAAACACTTATATCTCTGGTAAACTCGTAAAATCTGACGAAACAAATAAATTGTGGAGTTTTTCAAGTGATGGGCTTAGCTATATTTCTTCAGGGAAACTAAGCGAACAACTAGAAATAGAAAAAATCTCACTTCCAAGTTCTATTAGAAACAATATGGGAGGTTATGAAAACATAAGCCATATGATGGATCAGAAATATTTGTTTGGGTCATCTTCTGGTTATTTATTAATTGATTTAGATAAGCTATCTCATAAGGTGTATACAATTAATGTTAATGCAGTAAGTACTTATGTTAATAATAATGAGAGTGCAGAAGTTGTCATTTCTGAAAAAGGAAATTTCAAAAATAAAGAGAACGATATTGAGTTTAGTTACAGTGTTACGGAGTATGACAAATATATTGAAGCAGAGTATCAATATCAGTTAGAAGGTGCTTACAACCAGTGGAGTGATTGGACTACAAAACCAAGCGAACGTTTTAAGAATTTACCATCAGGTGAATATACATTTAGAGTTAAAGCAAAAGTTGGAGATAACTTAAGTGTGAATGAAGCCACATATGAATTCACAATTGCTAAACCTTGGCACCTCACTAATGCCATGTTAACTATATACTTTCTGAGTTTTATAGTCTTATTATTATTAACACATAATATTTATAAACGATACTATAAAAAACAACGAGAAGGCTTTTTAAAGACTGCACAGCGTGAAATAGAAATGAAAAAACTAGAAAACGAGCAGCAGTTAATGAGTTTTAAAAATGAAAAGTTACGACAAGATATTGAAGGCAAAAATAGAGAGCTAGCTATCTCTACTATGAGCCTTATAAAGAAAAATGAGTTTTTAAATACTATTAAAAATCAATTAAAAAGTGTTGAAAAAGATCAAGATGTTAAGTCGGTTATCGCAGTTATTGATAGAAACATAAACAATACAGACGATTGGAAATTTTTCCAAGAAGCCTTCAATAACGCAGATAAAGATTTCCTAAAAAAAGTAAAAAGTAAACACCCAGATCTTACGCCAAATGATTTAAAATTATGTGCCTATCTGAGGTTAAACCTTACATCAAAAGAAATAGCACCTCTCCTGAATATATCTCCTAGAAGTGTGGAAGTTAAGCGTTATCGCCTTAGAAAAAAAATGGATTTACCACATGAGTTTAGCTTAACAAATTATATACTGGATATATAATAACAATACATTTGCCCAAAGAAACACAACATTGCCTATACATGGGTGGTAATTGTGGTGTTGCAATGTCCTAAGAATACAGTTCCAAAATTGCCAACTAACTGATTTTAACATAGATTAATTGCGTAATTAGTAAAAATACCTTCTTTTTTTTGAGATGTATATTTATTGTATAGTCCTTTTTTAAGGAATTATTAACGTTATGCACTAAGTTGCATGTTATAACTAACACAACTATGTATTCAAAATTATTTACAATTTTAGTAGTCATTTTTTCTGCTTCACTTTATGCACAGAATATAAATGTGACAGGAACAATTACTGAGACATCTACTGGTATACCACTTCCTGGAGTTAATGTCCTCGTGAAAAACACGTCCAAAGGAGCATCTACAGATTTTGATGGAAAATTCGTCCTGAATGATGTATCTATCAATTCGGTTTTAGTAATCTCATATTTAGGTTATAAAACAAAAGAAATT
The DNA here is from genome assembly GCF_900104785.1 of Formosa sp. Hel1_31_208. Lineage (NCBI taxonomy): Bacteria > Pseudomonadati > Bacteroidota > Flavobacteriia > Flavobacteriales > Flavobacteriaceae > Formosa > Formosa sp. Hel1_31_208. The sequence continues at coordinate 1,852,146 of NZ_LT629733.1, forward strand.
ACAGTAACGAATGCGGAGCCTTTGTTCATTACTTTAGATGAAGATTCAGAATCACTTGACGAGGTAGTGGTAATTGGTTATGGTACACAACGAAAGAAGGAGATTACAGGTGCGGTTTCAGTAGTTTCTAGCGAAACTATTGAAAATTTAAAACCAACTCGAATTGAACAAGCACTTCAAGGACAAGTTGCTGGTGTCAATATTGTGTCAAATTCTGGATCACCTGGAGCCTCTGCTACGATAAGTATTAGAGGTGTTTCTACCAATGGAGATTCACGTCCTTTAATTCTGGTTGATGGAACAGTGGTCGAAGACCTTAGTGTTATCAATCCAAATGATATTGAAACAGTTAATGTGTTAAAAGATGCAACAGCCGGTATATACGGTGTGCGTGCTGCCAATGGTGTTATATTAATAACAACAAAATCAGGTCGTAAAAGTATGCCGTTAACAGTGGAATTAAATACTTATGGCGGATTTCAAGAAACTACAAGGACATTACCAGTGTTAAATGCCACCGAGTACGCCCTTTTGTTAAATGAAGCTTATGCGGCTAATGGAGAAAATATACCATTTTCGAACGTCGCAGGTTTAGGGCAAGGTACAAATTGGCAAGATAGAGTCTTTCAAAAGGCGCCTATAGTGAGTACCGCGATTACACTTAAGGGTGGTGGAGAAAAATCAACTTATGCTTATGGTGGGTCATTTTTAACCCAAGATGGTATTGTTGGTGGTGATAAGTCAAACTTTTCAAGGCTAACACAACGCTTAAGTTATAGTTTAGATTTTCTTAAAAACTTCAAGATTAATACGGGTGTCACTTGGACGCACACTTCAAGAAGAGTGCTTCCTGAAAATGGAATTGGTTCCGTTTTATTTAACGCTATTAACATAGCGCCAACCATAAATACGAATCAAGCTGCAAATGACTTAGGATTTGAGATAGTTAATCCGATTAAACAAATTAACAATACATTTAACAGAGGCTTAGTTGATAAAATAAATGGTAATATTAATTTATCATATAATTTTCTGGAACACTTTACAGCTCAGGCAAGTTACCAGTTTAATTATGCAGAAGTAGATAGTAAAGTGTTTTCTCCAGAAATTGACTATGGTATTCAGGGTACAGTAGATAAAGTGTTCGATATTCAAAGAAATCAAGTTGTAGAAACTAAGAGTTTTTTTAGAGACTATACGTTTGATGCCTTTATAAAGTATGAAAATAAATTTAATGATATCCATAATTTAAATGTACTGTTGGGAACCTCAGTTTTTAAAACTACAGGTAATAATACAGGGAATGTAGGATTTGGTATTGTCGATAATTTTGTTGGTAATGCAAATATAGAGAGCGCCACTAATATTCAAAACATCTTTCCTTTCGATTCTGGTTTTGACTCAAGATTATTATCATATTTCGCCAGAGTACAATATGATTATAATGGGAAATATTTAGTTTCCGCAGTGATAAGACGTGATGGGTCAAGTAATTTCGGACCTAAGAATAAGTTTGGTTATTTCCCATCTGCATCTGTTGGATGGATCGCCTCCGAAGAAAACTTCATGGCTACTAATTCGTTTATAGACTTCTTAAAGATAAGAGCCTCCTATGGTGTGTTAGGTAACGACCGAATTGGAGCATTTAGATTCGTTTCAGTTCTTGATGGAGAAGGTGTTTATCCGTTTAATGATTTACTAAATTTCGGTACTACTCCTGGAGCTATCTCTAACCCAGAAATTAAATGGGAAAAACAAAAAACACTTGATATAGGATTGGATATGCGTTTCTGGGAAAATAGAATGGATTTAACACTTGACTATTATAAAAAGCGTACCGAAGATTTACTCGTTTCACCACCCGTATCAGGAATATTAGGAGCCTCGGGTCCAGGCTCACTTTCACCATTTATTAATGCTGGAGTGATAGAAAATAAAGGGTTTGAATTTTCTCTTGGTTATACAGAACAATTGAGTGAAAATTTTAAAATGAATATTAAATACAACGTTTCAACCATTGATAATAATGTCATCTCTGTTAGTAGTTCTGGAGATTTTATTCCTGGAGGACAATTTGGTGTAGGTCAAGCTCAACCCTCTAGAATGGAAGCTGGTCAGCCAATTGGTTATTTCAGAGGATTTAGAACAGCGGGAATATTTCAAAATCAAGCCCAGATAGACACTTCACCTATTCTTAATGGGAATACACAGCCAGGGGATTTAATTTTTGTAGATATTAATGGTGATGGTGTAATCAATGATGATGACCGAACTAATATTGGAGACCCAATTCCAACAGCAACAATGGGTTTAAATCTTTCTTTTGATTATAAGAATTTCGATTTTGGCGCATATGCATTTGCCTCTGTAGGAAATGATATCGTGAGAAATTTTGAACGTAACATACCAAATGCTAACCGATCCGTTTACTTTCTAGATCGCTGGACTGGTGAAGGAACCAGTAACTCATTCCCAAGAGTAACCACAGGAGCAACAAATAATACGCTGTTTTCAGATTTTTATGTTGAAGATGGATCGTTTATCCGACTTCAAAATGTGCAGTTAGGGTATTCATTCTCATCTGACCTTTTAGACAAATGGGGACTAAAAAAATTACGACTATATGTCTCTGCAAGTAATTTAGTAACGTTAACAAAATATAGTGGATACGATCCAACAGCATCAACAGGAGAACCTATTGGTGGTGGTATTGATTATGGATTTTATCCGTCACCAAGAACATATTTATTAGGAATGAACTTAAAATTTTAATAAGACCATGAAAAATTTAAAAATCACTTTTGTTTTTATAGCATTGATTATCATGGCTTCATGCAGTGATGATTTCGTAGATGTTAAATCTAACAATGAAAACTCAGAAGATTTCTTTAACACCGAAGAAGATTATCAAAACGCTTTGATTGCAGCATACGACCTATTACAATCGACATATATCAATGTGATGTTAGGTGATATTGCCTCTGATAATACTTTAGCTGGTGGTGGTGATTCAAATGATGGACCAGGAATACAAGAAATTGATGATATGATTCATACGCCAATTAATGAAGAACTGAGCAACATATGGGAATGGATGTATGCAGGTGTTAATCGTGCCAATTATATTTTAGAATTTCAAAACAATATTAATTTCGACGGCAAAGAAGCTGTTTTAGCTCAAGCTCGATTTTTAAGAGCTTACTACTATTTTGAATTAGTTAAGTTTTTTGGAGATGTCCCTTTTGTTATTGACAGACGAATACAGTTTGGAGATCAATTTGAAATTCCAAAAACATCTAAAGATGTGATATATGATCAAATTGAATTAGATTTAATTTATGCTGCGGAAAACTTACCTTATGTACAGCAACAGACCGGAAGAATTACAAAAGGAGCCGCACAAGCACTTTTAGGTAAAGTCTATTTGTTTCAAGACGAGTTTGCATTATCTGCAGCAGTATTAGAAGATCTAATTAATAATGGACCATATGATTTACTTGTAGATTATAGTACGATGTTTGAGAATGATAATGAGAATAATATTGAATCGGTTTTTGAAGTACAGTATACCGATGTTGAAGGAGCATCCTTTGATTGTTTTCAGTGTAGTGAAGGTAACATTGCTGTTGGGTTTAATGGTATCAGAGGATATAACGGTCCTATTTTTGAATCTGGCTTTAGCTTTAATGTCCCTACACAAGAAGTGGTTGATGAATTTGAAGAAGGAGATTTACGACTCGAAACTGCCATATTAGATATTGAAGCGTGGGCTGCAGAAACAGGCGCTACATATAGTACAGGAAATGAACATACAGGATATTACAATAGAAAATATATTGCTCGTGAGGGCGATTTAAATATTGGAGATGCTAATTTAACTAACCCTAATAATTACAGAGCAATACGTTTTGCCGATGTGTTATTAATGGCAGCTGAAGCATTAAATAGAGGAGGAATTAATGATATGCAAGCACAAAGCTATCTCAATAGAGTTAGAGAACGTGCTTTTGGTAATTCTGATCATAATGTGACTTTAACTGGAGTAGCATTAACTAATGCAATTTATCACGAAAGACGTGTCGAACTTGTTGGAGAAGGTCATCATTTTTTCGATCTTGTAAGAACAGGTCGTGCTGCTGATGAAATTGATGGTTTTCAAGAGCAAAAACACGAACTATTTCCAATACCGTTAATTGAAATACAATTAGCTGGAGGGCAATGGGAACAAAATCAAGGATATTAAACAATTTATGACTATGAAAAGTATAAAATATATTTTAGCAAGCATACTTATTATAGCTTTTATTAGCTGTGAAGATGATGAAAGAGATACGGACTTTATCAATAATACCGAAGCTCCAAGTGAATTGGTTTTACAATTTGGCGTAACTCAAGATAATACTGGTTTGGTAACAATAACTCCAACCGCAGTAGGAGCGACTTCTTTTGAATTGTTTTTCGGAGATGGATCGGGTAACTCTGTACAATTAACATCGGGTGAAAGTGTCGATAAAGTTTATGCTGAAGGCACCTATACGTTGAGCGTTATTGCTACAAGTGTAAGTGGTTTAACCACACAAGCAGAGCAAGAACTAGTCGTTTCGTTTACAGCACCTCAAAATCTAGCTGTAACTATTGAAAATGATGGTACTGTATCTAATACGGTTCGTGTGAATGCTACAGCAGATTTTGGTATCATGTACGAAGTTGATTTTGGAGAAGATGGTGTTGACGATATTAGAACCGCAAATATTGGTGAAGAGATCGTTTACGAATATCAAGCTGCCGGAATATATACAATTACTGTAACAGCATTTAGTGCTGCCATTGAAACAGCACAGTATATAGAAACAGATTTTGAAGTAACTGAAATATTACAACCCTTAACAGCTGCGCCAGTACCACCCAACAGAGCAGAGGCAGATGTCATTTCAATGTTTAGTAATGCTTATGACTTAGATGTAAATGTAAGTTCTTGGCGCTCAGATTGGAGCACCAGCGTTCTAACAGATTTTCAAATTGATGGTGATGATACAAAATCCTATTTTGATGCCGATTTTGTTGGTGTAGAATTTTATGGTGCAGATGCTGTTGATGCTTCTAATATTGAATTCTTTCATATCGATGTATGGACATCAAATGCGACCACTTTCAGAATTAAATTAGTTGATTTAGGTGGAGCTGCAACAGAGGCAGAAATAGTATTTGATAATTTTAATCAAAATGAATGGGTGTCTATAGATATCCCAATGTCCGACTTTATAGACGGTGGAATGACAGCAACGAATTCAATTCAACAACTGATATTCTCAGGTTTACCAACTGGAACATTTGATTTCTTTATAGATAACGTTTACTTCTATAACGCAACACCAAGCGCACCAAGTATGGCAGCACCAACTCCGCCAGCAAGACCGCAAGCGGATGTTATATCTATGTTTAGTAATGCCTATGACTTAGATGTAGTTGTAAGTTCTTGGCGTTCAGATTGGAGTACAAGTACGTTAACCGATATTCAACTTGATGGAGATGATACCAAGCGTTATGAGGATGCCGATTTTGTAGGTGTTGAATTTTACGGAAGTCCTGTAGATGCAACAGATATGGAGTTTTTCCATATTGATATTTGGACACCAGATGCTTCCTTATTTAGAATCAAACTTGTCGATTTAGGATCAGGAAGTCCGATTGAAGGTGAAATTCCATTTCCAGATATACAGCCTGGAGGGTGGATTTCCTTAGACATTCCTCTAGAAGATTTTGCCGATGCGGGTATTGTGACAAATGCATCGAATTTATTAACTGTTAGAAATTCGCTTCAACAATTGATATTTTCTGGTTTACCTGCAGGTACTTTTGATTTTTATATTGACAATGTGTATTTCTGGAGAGAATCCGCGACGTCACCTGGTGAAGCTGCTCCAGCACCAACGGTACCAGAAGCTAACGTCATCTCGATGTATAGTAATACCTATACTGATGATGTTAACGAAAGTTCTTGGCGTTCAGATTGGAGTACAAGTATCTTAACTGATATTGTAATTGATGGCAACGACGTTAAAGAATATATTGATGCAGACTTTGTAGGTGTAGAATTTTATGGAGACCCGGTAGATGCTACGAGCATGACTTTCTTCCATATAGATGTATGGACACCGAATGCCTCAACATTTAGAGTGAAATTAGTCGATTTAGGTTCTGGGAGTCCAGTAGAAGGTGAAATTGCATTTGATAATTTCCCATTAGGAGAATGGGTGTCTTTAGAAATCCCATTAGCAGATTTCGCTGATGCAGATCTCGTAACAAATGCGAGTAATACATTAGATATTCGAAACTCATTGCAGCAATTGATATTCTCAGGGTTACCTACAGGGACATTTGATTTTTACATTGATAACGTATATTTCCACAATTAATATAAATAAATGATGAATAGACTTAAATATATAGGAATCATGTTGTTTAGCTTTTTGTTAATAACAACATGTCAGGATGAAGACAAAGAATTCGGTAATATCACAGCGCCGACAAATTTGTCGCTTAGTTTTGAAATTGTCGGACAATCATTAGATAACCCTAACGGTGATGGGTCTGGATTCGTTGTATTTACAGCAACAGCAGATAATGCTTTAAACTATAGATTTACTTTTAGTGATAATTCTTCAGATGAATCCTCATATACAGGTGTAACAACACACCGCTTTTCTGTACAAGGTATAGTTACATATACGGTAAGTGTTATCGCTACGGGAACCGGAGGAGCTTCTTCAACAACATCTGTAACGCTTGATGTCGTTAGTGCATTTGATGATCAGGAAGCTAAGATCTTTTTAACTGGAGGTCCAGGTCTGTCTAAAACATGGTACCCAAAAGTTGACGAAAATGGTCATTTGGGAGTAGGTCCAACATTAGAGCAGGATGGAAATGATGATGGTAGTCTCAATGGACATTGGTTTCCACAATACGATTCCACAAATGCCTTCGGAAAATGTGATGATGAAGATACAGATTGCTTTTGTGACCAAGACATGACATTTTCTTTAGATGAAAACAATCAATTAACGTATACCCATAATAATAATGGTCAATCATTTTTTAATTGGGCTCACTGTGATGCTACAGGACAGCAGTGTGATGAATTTGTGGATACCTGTTTTGATTTTGATACTACAGGAGTAAGTGATGTTACTATTATACCTTCTTCTACAGATTGGTCACAGATTGCAGATCCAGATTTCCCTGCACCAAGAGGTTCAGTAATGAATTTCTCAGGCAATGCTTTTATGGGCTATTATACTGGAGTATCGTCATATGAAATATTGGAGATTGAGGAAGATTATCTTTATGTGAGGTTTTATGATGCAGTAAACCCGGTATTAGCCTGGTACCAGATGTTTACAACTACTCAGCCAGATTAAATAAATAATTACATGAAAAATGTTAAAACCTTAAATTGGTTTTCGTTTTTGTAACCGATATCTTATTTTCAAAGAAAAATTAATAAGATGAAAAAATAGTGTAAGAATTATTAATAGGAAATAGTAACAGCTACTAGCCAAGTAAAAAACAAAATTATGAGAAACAAAATTCTAGGATTACTTCTTTTATTCATGACGGCTACCGTTTTCGCACAAACTGATAAAGTATCGGTTGTAAAAAGTGCAGATGGTATGAAATTAGTCGTCAATGGACAAGATTTTATGATAAATGGTATGAATTGGGATTACATTCCAATAGGTACCAATACCGTAAATGCTGATTTTTGGAATAAGTCAGACGACATTATTAAAGCAGGTCTAGATTCCGAAATGTCTCTTTTAAAGAATATGGGAGTGAATGTTATCCGCCAGTATACGGGTGTTCCAGCAAAATGGATCCAGTATATCTACGAAAATTATGGGATATACACCATGCTGAATCATTCTTTTGGACGTTATGGATTAACAATTGATGGTGTTTGGACTCCTGTAACGATCTATGATGATCCAAAAACACAAGAATTCTTAATGTCAGAGGTTAACAACTTGGTTAGAGATTATAAAGATACACCTGGACTCTTAATGTACCTTTTAGGGAATGAAAATAATTACGGACTCTTTTGGCAAGGTGCTGAAACTGAAGATTTTCCAGATGATGAAGATGAGAAGAGATTCATAGGAGAGAAAAGAGGCCGTCCAATGTATAAGTTGATGAATGATGCTGCTAAAGCCATGAAAGCCTCAGACACATCGCATCCTGTAGCCATTTGTAATGGTGATGTATTATTCATTGATATCATTGCGGAAGAATGTCCTGATGTTGATATTTATGGAACAAACACCTATAGAGGTTCTTCGTTTACCGACATGTTTGATGTGGTTAAGGAAAAATTGGATATTCCATTAATGTTTACAGAGTTTGGTGCAGATGCCTTTAACGCTAAAGAAAATAAGGAAGATCAAAGAGCACAAGCGTACTACATGGTGAGTAATTGGAAAGAAATCTACCAACATGCTTCTGGTTTAGGTAAAACTGGTATTTCGATAGGAGGTTTTACTTTTCAATTCAGTGATGGATGGTGGAAGTATGGGTTTGATGATAGAAAAAATGCAGATTTGCATGATAATAATGCTTCTTGGACTAATGGAGGTTACGCTATTGATTTAGAACCTGGTCAAAACAACATGAATGAAGAATGGTTTGGTATCTGTGCAAAAGGTCCAACTAATGAAAGAGGGCTTTATGAATTATATCCAAGAGCAGCATATTATGCACTTAAAGAAGCACACAGTCTGAATCCTTATGAAGAGGGTGTAACTGGTGATTTTGTTACCAAATATTTTGACAACATTCAAATTATGGATGCCGTGTTAAGAGCCAGAGGAGACAAAGCAGCACTAGGTGGTAGTGAGACACAAAAAATTAGAATTAGTCATTTAATGGCAAAATTCACCACATTCAATACAGGAGGAAGTTTAATTACAACACCAGATAATCCCGATGAGGATTCTGATACCTATCCAAATCAATTGGGTTTTGATCATATGCAATCCTATTTTGTGGGTATTGAAGGTAATCCGTCTCCTAATATGAGAGCCAGTGTGAATTTAAATGTTATAGGTAAGGTAGCTGAAAATCCTATTGATGAGATTTTTTATGAAAACAGAGGAAGAGCAGTAACTGTTGATTCTGATAACGGTGAAGTTACACTTGGGGATGTCAATAGAGTCAATGTGTATCAAGCAGAGTTTGAATGGAAAGCAAAAGATTTTGATTTAAGAGGGTTTTATCGTACTGGTCATTTTCATTGGCAATATGAAGGTGATTTCTTTGGTTTATATCCAGAGGCAAACTACGGACCTAACCTAGATATCTATGGCGGTGAAATTTTAGGAGCTGAATTGGATGGAAAAGGTACGTTTGATGGTTTAAAAGCAGCTATTGGTCCGCAATTATGGTGGGGTGCAAATCCAACCATGTTGTTTAAATACCAGCGTAAAATCGGAAATTATGAAATAGCTGGAATTTATCACCGTGATCTTGAGACAGAAATACAGTTTGATGAAAACGGCCAACGTATATTAGATGCTAATCAAGTACGTTCAGGTGTAATACCTGCTTTCCCTATGGAAAGAGCAACTATAGCTGTAGAGAGAGACTTTGGAAAAGTTGATGTAACACTTGGAGCTATTTGGGGAGGAAGTCCTTTAAATGGTAGTTCTTTCCAAGATATTGATAATGGACAAGTTGTTGTAGATAAGATTCGAGGAAAAGATAATTGGGGTGGAAAAGCAAAAATCACCTATGAAGGTGGTAAATTTAACTGGTATGCTCAAGGTTCGATAATGGGACTTGTAGCTAATGGAGGAGCTGATGCAACTCGTACATTTACCGGATGGAGATTATTAGACTCCGGTAGTGGAAACATGTCGAACTTCTTAACTGGATTTACATATGGTGTTGGAGATTTTCAAATTGCGCCAAACTTTAGATGGCAAATGCCACTTGTAGACGCTATGCCTAATGGAGGTGAGGCTCCTGGAAGACTAAGAAATGTTATTGATGATCCTTTTGCGGTTAGAAATGGAAATAGAAAATCAACGTCTGGAGAATTACTACTTACTTATGACCCTACACCAGGTACTTGGATGTACGAATGGGATAACGACAGGGCAGAAGACGCAAAATTCGCAATGAATTTAGGATTTGTATATCATAGAATGTCCACAGCAATGGATGCTCATATTGGTTTTCAGGCAGATCGTACATTCTTTGCATTTCCTACTGCTGCACCTCAAGAGAACTTATGGGAAATCCATTCGAGAATGGTGTCTAAGTTAAACCCAGATTTAGGACTCATTGGAAACTTTTACTATGGAAATGCTCAAGCTAATGGTGATAGTGAAAGATTAATAAAACGTTTTGGAGGAGATATAAGAGCCATATACAAAAAAATGAGATTAGAAACGCATGTAAAAGTAAATGACTGGGGACCGTTTGATTACCACAGAGATTTTAACTTGACGTTCCCGTTGCAATTTATGGTAGATATTTCTACATCATTAGGAAAACCAGACTGGTTTGTCTTGCCTAATACAACTATAGGTTTAAGAGGCACTTGGCGTTCACTAGATCAATTTTCACCAAGATTTTCTCCGACCAATACATTCATACCAGATACTTTTCCTCCCGTTCCTGCATTAAGTCCTGCTGGATTTGGAAATGGTTCAGAGTGGGAAATTAGAACCTATGTACATATTAATATTGGAAGATAAAAATAGCGAAAGATGAAAAATATAAGAGTAATTAAATTGAATAAAACATGTATTTTAGGATTACTATTAATTCTAACTTTTGGATGTGAAAGAGATGTAACAGACGACGCTGTGCCAGCAACGTTTAATTCTAATGGCGAAATATTTTTAGATAATCCTGTAGGATTAACAGATGAGTTTTTTGAATCGTTCGATCCAGCAGAGGGTTACAATGTCGAAGATACTTTTGAAGTTGTTGATGACGAGTCTTTCGAAGGATCATCATCTATAAGAATTGACGTTCCTTCTTCCGGAAACCCTAATGGTTTTCTTGCAGGTGGTATTTTTAGAGACCGTGGAGATGGCCGTGATTTAACAGGTTTTGATGCATTAACATTTTGGGCTAAGGCGTCTACTACAGGTACTGTAGCTAGTTTTGGTTTTGGTGTAAATTTTGAGGGAGACGAATTTTCAGTTGTTAAAAGTGATACTGAAATAACAACAAATTGGACTAAATATATAATACCTATCCCAGATCCCTCTAAACTTATACAAGAAAGAGGTTTGTTCTCATATATCGCTGCACCCATCGATGTGATGGGAGATGGTCCTAATGGTAATGAAGTTGGGTGGACGTTTTGGTTAGACGACATACGTTTTGAAAACCTTGGTACAATTGGTCAAGAGCGCCCACAAATATTTGATGGCGAAGATATAGTACAAGAAGCGTTTGTAGGATCTGACATTCCAATTACTGGTCTTGGTTACAAAGTGAATTTAGCTTCTGGTATAAACCAGACTATTTCTCCATCAGAAAATTACTTCACGTTTATGTCATCTGATACTTCAGTAGCAACAGTATCCGAATCTGGAGTAGTATCCGTTATTGGAGATGGTACTGCGACTATAACCGCTAGGATTGGTGATTTTACTGCAGAAGGATCTTTAGAACTTACAGCAGATGGCGCATTTGTTAATGCGGATGATCCAACATTACCTGCATCAGAAGTCTTATCCATATATAGTGACACTTATTCAAACCAAGGCGGTTTAAATGTAGGTGCATTTAATAATTCAGATATTTCCATTTCCACTCAATTATTCGCTGGCAATGAACACATTGTATACGAAAATCTTCAATTTGTTGGTGTAGGCTGGGATACTCCAGTTGATATTTCAAGTTTTACTCATGTACATGTTGATGTTCAATTAACCACACCTGGCTCAACATTTATAGTAGAATTATTAGATTTTGGACCAGATGGTATAGATAATGGATTTGGAGACGGCTCTGCTGGTGGCTTTAATGCTACAAGTCAACTTATTCAGGATCAATGGATTGGTTTAGATATACCAATTAGTTCTTTCACAAATTCTACAGGTGGAGGAGGTACTGGCTTGACAACTTTCAACGATATAGGTTTCATTATTTTTGTATCAAATAATGGTTCTGTTTTAATAGACAACGTATACTTCTATACCAATTAAACTAATTATTAATTTCATTTTAATATTATGAATTTTAAATATAAAAACTTAAAAACAGGAGTTCTACAAATTATGTGTATATGTGCAGTACTAGTGCTTACTAACTGTAATACAGATGAAACTCAAGAAGTAGCTCAACTTACAAATCTTGTTTGGCAAGATGAGTTTAACGTAGATGGTCCCCTTGATCAAACTAGATGGACGTATGACCTTGGAGACGGAACTGCTCAGGGTCTTCCAGCTGGATGGGGAAATAATGAATTACAATACTATACAGACCGGCCAGAAAATGCCAATGTAGAAAATGGAGTCTTGGTGATTACGGCGGACGAAGAATCGTTCATGGGATCAAATTATACATCTGCTCGAATTACTACTCAAGGCTTATTTGAACAGCAATATGGTCGATTTGAAGCACGCATACGTTTGCCAGTTGGAAAGGGTATTTGGCCAGCATTTTGGTTATTAGGAAATGATTGTGATGAAAATCCATGGCCACAATGTGGAGAAATAGATATTATGGAATACCTTGGAAATGCGCCAACAGTTGTACTAGGTAGCGTGCATGGACCAGGATATAATGCAGGTGATTCGATATCCAGAGAGTATACCTTAGAAAATGATCGATTTGATGAAGGGTTTCACATCTTTGGAATAGAATGGGGTCCTAATTACATCAATTATTATGTTGATGGTGATTTGTATCAGACAATTACACCTGAAACAACTGCTGACGAAGCCATAACATTTAATGCACCTGATAATGCAGGTGAATGGGTATTTAACAGACCATTTTACATCATTATCAATATGGCAGTAGGTGGTTCTTTACCAGGTGCACCAAATGCAGAGACAGAATTTCCACAAAGTATGTATGTAGATTATGTTAGAGTTTATAATTAATTTAAAAATAAAGAATATGAGATTTTTAAAAGTTAGAGCAAGTATCTTATTCATAGCCATACTATCTTTTGCATTAATTAGTTGTGAAGAAAATGATGACACCTCGGTAACAATTAATTTAGATGCCAGATTTGTTAGTAATGTTAATTCAAGAACCATTTCTTTTATAAATATTTCTAATGATGCCGAACGTTACGAATGGGATTTTGATAACGGAACAACTTCTACATTAATCAATCCAATTGAAACTTTTGATAATGGAACGTATACTGTAACATTAACAGCATTTGATAGCAATGAGAATTCTGACATATTCCAACAGACATTTGTAATTGATGTCCCAATTTGTGAAGATGAGACGGACGAAAATATCAATCCTGCTAATGGTGATATCAATTGGACCTTTCTGACTGAAACTACTATTGACGCTTTTGGTGATACTGCTGGATTTATCGTTGATAATCCTGTTGTGGATGCTGTAAACTCTAGTTGTAAAGTGCAGAGATATGAAAAAACAACAGGTTGCCAAACGTTCGCTGGATTAGGAGTTGGACTTACCAGTCCTATCGATTTTTCAACTACAACCAATAAAACGTTTAAAATGAAGGTGTTGGCAGAAACACAACTTACCGAAGTTACACTCAGGTTAGAGTTTATGTCATTTCCAAATACAGAACCATCACAAGATAGAGTTGCAAGTATTACGCAATTAGGTGAATGGCAAGAACTTACATTTGATTTTACAAATGTACCTACAGGGACATTTCAAAGTATGATTATTTACTTCGAAAGAAATGCTACTTGTGACGGAGATATTTACTACTTCGATGATATAATTCAAGAATAAATTGATTTTAAATACGGCTTTAGCATTATCGGTTAAAGCCGTATTTATATAAAATAATAATAGGAAATACCAACCCAAAGTACATCATATATAATGAGTCAAAAAAACCCCACTATTGAAAAATCAATGCAACAAGTTAAAATAGATAACGATGTTTATTACAAAATTTCAAATAGTGATGACATGCGTCCGTTTTTTATGAGCATCGTTAGCGACTCTAATCATTGGATGTTTATTTCAAGCAATGGCGGACTTAGTGCAGGTAGAAAGGATAGTGAAAATGCATTTTTCCCATACTACACGGATGATAAAATAACCGAATCTGCAGAAATCACAGGAAGTAAATCTATATTTCTAGTAAGGACCAACCAGCAAACAAAACTTTGGGAGCCGTTTTCAATACGTCAAGAAGGTATTTATCATATCACCCGTAATTTATACAAAAACATCTACGGAAATAAAGTCATATTTGAAGAAGTTAATCATGACCTTGAGTTAACATTTAGATACCAATGGAATTCAAGTAATGAGTTTGGATTTGTAAAAAAATCAACTTTAAGCAATAATTCAAAGGGTGATGTTCATATCGAATTGGTTGATGGCTTTCAAAACATAATGCCTTATGGTGTGCCGTCTGATACACAAGTTAGAGTAAGTAACCTAGTTGATGCTTACAAAAAAAGTGAACTAGAAAAAGAAGCTGGACTAGGTATTTTTGCTTTGAGTGCAATTATTGTAGATAAAGCAGAACCAAGTGAAGCTCTTAAAGCTAATATCGCGTGGTCTTTAGGTTTTCAAAATTCTAAATATTTGTTGTCGTCATTGCAGCTAAAGGCATTTAGACATAGAAAAGAAATTCAAGAAGAAATTGACGTTCGTGCTGAAAAAGGCGCATATTTTATTCATGCAGACATAACACTATCTGGAGAGTCTCAAAAAGATTGGATGCTTGTAGGTAATGTTAATCAGGATCATGTTACAATAGCTCAAATCATTGACCGCATTAAAAATGACGAACAGTTAGAAGAGGCAGTTAATGCCGATATAGAAATTGGAACACACCGATTGATAAAACTTAATGCATCGTCAGATGGATTACAGTTAACAGAGGATAGGCAAAGAGATACGCGACATTTTGCTAATACCTTGTTCAATATCATGCGCGGTGGAATTTTTGATAATAACTACCAAATAGAAAAATGTGATTTTAGTAATTACTTGTCTAAAGCTAATAAAAAAGTGTTTTCAAAAGCAAAGGCGGTTTTAAATGAGCTTCCAGAATTATTTAGTTTAGATCAACTTAAAGACAAAGCCTACCAAAGTGACGATAAAAATTTCCGGAGACTTTGTTTAGAATATATGCCGTTGAAATTCAGTAGACGACATGGTGATCCAAGTCGACCTTGGAATAAATTTTCCATCAATACGCGTGATGAAATTGATGGATCTAAAATATTAGATTACGAGGGAAATTGGCGTGATATATTTCAAAATTGGGAAGCTTTAGCTCATGCATATCCTGAGTATATTGAGAGTATGATTCATAAATTCTTGAATGCAACCACCTTTGATGGATATAATCCGTATCGCGTAACAAAAGACGGATTTGACTGGGAAACAATAGAACCAGATGATCCTTGGTCATATATTGGCTATTGGGGAGATCATCAAATTATTTATTTGTTGAAATTTCTGGAGTTCATTGAAGATCATAAACCTGGAAAACTGAGCAGCTATTTCAATAAAGATCTTTTTGTATACGCAAACGTCCCTTATAAGATAAAGAGCTATCAAGATACACTTAAGAATCCAAAGGATACTATAGATTTTGATGAAGAATTGGATGAAAAGATTCATATCAAACGATCTGAGTTAGGAGCTGATGGAGCATTACTCAGAGATCAGAATTTCTTTATTTGTAAAGTGAACTTTGTAGAAAAGATATTGGCAACAGTCTTAGCTAAAGTTTCAAACTTTATTCCAGAAGGTGGTATCTGGTTGAATACTCAGCGTCCAGAATGGAATGATGCTAATAACGCATTAGTAGGTAATGGTGTTTCTATGGTTACCTTATATTACCTCAGACGTTTTTTGCATTTTTTTGAAAATGTAATCAATCATACAGATATTGAGCATACTGCTATTTCCGAAGAATTATTAACGTTCTTTAATGATGTTGTATCCACTTTAAATGCGAATCAACATATCCTAAACGGGTCAGTTTCTGATGCGGATAGAAAAACAGTATTAGACGGTTTAGGCGAAGCAGGTAGCACATATAGGCATAAGATTTACAATGAAGCTTTTACTGGTGATAAAGGAACTGTTTCAAAAAATGAATTGAAACATTTTGTTACTATTACACAGAAGTATTTAGAGCATACAATTAATGCTAATAAACGAAATGATAATTTGTATCATGCTTATAACTTAATGACAGTAAATGGTCAATCTGAAATTTCTATTTCTTACTTAGATGAAATGTTAGAAGGTCAAGTTGCGGCTTTAAGCTCGGGCTATTTGAGTTCTACTGACAGCTTATGTCTACTAGACGCACTTAAACAGAGCAAATTGTTTAGAGCAGATCAATACAGTTATGTGCTTTACCCAAATAAGAACTTACCTAGATTCATGGTAAAGAATACAATTCCTAATGTTGCTGTAGAGCAATCTCAACTTTTACAGCAATTGATAAAGGAGGGTAATAAACAAATTATAACTAAAGATATCAATGGCGCTTATCATTTTAACGGTAATTTCAATAATGCCAATAGTCTAGATAATGCGCTGACCAAGTTAGAAAACACTAAATATAGTAATCTAGCCAATAAAGAAAGACCCATACTGCTCAACGTATTTGAAGAAGTTTTTAATCACAAAGCTTTTACTGGACGCTCTGGTACGTTTTATGGTTATGAAGGTCTTGGTTCAATTTATTGGCATATGGTTTCTAAACTTCAGCTAGCGGTGCAAGAATGCTGTTTAAAAGCTATCAAGGATAATGAAAGTGATGAAGTAACAGGAAGGTTATTAGAGCATTTTTATGAAATAAACGCAGGCATCGGAGCACATAAATCTCCAAAACTATATGGCGCATTTCCTACAGATCCATATTCACATACACCGGCCGGAAAAGGAGCACAACAGCCTGGAATGACGGGACAGGTAAAAGAAGATATTTTATCTCGTATCGGTGAACTTGGTGTATTTGTTGAAAATGGACAAGTGACATTCAATCCATGCTTGTTGAGAAAAGAGAGGTTTTTATTGAGTCCTAAAATATTTAATTATATTGATTTAGAGCAAAACAGTAAAGAAATTCAAATATTCATACATGAATTAGCATTTACCTATTGTCAAGTCCCAATAATTTATAGTATCGCAGCTGATAATAGTATAGAGGTTGTTTATAAAGATAATTCGTCAGCTTCTTTTAATAGTTTAAATCTTAGTAAAGACATAAGTCAAATGTTATTTAACAGAACTAATGATATCGAATTTGTAAAAGTTTTTATTCAGATAAATCAGTTAAAATAAAAAAAAATGAAATCAAGATTAATCCTATTTGGTGTAGCTGTAATTACATTATTTGCGTTGTCTTGTATTGAAAAATCTAAAAAAGATAAAGAAATGCAACCCCAAAAATATATTACTGCAAAAGATATTTTAGGCAACCCCAAATACCAAGCGATTTCTTATGGTGGTTACCGTGAAAACTCAAGACAAGAACAACCAACTATAGCACAGTTAAAGGAAGATTTGAAAATTCTTTTTGCTATGGATATTAGAGTGTTAAGAACATACAACTTACAATTACCTCATGCCTTTAATTTATTAATAGCTATAAAACAGATGAAGGAGGAGGATGAAAATTTTGAAATGTATGTAATGCTGGGAGCTTGGATCGATTGTAAAAATGCATGGACAGATAAGGAACCAGATCACAATGTTGAGAGTGAGCATAATGAAGGAGAAATTGCAAGAGCGGCTGCACTTGCAAATCAATTCCCAGATATTGTAAAAGTGTTAGCTGTAGGTAACGAAGCTATGGTGAAATGGGCAACAAGTTATTTTGTACAACCCAACGTCATCTTAAAATGGGTAAATCACTTGCAAGATTTAAAGAAAAAGGGAAAACTCCCAAAAGATTTATGGATTACAAGCTCTGATGACTTTGCATCTTGGGGTGGAGGTGAACACCAGTATCATGTTGAAGATTTAGAAAAACTGATAAAGGCAGTTGATTATATTTCCATGCATTCATATCCTTACCATAATACACACTATAATCCTGAATTTTGGGGAGTCCCAGAAAATTCATATCAACTCACAGCTCTTGAAAAAATAGACGCTGCTATGAAACGCGCTATAGATTTCTCAAAACGTCAGTATGACAGTGTCTCTAATTATATGAAGAGTATTGGAGTCAACAAACCTATTCATATTGGAGAGACGGGATGGGCAACTGTATCTAAGGGTTTTTATGGCCCTAACGGTTCTAGAGCTACCGATGAGTATAAGCAAGGGATATATCACAAATTAATGCGTGATTGGACGAATACTGAAGGTATTTCATGTTTCTATTTTGAAGCATTTAATGAACAATGGAAAGATGCGCAACACCCAAATGGGTCTGAAAATCATTTTGGATTATTCACCATGGATGGAAAAGCAAAATACCCTATTTGGGATTTAGTAGATCAAGGTGTTTTTGAAGGACTAACCAGAAATGGAAATGCAATAACCAAAACATATAATGGTGATAAAGAAGCATTAATGAAAGATGTTTTAGTACCGCCATCAATAAACGAAGTCATGGCACATTGATGATGCCATTAAAATTAATATCATATGAAAACAGTAAATTTTATAATCTGTTCTCTTTTTGTAGTTCTCATGATGAGTTGTAATGAAAAACAAGAACAGCTGCAGGTTGAAGTATACGAAACGTCAGCAAGTGGCAATAAATTGACCAGAATCACAGTTTTTCCTATTGAAGATTCTTTGATGATGATAACACTTAATCCCGAAGTGAAATTTCAAAAAATCACTGGCTTTGGTGGCGCATTTACAGAGTCCTCGGCTTATTTATTAAATAAATTGAGTAAAGCAAATCGCGATACAATTATTCAAGCTTATTTCAGTAAGGAAGGTGCAAATTATTCGTTAACCAGAACACATATGAATTCATGTGATTTTTCTTTGGACCAGTACTCATACGCACCTGTTGAAGAGGACATGGAATTAAAGCATTTTACAATCAAGGATGATGTTGATGATTTAATCCCAATGATTCATGATGCTATGGCAGCTTCTGAAGACGGATTTAAAATATTTGCCTCACCATGGACAGCACCACCATGGATGAAAGATAATAAAGAATGGGTTGGAGGTAAGTTATTACCAAAGTATTATGATACTTGGGCTTTGTTTTTTTCCAAATACTTAGATGCTTATAAAGCTGAAGGAATCGATATATGGGGTTTTACCGTTGAAAACGAACCTCATGGCAATGGAAATAACTGGGAAAGTATGCATTTTACACCTGAGGAAATGACTGATTTTGTTCAGAACCATTTAGGTCCGAAATTAGAAGCTGATGGCAAAGGGGACAAAATAATACTAGGATATGATCAAAATAGAGCTGGCGTAAAAGAATGGGTAGACGTCATGTATGCGACAGAAGAATCGTCAAAATATTACGATGGCACGGCGATACATTGGTATGAAAGCACCTACGATTTTTTCCCTGAAGCTTTACAATATGCCCATAATAAAGCACCAGATAAATATTTAATTGAAACAGAAGGCTGCGTAGATTCGGAAGTTCCTAAGTGGAAAGATGATATCTGGTATTGGTCTAAAGAAGCTACAGATTGGGGCTGGGATTGGGCATCAGAAGAAGAAAAACACTTGCATCCAAAATATGCACCCGTAAATCGATATGCCAGAGATATCATTGGTTGCTTAAATAATTGGGTTGACGGTTGGGTTGACTGGAATATGGTACTTGATAGACAAGGCGGTCCAAATTGGTTTAAAAACTGGTGCGTGGCTCCTGTAATAGTTGATCCAGATAATGATGAAGTGTATTTTACACCATTATATTATACCATGGCGCACTTTAGTAAGTATATGAGACCAGGTGCAATGGTGATTGGAGTAGATAATCCCGATAAAGACTTGATGGTTTCGGCAGTTAAGAATCCAGATAACTCTATTGCTGTTGCGATTTTTAATGAAGGAAATACAGCAAAGAGTTTTACCCTAAACTTAAATGAAAAATATGTTAATATTAAAATAAACGCACAAGCCATACAAACGGTTGTGATACCAAAATCATAAAAAATAACTAACTAACTAAAACGATATACAATGTCACATTATAAAACATTAGCGAAAGACAAAGTACCCTTTTTACAAAAAACAGCTTTCGGCTCAGGACATTTAGTGCTAAATTTATTACCTGGAGCTCTAGCGGTATTTATGTTCTTTTTGGTTACGGCATTTGGAATGGATCCGTGGTTAGCGGGTTTATTAGGTGGTTTACCTAGAATATTTGATGCTATTACTGACCCGATAATGGGGTTTATTTCTGATAATACGAAGTCAAAATGGGGAAGACGAAGACCCTATATTTTTGTTGGTGCAATTTTAAGTGGAATACTGTTTGCGCTTTTATTCCAATTGAGTGAAGACAATTCTGTCATGTTCAACTTTTGGTATTTTCTCCTAATGTCTTTATTGTTCCTCATAGGAAACACCATGTATGCTACACCATTAGTAGGATTAGGATATGAAATGACTTCCGATTATAATGAACGCACACGCTTAATGGCATTTGCGAATATTGTTGGACAAATTGCTTGGATGCTAGTCCCTTGGTTTTGGGTAGTGATTGCAGACCCTACCGTATTTTCTTTAAGTGACGAAGTACTTAGATCTATTGGGGAAATGGGGCTTACAGGAGATGAATTACAAAAAATAACAGACGAAAAATTACAGGCAAATGGCGTGCGCCAATTATCATTATCTGTTGGTTTAGTCTGTGCTGTCCTTGGTGTTTTACCAGCCCTATTCTGTAAAGGTATTGATGCTGGGAAAATGGAAAACAGAAAAAAAATAAGCATGAGTACACTTGGGTCTAGCTTTAAAGATTTATTTCAAGGAATCAAAGAAGTATCTAAAAATAAACCTTTCATGAAGTTATGTGGAGCTACATTTTTAGTATTTAATGGATTTCAAATGGTGGCTTCATTTAGTTTTTTCATCATAGTTTTTTATATCTATAATGGTAACTATGGCGATGCTGGTACATGGCCAGCTTGGTTTGCGTCACTTACGGCTGTAGTGACTGCATTTATGGTTATTCCAATCATATCTCGAATTGCTAACAAATGGGGGAAACGAAAAGCTTTTATTATCTCTACAGTCATCTCTATTGTTGGTTATATACTTAAATGGTGGGGCTTTGATAATTCATTAAATGCCGATTTTAATCAGTCAGGTTTTGGCCAAGGGTTAAACAATTTTGTGGGTTCAATCTTTGATACAATCAATCCTTTTCTAGATAGCATTGGAATGTCATGGTTTAGTATGGATGTGAGCCAAGGTGGTCCTTGGTTAATGTTTTTACCTATCCCATTTATGGCTTTTGGTTTAGGAGGTTTATTTACTTTAATGATGAGTATGACGGCAGATGTTTGTGATTTAGATGAACTCGAAAACGGTATGCCGAGAAAAGAAGGTACCTTTGGTGCCATATATTGGTGGATGGTAAAATTGGGACAGGCAATTGCTTTAGTTTTAGGTGGTGCAATTTTAACCTTAGTTGGTTTCGACGAAGGTGCAGTAACTCAAACAGCGGAAACTATGACCAATTTACGAATTGCCGATATTGTTATACCAGCCGTTACGGCCGCTATAGCTATTTGGATCATGATGAAATATAGCTTAAATGAGGATAGGGCTAGAGAAATAAAAGTAGAATTAGTAAAACGAAGAGGAGAACTATAAATTAAATTAAAAAGAATAATAAATAATGTCATATAGAGACGAAGAATATCACGTATACAATGGAATTAATTTTACTGAACATTCAGGAATTGATTTTGGTAAATACTCATTAGAAGAATTAAAAAAACTTTGGGGACAAACATTAAAAAAAGGAATGCATGGCATTTGTTTTAGTATGTATGAAGACGGTCAGGAACCAGGAGATGTTATCACTGAGGAGCAAGTTGAACGTCGAATCAAAATCCTTAAGCCATATTCAAAATGGGTACGCTCTTTCTCCTGTATAGAAGGTAACGAGCATGTGGCTAGAATAGCGCATAAACATGGAATGAAAACCATGGTTGGTGCTTGGCTGAGTGATAACAAAGAGGATAATGAAAAAGAAATTGAAGGCTTAATTCAGCTGGCGAAAGAAGGATGCGTTGATATTGCGGCAGTAGGTAACGAAGTTCTTTATAGAAATGATCTATCTCTTGAAGAATTATTAGGGTATATACAACGCGTAAAAGATGCTATACCTGGCATACCTGTTGGATATGTTGATGCGTATTATGAATTCTCAGTACATCCAGAACTTGTAGAAATTAGTGATGTCATTTTAAGTAATTGCTATCCATATTGGGAAGGGTGTCATATTGATGGATCCTTAAACCATATGCAACAAATGTTTGGTCAAGCAGCAGATGCGGCAAGAGGCAAGAAGGTCATTATCACTGAAACAGGTTGGCCAAGTGAAGGCGGTAGTTTGAGAGGCGCTATGTCTTCCGAAGAAAATGCGATGAAGTATTTTATTAACACGCAGGTCTGGGCAACTAAGGCAGGAATAGAAGTGTTCTATTTCTCTTCTTTTGATGAATCATGGAAGACTGGAGACGAAGGCGACGTAGGTGCTTATTGGGGGCTTTGGGACAAACATGAGAACTTAAAGTTTTAAAACGTAATCAAAAGCACACATGTAATGTGTGCTTTGTTTTTAGCACCCCTTAATATTTACTTAATGGAAATAATTTAATTTAACATGAAGAACAAAACGATTCAACACATCATATTTTGCCTTGTTTTAAGTGCTTTTTTTAGCTGCCAAGATGAAGTACAGAGAGATTTGTACCCTGAAAATTTAACTGGAGGATTTAATCTTTTAGCATCTGAACAAACAGGTATCGAATTTAGTAATACAATAAATGAAACCGCTTACTTCAATCATTACTTCTATAGCCAAATGTATGTTGGTTCAGGAGTAGCTATTGGTGATATTAATAATGATGGATTGCCTGATGTATTCTTTGGGGGAAATCAGGTTGCTGATAGGTTGTATCTTAACAAGGGCGATTTTCAATTTGAAGACATTACGAAAAAATCTAAAGTAGCAAAAAATTCTGGCTGGACTTGGGGTGTAACTATGGCAGATGTAAATGCCGATGGTTATCTTGATATTTATGTGAGTCGAAATGGTAATTCCGAAAATCCTGAAGACCGTAGAAATCAATTATATATTAATAATCAAGATTTAACCTTTACAGAATCTGCTCAAAAATATGGTCTTGGAGATTACGGATTTTCAACACAAGCAGTATTTTTTGACATGGATAATGATGGAGATCTTGATATGTATCAAGTGAATCAAGTAGCCGACAAGAAGTTATTATTAATCAATAAGATTCCTCAAAATCAATTTGAATTCTTTAAAGATAGATTGTACAGAAATGATAATGGGAAATTCAAAGATGTTTCAAATGACGTGGGCATATCGCGTAATCTCGCTTATGGCTTAAGTGTTAATGCAACAGATTTCAACAATGATGGGTGGATGGATCTTTATGTGGCGAATGATTATGCCGAACCAGATTTTATGTACTATAATAATGGCGATGGAACATTTACAAATGTAATTAATGAAGAATTGAAGCATATCACCCAACTGAGTATGGGTTCTGATACAGGGGATATGAATAATGATGGCTTAATTGATCTTATTACCACAGATATGACTCCAGAGGATCATTACCGTTCAAAAACAAATATGGCGTCAATGAGTACTGAAGCATTCCGAACCTTAGTGAATTCTGGAGCGCATTATCAGTACATGACCAATACACTTCAAATTAATACAGGACTTGGTAGTTTTTCTGATGTAGCCAATGTTGCAGGTATTTCTTTTACAGATTGGAGTTGGGCAAGCCTTCTGGTAGATTTAGATAACGACGGATTCAAGGACATCATTATTTCTAATGGAATTAAAAAAGATGTTGATAATAATGATTATAGAAATAAAGTCAAAAATCTCGGTAAAAATGCAACTATAGATTCCTTATTTGAATTAAGTAAAAACACGCCATCGCAGAAGATTTCTAATTATGCATTTCACAATAAAGGCAATTTGAAATTTGAAAAAATCACTAAAGAATGGGGGTTTAATACACCTAGTTTTTCTAATGGCATGGCTTATGGCGATTTAGATAACGACGGAGATCTTGATGTAATTACAAATAATATTGATGATAAAGCATTTGTGTATGAAAATAAGGCTAATGGCAATTTTCTGAAAATCAAATATGAAGGTCCAGAGCAAAATAGATTTAGCATAGGAGCAAAAGCTAAAATCTTCTATAATGGCAATGAACAAATTGAAGAAAACGCAGTCACAAGAGGTTTTTTGTCATCGGTAGAGCACGGTTCGTTTTTCGGCCTAGGAAAGGTGACAGAAGTTGAGAGGGTTGAAGTGATATGGCCTAATGGAACGTCTAATGTCTTTAAGAATGTTAGTGCGAATACAACCTTAATTGCAAAACATTCTAAAGCTAAGGCAATCGATAAAGAAATCAATACATCACCTGCTTTGTTAACGGCATTAAAAGGGGAGTCTTTAGGTTTAAGTTTTAAACATGAAGAAAATGAATTTGATGAGTATATTGAAGAAATATTATTGCCCCATAATGTGTCACAAAACGGACCATTTATAGCTAATGCAGATGTTAATGGAGATGGATTAGAAGATGTTTATATTGGAGGTGCAGTTGGCCAAAGTGGGGTTTTGTACTTACAGAATGAATCTTCAAAATTTAGTAAGAGCTTGTCACAAGTCTGGGAACAAGATGCAAAAGCAGAAGATTTAGGATGCATTTTTATTGATATTGATAATGATAATGATATGGATTTATATGTCGCAAGTGGCGGTAGTGAATATAAAGCTGGAAATGTATTACTACAAGATAGACTATATATAAATGATGGTAAAGGAACATTTACGAAAGATGTTAATGCCCTTCCGTCAATCAAACAGAGCTCACAATGTGTGAAAGCTTCCGATATTGATAAAGATGGAGATATCGATTTATTTGTTGGAACACGTCTAATACCAGGTGCTTATGCATTCCCTGCAACAAGTTATTTCTTACTTAACGATAACGGTAAATTTAAAAGAGCATCTCAAGAGCTAGCGCCTAGTCTTGAAAATATAGGAATGGTCACAGATGCAGTCTTTACGGATATAGATAAGGATAATGACGACGATTTAATCCTTGTTGGTGAATGGATGGAAATTAAAGTTCTTGAAAATACTAAAGGAGAATTCATTGACGCTAATGCATCTTTAGGATTAGATAATACACGAGGAATGTGGTGGTCAATCTCGGCTAGTGATTTGGATAATGATGGTGATGATGATTATATTGTTGGGAATCTGGGAATGAATAATAAATTCAAGGCATCAGAGGAGCATCCATTCAAAGTCTATGCAAATGATTTTGATAGTAATGGGACCAATGATATTGTGTTAGCCAAATTTTATAAAGATGACTATGTCCCTGTAAGAGGAAGAGAATGTACAAGTCAGCAGATGCCATACGTGGCTAAAAAGTTTAAAGATTATCATAGTTTTGCTTCGTCTAAACTAATCGATATACTTCCTGAGGATAAAGTTAATGACGCTGTTGTTTATGAAATCAAAAGTTTTGAAAGTATTATTCTGATTAATGATAATGGACAACTTAAAAAACAAATACTCCCTATTGAAGCTCAAATAGCTCCAATTAAATCATCAATAACAATGGATATAAATAACGACGGTCATCTGGATATTATAACCGTTGGTAATCATTACGGTGTAGAGGTAGAAACTACAAGATACGACGCTGGTTATGGTGGCATATTTTTAGGTGACGGGAAGAATAATTTCAGGTTTATGTCACCAAAAAATAGTGGATTCTATGTTCCTCATGATAGTCGTGATATCAGCAAATTTAAACAAGGGGCTAGCGATCTCATTATTGTGACTAATAACAACAATGAATTGTCAATTTTCAGTAGTTAAAGGATAAAACTAAGCTGTATAGGTGTAAATTTTGTAATAACACATGTGCTTGAATTTTAAATTATTGACAACCAAAATTTTATTGGTCGATGTTAATATATTAAACTTTGTATATTGTAAAAAACACATGATTTATTAGGGGATTTTGAAACAGTCTTACCAGTTGGGAACTATTAATAGTTTGGAAGATTTAGCTGGAGCGTCGTAAATAACTAGGCTATAAAAGTAAATATCGAAGCATTTTAATGTTCTTTAATTGCAAATCGAGAAAAATTGGAGACAAAGGTAAGGTTGGAGTATATTGAGGAATTTGAGATACAAATAAAAATTAAAATTTTAACTTCATATTAGGATCATTCTTATGTCATTAAATCTTGTTTTCCTTATATTTAGTGTTATTTAATAGTTAAGTGAAAATGAAAAAAGTCAAGATTATATCATTAATTCTAAGCATAACTCTTTTTGTAGTATCATCATGCGATAAAAGTCCTCAAAAACCCTTTGCAGATGAAATAGTCGGAGGGTTAGAATTATTATCTTCTGAACAAACAGGAATTGATTTTAGCAATACAATTAAAGAATCTAAACAGTTTCATCATTATTATTTTAGTCAAATGTATCTTGGGTCAGGAGTTGCTATTGGTGACATTAATAATGATGGATTACCTGATATTTTTTTTGGCGGAAATCAAGTAGCAGACAGATTATATCTTAACAAAGGCGATCTAAAATTTGATGATATTACTAAATCATCAAAAGTAGCTAAAAACTCTGGTTGGACTTGGGGTGTAACTATGGTAGATATAAACGCTGACGGTTATTTAGACATATATGTTAGTAGAAATGGTAGCTCTTTCAATCCTGAAGACAGAAGAAATCAATTATATATAAATAATCAAGATCTAACATTTACTGAATCTGCTATTAAATATGGTCTTGCTGATATTGGTTTTTCTACTCAAGCGGTTTTTTTTGACATGGATAATGACGGTGATTTGGATATGTATCAATTAAACCAACCGCCAGATAAGAAATTAATGTTATCAAGAGAAATACCAAAAAGTCAATACAAGTTCTTTTTAGATAGAATGTATCGAAACGATAATGGTAAATTTAAAGATATTTCACTACAAGTGGGAATTGACAGAAGATTAGCTTATGGATTAAGTGTTAATGCATCAGACCTTAATAATGACGGATGGGTTGACTTATATATTGCTAATGATTATGCCATGCCTGACTTTATGTATTATAACAATGGTGATGGGACATTCCGTAATGTTATTAATGAAGAGTTAAAACATATTACGCAATTAAGTATGGGTTCTGATATTGGCGATATAAACAATGATGGCCTTTTAGATTTAATTACTACAGATATGACACCAGAGGATCATTACCGTGCTAAAACAAACATGGCTTCGATGAGCACTGAAGTATTTGAAGCTCTTTTTGACGCTGGAGGTCATAGGCAATACATGACGAATACATTACAACTAAATACAGGTTTAGGGAGTTTTTCTGATATTGCAAATTTAGCAGGAACATCAAGTACTGATTGGAGTTGGTCAAGCCTAATTGCTGACATTGATAATGATGGATGGAAAGATATAATTGTATCTAACGGTATTAAAAAGGATGTTGACAATAATGATTACCGTAATATATTAAGTAATCTTAATCCTGACAGTACGACTGTAGACGAATTATATAGAATGAGTAAAGAAGCCCCTTCTCAACCTATCTCTAACTATGCTTTCAGGAATAAGGGAAACTTAGAGTTTGAAAAAGTTTCAAAGAAATGGGGATTCAATACACCGAGCTTTTCAAATGGTATGTCTTATGGTGATTTAGATAATGATGGTGATTTAGATGTAGTAGTCAATAATATAGATTCCGAAGCTTTTATTTATAAAAACAATGCAACTGGAAACTTCTTAAAAATTAGATTAGAAGGCTCAGAAAAAAACATATTTGGCTATGGAACTAAAGCTATAATAAGTCATAATGGCAAAACTCAAATGTCCGAAAATTTTGTAACTAGAGGTTATTTATCTTCCATAAATCCTGAATTTTTATTTGGACTAGGACTAGAGAAAAATATAGATAAGGTGGAAATCATATGGCCAGACGGTAAAACTAATACCTTTCTGAATGTTCAAGCAAATGAAATGCTCATTGCACATTATTCTGACTCAAAAGCCATTAATAAAAACACCTCTAAAGATGAAACTTTACTATCAAAAATCAATGCCGAAGATTTAGGGCTGGATTTTATTCATGATGAGAATAAATACGATGAATTCACCGAAGAAATACTATTACCTCATAATATTTCTCAAAATGGTCCTTTTATAGCAATAGGTGATGTGAATGGAGATCAAATTGAAGATTTATTCATTGGCGGAGCGTCTGGTCAAGTAGGTGTTTTATACTTACAAAAACAAAACGGTCAATTTGTGAAGAATTTATCCCAGCCATGGGCGATTGATAAACAATCAGAAGATTTAGGAGTTTTGTTTTTAGACGTAGATGGAGATAACGATTTGGATTTATTTATTTCCAGTGGAGGTAGCGAATTTAAACAAGGTGACACTAGACTAAAGGACAGGCTCTATATAAATGATGGTAAAGGTCAATTTTTAAAAGACAAACAAGCACTACCAAACATTTACGAGAGCTCACAATGTGTCAAATCATCTGATATTGATAAAGATGGTGACTTAGACCTATTTGTCGGAACTCGATTAATTTCAGGAAAGTATACATATCCAGCGTCTAGTTACTTTTTAATCAATAACAATGGTACATTCAAAAAAGCTTCGAAAGATAAAGCTGTTGTTTTAGATAATATTGGTATGGTGACAGATGCAGTATTTAGCGATATAGACAATGATAATGATGAAGATTTAATTGTTGTTGGCGAATGGATGGAAATAAAACTATTGCTAAATAATAATGGTGTGTTTGAAGATCAATCAGAAGTTTTTGGTCTAAAAAACACAAGAGGCATTTGGTGGTCTATTACTGCGGAAGACATAGATAAAGATGGCGATGATGATTATATTGTTGGAAATCTCGGAAAAAATAACAAGTTTAAAGCGTCTGAAGAACATCCATTTAAAGTATATGCAAATGACTTTGACAACAATGGAACAAATGATGTGGTTTTAGCAAAATTTTATAAAGATGATTATGTCCCTTTAAGAGGAAGAGAATGCACAAGTCAACAAATGCCTTATGTAGCTAAAAAATTTGAGGACTACAATAGTTTTGCCTCTTCCAAACTTATTGATATTTTACCTAAAGAAAAAGTAGATGATGCTATAGTTTACGAAATAACAAGTTTTGAAAGTATTATATTAGTAAATGAAAATGGTAGTCTAATTAAAAACTCATTGCCAAATGAAGCGCAGATATCACCAATTAAAGCTTCTATTGTATTAGATATTAATGAAGATGGCAATTTAGATATCATTACTGTTGGAAATCATTATGGAGTAGAGGTAGAAACTACACGTTACGATGCAGGTTTTGGAACTGTACTAATTGGAGATGGGCAGAATAATTTTAAATTTTATTCACCTCAAAAAAGCGGGTTATATATACCTGAAGATAGTCGAGATATAAAACAATTAAAAACAAACAATAAAAAATTAATTATTACAACAAACAATGACAAAAGTTTGTCAATTTTTAATAAGAATGATAAAAATTAACCTCGTATAGTTACTACGAGTATTGTTAATTCAAATATTATTTTTGTATTATATTGATTAACAATACATTATATTAATAAATAAGAGATTCTTAAGACTTTTTTATTTTGTCATGTATGGTTTTTGTATAGGTCTTGTTAACAGTTAATATAACAAATAATCATCATATTGTAGAACATAAAAATTATGAATTTAAATTAAACAATAACAATTATGAAAAAAATTACTTTTTTAGCTTTTTTATTTGTCACGCTGATTGGATTTTCACAGGAGTTGATCACAAATGGTGACTTCCAGACAGGTGTTGCTGGCGACTGGTACTCTGGTGGTGACAACAACCCAATAGAGGTCGTAGATCAAGGGGGAAATTTCGTTTTCCAAGCAAACGTCACCAGTACGACAGATGTATGGCGAGTGAATTTGAGTCAAGTAGTTGCTCTTCAGGATAATACTAGTTATGAGTTAGTATTTGATGCTTTTACAGATGCTACTACAGGAACTAGAACAATGTTAGCAAGTTTAGGTCAAGCAGGCGCTGGTTTTAACGGGACAGACCCATTAACTATAGATTTAACAGATACGCCACAAACTTTTACACGTACAATTACAACTAATTTTGACACAGCAAATACAGATACAACTGGACCATTTCCAGGAAGTCGTGTTATTTTTGATATGGGTGGAGATACAGGATTTGTCTTTATTGATAATGTTTCTCTAACAGAAACTACTGTCGATCCAACATTGACTGATGTTACTTTAAGTGATTTACAATTAGATAATAGTCTCATTACTGGGTTTGATCCTAATACAACCACTTATAATATCGCCCTTCCTGATGCGATGTCTATACCGCAGATAACATCGGTATCGACCACAAATCCAAATGCAACGGTTGGCACGCTTAATCAGGCAACAGCAGTTCCAGGAACTGCAACCTTTGATGTCACTTCAGAAGACACTACAGTAACCCAAACATATACCATCAACTTTACAATTCAAGGTGAATTAACTGAATTAGTAGGTAATGGTAGTTTTGAGACCGGTGATTATACTGATTGGCAACAATTTGAGAGTACTGCAGGTAATCAAACAATAACTTCGACTAACCCATCAGAAGGTGCTTTTGCTGCGAATATCAACAATGTTACAACAGGTACTAATAGTCTTATTAAAAGTGCCAATAGAGGTATTGGAATAGTTAATGCTGGAAATGAGGTAACTATAAAATTTGATTTAAGAGGGACTACCGGCCCTGGTGGAGTAGTATTTGTAGAGCTTTTTTCAGAATTAGCTGGTGGTGGAACTTCTGCTGCAGAGATATTAGGTGGTGGTCCAATTGCTCTTAACGGAGACCCTAACGTATGGACGAGTTATGAGTTTACTACCAATGTTGGTCCTAATGTAGATGGTGGTATAACCTTACAGTTTGGTGCTGCTACAGCTGCGTTTGCAGGTTCTTTTACTGATCTTTTTATTGATAATGTATCCATGGTTAATAATGATCAAACGTTGAGTATTAACAACGTTTCAAGTAACTTGAATGTGAAAATTTATCCAAATCCAACAGTTAATAATTGGATAATCGAATCTTCAAACAATCAAAACATAACATCTGTTGAAGTTTATGATATATTAGGAAAAGAGGTGTTATCGTTAAAACCTAATACTACTGATGTAACTTTAGATGCGTCAAGCATGAAAAGTGGTATTTATATAGCTAAATTATCAACTGTAAATGGATCAAAAACAGTGAAGCTTATTAAGCAATAAGTATTTAGTTTATCAAAATAAAAAAAGCGTGTTTATATATAAACACGCTTTTTTTGTCTTTCACATCTATTCATGCATTATTTTTGTGTAGAGGAAATCACCACATGTGATGGTTATGATTAAATAAATATAATAGGCACCTAAATGTTGAAACATATTCTTTTTTACTTTTCAATCCTAGTCACTTTGACTAGCTGTTCTCAAAAAAGCAAGCCCTTAGCTCAAACCGACAGTAATAAAGCTAATGATTTGATTCATGAGACTAGTCCTTATCTACTCCAGCACGCTTATAATCCAGTAGCTTGGAAAGCATGGAATCCGGAAACGCTTCAATTGGCGAAAGATCAGAATAAATTAATGATTATTTCTGTTGGATATTCCGCTTGCCATTGGTGTCATGTTATGGAAGAGGAAAGTTTTGAAAACGATTCAATCGCAAAATTAATGAACGAAAACTTTATAAATATTAAAGTTGATCGAGAAGAACGCCCAGATATCGACCAAATATATATGAATGCAGTGCAGCTTATGACCGGTAGTGGTGGTTGGCCTTTGAATTGTATCGCCTTACCTGATGGAAGACCTGTGTTTGGAGGAACTTATTTTACTAAAGAACAGTGGACTGATGTTTTAGTTGAGATATCCACCTTATATAATAATGATCCTGAAAAGATGATAGCCTATGCCGAAAATTTAACAGAAGGCATAAAAAATTCTAACCTTATAACAGTTAATAAAGAAGAGATTCCATTTAATCAAACAAAAGTGGAATCAATTATTTCAGATTTAAAGAAAGATATTGACTACCGAAATGGTGGACAAAAAAACGCGCCTAAATTTCCAATGCCAGATTATTTGAATTTACTCTTAAGAGCAAGTTATCAATATAAGGATGAGCAATTAAACGACTTTGTAGAAACTACGTTAGTCAAAATGGCTAATGGAGGTATTTATGATCAAATTGGAGGTGGGTTCTCTAGATATTCCGTTGATGAGCGATGGCATATTCCTCATTTTGAAAAAATGTTATATGATAATGCACAATTGGTAAGCCTGTATTCTAAGGCCTATCAATTGACTAAAAATAAATATTTTACGACTATTATTGATGAAACTCTTGAATTTATAGATAGAGACTTAACTGACGAAAACGGTGCGTTTTACTCCTCATTAGATGCCGATAGTAAAACAGCTGAGGGAGAACTAGAAGAAGGCGCCTACTATGTGTGGACAAAGGATGAATTAAAGCAGTTGCTCGGTGAAGATTATACGTTGTTCGAAAACTATTATAATATTAATTCCGTTGGGAAATGGGAAAAAGATAATTACGTCCTTTATAAAACAAAGTCTAATCAAGAATTTAGCGAGAAAAATAATATGTCTATTGAAGCGCTAAAGTTGGAGTTGACTGATTGGAAGACCAAACTAAATGCAGCGCGAAATGAAAGAGATTTGCCACGAAAGGATGATAAGGTGTTATCGTCTTGGAATAGTTTAATGCTAAACGCGTATGTGGACGCTTATCGAGTCTTGGGCGAACCGATGTACTTAAATAG
This sequence comes from Formosa sp. Hel1_31_208, assembly GCF_900104785.1. NCBI lineage: Bacteria > Pseudomonadati > Bacteroidota > Flavobacteriia > Flavobacteriales > Flavobacteriaceae > Formosa > Formosa sp. Hel1_31_208. The sequence goes on from NZ_LT629733.1 coordinate 1,885,490, forward strand.
AGCAATAAATAATGCAAACTTTTTAATAGAGCACCAGATTAAAGATGATGGTTCAATGTATCATAATTATAAAAACGGAAAGAGCACTATTGATGCATTTTCAGAAGATTATGCCCATACGATATCTGCACTCATCGCCTTATATCAAGTTACTTTTAATGAAAAATGGCTACATCAAGCAAAACAACTAATGGATTATAGCATACAGCATTTTATAAACGAAGAGAGCGGTATGTTTTATTTCACGTCTGATACTGAAACTAACTTAATTACCAGAAAAACTGAGGTGATTGATAATGTAATCCCTTCTTCGAACTCTGTGTTTGCTGAAAACCTTTTTAAACTCGGACATTACTATGCTAATACGACCTATTCAAATATGGCTAAGCAAATGCTGAGTAATATGAATTCTTCAATTATGGATACACCATCAGGTTATTCAAATTGGTTAGAATTATATATAAATTATGCAAACCCGTACTATGAAGTCGCCCTTGCAGGACCTAATGCTCATGCAAAATTAAAAGAATTAGATAGACATTACTTACCTAATATATTAATAGCTGGTGCAACCAGTAATAGTCAGTTGCCACTATTAGATAGTAAGTATAATGATGATGAAACATATATATATGTATGTGTTAATGGGAGTTGTAAACTCCCAGTAACGGAGACAGATCGAGCTATAAAGCAATTAGAAAAATAAGTACATTTAAGATTCATAATAATCAGACTTTATGATTTTTTATAAACGCAATTAAAAGTAATCTACTATGATCACATTAAAACATTTAGCGGAACAGTTAAACGTCTCAGTATCGACGGTTTCAAAAGCACTGAATAATAGTGATGAAATTAGTAAAGAAACTATTGAACGCGTAAAAACCCTAGCAGACTTTCTAAATTATAAGCCTAATAAATTAGCGGTAAGCCTTAAAAAAAGCAAGACCAACACTATCGGTGTTATTATTCCAAACATTTTGAATCACTTTTTCGCGAAAGCGCTCTATGCTATCGAAATGGAAGCCTCAAAACAAGGTTATAATATTATTACCTGTCTTTCTAATGAATTAGAATCTAAAGAAGCAAATAGTCTTCAGCTACTTTCAAATGGAAGTGTAGACGGGTTTATCATATCTATTGCGGAAGAAACACAAGTTAAAAACAATCTTGACCATTTAAACGCGTTAATTCGCCAAAATATACCATTTGTATTATTTGATAGGGTTTCTGAGGACATTGATTGTGATAAAGTAGTCATTGATGACTTTGGTGCAGCCTATGAAGCAACGTGTCATCTGCTTTCCGAAGGCAGACAGCATATTGTCCTAATTGGCGATATTGAAGACTTAAGTGTTGGTAAACTAAGAACCAATGGCTATTTACAAGCTTTGAAAGATTCTAAGGGTTATAAAAATGAGCCCAAAGTTTTAACCATAAATAAACACAATAGGGTTGAAGATGTTGTTTCAGATTTATTTGTAAAAAACCCTAGCGTTGACGGAATTATTTCTATTGACAATACATCAGGTGTGGTTGCTTTAAACAAGGCACTACAACTTAATTACAAAGTGCCACAGGCGTTATCAATAATTGGGTTTTCAGATGAAAATGTACTCCAATTCACGGAGCCTAAACTGTCTACAGTTTCACAGCACACTTTAGACATTGGTAAAACTTCTGTAAATCTGCTTATAGATCGTCTAAATAATAAAACAGAGAGCAACACCACAACCAAAACCATCAAAACAAAATTAATTTTAAGAGGAACTACAAAATAACCTTCTTAAGGCTTGATATTACTTACTTTCAATTGATGCTTTTTGAAAGGCTAACCTGTGTAATGATAAGTTTAAACACTTAAATCATAGAGTTTTAGAACATTCGCAGGTGTTTTTGTCAATTGCTCGATATATTCATTCAACTTTGTATTTAAAGTATTATATTTAATATTGATTGATAGCCAGTTTTTAATTCCAACTTCTTAAACCCTGTTTTATGAGGCGTTATCAATTTATGTTTAATTCAAAATTTATCCTAATAATAGGCGCGTTCTTGTGTGTCATTTTTAACGGTTTTGCCCAATTACCAGCTGGATATTCTGCAACCGAAGTACAGTCGGGATATAATACAATTATGGGTGTCGTTTTTAATCAGGCTGGAACCAAAATGTTCGTCTGGGAAAAACGCGGACATGTTTATGTGTCTAATTGGAATGGTTCAACTTATGTCAAGCAAGCAACACCTGTATTGGATATATCTGATGAAGTTGGTGATTGGAGAGACTTTGGATTTGCCAGTTTTTGCTTAGATCCAAATTTTGACACGAATGGACTGGTCTATATGTATTATATGGTAGATCGTGAACATTTAATGGACTTCGGAACACCAGATTATGATCCAAACGATAACGATTATTATGAAGCCTCTATTAGCCGATTAACCCGCTATGAGCTAAATATTGGCAGTTCACCCTTAACAGCAAATTATCAATCACGTATGGTCTTATTGGGTGATTCGCCATCAACAGGTGTTCCATTAACCCATGAATCCCATGCAGGAGGAACTGTTCTATTTGCAAATGATGGTACTTTATTAGTTTCTACTGGAGATAATGCTAGTTATAGCTCTTTGGATACGGGAAGTGCCAGTGAAACCTATTTCCAACAAGCCATAAATGATGGCATACTAAGACCTGAAGAAAACGTTGGAGCTTTCAGAAGTCAAATGCCCACGTCCTTATGTGGAAAAGTATTACGTCTAGACCCTACAACAGGCTATGGCGTGCCATCTAATCCGTTTTTTGAGGCTAGTAACTCAAGCTCAGTGAAGTCTAAAGTTTGGGCTATGGGATTAAGACATCCTTTTCGAATGTCTATTCAACCCGGAAGTGGAAGTAATAATCCTAACGATGGAAACCCAGGTATAATTCATGTCGCCGATGTTGGATGGGGAACATGGGAAGACCTTCATATTTTTGATAAAGGCGGCTTGAACGGTGGATGGCCTTTGTATGAAGGGCAAACGATACATGATCAATACTTTAATAGTGGTACAACAAACCCTGATGAAGGAAACGTGCTCTTTGCTGATAATTGTCCGCAACCAAATTCATTTACCGACAATACAGATTCAGCACTTAGACGATTTGTACATGATAGACCAGAGGTAGCGTGGAGACATGGCGGACAAAATGAAGCACGCGTACCAGCCTTTCTTTTTGGGGTGCCTGTGGCACCTCGAGTAGGTGGATTTGGTTCACCAACAACGGGTGTAGAGTTTAGAGGTAATACAGCAATTGCAGGGGTTTATATTCAGGGTAATGCTTTAGGTCACAATATGGCTGGTAAATATCTATTTACAGATTATGTTCGTAATTGGATTAATGTAGCAACTCTAACCGATGGGACTGAGAATTGGATTAGTCATATCTCAGAATTGGCACCTATAGGATTTGGTTCAGGAATTGTTCATATGATGCAAAACCCTTTGGACGGATTTGTATACTACGTCAATATTTTTGATGGTACATTATTTAAAATTTCATTTGATGATACACTTGATATTTCCGAAGTTAATTCACCACAGGATATCCTTATATTTCCAAACCCTACAAATGGTACCATAACAATAAAAGGGCTTGCTGAACACGGAATATTAGAAATATTCAATGTCAGTGGTCAGAAGGTTTTTAATAGTGATGTCCGAGACTCGCAACAGATCACCTTAGATCTAAACTCTGGTTTTTATATGGTTAAAATTTCTGACGGTAAGCGAGAACATATTAGAAAATTGATCATCAAATAGGTGTTATAATTAGCAGAGATAGTCTGTTTCATAAATTGTTGATCTGAATAATTCATATTGTGAATGACAATTCCTACCTTTAGTCTCCGAAAAAACATCTTATGATCGAAGAATTAAAAGCAAACTACGGTTATTTATTTGAAGAGGAATTACTTCAGGAAATCAATAACGTTGGTACCTATAAAGATGTACCTGAAGGCTATACGCTTATTGAAATTGGAGACTATATAAAGTCTATGCCGCTTTTAGTAAGTGGAGCTATTAAAATTCTTCGAGAAGACACTCATGGTGATGAGTTGATTTTATATTTTATCGAACGAGGAGATACCTGTGCAATGACGCTATCTTGTTGCCTCGGACAATCAAAAAGTGAAATTAGAGCTGTGGCAGAGACAGACACAAAACTCATAATGATACCTGTTCAAAAAATGGAAGAATGGTTGGGTAAATATAAAAGTTGGCAACGATTTATTCTACAAAGCTATCATGATCGAATGTCAGAATTACTGCAAGCTATCGATACTATTGCGTTTTTGAAACTGGATGATCGCTTATTTAAATACTTGAAAGATAAGGCCATGGTTAATCATGATGAAGTAATTCATGTGACTCATCAGGAAATTGCGCAAGACCTTCATACCTCTAGAGTTGTGATTTCGAGGTTGTTAAAGAAATTGGCACTCAGTGGTAAAATAGAACTTCACAGAAATAACATTAAAGTTATAGAGCTATAAATGTAACTTTTGTTACGAAACAGCATTCAAATACGTTTTAGTTTTGGGTGAAATATTTTTTTCATGGACATTCAACAGTTGCTTGGTTATTTAGGAGCACTTCTCATAGGTATCGTATTAGGTCTTATTGGAGGTGGAGGGTCAATTCTAACAGTGCCAATATTAGTCTACCTAATGTTTATAAATCCTGTAACAGCGACGGCCTATTCTTTGTTTGTGGTTGGTGTTTCGGCTTTGGTTGGCGCAATTAGAAACATGCAAAAAGGTTTGGTGGATTTTAGAACGGCTATCGTTTTTGCTATCCCAGCATTTATAGCGGTTTACATAACTCGAAGATATTTGGTCCCTGCAATTCCTGAGGAGCTTTTTACTGTAGGTGATTTCGTGATTACCAAAAATATTGGTATTATGTTATTTTTTGCACTAATCATGTTAATAGCCTCTGTTTCAATGATTAAAAGTAAACGAGGGGATTCAGAAGAAGATTCGATAATCATTTATAATTATCCTTTAATAATTATTGAAGGGTTTGTTGTAGGTGTTTTAACTGGTATAGTGGGTGCAGGAGGAGGATTTCTAATTATTCCTGCATTAGTATTATTAGCAAAACTACCCATGAAAAAAGCGGTAGCGACTTCACTTCTTATTATTGCTATTAAATCGTTAATAGGCTTTATTGGCGATGTTGAAAACCTCGATATAGAATGGGCTTTTTTATTAACGTTCTCTGGGGTTTCTATAATTGGAATCTTTTTGGGGATTTACCTCTCAAAATTTATTGAAGGTAAAAAACTTAAAAAAGGTTTCGGTTGGTTTGTGCTTGCTATGGGTTTCTACATTATTTATAAAGAGCTAAAAGGCTGATCATTGTAACTTTTGTTACATCACAAAAAAAATATTAGTACTACTTTTAATTGGTTCATAAATAAACGTTTAATCTATACCCAAAAGCCATGAAAGTAGAACAAATATATACTGGATGTTTAGCTCACGCTGCTTATTATATTGAAAGTAAAGGCGAGGTTGCAATTATAGATCCGTTGCGCGAAGTAGACCCTTATATAAAGAGAGCTAAACTTGATGACGCAAAAATCAAATACATTTTTGAAACACATTTCCATGCCGATTTCGTTTCTGGGCATTTAGATTTGAAAGCTAAAACTGGTGCTCAAATTGTCTTTGGTCCAACAGCAAAACCAGGCTATGATGCCATTGTAGCTGAAGACGGTCAGATTTTTAAAATAGGAGATTACAAAATCAAGGTCATTCATACCCCTGGGCATACTATGGAAAGCACAACCTATTTACTCATTGACGAAAACGGAAAAGAGCATGGTATTGTGACCGGTGATACGCTATTTATTGGAGATGTAGGTCGTCCAGATTTAGCTCAAAAAATTGTGTCAGAACTAACACAAGAAAAGTTAGCAGCATTATTATATGATTCTTTGAGAAACAAAATAATGCCCTTAAGTGATGATCTTATTATTTATCCCAATCATGGTGCTGGTTCGGCTTGTGGTAAAAACATGAGTAAGGAAACTACAGATACTTTAGGGAATCAAAAGCGAGTGAATTATGCATTGCGCGCCGATATGACTAAAGAAGAATTCATTGAGGAACTAATCGATGGTTTAACCGAACCACCTGGTTATTTTCCTCAAAATGTTATGATGAATATCAAAGGCTATGAAAGTTTTGATAAAGTCATGGCGAAATCTCATAAACCGTTAAACGCAAAATCATTTGAAGCGGCTGCGAATGAAACTGAAGCCATCATATTAGATGTGCGTCATCAATCGGAGTTCGTAAAAGGTCATATCCCTAGATCGATTTTTATTGGTATCGAAGGCGATTTTGCACCTTGGGTGGGAGCCATGATAGCCGACGTAAGCCAGCTCATTTTATTAGTCTCTCCAGTAGGTAAGGAGCAGGAGGTAATTACACGATTGTCACGTGTTGGATTCGATAATGTAATTGGATATCTAGATGGTGGTTTTGACGCTTGGAAACATTCAGGAATGGAATACGATACCGTGACGTCTATTGCTGCAGAAGAGTTTGCAAATAGGTATTCTACTATTAAAGAAAAGGTATTTGATGTGAGACGAGAAGGAGAGTATAAAGCCGAGCATATTGAGGGCGCAAAGCACACACCTTTAAATTATCTCAATAATTACCTCAGCGAGTTTCCAGGTAATAATACATTTTATGTGCATTGTGCAGGTGGGTATCGTTCGGTAATAGCTGCGTCCATTTTAAAAAGCAGAGGCATACATAATTTGATTGAGGTTGCCGGTGGTTATGATGAAATAAAGAAAACAGAAGTTCCAAGGACGGCATACGTATGTCCTTCAACTTTAAAGTAACTTACATGGTTTTTTGGTTTTTAAAAGCGTATTCGAATTTCAGTAGGATACGCTTTTTTATGTAACAAAGGTTACCGATATTCAGTTGAAAATCAAGTAATTTTAAGATGTTTTAATTAGAGACAATTTATTAATTAATTTATAAACTAGTATGTCAATATTATCTTCAATTTTTGGAAAAAAAACATCTCAAAATGATGCTTTAATAGTTCTTAAACCCAATGATTTCAGGCAACAAATAGAAGAGAAAAAAGTGCAACTCATCGATGTAAGAACGCCTAAAGAATATATGTCTGGTCATATTAAAGGGGCCAAAAATATTGATTTTTTCTCAAGCAAATTTACTATTGAGTTCAATAAGCTCAATCAAGAATTGCCAGTATATGTATATTGTAGAAGTGGTGTTCGAAGCAGGCAAGCTGGTAAAAAATTAACCAAAATGGGTTTTATAAAGATCTATGATTTAAAAGGAGGAATCTTAAATTATTAAACCATGAAAAATTTCATACTTGGTCTAATGACCATCACATTAGTTTTTAGTTGTAATCAAACAAATAAAAACACGTCCTATAGTGCTGTAGACACGATGAATAATGAAAGTACACATCCAGGAAAAAAATTAATGGAAACACATTGTTATGTTTGCCATAGTCCCTCTGCTAGCCATGACGATAGAATTGCACCGCCAATGATTGCAGTCAAAAAACATTACCTAAAAGATGGGATGAGCAAAGAGGAATTTATAAATGACATGCAGTTCTGGATCAACAATCCTACAGAAGACAATGTAAAAATGTTTGGAGCCGTGAGACGTTTTGGGTTAATGCCTAAGCAAGTATTTCCTGAGGAGACCATTAAGCACATTTCAGATTATATATATGATAATGACATAGAGCAACCAGGATGGTTTAAAGAACATTTTAAATCCGAAAAAGGCAAACACAATGGCAAAGGGCAAGGTCATGGCAAGGCAGAGCGAATGCGCAAAAAACAGGTGCAAAATGACGTTAACAGTATCACAAATGAAGAGAGAGGTTTACATTATGCTTTGACGACCAAGGCTGTTTTAGGTAAGAACCTAATGAGAACACTTCAACTGAAAGGCACCTCTGCTGCCTTAGAATTTTGCAATACAAGAGCTTATCCTTTAACCGATAGTATGGCCTTAGTTCATAATGCGTCTATAAAACGTGTTACAGACAAACCAAGAAATCCAAACAATCTTGCGAGTTCATCTGAACTTAGCCACATTAAACGTTTTAAAAAACAGCTAAATGCTAATTTAGAAATTGAACCTATCGTTACCGAAACAAATGAAAAAGTTCACGTATATTATCCCATCATTACAAATGAAATGTGCTTGCAATGTCATGGTACTCCAAATCAAGGCATAAAAAAAGAAACATTAAATAAACTCGTACAATTATATCCAAACGATAAAGCGACAGGATATACAATCAATGAATTACGAGGTATATGGAGTATTACTTTTGATAAATAAATTAAGTTAGGGATGAGCAAATTTTCAGAATTAATAAATCAACAGAAGCCTGTTTTAATCGACTTTTTTGCAGAGTGGTGTGGTCCATGTAAAATGATGAGTCCAATTTTAAAGGATGTCAAAGACACACTAGGAGATGACGTATCTATTATCAAAATTGATGTTGATAAAAATCAATCATTAGCTTCTAAATATCAAGTGAGAGGTGTACCTACCTTATTGTTATTTAAAAACGGCAAACAAATTTGGAGACAATCAGGAATGGTTCAAAAAGACGATTTAATTCAGGTCATAACCAGCAATTAATAATGGATTTAAATGCAGATTTTTGGGATCAACGTTATCAAGATGAGACCACTGGTTGGGACTTAGGAGAAGTGTCTCCTCCAATTAAAGCGTATATTGATCAGATAGATGATAAGGCCATTTCTATTTTGATTCCAGGTGGAGGAAATGCGTATGAGGCAGAATATTTATTTCGAAAAGGTTTTCATAATGTTTTTGTGATTGACCTTTCGGAAACAGCACTGAGAAATATTAAATCTAGAATCCCTGATTTTCCTGCGGAACAACTATTAAACGGGAATTTTTTTGAATTAGATAGAACCTTCGATTTGATATTGGAACAAACCTTTTTTTGTGCGATTCACCCAGATCTAAGAAACGACTACGTCACCAAAATGAATAGATTACTTGCAGTAAAAGGAAAGTTAGCTGGAGTACTATTTAATGTACCACTTTATACCGATCGTCCTCCGTTTGGGGGTTCTAAATCAGAATATATAAAGCGTTTTAAGCGATTTTTTAATATCTTGTTAATGGAAAAGGCTCATAATTCACATGAGTCTAGAATAGGTAGGGAGTTGTTTTTTATTCTAGAAAAGAAGTCTAATTAACTATAAAATTAAATCATATGAAAGCAAATATGGGAAATGCAGATCGTATCATCAGGATACTAATAGCGGTAGTTGTAGGAGTGTTGTATTGGCAAGGTAGTATTGAAGGTACATTGGCATATATACTTATTGGGTTGTCAATAGTTTTTATACTTACAAGCCTCGTAAATTTTTGTCCGTTATATGCATTGTTTGGTATCAAAACATGCAAAACAAAATAACAAAAGCATCTTAAATGACATACTTATTAATGACATAAGTCATTTTTAAAATGAATATACGGTGTTACTTTTACCCAAGTTATATCACTTAAATTAACTCTTATGATACTGTATAATACATTTCTATACAACTCTAATGCTACTGTAATTTTAGTGGCTGTTTTTGGTTTAGTTTGTCTGGTTTTAATAGGTTTTTTAGTAAAATTTATGACCGGAGGAGACACAAAAACCAAAGATGCTAGCGAGTAGTATTTTTAGTCTTAAAAAAAAGGAGAGCAGTTCAAATGCGCTCCTTTTTTTTGCATTAATTTTTAAATACCTGACGCTGCAATGAAAATAGAGCATTACTATGTCATCATTATAACCTGAAATAACTGAGAGATGATTTAAGTTGCATCTAAAGGATCAGTTTAATGTTGCAACTTCTGCAGATTGTAATCCTGATGATAGTGTGATTATTAGTTTTTTGGTTGGTTAGTGAAAGATATTAATTGATTTTAATATCATAGAAAAGAGAGTTTTTTAAGCTCTCTTTCTTTTTTTTGCACAGCTTATATAGCCTGACGAATATCATTGTGATATCCTTATTTATCAAATACTTTTGATTGTAATTTAAATACCATTTCATGGCATGGCATGGAAAAGTCTGGAAAAGTAATACGAAAATCTATTTTAAATTTTGGCATAAATGCAAGTATGACATTGTGTATGTCGGCGATTATTGGTATCGGATTTCTTATCAAATATACTTTGATTTCAGGACAAGATCGCTGGGAAGTTTATGGTCGTAATGTAGAACTCTATTTGCTTGGAATGGATAGGCATCAATGGGGAATGCTCCACCTTATTTTGGGATTTATATTGTTAGCTTTATTAATAGCTCATATCATTCTTCACTGGAAAGTTATTACTAATGTGTATCGGAAAATTATCACGGTGCCACTAGCAAAAAAAATAGTGGCTTTAGTTTTCATTTTGATATGTGCATCAATGGTTATCGTACCATTTTTTATTCAACCAGAAATCGAAACTAATAAAAAGGAAATGGGAAGAAAGGTAACACTTGTTACAGACCTTAGTGATTAGTGTTACTGACTTCCGCCTTATCAGAATGTACTTTTGTATCACACTTATTAATTATGAAACATATCATTTTTACCTATATTATTTTAGTCGGTTCTTTAGCTTCTCGAGCAATGGCTCAAGAGGTAGTGCCAATAACAAAATTGGAAGTCATTGCAAAGGTTATGACCAACAACACTGCGATAAAAATTTCCGAAGAAACCTATAATGTAGCTAAGGCAGATTATAGGCAGACAAATGCGATATTCTTACCGAGTATCACTGCGAGTCATACAGGTATTGCAACTACAAATCCTTTAATGGCTTTTGGTTCTAAACTCAATCAAGAATTATTAACACCAAATGATTTTAATCCGGCATTACTTAATGATCCATCTCAAATTCAAAATTTTGCTACCAAAATTGAAGTTCAACAACCATTAATCAATATAGATGGTGTTTATCAGCGCAAAGCAGCCAGATCAAAAATGGAAGCTATGTCGTTTCAGAATAAACGAACCACAGAATACCTAGAGTTTGAAGCTGAAAAGGCTTATATGCAATTGCAGTTGGCTCATAAAGGCGTTGACGTTATAGAAAAAGCACTTCAAGTAGCTTTTGAAAACAAACGACTCGCTAATAATCAATATGAACAAGGTTATATCCAGCGATCTGATGTATTAAATGTTGAAGTTCGAGTCACCGAAATTCAAAATCAGCTGCAAACAGCTGAAAGCAATGTCCTAAATGCTTCAAACTACCTTTCATATTTAATGAATGAGGATGACTCTAAAGTCTATATCCCTGTGGATACTTTAGCGACCAATGTTCTAAATACGTTTGCTACAAATGTTCCTGAGAGCCGTTCTGATATTATGGCAATGCAATTAGTGTCAAAGGCTTATGAGGCTGTCAATAAATCGGATAGAATGGCATTTTTACCTCGATTAAATGCCTTTGGTAGTTATGAATTATATGACAATGAGGTATTTCAAGCGAATGCAAATGGTTACTTATTTGGCGCTCAGCTCAGCTGGGATATATTTCAGGGATCAAAACGTTTTGGGAAAGCGCAAAAGAGTAAAGCAGAATATGAAAAATCTAAACTAGAGTACCAACAATATGTCTCCAAGAGTAATCTGGAACTGAATAAAGCAAAACGTATGTTTGTAGACGCACAAAATAAACTCATACTAACCACTTTAGCTATGCAGCAATCTGCAGAAGCGTTGCGCATAAGAACCAATAGATTTAAAGAAGGTTTAGAAAAAACGACAGATTTACTCCTAGTTGAAACCCAATATGCACAAAAACAACTAGAGTATTACCAAACCATTTTTGAGTACAATTTTGCTCAGGCATATGTAACCTTTTTAACCGAAGAATAACCGCTAAACATCCCGCGAGGAGACACAGAAGATAGAATACAATTTAGATCTCAATAAAAATAAATTTAAAATGAAAAAACACATATACCTCTTAATCATAATTATAGTATCTATAATTACAACTAGTTGCGGTAACGAAGACAAAAAAGTAGTTGCAGATGACTCACCTGCGATATCTGTTAAAGTCAGTGAGGTAAGTACTAATGGAAAAAATCCTTTTTTATCAGTAAGCGGAAAAATTCAAGCTTCAAATAGAGCCGATTTAAGCACCAGAATGATGGGTTATGTTAACAAAGTGCACGTTAATGTTGGGGATAAAGTGACTAAAGGTCAATTATTAGTTGCTATCAATAACACCGATTTACAAGCTAAAAAGGCACAGGTTAATGCGAGTATCACTGAAGCAACTGCTGCTTTCAATAATGCGCAAAAAGATTATAACCGCTTCAAAAATTTGTTTGCTGATAATAGTGCGACACAAAAAGAAATGGATGATATGACCGCCAATTTTGAAATGGCAAAAGCACGATTAGAAGCTGCGAACCAAATGAAAAATGAAGTTAATGCACAGTTTGCTTACAGTAATATTACAGCACCTTTTAGTGGAATAGTCACGAGTAAAAATGTTGAGGCTGGCAATATGGCAAATCCTGGAATACCCTTAATAAGTATAGAAACACCTGGAGATTTTGAAGTGATGGCAATGGTTCCAGAAACTGAAATCTCAGAAATTAAAAAAGAAACTTTGGTTGATGTAATAATCAAATCTATAAATACGGTCTTGAAAGGAAAAGTAACTGAAGTGAGTTCATCCGCAACACACACAGGAGGGCAATATTTGGTAAAAATTGATTTGGATAAAACAGATGCTAACATTATGTCTGGTATGTTTACAACGGTTCAATTTCCTATAGAAAGAAAAACACAACCTGAATTAGTATTGCTTCCAATAGAAGCAATTGTAACGAACGGTCAGTTGTCTGGAGTTTATACAGTAAGTCAAAGCAATACTGCCTTATTGCGTTGGTTGCGATTAGGAAGAACTTATGGAGATCAAGTGGAAGTATTATCAGGTTTAAATATGGATGAAACATATATCGTTTCAGCCGAAGGAAAGCTTTATAATGGTGTTAAAGTGAGTATTCAATAAGTGGTTTGAGTTGTTTTAATTCAACCATAGACATAATTAATTAAACATAAAATAGCGTTAAGGATAGCAGCGACATCCTTTTTACAACAGTTAGAGTTATCAAACTCTAACACGTAAAAAGATATAGCGAATAGCCTGTAAAAACGCCCAAAAAGAGATAGGAAATGAAAGAAGGTATCGCAGGTAAAATTGCTAAAATATTTATACAATCAAAACTCACAGTGTTGTTAATGATTGTATTTATGGTGGTTGGTGTGTATAGCTCGTTTTTAATTCCACGTGAGGAAGAGCCTCAGATTGATGTACCCATCGCCGATATTTTTGTGGGTTATCCTGGAGCAAGTCCTACGGAAGTAGAATCACGCGTGATTAAGCCTTTGGAGCAATTAATTTCGAATATTAAAGGAGTAGAGTATGTCTATTCTACTGCCATGAAAGAACAAGGCATGGTGATTGTCCAGTTTTATGTAGGCGAAGATATTGAGCGTTCATTTGTAAAACTATACAATGAAATCAATAAGAATATGGATGTGATGCCTCAAGGCGTTACGTTTCCCTTGGTTAAAACGCGCGCTATTGATGATGTGCCCATGTTAGGTTTAACCCTGTGGAGTGAAACTTATGATGATTACCAATTAAGTCAAATAGCTCAAGAGTTAGAGGCTGAAATCAAAAAGATAAACGATGTGGCTATTACCCATAAAATTGGGGGAAGAAATCGTCAATTACGAGTAGTGTTGGATAAAGAAAAATTGGCTTCAAGCGGACTAGATTTCTTGTCCGTAGCTGAAATGATTAAAGTCAATAATAGTCAGCTCAATTCAGGTCGTTTTGATAAAAACGATACAGAGTTTATCATAAACACTGGTAAATTTTTAGAATCGGTTACTGATGTTGAAAATTTAGTTGTTGGAGTACAACAGCATCAACCTATTTACTTAAAGCAAGTCGCAACGATTATTGATGGACCAGAAGTACCACAAAATTATGTGAGCTTAGGATTTGGTCAAGGCAGTGAGAAAGCATCAAATTACACCTCTGAATATCCTGCTGTTACCATTTCTGTTGCCAAAAGAAAAGGTGCTGATGCTATGAAAATAGCAGAAGTGATATTAGATAAGGTCGATCATTTACGCTTAACGTTAATACCAGATGATGTTCATGTAGAAATTACCAGAAATTATGGGGAAACGGCTTCGCATAAAGTGTCAGAATTACTGTTGCACCTTATAGGTTCTATTATTGCGGTAACCTTTGTAGTCATGCTAGCCATGGGATGGCGCGGTGGGCTAGTGGTGTTTTTATCAGTACCAATAACATTTGCATTAACCTTGTTAAGTTACTACATGCTTGATTACACGCTTAACCGAATTACATTATTTGCTTTGGTGTTTGTCACTGGAATAGTGGTGGACGATTCCATCATTATTGCCGAAAATATGCATAGGCATTTCAAAATGAAGCGCCTTCCTTTTAAACAAGCTGCTTTATATGCAATTAACGAAGTTGGAAACCCGACTATTTTAGCGACGTTTACCGTGATTGCATCTGTATTACCTATGGCTTTTGTATCAGGTTTAATGGGGCCTTATATGGCGCCAATGCCTATAGGGGCATCTATCGCCATGATTTTATCGCTGTTCGTAGCATTAACTATTACACCATATTTAGGGTATATCTTTTTAAGAGAAAAAGATAAAAAAGGAAAGGAGACAACAGTAGAGAAACCACTAGAAGAGACATTAATCTATCGTATTTACAACAAGTATGAACGGCCTTTAATGGAGAGTAAATCGAAACGTTGGTTGTTTTTAGGAGGAACTTTTCTGCTTTTAATTGGCACTATGGTTCTGTTTTTCACGAAATCGGTGGCCGTTAAAATGTTACCTTTTGATAACAAGAATGAATTTCAGGTGGTTATAGATATGCCAGAAGGGACGACACTTGAACGCACTGGTGTTGTAGGCCAAGAGATTGCCCAATATTTATCCACACGACCGGAAGTCGTGAATTACCAAAATTATATAGGCACCTCTGCACCCATAACATTTAATGGTTTAGTGCGTCATTACGATTTACGAGGTGGAAGCAATATGGCAGATATTCAAGTCAATTTAATAGATAAGGGTGAACGATCGGCTCAAAGTCATGACATTGCAAAACTATTACGTCCCGACATTCAGAAAATTGCTTCGAAATACAATGCAAACGTAAAACTCGTTGAGGTGCCACCAGGACCTCCTGTATTGTCTACTATTGTTGCGGAAGTTTATGGTCCTGATTATGAGAAACAGATTAGCATTGCTAATAGCGTACAAGACATCTTAAAAAACACTGAAGATGTTGTTGATGTCGATTGGATGGTAGAAGCAGATCAAATAGAATACCAGTTTGAAATTAATAAAGAGAAAGCCATGTTATATGGTGTTGCACCACAGCAAATTGCTCATACAATGCATATGGCATTGTCTAATGGAGCCATCACAAATTTATATGATGAGGATGCAGTTAATCAGGTGGGTTTAGTTTTATCTCTAGATGAAAAAGAAAAATCTACTATTACTGATATTTCACAATTAAAAATAAAATCCAAACAAGGAATTATGATGCCCATTGCAGATTTGGTAACGATTAAAGAAGCCACAAATGCTAAAAGTATTTATCGAAAAAACCAAAAGCGCGTGGTATATGTGTTGGCAGATATGGCAGGCGAACTAGAAAGTCCGGCTTATGCTATTTTAGGTATGGAGGAGAGACTTAAATCCATACCGCTACCAGAAGGTTATAACATCAATGAAATGTATTTAGGGCAACCAGACTATGAAGATAATTACACGGTTAAATGGGATGGGGAATGGCAAATTACTTTAGAAGTATTTAGAGATTTAGGAATTGCATTTTTGGGAGCAATAATCTTGATTTATATATTAATTGTAGGGTGGTTTCAAAACTTTAAAGCTCCAATCGTTATGATGGTAGCGATACCGTTATCACTGATCGGGATTATTCTTGGACACTGGATTATGGGGGCATTCTTTACGGCAACTTCGTTTATTGGGATGATTGCATTGGCAGGAATTATGGTCCGAAATTCGGTATTGCTAATAGATTTTATAAACCTTAGAACCGCTGAAGGTATTCCATTGAAACAAGCAGCTATTGAAGCTGGTGCCGTAAGAACTACACCAATTTTATTAACCGCTGGAACCGTTGTGATTGGTGCCTTTGTCATATTGTTTGATCCAATTTTCCAAGGCTTAGCCATTTCATTAATGGGCGGAACAATAGTGTCTACAGTATTAACTTTATTGGTAGTACCATTGGTATACTATATGATAGAGAAAAAGAATTATAAATAACCTGTCGGAACACGCACTTTTGAGAACCATAAGCATCTTAGAAATAAAATTGGTTATCAATTGCGCCCGAACTGATAATAACATATAAATTAATGAAATTAGTAATTGTAACAACAGTTGAAGAATTTCAGAAAGACGTTTTGAAACTTTTCAAAAATGCTAATATAGAAAACTTTAGCAGTTCAGATATTGATGGATATAAAAACAGCTCTTCAATATTAAAAGCGTCTAATTGGTTTTCTGGCGAGAAATATGGTAATGAGTCACATTTGTTTTTCTCATTTACTGAAGATGAATACATCAATGTATTGTTCAGTCTTATAAAAGAATTTAATGCTAATATGGAAACACTCAATCCAATTAAAGCGGTTGTGGTTCCAATTGAAAAATGGATATAAATAAAAAAATTGAAAAAATGTTAAATACATATTTTAGAGTAATAGTAGGGGCAATGGTGCTTTTAAGCGTAGTGTTAACGGTTTATGTTAGTCCGTTATGGATGTGGTTTACCGTATTTATTGGTATCAATTTGATCCAGTCTGCTTTTACCAAGTGGTGTTTACTGGAAACTATCCTTCTAAAACTAGGGGTGAAAAAATAAATGCTTTCTTTTAGCAAAAAATTATTGGCTTAGCTGTGTAACATTTTAAAGTGAATTGCGTCCAACAGATGTTCAATCAAAACACAACAACCATGAGACAAGATAATCAACTTATAGTGCTCACCCATTTGAGTCAGTTACTGACTTTTATTACTGGATTTGGCGGACTTATAGTCCCTCTCGTCATTTGGGCAACTCAAAAAGAGAATGTATACAAAATGGACGAGCAAGGTAAGAATATTGTCAATTTTCAACTTAGCATGCTAATCTATAGTTTGATCTGTATCCCACTTGTATTTATTCTCGTTGGTATTGCTGGATTAATTGCATTATGCATTATATCGTTCATTTTCCCTATTATTAATGCGATTAGAGCAAGTCATGGGGAAGCACCAAAATATCCTTTATCTCTTAATTTTATTAGTTAGTTATTTTTAAATAGAGGTAAATTAAAACGCTCACTTTATAAGTGAGCGTTTTTTATAATTTAAAAAAATTGAAGTGTTATTAGTTATTGAGCATCACAGGCATCACTAACATAGTCACGTGTTCGCCTTCATCCAATCCGTCAGTTGGCGTTAAGATTCCTGCTCTATTAGGTAAACTCATTTCAAGTTGTACTTCATCTGAATTTAAGTTATTAAGCATTTCAGTTAAGAATCGTGAATTAAAACCAATTTGCATGTCGTCACCTTGATAATCACATGTCAAACGTTCTTCTGCTTTGTTGGAGTAGTCGATATCTTCTGCGGAAATATTCAATTCAGCACCAGCAATTTTTAAGCGAATTTGATGTGTCGTTTTATTAGAGAAAATACTCACACGACGCACTGAATTAGAGAACTGCGTTCTATCTATAGTTAATTTGTTCGGATTTTCTTTCGGAATAACGGCCTCATAATTTGGATATTTCCCATCAATCAAACGACAAACCAATATAGAATTTTCAAAGGTAAACTTTGCGTTAGAATCATTATACTCAATGGTTACGGCATCATCTAAAGTAGCTAGAATCCCCTTTAAAAGATTAAGAGGTTTCTTTGGCATTATAAATTCAGCAACCTGATTTGCTTGTACATCATTTCGAGTATACTTTACTAATTTATGAGCATCTGTGGCTACAAAAGTGAGCCCTTCTGTAGAAAACTGAAAAAACACTCCACTCATAACAGGGCGTAAATCGTCATTTCCAGCTGCAAAAATAGTTTTGCTTATCGCCGTTGCTAATATGTCTCCAGCTATGGTTGTTGTGCTCGGATTGTCTAACTCTACCGCTTTTGGAAATTCGTTACCGTCGGCGTACGCTAAAGCATATTTACCATGATTAGAGCTAATCTCTACGGTATGGTTATCCTCTACAACAAATGTTAGTGGTTGCTCAGGAAACGTCTTTAATGTATCTAATAATAAACGTGCAGGTAAAGCAATACTGCCATCATTGTCACTTTCAACATCTAAAGTAGATGACATTGTTGTTTCAAGATCACTCGCTGAAACGGTTAATTTTGAATCTTTTAATTCAAATAGGAAATTATCTAAAATAGGTAAGGTATTGGAGTTATTGATAACACCACCTAAAACTTGTAATTGTTTAAGTAAATATGTACTGGATACTATAAATTTCATAAGTGATTTATGTATAAAATTGAACAACAAATATATTTGAATAAACTGATAATCCTTGCTCTTATTTATACAATTTTATTAACAGTGATACATAGTAAATTATAAAAGAATCATTTTACGATTCTAATCATTACAATTTTGAAGTTTTAAAGGGGTAAAGATTAATTTAAAAATCATTAATTTCACAAAAAAAAAGAAATCTTATGAAAAAAAGTACGTTTAAAGTACATTTTGTACTTCCCTTATGTCTTTTGGTAACTGGTTGTTTGTTTGGGCAAACTCCTAGTCAGAAGGCAGAAATTACCCGATTTTACAATCAGGAGCTGTTAGCAGAAATGGCCCAAGACTATACAAGAACGTTTAAGGAAGATTTTGAAGCTGCCAAAGCTTATGCTGCAGCCAATAATATTCCAGTTGTTATAGAAAGGGAAAACGGTGGTATCGCCGTTTTACATAAAGTCTTAGAAGATGGGTCTTTGCTCTATACATCTACAACAAATGAAGGTGCAGGAGTAACTGTGAGGGCTAATAGGTTATATTCTGGCCCAACTGGAACCTTAGACCTTTCAGTAGAAGGGGAAGGTATAGTTATCGGTGTTTGGGATGGTGGTTTTGTTTTACCATCTCATGAATTACTTGAGAATAGAGTTGAACAAATTGATAATGCAACTGGGCTTAGTAGTCATGCTACTCATGTATCTGGTACCATAATAGGCTCAGGCATACCTCAAAATGGAAGCGCCAAAGGAATGGCCCCTAAAGCGACTCTATTGGCTAGTGACTTTGGGAATGACTTAGGAGAGATGACTCCACAGGCAGCATCCGGACTTTTATTATCTAACCATTCATATGGAATTCCAGCGGGTAATGTGTCTACTGCGTTTTTAGGAAGTTACAGTAATGGTGCAGCCGCTCTAGATAACTTATTATATAATACACCTTATTATACGGCAGTTTATTCTGCAGGTAATGATAGAAATTCTGGAGTCAATGTAGCCGATAATGGGTATGACCTTTTAACAGGTGATAAAACGTCAAAAAATAATATTGTTGTTGCCGCTGTAAATACCGTGGCTAATTATACAGGTCCAAATAGTGTGGTAATGTCAGGTTTTAGTAGTTGGGGGCCAACAGATGACGGTAGAATTAAGCCAGATATATCAGCCAAAGGTGTTAATACATTTTCTTCCGTTGCCTCTGGAAATAATTCGTATGCTAATTTTAGCGGTACATCCATGTCAGCTCCAAGTGTGACTGGTGCTTTAGCATTATTACAGGAGCTACATAGTGATATTCATGGTACGTATATGAAATCAGCTACTTTAAAGGCTTTAGCTATTCATACCGCTTTAGAAGCAGGTTCTTCTCCTGGTCCAGACTATCGTTTTGGTTGGGGTTTATTAGATACTGAAGCGGCTGCCAAAGCATTGTTAAAGGAAGGATTTGAATCCTTAGTTGATGAAAATTCATTAATTGACGCAAATACTTTTACTCAAACCGTAACCTCAAATGGAGTTGATCCATTAATTGTAACTATAGTATGGACAGACCCTCCAGGAGTCATTCAGCCTAACGTAGAGGATGATGTTACACCAAGACTCGTGAATGATTTGGACATCGTGCTAGAAGATGGCAGTGGAAATTTATTTTATCCTTGGAGACATTCACCAATGGATTTTCCAGGAGGACTAGGAAATCCAGCTTTTAAAGGTGTTAACGATGTTGATAATGTAGAAAAAGTAGAAATAGATGCACCGTCAGGCACCTATACAATAAGAGTAACACACAAAGGAAGTCTAGTAAATGGTTTGCAGGATTTTTCGCTAATTGCTACCGGAATTTCAGAATCTGATTTCACCTTCACACCTGATAACATATACAAACAATTCTGTTCTAATCAAGTAGCAGATTTTGAGTTTAATTACGAATCTAGCGCTAATTTCAATGGCCCAACTAGTTTATCGGTTTCAGGATTACCTACGGGAGCAGTCGCTACCTTTACGCCATCGGTAATAACGGCAGATGAAGATTTTGTGCTTGAAATAACTGGATTGGATGCCATAAGTGCGGGTACTTATCCGTTTACTGTAACTGCTTCTAGCGCCACATTAACAAAAAACACAGCAATGGATTTGGAGGTTGTAAGTGCCATTCCTTTGAGCTCAACCGTATTAAACTTCCCAAATAACGGTGCTGTAGATGTGTTTATATATCCTACACTAACATGGACAGGAGATTCAGGAGCCTCTGAGTATAGTGTTGAAGTTTCAGAAACCCCTGATTTTTCATCAATTGTGTTTGAATTAACAACCACAACGAATAGCGTTTCGGTTCCTGGTTTGGTGAGTAATTCTCAGTATTATTGGAGAGTAAAAGCGTCGTCATTTTGTGTAGAAGGAGATTTTACTAATGCATCGTTTACAACAGAAATTACAAGTTGCGAAAACTTAGTTTCTGCAGTCGATACGCCGATATCTATCGGATTTACCCCAACAGAAATTGAATCAACAATTAATATACCAGCAAATGAAGATGTTCTTATAGGAGATATAAATATTACCATGGATTTGACCCATTCTTGGTTGGCAGATTTAACGATTAGCTTGACAAGCCCTTCAGGCACCGAAGTCATTTTAATGGATGGTACATGCGGCGATACTAATAATGCAGATGTCATTTTTGATGATAGTGGTGTAACTTTTAGCTGCTCTGATCAAACTCCGTCAGTCAATGGAGTCATGAGAGCTCAAAATTTATTATCACCTTTTATTTCTGAGAATTCGGCTGGAGACTGGACTTTAAAAATCATTGATAGCTTTAATCAAGATGGAGGCTCATTAAACGAATTTACTTTAGAATTTTGTGCAACTGCTGGAGCACTTAGCCTAGCGGAAAATCAGTTAGAAGATTTTGAGCTTTTTCCTAATCCTGCGAAAGAATATTTTGAATTTAGATTGCAAAATCAAAACAGCAAATTAAACCTTAATGTTTATGATGTGAATGGAAGGGTACTAATCTCACAAAGATTTAGTAATCAGGACAGAAACATAGTAAATACCAGTATGCTATCTCGAGGAATTTATTTTGTCGAAATCACTAATGGTGACCAAAAAGGTCTTAAGAAATTAATAATTAAATAGACGAATAACGATCTTAGTTGAATTAAAAAAAGACCACAAATCAATGTGGTCTTTTTTTTATGTGTATTTTCTTCTGCGTAAATAACTAAAGATATATGCAAAAACACCAAGAATTAATAGTGGTAATGCGATGTTAATGAATTGCCATTTAGATTTTTGGGCTTTAATCTTTTCAGTATCTAAAAAGGCCAACTTCACTTCTTTGGTGCGAATGTTTATAAGTCCGTCATCATTAAGTAGATAGTTGACTGCGTTCTCAAGAAATTCTTTATTTCCAAATTTCCGTTTAGTTAAAAATTCAAAGCCGAGTTCCTGCGGTTCATTTTTGATGACCTCATTTTTAATCACATCTCCATCTGCGATGACAATCATCTTTGTAGGAGGACTTTGTGTTTTATCTTCGGAAATTGATAAGGGCTTAACGCGTTTATCATATACCGAAGTAAATGAGCCTTCTAATAATACGGATAGGGTTTGATTTGGCTGTGTATATGTTTCAGGATTAGGCTCTTGTGTCACCACATCTAAACTAATTTCTCGAGGGGTGCCTTCCAGTTTAGTGAGGGTTGAACTACGTAATAGAATGGTTTTATCAATGCCATTTTTTAAGGTGTCTATTTGACTTGCGAAATCAAATTTTACTGGGTTTAAATTAGTCGTTATTGGATGGTTTGGATTACTTGCAGCTAATGGTGAATATGGCCATTGTATGGGTTGAAATTGAGAGTTACTACCTTCACCAATTGCTAATGTAATAGGAGCAGAGTAGAGATCATTTACAATTACGGGATTAATTCTAACTCCATATTTGAAGAAAAAATCATTCATATTGAGATCTTTAATCACAGCGATGGCTTTTCCTGAGGGGTTCATCAAACTATCTCTATCCATGATGATGCTCTCAGTTAACCACAAACTTTTACCACCATGCATTGTATATTGATCAAGCACATATTTTTCTACTTCGGAAAAGGCCTCACTGGGTTTAGCAGAAATTATTAAATCAAAGGATTTTAGGTCTTTTAGAGTGCTTTTCGGACTCGTACTTACACTATCTAATGTGAAGGGCGCCAAGTAATAGTGCTCTCCAAGTTTTCTGAGTAGATCAGCAATGTATATGTCTTGTAATTGGCCATTTCCTCTTAAAATAGCTATTTTCTTTTGCTTTGAAGTCACGAGTTTTTTGAAGGCTTCAGCAAAAGCGAATTCTAAATTTTGAATCGAACTATTCACCAATTCTTGATCTGTTGCACCAATTTTATTTTTTATAAGCGGAATAATGACGGTTTGTTCGTTATAACTTGCCAAAGCCCATGGAATAATAACTTCTTGTGAAGTTTTACCACTTTCTTTAATACTGATTTGAAATGGCCGCAATCCACGTTGGGATAGTTGCTGAAGATTTTGACTTCGAGTATCATCATCTTCTAGGGGATTCATAAAACCAAACTTAACGTTGTTGTTATAGACTGAGAATTCTTCTAATAATTGCTGAGTCTCATTACGAAGACGTCTAAATTCTGAAGGAAATTCACCTTCTAAAAAGACATCAATAATCAATGGAGAATCTACAGTCTCTAGGGTTTGTAAAGCGGCTTCAGACAAGGTGTAACGCTTGTCTTTTGTCAAATCAAAACGTTTATAAAAACTGTTAGATATGAGATTGGCAATCACTATGGCAGCCAGCGTCAGTACAATTGTAATAAAATGTTTTTTACTCTTTAGCATCAAACTTAATTTCTTCTTTATAAAGTGTTACCGTAATTGTCGTATCATTTTGAAATACAATTTCTACACATTCTTTGTCAGTGTTAAAAGCGCCAGGTTCTATACCTAATCCGTAATTCCATCTATTCGCGTCGTGTGCTTTTTTAGAGTCGTCCCAAGATAACCATTCTGGTTTTCCTAAAAGGCTTTCCACTTCAGTTTTGGACTGGCCTATTAATATTTCCGAAGCTATCATATCATCAGATAATTCATAGCGTAAAGCAGGTTTGTCAATCCAAAGATCTGATGAAAAATATTTTTGATGGTGGTAATTACTAAAAATATTAATCATTGGATACACGATATAAAAATAGAGAACTGGCGTGAGTATAATACTCACTAAGAAGGTTAGCCATTTGCGCTTGTCTATGGTTCGTACAAATACATAAACCAGTAAGAATACAATGCACATGATGATGACTAAAGCAACTGTAATAATCATTGATTAGCGCGTTTAAGATTTAACTTAGTTAAAACAATAAAGAAGGCCGTGATACTCAAAAAATAAATAATATCTCTGGTATCTATAACACCACGACTCATACTTTTAAAATGGGATTCCATGCCTAAATTTTCGATATAAAATGTATCACCAAAAAGATTGTAATTAGACAAACCTTCAAATCCGAAATAGAAAAAGAAACTTATAAAAACGGCACTAATAAAAGCGACAATTTGATTATCAGATAGACTTGAGGCGAACACGCCTATTGCTGTGTATGCTGCGACTAGAAATAGGAGTCCAAAATAGGAGCCCATCACACTACCGACGTCTAAATTACCTTCAGGATTGCCTAATTTTGAAATGGTATACACATAAAGTAAGGTTGGAATAAGAGCTATGATGATTAATACCAAGGCCCCAAAATACTTTCCTAGTACAATGCTTAAGTGGCTGATGGGTTTTGTGAGTAACAGTTCTAAAGTTCCTTGTTTTTTTTCATCGGAAAAACTGCGCATAGTTACTGCAGGTACTAAGAAAATAAGAATCCATGGTGCTAATAAAAAGAAAGTCGATAAATCGGCAAAACCATTATCAAGCACATTAAAATCACCCTTAAACAACCAAAGAAAGAGTCCGTTTAGTAATAAAAAAATAGCAATCACCAAATATCCAATAGGTGAGGCGAAGAAGGTGTTGATTTCTTTTTTAAGGATTGCTAGCATTTTATTTAGTTAAGCGTTTAAAATTAAGATTAAAAAATTAGAACACATATTTCACTCTTTACTATTCACTTAAGCGAAGCGACCTTGTCTACACTCCAAGCTTCTGGTTTCGCATTAAACAAAGGTTTGGTTTTAGACCATACGGATTTAAATAATTCAGAATGCCTATAAGCTTCCAAATGCGTTTCTGTTTGCCAATAACTATACGTAAAAAAGATATTAGTATTGTGTTTATCTCTATAAAGTTCCAAAAATTCACAACCTTCAAATCCCCTAATATGAAGTTTATTACGTTCAAAATTAGCGAGAAACTCTTCTATTGCCTTTGGGTCAAAACTCATTTTTACGATGCGTACAAACATGCATTTAAGTTTTTAAAAAGTTAACAGTTACCGTATCCATTACTTTTAAACCCATAAGGGTAGAAGCACTACCAACCGTGTAATTATCACTTTTATATACGGCTATTTCCAAATAACCAGACGAATTAAACACAACCAAGCCTTTACCTTCATCATAGCGTTTCTCCTCTGGAATTTCAAAATTTATAGCATCACTATATTTGTCAAATATGTTTTTAAACTTATAACTACGCGCAGAAATCTCATAGGTTCTGGTCTTTTGTACACTTTCAAAAAACTGACGCTTAATGTTGGTAATTACATTTCCGTAGTTATCAATATAAATCACACTGCCAATAATTTGATTTTTTTCATCATTCACAAACGGATTTAAATTTTTAATGGGTTTAATGGTCTGAATTAGTTTTCCAATCACCTCAAGTGTTCCACCACGGGCAATATGACAAGCCACATTAACAAAAACGTCTAATACAGGAAAACTCGTTGCCACCCGATCATGAATATTAATCTCTACAATTTTTTGTGGTGCAATTTCAGAGCAAATCATACTCATGATACCATTGTTAGCACAAATGAAGTAATGGTCATCTAGTTTAACGGCAATATGTTTATTCTCAGGATTGAGCTCAGAATCGATTCCAATCACATGAATAGTGCCTTTAGGAAAGCTACTGTAAGCATTCTGAATGATGTAAGCAGCTTCTGGCACATTAAAAGGCTGTACCGAATGAGAGATATCAACAATCCGTACATCTGGCAGTTCACTATAAATAGCACCTTTTATAGCCCCAGCAAAGTGATCTTTTTCACCAAAATCAGTTGTTAATGTGATGATTGCCATGAATGACTTACGAGCGTTTTAATGTTGCGTTATTTGATTTAATACTGTATTACAAAACTGTTAAAAACTAATCATATTTTATCCTAAGCAAATCCTTGGGAGTAAAATAGTTTAATTATTTTTGATTGAGATGATGTCAAAACCAACACAATTTTGTCTCATCACAAAACTAATAAAACAAAACAGATTAATTTATAATTCCTATCGCTTTTGAATGAACTTATTTTAGAACTAGAAGAAATAACTCCCAAAGAATTTTTTGGAGCTCAAAATGCCAATATTAAAACCCTCAAAGAATATTTTCCTAAACTCAAGATTGTTGCCAGAGGCAATAAAATAAAAGCCTATGGAGATGAAGATTTACTCGAAGAGTTTGATCGTCGCATGAATATGCTTATGGAGCATTTCGGAAAGTATAATAAGATTGATGAAAATATTATTGAGCGTGTATTGACAAGTCAAAGTAGCGATGATTACAATACTTCAGATCATAGTGGAGAGGTCATAGTTCATGGTGTAAACGGTCGCAGTATAAAGGCACAAACAGTCAATCAACGCAAGTTGGTGGAAAGCATGCGTCAAAACGATATGGTGTTTGCTATTGGTCCGGCTGGAACAGGTAAAACCTACACAGGTGTTGCGTTAGCGGTTAGAGCACTAAAAGCCAAAGAAGTGAAACGCATCATTCTAACGCGTCCTGCGGTTGAAGCAGGTGAAAACTTAGGGTTTCTTCCTGGCGATCTAAAAGAAAAGTTAGATCCGTATATGCAACCCTTGTATGACGCGCTGAGAGACATGATACCTGCTGAAAAATTAGCACATTTTATAGAAAACGGTACCATTCAAATAGCGCCTTTGGCATTTATGCGCGGACGAACACTAGATAATGCCTTTGTGATTTTAGATGAAGGTCAAAACACCACTCATGCACAAATGAAGATGTTCTTAACTCGTATGGGTAAAAATGCAAAATTCTTACTAACAGGAGACCCAGGTCAGGTCGATTTACCGCGTCGTACGATTTCCGGATTAAAAGAAGCCTTGCTGGTACTTAAAAATACAGAAGGTATTGGAATGATCTATCTTGACGATAAAGATGTGATTCGTCATAAGTTGGTGAAGAAAGTGATAGAAGCATACAAGAGTATAGAAAATAGAGATTAATTTTTTTTAGAAGCTATTCCAGCTTTCGGCAGTCGCTCTTTTCAAGGAGCTCCAACAACTGCCTCAATCTGGGCTAGAGTTTATATAACATCAAAACAAGTATTTATTCGTGGCAAATCAGAAGCATACCATAACCGAATCTAATTTCAATTTCCCTAACCAGAAAAGTGTTTATAAAGGGAAAGTAAGAGAAGTCTATACCATTAATGATGAAGAACTCGTCATGATTGCTACCGATCGCTTATCGGCTTTTGATGTCGTTATGCCTAAAGGTATTCCTTATAAAGGTCAGATTTTAAACCAGATTGCAACCAGTATGATGAAGGCAACTGAAGATTTAGTGCCTAATTGGTTGACGGCTACACCAGATCCAAATGTGGCTGTTGGGCATTTATGTGAACCGTTTAAAGTTGAAATGGTAATTCGCGGTTATATGTCTGGTCATGCAGCTCGTGAATATAAAGCTGGAAGACGGTTGTTGTGCGGAGTAGAAATGCCAGATGGTATGAAAGAGAATGATAAATTTCCAGAACCCATTATCACGCCTGCTACTAAGGCCGAAATGGGAGATCACGACGAAGACATCTCTCGAGAAGACATTTTAAAACGCGGTATCGTTTCCGAAGAAGATTATATCATACTCGAAGATTATACGCGAAAGTTGTTTCAACGCGGAACCGAAATCGCTGCATCACGCGGCTTGATACTTGTGGATACCAAATACGAATTTGGAAAAACAAAAGACGGAAAGATTGTTTTAATTGATGAAATTCATACACCAGATTCCTCTCGTTATTTTTATTCTGAAGGGTATCAAGAACGTCAAAATCATAACGAAGCTCAAAAACAACTCTCCAAAGAGTTTGTAAGACAGTGGTTAATAGCGAATGGCTTTCAAGGTCTCGAAGGACAAACAGTTCCTGAAATGAGTGATGACTATATCAAAACAGTGAGCGATCGCTATATTGAGCTTTATGAAAATATCATGGGTGAAGCTTTTGTGAAGGCCGATGTTTCAAATATTCAAAAGCGTATTGAAAAGAATGTCCTTTCCTATTTAGGTAATTAATTGGACTTCAATTCTTCTAATTTTTTTCTTGAATCTGGATTGTCTTTAATAGCTAAGGCTTTTTCGAAACTTTCTATAGCCTTAGCTTTGTTTTTAATATATAAATAGTAGTCGCCAAGTGAATCATAGACATTAAAGCTTTGAGGATAATAGTCCACATTCATTCTAAAAAACTGTCCTGCTAAATCGGCTTTTTCTAGTTCCATAAGTTGATACCCCATTCCATTGACCATACTTTCATCGGGCTTGTTATCATACCCCAGCATCTCGGAAACTTTGGTATAATGTCCTTTCATTTCATTGACAATATTTGTACTGTCGTCCATGATATCAGCAAATTCAATATCGAATTGATAAAAATCGAAAATGAACCTCATTCCATCATAGGTAGAAATTAATGGTGCTGAATTATGGGTGTCGTTTTCATAATATTTAGATCCAAATAAAATTTGACTATTTAATTTACCTTTTAGTAAATCTCTTGTTTCAAAAATTGAATTAATATGATCCACCATGGGCCCTTTTTCTTGTCTCATAGAAATGGTATCCATCCCTTTTTCTAAAGTATTAGCAATGCCTAAATACAGTGACTTGTTTTTATACTTATCAGCTGCCAGATTAGTCTTGTTATATGCATTTAATAATTTTTTATTATCCCACCACATGGATGGATCTATGGAGATATAACTATCAAACAATTCTGGTTTTTCAAGCAGAGCATCCATTACAAATAAACCACCCAAGGAATGTCCTATTAACATTTTATAAGGTTCTGTAGGATATGTTTTATCTATATAAGGCACGAGTTCGTTTTCAATAAAGGACAAGAAATTCTTACCACCTCCAGATGCATTTGCTAACCCTTCTGGAACCATAGGAGGATTGGGTTCAGCTTTTGATGAAGTGAGATCACGTGTTCGATTCGTATTGGGTATCGCAACCACAATCATTTCGGGAGTAATATTATTACCGCTGAATCGTTCAATCAAACCTACAACTGAGGTAAAATGTGCATCGCCATCTAATAGATAGACAACAGGATATTTCTTTTTAGCAAAAATTGGATTAGGCCCTTCATTAGGCACATAAATCATTAATTGTCTACTTTCTCCGAGGATTTGTGATTCTATAGTATCTATTTTTCCAATAACTATTTCATTTTGTCCAGACGTGAAAGCAGGAAAAGACAAAAGGAAGGACACAAGTAATACGGTAAGATTTTTCATATTGTGCTGATTTTGTCGTAAAAAGGTAGCTATTTTCAGTTTAACTTGAAAGAAAACGGTATAAATTCATAAAATTCGCATCATAGATGCTATGGATTATTACTGCACCGAAGTCATAATTAGTGAAAGTAGACTAGAAGGTATTGCTTTAGGCGATTTCGCAAACAGTTAAAGTGATTTTAATATGTAATTCTCAACAATCTTAAAAAGATGAGATTTTGCATTGTAATTGGCACCTGTAAAAACAATAACCATATCGAGATCTGGAAATACCATAATAGATTGTCCACCCCAACCATTAGCACGATACATATTTAAAGGCTCACCTTTAAATGAAAACTCGTTGAGCCACCACGTGTATGAGTAAGCGCTCTTGCCTGTGTCTTCAATTGGAACTGTTATATTTTTATTGTTTTTATATACGGTTGAACTTTTAACAACCCACTCTTTTGAAATAATTTGTTTCTCTTTCCACATCCCATGGTTCAAATAAAGGACTCCTAATTTTAACATGTCTCTTGATGTCATTTTCAGAGAACCATCTGTTGCATATGCACCGTTTTGATATTGAAACCAAATAGGGGCTTCTATATCCAGAGGTTCAAATAAATAGGTGTTAGCAAAGTCCTCAACGTTCAGTCCTGAAGCATTTTTGAGAATTTCACCTAAAATAATCATGCCACCGCCATTGTAAGTAAAAGATTCACCTGGAACAGTCCAAAATTCACGCTCTAAAACACACTTAACGGGATCATTTGAACATTCAAAATAGATGCGATCAATATCGTTTTCAGATGTGCCATGCGCTGTCCATTCATTCCAAGCTAACCCAGATGTCATGGTTAATAAATGCTCAATAGTGATGTGCTTCTTATGATTTGTATTTAGATATTGATGTTGTGGTAAATAGTCAAATATGGACTGGTTTACATCTTTAATAAAACCTTTGTCAATGGCAATACCGATTAATGCTGAGGTAAAACTTTTAGCACAAGACATAACGTCGTGTGGTGAATGAAGATTCCAATCTACTATTTCACCATGATAATTGGATGCATCCCACTTATAATCATGACCTTTAAAATATTCTTCAACAACTAAAGCATTATTTTTATAGATAAGAATGGATTGTATTTCACCATAGTTGCCACAAGCGATTTTATTAATGCCCTTATAAAGTTTTACGGTATCAATTATTGCACTTGTTGCTGTGACAACATTAAATCCATCGTTTAATTTTTGAGGTGTTGTATATTGCCGATTGGAATCACATGTGCATCCACTCATAAAAAAGAGGAAGATGATTATACTGAGTATCTGTTTCATGAACTTAACAGTTTTCAGAAGTTAGAATAGTTAAGCAAATTTAAGAGGTATCAGATTATACGACAATGATATTAGTCATGCTTAAAAAATCCAGATGGTCATCTCCAAATAGGGACTGGACTAAATGTATTCCCCGCTCACCTACAATTTTATACTTTTTTAAGCGCTGTTTCAAAGGTCAATTTAAAGCTTTTGCGTTTTTTTTAACCTTTTAAAGCTCTAATTACTTTACGAACACCTTGATAAATAAATGCATTGGTCTTTACATAATGAAATGAAATTATACAGACTACAACCATAAATATAATAGCACCTATGATAACTTCTGTTGGATTAAGTGATTCTGAAAAGAAATGTTTTAACCCAATACCTGTAAAGCTTCCAAAGATAATAATGAAATGTATCACATAAATTGATAATGTCTTTTGTCCGATTTTAGCTATCAGTGACCCTTTTAAAAAGGGTTCAGCCAAATAGAATACACCAAATAGAACAAGTACATTTCCGAAGCGTGTAAATAGATAATTATAATAAGCTGAGGCCTTAAATAACTCAATGTCTGTCCAATAATACAATTTCATTAAAAGGTGTGAAGAGTACTCCACAAGTAGGCCTCCAAAAATAAAAAAGGATACCACTGTTATCAATCTAAATCTGATTCTGTGCGCATGAGAAAAGAATACCGTGGCCAGATAGCCCCCAAAAGCCGTAAACCCAAACCATGGTAGAATAGTAAAAATGGAGCCGTTACTTTTGCTCATATAGTTTGCAAATACAACAGGAATATGACTTAAATCTACTGATCTATATAATGGCTCGGTTAAGAAACTTAGACATCCAATTGAAAATAAAAAAAAAGACAGGAATCTAATATGTTGTTTGAATAGCACATAGCATCCAATAAGTATAATTAATGACAAACCAATACACTGTAAAACATCTACAACCAAGATATAACCATTAAACTCACCTCTAAACCAGCCAAAAAGATCGATGCGAAGTGCATAGCCAATCCCTAATAATAGTAAGCCACGATATAAGCCCTTTTTTATTCTGGGATAGTCTTCGCCTTTCGACTTCGCACGCAATAGTAAATATAAAAACACCAATCCTGATATAGTGAAGAATGTAGGTGCAGTTATCCCTCGAAAATAAGACCATATTTGATAAATCATGTTTGATTCATCTCTATAAATGGGGTCTAATAGGGTGTCAATGAAGTGACCTTGAAGCATCATTAAAATTGCGAAGGCCCTTACTGCATCAATAAAAAAGAGTCGGTTAGTGTACAAAAGTCTTTCTTTTCTGGAGATAAATATACTTTTAATTTTTATGCTTCTCCAAGTTTAATATCTTAGGAGAGTAAATCATAAATAATTTATGAAAAAACTTGAATTGTTTTCTGAGCAGTTTTCTTCTTTTGCGTGGGGAATCCCTTTGTTGATATTGCTTATTGGAGGTGGACTCTATTTATTATTTATTTCTCGATTTTTACCTTTTAGATTTTTCGGACACGCCATTAAAGTGCTACAAGGAAAATATGATGATCCCAATGATCCGGGTGAAATAAGCCATTTTAAAGCCTTGACTACGGCTTTGTCTTCTACAATTGGTATGGGTAATATTGCAGGTGTCGCTTTAGCCATATCTATGGGTGGTCCAGGAGCTATGTTCTGGATGTGGATGAGTGCAATAGTTGGTATGAGTACGAAGTTTTTTACATCAACTTTGGCAATCATGTATCGAGGGAAAGATTCTAACGGTGAATTGCAAGGTGGTCCCATGTACTTTATAAGAGAAGGACTAGGAAAGAATTGGAAATTTTTGGCGATTATGTTTTCCGTCTTTGGAATGCTAGGAGCGCTTCCCGTTGTGAATGTGAATCAATTAAAACAAGCTATTAATGATATCATTCTAATACCGAATGGAGTAGAAGTAACTTTAACAACAAATCTAATTATTGCGACCGTTTTAGTTGTGGTTACCACAATCGTTATTCTTGGAGGTTTAAAACGGATAAGTAATATCGCGTCAAAAATGGTGCCTGCAATGGTGATCCTATATTTTATTCTCGTTTTAATTATTCTTGGGATTAATTATGGAGAAGTCCCTAAGTATTTATTGCTCATTGTTAGCGATGCCTTTGATGCTAATTATATAAATGAAGATGCCGTTTTTGGTGGTGTTCTCGGTGCGCTTGTTTTATTAGGAGTAAAACGTGGTGCTTTTTCCAATGAAGCTGGTATAGGTACAGCTCCAATGGCACATGGGGCAGCAAAAACAGATGAACCTGTTCGAGAAGGCCTCGTAGCGATGCTTGGCCCAGTGATTGATACTTTAATCGTATGTACCTTAACAGCGTTGGCCATTTTAGTTACAGGTGTTTGGGAAACCACTTCAGATAATGGTGTAAGTTTAACAGCTTCGGCTTTTCAGAAAGCCATGCCCGGATACGGACAATACTTACTCATGATTTGCGTATTTATATTTAGTATATCCTCACTGTTCTCTTATGCTTACTATGGAAAAAAATGCATGGCTTTTCTTGTGGGCGCAAAAAACAAACACTACTATAATTATATCTATGTTTTGAGTATTGTGCTTGCGGCAACGACCGAGTTTGAGGTTATGATCAATTTTATTGATGGCATATTTGCATTTATGGCAATTCCTACCATGCTATCAACTATTATAATGGCTCCAAGAGTTGTAAAAGAAATTAAAGCATATAGAAATCGTTTAAAATTGTCAGAATAGCTAAATTATTTTTTTAATAATTATTAAATTGAGACATTAATCACTTACTTATGAGTAATTATCATATCAAACATTTAGAAGAGTATTATCAGGTCTATCGCAAATCGGTAAGAAATCCGGAAGTATTTTGGGAAGAAATCGCCGAAGAACATTTTATGTGGCGAAAAAAATGGGACAATGTCCTAAGTTGGGATTTTAAAAAACCTGAAATTAAATGGTTTGAAGGCGCTCAATTGAACATCACGGAAAACTGTATTGACAGGCATTTAGCCACTAGAGGAAATAAAACAGCTATCATTTTTGAACCTAATAACCCTGATGAAGCTGCGCAACAGATCACTTATAACCAATTACACGAAAAGGTCTGTCGTTTTTCAAATGTTTTAAAAAGGAAGGGCATTGGTAAAGGTGATCGCGTTTGTATTTATTTACCAATGATTCCAGAATTGGCAGTTTCCGTATTAGCTTGCGCCAGAATAGGAGCCATTCATTCTGTTGTATTTGCAGGATTTTCATCTGCAGCACTCGCTACAAGAATAAATGATTCAGACTGTAAAATGGTGATCACGAGTGACGGTTCCTATAGAGGTGCTAAAACTATTGATTTAAAAGGAATTGTTGACGAGGCTCTTGAAGATTGTCAATGTGTAGAGTCAGTATTGGTTGCCAAACGTATTCATACAGATATTCAAATGAAGGAAGGTCGTGACTTTTGGTTACAACCTATGTTGGATAGAGCGGATATAAATTGTCCTGCCGAAACCATGAATTCAGAAGACCCTTTATTTATATTATATACCTCTGGCTCTACTGGTAAACCTAAAGGAATGGTGCATAGCACAGCGGGTTATATGGTGTATACCGCTTATACCTTTAAAAATGTGTTTCAATATCGTGATGAAGATGTGTATTGGTGTACAGCAGATATAGGATGGATCACAGGGCATAGTTATATTGTTTATGGTCCATTGTGCAATGGAGCAACAACTGTTATGTTTGAAGGTGTGCCTAGTTATCCAGATTTTGGACGTTTTTGGAATATCGTAGAAAAACATAAAGTCAACCAATTTTATACCGCACCTACCGCAATTAGAGCTTTGGCTAAAGAAGGTATAGAACATTTGGAAAAACATGATTTATCATCTCTGAAAGTACTTGGAACCGTTGGGGAACCAATTAACGAGGAAGCTTGGCATTGGTATTATGATAATGTAGGAAAAAAGAAAGCACCAATAGTTGATACTTGGTGGCAAACAGAGACAGGAGGTATTATGATAACACCTATCGCCTTTACAACGCCAACAAAACCAACATATGCGACATTACCGTTCATAGGAATTCAGCCAGCATTAATGGATGAAAACGGACAAGAAATAAGTGGCAACCAAGTTGACGGCCGATTATGTATCAAATTCCCATGGCCAAGCATGGCAAGAACCATTTGGGGAAATCATCAGCGATATAAGGATACGTATTTTTCTGCTTTCGAAAACATGTATTTCACGGGTGACGGAGCACTACGTGATGAGGTTGGTTACTACAGAATTACTGGACGAGTAGATGATGTCATTATTGTTTCTGGACATAATTTGGGTACAGCGCCAATTGAAGATGCCATTAACGAACATCCAGCAGTTGCCGAAAGTGCTATCGTTGGCTTCCCTCATGATATCAAAGGAAATGCATTGTATGGTTATGTGACACTTAAAGAAACAGGTGAAAATAGGAATCAGGATAATTTGAGAAAGGAAATAAATCAAATTATTACTGAGCAGATAGGTCCAATTGCCAAATTGGATAAAATTCAATTTACCCATGGTTTACCGAAAACACGTAGTGGTAAAATTATGAGACGAATCTTACGTAAGATTGCTGGAAAGGAGACAAGTAATCTGGGTGACACAAGTACCCTTTTAAATCCAGAAGTCGTCAAAAACATCATAAATAATGCACTTTAATGATTGAATAGAAGATGATAACATACAAAATACATGCGTTTAGACAGGGTATGAATTTTGTATTAAAAAAACCTATAAAATCTAATTTATTTTATGGGTTCTCAAGGTCGTTAATAACCTGCTAATAACTTTATCACCCATTAGTAGTGATGTTATTTTTTTTTATAACTTTATACAGCTTATCATACGATAGGCATTCTCCCTTATTATTAGTTAATCTTGTTGACACAAGCGTTTTGTATTTAGTTGAGCGAAATACGAAATAGTTAGAAGTGTTGGTATCAAAGTTATACCCTGTTTTTGGTATACCCTAGATTTTGATACTACACTTAAGTTGTTAGATATTAACTAAACCAATTTCATATGAAATCCTTACTTTGTTTTTTTACCTGCCTAATATTAACTATGGCCAGTTTTGCTCAAAAAAATGAATCTAAACAACAATATAAGTTACTAGATAATATTGTAGTTAAAGATTCCGTGTATAGTGTATACGCTAAGTCTGAAAGTTCAATATTTACCCTCAAAATTTGTAATGTAGATTCTTGTGCACTTACTCAAGAGTATGTGAAAACAACATCTCATGAGATCTTAGCGAACAGCGTATTATTGCGAATTAAATCTAAACTCGATCCAAGCGTCATTCCATCAGAGATTGCAGCGACCGATAAGAAGGCCTTAGGGAAACAACTCATGGATAAATTACAAGCTGCAGATTTAGCAGCGTTGAAAGCCAGCAAAAACGAGTTGGAGAATACCTTGTATGCTATTGATAATGAAAAGGATCAATATTCGGCGAAGCTTATTTTA
Source organism: Formosa sp. Hel1_31_208 (assembly GCF_900104785.1). Classification (NCBI taxonomy): domain Bacteria; kingdom Pseudomonadati; phylum Bacteroidota; class Flavobacteriia; order Flavobacteriales; family Flavobacteriaceae; genus Formosa; species Formosa sp. Hel1_31_208. Next base: position 1,921,791 of record NZ_LT629733.1, read on the forward strand.
AACGATTCAATTCCTTATGAGATACATTTTGGCAAGACTTCTCAAGCTAAACTAGACAAGGCAATTGAAACTTTAAATGCACGAACTGAAGAAGAAAAAAAGACCGAAATTAAGCATGATTCCATGCTCGAACTAACCTCATATCAAGAACAAAAAACCGAGATTTCAAATGAGAATAAAAGGTTCCAAAATGGTCAACCAAAGGATATTCTCAAAATAATAGATGCTAAAATTCAGTTTTTTAATAATAAGGCCTCATCCATTTATATCAAGGCTATTTTAAATCGAGACGGTAAAGAAGAAAAACTTATTTTCTTAAATAACCAGTTTAGTGTACCAATGCGATTTTTTAACAATTATTCAAGCACAGTGACTGCTGAGACTGAAGACAATGATGTGATTAGAATTGAATATAATGATGTCTTTGATTATGAGTCGGCTCAATTTTTTAATTATTCTATTGCTAATCAACAAGTGACGTTATCTAATGAAAAAGACAGTGACTATACAAATTCAGAAAAAGTTATTCAGCGTCGCTTCTTTGATTTCTTTACTGCTATTGTGTATTCGGATGTGATGGCCTTTAATAGTGAAAATCCAAATTCTCTATTAAATGCACAGGCAAAATTATTAATGCCTTTAAACTTAAGAAATATTAGAAAATGGTCTTTTGGCCGACAGTTTATAACTACTGCTAATATTGCTTTAGACAATAGTTTTCAAGATGAATCTCGATTTATCAATATTAAAGACGATGAAAGTTTTAGCAATTTTGATTTGTTAACGAAAAACAATCTTTATGCCAAAATATCCTTAGACCTCATAACACATGAAGCTAAAGGTTGGTTTACGCATATCTCATTAGGGTATAATGCCGCTTTTTATAGAACAGGATTACGCTATACTGAAACGCAACCGGATGTTACAGATATTGTAACAGAACGTCAATTACTTTCTCTAGGACATGGCCCTTATTTAAACTTTGAAATCCGCCCACAAACAAATTTTGGTGCCGATGTATCGTTTAGTATTGAGGATTTAAATTATTCAGATACTGCTATGCTCGGTGGAAGGTCATTTGATAATGATTTGATACAGTTAACAGGAAAAGATCATTTTGTCATGCCTTTTAATCTGATTAATGTCGAAGCCAATTTCTATTGGTTAACTAATCCGGAAAAATCTAAAGGCGGAATTTATGCCAAAATAGGAAGTTATTTTCATACCGAATCTAATAGTGTCTTTCCGCAAATCATGGTTGGATATGCTACCAATTTAACCTCTTTTGTCAATCGTTTTAAACCAAAAACAGAAACCGCTTCAACCACTAATTAATCTTTAGAATTATATATTATGTTTCATAAAATTTCAAAATTTATAGCGTCCCTTTCAGAATGGATGAAGCTTTTGCTTAATGAAATGAGTAATCACCTTATGTCTATTATTTTCGTGATTGTTTTGTATTTATTACTTTGGATTGTGCCACAAATAAATGATTTAATCATAGTCATTAATCAAGCAGATGACGACTGGATTGCTGTATTTGCCTTTTTTGCGTCATTGAGTGTATTAGCCTTTCTAATTAGTACGGTTAACTCCTATTTTGACCCTCCAATTATTGAACAAAAACAAACAGAACAACAGAGTGAAAAGGAGCAAGATTCAAAAACAAAAACCGCTAAAATATTCTATTTACCAAAAGATAAAAAAGAGCTCTATATTGAATCTAAAAAACAAGATCTTTTAGAAAGTAGTGAGACGTATCAAGAATCACAATCAGATTACATGAAACGAATATTTCCTAAAGCATTAGGAACAATTTTAATCTTAATAGCGGCATATGCTGTAAACAACACCTATTGGGATGTTTATCAACAGGATATTCCATTTTCAGGAGGTAATTTAGGGTTTACGCTGAGTATTATCATACTTCTCATGGGTTTGTATCAGCCTTTAATACAATCCATTACTAAATTTTTGAGTCGTTATAAATGGACGAGATACATACCAATAGTTGTTGCTGCGTTAGCATTGTTTGGAATATTGATATTAGGGCTTTTTAATCAAGGTGGATCGCAAGCTGATGCTCAGAGATTATTTATATCATTGGTATTATTAGCAGTCTTTTTTCTTGTGGTATCGGTATCTTATAATCCTCGGGTATTAAAGCTTAAGAAATACATTGGTGCACCTGTAATAATTCTATTTGTTATAGGGATATTTTCCGCTTATATCGTTTTAGCATTTAACCCACAAGCCCTTAAGATTATTACACCGTTATCTATTGTTATGATATGTATTATTGGGATTTATACCCTCTGTAATTTGATTAAATTAGTTGGTTATAAAAATCAAATCCCTTTATTAACAATCGTGGTAATTGTTGCTATGGCATTAGCCATAAATACCGCAAGTAAGGCAGATTTTAATCACTATGATGCGAGTACTGTAAAAACAACAATACAACCTTCAGAACGACTGCCTCTAGATACCTATATTGATCAGTGGATTGTCGATAGGAAAGTAGATATTCAAAATTCCCCGAAGAATCAAAAGTTTCCTATTGTTTTGGTGTCCTCAGAAGGTGGAGGATCGAGAGCAGGCTTATGGACATTTCTTGTACAAAGTTATTTGTACGAGCGTAATCCCGACTATTTTGAAAAATATTTGTTTTCTATGACAGGGGCTTCTGGTGGAGGAGTAGGAAATAACATGTTCTACACGCAGGCTTTTAATTTGCAAAATGGCACTAGTAATGTTCGATTAAAGTTCACTGAGCCTCAAAAGAATTTATTGAAGTATCGCGCAAGCACAATTTATAATAAAGACTATTTATCCACCTCTGTAGCCAGTTTGATGGGGCGAGATTTATTTAAAAGCATAACCAATTTATTTACCTTCCCAGACAGAGGCGCTTTGTTAGAAGATGAATGGGAAGAGAGTTTCAAATACACGTTCGATTATCCAGGAGGAAGTCCCATAGGAGAGGCCTATTTGCAAATGATGCCAAAATTAGGAGCCTATGATTATATCAGACCTATAGTAATAACAAATACCACCCATTTGCAGTCTGGAGAATATGCTGTCATTTCTCCGGTTAGCGTTGCCAAAGATAGTTTAAATATGGATGTGTTTCTGGATTTATTAGCCGCATATCCAAGTGACTCAATAATGATTAAACGGTCTACAGCAATGTCTATGAATGCACGTTTCCCTTATCTAAGTCCAGCTGTAAGAATCAAAGATGTTGGTCAATTTGGTGATGCTGGATATTATGATAATGTTGGAGGAACCGTTACACGTAGATTAAGTGATGCGCTTCTTAATGCATTAGAAAAAGACTCTACATTAACTGGAAAATACGAGATCAAACACTTACTCATTACAAATTACGTCCCACCTTCTAAATTGACTTATTCTAGTCAGTTAACTGCTCCAGCATCAATAATTGGAAATGCCACTTTTGCGCATCCTAAAGAAATGGAAAAGAGTTTAACTAATGTAATTAATATTCAGTCAAAACGCACTGAAATTGATCAAGACAGTGTGGCTTTTGCATTTATTGAAAAGTTCCAAGACACTAATGAGATCAAACCGTTTATTCCATTAGGCCGCTACCTATCCCAATCTGCAGTGCATTCTCTTGAAGCACGACTGGAAGAAGTAGAAGTTATACAGCAACTTCAGGATTTAATTCCGGCAAAAAACGACAATGAATAAAATAAATATGATGCAATAGTAGATGCGCTACGCTTTATTAAGAATAAGGCGTCGGCGTCTCTTTAGAATAAGAAATACGATTAATGATAAAATTCCGAAGAGCGAAAATCCTATAAATAAAGGTAAGACCGAGGTTTTAACAAAACTACCAATATAATTAGCAATAGGCACTGCCATAACGGTTGACACAAATCCATTAATAGCGGCACCAATTCCAGCAATATGTCCTAGAGGCTCCATAGCTAATGAACGCAGATTTCCGAAAAGAAAACCCACAGAAAAGAATTGAATGAGAAAAAATGAGATGAGAACACCAATGCTAGGATTCTGACCTGTGTGATATATTAAAACATAAAGAACAGAAATCGCTGCATAACCAATCGTTGCGGCATATGCAATATTAAAGGATCCAAAACGAATAACTAATCTGCTATTGGTAAATGTCGCGAAACCAACTGAAAAGGCTGTACTCGCGAAAATATAAGGGAATAGTTCCCCGAGCTGGTATTGCTCTTGAAAAATTTGTTGTGATGTACTTAAGTACACCATGAACGACCCAGTAATGAATCCAGAAACTAAGGTAAATCCTATCGCATCTTTATGTTTTAAAAATTCTCGAGTCCCAGTGATAAAAATAGAAGGTGAAAATTTAATACGGTTTTTAAGTTCTAAAGTTTCTGGTTGCCGCTTCCAAAACCATAATACAATTAATAAACCAATTATCAGATTGGCATTAAAAATGGCTTTCCAATTAAAAATATCAAGTAGTAATTGCCCAAATGTAGGCGCAATGATTGGTACTAGTATAAAGAACATCACTATGACCGATAAGATTTTAGCCATAAAGTCACCACTATAAGTATCTCGTGTCATAGCAATGGCAATGGTTCGCGGTGAGGAGAGTCCGATACCTTGGAGTATCCTACCAAAAATCATCATTTCTAAACTATTGGCGGTAACACATATTATACTTGCGATTACAAATACTGTAAATCCAAAATAGACCATAGGTTTTCGTCCGAAACTATCTGAAAGAGGACCAAATATCAATTGCCCAAACCCTAGTCCAAGAAAAATCATTGTAATCAATAATTGATTATCGCTAGGGTCGGAAACGTTTAACGCATTACCAATTTCCGGAAGAGCAGGTAATAAAGCATCAATTGATAGTGCAACAATCGACATTAATGATGCCATAAGTGCAATAAATTCAATCTTAAAAGCAGGTTTATTTTGCATGGTGCAAAAGTACGAGAAAACATAGAGTATCAATCGTTGATACCTTAATTAACAAAAGATTGACTTTTGAAAAAATAAGGTATGAATTACAAGTTTATCTTTGCAGTATAAAATTGGACTATGCAGCATTATAAAACATCAGATAAAAAAAATAAGACGAAGTCAAAAGTCACCTTAAAACAAGCCTTTAAGACTATTATTTGGCCGCGAAGACAATTAGTCTTTATCGGCTTACTGCTTATTGTTATTAGAAGTTTGTCCGGTCTGGTGTTACCGTGGCAAAGTAAAGTATTACTTGATGATGTTGTGCCCAATGGAAACGCTAGCGATTTGTGGTTGCTTATTACCATTGTTATCGCTGCCATTACGGTGCAAGCTGTAACATCATTTTTACTTACAAAAATATTAAGTGTGCAGGCTCAATATTTAATTAGTGAGTTACGAGCTCAAGTGCAAAAGAAAGTCTTGTCTTTACCGATTAGTTTTTTTGACAACACGAAATCTGGCGCCTTAGTATCTCGAATCATGAGTGATGTAGAAGGTGTGCGTAATCTTATTGGTACAGGATTAGTGCAATTGGTGGGCGGTAGCTTTACGGCTATTGTTTCGTTGGTAATTTTAATAAAACTCAATGCATGGATGACACTTTTTGTGTTTGTGCCTCTATCTATCTTCGGTTTTATAGCCTTAAAAGCATTCAAATATATTCGTCCTATTTTTAGAACCAGAGGAAAAATTAATGCTGAGGTCACTGGTCGCTTGACCGAAACCCTTGCAGGTGTTCGTGTGATAAAAGCATTTAACGCTGAAGACCAAGAAAATAAAATCTTTGAAAAAGGTGTAAATAGATTATTTCAAAACGTAAAGAAAAGTTTAACAGCAACTGCCTTAATGACAAGTTCATCTACATTCTTAATTGGTATTGCTACGACTGGGATTATGGGTATTGGCGGCTATTATATGATTCAAAGCCAAATGACGACAGGAGAGTTTTTGTTTTTCACTCTGATTCTTGGGTTTATGATTGCCCCAATTGTACAGATGAGTAATATAGGAAGTCAATTGACAGAGGCCTTAGCTGGTTTAGATAGAACCGAAGAATTGATGAATATGGCTTCTGAAGAAGAGGATACAAATCGAACTATAGAACTAAACGATTTTAAAGGAGAAATAGAATTCAAGGATGTCTCTTTTGCTTATGAAGAAGGAAAACCGGTACTGCATGATATTAATTTTAAAGCCGAATCTGGTTCTGTGATCGCCTTAGTTGGAAGTTCGGGTTCTGGGAAATCTACCATTGCAGGATTATCAGCCACGTTTTTAAATCCGAAAGCTGGGCAAATCACAATTGATGGTGAAGATTTATCTAAAGTAAAGTTAAAGAGTTTCAGAAAGCACTTAGGAGTGGTTTTGCAAGATGAGTTTTTATTTGAAGGAACCATTCGTGAGAATATAATGTTTCCTAGGCCTAAAGCTAGAGAAGCAGAATTACAGGCAGCCGTAAAAGCCGCTTATGTTAATGAATTTACAGACCGTTTTGAAGATGGTTTAGAAACCTTAATAGGTGAGCGAGGTGTGAAATTATCTGGAGGGCAACGACAGCGTTTAGCCATCGCTAGGGCTATTTTGGCAGATCCTAAAATTATTATTTTAGACGAAGCGACGTCTAATTTAGATACTGAAAGTGAAGCACTCATTCAAAAGAGTTTAGGAGAACTCACAAAAAACAGAACCACGATTGTTATTGCTCACCGTTTAAGTACAATTCGCAAAGCAGATCAAATTTTGGTCATAGAAAAGGGGAAAATAGCCGAACGTGGAAATCATGATGAACTTATAGCGTCTGAAGGACGGTATTTTGACTTGTATACTTATCAAGCTAAAATTTAATATATTTTAAATATTTTAGAAGGGATTTAAAAGTAAGTCTATGATTATTGAGACATTAGTTAAATTGTTTAAAAGAGATTTAAACAAATTAAAGGAAGAAATAAACAGTTATCACAAGGAAGAAAACCTTTGGAAGGTAAGCGAGGGGATTTCAAATTCTGCAGGAAACTTATGCTTACACCTCAACGGAAATCTTAATCATTTTATAGGAGAGACTATAGGTAAGTCAGGATATGTGAGACAAAGAGACTTAGAGTTTTCTTTGAAAGACGTCCCTCGAACAGAATTATTGAAACAGATTGATGAAACCATAGGTGTCGTAGAACGTACATTAAAGACATTAACAGAAAACGATATACATAAAGAATATAAGCGGCATGTTTTTGAAGACACAATGACCATTCAATACTTTTTAGTTCACTTGGCGATGCATTTGGCCTATCATCTCGGACAAATAAATTATCACCGACGCTCACTAGATAAATAGCTAATGACGTTTGGCGATTATAACATAAACCTTCTACAACCTCACGAAAGTGAAACCTTTTTCAATTTAATGGATACCAATCGAGCACATCTTGAAGATTTTTTTGCTCGAACAGTGTCAAAGACAATAATGTTAAAGGATACGATTGTTTATTGAATTCATATTCAGCAACGAATTAAAGTCAAAAGCTATTTGCCTTATATGATTACTGATACAACAACACAGTGATTTGTAGGTCTGGTGATGTGAAAAATATCGATTGGAATGTCCCAAAAGCTGAGCTAGGCTCTTTTATTGAATCTAAATATGAAGATTACGGACTTACGACACAAGCCACAAGTTTAGTTGTAGATCACATCATATCAACCTATAATTTTATAAAATTACTATGTTGTGCAAATAGCAGAAATAAAGGAAGTATTGCAGTGATTTTGAAAAACGGATTTCAACTAAAAGGAACTATCAGAAAAGATTACCGAACAACTCAGGAAGAAATCGTAGATTTAAACTATTATGGTCGTGTCTTTTAATAGTTAGTGTTAAACCCTTACTAAATATGTTGTACACTTACATGCGTTGTATAACTTTATATCATAAAACTGAATTCATGAAATCTAAATTTTACATCATTTGTGCTTTAGCATGCAGTTTAAACTATTTCGCGTTTGCTCAAGAAATGTCTTTTGAAGCGTATAATCCGACATCAACGTTGGTCGTGCCTGGGAAAAGTATTATAAAGGCTAAATTTCCGTTTATTGATGTTCATGGACACCAATACCAAATGCCAACTCAAGATTTAACACCTGTAGTTGCTGCTATGGATACGTTGAATATGGGAATCATGGTAAATTTAAGTGGTAGAACAGGGGACGACCTTATAAAGTCTGTTGCTAATATTGATAAGAACTTTCCAAACCGCTTTGTTGTATTTTGTAATATTAATTTTGAAGGAGCTGGAGCAAAGGGTTGGATACAGGAAAAAGTCACACAACTAAAAGAAGATGTTAAAAATGGTGCTCGCGGACTAAAAGTGTATAAAAGCCTTGGGTTGCGCAATACAGATATCGATGGTAAACGTTTAGCTATTGACGACTCTCGATTAAATCCGATATGGAGAACCTGCGGCGAATTGGGTATCCCGGTATTGATTCATGCAGCCGATCCAAAATCATTTTGGGATGAATTTGATGGTGATAATGAACGTTGGTTAGAATTAAAAACACACCCGCGTCGTAAACGTGATGCTAATAACCCTGTGCCTTGGGAACAAATTATACAAGAGCAACACAATATGTTTAAATCACATCCAAATACCATATTTATAAATGCACACATGGGATGGTTCGCTAATGATTTAGGTCAACTAGGAAAACTCCTCGATGAGATGCCAAACATGAATGTAGGTATTGGAGCCATTATTGCAGAATTAGGACGACAGCCTCGTTTTGCGAAAGCATTTTTTATCAAATACCAAGATCGTATTCTCTTCGGAAAAGATAGTTGGAAACCAAAAGAGTTTCCTACATATTTTAGAGTCTTAGAAAGTGCTGATGAATACTTTCCGTACCATAAAAAATATCATGCTTTTTGGCCAATGTATGGATTAGACTTACCAGACGAGGTACTTAAAAAAGTATATTATAAAAATGCATTACGCATTGTTCCAGGTTTAGACAAAAGTAAATTCCCAGATTAATTATAAAGGAATATTACCATGCTTACGCTTTGGTCTGGCGACTTCTTTATTCTCTAACATTGAAAAGGCTTTTATTAGTTTTCTACGAGTGTTCTTCGGAAGAATCACCTCATCAATAAAACCACGCTCTGACGCACTATAAGGATTAGCAAATAGTTCAGCATACTCGGCTTCCTTTTCTTTCCATTTAGCTTCAGGATCCTCTGCTGATGAAATTTCACGTTTAAAAATGATTTCCGCAGCACCTTTAGCACCCATAACAGCAATTTCTGCATTTGGCCAAGCAAAATTCATATCGGCACCAATATGTTTAGAATTCATAACGTCATAAGCACCACCATATGCTTTTCTAGTAATTACAGTTACTCTGGGTACTGTAGCTTCACTAAATGCATAAAGTAATTTGGCTCCATGAACAATAATACCATTCCATTCTTGATCTGTTCCCGGTAAAAAGCCTGGAACATCTTCAAGGACTAGTAACGGAATATTAAAACAATCACAAAAACGCACAAAACGAGCTGCTTTCTTAGAACTATTTACATCCAATACACCTGCTAAAAACATTGGTTGATTGGCCACAATCCCAATAGATTTACCTCCTAAACGAGCAAAACCAACGATGATGTTTTCAGCGTGATCTTTATGAATCTCATAAAACGAATCTTCGTCAATAATTCCTTCAATAACCTGATGCATGTCATAAGGCTTATTTGGATTCTCAGGAACAATTTCAGAAAGCTTATCTCTTACTTCATCTTGTAAGTTAAACTCTATATCTTTAGGGGTTTCGCGGTTGCTTTGTGGCAAATAACTTAAAAGGTTTTTAACGTCTTCTAGGCATTCAATATCATTTGGTGACGTTTTATGAGCCACGCCAGACTTTGTAGAATGTACGCTAGCACCTCCAAGTTCCTCGCTGGTAACTTCTTCATTAGTTACCGTTTTCACGACGTTCGGACCAGTAACAAACATATAGCTGGTGTCTTGAACCATTATGGTAAAATCAGTCATGGCTGGAGAATATACGGCTCCACCTGCACAGGGGCCCATGATAGCTGAAATTTGCGGAATCACTCCAGAAGCCTGAACATTTCTATAAAATATATCGGCATATCCGCCTAAAGAGCGCACACCTTCTTGAATACGAGCACCACCAGAATCATTTAATCCTAAAATTGGTGCACCAACGTTTACGGCCATATCCATAATTTTACAAATCTTTTCAGCATGAGTTTCGGATAATGAACCGCCAAAGACGGTAAAGTCTTGAGCAAAAATATAAACTAACCTACCGTCTACTGTACCGTATCCTGTAACCACACCATCACCATAAAATTTTTGGTTTTCCATACCAAAATCTTTTGTTCGGTGGGTTACTAAAGCACCAATCTCTTCAAATGAGCCTTCATCTAAAAGATATAAAACGCGTTCGCGTGCTGTCAGTTTTTTCTTTTGATGTTGTTTGTCAATTCGCGCTTGTCCACCGCCTAGTTTGGCAAGATCTAGCTTTTCGTTGAGCGTTTTTATTTTAGAGTCCATAGTGTCTTAGTTTGGTAATCTTAATAGTTTTTGATCTTCTAGATAGTGTTTTAGAGCAATTTTAGCTGCCACTTCCGCTTCCTTATGGTGTCGTTCTTCCAAAAGGCTAGGTGAATAGTAGTTTTTCACAAAATGCGTATCAAAGTTTCCACTTTTAAAAGCCTCATGTTCGCAAACAAATCTCCCAAAAGGTAAGGTGGTTTGTACGCCTTTTATATGGTAATTATCAATAGCTTTTATCATTAATTGAATAGCTTCATCACGAGTAGTACCATAGGTAATTAACTTAGAAAGCATAGGGTCATAGTAAATAGGGATATCCATGCCTTCTTCAAATCCATTGTCTACTCGAATGTTTTTACCCACGGGTAATTGATATACTTCTAAATTACCAACACTTGGCAAGAAGTCGTTCATAGGATCTTCGGCATAAACACGTAATTCAAGTGCATGACCATTAATTTTTAAATCCTCTTGTTTAATTTGAAGGGCTTCACCACGTGCTACTCTAATTTGTAATTCTACGAGATCTACACCAGAAATTAATTCTGAAACGGGATGTTCTACTTGAAGTCTAGTATTCATTTCTAAAAAATAGAAATTATGGTCAGCATCTAATAAGAATTCTACGGTCCCTGCGCCTAGATAATCACAAGAACGTGCTACATTAATAGCGGCTTGTCCCATGCGTTCTCTTAATTCAGGAGATAAAATCGCTGAAGGAGCCTCTTCAACCACTTTTTGGTGGCGGCGTTGTATAGAGCATTCACGCTCAAAGAAATGCAATATATTTCCATGACTATCTGCCATCACTTGAATTTCAATATGTCTTGGTGACGTGACGTATTTTTCTACAAAAACAGAACCATCTCCAAAAGCAGAAGTAGCCTCACTAATGGCACGTTTCATTTGTTCTTCAACATCTTTTTCCTTTTCAACAACACGCATTCCCTTTCCACCACCACCAGCAGCAGCTTTAATTAGAATTGGAAAACCAATTTCTTTGGCAATTTCGATGGCCTCTTTGGGGTCTGTAATGGCATGATCTACACCAGGAACCATAGGAATATCATAATCTTTAACGGCATCTTTAGCAGCTAATTTATCTCCCATCATATGAATGGCCTTAGAGCGCGGTCCAATGAAAGTGATCTTGTTTTTTTCAGCAAGCTCTGCAAATTCAGCATTTTCGCTTAAGAAGCCATAACCCGGATGAATACCATCTACTTGTAAAGATTTTGCGACTTCAATAATTTTGTCACCTCTAAGGTAAGATTGATTAGAAGGGGGTGGACCAATACAAACAGCTTCGTCTGCATATTTTACATGAGGCGCATTTCTATCTGCTTCAGAGAAGACAGCCACTGTCTTTATTCCCATTCTTTTTGCCGTACGCATTACACGAATGGCAATTTCTCCACGATTGGCAACCAATATTTTTTTCATATCTAAATATTAATGACCTGTTTGCTAACAAACAGCTATTACAATAAGTATTTACTAAGCTTATTCAAATTCGATTAAAAGTGTGTTTTTGTCTACTGTTTCTCCTTGACTTACACTAACAGATTTAATAACGCCTTGTCTGGGAGACGTAATGACATTTTCCATTTTCATAGCTTCCAATATAAGAAGAGCATCATCTTCTTGCACGTCTTGACCAACTTCAATATTGATTTCCAAAATAAGTCCTGGCATTGGAGCTTTAATACTATTAACTTGTTTGGAAGCACCAACTTCAAATCCCAAAGCTGCAATTTGTTGATCTAAGGCATCATTGATAACAACGTCATAGGTGTTATTATTAACTTTAACTTGATAGGTTTTTTTATTAAAATCTATCTTTAAAATAGAGGCTTTGATTGAGTTGTTGTTTTGTAAAATGTGAAAATGATCGGAGGTAGTTTCAACGGCATCAAGTTTATCTACATCGTCTTTTGAAATATCAAAACTATGTGCATTGTTGACTTTTATTTTATACATAAAACAGTGTTTATTAGATCCAACAAAATTAATAAAAAGTAGGCTGATAAAACATGAATTAAATCATGTTCTATCACAATTCTTTATTAATGTTTGAAGTGAGAATCTTCTTGATGTCTTATCATAGCTTTGCGCGATAAATAGACACCAATAATTAAAGATATAAATGCGCCTATCCAAATCCCAGGAATAAAGTCAATAAATAGAAAAAAGTCATAGAACCCATGAAAAATAACCGCCAGAAGTAAACCAGTCAGATTCAGTTTGACTTTATTATTTGAAAATTTAGCCTTACCCATAAAATAGCCCATCAAGATGCCAAAAGTAGCATGCGCAGGGACTGCCGTAAACGCTCTTAAAATTCCAGTAGTATATCCACCTTCTAAAACGTAAATAACGTTTTCCGTAGCGGCAAATCCCATAGAAACCATTAAGGCATACATTATACCATCATAGGGCTCATTAAAGTTTTTCTTTGGTTGTGCGAAATATCTAACCATGATATATTTACTGAATTCTTCGGTAAAAGCCACAATTACAAATGCCTTGATAAATTGTTGTAGTACACTAAATTCGTTACTAATAGGGAGCATGACATTAAACCCATAATATATTATGGTAGTTACAATAATACTTACAACTGCACCTAGCAGAAAACTAGCAAATAATAAGCCTTTTGGTTCTTTCTCATACTTATCTTTAAAATAAACATAAAGGATAATGATAAAAATAGGAGCGACAGCAAGAAGGAGTAAGTCCATAAATTAACAATTATAATAATAGTAGTTGTTGTTTAATGGCTTTGACAACAGTCTCATAATACCTTCGATTGGTAGCGATAAAATGATGGTTGGTATTACTGTGATCTAACTTTTGAATGAACTCAGGGATCGATACAAACTTCAAAGATTCAACTTCTCCTGCCTGAGGTGTAAGTTCCTGAATGGCTGAATTAATTTTTATAATAAAAGTATTATGAAACTCATAGTCTTTAATCCCATTAGAATAGTTTTTAAAACATTTAAAAACACCAATTTTTTGAAGTGCTGCTTCTGAAATATCTAAACCAATTTCCTCTTTAGCTTCTCTTATAGCGGCGTCTTCAATACGTTCTCCAGTTTCAACATGACCAGCAACCGATACATCCCAAAGTAAGGGGTAAATGGCCTTAGATGCGGCGCGTTGTTGCAATAGAATTTGACCCTCTGAAGTATAACACCACACATGGGCAGTATGATGGTAAAGACCTTTTTTATGGATTTCAGATTTTAGCCCTGAAACTCCAGTTGGTTCACCATTTTCATCTACAATGTCGATATATTCTTCCAATACTGTTTTATAATAAAGATTGAATACCTTTAACTAAGGTGTTTAGATCATTAGCTGTATTGTATAGGTGACAAGACACACGAATATATGCTCCTCTAAATGAAACATAAATTTGTTTTTCGTATAAGACCTGTTTTAGTTTTTGAACATCTAAAATCTGTGGAGGTTTTACACCAAAAAGGTGATGAGCTCTATCATCAGGGTTTTCGATTTCACAACCCAAATCTATTAGTTGTTGCGCGGCTTCGATACTCACGGATTTACAATAATTCTGTATCGCTCCTGGTGTCCATGAAATGACCTGCTTGAGCGCTTCAATTTGCATTTTCACATATATAAAATTTCCACTTTCTCCCATAGCATAGCGATTGGCTAAAGGTTTATATTGGGACTGATAATTGGTTAAGCCTGACAAGTTTTCACTATCTAAGCGATTGGCCCAATTATCTTCAATGGGTTCTCCTTGATCGAAATAACTTCCATAATAAGCATAGGCACAACCATAAGGTCCAAACAACCATTTGTAACCAGCACATATCAAAGCATCGGGTTGAATTTCTTTTATTGAGAATGGAAATGCACCAACTGTTTGACTACCATCAACAATTAATAATGCGCCGTTTTCTCTTGTCTTTTGACGTATGGATTTGAGATTAAAAATAATCCCATTAGACCAGTGGATTTGTCCGAGTGCAACCACAGCTGTTCGTTCGTTAATGGCGTCAAGAATATCTTGATTCCATTGTTGAGCGTTTCCAACACTAAGGTTTGGATTTTTAACAGTAATTATCTTAGCATTAAATTTACTTGCCAGTTTTTTCCATGCGTAAATATTACTCGGAAACTGCTCTTCAATAACTAGGATTTCGTCGTTAGTTTTAAGTGTAATATTATTTGCAACCGTAGCAATTCCATAGGAAACAGAAGGAATAGTGACTATCCGTTCAGGTTCATCTGAATCTATTAACTGAGCAAAAAGCGTTTTAAGTTCTGTAACAGGGTTAAAAAAATCTGATACTGGAATTGTATAAGGTTTGCTTTTTTGTAAAACGGCATCAATTCCGGCTTTTTCTACAGTCTTAAATGAAGGAGATAAGCTAGCAATGTTCAGATAAGTGACTTGCTCGGGTATATTAAATACATGTTTTTGATGCTGTAAATTCATTTTAATTTATTCAAAATAACTGAAAGTTTCGCCGTCTTTAATCTTAAGTAATGTTTCGTAAATCATTTTAATTACGTTTTCAACATCATTGCGGTGAACCATTTCTACAGTGGTATGCATATAACGTAAAGGTAAAGATATTAATGCAGAAGCAACGCCTCCATTGCTGTAAGCGAAAGCATCTGTGTCTGTTCCTGTAGCTCTTGAAAGCGCAGAGCGTTGAAAGGGTATTTTCATTTCTTCAGCGGTATCTGTAATAAGATCACGCAGTTTTTGTTGTACTGCAGGAGCATAAGCAACTACAGGTCCTTTTCCTAATTCTAAATGACCTTCCTTCTTTTTATCAATCATTGGAGTAGTGGTGTCATGCGTAACATCGGTTACAATGGCCACATTAGGTTGGATGGTTTCAGTAATCATTTGAGCGCCGCGAAGTCCAATTTCCTCTTGAACAGAATTAGTCACATAGAGACCAAAGGGTAAGGTTTTTTTATTTTCTTTAAGAAGACGAGCTACTTCGGCAATCATGAAGCCACCCATTCGATTGTCTAGGGCTCGACACACAAATTTGTCCTTGTTTAAAATGTGGAAAGTATCTGGATACGTAATGACACATCCAACATGAACACCAAGCTTTTCAACTTCTTCCTTGGTAGCGCAACCACAATCAATAAAAATATTTTCTGGCTTAGGCGCTTCTTCTTTAGCGCGGTTTCTTGTATGTATAGCAGGCCAACCAAATACACCTTTTACAATTCCTTTTTTCGTATGAATATCGACGATTTTACTCGGCGCAATTTGATGATCACTCCCCCCATTTCGGATGACATAGATAAGTCCATCATCAGAAATGTAATTTACATACCAAGAAATTTCATCGGCATGTCCTTCTATCACAACTTTATATTTTGCTTTAGGATTAATGACACCAACTGCCGTTCCATAGGTATCCGTAATAAATTCATCTACATATGGTTTTAAATAATCCATCCAAACTTTTTGCCCTTCCCATTCGTAACCAGTAGGTGCAGCGTTGTTTAGATATTTTTCTAGAAAATCAAGTGATTTTTTATTGAGTATGCTTTTTTTAGCCATGAGTGTTTTATTTGTGTTTTCGTAAAAATAAAGGGTTTTATTTTGTTTTTGATGTCTTCGGAAAAGTTTTTGTCACAAAATGGATTATTTTTACACTATTAGTACGTTATAAATTTAATTTTAAACTTCAACAAATGCAGCTAGTCATTAAAGACCTCACAAAAACATATAAGAATGGCGTCAAAGCCATTGACAATCTTAACCTCGAAATTGGAGCAGGAATGTTTGGTCTTTTGGGTCCAAATGGTGCTGGAAAATCGTCATTAATGCGCACAATTGCAACCTTACAGAGTCCAGATTCTGGGTCAATCATGTTTGGAGAGATTAATGTTTTAGAAGATAAAATGGCGTTGAGGAAAATACTTGGATACTTACCACAATCGTTTGGTGTTTACCCAAAGATGTCTGCGGAAGTATTGTTAGATTATTTTGCAACTTTAAAAGGTGTTAGTTCAAAACCTGATCGCAAAGCCTTAGTAAAAGAAGTTTTGGAAATCACCAATTTATATGATGTGCGTAAAAAGAATGTTGCAGGATACTCAGGTGGTATGAAGCAACGTTTCGGGATTGCTCAATTATTATTGAACAGCCCAAAACTTATTATTGTTGATGAACCTACTGCAGGCCTAGATCCTGCTGAAAGACATCGCTTTTTAAATGTACTTCGTGAAGTAGGAACCAATTGTACCGTCATTTTTTCTACGCATATTGTTGAAGATGTTAAGGAGCTTTGTAATGAAATGGCGATTTTAAATGGCGGACGAATATTAAAGCATTCAACACCAACTCTCGCGCGAGAAGAATTAGTTGGAAAGATATGGACCAAAGTAATCCAAAGAGATGATCTTGAGGCTAATGAATTGAAATATAATGTGCTATCATCAAACTATAACGAAGATAATTCATTAAACATAAGAGTGTTTGAAGATGCCTTACCAGATACTGATTTTAAACCCGAAGAACCACAGTTAGACGATGTGTATTTTATTGCCTTAAAGCAAGACGAACCTGTTTTAAGCTAATTTAATTTTATCTAAGATTTAAAAAGATACACTATGTTTTCAACTATATTTTTTCATGAATTAAAGCATTGGTTAAAAAAACCAGCATTTTATATCTATATGGCAATTTTCTTTGCTTTATCTTTATTTATGGCGGCGACAACTGCTGGTATTTTTGATAGTATTACAGCCACAACCGGGTCATCAAGAATTGTGAATGCACCCTTAGGTGTAAGCAATTTATTTAACGGACTGTCAATTTTAATTTTCTTCTTATTTCCTTCAATAATTGGTGTGTCAATATATCGTGATTACAAAAGCGAAATGCACACTATTTTATATTCGTATCCGTTTTCGAAAGCCAATTATTTATTTGCGAAATTTTTTAGTTCAATACTTATTGTGACTTGCATTGTGCTGACTATTGGTATCGGAATGTTTATAGGTTTTAGAATGCCTGGAACAAATTCTGATATTGTAGGTGCATTTGATATTACATCGTATTTTAATGCCTATTGGTTGTTTATTTTGCCAAATGTGTTATTATTTGGAGCTATTGTATTTGCTGTTGTCACATTTACAAGAAACATCGCGGCAGGTTTTATTACCGTTATTCTTTTGTTATTTGTCCAAGGCGTAACAGAAAGCTTTTTGTCAGATCCCGAACACAGATATATGGCGGCTTTAGTTGATCCTTATGGTTCAGCGGCCGTGCAATATTACACAAGATATTGGACAGTTTCTGAACAAAATGAACTCCATATCCCTATTAAAGAATTGATTCTATACAACCGTTTGATTTGGTTGGGCGTTGCGAGCGTGATTTTCGCATTAGTTTATAAGTTCTTTACGTTTAGTCAGAATGCGATGTCGTTTTCACTTTTCAAAAAAGTAAAAGGTGAACGTTCAACAAAACGTAATTTTGGAGGTATTACTCGAATCAATCTTCCAAAGGTTAATTTTGATTATTCGGTTTTACAAAATTTAAAAACCACATGGAAAATCTCTAATATAGAATTTAAATATATAGTCAAAAACTGGCCTTTTATTAGCATTGTTTTGGTTGGGTTAATTATTGTTTTAATCACTCTGTCAGATTTCAGTAATCCATTTGGAACACCTACATATCCTAGAACTTGGCGAATGTTAATGGGAGGATCCGCTTTTACATTGGCAATTAATATTTGTACATTTTTATATGCGGGAATGTTAGTAAACCGGAGCAAAATATTTCGAATGAATGGTTTGGAAGATGTGTCTCCAATTCCAAATTGGTCATTATTTTTATCAAAATTTGTAGCCATAGTAAAGATGCAAATCTTGCTGTTATCTATCGTTATGATTGCTGGAATTTTATTTCAGTTATTTAAAGGTTATTACGATATTGAAATTGGATTATATATCAAAGAATTATTCGGACTACGACTTGTAAACTATGTCATATGGGCATTTTTGGCATTAATGATTCAAACCTTAATTAGAAATCCGTATTTGGGATTATTTGTTCTTATTGTATTGTCTATTGGGATTCCGTTATTGAGTTTAGCCGGAGTTGAGCAATCAATTTTTAAGTACAACGAAGGTCCAGGGTTTCGATTTAATGATATGAACGGTTATGGGGATTCTTTATTACGATATATGCTCTATAAAAGCTATTGGGTTTTAGCCGGCTTAATCTTGATGATTATTGCGGGTTTATTTTGGGTAAGAGGTCTACCACATTCATTTAATGAGCGACTAAAAATAGCCAAATCTAGATTTAAAGCCCCTATAGCAATTACTTTAATGGTATTACTTATTGGATTTCTGACTTTAGGATTTAGAATTTTTCACGAGACCAATATTGAAAATGAGAGTTTTTCTTCAAAAGAAAGAGAAGAACAAGCTGTAGATTGGGAAAAAACATATAAAAAATATGAGAAAGCCGTGCAACCAAGAATTGTATCGGTGAAAACGGAGATGAATTTATTTCCGAAGACAAGAGATTTTGATGCTTCTGGAACATACGTCATGGTCAATAAAACAGATCAGGTTATAGATAGTATTTTCTTAAACCATAATAATTACCCAAGTACCTTTGAGTTTGATAGAGCCAATAAATTGGTTGTCGAGGATACTTTGTATAATTTTGATATTTATACATTAAAACGACCAATGATACCTGGTGATACAATGCAATTGCATTTTACAATTAAAAACAAACCCAATACACTGTTGAGACGAAATTCACCTATTATAGCCAATGGGACCTTTATTAGTAATATGCAGTTATTTCCAAGTTTAGGGTATCAAGGAGGCGAACTTACAGATGATAAAACACGGGAAAAATATGATTTACCGCCTAACGCTTTAAAACCACATCCAAGTGATTCAACAGCTTTAGCAAATACCTATATTAGAAAAGATAGCGATTGGATAGATTTTGAAACAACTGTTAGTACTAGTGAAGACCAAATCGCAATTGCTCCAGGTTATCTTCAGAAAGAATGGACAGAAGATGGTCGTCGGTATTTCCACTATAAAATGGATAGCAAAATCTTGAATTTCTTTGCCTATAATTCAGCGGCATATAAAGTGAAACGCGATACGTGGAAAGACGTAAATCTTGAAATTTATTATCACGAAGGCCATGAGTATAATTTGGAACGTATGATGCGAGGTATGAAAGCCTCCCTCGAATATAATAGCGAGAATTTTAGTCCGTATCAACATAAACAATTACGAATTGTCGAATTCCCAAGCGGAAGTTTTGCACAATCATTTCCAAATACCATTCCGTTTGCAGGAGATGCAGGATTTATTGCCGATGTTGATGATAGTGAAGAAGGGGGTGTAGATTATACGTATGCTATAACAGTGCACGAAGTAGCGCATCAATGGTGGGCTCATCAAGTTATTGGAGCAGACGTTTTAGGCGCAACAATGATGTCTGAAAGTTTATCAGAATATGTGTCACTTAAAGTGCTTGAAAAAGAAATTGGAAAAACCCAAATGCGCAAATTTTTAAAGAAATCCTTGGATGATTATTTAACACGAAGAACCTTTGAGAGTAAACGAGAAAAACCTTTAATGTATAATGACGGACAAGGTTATATACGATATCAAAAAGGCTCGTTGATATTTTATGCATTAAGTGATTATATTGGTGAAGATGTACTTAATAATGCACTTAAAACATATGTAGAAAAGGTCAAATTTCAAGAGCCACCTTATACAACATCTATTGACATGGTTAATCATATTAAAGCAGTTACTCCAGACAGTTTGCAATATGTAATCAAAGATATGTTTGAAACCATTACCGTATACGACAACCGAATTGTAGATGTTTCTGCTACGGAAATGGATAATGGTCAGCACAAAGTCGATATCGAATTCAATGTAAGTAAGTATCGCAATAATGAAAAAGGAAGGCGTTATTACTCTGAAAAAGGAAGAGATTCTATTTCCTACATGGCGGAAGGTAAAAAGAGACCATTACTATCGGTAAAACTTGAAGATTATATTGACATTGGAATTTTTACGGAAGATGATGTTGACGGTAAAAAGAAAGAACGCTTATTGTATTTAGAAAAACATAAGATCACAAAAATCAATAATATAATATCAATTATTGTAGATGAAAAACCAACAGAGGTTGGTGTTGATCCGTTCAATAAATTAATAGATACACGCTCTGATGATAACCGACAGAAGATGTGATTGCCATATAAGTACTAAGATAAAAACCCATAAATACAGTCTATTTATGGGTTTTCCATTTAAAAGCTTAATCAAGACTTGATTATAATATTAACACGAAAAAAGGCTTATAAATGCAACAAATATTTAATTTTGAATTGTGGAATGATTTTAGCACACCATAAGCGTATGAAATTAATTTTAAGTGTCATATTATGCTTGCCCATTGCTCTTTTTGCTCAGGTAGAACCTGTTGAAAGAGATTCAACTGTTATTCAATACATTTATGTAGAAGGCGACTCTATCGCAACGAATACCATTGATTTAGATGAAGTATTGGTTTTAAATAAGCTTAGCTTTGCCGATCGAGAAGCACGTATTAAATATCTTATATTGAGACGTAAAACCTTAAAAGTGTATCCATATGCTAAGTTGGCAGCAGAACGTTTATTGTCTTTGAAAGAACGACTTGAAACATTAAAGAGTAAACGAAAAAAGAAACGATATGCTAAACTCATACAAAAGTTTATAGAGGAAGAGTTTTCCGCAGAATTAAAAAAACTAACTAAAACCGAAGGTCAGATTTTAGTTAAACTGATTCATCGACAAACAGGAAAAACCACATTTCAATTAATAAAAGAATTAAGAAGTGGCTGGCGAGCATTTTGGTTTAATAGTACCGCTAACTTGTTTAATATTTCATTAAAACGCGAATTTAACCCTATGGAGGTTAAGGAGGATTTCTATATAGAAGATATTCTGGAACGTGCGTTTCAAAACAGGCAACTAAAACGTCAAAAACCAGCTATTGAATTTGATTATTATGATTTATCAGATAAGTGGTTAAACACGAAATCTACCTTGGAAATAAAGAATTAATGCAAAAACAAACACCTTTTGAAGAGCATTTGAATGCGTGGAGTCATGGGATTGGCGCTGCTTTAGGAGTAGTGGGTTTAGTATTGCTCATTGTGTATCTGCAAAAAGATGTAGCATATGCTTTATTTAGTGTCATAGTATATGGGATATCAATTATTATTTTGTTTTTAGCTTCCACATGCTATCACGCTGTAAATAACGATAAAAGAAAACATTACTTTCGAATTATAGATCATATTAGTATTTACTTTTTGATTGCAGGTACATATACACCAGTATTACTTATCATGTTACCCGATAGTCATGGTTGGATTTTGTTTTGGGTAGTTTGGGGAATTGCAGCGTTTGGTGTGATTTTAAAACTCTTTTTTACAGGTCGTTTTGAAACCTTTTCGACCTTATTATATCTGGTCATGGGTTGGTTGATTGTATTTGATTTTTCAAAACTTGCAGATAGAATGGACACTAACGGACTATATCTGTTATTTGCAGGAGGCGCATTCTATACCTTGGGGATTCTATTTTATGCTATTGAAAAAATCCCCTTTAATCATGTGATTTGGCATGCATTCGTTTTGGGAGGTGCCATTTGTCATTTTTTAATGATCTATTACTATGTGATTTAAACATGTTGATCAATTAAAATAGCATTTCCATCAGGATCAAGAACGACACAACTCGCTGGTCCAGAAGTAAGTTCATCTGCTTCACTTTCTAAAGAAATTCCTTTTGACTTTAAATGCTTCTGAATAACTCGAACATCATCAAATTCTTTAAGAGTATTTGCACTTTCATCCCAGCCAGGATTGAAGGTTAAGATGTTATTTTCAAACATACCTTGAAATAATCCAACTAAGGAGTTGCCATTTTTCATAATAAGGTAATTCCGTTCTATATCTCCTGCAAAGATTGAAAACCCAAGGGTTTCATAAAATGCTTTGGAAGATTGAATGTCTTTAACAGCTAAGCTAATTGAGAATGCACCAAGTTTCATACGATGTGATTTACAGTTGTTACATTAAAGATAAGAAAATAGTCAGTTTGAACAATGTCAGTTGTAAAATAGTGATTCTTAGTCAGATAATATATCACGATAGTCTTCAAAAAAAGCCTCAAATTGGCTCATTGTAGAATTAAAAAATACCATTACATCTTGCCACGAATTTTTATTATGTATGGATACTTTCTGCTCTAATGGCAAGTATATTCGAGAAATTTCTTTTCCGTTCTCTAAATAGAATTCTTCTTCAAAAATGATATCTTTGAGATATTCAGATTTTAGTATCGCTTCTAAAGATTGAAGTTTTTCCCAATTCTTGATGCGGTTTTCTAGATCATCCTCAAGGTCAAGAACAACCAATGCTTTTTTGGTGTCGAAATGAAATTTAAATGAAAAACCCTTTATTTTGGTGTCGTAAAGAATCCATTTCCTCGGAAAAGATTTACCAAAACTTATCCAGAATTCTTCGCGCAACTGCCGTGATTCTTCTTTAGAGAACATATAAACTAGATTAAAAAGGCAATACTCACCCCCAAAATAATGGCAACTAATTTTGATAGATTAAATTTATGGCCTTCACTACTTTCAAATAAAATGGTGGTTGAAATATGGAAGAAAATACCGATAACTACAGCATTAATCATGTTAAGATAATCAGACGATATAGTTGTGGCATTAGATATGTAAGTACCTAATGGAGTCATAAGTGCAAATACCGTTAAAAACCCAATAATTTTAAGTTTACTGAAATGTGATTGAATTAAAAAGGCTGAGATTAATGTAGCAATGGGGATTTTATGCACTAGTACACCAAAAACCATATCATTATCCTCATGAATGGGAAACCCTTCTAAAAAGCTGTGTATACATAAGCTAATAAAAAGTAACCATGGGAAGTTCTTGGATGTATTATGTAAATGTACATGGCCGTGCTCAGCACCTTTAGAGAAAAATTCTAAAATGATTTGTAAAAGGATACCACACATAATATAGAGCCCTGTGGTTTTTGCTTCTAAATGATGATAAACTTCTGGCAGCAAGTCAAAAAGTGTTAGAGCTAATAAAAACGCACCACTAAAAGAGAGGAGGAGTTTGGTATAAAGATTTTTATTTTGCTTTGTCAAGAATGCCAAAACAATACCAATAACTACAGCTAATATGGGAAGTACGTACGACTGCATTATTTAAATATCATAACTAAACGTTCTGAAGTTTTAGAATCATACTTTTTTAAATTATAATCACCAAAAACATCTAATAAGTGAACACCTGCCTTTTCAAAAAGGGTTTCAAAATCTTTTAATGTAAAAGCTCTTACGCGTTCCTGAAAATTAAAAATTTCTCCCTCTGCTGAAAAAGAAATATCTTTTACAATATACCCATTTGACACCTTTCTTTTTTGATGAAAATCAATACCATCAACTGTTTTTGTGTTTTCAATGATCAATTGGTCAATTACAAAATTACTATTCATAAAATCGATAACGCCAAAACCGACATCATTGAGATTTGCCTTAATCGCTTTGATAGTTTTTAAATTATCGTCTTCATTTTCAAAGTACCCAAAACTAGTAAACATATTAAACACGGCGTCAAATTGTTTATGATAAGGTATACACATGTCGTGTACGTCAAAATGAAGCGTATCATTTTCAAATTGTTTTGCAAATTCGATGCTGTTTTCTGAGAGATCTAAACCCGTAACGTTATATCCTAAACTATTGAGATAAATAGAGTGCCTTCCTTTTCCGCAGGCAAGGTCTAGGATTGATCCTCCTTCGGGCAAGTTGAGATATTCTGTCAGGTTATCCATAAAGACTTGTGCTTCTTTATAATCTCTATCTTTATATAAGATATGATAGAATGGTGTATCAAACCATGAAGCATACCATTGTTGTGTGTCTTTTGTCATATCTATTTCCTGAATGCACAGGAATCTAGTTTTTAATTCTTCTTCTAAGCCACAAAAATACTTTATTTTTGCAATCTATCAGTCGTACAGTATGGAGAATAATTATAAAATGGTGGCAAAAACCTTATATGGTTTTGAAGAACTATTAGAGCGTGAATTAATTCAATTAGGCGCAATGAACGTTAAAAAAGGCGTTCGTAATGTAAGCTTTGAAGGGGATAAGGGCTTTATGTATAAGGCCAATTTAGGGCTGCGTACTGCTATAAAAATCTTAAAACCAATTAAAACATTTCGTGTTGGAAATGAGCAAGATTTATATGATCAAGTCTATAAAATGTCTTGGGATAAATACTTAAAACCAAGCGGAACTCTTGCCATTGATGCCACAGTGCATTCCAAAGCTTTTACGCATTCCCAGTATGTTGCACTTAAGACAAAGGATGCGATTGTTGACAAATTCAGAAATACGGTAGGAGAGCGGCCGAATATTGACTTGCGCTTTCCAGATTTAAAAATCAATGTACATATTGACCGACAGGTTTGCACGATCTCATTAGATGCTTCTGGTGAATCACTGCACAAACGCGGCTATAAGACAGCTACAAATATCGCACCTATCAATGAAGTACTTGCAGCAGGTCTAGTGATGTTATCAGGCTGGGATGGTCAATCAGATTTCATGGACCCTATGTGTGGGAGTGGAACTATTTTAATTGAAGCGGCAATGATAGCTTGCAATATTCCACCAAATCTCATGCGAAAGGAGTTTGCTTTCGAACGCTGGCAAGATTGGGATGTAGATCTTTTCGAAAAAATTGAAGAGTCCTTACTTTCAAAGACTCGAGATTTTCATCACAAAATGGTAGGATATGACAAATCACCAAGTGTAATTTCAAAAGCTAAAGACAACGTCAAAAACGCACATCTAGAAGATTTTATAAGCGTACAACATGAAGACTTTTTTAAAACTCAGAAATCTGGTGAAAACAAACTTCATATCTTGTTTAACCCTCCTTATGGCGAAAGACTTGATATTGATATGGAATCCTTTTACAAGGATATTGGCGATACCTTAAAGCAAGGTTATCCCGGAACTGAAGCGTGGTTTATAACTTCAAATTTAGAGGCTTTAAAACATGTTGGTTTACGACCTTCACGTAAAATTCATCTCGTTAACGCTAAATTAGAAGCGCGATTAGTCAAGTACGTCATGTATGAAGGAAGTAAAAAAGGGAAGTATATGAATTCTGATGATTAATTGTCATCAGTTTCAACAACCACAGTCTTATCTTTTTTGTAAATAGGAATTAAATACGAGATGGTGTAACCAAAACCTAATCCAAATCGACCGCTGTCATAGGTCCTATTAAAACCAGGAACGTATAAATTTTCAAAATCTTCAGGCTGTTCTTGTGACAACATACTCTTGATTTGAATGTTTAGTCCGCCATATAGATTTGTAAACAATTCTGCTTTTATACCTATTATTAATTCTGCCCAAATGGCTGAGAGTCCGTCATATTCTTCACTCGAATTTTCAGAGAAAGGAGCATTCCAATATTGATTGGTATTGTAAACCGTAAATTCATTAAGTTGCTGGCTAAAACTGCTTACGCCAACTCTAAAACCCGTATAAATCATGTTTTGCATGTCCAACCAATTGGTATAAGTGTTATAATCAATTCCAGCCTTAAAATAACTTCCCGTTGATGTCACATCTAAAAACTCTGTAATGACGTTGCGTTCTTCGGTCCCGAGTTCGCCAGCGATATATAGATTCTTAGTTAGACGATAATCACCATTGATTTCAAACCCAGTATAATCCTTATCTATAAGGGACCGTGCAATTTTACCAATATCACCACCCAGTCGAATACCATAATTTTGCTTGTAGACTAGCGTGTCGACAGTTGATTTTTTGTCGTCGTTCTGCGCGTGTGATGTGAATGGCAACAACATCACAACAATCATGCTAATGATAAATAATGACGTGTGCTGCGTTTTCATTGTCTATTGTTTCGTTAATTATTTCTGTATTAATGATCCAGTTATCGTCATCGTTATCTCTAGAAACACCACCAGTAGTTCCAAAATTAAAGATACTCTTTAAGCCACAAGCTCTAGATACATATATAAATTCTGGAGTGTATCTAACTTCAATGATATCTATGTTAGAGTCGTTATCTGGATTATCATTATCTGCTAAATCAGAATCTTTTTCAAGCTGAAAACGCGTTATCGTTTCTGTACCTTCATTGGCGAAACGCAGCGGCAATACAATCGAGTCTGGGCTCGCTCTATTTACAGGTATTTCATTTAAAGGTTCGTCGTTGTCATTCAATCCTTTTACTCTTAATAGCCTGACACTCTTCAATTCATCTTGATCATTTATATTATAAAATCGAATGATAAGACTTGGTGTGGTCGCCGTATCTTCTGGGCAAATATCGTCACGTTCACAGGCTAAGAGTATAACTGCAATTGATGAAATGATGATTAATAAGGGTACAACTTTTTTCAATATCAATATTCTAATGTTATCGTTTTTCTAAAAGCACCACGTTTTCTACATGATGGGTTTGTGGAAACATATCCACAGCTTGTGTTTTTGTAATTTGATAGTCCGCTTTCATGAGGGCTAAATCTCTCGCTTGAGTTGCGCTGTTACAACTTACATAAACTATTTTTTTTGGCGCAATATTTAATATTTGATTAACAACATCTTTGTGCATACCATCACGAGGCGGATCGGTAATGATGACATCTGGATGTCCGTGTTCGGTAATAAATTGAGTATTGAATACAGTTTTCATATCACCAACAAAGAAGTCAACGTTTTCAATCCTATTTAATTGTGCATTCTCTTTTGCAGCTTTAATAGCATCTGGTACTGCTTCAACACCAATGACGTGTTTGGCTTGTTTTGCAATAAATTGTGCAATTGTTCCTGTTCCAGTATAGAGATCATAGACAAGTTCATCACCATTCAATTCTGCAAAATTGCGAGTGATTTTATACAGCTCATAGGCTTGAGCCGAATTGGTCTGGTAGAACGATTTCGCATTGATTTTAAAGCGTAAACCTTCCATCTCTTCAAAAATGTGATCATTTCCTTTGTGACAAATTACATCTTGATCGTAGATGGTATCATTCGCTTTTCCGTTAATTACATATTGTAACGAGCTTATCTCTGGAAACGTATCTGCAAGGTGATTTAGCAGTAACTCACGCTTTTCTTTATCTTCTTTAAAAAATTGAATGAGCACCATGAGATCTCCTGTTGTAGCAGTTCTGATCATTAAGGTACGGAGAAAACCCGTTTGATGTCGTGTATTGAAAAACTCTAATCCGTTGGATACCGCAAATGCTTTTACTTCGTTTCTAATAGCGTTTGAAGGGTCTGCTTGTAGCCAGCACTTATTGATATCTAAAATCTTATCCCACATTCCTGGAATATGAAAACCTAATGCATTACGGTCTCCTAAATCCTCGTCAGATTGAACTTCTTCAATAGTTAACCAACGACTATCACTAAATGAAAACTCCATTTTATTTCTATAGAAGTATTGCTCTGTAGACCCTAGGATAGGAGTAACCTCTGGAAGTTCTAAATGCCCAAGACGCACGAGATTATTTGTGACTTCTTTCTGCTTGTATTCTAATTGGAAACGGTAGTCCATATCCTGCCATTTGCAACCACCACAAACACCAAAATGTTCACATTTTGCATCCGTACGTTTTTCAGATAATTTATGAAATTTTATGGCTTTGCCTTCAAAATAGGCTTTTCGTTTTTTGAAGGTTTGCACATCAACAACATCACCTGGCACTGCATTAGGCAAAAATATAACGCGGCCATCTGGAGCTTTTGCAACTGTTTTCCCTTTTGCACCAGCATCAATAACTTCGATGTTTTCAAAAATCTGTCTTTTGTTGTTTCGTCTAGCCATGATGCAAAAATAATAATCGCCATAGATAAACTATAGCGAAATAGAATTATCTTTAAAAAACTTCAGTTTAAAATGAACCTTTTAGTTTGATTAGCGTCTTGTAATTATAAAACAACCCATAGGTGATGCGTATCGAAGATGAAATCTTAGTGAAAGAGTATCGATCAGGAAACAAAGAAGCCTTGACTATTTTAGTAAAAAAATGGCATATTATCTTTTGTAAAAAAGCCCTTTGGATTTTGAAAGACCCTCATTTATCGAAAGATGTTGCTCAAGAGACTTGGCAAGTTGTTATTGCTAAAATAGAAGACCTAAAAGATCCGGCCAGTTTTGGAAGTTGGGCTTTGCGTATCGTATATTCAAAATCTTTAGATATGTTAAGAGTAAAAGCGAGAGCAAAAATATTAGAACGGCAAAAACAAACAGCAGAATTGCCTCAAGAAGAAGACCGTAATGAAGACTCACAACTTAAAGCAGTACTATTAAAAGCCATCTTAAACCTGCCATTGCAACAGCAAAATGTGATAACACTATTTTATAATCAAGAGTATTCATTAAAAGAGATTAGCGAGTTATTAGATATATCAGTAGGAACTGTGAAATCTCGATTATTTCATGCAAGAGAAAAACTGAAAAAATTATTAAAACATAAACATTATGAAAACTAAATTTGAAGATATCGATCAATTAATTAAAGACACCTTAACAGAAGAAGAAGCTAAATTCTATGACTCCTTAGAAGAACAGACTGTTCTGGGAATGGTATTTGGATTGTTTAAAGGTAAGAATAAATGGATCCTCATCTTGATGAATGTAATGACCATAGTATTCTTTGGTTTATTCATTTATTGTGTTGTTAATTTTTTTGACACAAATGAAACGAGAGAATTATTAAAATGGGGGCTAGGTAGCTTAGTGTTTTTATTTGGTGTGAGTATGTTGAAGATTTTTGCATGGATGCAAATGGATAAAAATGCCATTCTAAGAGAAATGAAGCGTTTAGAATTGCAAGTTTCATCTTTGTCTGGAAAAATTTCAGAATAAGATATTAAATCAGTATTAAAATTATTAATTTGCACTCCTTAGGGATGATTTCTTTCCCACGCTGAATTTTCGGACTCTTCGAAAGGATAAAGGTAGATAAGGAATGGTTATTTTAAATGCGCAATGAAATTGAGTTTAAGAAGAATGTAGTGAATTTATTTTAGTTTGTAACGAGTAAGGGTTTTTCAGGATAGCTTGGACTATCGTTAAAAATCATAACGCTGTTAGAAGCTTTAAGAAAACGATAAAAATTTAAAAACTCATTGGCATCGCGGATAAACAATTAAAAACAAATTAAAATGGCTGTTTTAGACCACATTTCATCGCAAGAAGCGATGGCATTAGAAAACAAGTATGGAGCGCAAAATTATCACCCATTACCAGTTGTGCTGACAAAAGGTGAAGGTGTTTTTGTATGGGATGTAGAAGGCAATAAGTATTACGATTTTTTATCGGCTTATTCGTCATTAAATCAAGGGCATTGTCATCCCAAGATTGTTAATGCAATGACAGAACAAGCTCAGCGCCTGTCTTTAACATCCAGAGCATTTTATAATGATATGCTAGGGAAGTACGAGAAATATGCAACCCAATATTTCAAATTCGATAAAATGCTACCCATGAATTCTGGGGCGGAAGCTGTTGAAACGGCTTTGAAACTTTGTCGAAAATGGGCCTATGAAGTTAAAGGGGTTGACTTAAATAAAGCCGAGATTGTTGTTTGTAACAATAATTTTCATGGAAGAACAACTACAATTATTTCATTCTCTAATGATCCTGTAGCAAGAAAACATTTTGGTCCTTATACAGAAGGTTTTATTAAAGTGGAATATGATAATCTTGAAGCTCTAGAAGCTGTTTTAAGTACAAATCCAAATGTTGCAGGATTTATGGTTGAACCAATTCAAGGTGAGGCTGGTGTATTTGTGCCTGGTGAAAACTACTTGAGAGAAGCGAAGGCCCTATGTGAGAAATATAATGTGTTATTTATAGCAGACGAAGTACAAACAGGAATAGCACGTACAGGACGTTTATTAGCTAGCTGTGGAAACTGTAGTTGTCCAAACAAAGATTGTTCGGGCACTCCAGATGTAAAACCAGATATCTTGGTATTAGGTAAAGCATTGAGTGGTGGTATGTATCCAGTATCGGCAGTCATGGCAAATAATGACATAATGAATGTGATTCAACCTGGTAACCACGGTAGCACCTTTGGAGGGAATCCTATCGCTGCTGCTGTAGCTATTGCTGCTTTAGAAGTTGTTAAAGATGAAAGTTTGGCAGAAAATGCAGATCAAATGGGTGAGCTATTTCGAAGTGAAATGAATCGCTATATTGAAAACAGCAACATTGTAAATTTAGTAAGAGGAAAAGGACTTTTGAATGCGATAGTCATCAATGATGACGAGGATAGTGATAAAGCTTGGAACATTTGCCTTGCACTTCGTGATAATGGCTTATTGGCAAAACCAACGCATGGAAATATTATCCGTTTTGCACCACCATTAGTGATGACGAGAGAGCAATTATTGGATTGTGTATCTATTATCACTAAGACCCTAAAAGATTTTGAATAATATCAAACATATAAGTTAAAAAAGCGACCTATATGGTCGCTTTTTTATTGTATTGTAATTATTATTGATTCTGTTGTTGCATTTCTTCAACCATCTTCATGTAATTATCCATGATTTCATCATATTGACCAGTTGCCATGAGATACAACCATATAGCGAAAATGATCACACTTAATACCAAGCCAATGATTGCAATTATTTTTGCAGTTTTCACTTGATTGAAGTTGTCATAAAGCTCTGGTTCTTCGGCATAGGTTTTTTCGTCTTTTTTAACCAGAAATAATGCGATTCCTGATAAAATTAATCCACCAATTCCGCTTGTGCAACAGCAAGCAATGAATGATAAGATAGCGAGTACGATACTGATTGTGGCATTAGGTAATTTTTGCTTTTCCATGTGATAATGTTAAGAGATTAGTTTAATGATATAATTAGTTAATATGAAAACTATGGATGTGATTGCCAATATACTAATGATTTTACTTCCATTTTTAAATTTAAAGAAAATATTTAAACTGATATATCCAAACAGCATTATCAATGGGTAAATTGCCGGATACATCTTAAAAGCTTCTATGAATTCTCCATGGAATAAATGTACTAATGCACGTTGTCCGCCACAACCAAAGCATTCGAAACCAAATAGCTTTTTATTTAAACATGTGAACATATAATCTTCTGGAGACATCATAGTAAAGTACATTGGTCTCACAAAAGTAATAAAATTGAAACATACGGCTTTATAAAATTAGTAGGCATTAAAAGATCTAAATAATGGCACCTCATTTCTTTAATGCTTTTAAAAAAGCGTATTTTCGATAAATAATTATAACATTGATATTTTCATACTATATGTCTAGAATAATCAGCTATTTTTTAATTGTAATTGGCGGACTTGTAGCAATTTACGCACAAGCTAAAGAAGATCAGAATCAATATGTCCTTATTGCTGGAATCGTTATTTTAATGATGGGAATCTATCGCGTATCGAGAAATATTCCTAGTAAAAGAGATCAAGATAATGACAATCAAAATACGTCGTTATGAGTTTTAGTATTGGAGACATAGTGTCTGTTTTAGATGAAGCCATTAACGGGAGAGTAACCAATATTGCAGGGCACACCATAACCATTGAAACTGACGAGGGTTTTGAAATGGAGTTTAAATCTTCTGAAATTATAAAAACCAATTCCTTATCACCAAAACTCTTTTCGAATATAGATGTAACGACTGTGATAAAAGAAAAAGAGCAATCTCAAAAACGAAAATCAGTTAAGGTGAAACCTAAAGAAAGGAACTTGCCAATGATGGAAGTCGATTTGCACATCCATCACCTCACATCG
This sequence comes from Formosa sp. Hel1_31_208, assembly GCF_900104785.1. Lineage (NCBI taxonomy): Bacteria > Pseudomonadati > Bacteroidota > Flavobacteriia > Flavobacteriales > Flavobacteriaceae > Formosa > Formosa sp. Hel1_31_208. The sequence continues at coordinate 1,954,324 of NZ_LT629733.1, forward strand.
TCTTATAAACGCATGAGTAATTTTGATATGCTTAATCTTCAAATGGATACCGCGAAACGGAAGTTGGATTTTGCAATTAAAAAACGTATCTCAAAGATTGTTTTTATTCACGGTGTTGGAGAAGGGGTTCTTAAAACCGAATTAGAATATTTGTTTGGTCGTTATGAGAATATCAAACATTCTCCAGCAGACTATCAAAAATACGGATTAGGAGCTACTGAGGTTTATATTCTACAGAATAAACCTAGTTAAAAATAGGTTCCCCAGATCGCGTATCACTAGTAATGCTTGTATCATCTAAAGTGCCAAAGTCGAAATTGTCTTGTGTTAGATTTGGTAATTGAATGTTTTCAACGAGAATACTAATAGTATACACTTGGTTTATAGGATGTGCTATAAATGCCGTTGCAGGAACTGTAATACTGATATTGTCATTTAAATAATCAGCACCTATATCAGGCTCTGTTACATCATTAAGCGGATTGTTATCTGCGTTAATACTTTCTTCATCTCTCGTGGCAACACCATCATTGTCGTCATCAGTGTCTAGATAGTCAGGAGTGCCATCATTATCAGTGTCTTGAGCATCAATAAGTCCGAAATCTTCCGTATAATTGGGGTTTTCAGCGGTGGTTAAGACGTTGTCTCCATCATCATCTACATCTAAATAGTTTGGAATACCATCGTTATCTGTATCAATGGCATCTGGGTAAGTCCCATCTTCAGCCTGTTCACCTCGACCTTCAAATTCAGCAGGAATACCATCATTGTCATCTTCAACTAAAACCGTAGTAATGGTTGCTGTACCTGAGGTGCTTTCGGCGTCGCTTAAAATATCGATACTTGCCGAAGGTATATCATTACAGAATACTAATAGCGGATCAGGAGCTGCAGAATAGGTTCGGTAGTTGAAGGCGTTGTTAGTGCTTGAGAACTCAAATGCTTCTACATATATATTATTATCCTCTACTTCTAAAAATTCATCTATTGTGCGCCCTATCAATTGTATCGATAAGGTTTCTGGAGGTGTATCTTTTGTTTTATAAAATACGAGATCACCACAGGTTTCAAAAGTATCATCAAATTCAAGCGTTACTTCAAATATATCACCATCATCACAGGAGCTAAATGATAATCCAAATAAAAAGATATAAAGTAGTTGTCGCATCACTATAGATTTTGAAACAAAAATAAAAGATTTGGGTATTTAACCCGTGGCTTTAACAAATTATTTTGTTGTTCGCTTTTTACAGTTTTGAAAACCCTAAGAATGTTGCATCTTTGTAGGACGATATTAAAAACTATGAATACTGTTTATTTTGATAATGCTGCAACGACACAAATTCGTGATGAAGTCATTAATTGCATGAGCGATGTAATGAAAATTAATTACGGAAATGCTTCATCAACACATAGTTATGGTCGTCAATCTAAAGCATTAATAGAGTCATCTAGAAAGCGTATTGCCAGCCATTTTAATGTGTCTGCCGCAGAAATTGTTTTTACGTCTGGAGGTACTGAAGCTGATAATTTAGTATTGAGAAGTGCAGTTAGAGATTTGGGTGTTACCGAAATTATTACCTCTAAAATTGAGCACCATGCCATATTGCATACGGTAGATGAATTAAAAAAAGAATTTAATATTTCAATCCAATATGTGAATGTTGATACGTACGGTGATATTGATCTCACTCATCTTGCAGAAGTATTGCAGTCCACTCATAAGCAATTAGTCACCTTAATGCATGTCAACAATGAAATAGGGAATAAACTGGATATTATTAAGGTAGCTCACTTATGTAAAGCTAATAACGCATTATTCCATAGTGATACCGTACAATCTGTAGGTCATTATCGTTTAGATCTCGAGACTATTCCTATTGATTATTTGGCTGCCAGTGCCCATAAGTTTCACGGACCAAAAGGCGTTGGGTTTGCATTTCTTCGGAAAAATAGTGGACTTCGAGCGTCGATTTTTGGTGGAGAGCAGGAGCGTGGGTTGCGAGCTGGAACAGAATCTATTCATAATATCGTAGGAATGGATGAGGCATTGCAAATGGCTTATGATAACTTGCAAAAGGAAAGTGCATACATATTAGATATCAAATCCTATTTTATCAATCAGATCAAAGCAACGTTTCCTCAGGTACGTTTTAACGGACAATCGGGAAATCTCGAAAACAGTACCTATACACTAGTGAACGTGTGTTTACCAATAGCTTCGGAGAAAGCAGGATTATTACAGTTTCAATTAGATCTAAAAGGCATTGCATGTTCTAAAGGAAGCGCATGTCAAAGTGGAAGTGCGCAAAGTTCTCACGTACTTACTGAAATATTAGATGAAGACCATTTGCAACGTCCTTCAGTGCGGTTTTCGTTTAGTCGATACAACACAAAGGCCGACGTAGATTATGTAATCGAAGTCTTAAAGGAGTTTATTGAATAATTGATATTCAATTAAAATCGCGTACTCAGTCTCACATTAAATACACGAGGAGTCAAAAAGTTAGGAATGGCAAATTGTCGTTTGCTGTAGACATCTCTTACCCACGTATTGGTAATTGTGTTTTGGGCATTAAACATATTGAAGATTTCAACACCAATAGTTAATTCTTTGAATTTTCGTTTCCAACTTGAATTATAGGTTTTGTTTGGGTCAACCAAAACATATGACACACCTAGATCTGCACGTCTATAATCTCGTAAACGCGTCTGAAAATCGTAAGGGTCTGCATAACTTGGAGAGCCCCCTGGCACGCCAGTATTGTATACTAAATTGAGATACATTTTAAGTTCTGGAATATTTGGCACGTAATCTTGAAACAAGATTCCAAATTTTAAGCGTTGATCTGTAGGACGTGCGATGAAGCCTCTATCCTCGATATTTTCTTCTGTTTTTAAATAACCAAAACTAAACCAGCTTTCAGTTCCAGGTACAAATTCACCATTGAGTCTGAAGTCTAATCCGTAGGCATAAGCAGTTGCATTGTTTCCCGCTCTATAACGTATTCTTACATTTTCTAATGTATATGGATTCACATCTGTTAACCCTTTGTAGTACGCTTCGGAAACAAGCTTAAATGGACGATCCCACAGTTTGAAACTATATTCGTTTCCTATCACGATATGAAATGATTTTTGAGCTTTCACATTTGGTTGTACAATACCAGAAGAATCTCTTAATTCTCTATAAAATGGTGGCTGGTAATACAAGCCCCCTGCGACACGGAACAACATATCCTTTTCCCAATCTGGTTTTATTGCAAACTGTCCTCTCGGACTAAAAACTATCTGATTAGAACTAGACACACCATCTTGGTTAGGCACATCGCTATTCACATTCCAGCTGTGCACGCGAACGCCTGCGTTATAAAAAACGTCGTTGTTACCAATAGTTGTGCGCTTACTCCATTGAGCATAAGCTTGAAGTCTGTCGATTTGAACGCCATTAGTTGCTCTCACATTTTGAAAAGCGACCAATGGTCCTTCAAAAGGTTCATAAGGTTGGTTATTTGGAATATCAAAAATAGGAGGTCGTACCGAAAAACCAGCACTATCAATAACTTCCCATTCTACCAAACGATCCCTTATGTCTTCATGGGTGTATTTTAGCGACCATTCTAAGGTACTCTCGTCATCAATTTTATAATCTCCTTTATGTTCAACGTTTACAATAAGGGCATCTAAGTCATTTCGACCATGCGTTAGCTGTGAGCCAATGCCTTCAGAAAACTCCACCTCTCCTAAATTTTCGTCACCAATATTACTATTAACTTCTCCTAGTCGGTACTGTGCTAAAATATCAAAATACTCTTCTTCAGTTGTATGATAGGCAGATCCAATAAGTTTCAAGGTAAGGTCCTCATTGGCGAAGTAGTTAGCTTTAAATGCTCCAAATGCTGTTAAGTATTGATCTCTTTCTTGTCCATCATAAAAGACTAGTAAAGCAACTGGGTCATCCAGTGTTCCAAAATTTGTTTGTCTGTTTTTAGGTCGGAACGTATATTTATTCAGGGAAAGGTTTCCGAGGAAATTTAAATGAAACTTATCAGTAAATCGATAAGTTAAATAGGTTTGAGCATCAGCAAATACAGGCCTGACGTTGGTTTCAGTTTCTAAAGAATTAATCAATAAACTATTATCTCTATAACGCAGTCCGACAATCCCCGAAAACTTAGAATCTTTACTCACAGTTTCTACGGCAACAGAGCCTCCTAATAAACTAGCTTCTGCTCGAACTCCAAATCGAATAGGGGTTCTGTAGGTAATGTCTAAAACCGAAGACAATTTATCACCATACTTTGCCTGAAAACCACCAGCAGAAAAGTCTACGTTTTGAACCAAATCGGTATTCACAAAACTTAATCCTTCTTGTTGTCCAGAACGAATAAGAAACGGACGATACACTTCTATTTCATTAACATAAACCAGATTCTCATCAAAGTTACCACCTCGAACCGAGTACTGTGTACTTAACTCATTTGAAATGTTAACACTTGGCAATGTTTTTAAGATATTTTCAACACCAGGTTGAGCTCCTTTAATGGTTCGTAAAACTTCTGGTGTGATGGTGGTGATACCATCGACAGTTTGTCGCGTATTGCTATTAATTACGACCACGCCAATTTGTTCAATATCTATTTTCATCACAGGATTGAATTCCAGTTCCTGACCGTTTTTTAGGTTAAAAACTTGTTCAACACGCTCATGTGATAAATGAGTGAAAACGACAATTACATCTTGGTTTACTGGGATTTTTAAAACATAAAAACCATTAGTATTAGTTGTAGTCCCTCTCTCTGATCCAGCGATTTTAATATTTACGCCTTCTATGGGATTGTTAGTGTCATCGAGAATGACTCCTTTAATGGTTGCGGTTTGTGCCGTTCCAAAAAACGCAAAACCTAACAAGGCGATAAGTAGTGTAATGTTTAGCTTCAAAAGGTTGTTTTTTTACTTTCTAAAAAATGTTGCTTCAAATGTAGTATTATTTCCAACATTATCAGTAACAATTATTTTTAGATTGTTTTCGGTTTCTACACTAACGTTATCTTCAAAATTATAAGTTAGTGTGTCCTTCTTATAATCATATTCCATCAAAATCCATTTTCCATTAATGGTTGCTCTGTAGTTACTAATGCCAGAAAGGACGTCTTCTATTTTCACTTTTAAATAGTTAAGTTTACTCAGCCATTTCCCATCTTGGAAATTAACTGGCGTAATCGTTGGGGCTTCAATATCACTTGCTAGTGTGAAAGTCCCGAGTACTTTAGTTCGAGCAGATAATGAATTTCCGATACGTTTTGTACTGATATAACTTGGTTTTTGGTAATAACCATATAATTTAGCAATAAATAATTTGTCCTTATCAACCTCGGAGTAGTTGCTAATATCAAATTTAATAGTATAACTTTTTTTCAATGGCACTATATCTTTGTGAAGTTTGAGCGTATCATTAGTTACACTAAAATCCATATGAAAATCTTCATAAAAGGTTTGCTTTGGAAAATAGACAGAAATATTATCTTTTTCTAATGCATTATCTTGATCGGCATATATATATGTAACTGGTTTTAAGTCTGGTGCTTCAAGAATTTCCTTGGCTGTTTTTCCTTTGATAGGGATAGTTAACCAGGTTTCGTTGCCTTTAAAGTCTCGTATACGTACTTTGTAAATATTGTTGGTGCTATCTTCAATTCTCAGGTATCCATTAAAATCTACATCTTTTAACATGCTAAGTGTATTCCCAGTTTGAACAAAAAGCTTCTGAATTCTCGATTTCTTTTCTTTGTAGATTTCAAAATCAATATACCTGTTGATATGTTTTGATTCATCAAACGAGAATCGTTTAAAATCCATTTCAAAGTTTTTGTTTCCATTATAGAACGCCTGAATATTACTCACTCCATTTTTATTAGTTGCAAGGTCTTGTTGATCATAACTCACAATACCAAATCCGATTTCACCTAGTGCATTTATGGGTTCTGTAGTATAATCACCATCTTTTTGAGGTATCAGGCGCAATTCTTTTCTCTTTTTGTTATTGTCAATATGTGACGATCTGTTTTTTGGATAGGCGTATACAGCCGATAAAAACGGAGGCTTGGTGTCTTTAATATCTATTCCAAATAACATTGGATTGATGGGGCGTTCTTGGTTATCTCGGATTTCAAAATGCAAATGTGGACCACCAGAACTTCCTGTATTTCCTGAAAAAGCTACTATTTCATCGGTTGTTATGACCAACTCCTCTGGAGATGGAAATACTTCAACTTCGTAACTCTCCTTATCATATTGACACGCTTTTATGTACTTTTCAATACGCGGTGAAAATTTACTCAAATGCGCATATACACTTACGTAACCATTTGGATGAGTGATGTAAAGTGCCTTTCCATAACCATAATGTGAAATCTTTATTCTACTGACATAGCCTTGTGCTACAGAATAAACATTTAAACCAGTACGCTGTTGTGTTTTTATGTCAAGTCCTGAGTGAAAGTGGTTAGACCGTAACTCAGCAAACGTCCCGGAAAGTACTAAAGTGACATCTAATGGATGTCTAAAATAATCTTGAGGATATGGCGATTGACTAAAGCCAAACTGAGAGAAAAAGACAACTACAATTAAATATTTCATACGATATATACTACGTTAAAGAGTTTAACGTAAAAATATTGATTTTAATTCAATATAGAAAATAATCTATACATAATAATTCCATATCATTCAGCGACAGAATGAATGAGTAAAAATAATAAAGAAAAGGAGAATAAAAAGCTCTGCTCTCATAATTTAAATAAGCTATTTATGAGGCTATTGCTGAGATTACTTCATTATTTTTAAAATTAACATCAAAACAATTGTGATTTTTCAGTTAGTATGTTAACTTTGTTTCATCAGTATTGAAATTTGTAAATGAGTAAAATTGAAGATATTGTTGATTCTCTTGAGAATAAAATAAGTAAGGTTTTACATAAACTTGAAGTTCTTAAGCAAACGAACACGAAATTGTCTCAAGAATTAGCAATACAACAACAGAAAAACATTCAGCAACAAGAAGAAATGAGTTCTTGGGTTGAAAAACACGAAGCGCTCAAAATGGCAAACTCTTTACTGGGCAGTGACGAGAATAACAGAGAAACAAAGCTCAAAATAAACACATTAATTAGAGATATTGATTATTGTATAGCTCAATTGTCTGAATAGTGTAAACGTATTGTAAATGGCCGAACAGCTAAAAATAAAGCTTTCTATAGCTAATCGAGTGTACCCTTTAACAATTGCTCCTAGTCAGGAAGAAGGATTGCGCAAGGCTGCTAAAAAGATAGAAGCCATGATAAATCAGTTTGAGCAAAATTATTCTGTGAGAGATAAGCAAGATGTTTTAGCAATGTGTGCTTTGCAATTTGCCTCTCAAGTAGAGCAAAAAACAATAGATAAAGCCAATGTTAGTGAAGAAGTTGAAGAAAAGCTTGTAGCTTTAAATCAATTACTTCATGAACATATAAGTGCATAACGTTCTTTAAAATAAACAATAGGTTACTGCCTACATTAGTTATTATTTTTGATAAACTCAACGTTAATTCTTTAAAAAGGGTGAGTTGAAGTTGTAAAACCGTGCTGCTAGTGCTGTTCATGCTAAACTTGTTTTAGTATTCCAGTATTTTAGGCAGATTTTTGATCAGCTTGTTAGCCCTAAACTTGTTTTTAAGGAGTTTATACAAAATCCACAACTGATGTAGGCTTTTTTTATATATAAATTTAAATAAACATGGATACGAACACAATTTTAATGATTGTTGGTGGCGTAGTACTAGGTATAGTACTCGGATATATTATTGCAAAAGGATTAGAAAAGAATAACGCATCTAAACTTGTCAAGAATGCACAAAGCGAGGCCAATTCGATTTTAAAAGATGCAAAAAGCGAAGGTGAATCGATTAAAAAGGATAAAATCCTTCAGGCTAAAGAAAAGTTTATTGAACTAAAATCAGAACACGAGAAAGTCATTTTGTCTCGTGATAAGAAAATGGCAGAAGCCGAGAAACGCACTCGCGATAAAGAATCTCAAATTTCTGGCGAATTAGCAAAACAGAAAAAAGCAAATCAATCTTTAGAAGCTAAAATTAAAGATTATGACTTCCGTTTGGAATTTCTTGAGAAAAAGAAAGACGAAGTGGAAAAAGCACATAAGAGTCAGATCAAACAACTGGAAGTTATTTCGGGTCTGTCTGCTGAAGATGCTAAGGCACAGTTGGTTGAATCACTTAAGGGTGAGGCTAAAACTGATGCTATGAGTTATATTCAAGATAGGTTAGAAGAAGCGAAGTTAACGGCCCAACAAGATGCCAAGAAAATTATTATAAATACGATACAGCGTATTGGTACAGAAGAAGCTATTGATAATTGTGTCTCTGTATTCAATATTGAATCTGATGATGTTAAAGGTAGAATTATAGGTCGAGAAGGACGAAATATCCGTGCCATTGAAGCGGCGACAGGCGTAGAGATTATTGTTGACGATACACCAGAGGCGATTATTTTATCGTGCTTTGATTCTGTAAGACGTGAAATTGCACGTTTATCATTACATAAATTAGTGACGGACGGTCGAATTCACCCAGCTCGTATAGAAGAGATTGTTAAAAAAACACAGAAACAAATTGAGCAAGAGATTGTTGAGGTTGGTAAACGAACTGTAATCGATTTGGGGATTCATGGTTTACACCCTGAATTAATAAAATTAGTCGGACGAATGAAATACCGTTCGTCATACGGACAAAATTTATTGCAGCATTCTAGAGAAGTTGCTAAACTATGTGGCGTTATGGCAGCCGAATTAGGCCTAAATCCGAAATTAGCAAAACGCGCAGGCTTATTGCACGATATTGGAAAAGTACCATCTTCAGAAGCCGATATGGAGACCCCTCACGCTATTCTTGGTATGCAATGGGCAGAGAAACATGGAGAAAAAGCAGAAGTGTGCAACGCGATTGGAGCCCATCATGATGAAATTGAAATGACAACATTGTTAGCTCCAATTGTGCAAGTTTGTGATGCAATATCAGGAGCAAGACCTGGAGCAAGACGACAAGTGTTGGATTCATACATACAACGTTTAAAAGATTTAGAAGATGTCGCATTCGGATTCACAGGTGTTAATAAGGCCTATGCGATTCAAGCCGGGCGTGAATTACGTGTTATGGTCGAAAGTGAAAAGGTTTCAGATGAACAAGCTGCAAATCTATCCTTTGAAATCTCTCAAAAAATTCAAACTGATATGACCTATCCAGGACAAGTGAAGGTCACTGTGATACGAGAAACAAGAGCAGTGAATATTGCTAAATAAGTAATTGACAAAATTTTATTAAAAAGTACTCTACACGGGTACTTTTTTTATTTTCTAGGATGATAGCTCATCAATACCTCTTTTAAATGCGACCGATCTACATGCATATATATTTCCGTAGTTGTAATGCTTTCATGACCAAGCATGAGTTGAATTGCTCTCAAATCTGCGCCATTCTCGAGTAGATGTGTTGCAAACGAATGTCGGAAGGTATGAGGAGAGATCACTTTATTGAGGCGGATCGCTTTTGCGAGATCTTTTATAATGGTGAATATCATAGCTCGAGTTAATTGCTTCCCTCTATTATTAAGGAATAAAGTGTCCTTATGTTCAGGATGAATGATGATGTGAGCTCTTATGTCTCTCCAAATATTGATATACTTTTGAGTATTTGGTCCTATAGGTACAAAACGCTGTTTGTCGCCTTTTCCGGTCACTTTTATAAAGCCTTCATCGAAAAATAAATCAGAAATTTTAAGATTTATAAGTTCACTCACGCGAAGGCCGCAGCTGTATAGGGTTTCTAGAATCACTCTATTGCGTTCTCCTATTCTAACACCATTATATGATTTGCTAAGGTCTATAGCGCCAATTAAGGCATCTATTTCCTCTAATGCTAAGGTGTCGGGAAGCTTTCTTCCAATTTTAGGAGATTCAATATGATCTAATGGGTTTGTTTTTCTGTAATCTTCAAAAACCAAATACGTAAAAAAACTTCGTAAACCTGATATTAAACGAGATTGTGATCTCGTGTTGAGCTCTTTTGATGTCTGATAAATGAATTGCTGAATGGTGTCATATTCTATATGAATAGGTGACAGATTGATATGATGATTGTCTAAGTAACGTATTAATTTATCAATATCTAGGGCATAGTTTGTTATTGAATTAGAAGAAAGTCCCCGTTCAATTCTGAGGTAATATTTGTAATCATTAAGAGCATCTTGCCACTTCATAGTCTTGTTTACGTGCTTATTAAACAAAAATAGGTTAAATATAACGTAAATAATAAGCTAAATAGGGCTATTAGGTATACGTTATATGATGCATTTTTAATAAATTGTTAATAACTTAACATTTTAAATTACTGATATAGAGTGCTTTAAGATATTTTGTTTATAAAATTGTTAATAAGATGTAAAAAAATGTTTACAAAATGAAAAAAAAGCACTTAGTTTGTATTTATCAATTTTAAAACTTTTTAATTATGAAAAAATTAATGTTATTAGCTGCGTTTGCAGTATTTGGATTAACTAGTGTAACTGCTCAAAATTTTTCTGCGGGAATAACTGCAGGTCTTCCAGTTGGAGATTTTGGAGATTTCTACACATTTAATGTAGGTTTAGACCTTAACTACATGTGGGAAGTATCTGATTCTTTTGAAGCAGGTGTTGCTTCTGGATTTAATCAATCTTTTGGTGATGAGCAATCATTTACATTTTTAGGAACTACTGTTACTTCTGATGTTGAAGATTTTCAGTACATTCCTTTAGCTGCAGCAGGTCGTTTCAATGCGTCTGACGATTTCCAAGTAGGAGCAGACTTAGGTTATGCAATAGCTGTTGGTGATGGTGATGGAGGATTCTATTACAGACCAATGGTAGGTTATAACGTAGCCGAAAACACTCAAATCACGGTATCTTACAGAGGTATTAGTGTAGATGGTGGAAGCTTCTCAACTGTAAATGCAGGGGTGAACTTCGGATTCTAATCTATGTAATTATTAAAAAAAAGGAAGTCTTCGGGCTTCCTTTTTCATGTCGTAAACACGTTGAAATATCATTTTTTATCGATGAAATGCATAAAAATATGTTATTTTTCTTGTGAATTATAAAAAATACGATTATGTTTGCCGACTAATTTAAAATTATAAACCAAATTTTTAAACTTAATTATTATGAAAAAAGTATTACTTATTGCTGCAGTTGCAGTATTCGGATTTACAAATGTAAATGCACAAGATGAAAACACTACTGGTGGATTCGCAAATGGAGATCTTTATGTTTCAGGTACTGTTGGATTCAATAGTGCGTCTCAAGGAGATGCAAAAGCAAATGATTTAACTTTTTCTCCTACTGTAGGATACTTCATTAGTGAAAACATCGCTTTAGAATTTAACTTGTTAGTGGGTTCAGCTAAAGAAGAGTTTGGAAGTGCTGAAGATAAGTCGACTTCATTCGGAGGTGGTTTAGGAGCTACTTACTTCTTTACACCATCTAGTCAATTTTCTTTTACTTTAGGAGCAGGAGTTTCTTATGTAAATAGCAAATTTGAACCAGCAGGTGGAGGAGAACTTAAAAACAATACATTTGCTATTGCTGTTGCGCCAGGTGTAAACTATTTTGTTTCTGATTGTTTCGCACTTAGAGCATCTATTGGAGCATTATCTTATGCAAGTTCTAAAGATGATTTTGATGGCGCTGAAGCTGTCAATTCTTTTGGATTAAATTTAGATTTATCTGACATCAACTTTGGTGTGACTTACAAATTCTAATTTTAGACATCATAAAATTATAAGAACCGAAGCTTACGAGCTTCGGTTTTTTTGTGCTTAATAGTTGCCTTATAAATACTAAAGCGCTAGAAAACTGATGATTATCATTTTGTAAACTAATTATGAGATTTACATTTACCAGTGTTATTTTATTTGTAAATAATTAATTAAACTATAAATCATGAAAAAATTACTAGTATGTTTGTTTGTAACAGTATTTGCATTGGCATTTGTAAATGCCCAAAATACTAATGAGTCCGTAAAGTTTGGCGCTAAAGCAGGCGTGAATTTTTCAGATATTACTGGAGATGACGCTGATAGCTTTAAAGGAAGAACATCGTTTCACGTTGGCGGAGCTGTGGAAATCCCGATATCTGAGTCATTCTCTATACAACCTGAAATTCTCTATTCTTCTCAAGGATCAGACTGGGAAGAGATGTTTGAAGGAATGACATTTAGCGGTACTGTAAAAGCTGATTTTCTTAATGTTCCGATTATGGCTAAATATTATGTCGTCGAAGGTTTAAGTATTGAAGCTGGACCGCAAGTTGGAATTCTTTTATCTGCTAAGGAAGAGACTGAAGGCGAAGAAGTAGATATAAAGGATGATCTTAAAGGCATTGATTTCGGTGTTAATTTTGGTTTAGGTTATCAACTAGATAATGGTATAAATTTCGCAGCACGATATAATTTAGGTCTAAGCGACCTTAATGATAATCCAGACTTTTTAGGAGAATCCTCTTATAAGAATAGTGTGATTCAACTATCCGTTGGTTACTTCTTTCAATAAACTAAAGGTATAGTTTATAAAAAACCGAAGCATGTAGCTTCGGTTTTTTTTGTGCTAAAATTTAATATCTTTACTTTATGAAAAAACTCATTATTATTAATGGCCCAAATATCAATTTATTGGGTAAACGAGAAACTAATATCTACGGCAATCAATCGTTTACAGACTTTTTTCAAACCTTAGTCAATAAGTATCCCAATATCACGTTAGAACACTATCAATCCAATATTGAAGGAGAGCTCATTGATAAACTACAAGATGTAGGTTATACATATGATGGTATCATTTTAAATGCGGCAGCTTATACGCATACGTCGGTTGGAATAGGAGATGCTGTTAAAGCTATAAATACACCTGTAGTTGAAGTTCATATCTCAAATACATTTGCGCGAGAAGAATTTAGACACCAGTCCTTTATATCGCCAAATGCACATGGTGTAATTTTAGGCTTCGGTCTTCAGAGTTATGCGTTAGCACTTCAAAGTTTCTTGGATTGATTTAAGATTATATAGCAAAAATGCTAAGATCATTTCATTTAATTGATGTACCCTATGAAACAGTTCGTATTTTTTTTAATTTGTATTCCATTTCTAAGTCTAAATATAGAGGCTCAAAATCAAACAACATTTGGCTTGAAAGGCGGTTTGAACCTCACATTCTTTCAAGTTGTTGAAAGTAATTTTGGACCGAGTACAGAAACAGAAGTTGGTTATTATGGCGGTTTTTTTGTAAATGTTGAAATTGATGAAGGGTTTTCTATTCAGCCAGAATTTCTATATATAGGTTTGAGTGATTTTAAGTTTTTAAACGCACCAATCTATGTAAGCTATGAAGTTGTAAATAATCTTAACATTTTAGTTGGTCCAAGTATGAATTATTTCTTTGACTTTTTTGTTAATAAGTTTAAAGTAAGAGGTGATATAAGCGTAGCTTTTCAACTTAGCGATATACTAGATGCTCATGTCAAATACACCTTAGGTTTCGAGGAACTTTCGCCTAACGGTTTGTTTTTTGGAGTAGGAATTCGTTTATAAAAAAAGACGATTCAAAATTGAATCGCCTTTTTTTTATTTATATTAGGTGTGTACTATAAATGAATCACTTCATCATAAGCATCGGCAACGGCTTCCATTACGGCTTCACTCATAGTAGGATGTGGATGTATCGCTTTTAATACTTCATGACCCGTAGTTTCCAGTTTACGTCCCAAAACAGCTTCAGCAATCATATCAGTCACACCAGCTCCAATCATATGGCATCCTAGCCATTCACCATACTTGGCATCAAATATGACTTTAACAAAGCCTTCTTTGTTACCACCAGCACTGGCTTTTCCAGAAGCTGAGAATGGGAATTTACCCACTTTAATCTCGATCCCTTGCTCTTTAGCCTGTTTTTCAGTAAGACCTACACTTGCAATTTCTGGAGAGCAATAGGTGCACCCTGGCACATTTCCGTAGTCTAGAGCTTCTACATGCTGACCAGCAATTTTTTCAACACATAAAATTCCTTCGGCAGACGCAACGTGCGCCAAAGCTTGACCAGGAGTGACATCACCAATAGCATAATATCCAGGAATATTAGTTTGATAATAATCATTAACTAATATTTTATCTCTATCAACTGCAATACCTACATCTTCTAACCCTATGTTCTCAATGTTTGATTTGATTCCTACAGCAGATAATACTATATCGGCTTCTAATACTTCTTCACCTTTTTTAGTTTTTACCGTGGCTTTTACACCTTTTCCAGTAGTATCTACTTTTGTCACTTCGGAAGAGGTCATAACTTTAATGCCACTCTTCTTGAATGAACGTTCTAGTTGTTTAGAAACGTCTTCATCTTCAACAGGAACAATATTAGGTAAGTACTCTACTACAGTCACCTCGGTGCCCATGGAATTATAGAAATAAGCAAACTCAACACCAATTGCTCCAGAGCCAACTACAATCATCTTCTTAGGTTGCTTCTCCAGAGTCATCGCTTGTCTGTAGCCTATTACTTTCTTACCGTCTTGAGGTAAACTAGGTAATTCGCGAGTGCGAGCTCCAGTGGCAATAATGATATGATCTGCACTATAGTCTTTGCCGTCTACTTCAACTTTTTTTCCCATTTTAAGCTTTCCAAAGCCTTCAATGACATCAATTTTATTCTTCTTCATTAAGAATTTTACGCCATTACTCATACCATCAGCGACTCCACGACTTCGTTTTACTACTGCGTCAAAATCATGTTCAGCATCTTTTACTTTTAAACCATAATCTTCGGCATGCTTTAAATATTCAAAAACCTGAGCAGATTTAAGCAATGCTTTAGTTGGTATACAGCCCCAATTAAGGCAAACGCCACCTAAACTTTCCTTTTCAACGACAGCCGTTTTAAAGCCTAATTGTGATGCTCTAATTGCAGTAACGTAGCCTCCAGGACCACTACCAAGTACTATAATATCGTATTTACTCATGAGTCTATTTTTGTCTGTTTTTTGAGGTTACGAAGTTACAAAACCAAATTGTAATATTAAAGGTCATCTGAAAAATGTCTACAGCCTTTTTATTCCAGACTTGGTTTATTAAAAACAGGCATAACAAAATGGAGATTTAAAAGCACATTTATCAATCTATGCAGACGGGCTAATCATGTTATAAGATTGTATGAATTTTAGGACAATTTGGTGATTAATGTAAGAAAATTCAGTTATAAATGCCTGATAATCAATAAAAAACACGAAGAATTAACATTTATTTTTTAAATTATAGTATTAACTAATCAATTTAAGTATTATGAAAAATTATTTAATCCTAACGATGATGATGTTCACTATCATCATGTTCCCCCAAAAGAAAAAAAATGGCACCATCTATGTTGATCATCCTTCTATAAAAATGGTAGAGGAAATGCAACAGGCTTATGTTAAAGGCGACACGATTAAAGTAGCAAGTTATCTTGCGGAAGACTTTAAAGCTTTTGATGGAATGGATACGGATCCCGATGATGAAGGTATGAACAAGAGTCAATTTGTAAGATCATCCATGGGTTGGCAGAATAACGTGGATTACTTAAGTATTTCAAGGTCTGGAGGTTATCCGGACGCGTTAGAATATAAAGATTCTGGGCTTTGGATTCAAACTTGGGATATGCTCAAAGGGGTGCATAAAGGTACCGGTGTAAAATTAAGTATGCCAATTCACAGAATGTTTAGAATAAATAAAGAAAACAAAATAGACATGGTCATCACCTATGATGATAGAGGCGTTTGGGCTAAGATGAGAGACGCATTTAGTACAAGAAAAAACGGAACATTATATAATGAGCATGAAAATATCAATACCGTTCGTAAAATGGTACGTGCTATGGAACATGGCGATCTAGAAAAGAGCTTCAGCTTTTTTACAGAAAAAGCGCGGTTTCGTAATCTTGACATGAAAGAGGATGAATTCAATACCGTAGCTCAAGAAAAGGAAAATTTTCAAAAAATGTCAGAAGTTTGGGACATTGAGAGTATTGATGTGGTAGGGTATCCAGATTATTTAGAATACGAAGTGAATGATACTAGGGTTGTACAATCATGGTGGAATTTAAGACTTAAGCGGAAATCTGATGATAAACGCGTGAAAATACCTGTATTATTAATGCATCGATTTGATGAAGACGGGAAAATATTTAATGAAATGGGATATTACACCGCCAGCACATTAATGGAAGACTAATTAAAGTTTAAAATATGTTTTAAAACCTTCAAGTTAAACTTGAAGGTTTTTTTATTTAAGGTAGTTAGTCTTCGGGTACAAATTTCAATGCGACACCATTAATGCAATGACGCTTCCCAGTTGTAGCACGCGGACCGTCACCAAAAACATGCCCTAAATGTCCACCACAAGTAGCGCAATGCTCTTCAGTTCTAGCATAACCAAGGTTGTAATCTGTAGAAAATGCTACATTACCCTTGATTTCTCTATCAAAACTTGGCCATCCTGTACCTGAATCAAATTTATGCTCGCTTTTAAATAAAGGTGTGTTGCATGCAGCACATTGAAATGTACCTTTGCGGTATTCTTTGTTTAATGGACTTGAAAATGCGCGTTCTGTACCTTCCTGTCTCATGACATAATACTGTTCGCTTGTCAGTTCCTTTTTCCACTCCGCTTCAGTTTTTGATATTGGGAATATTATGGTCTCGTTTGTTTCTTTTTTTTGTGCTGTAGAATTACAACTAAAAAGTAAATTAATGGTAAGTAATAATAGTATCTTTTTCATCGTATAAATATAATTGTTTTCACTTTTTTTTTGTCGAAGAAAAACTTTTTCATTACAACATCGTGTTAGTTTTAGTATTAGTTTAACATAATGTAATTGTGTATTGTCTTTCACTAATAATTAGTAAATTTAGACATTAATATTGAAAATTTTGAAATGAGAATAATGTAGGCTCATTTCAAAACTTTGAATTGCAAATTTATGGACTTCCATTTGAAATCAAAGAATTGCAATTAGATAATTTAACTTGGCCTGTGCAACACATAACATAACAAAATAACCATAGATAATAAGTTTGCAGAGTTGCATTATATTTGCAACTAAGACATGATATTTAAATGTGACAAAATTCTAAATATTGTGTCCAAGTAAAAAGAATCATTTTGTAAATTTAACTCACACTGAAAAAAATCAATAACATATGAGTATTAAAAATAAAGTAGTAGTAATAGGAGTGTTAGCGTTATTTCTATCCTGCGCTACGAATCCTTTTACAGGAAAAAAAACCTTAGCGCTTGTTCCGAATTCAGAGTTATTTCCAACAGCATTTGCACAATATGATCAGTTTTTAACTGAGAATAATGTGGTTACAGGAACGGCCGATGCAGAGATGATTAAACGTGTTGGTCAACGAATAGCTGTCGCTGCTGAACGCTGGTTGGATGCAAATGGACATCAAGGGTATTTAAAAGATTATAAATGGGAGTATAACTTGGTAAATGATAAAACCGTAAATGCATGGTGTATGCCAGGCGGTAAAATTGTTTTCTATACTGGAATTTTACCAATTGCTCAAAATGAAACAGGTATAGCAGCCATAATGGGTCACGAAGTAGCACACGCACTTGCGAATCATGGACAACAACGCATGAGTGCTGGGATGCTCCAACAACTAGGCGCTGTAGCCGGTAATGTGGCGATTAAAGATCAGCAAACTAGAGACATTTTCAATCAGGCTTATGGCGTTGGAAGTCAGGTTGGCGTTATGCTACCTTTTAGTCGAAGTCATGAAACGCAATCTGACGAAATAGGAATTGTTTTAATGGCTATAGCTGGATATAATCCAGATGAAGCATCGGAGTTATGGAAACGGATGAAAGCTAATAGTGGGGGACAAGCACCACCTGAATTTTTAAGTACGCATCCATCTAATGATTCAAGAATAAACAATTTGCAACAATTAGCAGCTAAAGCAAAAGTTGAAGCCAAAAAGTATGGAGTAACAACATTTAGACCTTTAGGCAATTTTTAATTGCCATCCATAAAAATTATAGTATTTTAGAAGCTGTCCAATTATGGGCAGCTTTTTTTAAATACACACTATGGCTAACCTAGAAAAAGGAAGTAAAAAACTGCTCAATGCCTGGGCATTTTATGATTGGGCAAATTCAGTTTACACTCTAACTATTGCTTCTTCTATATTTCCAATATTTTATTCTGCACTATTTATTTCTCAAACAGAGAAAACGGTCCCTGCTTTTGGCATGGTCTTTAAAAGTACTGCACTAATTACTTATATGACAGCGTTTACCTTTTTGGTAGTCTCGTTTACCTCTCCAATACTTTCAGGAATAGCAGATTATGTAGGGAATAAAAAGAATTTCATGAAGTTCTTTTGTTATGTTGGTGGTATCGGTTGTATTGGCTTGTATTGGTTTAGTTTAGAAAATATTCATTTAAGTCTGTTATTCTATTTCATGGGTTTAATTGGATACTGGGGAAGTCTCGTATTTTATAATTCGTATCTCCCAGATATTGCTTTCCCAGAACAACAAGATCGTATAAGTGCCAAAGGGTTTAGTATGGGATATCTGGGGAGTGTGTTTTTACTATTGGTAAATCTAGCGATGGTAATGAAACCTCACTGGTTTGGCTTCGATATCGGAAACACAGAAGAAAGTAAAGATCTAGCTTCATTTGAGGCCATGAAAGTATCCTTTATTACAGTTGGCTTATGGTGGATATTATTTAGTCAGTATACCTTTTATGTGCTACCAAAAGGAGTGTCCAATGGGCATAAAGTCACGAAAACCGTCGTGTTTAATGGTCTCAAAGAATTAAAACTTGTTTGGCTTCAGTTACAGCAAAATTTAAGATTAAAGCGCTTTCTATTAGCTTTTTTTGTTTTTAGTATGGCTGTTCAAACCATTATGTTAGTTGCTGTTTATTTTGGAGAAGAAGAGATTGCATGGGGAAGTTCAGATGCTAAAACACAAGGTTTGATTGTCAGTATTTTAGTCATTCAATTAGTGGCGATTCTAGGAGCTGTTTTAACCTCACGAGCTTCGGCTAAATTCGGAAATATTAATACATTGATTTTTGTTAATGTTATTTGGATGTTATTGTGCGTGTATGCCTATTTTATGGAGACTCCAATTCAGTTTTATCTCGCAGCGTCATTAGTAGGACTCGTGATGGGTGGTATTCAATCATTGGCCAGATCTACATATTCGAAATTTTTACCAGATACAGAGGATACAACCTCATATTTTAGTTTTTATGATGTGGCCGAAAAAATCGGGATTGTTATTGGTATGGTTATTTTTGCGACCATCGACCAAATAACAGGTAGCATGCGAAACGCGATATTGTTCTTATTTATATTTTTCCTGATAGGAATTATTTTATTATCCAGAGTTCCGAAGGAAAACAAATAAAGTATTATGTTTGTAATCTAACAAATCAATTTTATTATGAAAAAACTTGCTTATTTATTCTGCTTATTTATGTTGTTATCGGCTTTCACTTGTGAAGATGAACCTTTAGAAGATGGCATCACTAATGAAGTAGCGTCAGATACCTCATCACTTATAGGGACATGGACATTAGTAAGTATGGAGGCAGATATTAATATCGATACGAATTTTGCAGGGATTGACTTCTCGTCAGAATTCAATGCCGAAGTAACCAATTCAGATTATAATTTGGTCTTTACTGCTGCTAACTATACAGTTTCTGGAGATTATGAAATGACAATAACATCAACCTTTGAAGGTGAAACCACTAGCTATACAGATTCTTATACTGATGTTAGTGGCTCTGGTACCTATTCCACAAATGGAAATGTTATGACGATTGATGGATCATTTATTGAATTTGATTTTGAAGGAATGCCTATGGATGTAGCTCAAGGTGAACAAACGGCGCAGTTTGAACTCAGTTCTGACGGACAAACACTGACCTTTCTTCAAGATGAGATACAAACACAAAATGAAGCTGGTTTAGTAGCTACAATAGCAACCGTATCTGAATCTGTTTGGCAAAAGGTTGAATAATAGAAATTAAGTACGTTTATAATATTAAAAGACCAGAATTTATTCTGGTCTTTTTGTTTTTAATAATCAGTTTATCATAAAAAGCTGTGATTATTTTATATGTTTGTAGCACCTAAATATCAATGAATTATGAAAAAAATATGCTTATATTTTTTATGTTTAGTAGGCGTTTTAGTTATATCATGTGAAGATGAACCTTTTGAAGATGATATCCAAAACACAGTGACAACATGTGAAATCGCAATAGCAAATACAGCTCAAGCAGCTCTAAATTTCTTAGGAGTTAATGTAGATAATTACACACAATTATGTACGGCATACCGAAATGCTTTACAAGCGCAAATTGATACCTGTGGTGATGCTGACGGATCGTTACAAGCTTCAGTAGATGGGCTAGGAGATTGCTCAAATAATAATCAGCAGGCTGCAGAACTTGAAGGGACATGGTTATTAACGGCCTGGATAGGAGAGGAAGCTATCGACTTAAATAATGATGGCACTCCGAGTTTGAACTTTTTAGATGAATTAGATTGTTATGAAAATGAAACTATAGTTTTTGATAATGATGGGACAGCTGTGATTATGAGTACTTCATTTGCAGATATTTCTTTTGAAATCATTGTAGGAACAGAGGATGAATACAGTTACACTATAGCATGTATTGAGGAGCTTTTTAATTCAGATGTGACTTGGGCTCAAATTGAGAATACAGTTACGATATCCGATGAAGGAATGGTGTCTGATTGGACTTTAAATGGAAATGAATTATCTACTTTGATTCCAGCTGGATTCTTTTCGTCTAATGAGGATGGTAGCGTTATTATAACTCAGGATCTCATTTTAGTTTACACTAAGCAATAACTCACATACACCAACGATGTTTATATTTGACATATAAGTATTGTCATTTTTTGAAGCTTTTAACAGCCTCAAGAAGTGTCTTTAGGAATTATAAATAGTAATTACGAGATATAAAAAAAGCCACTCAAATCGAGTGGCTTTTTTATTGTTTTCATATCCTTAGTTTTCAATACTTCCAGATCCTGAAACTTTCGTATCCTCAGTTTTTGGATTTCCCCTGTACTCAATATCACCGGAGCCTGTAACTCTAGCTTTAAAAACACCATTACAAACTACTTCAGCATCACCAGAACCTTTCACATAAACATCTGTATTAGTAGATTGAAGATTAAATCCGTGGAAATCTCCAGATCCTGTTACACCGGCTTTTAAATCGGTAGTACTGCCTTTTAGAGTTAAATCCCCAGACCCTGTAACCTTTCCTGTAACACGCTGAGTTTGAATATCAAGAACAATATCACCTGAACCAGATAAAGACACGTCAAGAGTGCTGGTTGAAATACGATCTTTATTCCATAAATCTCCTGAACCTGACAACGAGACATTGTCAATATCTTGGAAGGGTATCGTGATTGTAATGGTTTTATTCCAGCTCGTACTCAAGTTTTTACCCTTTTGTGTTTTCACGTGTAAGGTGCCATCTTTAACTTCTGTAACAATATGTTCTAATAAGTTGGATTCGCCTTCAATAGTGATGTTACCTTCTGTTCCAGAGACTAGTATATAATCAAAGCTTCCAGCACATTTAATAGCATCATAATCTCCCGTCGATCTCTTTTGCTTCGTCATTTCACCGTTTCCTTTTACTTTTTTCCATTGGGCTTGTGATATTGAGAAGCATAACAAGGCTATTACTAATACAAGTGATTTTTTCATAATATTTGGTTTTTATTTATTGCTTTTAGTTTTGTTTAAAGGTGACACTCCCGTAGTCAGATTTTATTCTAATCATATTACCACTACTCGAATTTCCGCGGTACCCTTGATAATACTTATCTGATGATTCAATACGCTTCTTAGTGAATTCAAAATCGTCTGCATTTCTCAAAGAGGCGTATTCAAGATCAATGTCAAAATTAAAATTATAACCACTATCGTAGCCTATGGTAATACCATTATAATCAGATTCTATGTCAATATTCTCCGCATTTGCAGCCATGTTTTCAATTTTAATAGACCCATAATCAGCTTTGATATTAACGTTTTTGTAAATGGTGCCTAAGCGAAGTGTTAAGTAATCTCCATTCCCTTCCACATTGTTAGCATTATTAATCTTCATTGAGCCATAATCACAATTGTAAGCAATACCTTCAGCTATTTCGATTTCAGATTTAGTATAGTCGGCATTAATATCTAATGATTTTGTTTTTCCAACCGTATAGCTGCTGTAGTCGGCATTTATTTTCCCACTATTAATATATTCAAAGTAGCAGTTGTTCGTATAATCAAATGTGATTGAATTATTGGTAGCCATAAGTTCTTTAGTTGTAATCTTTCCGTAGTCGCAATTAATATTTGCGCGTCCCTCAAGCTTGTCAAGGTCAATACTCCCATAATCATTGTTCAAATCCACATTATTAGTGATCGGCATTTTAATCACATAATTGATTTCCATATTGACATTGTTGTTTTTCCCCCAATTCCACCAAGATTTAGATTTGCTTTTACTGAACAAGGTTTTAGCCGATACCATGGCGTTAGACGCATTAAACTCTACAGTAATATCATCTAATTTTTCTTTGACTTTGTCTAAGTCATTGCCATTAGTTTTAATGTGTACTTCAAATGAAATTGTAGAACCTTCATAGGTAGTAATATTAATGTTTCCGTAGCTATTATCTACTTTTAAAGTTGCATTAGAATTAACGTTAAATTCTTTTTTAATCGTTTTTTCTTTAGTGTGTTGCCCTTTCCATCCTTCAGATGTGTTTGCCAATACTAGTGATGGTAATAAGGCAATTGTGAATACTAATTTATATAGTGTTTTCATGTTGGTATTGTTTTAAATTTTTTACTTCTTCGATATGTTCTAATAGGGTTTTTAAAATGTCTATTCTATTTTGAAAGTTGTTGATCATCGCATAAATAACGCGTTTGTCATTACCGCTTTCTGTTAAATCCACTTTCAATGTTTGATATTCTGTTTCTAAAACTTTAAGTGATTTCAGAGCATCTTCAATCATGTCCTTTGTTTCCGGAGAACGCTGTGCTTCTATGGCTGTAATTTCTTGTTCAATAGCACTTACGAAAAAGGATTGTGTCTGTGATAATTCAGGTGATACATTTGCCAAGTCTCTTAATTCTGGTTCTTGCTGTTGTATTACAGTAAATACACTGAAGCATAATATAATGGTAGCCGCTACAGCTAAAAATGGTCTCCAATAATTAAAAGCGTTGAACTTACCAACAATAACAGGATTTTGCTGAGTCTTTAATTTATCTAAAAACCGATGCTCATGACCGGCACTTGGCATTTCTATATCGAAATCATCTTGCATATGCCGAAATAAATCATTCATAGTATTTTTTTTCATCCGTTGTATCTTATTGCTCATTTTGAGCTTTACGTTAATACTGAACCAAGGGCTCTAATTTTTTTCTTAGACTGTCTTTTGCTCTCGACATCATTGTTCTACAATTGGCAGGCGAGATCTCCATGATATCGCAGATTTCATCATAATCATAGCCTTCAATTAAATGAAGCGTTAAGCACATTCTATAATTACCTTTGAGTGACTGCATTGTTTTCAAAACCTGCCGCGCCTTAAGATTTGTAAAGTCTGAATCTTCAGGTACTCCAGAATGATCTTCAACTTTATATAACACATCATCTAAAGGAACGTCTTGATATTTATTGTTTTTTTTATAGTGATAGATACTGTTATTTACGACTATCCGCTTTAACCAAGCTCCAAAAGTTTTAAGTTCTTTCAAACTATGTAACTTCATGAATGCTGTTAAAAAAGAATCTTGCATGATATCCTCAGCTTCAAAACTGTCTTTTACAATTCTCAAGGCTGTATTATACATGGCTTTGTAATATCTATTATAGACTTCCATTTGCGCGTGCTGGTTGCCTGATTTACAAAGCTGTAATAACTGCTCTATATTTTGATTGGTTAGTGTCAAAAAACAAATGCTTTATTATAGAGATGACTTGAGGAATGTAATGTTACACTTTTAATAAAAAAAGTTTTTATAGGAATCATAGGTAATGGCATAACTATTGAAATTATATAAAGGTATGTAATAACTTTTAGACTGTATAGTATTGATATACAGTAATATGAGTTGTTTTTCAAAGAATTATAAATCTATAAGTCTGTTCATTTTAATGACAGATTGACTAAAAAAATAATATGGCGAAGTCTAATTTTTTAAAGCTTGACAGTTTGTCATTTCAGGATTTTGATGAAAATTCAGAATTAATTCCTTTAATGACACCCGAAGATGAGGCAGAAATAAATAATGAGCTCCTTCCTGAATCACTGCCTATTCTTCCTTTGCGAAACACGGTTTTATTTCCAGGAGTAGTGATTCCAATTACTGCAGGTCGAGATAAATCAATAAAGCTCATCAATGATGCTAATAATGGAAGCAAGGTAATTGGTGTGGTCTCTCAAAAAGACGAAGTAGTTGAAGATCCTTCAGCAAAGGATGTTTTTAAGAAAGGAACTGTTGCAAGAATCTTAAAAGTTCTTAAAATGCCTGATGGTAATACGACCATTATCATTCAAGGAAAGAAACGATTTGAAATACAAGATATTATATCCGAAGACCCTTATTTAACAGCTTCGGTTAAGGATGTTCCTGAAGCTAAACCAGCGGTTAATAATGAAGAGTTTTCTGCAATTATTGAGTCTATAAAAGATCTTTCACTACAAATTATAAAGGATAGTCCTAATATCCCAACCGAAGCTTCTTTCGCAATTAAAAATATTGAAAGTGACTCATTCTTGGTAAATTTTGTCTCTTCTAACATGAATCTTTCTGTTAAAGAAAAGCAAGAATTACTTGAGATTAATGATTTGAAAGAACGTGCTCTTGCAACCTTAAAATTTATGAATGTTGAACTTCAGAAATTGGAGCTTAAAAATGATATTCAATCTAAGGTTCAAAGCGACATGAACCAACAGCAGCGCGAATATTTCTTGCACCAACAGATGAAAACTATTCAAGAAGAACTTGGTGGAGGAGTCTCATCTGGTGAAGAAATTGAGGAGATGCGTCAAAGAGCCAAGAAGAAAAAATGGGATAAGAATGTTTCAGATCATTTTGATAAAGAATTATCTAAAATGCAACGCATGAACCCACAAGTGGCTGAGTATTCGATACAGCGTAATTATTTGGATCTATTTTTGGATTTACCCTGGAACGAGTTCAGTGACGATAAATTTGATCTCAAACGTGCGATGCGAATTCTAGATCGTGATCATTATGGCTTAGATGATGTCAAAAAGCGTATCATCGAATATCTTGCGGTTTTAAAATTGCGCAATGATATGAAATCACCAATTTTATGTTTATATGGTCCTCCTGGCGTAGGTAAAACATCATTAGGTAAGTCTATTGCCGAGGCTTTAGGTAGAGAGTATGTTCGTATGTCATTAGGAGGATTGCGTGATGAGGCCGAAATTAGAGGGCATCGAAAAACGTATATAGGAGCGATGCCAGGACGAATCATTCAGAGTCTGAAAAAAGCAGGAACATCAAATCCAGTATTTGTACTTGATGAAATTGATAAATTATCTAACTCACATCAAGGCGATCCATCTTCAGCCTTATTAGAAGTTTTAGATCCAGAGCAGAATAGTGACTTTCATGATAACTTTCTTGAAATGGGATTTGATTTATCAAAGGTCATGTTTATTGCGACATCAAATAGTTTAAATACTATTCAACCAGCATTAATTGATCGTATGGAAATCATTAATGTTACTGGGTATACGATTGAAGAAAAAGTAGAAATAGCAAAACGTCATTTGTTACCAAAGCAACTTAAAGAACACGGCTTAACCGATGTACATCTTAAAATTGGAAAGCCACAACTCGAAAAGATTGTAGAAGGCTATACAAGAGAGTCTGGAGTACGTGGATTAGAAAAACAAATTGCTAAAATGGTACGTCATGCCGCCAAGAACATAGCAATGGAGGAAGATTACAATCTGAAGGTCACCAATCAGGATGTGTTGGATGTTTTAGGCTCACCTCGATTAGAACGTGATAAATATGAAAATAATAATGTGGCGGGTGTCGTTACTGGTCTAGCGTGGACTAGAGTAGGTGGTGATATTTTGTTTATTGAATCTATTTTATCTAAAGGAAAAGGGAATTTAACAATTACTGGTAACCTCGGGAAAGTGATGAAAGAGTCGGCGACTATCGCTATGGAATACATTAAGGCGAATGCTGATGATTTTGGAATAGAACCAAAAGTTTTTGAAAATTATAATGTCCATATTCACGTTCCAGAAGGTGCAACTCCAAAAGACGGCCCAAGTGCAGGTGTAACAATGTTAACTTCTTTAGTATCTTTGTTTACACAACGTAAGGTCAAAAAGAGTTTAGCAATGACTGGTGAGATTACTCTAAGAGGAAAAGTGTTGCCTGTTGGAGGAATTAAAGAAAAGATTCTCGCAGCAAAACGCGCGAAAATTAAAGAGATTTTACTTTGCGAAGATAATAGACGCGATATTGATGAAATTAAAGCAGAGTATTTGAAAGGACTCAAATTTCATTATGTCAAAGATATGAGTGATGTTCTAAACATAGCACTCACCAATCAAAAAGTTAAGAATGCTAAAAAACTTTAAAGTATTTATATCCGTGATAATGGTAGTAACTTCTGTTTATGGAGTTACTGCCCAAACGGATACTTATAAAGAGGTACTATTAGATGGTAAACCAGCTAGACTTAATCTGGTAACTGGTGAAGTCACTTTAATTCATGCTAAAAAAGTAAATGCAATAAGTACAGCACAAAGTAAAGTTGCAAAGGATTCTGTTTTAATGTCTAAAGAGAAACAGATTCCTGTAGTTGATATGAAATCTGAGCGGGAAAAACATAAAGTTGCGGGCTCTACAATAAAAAATACAGCTATGGTCTATGACATAGGGCAACCCACGACTGCAAATAATATTACTGATTTCCATACCGTTCAAAAAGGCGAAACACTTTACGGCTTATCCAGACGATACCAAACTACATTAGGGGCATTAAAAACTGCGAACAATTTAGAAACAACGCTCATCAAAGTTGGTCAGATTTTACGAGTTAGTAATTTTGACGCTCTGTATAATAATGAAACGTGGACCGTTTCAAAAGGAGACACCTTATATAGTATTGCTAAAAAAGCAAATACTACTGTTGAAGCTATAAAAGCGCGAAATAGATTAACAAGTAATCTTATTAAGGTTGGGCAAATCCTTCGACTAAAATAGAAAACATTCTTTTCAAAAAATAAAATACACATACATTCGTTTTAAGATAGATTTAGTTACTTTGCAAACTTATATGCTAAAGAAAATTGCTACGATTTTTTGTCTGTTATTGACAACAACTTTGATTGCCCAAGTTGGTGGTGAATCTACATATCAATTTCTAAATCTTATAGCCTCACCAAGACAAGCAGCCTTAGGAGGAAAAGTAATCACTAATTATGATTATGATGTTACTGGCGGATTATTTAATCCGGCAACTATCAATTCAGAAATGGATAATCAATTAGCTGTAAACTATTCCAGTTATTTGGGTGGAATTAGTTATGGTACAGCTGCCTATGCTTATACATGGGATAGGCATGTACAGACCTTGCATATTGGAATGACTTACATCAACTACGGAAGTTTTGATGGCTATGATTTGAATGGTGTTTCTACAGGAACATTTACAGGAAATGAAGCTGCCTTATCAGCTGGATATGCTTATCAAATTCCATTTAGTGATTTTTATATAGGTGCCAATTTGAAACTCATTACATCAAAGCTTGAAATTTATAATTCTATAGGTGTTGCAGCCGATTTTGGAGCGATGTATATTAATGAACGCCTAGATTTTCATGCGGCATTGACTGTTAGGAATCTTGGAACTCAAATTGTCACTTATGCAGGCTTAAATGAAAAGTTGCCGCTCGAAATAAACTTAGGCTTATCACAAACCTTAGAAAATATGCCACTGCGTTGGCACTTGACATTTGAAAACTTACAGACTTGGCCAGTAGGCTTTTCTAATCCGGCAAGAGCAACAACAGATCTAGACGGTAATCAAGCTCAAGAAGAAGCTAGTTTCTTTAATGAATTATTAAGACATACGATTATTGGAGCTGAGTTATTTCCGGACCGTGGATTTAACATTAGAATGGGCTATAACTTTAGAAGAGCAGAAGAATTACGTATCTTAGAACAACGAAATTTTTCAGGATTGTCATTTGGAGTGGGTATAAAGTTAAATAAACTACGCTTTAGTTATACCCATGCCAGATATTCGGGAGCCTCTAATGCTAGTTTCTTCGGATTACAAATTGACTTGAGATAATGAATACAATTACTATAGCCATTGACGGATTTTCATCTACGGGCAAAAGCACAGTAGCTAAACAGCTCGCGAAAGCTTTAGGTTACGTGTATGTCGATTCAGGCGCAATGTATCGCGCAGTAACGTATTTCGCTATGCAGAAGGGATTTATTAAGACCGATTGCTTTGATGAAGAGGGCCTAATCTCCCAATTAGATCAAATAAAGATTAGTTTTAAATTTAATCATGAACTAGGATTTGCAGAAGTGTTTCTTAACGGTGAAAATGTTGAAAAAGCCATAAGAACGCTTGAAGTTTCTCAATTTGTTAGCCAAATTGCAACCGTTTCAGAAGTAAGAGAACAACTGGTGAAACAGCAACAAAATTTCGGAAAAGACAAGGGTGTAGTTATGGACGGTCGAGATATTGGCACTGTGGTATTTCCCGATGCCGAATTGAAATTATTTATGACAGCTTCCGCAGAACAAAGAGCACAACGCCGTTACGATGAGCTGATAGAACGTGGTGAAGACGTGAGCTATGAGGATGTATTACTTAATGTGCAAACACGTGATTATATCGATTCTAACCGAGAAGATTCACCGTTAACCATCGCAAAAGATGCTATTGAAATTGACAATTCTAATATGACGCTGCAAGAACAATTTGAACTGGTACTTAAACTTTCAGAAGATAAAATAAACTTAGAAGCATAAAAAAAAGCGACCCTAAAGTCGCTTTCATAAGTTTATCCACCAATTTATAAATTTGGTATGATTAATTCTTGATCTGGATGAATTAGGTCTGGATTTTTTAAGATATCCGTATTTGCCGCAAATATGTCTTTATATTTCATTGCATCACCATAATACTGTTTTGCAATTTTACCTAAAGTTTCACCGCTTTTAACAGTATGCCTGTGAAATACAGACTCATCAGCAACTTTAATATCTGCCATGATGTCTGATGGACTATCACCCCCAACTGCTTTAATTTCATCCCAGATCAGGTTCTTTTCATATTGTGTTTTTGCAGTTCCTGTAACCTTTAAAACACCATTCTCTTCTTTAACATCACCATTTTCGATGTTTAATTTTTGTCCTAGGTCTAATACGCTTTGGTATTTTGATTTTACCATAATAATATTCGTTTTTAATTTAGTGTTAATACTATTGTAAATATACCAATTAATGTGCCAAAAACTCAAACGAGGTGACATCATTTTTTTAGTTTTTTAATTTCTGAAAGTCAATAAGTTATACAATTAGGTAATAATTTTGTTTTAATGCAAATAATATGTATTTTTGCGCTCCTTTTGGCGGAATATAGAGAGATAAAAGGACGATATAAACAACAATAACACTTCTGTGTGTGAGCGCTTAAATCTTTCTAAATATCACACAGAATACAAATTTTAATTCAGCACATGTCTGAAAAAGAAACAAAACAAGCTGAAGTAGCAACTACTGAAGCTCCTAAAACTGAAGCTCCTCAAGTATCTGAGGCTCAGGCAAACCCAGAAAAATTCTTAGAAGATTTCAATTGGCACAATTACGAAGAAGGAATTGACCCTGTCGATGACAAACAATTAGAAGAATTTGAAAAATTAGTATCTGAAAATTTTGTGGATACCTTAGATGATGAAGTCGTAGAAGGTGAAGTAATCCATCTTACTGATCGTGATGCTATCATTGATATCAATGCAAAGTCTGAAGGTGTAATCTCTCTTAATGAGTTCCGTTACAATCCAGATTTAAAAGTTGGTGATAAAGTAGAGGTATTAATCGATGTGCGTGAAGACGCTACAGGTCAGTTGGTATTATCGCACAGAAAAGCACGTGTAATTAAAGCATGGGATCGTGTAAACAATGCTCATGAAACTGGTGAAATCGTTAATGGTTTTGTTAAATGCAGAACCAAAGGTGGTATGATCGTTGACGTATTTGGTATTGAAGCATTCTTGCCAGGTTCTCAAATTGATGTTAAACCTATTAGAGATTACGACCAGTACGTAAATAAAACAATGGAATTCAAAGTGGTTAAAATTAATCACGAATTCAAAAACATTGTGGTCTCTCATAAAGCACTTATCGAAGCTGATATTGAAGAGCAGAAAAAAGAGATCATTAGTCAATTAGAAAAAGGTCAAGTATTAGAAGGTATCGTTAAGAATATTACATCTTACGGTGTGTTTATTGATCTTGGTGGAGTTGACGGATTAGTTCATATCACAGATTTATCTTGGTCTAGAATTAATCATCCAAATGAAATCGTAGAATTAGACCAGAAATTAAACGTAGTGATCTTAGACTTTGATGAAGATAAGTCTAGAATCCAGTTAGGTCTGAAGCAATTAAGTAAACATCCTTGGGAAGCTTTAGGTGATACTGTAAAAGTTGGTGATAAAGTAAAAGGTAAAGTAGTTGTAATTGCAGATTACGGTGCATTTGTTGAAGTAGAAGAAGGTGTAGAAGGATTAGTTCACGTGAGTGAAATGTCTTGGTCAACACATTTACGTTCTGCTCAAGATTTTGTATCTGTCGGAGATGAAATTGAAGCAGTTATTTTAACTTTAGATAGAGAAGATCGTAAGATGTCTCTTGGGATTAAGCAATTAACGCCAGATCCATGGACAGATATTACATCTAAATACCCAGTAGCTTCAAAGCACTCTGGTATCGTACGTAACTTTACTAATTTTGGAGTATTTGTAGAATTAGAAGAAGGTATTGATGGATTGATTTATATCTCTGATTTATCTTGGACTAAGAAAATAAAACACCCAAGTGAATTCTGTAACGTAGGTGATACGCTTGACGTGGTAGTATTAGAATTAGATGTTGAAGGACGTAAATTATCTTTAGGTCATAAACAAACTACTGATAATCCATGGGATAAGTATGAGACTGAGTTCGCCTTAGGAACTACGCATAATGCTGAAATCGCAGAAATCGTAGATAAGGGTGCGACTATCAATTTTAATGAAGATATCGTTGCTTTTGTACCGTCTCGTCACTTAGAAAAAGAAGATGGTAGCAAGCTTAAGAAAGGTGAAGCTGCAGAGTTTAAAATCATTGAATTTAACAAAGAATTTAAACGTGTAGTAGCGTCACATACAGCAATCTTCAAAGAAGAAGAAATGGCAAATGTAAAAGCAGCTGTTAAAAAGCAAGAAGCTCAGGCAGCAGAAGCAAAACCTACTTTAGGCGATGCTAATGTAGCTTTACAAGCGCTTAAAGATAAATTAGACGGGAAGAAATAATTCCTTGAAATTTTTTAATATTTAAAGCCTCTCAGAAATGAGAGGCTTTTTTTGTTAATGAATTCAAATATTTGCTGTAACTTGAAATACGATAATTTAAAAACCAACCACATGAAAAAAATTACTATTTTAATTGTTTTACTGTGCAACTTCACTTTTGCGCAAAACCCTACAAGCTATTTAGACGTCTCTACTGAAAATTCAGTTGTAATTTCAAACACAGACAATCCCGAAGCTCCTATGGAAATAAGTGAAAATAGCCAACTGCAGATTATAGGAACCTATACCACATTAGGTGATTTTAATGCAGCCGTTATTGCAAACTGCTCGGATACGACCTTAAGTTCTGAAGATTTCACAAATGGTCCAGTTGGAATAACAGATTGTGGTGTTTCCGTAAGTAGTGCAGGTGATGGATGTTTTGTGGCTGGAGAATTAGCTGCTGGTTTTAGTGTTGAAGCTTCCAATAGCACTACCATTATTAATATACCTCCTGGGGTGATAGGTAATATTGATTCATTAATAGGAGCCACTACATTTGCAGAATATACAATTATTAATTTTTCTCCAGATGTGTATTCAGTAGCAATGGACATATGGGAAAATAACGATCCAACAACGGTTGTTAGAGTATTTGGTGTTGCTGGAGTATTGATCGATACTTTTAATGTGAATACACCTGTTAATTCTCAAACATTTTTTGGAGTGATTTCTGATGAACCCATTACTGCAATTGAGCTAGAGGGTTTAAATGGAAGCGGTGAGTTATTTGGAAATTTTTTGTTTGGTGCCGATTGTATGTTGTTGTCAGTTGAAGATAATTTACAAGAGCTAATTAGTATTTATCCTAATCCGATAGAAGACACCCTTTTTCTTAATGTTCCTTCATTCATAACCATTAGTGATGTGAAAATTTATGATGCCTTAGGGAAGTCAATATCTGTAAATATACGCAACAATCAAATTGATGTAAGTGCTTTAAACAGTGGTTTATATTTTATGAAAATTAATGCGCTTCAAGGGACATTAACTAAGAAGTTTGTAAAAAAGTAAAATTTTATTATTTATACATCGAGCCTTTCAGAAATGAGAGGCTTTTTTTGTGATCGGGATAAGCAGGTTTTTACATTGTAAATATTGAAATAGAAGGTGCGTCAATTATTTAAAAAAGTATTTTGATTTAGTCACTTTAGCAATATGTGATTTTATAGAATTGCAAACCCTAATTATTTAACTTAACTTTGTCCACCAAATCCGTTTGGAACATCCTATGAGTCAAAAAGTGTTACTTAATGCTAAAGAGTTAAACATCATTCTTCATCGATTGGCTTGTCAACTTATTGAAAATCATAACGACTTTACAAATACCGTTCTCATCGGGTTGCAACCTAGAGGAAAGTTTTTAGCTAATCGATTAGCGGAAATGCTAAAAACCGAGTATAAGATCAAGAATATTCAATTGGGGCATTTAGACATTACGTTCTATAGAGATGATTTCCGAAGAGGAGAAAAGATTTTAGAGGCAAACACAACTGAAATAGATTTTATTGTGGAAAACAAAAACATTGTGTTCATTGATGATGTGCTATATACTGGTCGCAGTATTAGAGCAGCACTCACGGCAATACAGTCTTTTGGAAGACCAAACGAAATTGAATTATTAACTTTAATTGATCGCCGTTTTAGCAGACATTTACCCATTCAGCCAAATTATAGAGGGAGACAAGTAGATGCTATCAACGAAGAAAAGGTAAAAGTGAATTGGGTCGAAAATGAAGGTGAAGACTCAGTATATTTGATAAATAGTTAACAATTATGAGCGAATTAAGTGTTAAGCACTTGCTGGGAATTAAATATCTAAATAAGAAAGATATTCAATTGATTTTTGAAACTGCCGATCATTTCAAAGAGGTGATTAATAGACCAATTAAAAAAGTGCCCTCACTTAGAGATATTACCATCGCTAACTTATTCTTTGAAAACTCCACGCGCACTAAATTATCCTTTGAACTCGCAGAAAAACGATTGTCAGCTGATGTGATAAATTTTTCAGCATCGCAATCATCTGTGAAAAAAGGGGAAACATTAATAGATACAGTTAATAATATTTTATCCATGAAAGTGGATATGGTGGTAATGCGTC
Source organism: Formosa sp. Hel1_31_208 (assembly GCF_900104785.1). Taxonomy (NCBI): domain Bacteria; kingdom Pseudomonadati; phylum Bacteroidota; class Flavobacteriia; order Flavobacteriales; family Flavobacteriaceae; genus Formosa; species Formosa sp. Hel1_31_208. Next base: position 1,988,271 of record NZ_LT629733.1, read on the forward strand.
ATCCAAACCCTGGAGCCTGTGTGTTTTTGTCAAGACATGTTGATGCCAGTATCATTAATGCTGGAGATGGAGCGCATGAACACCCTACACAGGCATTACTAGATAGTTATTCAATACGCGAGAGGCTTGGTGAAGTAAAAGGAAAAAACGTGGTTATTGTTGGCGATATTTTACATAGTAGAGTAGCGCTCTCTAATATCTATGCCTTGCAATTACAAGGCGCTAATGTCATGGTGTGTGGACCAAAAACTTTATTGCCAAAATATATTAAAGACTTGGGGGTGCTGGTGGAAACAGATTTGCGAAAAGCTTTAAATTGGTGTGATGTGGCAAATATGTTACGAGTACAAAATGAACGCATGGATATTAGTTATTTCCCCACTACTAGAGAGTATACGCAACAATACGGCGTAAATAAGGCCTTATTGAATTCTTTAGATAAAGAGATTACTATTATGCATCCTGGGCCTATAAATCGTGGCGTTGAGATTACTAGCGATGTAGCAGATTCAGATCAGGCGATAATATTAGATCAAGTTCAAAATGGTGTAGCCATAAGAATGGCAGTCATTTATTTGTTGGCATCCAAAATTAAACATTAGCATATGATTTTTGATAAAGACGGAAATACAACGATTATTACTCAAGAAAATGAGTCAATTATAGAATTGATAAAAAAAGTAGAGGTGTTATATAAACGCTATAAAAATAATAACATTATCATCAGTTTGACCACTTTAAATCGAGTGACTTTACTTGAAATCGTTGAGTTCTTGCAATTATCTAATACACATAGAAAAGCAAAGCATTCATTTGTTATAGTTACAGATAAAGCAAATCTGGAGGAAACTCCAGATGAAATTATTGTCGTTCCAACACTTCAGGAAGCCTATGATATCATTGAAATGGAAGACATTGAGCGCGACTTAGGATTTTAGCATCTATGAAACTTACCATTTTAGGCTGTTATAGTGCCACACCAAGAACGACTACGAATCCTACTTCCCAGGTATTAGAGATAAAAAATAACATGTTTCTTATTGATTGTGGTGAAGGAACTCAGGTTGAATTGCGACGCAATAAAATTAAGTTTAGCCGTATAAAACATATTTTTATTTCACATTTGCATGGTGATCATTGCTTTGGGTTAGTCGGTTTGATCTCGACTTTTAGACTTCTAACTCGCGAAACCGATTTACACGTTTATGCGCCTCAAGGATTAAAAGAAGTGATAACACTTCAAATGAAATTATCAGACTCATGGACGAATTATAAACTTATCTTTCATGAATTAACATCAAAAACCTCAGATTTGATCTATGAAGATGATAAAGTTGAAGTGCATACCATTCCATTAGATCATCGTATTTATACCAATGGTTTTCTATTCAAAGAAAAGATAGGCGATCGTAAATTAGACATGAATGCTGTTCTTAACGCCGATATCGATGTGGCTTATTATAGGAAATTAAAGCAAGGTGGTGATGTGCCTGATAAAGCGGGTCATATTATAAAAAATGAATCTGTGACTACAGATCCTAAACCCCCAAAAAGTTATGCCTTTTGCAGTGATACGGCTTATAATGAGGATATGATTCCTCTCATTAAGGACGTAGATGTTTTATATCATGAGTCTACATTTCTAGAAAAAAATGAAGCATTAGCAGCACCAACAAAACATTCAACGGCCAAACAAGCCGCAACAATTGCAAAAAAAGCGAATGTAGGTCAACTTATATTGGGTCACTATTCTACCAGATATGACAATTTAAGTTTGTTTAAAACTGAAGCGGAGACTGTTTTTAAACCCGTGTCACTGGCACAAGACGGTAAAGCTTTCAATTTCGATTAGACTTGTGATTTAAATTCTTCTAGTTTTAACATCCACTCAATGGCTTCTTCAAGACTATGGCAGCGTTTTAAACTTTTTTGAAAAAAATGCTTTTCTATACTCGAGTTTATGTAGCTAAAATTGGTGTATGATACAATGGCTGTAGCAATTAAAAAGTCATATTCATTATTGAAATCTAACCATAATTGAGGGTCAAAAGAGTAGGAGTTGATTCTATTAGCGATATAACCTATTTTAACCCCATTTCTTATTTCTTCTGTAAATCTGCCAATAAGCTCACCTGCAACATCGTAATCTACATGAATGCCTTCATTTAATTCAGAAATAATAAATTGCTTAGTGGTATAAATTGTACCGAATGAAAACTCTATGGTTTTATACTCTAGTAGTTGGGAATATTTGCTGTCTGTGAATTTCATTAGTAGGGATTATTCCTTAAATTTATAGGAAATATTCGAAGCTAAAAAAGAATAGGAGCATAAAATCATTTAATTAAGACTAATGAATACAGACTTAGGAGATTACAGGAAATCATACGAGAAACAAGAACTACTTGAAAGCAATGTAAGTGATAATCCTATGGAATTATTTCAAAAATGGTTTCATGAGGTCGATGAAAACTTTAATGTAGGAGAAACGAATGCCATGACGATAAGTACATTGGGATTGGATGGGTTTCCAAAAAGCAGAGTAGTTTTACTTAAAAAGTATACCTATGAAGGCTTTATTTTTTATACTAATTATAATAGCGAAAAAGGTAAGGCCATCCTTAATAATCCAAATGTTTGTCTTTCCTTTTTTTGGCCTGCTGCAGAGCGACAAATTATCATAAAAGGCTGCGCAGAAAAAATAGCTGAAAATCTTAGTGATGGCTATTTTGAATCCAGACCGAGAGGAAGTCAGCTCGGTGCAATCGTATCTAATCAAAGTAAGGTGATTGAGAACAGAGAGGTACTAGAGCAGCGCCTTAAAGACTTAGAAGTAAAATATGAAGGTAAGGAAATTCCAAGGCCTGATTTTTGGGGCGGATTAATTGTTAAGCCGATAGAAATTGAGTTTTGGCAAGGAAGGCCTAATAGACTTCATGATAGATTACGCTTTCATTTGGACGACGATTACAATTGGATTCTCGATCGTTTGTCACCTTAATCAAAGTTTCGTATTATCGATGAAGCGCTAAAAAACTTCGCTCAAATACTAATAATTGAATTCTGAAACCGCATTTCATCGATGATTTACATAAAAAATCGACAAAATACATGCGTTTTGTCGAATTTAACATATCGTTAACAGTTTTTACATAAAGAGGACTCTATTTTAGTAATCCCAAATCTAAATAACCCTCTTATGAAACCAATTAAATTATTGCCTATCATGGTATTAGTGGCTCTGCTAACGTTCTCATGTTCAACGGAAAAATTTCCAGATGAGACCATAAATAGTATGTCTTTGCCTTCGGCACCATCAGCTAAGGCCATTGAAATTGAAATTTTAGAATTAATTAATGCCCATAGAATTACTGAAGGTCTAACACCATTAAATAACCACGATGTTATAAAGTCGGTTGCGTTCACACATACAGATTATATGGTAGAAGTTGATAATGTTTCTCACGATAATTTTTTCCAACGTAAAAACAGTTTAATTGAGAATACATCAGCGATAAATGTTTCTGAAAATGTAGCTTATGCTTTTAGTTCAGCAGAATCTGTGGTTAATGCTTGGTTAAACAGCGATGGTCATCGAGAAAACATTGAAGGTGACTATACAGATTTTGATGTTTCAGCAGAACAGAACGCAGAAGGAAAGTGGTATTTTACCAATATATTTATTAAAAAGTAAATGTAAAAATTGATTAATAGCAAATCAATAATTTTTAGCCACAGTTTTACTGTGGCTTTTTTGATTCCTTTTTTTATACTTAGATTGAATAATTTAGGTTTGAGATAGATTTTGTATAAATGTTCATGTTTAATAGGATGACACCTCTAAGTTCATTTAAAACACATTCTATATAAAAGCCTCACTTATATGATTTCTCCTTTTAATAGTATTAAAGAGTGGCTTACGCGTTTACTGTTTATTTATACCAACCTACACAGTTAACTTATTCACGAAGCTACCATATCGTTTCTTTTTCATGTAACTCTCAATACTTTTTAAATATTTTCAGCAAGTGGTTTCAAATTAACGTTTTATTCAAGTGTCTTAGATGTAATGGCAATAATAATTTTTACTGTATGAAGAACGCTAAATATAAAAAAAGCAGACCTGTTAAAAGTCTGCTTTTCAAATTTAGTTTAGTAGAGAGTAATAATTATTCTTTTAAAATATAGAAGTAAGAGCGTCTGTTCAACTGATGCTCTTCTTTGGAGCATTTTACACCATTAGAACATTTGTTAAGTAACTGTGACTCTCCATACCCTATAGCGCTTTCTATGCGTTCTGGAGCAATACCTCTGGATAGAATATAATCTTTGGTTGATTTTGCTCTTCTATCTGATAATTTCATATTGTAACTGTCACGTCCACGGCTATCTGTATGCGCTTCAATTTTAATTACCATACTTGGGTGAGCTCTCATCACATCAACAATGTTCTCTAATTCGTATTGTGCATCTGTTCTGATGTTCCATTTGTCAAAATCAAAGAAAATAGGATTAATAACTATTTGATTGTCTTTAATTAAGGGTTCTAAATTAAGATCTACTTCAGTAGTTTTCTCATTTTCATTATCGGTGACCACTTTCTGCTGATCATCTTTATAGTCTTTTTTACTACCAATTACAGTGTAATTTGTATTACAATCTGCCGAAAATTCATAATTTCCGTTGTCATCGGTTTCAACTTCTGCAATTACTTTTCCAACCTCATTGATAAGTTGTACGGTCGAACCAGATAATACTTGACTCGTATTTAAGTCTCTTACAACACCTTCAATTTTTTGAAGGCAAATAGAAGCGTCAAAGCTGTAGATGTCATCACTACCTTGACCATCAGGGCGATTAGAAGAGAAATAACCTGAATTATCATGCTCCGAGTCTGAAGTATTTCGGAAATAAGCAAAATCATCAAAGCCACTATTATAGGGCGCACCTAGGTTTTCAGGCATTGCATTTTCATCCTTTAAAATATCAGATTTAAAAATATCTAAAAAGCCTAAGTTTAAATGTCCGTCAGAAGAGAAGTAAAATACACCATCTGCTGCAACAAAAGGGAACATTTCTCTTCCTTCAGTGTTGATTTTGTCTCCAAGATTTCTGGGTTCTGAGTAGTTGTCTCCGTCTATATCAACGACATAAATATCTGTATTTCCAATACCTCCTTCGCGATCTGAAACAAAATATAATTGTTTATTGTCGGGACTTAATGCAGGGTGACCTGTTGAAAAGATATCATCGTTGAAAGGTAACTCAACAACATTAGTCCATTGTTCACCTACAAATGTTGCTTTATACAATTTGAGGTGTGTGGTACCTTTTTTATCGTACTTTAATTTTTTATTATTCTTACTCACATTATCTCTTGTGAAGTACATGGTTTTACCATCTTTAGTGATCGCAACCGAAGCTTCATGAAAGTCTGTGTTTACTTTTTCAGCAGAAATAAAACCAACTGAACCATAAGCCGTGTCGTTTGTTGCATCATCAGTAACTTCAACTTGATAGATGTCTAGAAATGGTTCTTGGTTCCAATTGTATAATTTTTTTTCATCAGTATTTCTTGACGATGCAAAGTATAATTGTCCGTCATGAATGTAAGTTCCAAAATCTGAATACTTTGAATTAAAAGGCAAATTTTTAAGCTTTACAACTTGATTCTTTTCACTACTTGATAATTCGTCATATTTTGCTATGTTTTCAGGGTTATAACTCTTATTTCTAGAGTCATTGTTCTGAATCGCAGTGAATTTTTTCATCCATAAATGAGCATCTTCAAATTTGCTTTGACTTCTTAAGGACTGAATATGCTTGTAGATATATTCTGGGTGAAGCTCTTGCTCACCATACTTATCTAAAGCTAAATCATACCAATATGCCGCTTTCTCAGATTTAGAATTATTGTAATAACAATCTCCTAATCGTGTTAGAACATGTAGGCTTGTGTCTCCTTTTTTAAGAACTTCTTCGTAAAGTTCTGTGGCTTTAATATACCCAAAATTGCTAAAAAACTTATCAGCAAGCTTTTCTTGAGCAACCATAAATGTGCTACTAAACACAAATAATAAGATTAAAAACTTTGATTTCATCATGATTTGTTTTTTAGAAGTATCTAGGGGATTTAATACGTTTACTTTTAAATATTTCAAACATTAGTAAGACTTCATGAGTACCACTCGTATATGGTCTTAAATCGGAAATAGGATATTCATAGGCATAGCCTATTCGTAACTGTTTTGAAACTTGAAAGTCTGCTATGCCACTGAAGGCAGCTGCTCGTTCGTTAATTCGGTATCCAGCACCAACCCAAAATTTCTCATAGAATAAAAAGTTTGCAGTCATATCAAATGACAATGGTGCGCCATTAGTGGCTTTTAATAAAGCTGCTGGTTTGAACATTGTATTCTCACTGAGTTTAAAAACATAACCTCCAGTGAAATAATAGCTTATTCGTTCTAAAGATTGAAATTCTGCATCACCTGTATAATCGGTGTTTAGAAGTCTTGGAGCAGAAAGACCTATATACCATTTATTACTATGCCAGTATATACCAGTTCCAATATTAGGCTTCCATCGATCTTCAAAGCCGAAAATCACGGGGTCATTGGCTTGTGATTGTTGGAAATCAGCATCTAAACTATAACTTGTGAATCCTGCTTTTAAACCGAAAGCAAGCTTGCTATTCTCACCAGTAGGTATGGTGTATGAAAAATCACCATACAAATAAGAGAAGTTCTGATAACCGAGTTCATCATTTACAAAAGATAACCCTAGACCAACTCTCTCATTTCTCATTGGGGCATGTATAGATAACGTTTGGGTTTGTGGACCTCCTTCAAGACCAACCCATTGGCTTCTATGTAAACCAACAACACTTAGCGTCTCTCTACTTCCTGCATAAGCGGGATTTATAGAAATAGTATTGTACATATACTGCGTAAACTGCGGAAGTTGCTGTGCTACTCCCATCCAGCTACTGAACAGTATAAATGCTATTATATTAAACTTGACTAATTTCATATAGGTTAAGATTTATTTTGTTGAAACGTAGATTGGTCCTGTAATAGGCTTTAGTCCACTATTCTTAATATTTATAACGTAATAATATGTTCCTGTTGGCACATAATCTGAACGTCCAATAGAGGCATTCGAAGCTGTACCATTCCAATCATTTTGATAATTGAAGTTTTCATATATTTTAGCACCCCAACGGTTAAAGATTTGTACTTCAAATACGAATCCACACTCTTCAACACCCGTGATGGTAAAGAATTCATTAATACCATCAAAGTTCACTGTGACAGCTTTAGAGATAATTAGATCATCTTCTCCGCAAGGTAAAACGACACAATCATCATTAATGTTAATTATGACAGTTACACTTCCTGGGCATTCACCACCGTAAGTATAAGTAAACTCATAATCACCTAATTGATCTTCTGTAAAATTATCATCTGTATCTAATAATGATGACGGGTTAAAGAAGCTTCCATTAATAGTAGCATCACCAGAGGTTACTGTCCAAATACCATCTACATCGTAATCTCCAAGCAATAGATCGAATAGATCAAAATCAAAATCTTCAGTAATACAAAGTGTAGCGTCATCAGTTGGTATATCACTTTCTACGGAAACGATAATGGTTTGAGTAAAAACGGATTCATTTCCACATTCATCTGAAACAAACCAATCTCTAATAATTTCATAGTCTGTAGCTGTTCCATCTGCAGTTGACGTTTCATTGAAAACAACAGTGATATTAGAAGAACAAGCATCTTCAAATACTAATTCTGGAACCTCAGGAATCTCGCTACATACAACATTGATTACATCTTCTAAATCACCTACAAGAGCAGGTGGTGTATTGTCTTCAATAGTAATAGTTTGAACAAATGAAGTTGCGTTATCACAATCGTCAGTTAAGGTCCATACTCGCGTAATTAAAGCTTCACCTGGACAATCACCATCAGTAACTGTATCCACAAAAGTAGCTTCAAGACCAGTTGAGCAGTTATCCGCTTCATCAGTAACATCACCAGTTAAGGTAAGGTCAGAAGGATCTTGATCACACTCAATAGTGATATCAGCAGGTACCGTAAAGGTAGGTGGTGTTGTATCTTCAACAGTAATGGTTTGAACAAGTGTTGTTGTATTATCACAATCGTCAGTTAAAGACCAAGTTCTAGTAATTACAGATTCATTAGCACAAGCGCCATCAGCCACTGTATCTACAAAAGTAGCTTCAAGACCAGTTGAGCAGTTATCTGCTTCATCAGTAACATCACCAGTTAAGGTAAGGTCAGAAGGATCTTGATCACACTCAATAGTGATATCAGCAGGTACCGTAAAGGTAGGTGGTGTTGTATCTTCAACAGTAATGGTTTGAACAAGTGTTGTTGTATTATCACAATCGTCAGTTAAAGACCAAGTTCTAGTAATTACAGATTCATTAGCACAAGCACCATCAGCCACTGTATCTACAAAAGTAGCTTCAAGACCAGTTGAGCAGTTATCTGCTTCATCAGTAACATCACCAGTTAAGGTAAGGTCAGAAGGATCTTGATCACACTCAATAGTTACATCAGCAGGTACCGTAAAGGTAGGTGGTGTTGTATCTTCAACAGTAATGGTTTGAACAAGTGTTGTTGTATTATCACAATCGTCAGTTAAAGACCAAGTTCTAGTAATTACAGATTCATTAGCACAAGCGCCATCAGCCACTGTATCTACAAAAGTAGCTTCAAGACCAGTTGAGCAGTTATCTACTTCATCAGTAACATCACCAGTTAAGGTAAGGTCAGAAGGATCTTGATCACACTCAATAGTGATATCAGCAGGTACCGTAAAGGTAGGCGGTGTTGTATCTTCAACAGTAATGGTTTGAACAAGTGTTGTTGTATTATCACAATCGTCAGTTAAAGACCAAGTTCTAGTAATTACAGATTCATTAGCACAAGCGCCATCAGCCACTGTGTCTACAAAAGTAGCTTCAAGACCAGTTGAGCAGTTATCTGCTTCATCAGTAACATCACCAGTTAAGGTAAGGTCAGAAGGATCTTGATCACACTCAATAGTGATATCAGCAGGAACCGTAAAGGTAGGTGGTGTTGTATCTTCAACAGTAATGGTTTGAACAAGTGTTGTTGTATTATCACAATCGTCAGTTAAAGACCAAGTTCTAGTAATTACAGATTCATTAGCACAAGCGCCATCAGCCACTGTATCTACAAAAGTAGCTTCAAGACCAGTTGAGCAGTTATCTGCTTCATCAGTAACATCACCAGTTAAGGTAAGGTCAGAAGGATCTTGATCACACTCAATAGTGATATCAGCAGGTACCGTAAAGGTAGGTGGTGTTGTATCTTCAACAGTAATGGTTTGAACAAGTGTTGTTGTATTATCACAATCGTCAGTTAAAGACCAAGTTCTAGTAATTACAGATTCATTAGCACAAGCGCCATCAGCCACTGTATCTACAAAAGTAGCTTCAAGACCAGTTGAGCAGTTATCTGCTTCATCAGTAACATCACCAGTTAAGGTAAGGTCAGAAGGATCTTGATCACACTCAATAGTGATATCAGCAGGTACCGTAAAGGTAGGCGGTGTTGTATCTTCAACAGTAATGGTTTGAACAAGTGTTGTTGTATTATCACAATCGTCAGTTAAAGACCAAGTTCTAGTAATTACAGATTCATTAGCACAAGCACCATCAGCCACTGTATCTACAAAAGTAGCTTCAAGACCAGTTGAGCAGTTATCTGCTTCATCAGTAACATCACCAGTTAAGGTAAGGTCAGAAGGATCTTGATCACACTCAATAGTGATATCAGCAGGTACCGTAAAGGTAGGCGGTGTTGTATCTTCAATAGTAATGGTTTGAACAAGTGTTGTTGTATTATCACAATCGTCAGTTAAAGACCAAGTTCTAGTAATTACAGATTCATTAGCACAAGCGCCATCAGCCACTGTATCTACAAAAGTAGCTTCAAGACCAGTTGAGCAGTTATCTGCTTCATCAGTAACATCACCAGTTAAGGTAAGGTCAGAAGGATCTTGATCACACTCAATAGTGATATCAGCAGGAACCGTAAAGGTAGGTGGTGTTGTATCTTCAACAGTAATGGTTTGAACAAGTGTTGTTGTATTATCACAATCGTCAGTTAAAGACCAAGTTCTAGTAATTACAGATTCATTAGCACAAGCACCATCAGCCACTGTATCTACAAAAGTAGCTTCAAGTGTACTAACAGAACAGTTATCTGCTTCATCAGTAACATCACCAGTTAAGGTAAGGTCAGAAGGATCTTGATCACACTCAATAGTTACATCAGCAGGTACCGTAAAGGTAGGCGGTGTTGTATCTTCTATAATAAGCGTTGTACTAAGTGTAGCAAAGTTACCACAGTCATCAGTAATTGTGTAAACCACAGCAATTGAACCAGCTTGTCCACAAGAAGGCACTAGATTTCCAAAGTTATAATTAGAGGTTACGGTAATACTTATGTCGTCAGAACAATTTTCAAGAGAAGTGATATTAGCTGTATTCCAAATATTAGCTAATTGTTCGTTATTGTCACCTTCACATTCAATTGTTTCATCAGTTAAAGTACAGTTTGATAAATCAGGAGTTGTACCATCGTCGAATGTTAGAGTGGCGGATATAGTTGAACTATTACCGCAATCGTCAGTAACGGTATACGTAACAGTTATATTTCCACAAGGTCCACATATCGTATTCAGATTATTAAAATCGTAATCAGAAGTTACTTGACCTGTTAAATCAGTATCACAATTATCAGTAGCGCAAGCTTCTAATGTAGCAATGTTAGCAGCATTCCAAGCATCCGCCAATGATTCATTATCAGTATCAGAACATTCTAGAACTGTATTTTCTAATGTACAGTTTGAAAGGTCTGGCGGTGTTGTATCTTCAACAGTAATGGTTTGAACAAGTGTTGTTGTATTATCACAATCGTCAGTTAAAGACCAAGTTCTAGTAATTACAGATTCATTAGCACAAGCGCCATCAGCCACTGTGTCTACAAAAGTAGCTTCAAGACCAGTTGAGCAGTTATCTACTTCATCAGTAACATCACCAGTTAAGGTAAGGTCAGAAGGATCTTGATCACACTCAATAGTGATATCAGCAGGAACCGTAAAGGTAGGCGGTGTTGTGTCTTCAATAGTAATGGTTTGAACAAGTGTTGTTGTATTATCACAATCGTCAGTTAAAGTCCAAGTTCTAGTAATTACAGATTCATTAGCACAAGCACCATCAGCCACTGTATCTACAAAAGTAGCTTCAATACCAGTTGAGCAGTTATCTGCTTCATCAGTAACATCACCAGTTAAGGTAAGGTCAGAAGGATCTTGATCACACTCAATAGTGATATCAGCAGGTACCGTAAAGGTAGGCGGTGTTGTATCTTCAACAGTAATGGTTTGAACAAGTGTTGTTGTATTATCACAATCGTCAGTTAAAGACCAAGTTCTAGTAATTACAGATTCATTAGCACAAGCGCCATCAGCCACTGTATCTACAAAAGTAGCTTCAAGACCAGTTGAGCAGTTATCTGCTTCATCAGTAACATCACCAGTTAAGGTAAGGTCAGAAGGATCTTGATCACACTCAATAGTGATATCAGCAGGTACCGTAAAGGTAGGCGGTGTTGTATCTTCAACAGTAATGGTTTGAACAAGTGTTGTTGTATTATCACAATCGTCAGTTAAAGACCAAGTTCTAGTAATTACAGATTCATTAGCACAAGCACCATCAGCCACTGTATCTACAAAAGTAGCTTCAAGTGTACTAACAGAACAGTTATCTGCTTCATCAGTAACATCACCAGTTAAGGTAAGGTCAGAAGGATCTTGATCACACTCAATAGTTACATCAGCAGGTACCGTAAAGGTAGGCGGTGTTGTATCTTCTATAATAAGCGTTGTACTAAGTGTAGCAAAGTTACCACAGTCATCAGTAATTGTGTAAACCACAGCAATTGAACCAGCTTGTCCACAAGAAGGCACTAGATTTCCAAAGTTATAATTAGAGGTTACGGTAATACTTATGTCGTCAGAACAATTTTCAAGAGAAGTGATATTAGCTGTATTCCAAATATTAGCTAATTGTTCGTTATTGTCACCTTCACATTCAATTGTTTCATCAGTTAAAGTACAGTTTGATAAATCAGGAGTTGTACCATCGTCGAATGTTAGAGTGGCGGATATAGTTGAACTATTACCGCAATCGTCAGTAACGGTATACGTAACAGTTATATTTCCACAAGGTCCACATATCGTATTCAGATTATTAAAATCGTAATCAGAAGTTACTTGACCTGTTAAATCAGTATCACAATTATCAGTAGCGCAAGCTTCTAATGTAGCAATGTTAGCAGCATTCCAAGCATCCGCCAATGATTCATTATCAGTATCAGAACATTCTAGAACTGTATTTTCTAATGTACAGTTTGAAAGGTCTGGCGGTGTTGTATCTTCAACAGTAATGGTTTGAACAAGTGTTGTTGTATTATCACAATCGTCAGTTAAAGACCAAGTTCTAGTAATTACAGATTCATTAGCACAAGCGCCATCAGCCACTGTGTCTACAAAAGTAGCTTCAAGACCAGTTGAGCAGTTATCTACTTCATCAGTAACATCACCAGTTAAGGTAAGGTCAGAAGGATCTTGATCACACTCAATAGTGATATCAGCAGGAACCGTAAAGGTAGGCGGTGTTGTGTCTTCAATAGTAATGGTTTGAACAAGTGTTGTTGTATTATCACAATCGTCAGTTAAAGTCCAAGTTCTAGTAATTACAGATTCATTAGCACAAGCACCATCAGCCACTGTATCTACAAAAGTAGCTTCAATACCAGTTGAGCAGTTATCTGCTTCATCAGTAACATCACCAGTTAAGGTAAGGTCAGAAGGATCTTGATCACACTCAATAGTGATATCAGCAGGTACCGTAAAGGTAGGCGGTGTTGTATCTTCAACAGTAATGGTTTGAACAAGTGTTGTTGTATTATCACAATCGTCAGTTAAAGACCAAGTTCTAGTAATTACAGATTCATTAGCACAAGCGCCATCAGCCACTGTGTCTACAAAAGTAGCTTCAAGACCAGTTGAGCAGTTATCTGCTTCATCAGTAACATCACCAGTTAAGGTAAGGTCAGAAGGATCTTGATCACACTCAATAGTGATATCAGCAGGAACCGTAAAGGTAGGTGGTGTTGTATCTTCAACAGTAATGGTTTGAACAAGTGTTGTTGTATTATCACAATCGTCAGTTAAAGACCAAGTTCTAGTAATTACAGATTCATTAGCACAAGCACCATCAGCCACTGTATCTACAAAAGTAGCTTCAAGACCAGTTGAGCAGTTATCTGCTTCATCAGTAACATCACCAGTTAAGGTAAGGTCAGAAGGATCTTGATCACACTCAATAGTGATATCAGCAGGTACCGTAAAGGTAGGTGGTGTTGTATCTTCAACAGTAATGGTTTGAACAAGTGTTGTTGTATTATCACAATCGTCAGTTAAAGACCAAGTTCTAGTAATTACAGATTCATTAGCACAAGCGCCATCAGCCACTGTATCTACAAAAGTAGCTTCAAGACCAGTTGAGCAGTTATCTGCTTCATCAGTAACATCACCAGTTAAGGTAAGGTCAGAAGGATCTTGATCACACTCAATAGTGATATCAGCAGGTACCGTAAAGGTAGGCGGTGTTGTATCTTCAACAGTAATGGTTTGAACAAGTGTTGTTGTATTATCACAATCGTCAGTTAAAGACCAAGTTCTAGTAATTACAGATTCATTAGCACAAGCACCATCAGCCACTGTATCTACAAAAGTAGCTTCAAGACCAGTTGAGCAGTTATCTGCTTCATCAGTAACATCACCAGTTAAGGTAAGGTCAGAAGGATCTTGATCACACTCAATAGTGATATCAGCAGGTACCGTAAAGGTAGGCGGTGTTGTATCTTCAATAGTAATGGTTTGAACAAGTGTTGTTGTATTATCACAATCATCAGTTAAAGTCCAAGTTCTAGTAATTACAGATTCATTAGCACAAGCACCATCAGCCACTGTATCTACAAAAGTAGCTTCAAGACCAGTTGAGCAGTTATCTGCTTCATCAGTAACATCACCAGTTAAGGTAAGGTCAGAAGGATCTTGATCACACTCAATAGTGATATCAGCAGGAACCGTAAAGGTAGGCGGTGTTGTATCTTCAACAGTAATGGTTTGAACAAGTGTTGTTGTATTATCACAATCGTCAGTTAAAGACCAAGTTCTAGTAATTACAGATTCATTAGCACAAGCGCCATCAGCCACTGTATCTACAAAAGTAGCTTCAAGACCAGTTGAGCAGTTATCTGCTTCATCAGTAACATCACCAGTTAAGGTAAGGTCAGAAGGATCTTGATCACACTCTATAGTGATATCAGCAGGTACCGTAAAGGTAGGTGGTGTTGCATCAACGACTGTTATGATTTGATCTATAGAGACAGAATTACCACACTCGTCAGTAGCTGTCCAAGTTCTTGTAATTGTTTGAGTATTTCCACAACCAGGCACTGAAGTATCTGCATAAGTTACTGTAGCATTACCACAAGTGTCTGAAGCAGTAGCACTTCCTGTTTCAGCTGGATCAGCACTCTCTGTGCATTCTATAGTGGTATCTGCAGGAACACTAAGGGTTGGTTCAGTGGTATCAACCACAGTTATGATTTGATTTTCAGAGACAGAATTACCACACTCGTCAGTAGCTGTCCAAGTTCTGGTATATATATGTGTAAAACCGCATTCATCTGTCAATGAATCTGTATATTTAATATCGACAACACCACAATTGTCACTTCCAGTCGCATTACCAGTAGCTGTAGGATTAATTGGGTCAGTACATTCTACAGTAACATCTGCAGGTATGGTTAAAGAAGGAGGAGTGGTGTCAACTACAGTTATGATTTGATCTTCTGAAACCGAATTGTCACAATCGTCAGTCGCCGTCCACGTTCTAGTAATAATTTGAGTATTTCCACAACCAGGAACTGAAGCATCTGCATAAGTTACTGTAACATTACCACAGGTATCAGCAGCAGTAGCACTTCCAGTATCAGCTGGATCAGTACTCTCTGCACATTCTATAGTGACATCTGCAGGAACGACAAGTGTTGGATTTACAGTATCTACTACTGTGATAGTTTGATCATCAGATTCAAAGTTACCGCAGTCATCAGTAGCTGTCCATGTTCTAATTATAATTACGGCATTACCGCAAACAACCGTTGTATTATCGGTGTACGTTATTGTGACATTACCACACGCTTCTGTTGCCGTTGCTTGACCAGTATTTGATGGATCTGTACTTTCAGTACATTCGATATCAATCTTTGAAGGAATCGTCAATTTTGGATCAGTGGTATCAACTACTGTTATAATTTGATCTTCAGAGACAGTATTACCACAATCATCAGTGGCTGTCCATGTTCTAGTAATAGTTTCTGTATTTCCACAACCAGGAACCGAAGTATCAGCATAAGTCACTCTAGTATTACCACAGTTGTCAGTAGCAGTAGCACTGCCAGTATCAGCTGGATCGGTACTTTCCGTGCATTCTACTGTCGTATCAGCAGGAATAGAAATAGTTGGTGGTGTATTATCAACAACCGTAATCACCTGAATATATGCATCAATAGTGGTATTACAGGCATCAGTAAACGACCAAGTATTCGTATAAGTCCCGTTAGTAGGACAACTAGGATCTGGCACAAATGGACCGGATGTTTTAGTTAAAGTGAAATCACATTTATCGGTATCCGGTTCTAAATTCTGGGCGTTTTCTAGTGCGATAGAATCTGAACAATCTACAGTTGTATCTAATTCTCCTGGAGCATTACTCCATGAAACTATAGGTTGATTAACTTCAACTATTAATGGAAGTTTGTTACCTATATTACAATTGTCAAGAGCAGCTGAGCTTAATGAATTTTGATTATTTGGATTTTGTATTCCATTATAGTTTGCGGTAAACTGCAGGTCAAAATTTAAGTCACAATCGTCTTCTAAGAAATAACATTCATCTTGAATAACAACATCAAAATCTACATTTAATGCTGGATCACCCACATCGGTGTAACCGTCTTCAATAAAAAATTCCAGCAAATTGGTTGTAGGATTAAAATTATAAGTGACACCCGTAGGCGTGTTAACCATATTAACTGCAGCTATTTGAGGCGGTAATGTTGCCGAAATAGATAAATTTACAGCACTATCATTTCCTTTATTAACAATATTAAAGTTAAATCCTAATGAACTACCAGCATTTGTAGGTGTTGAACCAGTATCCATTATAATTTCAATTGGATCTAAATCTGGGGCCCACACGTCAACACAAAGACCGACAAGAAACAAGCCGTATGTCTCCTGATTTGATGTCAGTCTTAGGGTTGCAGATGTTTGATTATTAGCGATAATATTGTTTCCAGTATTGTCTAAATTAAATACAGCTGCATCAAAACCAAGTGTATTTTGACTGGCTGGATTCCGATCTAAAAAATCAGAATTCCCTATAGTTATTCTACTATTAAAGAAATTGTTGCTTGTTCGTTGTGGAGCCGTGATACTAACAAAGTTGTTATTTGTGTCTCTGATTTGTAATTGATCACCACTTAAGTCTCTATCACCTTCAAGAGACCCGATAATAACATTTGTATTAACATCTCCTGTAGGAACTGTTTGAAATCCTCCAAACGTAATATCAAAATTATTGATAGCACTTGTCACATTGGCATAACCATCAAAAAGACTAATGTTTTTAGCTGGTAATTTCGGACTTTCGTATACAAATACAATTTGCCATCCTCCTGAGGTTCCAATATTTCCACCACCATGCCCTATAACGCTTCCAAGTTTTGCTTCAACATTTGCAACTTGGTAAGTTCCATAAGGATCAACGAGTCCAGTGACTTGGTCTGTAATATCTTTAAAACAGATATAAGGATCATTATTGATATGAAAATTTCTACCTCTATAAATAACATCATCCGCTGTAAGTGTTGTATACTGGGTTTGTCCAGGTAACATCAACATAATATCATTATAATTCCAATTCGGTTGATTCTCAGAAGTTGGATCCGTAGTGGGTTCTCTATCTGCTGCAGCCCAATATAAGTAGGCTTTATACATCGAAAGACAGGTAAGTTGTGGTTCAGGATTTGAAAAATTAGCACTACTCGAGTTAAAAGTGTCGTCAATATTGTCATTATTAATATCAACGAGACCGTCAATGTCAACATAGACATTATTATTAAATGAGTGGTTACCTGATCCTCCGTTATAGTTATCGGTAGCGGTTCTTGATAACATATTGTTAGCGACCATAGTAACATCACCATTAACAGTCTCATTAAATCGAGGCGTAAAGGCGTCTAATACTTGAGCATTAACAAAACTTCCTACCAAGATCATTGTAATCAGGCAGGCGTTTCTAAGTGTTTTATGATTAATAGCAGTTTTCATAAGTAACGGTTTGTAAAGAAATTAGTCTAAACGACTAATTAAAATTTTGTGGGTCAGGGACTAAAGATTTTATTATAAGTGAATTGCTGATGTTATTATTGTTTCCAGATAGGACTTTAACTTCAGTACAATTCCATTTACCTAATGGGGTAGTTGCGTCACGAGATATTTTAACAAAAAAATCTAATGAACTATTCGCTCCAACAGTACCAGATTCTATGGTTTGTGTTTTTTGTGAATTAAGAACTTGTCTTTTTAGATGTATTTGCTTGTTTTGAGCAATACCATTACAGACTTGATCACTAGTAACAATAGTAAAGTCTTTGGGGCTATTAGATATATTTGTGATTTCAATCAAATACAAGTGCTCCTGAGCTGTAATTGGCAAATCTGACGATTTTTTAATTTTGAGCTCTAGTGACTGTTGTCCGTAAGAACATAGTGTTGCTAGACAAACTAGCATTACCAAAGTAATTCTTTTCATAGTACTATATTTAACTATAATCTCGCTAAGCGATGTGTTTTAAAAAATTAATTCCTCTGAATATTGCTTGTTGGGGCGCCTTCAGAGATTTAATATGTTGTGAGGGAAGAACATTGGTAACCAATGTTTGATATATGGATATATTAATATATTTTTGATTTGGGGTCATTAAACATTAATTTAACACAACAAATGAACTCATAACACTTATGTTAGACAAATTTAAATGTTGAATAGGCTAAAATAATCGTTAAAACGGAATTATGCAACATATTATCGATAAAATATGCGTTTAATCGAAGACTTATGAAAAATATTACAGTAATTAGACATGCTAAATCTTCTTGGGAATTTGACGTTAGCGACAAAGAACGTCCTCTTAAAAAACGTGGTTTGAATGATGCTGAACTTGTTTCGAAAGCATTCAAGAATAAAATGATAAATCCAGATGCTGTTTTTTCAAGTCCGGCTAATCGAGCGCTATCTACCTGTCATTTATTTTTAAAAAATTTAGAAGTTTCATTGGGTAAATTAAAAATTGAGGAGGATTTATATGATTTTGGTGGTCAACAGGTGATAAGCTTTTTAAAAAATTTAGATGACAATTATAAAAATGTTATGATTTTTGGTCATAATCATGCATTCACATCTATTTGCAATATATTTGGTGACAAATTTATTGATAACCTTCCAACTAGTGGTTTAGTAGTGATTGCTTTTGAAACAAATACTTGGAAGAATATCGAATTCGGTACTACTAAAATGACACTCTTTCCAAGAGATTTAAAATATGACTAAAGACAAAAACAGCTATATAAATAGGGAGTTAAGTTGGCTCCAATTTAATGAACGCGTATTACAGGAAGCCGCAGATGAAAGTGTTCCGTTGATTGAGCGCTTTCGATTTTTAGGGATTTTCTCAAATAATTTAGATGAATTTTTCAAGGTACGTTATGCTACTATTAAACGTATTGATGAGGCGGGAAAAGGCGGTAAAAGTGAGCTAGGTATTAAAGCCTCAGAACTTTTAGATTTGATTACGCAAGTAGTTATCAAACAGCAAAGTCAAAGTCTAGATATCTTAAGTAATATTCAAAAAAAATTAGAACTGGAAAACATTTTCATTATCGATGAAACACAAGTAGATAATGACCAACATGACTTTATAAAGAATTACTACTTACAACAGGTCAGTCCTGCACTTGTAACTATTATATTAAATGATGCTGTAGATTTACCTTTACTGAAGGATAGTGCTGCTTACCTTGCAGTTAAAATGGAATTAACTAATAATTATAAACAATTCGCTTTAATTGAAATCCCCAAATTTATTGATCGTTTTGTTGTACTTCCTGAAAAGGATGGGAGGAATTTTATTATGATTTTAGATGATGTCATAAGATACTGTTTAAATGATATTTTTAATATTTTTAGTTATACCCATATCACAGCTAATATGATAAAAATCACTAGAGATGGTGAATTAGATTTTGATAGTGACTTAAGCAAGAGCTTTATTGAAAAAATATCTGACAGTGTCAAAGATAGGCAAATAGGTGACCCAGTGCGTTTTGTGTATGACAAAACCATTGATAGTGAAACCCTAGAATATTTGATGTCTAAGATGGGCATTAATTCAAAAGATAGTGTGATTCCAGGCGGTAGATACCACAATAGAAGAGATTATATGGACTTTCCTAGTTTAGGTCGAACCGATTTATTATATGAAAAAATTAAACCTTTAGAAATTAAAGGATTAAGCCTTAAATCTAGTATTTTTAACACAATTTCAAATAAAGATTATCTGCTTCATACACCTTATCAAACGTTTTCATATGTTGTTAAATTTTTGAGAGAAGCGGCACTTGACCCTCAAGTTAAATCCATTAAGATTACCATATATAGACTCGCTCAAATTTCTCATATCGCGAGTTCCTTGATTAATGCAGCAAAAAACGGAAAAAAAGTAGTTGTAGTGATTGAATTGAGAGCCCGTTTTGATGAACAAGCAAATATTGATTATGCAGAGCAAATGCAGGATGAAGGTGTTCAAATGCTCTTTGGGGTTACGGGTCTAAAAGTGCATAGCAAAATATGCCTTATTGAACGAGAAGAAGAGAACTCTATAAAACGATATGGATTTATAAGCACAGGGAATTTTAATGAATCAACAGCAAAAATATACACCGATTTTACTTTATTTACGGCAAATCAAAAAATTCTAAAAGACGTAAATAAGGTATTTAGTTTCTTTGATACAAACTATCGTATTCACCGATATAAGCATATTATTACATCACCACACTATTCAAGGTCAAAATTATTTGCCTTGATAGACACTGAAATAGAAAATGTAAAACTAGGCCAACCAGCATTTATTAAACTTAAATTAAATAGTATATCAAGTTATAAAATGATAGATAAGCTGTACGAAGCAAGCAGAGCTGGCGTAAAAATTCAAATGATTGTTAGAGGCATTTGTTGCTTAGTTCCAGGTGTTAAAGGTATGAGTGAAAATATTGAAGTTATTAGCATTATTGACAAATTTTTAGAGCATACCCGACTATTTATGTTTTGTAATAATGATGATACGATAATGTATATTTCTTCAGCCGATTGGATGACGCGTAATATTGAGAATAGAGTAGAGGTAAGCTGTCCGATATATCAAGAAGACATTAAACAAGAACTCATGGATGTATTTGATATTTGTTGGCGTGATAATGTTAAAGCTAGGCAAATTGATGCATCTCAAAATAATACCTATCGAACTAATAACAACCCTAAAGTAAGAGCGCAATTCGCTCTGTATGATTATTATAAAGAAAAACTAAACGCATCATAGTATGTTAAGTATAAAAAAATACGCAGCCATAGATATTGGATCAAACGCGGTAAGACTTTTAATTTCTAATATTATTGAACAAAAGGGGCAACCTGTAAAGTTTAAGAAAAGTTCTCTAGTTCGTGTTCCTATTCGTCTTGGATCAGATGTGTTTTTACATGGCAAGATTTCCGAAGAAAATAAACAACGCATGTTAGATACCATGACAGCTTTTAATCTTTTGATGAAATCTCATAAAGTAGTAACCTATAAAGCTTGTGCTACCTCTGCGATGCGAGAAGCTGAAAACGGACACGCTATAGCAAACCTGATTGCTAAAAAAGCCAAAATCGAAATTGATATCATTGATGGTGAAGAGGAAGCAGCAATAATTGCGGCTACAGATTTACATTCATACATACATGAAGATAAGACCTATTTATATGTTGATGTAGGAGGTGGGAGTACAGAGTTTTCAGTAATACATCATGGTAAAACGGTTGTATCAAAGTCTTTTAAATTAGGAACCGTAAGATTGCTTAATGACATTGTGAAAAAAGAAACTTGGATAGAGCTCGAAAACTGGATCAAAACCCATACGAATGAGTATGATAAAGTAGACCTTATAGGATCTGGTGGAAACATTAACAAGATTTTTAAAATCTCAGGAAAAGCACTCGGTAAGCCACTAACATACTTCTATTTAACTACTTATTATAATAAATTGCAGACTTATTCATACGAAGAACGTATTACGGAATTAGAACTTAATCAAGATCGTGCAGATGTTATTATTCCGGCTACTAGAATATATTTGTCGGCTATGAAATGGAGTGGGGCTAAAGACATCTATGTTCCAAAAATTGGTTTGTCTGATGGGATTATTAAAAGCGTCTATTACAACACAGTTTCTAGCGTAAACATTTAGACACGAGTTAATTTGGCGGGTTTTTGAGCGTAACATCCAATTTTTATGTTGTTTTTTTAATTTTCATCCTATATTAGCCACCTCAAATCTTTGCTACTAATTAGTCTAGTTTTGATAGGCATCACCTGTGTGATGTTAACCCAATAAACTATTTATAATTATGAAATCAACTATACTTACACTTTTATTTGTAGCCTTTACATTCTTATCGTTTTCTCAAGAAACTAGTTATGGTGTAAGAGGCGGACTCAATATTTCTAATTTAGATTTTGAACCTGATGCGACCTTCAATAATCAACATAGAAATGGTTTTGCCTTCGGAGGCTTTGTAGATCTCGGTATTACTGAAACGTTTTCAACTATGATTGAATTTCAGTATTCTGCTGAAGGTGGTAAAGCAGATGATCTGAGAGCAGACTATATTCAAATGCCTATCATGGCGCGTTTTACTTTAGCTGATAAATTCACAGTGGGTGTTGGACCAATGGTAAGTCTAAAAACATGGAAAGATCAAGATGCGTTTTCAACGTTTACGTTTTCTGGCATAGGCGGTATTGAGTATATGATTAATGACGAATTATTCGTCGATGCTCGCATCCACTATGGTTTAAGTAATATTCTTAATGAAGATATAAGTGGAGATTTGGAAGCGCAAAATACGACCTTTCAATTTGGGTTTGGAATAAAGATTTAAGTCACAATCAACATAAGATATATGATGAGCTTCAGTAACTACTGAAGCTTTTTTTAGCCATGAATCGTCTCGGTTTTACTCAAATCTTTCATGATTTGAGCCTCAAACTGTAATAGTGATTGCCATTTTTGATCGACTTCGTTTCGTTCTCCATATTGTCTGGCAAAAGCAAGAAACATGGTGTAGTGATTGGCTTCACTGACCATCAATTTTCTATAAAATTCAGCAAGCTCTCTATCTTTTAATTCTTCTGAAAGTAATCTGAAACGCTCACAACTTCTAGCCTCAATTAGCGCTGCATATAATAGGCGATGCACGAGTTGGGTGGTTCTGCTACCTCCTTTTGGAAAGAATTTTATAAGCTGAAGCACATAGTCATCCTTGCGGTCACGTCCTAAAACCCAGCCATTCGCAATAATCTTGTCATGTACCATTTTAAAATGGCTTATTTCTTCTTTCACTAAAGCTGTCATTTCAGTCACTAACTCAGTGTACTCCGGAAAGCTCACAATAAGAGAAATTGCCGTACTCGCGGCTTTCTGCTCGCAATAAGCATGATCTGTTAGAATATCCTCAATATTTTTTTCAACAATATTCACCCATCTTGGGTCTGTTGGTAGTTTTAAACCTAGCATTTTAACTGTGATCTTGAATTAGTATAATTTGTTCATTTCCATTGGTGTCAATCAAAAGTTCATATAACTTAAAGGTATCATCTTTCGGATTGATAAACGAAACACCTAAGGATAATTGAGAGTTGTTTGACATGTTTTGGTTAACCCATACGTGTTCTAAGGTTGCATTTGTCCAGAATGTAGATTTTGTAAATTCGCCAAAACCTTTTGCGGAAATGTGCTTTTCAAAAATAATATGGTCTGAAACAGCCACAATAACATCTGACGCGAATAGGCGATGATATTCTGTTGTTTTTTTATCATTAATCACAGATTGATTTAACAGAATGCCGTGGTCGCTAGTGGCATAATTCTTTATGCTCACTTTAAAAGTATGCCCTACAATAGAATCAGTTTTAATCTCGGTGTAACTTTCTGGATAGTAAAGGGTTGAGTTGATTGATCTCTGGTCATTATTGAACTGAATTATAGCGTTTTTAAGTCGTTCTTTTTTGGTTTCACCATGAGAACAAGCTAATACTGTGAGTATTAGAATACACGAAATTATTGCAAGAATTCTTTTCATAAGAGTAGCTTATAAATCTAGTCCAAAAGTCTTTTTTAAGAGTGCGATAGTTGGGTTTTTCTCTTTTAGTTTTTCATATTTTTCTTGAGCCGTAAACGCATATTTTCTAGAAATTTCTTCATTTACATTTATTTCTAATTTTAATTTATAGTTTTTTAATGTTTTACGCAAATATTCCATCAATGGATGCTGGGCGCGTTCCAATTCTATTTTTAAGGTATCATTTGGGAATTCAAGGAGAATATCAGTTCCACGTATACTAGGATCACTCATTTCGAGTATAGAAGCCATTATTTTTTCACCTTTTTTATGCAGTTGTTTGATATAACTGTCCCAAGTTTCTTTAAAGGCTTCAATAGTAAAGTCGTCTTCAGGTAAGTCTTCCAGATCTATAACAACCTCCATTTGTTTAATTTGGTGTTCTTTTTTTGCTCGAATACTTTTGAGTGATAAACCTGAAGTGCGTTCATCTTTCTTTAAATCTAAAATAGGTCTTGGAAGTTTAGAAGTTATGGGATTATCCATAGCGGTTTTTTGTGCTATAGTTTTTTCTTCAGAATCTTGAACAATCACTTTTGGATTTGGAATTTCAACAGGAATTGGTGTGATTCCTTTTGCCTTGAAATACGAGGGAGGGATTATGTAATGTTTGCTATTTTTTTTTTCTCCATCAAAAGTGATAGAGGCAAGTTGCATAAGACAAAGTTCAACCAAGAGTCGTTGGTTTTTACTGCTTTTATATTTTAGGTCACAATCATTAGCGAGTTCAATACCTTTTATTAAAAATGCATGTGGCGCTTTTTTGGATTGTTCGAGATACTTTGTTTTAGTATCATCACCAACTTCAAGCAGTTCGATGGTTTTTTCATTTTGACAAACCAATAAATCTCTAAAGTGAGATGCTAACCCAGCAATAAAATGATGACCATCAAAACCTTTTGAGAGCGTTTTATTAAACTGAATCAGTAATTCGGGTATCTTATTCTCTAAAATAAAGTCTGTGCTTTTAAAATAGGTTTCGTAGTCTAATACGTTTAAGTTTTCGGTAACGGCTTCTCTCGTAAGTTCTTTTCCTGAAAAACTAACAACACGATCAAAGATGGATAACGCATCACGCATCGCACCATCAGCTTTTTGTGCTATAATATGAAGGGCATCATCTTCGGCATTAATGCCTTGTTCCTCGGCAATATATTTCAGATAATTCTTAGCATCTTTAACTGTAATGCGTTTAAAATCAAAAATCTGACAACGTGATAAGATGGTTGGTATAATCTTATGTTTTTCAGTAGTTGCTAAGATAAAAATGCAGTGTTTTGGAGGCTCTTCAAGCGTTTTTAAAAACGCATTAAAGGCTGCCTGTGAGAGCATGTGTACCTCATCAATGATATACACCTTGTATTTGCCAACTTGAGGTGGAATACGCACTTGATCGGTTAAACTTCTAATATCATCCACAGAATTATTTGAAGCTGCATCTAATTCAAAAATATTAAATGCGAAATCTTCATCTTCAGTTTCTGTACCATCACTATTGATCATTTTAGCTAAAATACGAGCGCAGGTGGTTTTACCTACACCACGCGGACCAGTAAACAAAAGTGCTTGTGCTAAATGATTATTTTCAATGGCATTAAGTAAGGTATTCGTAATAGCTTGCTGACCCACAACATCCTTAAAGGATTGGGGTCTGTATTTACGAGCCGATACTACGAAATGTTCCATTTAGAATTAACTGAATTACAAATTTAAAAAAACAAGGCTCAAATTAGTTTCTAATTTGAGCCTTGTTTTATTTAGTTATTAACAAGATAAGGAACTACATTTTCATTACTTGAAGTAACATTTCTAAATCTCTTACATCAACTTTATCACCTGGTCCAGTGCCTCCTATCAGTTTTAAATCCGCTGCTCTATAAATCATTTTTAATCTAAAATGCATACTTGCGGTTTCGCTATTACCAGTATTAAATTTTGTTTTTGTTGTTGGTCTTTGCGCTTTAACAAATTCTCTAATAAATAAAACATCCGGATCCTTATTTAAAATTGCTTCATTTATGTCTTCATGACTAACCAATTTAAAAGGATAAGAATATACGTCATCTATTTTTTTTAAAAGCTTTTTAGTGGCGAGATTTTTGTTAATATATAATGTCTTATGAGGTAACGAATCTTTTATGTATTGCATATATTCAACACGTTGTTCATTAACCACTTTTTTATAGTTATTACCAATCGCTAAATCTAATTGTAAGTTTTTTAGGCTTAACATAAGGTCTGCAGCGCCTGTATTTGGAGTAAAGACAAAATGTATTGAAACTTTATTTTCTAATAAACCTATCACTAAACTATGATTTGGAGCATTAGCATTAAGCATCTTTACTGTATAATATAAATGGGCATATTTAGAAGACTCTTCTTTGTCTTTAGATAATTTTCGCCATTCATCTTTGGTGACATATACAATTTCTGACGAAAATGTCCATACTTCATCAATAGCTTTTTTGATATTTTCGTTGTAGCCATCTAATTCACCTTCTTCCCATAACACTACTAGAAGAGGTCTTTCTTTTAGTATTTCTATCTGTTTAGCGGCTTTTTTACCTAAAACTCCCATTTGTGCATTTATACCAAGGGAAAACAAAATGATGAAAGCATTTAAAATTATCTTTTTCATTAATAAGATTTTATATTTATAACTAATATATAAAAATATTTCAGGAATGCTGTACTTTTACCATTAGTAAATTGCCTTATCGCTGTCCTGATTTGTCGGGATGGAGGAAAGTCCGAACACCATAGTGCAATCATAGTGGTTAACAGCCATCCACCGCGAGGTGAGGAAAAGTGCAACAGAAAGAATGTACAGGTTATGCTGTAGTGAAATCAGGTAAACTCTCTGAGGTGCAATGCCATGTAAACTAGTGCTTGAGCGTACACGCGCGATGCTAGAGGGTAGGCAGCTAAAGTTTGCTGGCAACAGTAAACGCAGATAAATGATAAGGGCTTTTCTTTTTTAAAATTTAGTTTTTTGAAAAGAAAACGCACAGAATTCGGCTTATAGATTTACTTTAACATAAAAACCCTTTACAATATTGTAAAGGGTTTTTTAATACTTAACAGCATGTTACTGTTTGGGAGGTGTCAATGTAAAGCCTTGACTCTCCATTATATTTAGCATGTCATAAAAGTAGCGCATCCAGACAATTTTATCTCCTTCAATCATGGACACTGAATGATAAGGAATTTCGATTGTTTTCCCCGTTTTTTTGTCGGTTACAGTATTTGTTCCCCATGACAATAACCATTCTCCTTCATTCCAGTTGTCTTCAACTTTAACAGGCAGATACAAATCACCAGATATTGAATGTTTATATTGATTAGTACTGTTGGTAAAGTACGCTTTGTGCTGTTCAACGTTTAAAGAGTCTAAACCGCCTCCTAGGCCGTAAATCATAGCTTTCTCATGAAGCTGGGCATTCATTTTATCAACATCACCTTCTTGCAACGCAGCCGTGTAATTACGTATGAGTTCATTTGCTTTTGCTGCATTCTCGAATTCTAATGATGTTTTTGGTTTGGCATCTTGAGCTATTAAAAGCATTGGTAATAAAATTAGTGCAGCAACACATGCTAACGAGGTGTTTTTAAAAAATTTCATAAATATTGATTTTGGTTAGTATTACTATAAAAAGACCTCAAAAGATTGCTCTAAAGAGGTCAGATAAATTAAATTGATTTATTTCATGTTGGGCGGTGTTAACGTATAACCTAATTGAATATTCATACCATTTTGATCAAAATATGCCTCTTCATGAGTCGCTTTTCCTTCGCTATCAAACGACCAGATAGCATAACCATCAATACTGATGTCATTGTTAGATGCTGGAAGTCCTTCGGTGTCTTTAGTATGTTTTCCTGAGAAGGTCCATTTAATATGAACTTTATTGCCTACTAAAGACATATCATTCATAACAATATTGATATTAGACAACATATCATGATTGGACTGCACCATATCAATATATTCTTGACAATTATTGACTTCTTGTACCCCGTTGGTACTTCTAGTTAAGTTTTCATTCGAATAACTTCTGAATAGTTCAGCATCATTATCAAGCCAAGCTTGATGAAGGTTATTCATACTGTTTTGAATGGCCTTGTCCATGCCAGACATATTGGCAATGGCAGACATTTCATTAGACATTTCCGTGGCATCAAAATAAATATGTTCTTCTACGATTTTGCCATCAATAAATTGTACGGCTAAATGCACAGGGAAAGACAATTGCTTATTATTTTCAGCAAAAGTTCCATTATGTTGTGCCCAATAATACACCCACGTTTCTTTTTCTTTATCTATTACCATTTCTACGTATTCGTCTTCTCTATCGAAACCGTAAGATGAAAACGCTGAAGTCGTACTCTTTAAATTTGCCAATCTGTCGGCAACAGACATACCATCCTTAGAGTTTACATAAATTTTAGCGGTATCGGCAAAATGGCTTTGCCATTTTTCCCAATCTCCAGATTCATAGGCGTCAATGCCAGCCTTTAGTGTTGCTGTTTCGGCTGAATCTGCAAAATAACGTTGTTCCTGCTGCCCACATGATGTTAATAATACTATGGCTAGACTGTAATATATTAGAGTTTTCATTGTTTTTAGTGTTTATTAGTTAGAAGCTGGTAAATAACTTAAATCAGGTCTCATATTTCCTTCCACCTGATCATATTTACTGGCAAGTTTTATAACTTCGTAAAGCGCCGCTTGACCTTCATCTCCCATAAGCTCGTTGTTTGATTTACCGCCTTGTGCAATTGCCATAGCGTCGGTTCCTGAGATAGCAACCATAAAATAGCTCTCGTCGTCACCAAAACCACTATGATATACTTCATAACCGTTTTTAATATTCTTTGATTTGAACATTTCTTTCACACCCGCCATTGCCTTATTCATCGCAGCACTGTTACGAGGTGCATAATATAAGAAGTGGTATTCACGATAGTTTTTACCTTCTGTAGAGTAACCTTCAGGCATATAAGATAAATCATCTAAACGATGTACGATGTTGTCATGATGGTTATCATAGCAATCATCCATTTTAGAGAACATGGCTGCAAATTTCTCTTCACCTACTTTTTCATATAGGTCAGCCATCGGATTTTTGTCAAGGTCAGCCATGCTTGAAATTGGAGACACATAAACATACCTTCCGTCTTCAATGCTGAGTGTTGTGTAATAGCCATCTTTGATCTGATGTTTTTCCATAAGATCTCTCATTTCTTTTGCAACTTCTTCATACTGTTGCATTTTATCAAATTTTACATGATCAGTATGAACAACAAACATAGTTGGTGCTTTGTCTTGCGCCATAGCGAAGTTCATAAATAGTAGTAGGGTAAGAAAGGGCAAAAATTGAAATTTCAACGTTTTCATAATGATTGGTTTTAAGTTAATATGTTGATTGCTAAATAGCCAAACTCAAACCATAATCATTTCATAGGTTGTCAAAATGAGGTATAATTCTTAAAAAAAGTAGATATAAAGATTCTAGGTAATAAACTGTGGAGTTAGTGAAAGATAAAAAAAAAATGTTAACAAACCAATTCTTACAATTAGAAATGGAAATATAATGTATTGAATTTATGGTAATTATGCCTCCCTTTAGTTAAAGAAACTGAAGACATTTCCACGATAAATTTTAGAATGCGAATACCTGCTAATCTCAGATAAGTTCGTGTGTTTTGAATGTTCAATAATTAATAATCCTTCTGGTAAAAGTATATCGTTATTAAAAACAAGTTCCGGCAGTTTAGAGAATAATTCTACAGAGAAATCATAAGGCGGATCAGCAAAAATGATATCATATTTATGTTGAGTATTTTCCAGAAATTTGAATACATCACTCTTTATGGTAATAATATTCATATCAAATTGTTTTGATGTTTCAGAAATAAACTTAATACAAGCATAATGGCTGTCAACTGCCGTAATATCTTCTGTGCCTCTCGAGGCGAATTCATAACTAATATTTCCTGTACCGGAAAAAAGATCTAGAACATCAATCTCATCAAAGAAATAGCTATTATTAAGAATGTTAAATAAGGATTCCTTAGCCATATCAGTGGTTGGTCTGACCGGTAATTTTTTAGGAGCTGTGATTCGTCGTCCTTTATATTGTCCTGAGATAATTCGCATTAGTTAAAACTGTTCAGTAAGATGAAATTATTATGTGCATTATGCTTTTTAATTGAATCAACAAAACCGTAATTATATGTTGGTTCTAGAATTGCGACATTTCTAATATATTTATAAACGATTTGATAGAGTTCATAGTCTTCCTCAATTAGACCGCTTAGCTCAGTTACTATAGTTTCAGGATTAAGTTTTAATTGCTCAATAGTAAATAAAATATAATAGATAAAATCTTCTTTGGTTGAATACTCAAATGTATTATAACAGATGAGTTGTCCATTCTTGACGCATATAATTTCAAAACTTGAGGTATTGACGTTGATGTGCATGCGCTCTTGAGTACTTTCATTGACGGATTGCAACAATGTTTCAATAAGTATAGTAGACGCATGCTTGTATTCAAAACTACCGTAAGTTTCGAAAAGATAATTATTGATATTCACAAGTGGGACATATACATTAGCACTGTCGTTGAGGACTAAAGTGTCGTAACTGATGTAATCTGTTTTTAGAATTTTCGCATTAAATTTTAGATAATCAGCTAAATTATTTTCATTAAACAAAGCATTTGGCACTAAACAAGAAAGCTCATTTTGATAGATGCAAGTGACTGAATCAAAGGTTTCATTGAGTTCAGATTGTGATGTAATGAAAGCCGTTAGTTTATTCAGCAATTCATAAGGCGTAGCCTTC
The DNA here is from genome assembly GCF_900104785.1 of Formosa sp. Hel1_31_208. Lineage (NCBI taxonomy): Bacteria > Pseudomonadati > Bacteroidota > Flavobacteriia > Flavobacteriales > Flavobacteriaceae > Formosa > Formosa sp. Hel1_31_208. The sequence continues at coordinate 2,018,831 of NZ_LT629733.1, forward strand.
TTTTCAAGACGGATATGCTTTAAAAATTCTATAGTGTGCTTAGAGCGATTAAGAATACAAAAAGAAAGTCCACTCAATTGAATTTGAATGGACAGTGCTTTTATACTATTTTGTTTCAAAAGTTTAGTCTTTACTAAGGTTTTTAGGCCAGTTACCTTTTGTGTAAGGTTCATCCATTGATCCTACTTTTAACGTTGGACCATTAACTTCATCTACAGAAACAACTTCCTTTTCTTTAGCAACCAAATTTTCATCTTGATCAAAAAGAATAATGGCTTTATCTACAGATGCTTCAAAAACAGGGATATTATTATCTGCAAGTCTTCCAGCTTTAAGAATGAATTTAGCCCCTGGTTGTCCAACAGGTAAATTCATCATCGTTTTGTAGCGCGTATCTGCACCAAAAAGAGAATCTCTTACAGGAACAAACCCTAATGTATCTATAACCACAATATCTCTTGTAGTTTCTACACCGCCAAAGCGACGTGTTAATTCTTCGTCAATAATTGTTGAATCCTTACGCTGTGTAATTGTAAATTCGGCAGTATCAATAAATTTAATAAGGTCGTCGAAGTTTCCATTAAATTCTCCAGTAACTGTTCTATGTGCCAACTCCGCATCTCTAATGTCTTTTAATTTTGAAATAACACTGTCATACCTCTCATTTTTTAGCTTATTGAACTTTATCTCTCCATACACAGACATAAAAGTAATGTAACCTAGAAACACAATTAAAGCCCACAATACTAGATTTAGTATCGGTTTTAATTTCTTAGGGACGAATTTGTCGATTAACCAAACAATACCTACAGTAAGTAAAATAAGGCCTACAACTACAAGAATCACATTTAACATAGTTAGTTTTTTTATTTTTTATTAAGGAGTTACGCAAATCTACAATTTTTTTTTGTTCGTTAAAACATTGTAGATAAAAAACAATCAAAGGTGAAAGATATAAAATTACTTTTAAATTCAACAACTAATTTTGTAAGCAAATCCCTTTATTTGCTAGAGCATTAAATCTTATCTTGCGTTATTAATTGTATTTCAATTATATAAATGATAGTATCAGAATTTTATAAATTACTCATTAGTAAATTTCCATTCGAACCTACAAACAAGCAGCTTGTCGCTTTAGAGCAATTGGCTCAATTCGTATATGATGATACACCTAATGCATTGTATCTGTTAAAAGGATTTGCAGGGACTGGAAAAACGAGCATTATAGGGACTTTAGTTTCTAACTTATGGGAAACAAAAAAAAGTGCAGTATTAATGGCGCCAACGGGAAGAGCAGCAAAGGTTATTTCAAATTATTCTAAAAAAGAGGCGTTTACTATTCATAAAAAAATATACTTTCCTAAAAAAGATAAAGGAGGTGGAATCAAATTTGTATTGCAACCAAATAAACATCGAAATACCATCTTTATTGTCGATGAAGCTTCAATGATTCCAGATATCCCTTCAGATTCAAAAAACTTTGAAAGCACATCCCTATTGGATGACTTAATACAATATGTTTATTCTGGACATAAATGTAAGCTATTGCTTATTGGTGATAAAGCACAATTACCACCTATAAAATCTGAACTGTCACCTGCGTTAGATGCAGAACAATTGGATCTTATTTATAATAAACGTGTAACTGCAATAGAACTTGATGAAGTTGTGAGGCAAGGTCAAGAATCGGGCATATTAAGTAATGCCACACGCATTAGAGAAGTTCTAGATAATGAGTTTTATGAGTCATTTCAATTCAATTTAAATGGTTTTAAAGACATAATTAGACTTATTGATGGACAAGAAGTTATGGATGCTATCAATGATTCTTATAGTGAGCATGGTCATGAAGAAACCGCTATAATAGTAAGAAGTAATAAAAGAGCAAATCTTTATAATCAACAAATAAGAAACCGAATCCTCTTCAATGAAAACGAACTTACTGTTGGTGACTTTTTGATGGTGGTAAAAAACAATTACTTCTGGATTAAACCTACCACTGAAGCTGGTTTTATCGCTAATGGTGATATCATACAAGTTTTAGAGATATTTTCGATTACATCACTATATGGTTTCCGCTTTGCGGAAGTTAAGGTTCAAATGGTAGATTACCCTAAAATGCGACCTTTTGAAACTGTATTATTGTTAGATACGATTACTGCAGAAACCCCGTCATTAACTTACGACGACAGCAATAGACTTTATCAGGAAGTGCAAAAAGATTACGAAGACGAAACATCCAACTATAGAAAATTTTTAAAAATAAAAGGCAATAAACATTTTAACGCACTTCAGGTCAAATTCTCCTATGCGATAACTTGTCATAAGTCGCAAGGAGGTCAATGGAACACTATTTTTGTTGAACAGCCTTACCTGCCAAATGGAGTAGATAAGGATTATATGAGGTGGTTATACACAGCGGTTACAAGAGCTCAAGATAAATTGTATCTTATTGGATTTAAAGACGAATTCTTTGAAGAATACTAATACATCAATAGCTTTTAGTGCGCCTGAAATTCTCGTCACAATTACCACGATATTCCTTTAAAAAGTTTTATTTTTGAGATTCAAGTTATTTTGATCAAATGAAGATAATTTCAATGATTCCTGCACGTTATAGTGCATCCCGTTTTCCGGGCAAACTCATGCAAAATCTCGCGGGTAAATCGGTGATTCTTAGGACTTATGAAGCCACCGTAGCCACTAAACTCTTTGATGAGGTCTACGTAGTTACTGATAGTGACATCATTTTTAATGAGATTACTTCAAATGGCGGAAAAGCTATAATGAGTAAAAAAGAACATGAATCTGGAAGTGACCGTATTGCCGAAGCAGTTGAAAATCTTGATGTCGATATCGTTGTTAATGTGCAAGGTGATGAGCCTTTTACCGAACGCGAAAGTTTAGAAAAAGTTTTGCATGTGTTTAAAGACGATTCTAAAAAGGAAATTGATCTAGCTTCATTAATGGTAGAGATCCATGACTGGGATGAAATAAGTAACCCAAATACAGTAAAAGTAATTGTTGATCAAGATAATTTTGCTTTATATTTTTCTAGAAGCCCCATACCATATCCTAGAGATAAAGAGGCTGGAGCTCGGTATTTCAAACATAAAGGCATTTATGCGTTTAGAAAAGAGGCACTGCTAGATTTTTATAAGTTGCCAATGCAATTTATTGAAGCGACAGAAAAGATTGAATGCATACGTTACTTAGAATATGGGAAACGTATCAAAATGGTTGAAACCCATATAGAAGGTGTTGAAATTGATACGCCTGAAGATCTAGAACGGGCAAAAAAACTCTGGAAATAAATTGAAGAAAGATTACGAACATATTAAAGTTATAGGTTTTGATGCAGATGATACATTGTGGGTCAATGAGACCTATTTTCGAGATGCCGAATTAGAGTTTGCAAAATTATTGTCGTCTTATGAAACCGCTAATAAAATTGATCAAGAATTATTTAAAATGGAAATGAAAAACCTTTCGTTGTATGGCTATGGGATTAAAGGTTTTGTATTATCTATGGTTGAGATGGCTATTGAATTATCTGACCATACGATTTCTGTAGACACCGTGAGTAGAATTCTTGATTTAGGTAAAAATATGCTCAACAAACCTGTGGAACTTTTAGACGGCGTAGAAGACATTTTAAAAACACTTTCAAAGACACATCGCTTGATTTTAGTGACCAAAGGAGATTTGTTAGATCAGGAACGAAAATTAGAAAAGTCAGATTTGACCTCATATTTTCATCACATTGAAGTATTGAGTGATAAGCAACCTGCAAATTATTCTAAATTATTAGATCATTTAGATATCAAACCTGCAGAGTTTTTGATGGTTGGGAATTCATTAAAATCAGATATTTTACCAATTGTTCAAATTGGTGCAAAAGCTATACATGTGCCTTTTCATACAACGTGGTTGCATGAACAGGTTCATGAAAATCAGACAAAACGATCAGATTATAAGACAATATCAAGCTTAACAGAACTAAAAGACGTATTAGGCTAACAGTGGTGCATTAAAATACTAGTTTCTAAAAAGCGCTAACATAATTTAAATAAGCAAAGATAAATCCAACTATGTTTTTATTTTTGTATATGAAGACAAGTAAATGAGTTATAAAAATTATCCAATGGTGTCCAGAGTTGTTTTTGGACGAGGCAGTTTTAATCAGTTAGGAGATATCCTAGCACCAAAACGGTTAAACATTAAAGCACCATTTATTTTTTTAGTCGATGATGTATTTAAGGGAGATCCAATTATAAGTTCAAGATTACCGTTGGCTTATGACGATCAATTGCTTTATATATCTGCCAATAATGAGCCTAAAACGTCTCAAGTAGATGCGTTAGTGGAAAAAATAATTTTGTCTCATAAAGATAGGCCTTCAGGTGTTATTGGTATTGGCGGTGGCACTATATTAGATCTCGCTAAGGCGGTTTCAATTATGCTTACCAATGAAGGTGAAGCTAAAGATTATCAAGGTTGGGATTTGGTAAAAACACCAGCCATTTATCATGTAGGTATTCCTACAATTTCTGGAACAGGCGCAGAAGTTTCACGAACTACCGTGCTTACAGGGCCTGATAAAAAATTAGGAATTAATTCAGACTTCACGCCATTTGATCAGGTGATTTTAGATCCTGAGCTAACCGTTGGTGTTCCAAAAGATCAATGGTTTTATACGGGAATGGATTGCTATATCCATTGTGTTGAATCACTCGACGGCACTTATCTCAACGCATTTAGTCAGAGTTATGGCGAAAAAGCCTTAGAGTTATGTAAAGAAATTTTTACTCAAGACATACTTTCAGAAAAAGAAGCACAAGATAAATTGATGATGGCCTCTTGGCATGGTGGGATGAGTATAGCGTATTCACAGGTTGGAGTAGCTCACGCCATGAGCTATGGGTTGTCTTATCTTCTTGGAACTAAACATGGAATCGGAAATTGTATTGTTTTTGATCATCTTGAAGAATTTTACCCAGAAGGAGTCAAACTTTTCAAATCGATGAAAGAAAAACATAAAATTGAACTACCACAAGGGGTTTGTGCGAATCTCCATGATGACGAATTTGATATTATGATTGACGTAGCTCTGGGGTTAGCACCTCTTTGGGAGAATGCCATAGGTAAAAATTGGCAACAAGTTATTACTAGAGAAAAGCTTAAAAACTTATATCAAAAGATGTAATATGCGCTGGCTGGCTAAATTTATCTACTATACACTTTTAGGTTGGAAAATTACTGGAAACACTAATTTCTCAAAGGACGAACTCAAGAAGGCGGTTATCATTGCCGTACCTCATACAAGTTGGTATGATTTCTTAATCGGTATTTTACTTCGGAAAATTGTAAATGTAAAAACTAATTTTGTTGGAAAAAAAGAATTGTTTCGTTGGCCTTTTGGTTGGTACTTTAGAGCGGTAGGGGGAGCGCCATTGGATAGAACTTCCGGGCAGAACAAAGTTGAGGCAATAGCTAAATTATTTGAGGGAAAAGATGAGTTTCGTTTAACTCTGGCTCCAGAGGGCACTAGGAAAAAGGTAAAAGAATGGCGAACAGGATTCTATTATATTGCCAAAGCTGCACAAGTTCCTATTATTATGTTTACTCTGGATTTTAAAAATAAACAAAATCACATTTCTGAACCCTTTTATCCAACTGATGATGTTGAAGCCGACTTCAGGTATATGAAATCATTTTACAAAGATGTCGTTGGTAAAAAACCAGAATATTCATAACCTACTTCTGACATATACTATTTATATGTTTTCGATATGGAATTAATTTGGCATACATTTTGACTATATAATAATGTGATCAAGTACTGAAACATAAAGTAAACAGTCAGTCCCTAAAAAGAAACAGTACAAGATGATACAAAAGCTACTTGAGCCCTAAATAAGTAGCTTTTTTTTATGTTATAATGAATCTTCGAAAGCCTTCAAAAGAATATTGGTCTGTCTTTGTAATTTGTTTCTAAAAAACGAGGTTCCTCCTAATAAAAACCCTTTAAAACCTAAGGCTTGTTTGGCCCATTTATGGAGATTAAATTGGTCGGTGTGCTTGATAATACTACCATCTTTGAACTCAAACTGAGCCACAATTGAATTATGTACCTCACTGCCGGTTTTACTAAATGTATAGAAAGCTTGCCATGAAGCACTTCCAGAGTGTTTATTGGTTTGGATATCTGAATACGTAACTCTAAAGTCTTTGCCTTTTTGAGATGCACATAACATGCGCCACATATTACCAGCATGCTCACCTTTTAATTTACCAAAGGCTGGATCTTCAAAAACGACTTCAGCATGATAACATGATGCCATTGTTTCTGCATCAAGTTCAGTAAAAGCTTTATAAAACTTATGAATAAGTTCATTCATGATTTAAAGTTAAGGAATAAAATACAGCCACTTTAAAAAGGGTAAGAAAAATAAGTTATATCAGAGTAATGGCCATTGTTATATAAAAAAAGACCACTACTATTAATGGTCTTTTTTTAGTTGTATTGTTGCAATTAATACATAGATTTAATTTTCTTCAATTTCTCTTGCCATACCGACAATCCTTGCTTGTGTTTATCGATATTTTTTATGACATCTTTCACTAAAGGGTTAGTTTCGTCTACATTCGAGAAAAACTGCATATTGTTTTCTAATTGATTAATTTCTCCCTTAATTTCAGTGATTTTCTTCCTAATAAAGTTTTGTTCGTTATCCAATAATCTCGTGTCATTAGGCTGTGCTAAATTTTCTAGTTTGTTTTCAAACCTAATCATCTCTAATTTAGCTTTGTCCATATCAAGCTTCCCAAATAAGGCATCCAATGCTTTATTGAACTTACCATCAATATATCGTTTGTTAGAGGGTACATGACCAATGGCTTTCCACATCGAAATTTTTTCTTTAATCGTTGCGATATCTTGTTCTGGTTTGCCCGACAATTCTAAGCCTTTAACTTCAGTTAATAGAGCGTTTTTTTGTTCATACGCTACCATTAGTTCTTTATTGGCTTCATTGCGTTCGGCATGCAACCTGTCGAAATAAGCATTGCATGCGCCTTTGAATTCTTTCCAGACTTTATCACTGTCTTTTCGTGGGACATGACCAATTTTCTTCCAATCATTCTGAATCTTTTTCATTAAAGGCGTCGTGGCTGCAAAATCCTCGTTATTTTTATTATCTAATGCAATTTGAATAAGCGCCTTCTTTTTCTCAAGATTTTCGTATTGGTCTTTTTTCAAATGCTTGTAGTATGCATTCTTATTTCTATTGAATGTTCTAACCGCAGATTTGAATTTAGACCAAGTAGCTTCATTAACTTTTTGAGGGACTTTACCCGCATTAAAAAAGTCTTCTCTTAAAGCTTCAATAGATTTGATTTTCTTTTGCCATGATTGATGAGAGCTTACGTCCTCTGCTGCAATCTCCTCAATTTTTAAAATTATTTCTTCTTTCTTTACAAGGTTAGTTTCTCTAGCCTTGTCTAAATCTTCGTAATAAGCCTGGCGTTTGTCATGAATCGTTTTTGTAGCGCGGCTAAAACGTTCCCAGATTTCTTCTCTGTGGGCTTTAGCCACCGGTCCAAGATCTTCCTTCCATAGTTTATGTAGCACTTGTAACTCTCTAAACGAACGATTTATATTGTCATCTTGAGCTAATTCTTCTGCACGCTCAATAATCTTGGTTTTTTGCTCAAGATTATGTTTGAAATCCATATCGCGTAAGTCGCGATTTAAATGTAGAAAGTCATAAAAGATTTCGACATGATGGTGATATGAATTCCAGGCATTGTTATAACGATCTCTTGGAATTGGTCCAGCATTACGCCACTGTTCTTGTAAGTCTTTAAAATGCTTGTAGGTGTTGTTTATATTTTCCTCAACGTTTATTAAGCTTTTAATTTCTTCTATAATCTGTAAACGATTTTCAAGATTCCCCTTTAAATTATTTTCACGCTCTTTATAATAAGCGTTTAAATTATTTCTATAGGTCTTGAAAACTGCATTGAATTTTTTCTTAATAGGAGAGGAGTAATAGAAATCAATTTCATTACCACCTTCGCTCAGAAACTCTTCTTTTTTCTCATCTAGTAAGGCGTCGAATTTAGAATTAAACTCCGATTTCACCTCTTCTACTTGAGCTTTGATATTCTGTATTTTATGATTCTCAACGAGCAGCTCTAATTCTGTAGTTAGTTGCTCCATAGTCATTGCATGATAGTCTTTAGACTCTAATTCATGGCGTTCAGCATTGGTTTCATCTTCAGCGTCTTCTGCATTAGATTCTTCAATCTCCTCAACATGTGCATCTGCCATTTTAGTCTCTTTCACCGTATCTGTAGTGGTAGTCTCAACTGTCTCAAGATTTTTTGCATGAACTTCAGCAGTATCTTCAACAGTTTCAGTATGAGCTTCTTCAGTCCTTTCGATAGGCTTATCACTTTTTTCGCTTTCAGGCGTATCTTCTTGGGTTTCGGGTTTAACCGCTTCTGTTTTCTCTAAATTAGTTTCCGTGACATCGTCTACTGCGTCTGCAGTTTGGTCGACTTCTGTAGATTTTTTAGAATCTTCAGGAATTAATTCCTCAGATGGGTTTGCCTCATTTGAAGTTTGAGGCGTTTCAGTAGTATTTGTTTCAATCGTTCCGTCTGCATCTTGCAGGTTTTCCTTCTCAGACATTTTTCAATGTTTTTTATGTTAGAAGGCTAATATACTAACAAGCGGCTTATTTACAAAAAAGAACGGCTATTTAAAGTTTTAATTGGAAGCATTCCAAATTTGCCATGCTTTTTCTGCCTGTAACACGAGCATTTCGTATCCGTTAGTAGTTTGCGCTTTTTGAGCTTTTCCTAATCTCATAAATTTTGTCTCTTCCGGATTATAGATTAAATCATACAAAAGGTGTGCTTCAGTAATACCGTCATATGGGATATCTGGACAAGCATTAACGTTTGGAAATGTGCCTATTGGAGTACAATTTATGATGATGTTAAAGGATTTTATGTCATCAACAGTTAAGGAGTCATAAGTAAATTTTATACCTTTTTTAGTTGTTCTTGACACAAATTCAAATTTAATTTTTAGTTCTTTAAGAGCGTAAACAATGGCTTTAGATGCACCACCAGTTCCCAGGATAAGTGCTTTTTCATGGTGTTTCTTCAATAAGGGCTCAATTGATTTTTTAAACCCATAGCAATCGGTATTGTACCCTTTTATTTTTCCGTTTTTAGCTATAGTAATGGTATTAACCGCACCAATTCTCTTAGCTTTTTTATCGAGTACATCTAGATACGGGATAATACTTTCTTTGTAAGGAATTGTGACATTAAAACCAATAACATCAGAGTTATTCTCTATAAGCTTCGGAAACTGAGATATATTTTCAATATCAAAGTTCTCATAGCTAAAAGGCAGCTCAAGGTCTTCAAATTTCTTTTTGAAATAAGATTTAGAAAAGGAGTATGATATGTTTTTTCCAACAAGACCTAATCGATTCATAATTTCCGTTTTGTACGTTGACCATACCATTCCAAGGCCAATACTATTAGGATGCCGAATATAATATAAGCAATTGCAATATAAGTTTCACTGTTTAATTCTGGAAGAAAACGCTCATAATTTGAAATGATCTTTTCGCCTCTTGAATCTAGTATTAAGTCACCGTTAAGGTTAAGTTTATAAACGGTTTCTTTCCACGGCCATACCACACCTAATGACCCAATTATAAAACCAATGATTGAAGCTATAGTAATGCTTTTATAGTGATGAAGCACGTAATTTAAAACATGAGAAAACGTTACTAAACCTGCCACTGATCCTAAAGTGAACATTGTAAGCACCTTTAATAAGCGTATTCTAATTTCATTTTCAATAAAACTAAAATCACCAGTAAGCATTTCGGCGAAAGTGTCAAATAAAGCATTAACTGAATCTACTAAAAGCAACACATAATTTCCAAATAAAATTAATATAAATGATCCAGAAAAGCCCGGAAGCGTCATTCCAGAGACACTAATTATTCCGCAGAAAAAGACAAATAACAGATTGTCATTTTCGGTTGCCGGATCTAAGAAACTGATTCCAATACCAAGTGTTATTCCTATCAATAAAGAGATGATGCTTTTATAATTCCAATCTTTGAAGTCTTTATTGATGTAGTAAATAGAGCCGATAATCATTCCGAAGAACATACTCCAAACATATAATTGATAATACTGAAGAAAATAATCTAAGACTTTAGACACGCTAAAATAACTAATAATCATCCCTAAGAAGAGTAGTCCGAGAAATCTACCATTGATATAGCGATAGAAACTCTTAAAGCGGCCATTCAACAAGAATTTAAGAGCCGTTTTATTCACCCGTTGTAAGGAGTAAATAAATTCTTCATAGAATCCAGCAACAAAGGCAACAACACCACCAGATACTCCAGGCACCTTATTGGCAGCTCCCATTCCGAGTCCCTTGATAACTAAGAATACGCGATCTTTAAGTGTTCTTACACTTTCCATTAGGTGTTTGGCTTTTTGTTACCGAAACTTTCAAGAATAAGAATGGTCGCAAATCCGATGACCACTATTAGTACTGCAAATAACATTTGACTATCACCTGCATAGGAGGATGGTAAAATACTTTCATCTAATACGGTAACTTCCATACCTTCGGAATTAATCCTAGTTTTAAGAATTTTTTTCCATGGCCATATTTTATTTAAAGACCCAATCATAAATCCTGTAAGAATGGCTAATGTTAGATTCTTTTTATGCTTAAACATCCAGTTTAAAAGCTTTGAAAAGACTTTTAAACCAATGATAGCGCCAACACCTAATAGGAAAAACTTTAATAAGGCGTCTTTTAAGAGTTCCCAGTTTCCAGAAGAAACACCTTCTATAAGATTGTTTACTGTGTTAATTGCGGTTTCATAAGCACCCAGTATCAATAATATAAAGGCGCCTGAAACACCAGGCAATATCATAGCAATGATTGCAATAAATCCACAAAACAATAAGTACATTGAACTGTCGGGAGATGCAAAAGGTTCGGCCAAGGTAATATAGTAGGATAGAATAGACGTTACCATTATAGCTACTATGGTCGAGGTTGACCAGTTTTCAATTTGCTTACCGATAAATAAAATACTCGCTAAAACAAGCCCGAAAAAGAAAGACCATAATAAAATTGGTTCATTGTGCAACAACCACTTAATCAATTTGGCAAGGGATAAAATACTAATGGCAATTCCTGAGAATAATGCAAGAAGAAAGCTACCGTTGAAAGAATTCCATGCCGATTTAAATCCGTGTGCTTTCCAAGTTTTAAAAACACTCATATCAATCTTATCTATGCTTTCGATAAGCTCTTCGTAAATCCCAGAAATGAAGGCAATTGTTCCACCGGAAACACCAGGGACAACATCTGCTGCTCCCATGGCAATTCCTTTAAGTGTAATGAAAATATAGTCCTTAAGTTGTCTTCGCATTGTAGTCTTTAAAATATGCAGTGTAAAGGTATGAAATAGCAATGAGTATTTTTACACGAAAGCAATGCTCCTAATTTTTAGATTCTGAAATGACCTGAAGTACCGTAGGTTTTAGCATGACATTTGGAAATAGCTCTTCTAATATAAAATCATACTCATGATTGAGTACTAATGCATTTTTTAGGTGGTAATGCCCTTTACTGCTCTCATGCAGTGTGAAATGCAGTCCTGCCAAACGGAATTCAATTTCGGCTGTTTCCGGGTAAAATTCGGCCGCCTGTATTAAATTTATGACTGATGCCTCAAACTCACCTAAAGCAATTAAAATATCAGCTCTGGATAACCAGGTTTGTAATTCATAATTACCTAAGTCTAATGTTTTCTTATACCCGCGTTCTGCCTCTTCAAGAAAATTAAGGCGATGGTTAATTTGCGCATAAAGTTTCCAATAAATGACATTTTCAGCATCAATATTGATAGCTTTATTAATATAGAATAAGGCTTTTTGGTAATTTTGTTTCCTATTGTAGAATTTCGTGATTGCTATCCATCCTTTATCTAATAACGGATCTTCATGAACGGTTTTATAAAAATACTGAACAGCCAGATCATCTTTCCCGAGTTTATCATAACAGTGACCTATGCGCAATAGCGCAAAAGACGTTGGCTCATCTAGAGCTAATGTGATTTTGTAATTCTCTATAGCCTCGAGATGCATTTTTTTCTTTTCTAGAACTTTTCCTTTTTCAAGGTAAGCTCCTACAAAATTGTCATCAGATATTATTGCGAAATCAAAAGCAGCCAATGCCTTGTCGTATTCTTTAATCGTAAAATACTGACGTCCTAATTGATGCCATGCCACTTCACAATACGGATTTTTATCTACATAGCCATTTAAAAACATAATAGCGTCTTGATTTTCATCCAAGAAGTCATAACAATAAATCACATTGTATAAGGCAGAATAGTCTTCCATATCGATGTCAAGACATTTTTTGAAATAAGTTCTAGCATTATCAAATTGATCAAGAAAGAGGTATTCCATTCCTATGAGGGCGTACAAGTCACTAATACCCTCGTCATCACTGGAAAGCTCCAATGCAATCAATAAGGTGTTTACGGCTTTCTCATGCATATCTTGCTTAGATAATACATTGGCTTTCTGAATGAATATTTCTTCATTCCTTGGGTCAAGAGAATGCAACTCATCTAATAATTTATTCGCATCGTCAAATTTGTTTTCAAGTACAAATAGTTCTGTTTGAAACAACTTTAAATTAATCGATGTTGGATGTTGCTCGAGTCCTAGTTTAACAGCTTTTTTAGCTATTGCTATTTTACCCATTTCAAGGTAATGATGAATGATGTTTTCAAATTCAGAAGAATCAAAGAACAAAACATTGTTGGTTTTGAGCATTGATTCGAATCTTGTAAGCGAAATATTATTGTTGTCTTCGGGTAGACCAAACTCCATAAGCAAATAGCGTTGTTCGTTTAAATAAAAGTAGTCTTAAAGGCTAAAAATATCGATTTTTAGGGTTAATGTTTTCAACAAAGTAATTAACACGTAGAGTTATTATTTAAGTAAGGCAGGCTAATTATCTGTAAAATAGATTTATATATATGTAATATAATTTCAATTTCTAACTTGATATAGATTCTAAAACCTGAGTTATTATCTTACATCCTTTGATGATTTCGGCTTTGGAAATGGTTAAAGGAGGTGTAATTCTAATTGCTTTTGGTTCAAAAAGCAACCAAAACAAGATTAATCCTTGTTCCTGACATCGTAAAATGACTTCATTAGTGATATCTGGAGAATGAGTTATTGCAGCTAACATTAATCCGCGTCCACGAATTTCACTAATTAGAGGGTGTTGCAAATGCTGCCGTATTAGTTGCTCTTTTACCAAGACGTCATTCATTAAATTTGATGTTGTTATCTCTTTTAAAGTTGCTAAAGCAGCAGCAGCAATTACTGGATGTCCGCCAAATGTCGTGATGTGGCCTAATTTAGGATTGTCTTGAAGTAAATTCATATATTTAGCTGAAGCAGTAAAAGCACCTATAGGCATTCCGCCACCCAAACCCTTGCCAGTTACTAGTATATCAGGTATGCAGTTGAAATGTTCAAAACCGAATAATTTTCCAGTGCGACCAATTCCGGGCTGAATCTCATCAAGAATTAATAAGGCGCCCACAGCATCACACTTCGCTTTAACTTTTGCAAGATAACCATCTTTAGGTTCTATAAAACCAGCGCCACCTTGAATTGTTTCTAATAGTACAGCAGCGGTTTTTGATGTAATCTGTGAAATATCCGCGATACGATTGAAATGGATAAACCTGACATCAGGAATTAAAGGTCTAAACGCACGCTTACGTTCTTCATAACCCATAACACTTAAAGCACCCATAGTATTGCCATGATAGGCATGATGAGCAGCAATAATTTCACTTCTTCCTGTAGCACGTCTGGCCAGTTTCATAGCGCCATCTATAGCTTCGGTCCCTGAGTTTGTCAGGTATGTTTTTTCTAAATTTTCGGGAAGGTGAGAGGCTAATAGCTTAGTGAGTTCAACCGCAGGCTCTTGAATGTATTCGCCATATACCATCACATGAAGATATTTATCCAATTGCTGTTTTATGGCATCAATTACTTTAGGATGTTTATGACCCAGACTGCAGGCAGAAACACCAGCTACAAAATCTAAATAGGCTTTATTATTAGTATCGTAAATATAAGAACCTTCCGCATGAGATACGGTCATGGCTAAAGGGTGTGGTGTTGTTTGCGCTTGATATTTGAAAAAATCTTCTTTCATCAATTACCCTTTTTATTCACCAATGGTTTGTTAAGCGTTTTAGTTTTTGATTTTTTAGACGGTTTTTTTACTGGAATCTTATCTTTTTTAGGTATTTGCCTTCCGGCTTTACTGCTATCATTCTTGGTTTTTTGTTGTGCAGTATCAACGCGTTTCATTAAAGCATCATCAAAGAATTCTTCATCAGGTACAAGGGGTGCTAAACCTCTAATTTTTGGAAGATTTAAAGGAGGATCTTCACTAAACAAGTCTTCAACACTTTCTGGTTTTTCTTCACCTCGCCAGTCGAAACCTCTGAATTGCCTGGCATTTTTTGGAAACTGTGATTCTGGATAGATATCTCCATCTACCTGATTTATTAGTGTTATGAGTTTATAAGGCCCATCAAACTGCATATTAATACTTCCAGATTTAGATTTATTAATACCAATTAAGCTGTCATTGTCATCTCTTGTGTAGAAAATTATTTCTGCATTTTTGATGATGTCCACATTGTACAATTCATTATCTGTGAACAATCCTATAAGTTTCTGACCTTTAATTTGATTAAAACCGTCACCTAATGTGTCTTTGCTAATGAGAAAGGCATTGTCGAAGACTTTCAGTGAATCTAGTTCCTCTTTCTCTACGTTGGAAATGAGGTGTATAGAGTCTCCAGTCATTTGATTGCCTATATTCCATATGACAGGTCGTCGCTTTACCGAAAACTCATCACCTTCAGAAAAGCGCTGTAGATTAATCAATTGAGTCAAGCCTGTTTTGTGGTCGGCATGAATGGAATCTGCCTTTCCACTCATATCAGTTTTATACATTTTGGCATTGTAATAAGCTCTTGTAATGCGATGCTCTGGTTTACCTGTAACCATTAAGGTATCGGCATGAATGTAAAGCGAATCGTTTTCTTGAACCGTTATCGCTAATGCGCGTTTGGTAATGAATACCGAATCTTTAGCACGAAAAACCTCTGCATAATGACCTTTAATTACACTCTTGTTAATGGTGTCGGTTACTATAATGTTATTTGTAGCAGAAGCGAAGTTACGTGTGCGATCAAAGAAGAGACTGTCTCCTTTAACTTCGCGATTATTATAATTTATTTTTGAGTTCTTTATAAAATAACCCGTGTCATTTTGAGTGTCATAAAAGCCGCGTTCACAATAGATCTTGCTAGAATCACCAACAATCGTTGATGGACCATACATGTATGCATGGCTCGTATCTGAATAAAAATCAAGTTGTTTAGTCTTTAAGGTGTAATCTGGATTGACAAGCACTACGTTTTTGAGAAAACGGTATTTGCTACTATCCATATAATAGCGACCTATCTGGCTCGTAATAGTTCCAGATGAATCTCTAACCACTTTTCCTCTACTTATATAATAGGCCTGCTGCTTCGTGCGGTCAAAATATAATGTATCTGTGGTTAATATCGATTGCGGTTCTGTCAAGACCACGTCTCCAGCGGCAAAAGCGAGTTGTGTTATGCCACTATATTCGACGTAGTTGGACGTCATATTAATAGTGTCGCCTTGCTTCATACGCACATTGCTATAGGCTTCAATAAAATCTTCGTCTTGATAATATAAGGCTTTATCACACCACATATCAATGCCTTCATGAACAATATGAATTTGTCCTTGGTCACTTCTAACAAAAGTGGTTATGTTTTCGCTTATTAAAGTATCCTTAACGGTAAAACCAGAGTATTCAATAAAGATACGTTTCGGTTCTTGACAATAGGACAGCAATGCTGAAAGACAACAGGCTGATATGATGATGTATTTGAATACTAGATTCAAGGTGAAATGTTTTGTTCCAAAAATAACTAATATCTCTTCGGAATAGTATGCGTTAACAGATTTTTAATAGATGTGGTTTACACTCTATTAATGGTCTGTGTTCTATCTGGTCCTACAGAAACAATCGTAATTGGAATTTCCAATTCTTTTTCTAGAAAATTGATATAGTCATTTAGTTCTTTAGGAAATTCTGACACCGCTCTCATTGTTGTAAGATCTTCTTTCCAACCTTTGAAATCTGTATAAATTGGTGTTACATTTTCCGCTTCGATATTAAAGGGTAGGTGAGTGATGGTCTCTCCTTTGTATTTATAGGCTGTACATACTTTTAAGGTTTTAAACCCTGAAAGCACATCGCCTTTCATCATACTTAGTTGTGTGACACCATTAACCTGACAAGCGTATTTAAGAGCCACAAGGTCTAACCAACCACATCGTCTAGGTCTTCCTGTTACAGCGCCAAACTCATGACCAATACGTGCCATTTCTGCTCCAGTCTTATCAAATAATTCCGTCGGAAATGGTCCTGAACCCACACGAGTGGTATATGCTTTAAATATTCCAAAAACTTCACCTATTTTATTAGGCGCTACGCCTAATCCCGTACAAGCACCAGAGGCTGTTGTATTAGAAGAAGTTACAAATGGATAAGTTCCAAAGTCAATATCTAAAAGTGAGCCTTGTGCACCTTCTGCTAAAATTGGTTTCCCGTTTTTTAGAGCTTGATTAAGATATTCTTCGCTGTCTATAAATTGCAATTCTTTTAAGCGCTCAACAGCTGAAAAGAATTCATCTTCCATTTCTTTTAAATTATATTGAATATCTACATTGTAGAAACCAATCATTGCTTCGTGCTTATTGGCTAGTGCTCTATATTTTTCTTTCCAATTGTCTAATTCTAAATCGCCAATTCTAATTCCATTGCGACCTGTTTTATCCATGTAAGTCGGACCAATACCTTTTAAGGTTGATCCAATTTTAGCTTTGCCTTTAGAGGCTTCAGAAGCCGCATCAAGTAAGCGATGTGTTGGTAAAATGACATGTGCTTTTCTCGAGATAATAAGATTTGACTTATAGTCGAGATTAAATTGATCTAAGCCATCTAATTCCTGTACAAAAACGACAGGGTCAATAACTACACCATTTCCTATAACATTTATAGAAGTGTCATGAAAAATTCCTGAAGGAATCGTTCTTAAAACATGTTTGATACCATCAAATTCAAGAGTGTGTCCTGCATTAGGTCCACCTTGAAAACGTGCAATAATATTGTAATTAGAGGTAAGAACATCAACAATTTTTCCTTTGCCTTCGTCGCCCCATTGTAGTCCTAGTAGTAAATCTACTGCCATTGTGTAATTAGTTAGTTGGTTTGTTTTTTATTCCGTAAAAGTAGAGTGAGTGATTTGATATAGAAATGTCAAATACCTCTTCAATTGTTTGTTTAATAGATTGAATTCGTGGGTCACAAAACTCAATCACTTCTCCTGTATCTGTTAAAATAACATGATCATGTTGTTTGTCGAAATAGGATTTTTCATAGTGAGCCTGATTTTGTCCAAACTGATGTTTTCTCACCAAACCACATTCCATTAAGATTTCAATGGTATTGTATAGGGTTGCACGACTTACACGATAGTTTTTATTCTTCATTTTGATATATAAAGATTCAATATCAAAATGTTCTTCACTATCATAGATTTCCTGCAGAATAGCGTAACGCTCTGGAGTTTTTCTGTGGCCCTTTTCACCGAGAAATGTTGTAAATACATTTTTTACAATTTCTTGATGACTCTGTTCTGTTTTATCACTCATAATTAAGGTGCAAATTTACACAATTTTTACACTCTAGTGACCTTATCAATCCCATTAATTTTTTTGAGATTATCCATCAGCTTTTTGAGCATATTGTTATTGGTTACGACGACATTAATTTTTCCAGTGAAAACGCCATCGTCAGATTCAAAGCTAATGCTTTTCATGTTCACATGCATGTTTGAAGAGATAACTTCAGTAATGTTATTTACTAATCCCAAATTATCAATACCAGAGAGTTTTATTTGTGTTGCAAATTCCTGTTGTGTCGAATCAATCCATTTTGCCTGCATGATCCGATATGCATAATTGGATCGTAAACTCAAGGCGTTCGGACAATTTTTTTTATGAACTTTTATACCGTCATTAATAGTCAAGAACCCAAAAACAGGGTCTCCTGGGATAGGGTTGCAGCATTCTGATAATTTATAATCTAGCTTTTGCTCTTCTTTGCCGAAGACTAGTTGATCGTATTTTGAGGTAATCTCATCTTTATCAATATCTGCTATCACCGTCGGTTTACGGATTTTATTTTTTATATAGCTCATAAACATATTGCTTCTAGAAGAAGCATACTCTTTGAGCATTTTATTATCTATAGTTCCAATTCCAACACGATAAAATAAATCCAAACTTGTTTTTAATTTGAAGTAATTAACCATTTCATTCACTGATTTTTCATCCAGTGAAATTTTTAGTTGTTTCAGCTTTCGTCTTAAGATTTCTTTACCGTCTTCAGCAACATCTTTTTTGTCTGCTTTTAGAGATGATTTAATTTTACTTCGGGCTCTTGCCGTAGTTGCGTAATCTAGCCAGTTGCGATTAGGTTTGACATTATCGGAGGTCAAGATTTCAATTTGATCACCACTATTTAATTCATGACTTAGCGGTACAAGTTTACCATTGACTTTAGCCCCTCTGGTTTTCATTCCCACTTCGGTATGAACACTAAATGCAAAATCTAGAGGTGTCGCACCTTTTGGCAAAGATTTCAAGTCGCCTTTCGGTGAGAACACAAATATTTCTTTAGAATAGAGATTGAGTTTAAATTGTTCTACAAAATCAACCGCATTGGTTTCATTACTTTCGAGAGCTTCCTGTAATTTATCAATCCAAGTATCTAATGCATCTTCACTATCACCTTGCTTATACTTATAATGAGCTGCATATCCCTTCTCGGCAATTTCATTCATCCGCTCACTTCTAATTTGAACTTCTACCCATTTACTTTTTGGTCCCATTACTGTGATATGTAATGCCTCATATCCTGTTGATTTAGGTGAGGAAATCCAGTCTCTCAGACGTGTTGGATTCGGAATAAAATTATCAGTGACAATAGAGTAGATTTTCCAAGCTAAGAATTTTTCATTTTTCAGATCCGATTTATAAATAATACGAACAGCAAACTTGTCGTAGATTTCTTCGAAGTCAACACCTTGCTTCAAAATCTTCTTTCTTATGGAATAAATGGATTTTGGCCGACCTTTAATTTCGTAGTTAAGCCCTTCTTTATCTAAAGAATCTTTAATTTCTTTAGAGAAAGTTTTAATATAGTCATCTTGTTCTTCTTTACTCTCTTGTATTTTTTCTGCAAGATCATTGTAAACTTCAGGTTCGGTATATTTTAGTCCTAAATCTTCAAGCTCCGTTTTGATATTATAGAGTCCAATACGATGTGCTAGAGGCGCATATATGTATAAAGTTTCAGAAGCTATTTTTTCCTGTTTGTCAGGACGCATAGAGTCCATAGTTTGCATATTATGGAGTCGGTCAGCAATTTTGATAATAATCACTCGAACATCATCGTGGAGTGTGAGCAGCATCTTGCGGAAATTCTCTGCTTGCGTAGACACATCAGCATCTTTACTCAATGATGAAATTTTTGTTAAGCCATCAACGATTCGTGCGACGGTTTCACCAAATAAACGCTCAATATCATCTTTGGTATAGTCTTCATTATCTTCTACAACATCATGAAGTAATGCTGCGGCAATACACGTAGCATCCAAACCGATTTCACTTGCGACAATTTTAGCCACGGCAATCGGATGGAAAATATATGCTTCTCCAGATTTTCTACGTTGACCATTATGCGCATCTACAGCCACTTCAAAGGCATGGCGAATGAGCTTTTTATCTTCTTTTGTTAGCGTTTGATAACTGACTTTTAGAAGCTCTTTGTAGGCTTTTGTAATCTCAGCATTTTCTTTTTCTATCTCTACCTCAGTCATAGAACTAAAGTAACAATAAGAAATTTAATGTGCAATGGGTTTTTAGGTTAGTTTTTGAATTTTATTACGGAGAATTATAATCGGTATTCTCAGTTATTTTTATAATTATTGATTTAACTTCTCAAGTTTCTAACCCGCTCCAATAAGGTAGGATGTGAATAATGCACAAAGACATAAGACGAATGTGGTGTTAAATTACTCAAACTGCTTTTTGAAAGTTTTTTAAGCGATGTAATTAATGGGGCAGACGCATAGGTGCTTTTGGCGTAATCATCGGCTTGATATTCAAACTGACGCGAGACATAATTCATTATGAGTCCTGTGACTTCTGAAATAGGAGAGTAGAGGAGTCCGAATGCAATCAATCCCACATGAAAGCTTGGAATATCAACACCTAAAGCATTTGACAACAAAGGATTTGAAATGAATATGGATAAAATATACAGCGTTAATCCTGTAAGTAAGATAGAAGCGACTAAGTTAAATACAATATGTTTCTTTTTATAATGACCAACTTCATGAGCTAATACAGCGACGATTTCTTCTTCGTCAAGATCCTTTATTAAAGTATCGTAAAGCGTGACTCGTTTTTCATTACCAAAACCAGAAAAATAAGCATTAGCTTTTGTGCTTCGCTTGGAGCCATCAATCACAAAGATTTTATTGAGGCTAAATCCAACAGACGTCGCATACTCTGAAATTTTCTCACGCAAACTACCTTCTTCTAAAGGAGTTTGTTTATTAAATAAGGGCACAATGAGTTTGGAATAAAACATATTCATAAATACAGTAAAAACTGTGACAATAGCCCATGCATATAACCAAAAGGATTCTTGTGTCTGTTGATAGAACCAAATGATTGAAGCTAAGATTCCACCTCCGATAACAGCCATCATAAACAAGCCTTTAAACTTATCGAGAATAAAGGTCTTTTTTGTAGTTTTATTAAAACCGAATTGTTCTTCAATCACAAAGGTTTTGTAATAACTAAATGGAGTGGAGATGATATCGCTGCCTAGCATGATAATTCCGAAGAACACTAAAGGAACAATAATCGGGTCTTCCGTATAACTTCTAGCTATGGTATCTACGTATTCAAAGCCGTCAAATATTAAAAATCCTAAGGTTAAAGCTAATGAAAACAGGGAGCTCCAAATTCCAAATTTGTAATTGGTCTTTTTATAGGCTTGAGATTTTTTATATTCGACTTCATCGTATACGTCTTGTAATTCCTGCGGAACTGCATCATTATAATGTTTGGCATTAAGTGCATCTATAATTTTATCGATAATAAAATCGACTGTAATAATTCCTATGATGATAAAAAATAATGTAGTTGCGGTCATTTATTATTTAAAATTTCGTTGTCGTTTGGCTTCAAAAATAAGAATTCCTGCGGCCACTGAAACATTCATGCTATCAATTTCACCCTGCATAGGAATAATAATGTTTTGTGTAGCACTCATTATCCAAGCATCGCTTAAACCTGTAGCTTCTGTACCCACAATAATTGCTGTAGGTGATGTGTAATCTTGAGTATGATAAGCAACAGAGGCTTGCAATGCAGCACAATACATAGAGATGTTATGCTCTTTTAAAAAGCTAATGATGTCATTAGTGCTGCCAAGACCTATCTGATTGGTGAACACACAACCAACACTAGATCGAATAATGTTTGGATTATATAAGTCTCCTTTCGGATTGGCGATAATGACGGCATCCACATGCGCTGCGTCTGCAGTGCGTAAAATGGCGCCTATATTGCCTGGTTTCTCAGGAGCTTCTGCGACCAAGATTAACGGATTCTCACTGCTAAAACGTATCGTGTTGATATCATGTGATTTACTATTCGCAATAGCAATAACACCTTCGGTAGTATCACGATGTGCAAGCTTTTGAAAAACATCTTTTGAAATTTCGATGAGTTCTGTATCAGCTGGAATAATTGAACTAACCTGTTCTTCGGAAATTAATTCAGAATAAAACAATACACTTTTGATTTGGTAGTTAGCTTTAATGGCTAATGACAATTCTCGTTGTCCCTCAATAACAAAACATCCTGTTTTTTTGCGCTCACGAGACTTTTCCTTTAAAACAACGATTTGTTTTATAAGTGCATTTTGAGTACTGGTTATGGCCTTGTGTTGCATTCTAAGTTAAATTCTAGATCATTGATCGTCGCAAATTTACACTTTTATCTCACATGATAATGCTTAAGGTAGTCATTGGTGTTTGCTAAGATCTTGTTGAATAACAACTCTGTTTCAATTTTAATATATTTTTGTAAACTATTCCATCTACCTTCGTCTAAATCCAAAATCAAATGAATTATCTTATGAAACTTAAAGGTTTAGTTGTATTTGTACTTATGATGTTGACATCATGTAAATCGGATAAATCTGTAGACGCAGTAACTTCTATAGATTACGCTAATGAAGAATTAGATGTAACGACCAGTACATATCCAGAGACCATGACGAAAGTATTCGATGCGCACGGTGGTATTGATGCATGGAACCAAATGAAGTCTTTGTCTTTTTCTATGGAAAAGCCTGACGGTGTGGAAGTAACGACAACAAATTTAAAAACACGAGCCGAACGTATTGATTCACCATCCTATTCTATGGGATTTGATGGTGAGACGCTTTGGGTAAATGAGAAAACGGGTAAAGCTTATAACGGTAATGCTAGGTTTTATAAAGGTTTGTATATGTATTTCTACGCAATGCCATTTATTTTTGGTGATGATGGCATTATATACGAAGAGGCTAAACCACTTGTGTTTGAAGGAAAATCATACCCAGGAATTTTAATTTCCTACGAGACTGGAATAGGGGAGTCTTCTCACGATCAATACATCGTATATTATGATGCTGAGAGCGGACAAATGGCATGGTTAGGTTATACAGTTACTTTTGGTAAAGAAGAGAAAAGTAAAGACTTTCATTTTATTAAATACAGTCAATGGCAAACTGTTAATGGGGTAGTATTGCCAAAACGTTTGGATTGGTATAATTATGAAAATAATCTACCAACAGAAAAACGAAATAGTGTCGAATTTATAAATGTTGTTGTTTCTGAAACTGCTCCAGATTCTTCACTATTTACAATGATTGAAGGTGCTAGAGTTATAGAATAAAGGGTATTTCAATAAAAAAGCGTCGTTAGACAATAACAACGCTTTTAATATTAATTAAACTCTATTTTAGTCCCGTCTTTTGTGGCACGATAGTGTTTACCATTCTCAATAAATAAGAGCTCCCCGTATCTTCCTTTTTTGATACTTGAGTCTACACCAAATATTTTATTGTCATAAGCGCTAATGATTTCATCAAAGGAACAATGTCCCACTACAATGTGCTCTGAATGCGTTTGAGATAATACCGTATCAATGTCATCATCTTTCAAATCGTCATTGAAGTAACCTCTATACCAAATCAAACCCGATGTACCGTAGTAGGTATTATAAAAACCAGTAGCTTTTAACTCAGATTTGCTTTTATCAATAGAAACTCTCATCGCTTCATTAATAGCTACGATATCGAAAGCCGTTTTTGATAAAAATTCTTGAGAGATTCCACCATGAACAAAAACGGTATCATTTATTTTCAATACTGTTGATTTAGATCGCAACCATCGTCCTAAAATAGTATTGTTATCGTATAATTCATCATAACCTTTATTTAGTATATCGGAAACAGAAATATACTTTTCGTTGAGGTAACGCAGGTCTTTGTGCAGTATCATATACTCATGATTCCCTAAAAGAAAATGCAATTGGCCACCATTTTGTTTAGCTTGTTGTTCCAGTTTATAAATAAGCCAAAGCATTTCATTTACTTTTGGGCCTCTATCAAAAACATCTCCAACAATCACGAAATGACCACTGCCAAAACTCCAATTTAAGTCCTCATCAATGATATGATTATTCTTTAAAATAGCTATTGCAAGGTCATATTGACCGTGAATATCACTTAAAACCGCTACCTTTTCAACATTAGTAAAAACAGATGTCTCTGGCGGATAAATGGTGTCATAAGATGACAGCTCTAATTCTTTAGAAATAACCTTGCCATTTATGATCGTTTTCTGAATTAAATGATTTGACTCTATAAAAATATAGGGACCATCATTTAAGTCTTGACCAAAGCTAGGGTAACAGGCAAAAGCAATAAGTAATGAAATTATGAGTTTGTGAATCTTCAAGGCGAAAATTATTTATTTCTGATTTTTATACTTTTTAGAGTAACGCTGCCATAGTTCGGTTTGATGTGTATTTAAACTAATAAGTCTACCATCAATAAAGGCATGTGTTAATATATTCGTTCTCATATCTAATGCATCACCTTCACTAATGAAAAGTGTAGCGCTTTTTCCATTTTCTAAGCTACCGTATGCATCATCAATTCCTAATATTTTAGCAGTATTCAATGTAATTAACTGAAGTGCTTGTTCTTTAGTTAACCCATGTGCTACCGTAGTTCCTGCATAAAAAGGAAGGTTACGAGAATTCATACGTTCCATTTGACCGCTCGACTCCAATGCCACAGTCACACCTCTATCAGTAAGTAGTTTGGCTAGTTTGAATGGCATATCATAATCGTCGTCTGTTTGACCTGGTCTAGAATGTACACGTTTTAATAATACAGGTACATTATTCTTTCTTAGCATATCAGCTACTTTATGAGCTTCATAACCACCAACAATAACCATAGATTTCACATTTTGACCTTTACAAAGGTTTATTGCATCAATGATTCCTTTTTCATCATCTACATGAATGTATAAGGTTTTGGAGCCATCAAACATGCCATTTGCCGCTTCATACGGTAAATTTTTAATGCTTTTACTTCCTCGCATATAAGCTTTTGTGGCATTAAAATAATCTATAATTTCAGTAACCTGACTATCATAATCTTTATTAGGAGTCAAGCCGCGATCTTCTCCAAGCCACCAACGGCCTCTTCTAAAACTATTTGGCCAATTCATATGGATTCCGTCGTCTGCTTTAATCACAGCATCCTCCCAGTTCCAAGCATCAAATTGTACAATGGATGAGGTTCCAGAAATACGTCCACCACGAGGAGCTATTTGACCAATTAATACACCATTAGGACGCATCGATTCTACAATTTTAGATTCTGCATTATATGCAATCAAACTTCTAATATGCGGATTCCAAGTTCCTAATTCAGATTCGTCATCTGAAGCTCTTACGGCTCCAATTTCCACTAAACCAAGTGTAGAGTTAGGGACAATGAATCCTGGGTACACATGCTTGCCTGTGGCGTCAATGACTTCCATATTACCAAGGTCCATTTTAACCATAGACATGTCGGCAACGTTAGTGAGTTTACCATCTTCAATGACTATTAAGCTTTTCTCGATAACGTTTCCATTACCAATATGTGCTGTCGCTCCAGTAATAGCAATAGTTTTACTTTGCTTAGGCGCTGGTGTCTGTTGTGCAAATGCTAAAGAAAAATTAAGCAATGCTAGCACCATAAATTTTATATGTATGTTTTTCATCTTCGTTAGTTTAGTGTTGTTCATGATCTAAATAATCACAATGCATGTCATCTTTCTCTGTCTTCTTAATCGGTTGTGTTTTCAAACCTTTATTTTTGGCTTTCATCATTTGATTAATCAATGCACTCTTTTCATTCTTTAGTTGTGTACGCAACATTTTATCACGCTCTAAATCAAAATAAGTAACTCCTTCAATAATGGTTTTTTCTGCTTTAGCATAAATTGACATTGGATGATCACTCCATAATACTACGTCACCATCTTTACCCACTTTAATACTTCCAACACGATCATCGATATGCAATAATTTTGCAGGATTAAGTGTTACAAATTTCCAAGCATCTTCTTCGTTGATACCACCGTATTTCACCGATTTTGCAGCTTCTTGATTTAAGCGACGAGACATTTCACTGTCATCACTATTAATAGCCACAACAACACCCGCATTATGCATGATTGCTGCATTATAAGGAATGGCATCATTGACTTCGTATTTGTAGGCCCACCAGTCACTAAATGTTGATCCTCCAACACCATGAGCGGCCATTTTATCGGCGACTTTATAACCTTCTAATATATGTGTGAAAGTATTAATATTGAAATCGAAACGTTCGGCAACTTTCATCAGCATATTGATTTCACTTTGCACATAAGAGTGACAGGAAATAAAACGTTCTTTATTGATAATTTCGGCAAGGACTTCCATCTCTATATCTTTGCGATAAGGTTTGCCGCTTTTCTTTAACTCATCGTATGCTTTAGCGCGATTGAAGTAATCCATATAAAGTTGTTCAACACCCATTCGCGACTGTGGAAATCTCGAAAAACTAGACCAATTAGATTGTTTAACGTTTTCACCTAAGGCAAACTTTATAAATTTCGGACTATTATCGTAGATTAGATTATCAGCAGATTCACCCCATTTTAATTTGATAATAGCTGATCGTCCACCAATTGGATTTGCCGATCCATGTAAAATCTGAATGGACGTTACTCCTCCAGCAAGATTGCGATAAATGCCTATGTCTTCGTCATCTACCACATCTTCAATACTCACTTCTGCTGAAGAGTTATGTCCGCCTTCATTAATAGAAGCCGCTGCAATATGAGAGTGTTCATCAATTACACCTGAGGTTAAATGTTTTCCTGTGGCATCAATCACATTCGCATTGCTATCAGAAAGATTTGTACCAATTTTAGCAATCTTACCGTTTTTGATCAATACATCCGTATTTTCTAAGATGCCTTCCTTTTCATTGGTCCAAACGGTTGCGTTCTTAAAGAGTAGTGTTTCTTGTGTTGGTAATTCTTTAAAGCCATAGGCCATATTAGGATAGGTCACTGCAACCGTTTCTTTAGTTACTTTAGCTTCATCCTTTTTCTTTTTAGCATCTGCCGCATCTTCTTTTTGCTTTATAGACGCATAGAACGTCATTTCATTGCCATCAGGAAAAATAGCTTTTCCGTTAAGCGCATTAGTTCCTGATACATTAGCAACCAATCTGATAAACTCCTGTTTCGTAGAATCTTTAGACGTCATTGAGATATTTATCCAATCATCGGTATAAGAAATTTTAGAACCGCGTGTTTTATCGTTGCTTGTAATTTCAGATTTTAATTTTTTGAGGGTTCCTTTTAAAGACATCTTGTAAGCTTCACCTGCAAGATTAAACTCATAATCGCCTCGAATGTCTTTAATATTCATATTTTCAAGAATGGTCTTTTGTCCCTGAACCCAGTTTTCGTAGAGGGTAGTGCCGCTTTCAAATAGATCACCTGATGTAATCAAGAAGTTAGCATAGGCTCCATTTTTAAGTGAGCCTATTTCCGAAGATTTCCCTAATACCATTGCTGGCACTGTAGTTAATGCTTCTAGTGCTTTTTCTTTTGATAAGCCATATTCTATGGCTTTCATCACATTAGCCATAAATGTTTTTGCTGATTTTAGTTCATGTGTTGTAAATGCAAATTTAACACCGTTATCAGCCAATACTTTGGGGTTTGAAGGCGCTTGATTCCATGTACGCATATCACTTAAGGATAAGGAGCGACTGAGGTAGGCATTCTCTACATCGTAAGCCTTCGGAAAGTCTACAGGAATGATAAATGTGGCATTGGTAGCTTTTACATCGTTAATACGTTCATATTCATCTCCACCTCCAAGTATAACGTATTGCACGCCGAAGAGATCACCAACTTTGTCGGCTCGTAAAGCGTTAGCTCTACTACCCGCATTAAATATTTGAACGAGATTTTTGTTAGTATTTAAAGCTTCTAAAGAGAAGTCTCTAGTTTCGCTATTGCCTTTAGCATACCACTCGGCATCATAATACATTTGACGCAATAAAGCCATACTCCCCATAATAGAATTAGGATAGGACTGTCTAGATGTTACACTTTTGCTAAAAGAAAAGTACTGTCCAGAATTCGGGTCTAAAACAAGTGTCGCATTATCGTCTTGAGGGTTTAAAGCCACTAATGTTCCAGTACCTCGTATGATACCATCATCAATATGGGTGTTTACAACACCAAAACCAGCACTTATTAAGTCTTTAGCTGCTTTTGAATCAAATTTAAATTTTTCAATTGCCTTATTTTCTGGCATTACGTGGTCATTCCAGTAAAAGCCTGATCGACTTGGGCCATATTGCGGACCGTTACCGCCTGAAGACCTTTCAGGTTTTTTTACACCAAACGTTGAATAGGCATCAATAAATGACGGGTAAATACTTTTTCCATCTAGGTCAACAACCGTTGAGTTTTTGGGAATACTCACCGCTTGTCCAGAAGCTACAACTTTACCGTCCTTAATTAAAAGAGTACCTTTCTCAATAATCTGAGTAGGCGTGACGAAAATTTTAGCGTTGGTGAAAGCGTGATAATTGGTGTTTGTAGTTTTTACACCATCGTTTTTCGGGAAATAGTCTTGCGCAAATAAGGCAAAACTGCAAAAGCAGAATGCAATTGCAAACTTGAGTTTATTCATAAATAAAAGGTTGATTAATAATTCCTTCTAAAGATAAAAATTAAGAGATGAAGATAAAGCTATTGCGACACTTTTAACTTTATTTTAAAGGATGGTCTTTATGGTAGTTGACCAGTAATGCCACTACATAGCTGTAACTTTCCATACCTTTAGACTGATTATTTGCTTTTAAAAAGTTGTTGTAAGTGGATTTAAACAGAGGTTCAGCAGGGTTTTTATAGCTGTTCCAAAAATCACTAACTTCTTGGTAATTCTTAAAAATGCCCTTATTTACCGTAGTTGCAAGTTCTCGGTAACGCTTATTATCACGGCGATAAACTTCGTAAAGGCAATGTCGTAACGCAAAAGTATAACCCGAGTATCTAAAGAATCTGTCGGGATGATGCATAGCTGCCATACTGCCAATAAAATTAGCTTCATTTTCTGCGGCATATCCTAATTGATGTGCCACCTCATGACTGCCAGTTGTGGGAAATTTAAAAGACGGAATCAAACCATCTACCTGCGCTTCATTGGTAAACGGATTCAAATATCCTGAAAAACCCATATAGGTTAGTTGTAAACTATAAATGGATCGTTTGATACTGCGAGGCTCATACGCCAAATACGGAAACTCTTTTGATAGCTCATCATATCCTTCCGGAACCAATTTTAAAATTTGAGTCTTAGAATAGGGCATGATTACCTGGGTTGAATCGGTATCGGCTATTTGTAAGTGTATGTCATTTGCTTTAAGGATAAGTCGCTCAGTAAGATTCACCAATTCTTCAGTCGTATAATCACTCTTGAGATTTAGCGATTGGTGTAAAGGCAAACGATAGTAATTGAAAGCCCAAAGCACATGAAAGGCAAAATAACCAATAGAAATAGCAGCTGCGATGTCGATAATCCAATGTTTAGTATCTTTTAAAGTACGTCTTCTATTTACATAAAACCAACGCAATACATACAAACCAAGCAGTGTATATAAGACATCCCCAACCGAAAACGGTAACCAGCCGAAGGCATAACGCATGGCTTTAGAAATCCAGATATAAACACTGTGACTATAAACCTTTTCTACAAATTCTGGAAAATACGACAAGATTTTTAATCCAATAATTTGCGGAATAATGAATAAAGCGATGATGAGTTTTTTACGTTTCAGCATGATTCAAAAATACTAAAAAGAATGTACCTTTGCAGCACTAAATATTTTAAAATATGAGCTCAGAAATAAGACAACTAGAACCCAAAGCCCTATGGAATAAATTTGCCGATTTAAACGCTGTTCCGAGACCTTCAAAAAAGGAAGAACGTGTGATTAAATTCATGAAAGATTTTGGAGAGCGTTTAGGGTTAGAAACTATAGAAGATGAAGTGGGTAACGTGATTATTAAAAAACCTGCGACATCAGGAATGGAAGAACGTAAAGCCATAGTCATGCAATCGCATTTGGATATGGTGCATCAAAAAAATAACGATACTGTTTTCGATTTTGATACGCAAGGGATTGAAATGTATGTAGATGGTGATTGGGTAAGAGCTAATGGTACAACTTTAGGTGCAGACAACGGTTTAGGTGTTGCGACTATTATGGCTGTTTTAGAGAGTGATACTATTGCACATCCAGCTTTGGAAGCCTTATTTACAATTGATGAGGAAACAGGAATGACAGGAGCTAAAGGGCTTCAAGGCGGTTTGTTAAGTGGTGAGATCTTATTAAACTTGGATACCGAAGAAGATGATGAAATTGGTGTGGGTTGTGCTGGTGGAATTGATGTCACCGCTACAAGATCCTATGAGCAGGAGGAAACCCCTGAATTTAAGATAGGTTATAAAGTTACGGTTAAAGGTTTGCAAGGAGGCCACTCTGGTATGCAAATCCATGAAGGGCTAGGGAATGCCAATAAAATCATGAACCGTTTATTATTTGATGGCTTTGAAAACTTTGGTTTACGTATTTCAGAAATTGACGGTGGAAGTTTACGTAACGCTATTCCTAGAGAAAGCAATGCTACGGTGGTTATTGATGCCATTCACGAGGAAGCTTTTGAGTCTGAAATGAAAGATATGGGTAATGAGATCAAGACCGAATTAAAAACGATGGAGCCTGATTTGATTATTGAAGTTTCAAGAATTGAATCACCTGCTCAAATTATGGATTTAGGTGTGCAGGAAGGGTTAACGAGAGCGATTTATGCTGCATTGAATGGTGTCTATCGTATGAGTGCTGATATTCCAGATTTGGTAGAAACTTCTAATAATATTGCTCGTGTGATTGTCAAAGATGGCAAGATAAAAATAGGCTGTTTAACACGTAGTTCGGTGGAAAGTTCTAAATGGGATCTTGCTAATAGTCTCCGTGCTACTTTCGAACTCACGGGTTGTGAAGTAGAATTAAGCGGTGATTATCCTGGTTGGAAGCCTAATGTGAATTCTGAAATTTTAAAGGTCATGGTACCTTTATATAAGAAATTAAATGATGGTAACGAACCACATGTAGCGGCCTGTCATGCAGGATTGGAATGTGGAATTCTAGGCACTAACTATCCAGATATGGATATGATTAGTTTTGGGCCAAATATAAAGGGAGCGCATTCACCCGATGAGCGCGCGCAGATTTCTTCAGCACAGAAATATTGGAATTTTGTTTTAGAAATTCTCCAACATATTCCGAAGCGATCATAAGATGTAAACAAATAAAAAAAGCCTTTCGTTATGAAAGGCTTTTTTTATAATTGATTTCAATACTTACTGAATCGATTTCATTTCTAAAATAAATGTCAAGTCTGTATTTGGTGGAATACCTCCACGACCACCTTCTCCGTAAGCGAGGTGAGAAGGTATAAAGAAAAAGGCTTTTTCTCCAACTTTCATAGTAGCTAAAGCATCTTTAAAACCAGCTATAAGACTAGCATCTGGACTTACCTTCATAGGTGTAACGCCATAACCTCCTCCGGCTTTACGTCTCGGATTGACAACACCGTATTTTTCGGCAACCTCCAAAACATTGCTATCAAATAAACGTCCATCGGTGAAATAGCCTTCATAAGCAATCATAGCCATTTGTCCGGTATTTGGCTTTTCGCCAGTACTTTCTGTAATAATGTGTTTTTTTAGGCCAGAAGGATAGTCGGTAGTTTTAGACATGTAATCTTCTAACAATGGTTTTGTTTCAGCAATGGCTTTCTCTACTTTGGCTTTGGCAATACGTTTTGATTCACTCAGCAATCCTGCAATATCTTCTTCAGCTTGTGTTAACTGAGATTCGAATACTTTAGGGGCATTAAATGATTTTGCAGCCGATCCTTTTCTAATGATATTTACTTTAGTGATGTACACATTCTCAACAGGTTTGCTCCCTGGTCCGACTTGGACATTTGAAATGGCATCTTGAACGTCAATACCTTTTACTAATTGTCCGAAAATTGAATGACAGCTCACTCTGGGCTGATCACAAGGTTTTAATGTACCATCTTCATTAAAGGCATCTAAACTAGGGTAAGGCACTTCAGTGATAAAAAACTGACTTCCATTGGTGTTTGTACCGCCAGAGTTTGCCATTGATAAAACACCCGCTTTATCATGTCTAAATTCTGAACTGAAATCGGCCGTAAATCGGTAACCAGGTGTCCCAGTGCCTGTAGCTGTAGGATCACCACCTTGAATCATGAATTTGTCCATGACACGATGAAATGTCAAACTGTCAAAAAATGGCTTAGATTTGTATTCTTCACTTACCATTGGGTGATTCCCTTCGGCTAAAGCCACAAAATTAGCAACAGTAACAGGTACTTCTTTAAAATATAGTTGCGCTACCATTGTGTCTTTTGAGGTAATGATCTCGGCATAGAGTCCGTCGTCCAAATCAGGATAACGTTCTTCGCAGGCCGTTGTGCTTACTAATAGACATAGTATTAAGAGTTGTAGGGTTCGCTTAATCAATTTCATTGGTTTGTGTTTAATAATTTATAATGTTATTGGTTTTGAGTAATACTATTGACGGTCACTTTGCACTGTAATGGAATGTTAGTTCCTATGCGGTCATTATCACCGTAGTATCCGAAAGCTTTTTGCGACGGAAATAGGAAAGTCACAGATTCTCTTGGTTTCATTAATTTTAAACCTTCTCGCAGTCCGCTAAATAATTCTTCCTGATCCATAGCATAGTTTTGTGTACCGAGTTCCTCTTGTGAATAAATCACATTTCCATTGAGATCTTTAAGGTCATAATTGAAATTAACCAGATCACCAAAGTTGGGAGTAATGCTGTCATTTTCTACTTTCGTGTTGTAATAATACCAAAACCCGTTTTGTGAGGCGATATAATCGCGCTGCGGATTCTCACTTATAATGGTTTCAATACGTGTGCGCTCTTGCTCATTTAGTTTACGGTTACGCTCAGCAGATTCTTTAATAAAAGAACCCGATTGTACCGAAATAGGCTGACGCGCTTCAGGTGATTTACAACTGGAAATGAGTAAGAGTAGGATGAGTAGTCGATATATAAATTTCATACTTATGCTTTGAGGTCTTCTATATATTGAGGCAATATACTAATAAATTTATCAATGGTGTCTTGTAGGTTCAAATCACTTTTACCTCCAGCAGCATTGGTGTGACCACCACCACTAA
Source organism: Formosa sp. Hel1_31_208 (assembly GCF_900104785.1). Lineage (NCBI taxonomy): Bacteria > Pseudomonadati > Bacteroidota > Flavobacteriia > Flavobacteriales > Flavobacteriaceae > Formosa > Formosa sp. Hel1_31_208. Next base: position 2,052,131 of record NZ_LT629733.1, read on the forward strand.
AGTGTGCTCTTGAGAATTCATTCACCGAGAATTCACCCTTACTCCGCAAAGAAATCTTAATAATATCTTCTTGATGGTTCTCAATAAAAATAGCAGCGAAAATTACACCATGCAGTGATAAGGCATAATTGACCACGCCTTCAGTATCTCCTTTTTTAAAGTTAAAGGTATTGAGTTCCTCTTGAGATAGTGTGATGTATGCGGTACGGTATTCTGGAATCACTTTAAGATTACTTAAAGCGCGTCCTAATAATTGTAATCGTTGATAGCTATTGGTATCGTATATATTGTTATGAATTTCCGAATTGTTTGCCCCTTTATCAATGAGATGTCCAATGATGTTATGTGTGGCACTAGTCGTTGATGGAAATCGAAAGGACCCTGTATCGGTCATGATTCCTACATAGAGGCAGGTAGCGATATTCGCATCTATTTTATCAGAATCACCAAGCATATCAATAAAGTTATACACCATTTCACAGGTAGAAGACATACTCACATCCGAATACATATAGGTGGCATAATTATCGGGTTGCTGGTGATGATCAATCATGATTTTAATACCATGAGCTTCAGTCACGGCAGTTTCCATCTGACCAATACGATTGAGCGCATTAAAATCTAAGGTAAAAAAGATATCAGCATCACGAATAAGCGCATCGCTTTCTACTTTTTTTGAATCGTATTTTAAAATACTAGATTCTTCAGGCATCCATTTAAGGAAATCGGGATAATCATTAGGCGCAATAACCGTGGCCGTATGATTCATAGATTTAAGATAGTGGTACAAACCTAGTGTAGAGCCAATAGCGTCTCCATCTGGATTTTTATGAGGAATAATCACAATGGTCTTAGGAGAACTTAAAAGCCCTTTTATGCTATTAATATCGTCTTTGTTCATAGGTGACGAAGATACGGTTTTTTAATATTCGATTCTATTGTTTTTATTAAGAAATGCATTACTTTTGCAGCTTAAAATTGCGACTATAAAATTTTATACATCATCATTTTGTTGATTGCAATTTTATGAGGTCCCACTTAATAACATTAAAAGAACGAATAAAATAAAAAAACAAATGGCAACAAATAGAACGTTTACCATGTTAAAGCCCGATTCTGTTGAAAAAGGGAATATTGGTGCAATATTAGAAAAGATTACAGCTTCAGGTTTTAGAATCGTAGCTATGAAATTAACACAAATGACAACTACTGATGCTCAAGCATTTTACGCAGTTCACAATGAAAGACCGTTCTTTGGTGAGTTAGTAGAATACATGACTCGCGGACCAATTGTAGCGGCGATTTTGGAAAAAGACAATGCTGTTGAAGATTTCAGAACTTTGATTGGAGCAACGAATCCAGCAGAAGCAGCAGAAGGAACGATTAGAAAATTGTATGCAGCGTCTATAGGAGAAAATGCAGTGCACGGAAGTGATAGTGATGAGAATGCAGCTATTGAAGGTGCTTTTCATTTCTCAGGAAGAGAGATGTTTTAAGGCACTTAAGACAATATAAATTTAAAGCGTAACCCTAGGTTGCGCTTTTTTTATGCCGTTATATCAGTCCAGAAACTTTACAGCAGCTGCTTCAGGAATAGAACTCTTCACAGGAGGATCAGGATAATATTGCATGGTTTGCTGAATGGCAACAGCACTGGAGGTTCCTGCAATTAACTCAACTAAATATAAGGCTTCATCCAATCCAGACGAAATACCACCTCCAGTGATGCGATTGCCACTTTTTACATATCTCGGATGTCCCGCAACGACGGTCACTTTTGGAAACTTCTTAAAACAATTCACAAAAGCCCAATGGGTTGTGATGTTGTGTCCATCTAACAAACCTGTATTTGCAAGCAGGATAGCACCTTCGCAGACTGAACACACCCAGTCGGCATTCGCACCTGTGCGTTTAACATAAGCTGTAAAAAGGGAGTATTCATCATTTAGAATAATAGCCAGAGCCTCTGGTCGTCCACCAGGCACCCATATCAAATTAGGATGTTGAACGTCTTTATCTTGAAAGCCTGCATCCATAGCTATTTCAACACCATTATTGGTTACAAAGGTCTTTTTTTGGTCATCACCAATATAGAGTACTCGTACACACCTATTAAACGATGTGTCTGATTCGAGCCAACCAAATATTTCACGAGGTGCGGCTATATCCATGAGATCTACACCATCATATACAGGAATGACAATGAGATAGGGTTCTAAATTTGTTTGGGTTGTACGTGTATCCATATGGACAATGTACAGGTTTTAAGCACGATAGACATGCGTATAAATACGGGTATTTGAAGATGCGTATAGAATATTCCCAGTAGAATAGACCCTATACACTAATGATAGGCGTTGTTGTGCTGTTTGTGATACAAATTTTTACTTATGCTTAAGTTTTTAACTTAATCACTATTGAATTATATCTGTTTTGAATAATATTATAAATTTTTCGTAACTTTTATTCCGTTAACAATCCAATAATACAATGACATCAATAAAAACAATTGTAATGATCCTAATCTTTTGTTTAGGGTTTTTACATAATGCTATCGGACAAACACTAACTCAGGAAAAACCTCAAACAGCTCAAGAGCTTTATGATTTTCATATCAGTAAAAAGAAAGCAAATAAGACAGCAGGATGGATTGTTTTAGGCGGAGGTGTTGCTATGATTGTAGGAGGATTAGGAATTAATATGAGTGGAGGTCTATTGGACAATGATGGTAATCAAGATAAAGGCATTTGGTTATCCTATTTGGGAGCTGCGACGACTGCTGTAAGTATTCCATTATTTATTGCAAGTGGTAAACACAATAGAAAGGCCAAAATAGAATTGCAAAATGGAGCTATTGGATTTAATAAGCCCATTAATTATTCTGGTATTTCTATAATATTTTCGTTTTAAGCGATAAATAGCCTATTCGATACTTCCTACAATTATTTAAATGTAAACGAAAATAGAAGTTAAGAATTAAAAGTAGCCTTTGGGCCTTAACTGCTATGTTTTATAGCATTTATCTTATATATCCTTTATTCTTTTATAAACTTAACGGTCTGAGTATTTGCTAATTTTAAGAAATAAAGTCCGTTTGAAAAATTTCTAATATCAATATTTTCATTATTCGAGATGCTTCCAGCATTTACCACTGACCCTAAAACATTGTAGATGGTATAATTTGTAGTTTGTATTAATCCAGAAATCATAATAAAGTCTTTTGTTGGATTAGGATATACGGTAATAGCATCAAAATCAAACTCTTCAACACCCAAAGCACTTGTGGTTACAGTAACGTCAGCACCATAAAAACATTGAGCTCCAGCAGCAGAATTACTTGTTGTTACAGATAGTGTATTGTTACCACCAATGACGTATGCAGCAATGATAGCTGGTGTTATGGTCACCGTAAGGTTTATTGTAATATTTGCATTTGCACTAATAGCTTCGCAAGAACATCCAGTTCCAGTGGAGTTACCAGTAATTACAGAAACACCATTCAGAAAGATTTCGAAATCCCCGTCACAGGCATCATAGATGACTAAAGACATCGTTGAAAGTTCCATTCCAGCAGTATTGGTATCCATAAAGGTTCCAAAGTCCATTGCGGGATCACCATCAAAAGAACAATTAAATGTAGCATCAATTCCTGGATTCGGACAGGTATTAAATCCAGATGTATCGAGATTATACGTTTGTGCTTGAGACAGCATTGATGAAAGGATCAAAAACGTAAACATTGATTTTAAAACGTAAATTTGTTTCATAGCTTTAAAGATTTAATGATTTATATCTGGTTTTAATAGTTGTTTTCTAGGTATTAGTCTTTTCTAAAGTAATGAAAAAAAACGAAACAGAAGCTCATATCCAACATGAAATCAATGCTTTATGTTCTTATTTAGAGTTTTATGAGAAGGAGAGGCCCTAATAAAAATGATATGAGATACGATTATTTTATGCTAAAGCTGTTTTCAATCGTATCAAAACCTTCTGCATTTTTAGTAGTGTCTTCTAGTGCGCCTTGTCTTATAATAACAAAGGATTGGTTTTTAGCTTCAAAGGCATAAATAGTGCCTTTATGCTTGATGCCCATCGTACTCAATTTAAAACCTATAGAGCGTGCATCAAGATTGCCAAATTGACTGTCTACAATAGACTCAAAAGTAAGGGTTTCAACGAAGCTATTATTTTGCAGTTCTTCCATATTGACTTTAATCACATCATCTAATTCCACAAGGTATTCAAATACAACCAAAGTAAATAAGCCACTTGAATCGAAGCCGTTTTTTTCAACCGACACAAAGTGTACACCTTCATCAATAGGTTCGTCATCGGTAATGTTCCAGTCTTTTGGATAATCGAAGGTATAACCCTTACCTTCAAAACGGTTCTCAAGGGTTTCACTAGTTGTACTTTCAGACTTTGACTTGCTGTTGTTTTTACAAGCGGTGAGTGCACAAATAATAAAGGATGCTATGACAATGTGTTTTTTCATGGTTAGATGCTGTTTAAGCTTGGAGTAAGCCATAGTTTATATTTTTTTTATTCTCGAAACTCTATTTAATCTTTTTATAATAATCACAGGAGAGTTTACACCATGTGTAAAGCGAAAGTATAAAAAAAATGAAATAAATTCCTATCTGGATACTTTTATTGGCTTGGTCTGAATTAGTAAAAAAAATGATTCGGGCTACAAATTGAAGATAGGAAGTTCTCATTGAGTTGTTATAAGACTTAATTATATCTTTGTCATTTCAAATGAAACTATGAAAAGCAAGCAACAAAAAACACCGTGGCCTACCAAAGCGGCGATGACTCAGGTCTATGAGCAAGCGTTATGGGGCAGTCATATTTCTGGTTTTTATTCAGGAGACGGCTCACATCATCCCGAACTTGTAGATCCGTATGTAGGGACTGTTTCTTCATTTTTAACCTCATTTGACACACCCTTAACAGTTTGCGATTTGGGCTGTGGTGATTTTAATGTCGGACAGCAATTGGTAAAGTATGCAAAGTGCTATGTTGCGGTAGATATTGTATCAGAGCTCATAGCGTATAATAGCAACCACTTTAAAGCTGATCATTTAGAATTCCATTGTTTGGATCTTGTCGCAGACGACTTGCCTTCTGGTAATTGTGCGCTTTTACGACAGGTCTTGCAACACCTCTCGAATGCTGAAATACACCGCATTCTACCCAAATTAAGTCAGTATAACTATGTGATTTTAACCGAGCACGTTCCTTATGGTGATTTCGAACCTAATACAGACCTGATTTCTGGGCAAGGCACAAGACTAAAGCAGGGTAGTGGCTTAGAGCTCATGGCGGCTCCATTTCATTTGAAAGTTAGATATACCAAACAGCTTTTATCTGTAAAATCAACCGATGGTAAAGGTATTATTGTGACGACACTTTATAAGTTTGTATAGCCATTCCATTGACAACGTGTGCTGTGGTGCTTGGTGTTGTTAGTTTTTTTACTCTGAGGACTTCTACAGAGCATTACTTTTTTTATCCCTTTCTCAATATTTTCTCCATTTTACGACCTTTCGCTAATTCATCAACCAACTTATCTAAATATCTACATTGTCTGTACAATTCAAATTCATCCGCAATGTCTTCAATGCGATACCCACAAATAACGCCTTTAATCAAGTGCGCATTGGGATGTATTTTTGCTTTTTGATAAAATGTTTTAAAGGTGACTTTCTCTTCAATAAGTGCTTGTAATGTATCTTCATCAAAACTAGTTAGCCATTCTATGACTTGGTGAAGTTCTTCTTTTGTTCTTCCATTCTTCACCAGTCTATTGACATAATGTGGATAAACAGAAGCAAAAATCATATTCGCAATTTTTTCATTTTTTTCAGATGTAACTTTCATCTCTTGGTTTTTTATGTGTTACTCACGTCGTCGTGATTACTAATTCGTATTCCTACTATTTTTCAACTCTTATTAACAAGCAAACTACATTGTTTCCCTAAAAGAGCTGCCACACCTGCGGCTAAACCACCAATAAGGCCAGTAACGGTAATGAGCGTGTATTCGCTGCCGCCTAATGGTAAGAGATTAGCAATTTTACGGGATAGGGTGAAATCGTTTTGTGAGGCACCTATATAAGCATAGAGCGTCCAAAAGACAAAGATAGCTGAGAAAGGCACTAAGAAAACAGCAAAATTCTTTAAACTAAAAAATAAGCTGGATACAAAACCAGCCACCATGACGGACCACCATGGTAAAAACTGTGATAAGATTAAAGCTATACAAATGGTTACCGCGAAATTTATAATTTGATCTTTACGTTTCATTTTACTTATTTGATGTTAAGATTTGTGTCGCCATGATTTGGTCATTAGGGGTTACCGTTGGCATAAAATTTAATTCGTGGTACTGCCCAATAGCCCAATCGTCTATAAAATTGTCATAATACTTACTCCCTGGATTCCCAGATTGACCGCCTGGATAAATCCCTAGAGCTTTAGGTGGTGAACTCAGTTCGACAATCATACGCCATGAGGGGCCGTGATTAGAGGTCATAGCATTTACCGTATTGCCATCGCCTCCAATTGGTAAATCAAAGCGGGAAAAAGCGGGTAAGCCTTGAAGCAGGTGACCTGCAAAGGCATTTTTATAAGTACGATAAATATAATCTCCTTTATCGGCTTTAAGCTCCAGCAAGTCTTTAACCGTTTCTTTAAAGGTCAACAAAAACAAATCTTGAGCTGTTTCGGTTTTGGGTGTCTCTAAAATATCCATAAAGGGATCTGCAGGTTTCTCAGTGAGCATGGCTATGGTTTGAAAGGTAAATGGCGCATCTAATGCCACATCGTCTACCTCAAACTCATCCCAAACGCTTCGATAAAGTTTTCCCCACCATTTGATCCATATACTTGGTGCGACTTCGTCAATGGCAGAGTAAAAATCCCATGACTTAATTTGTACATATAATTCTTGCTCTTCAGCAGTTAAACTTGAGGTATCCATGGTCTCAAAGATATAAGGCAAGAGTTCTGAAGCTCTTAAATTAAAGGTGTTGTTCTGCAAGGCTTTAAAATCGTCTACCGTGAATTGAGCTTTAGATCTGAAGAAGTTATTGATAATGCGACTTCGGTAAGTATCATAACCATCATTAAACACATAAAACGGATAGAGGCTATCAACAGGATGCTGATTGGCAGAACTCACAAAACCACGTTCTGGATTCTTGATGTGCGGATTGAATTTCTGCGGAATAAAACTTTGCCAGTCGTGACCTGGATTACTGCCATCCATTAAGAATTTACCTTGACCTTGCCATTTATTTGGAATCAAACCTTGAATCCATAAGGCTATATCACCTTCATTAGACGCAAATACAAAATTTTGGGCAGGCGCTGTATAATGAGTTAAGGCTTTTCGATAGTCCTCATAGGTTTTACTGCGATTCAATTCTATAAAAGTACGTGCGTTATTACCGGCAATATGACCTATCCATTTCATGGCATAACCCGAAATTTCAGAATCACCTTTATAATTATGATCGTAGGTTACTGGTCCGTGATGGGTATATAAAACCGTGTCGATGAGTGTTTGCGCACCTCTAATCTTAATTTCTTCAAGTCGTAATGTCGTGTTTTTCCATTTGTTATCGTGCTTGTATTGTGTGCGGCTTTGGTCTTTAAATTCAATTTTATACCAATCGAGCAAATCTCGGGTGGCATTGGTTTCACCCCATGCGATATGTGTATTGAATCCGGAAATAACACCAATGGTTCCTGGAAGTGTGGCTCCCATTGCTGAATGCTCGGGCGTACTGAGTTGCATGACATACCATATGGAAGGTAGGTTTAAACTCAAATGCGGATCGTTAGCCAGAATAGGGTTTCCTGTTACTGATTTCGTCCCAGACACGGCCCAGTTATTAGAGCCGTTATTAGGATGTGGTTTGTCTAGAGTTTCAGTAATGGTATCAGGTGGCATTTCTCCTTCGGGAATAGCGGTTTGTTGCGCGGTAATAAAACTCCAATCGGTGTCCTTCGGAATGATAGGATCAATTGTATCATAAAAATCAGGAAAGAGCATATCAAAACGGTCTTGACCAAAGATGCGAAGGGCATTGGTAAATTCTAAATCGTGCTCTTTACTCGCCAGCATTTTGGTCATGTACATAAGAAGCAAGGATGTTTTTTTAGTGGTCCATGCTTCGGGTTTGTAATCTAGTAACTTGTATTCTACAGGAATGTTTTTAGGCTCTAAACTATTAATATAGCTATTCACACCATCGCTAAAGGCTTCGATATAGGCAGCAGTTTCAGGATCTTCTTGCATTTTTTTCATCGACTCCTCTGCGCCATACCCCATGCCTCGCCTGCGTTGCTCACGATCGTAATTTACAGCTACATCACCTAAAATTTCAGATAAGCGTCCTGCCGCTGCATGGGTTTGAAATTCCATTTGCCACAAACGATGTTGTGCAGTGACATACCCTTGGGCTTTATATAAATCGGTTTCATTTTTAGCAAAAATATGTGGTATCAATTCCTCATCATAATGAATGGTTACTGGTGCAGAAAGTCCGTCAATTGGAACAGTTCCTGTAATGGCTTCAACCGTATCATTTTGCCAGACGCCATTGACAGGGTCCAAAAATTTTCCGATAGGAGGAACCGATCCAATTTTAGTGTTTAGACCATAAAAGACCACTAATGTGAGTACCAAAGTTAAAACGAGTTTAATGTATTTCATGAGGTGGGAATTAATGCTTTGATAATAATTTTTTTAAAGACTAAAAACTAGCGCAATACTAATGTCTTAACTACATCTTTACCTACGGCTTCATTAAGCATATCGATGATTTTTTGCTTACCATAGCTCAGTTCCTCACGAAGTACACTAGAAGACAAGGAGACATATAAGGTGTTTTTATCTAATTTGACATCTGTGGTGTAATTATTAACGCCATTACCCATCATCTTTGCCCAAGCATCGCGCACATCTACTTTATCTAAGCCAGATTGCAGTCTATTGGTTTCTACGAATTCTTTCAGAATATCGCTTATTGGTAAATGGTCGTTGTTTCTTTTTTTCATACAAATACAAATGACACTTAGGTGAGTGGTTTAGTCTAAATCTAAAGGTTCATAGCGTTTATAAAGATACACATCTTTATTGGTATTAACGACTAATAAATGGGTTTGGCTGGCGTCTAATATGGTTTCTTTCCAATCGGCATATGGTGTGGTGTAATAGACATTTAGACTGTCATTTTCTATTTTTATGCGGAAAGATTCTACACTTTGAGAACTTTCAAACTTACCCATAAGGTTAGGTTTTAGTTTTCTTCGCACGCCGGATAAGCTATCGGTCAATTGAATGTAATCGATAGTATCGTTATAGTTGTATTCTTTTTTAAGTCCGTTACTCATAGTCACTTCTTCAATTTCCCAATAGCCATCTACAAATTCCACAAAGGTTTGCGGATCTTTAGAACAACTCAATACCGTACCTAGTAATAATGTGATTAGTAGTCGTTTCATAATTTAAATATTTTATAGGATTGGTGAATTTGTTTTACTACGTTCTCGGTACGTTCGGCATGGGTATCACTAATGAATAGTTGTCCGAAATGTTCATCATCGACCAAATGGATGATTTGCGCGACACGACTTTCGTCTAGTTTATCAAAAATATCATCTAAAAGGAGCAGTGGTGTGACGCCACTTTGCTGTTTTATAAAATCGAATTGCGCCAACTTTAAGGCTATTAAAAAAGATTTCTGTTGCCCTTGGCTCCCAAATTTTTTAATGGGATAAGATTCAATTTCAAAACTAAGATCATCTTTATGAATCCCAACACTGGTGTATTGTAAAGCTTTATCTTTATTTACACTATGTACGAGTAACGTACTGAGGTCATCTTGAAACAAATCACTTTTATATTGGATATTTACTTCTTCTTTATTGTTACTGATGGCTTCATAACGTTCCTTAAAAATTGGAATAAAGGTTTGTAGAAATTTATCTCTCGTTTTAAAGATGCTGCTCCCGTAATTTTGTAATTGGTCATTATAGACCTCTAGCTGTGCCTGATTAAAGGTGTTGTTCAGGGCAAAGTATTTGAGTAATGCATTCCGTTGTGTTAATACCTTATTGTAATTGATCAGGTTATTGAGATAGGCTTTATCACTTTGTGAAATCACGCTATCGACAAACTTTCGGCGCACCTCACTACCTTCAATTATTAAATCTCTATCGGCTGGAGAAATGATGACCAGAGGCACAAAACCGATATGATCACTAAACTTGTCGTAGGCTTTGCTGTTGCGTTTGATAACTTTTTTTTGTCCGCGCTTTAAGGACACCACAATTTTCTCGGTTTTCTCGTGTTTGGTAAAAATACCGTCTACCACAAAAAACTCTTCATTGTGTTTTATATTTTGTGTAGCGACAGGATTAAAGTAGCTTTTTCCGAAGGATAAATGATAAATAGCATCAAGAGCGTTGGTTTTACCTACACCATTGGCACCTACGAAGCAGTTAATTTTAGTGTCAAATTCAAAATCTTGACTTTCAAAATTCTTATAATTAACTAAGCTTAGCGCGTTTAAAATCATAAATCTATTGGGAATATTCGTGTTCTAATTACCTTTATTCTAAGAGGAAGTAAAAATAACAAATAATTTACCTTTTAAATCCCAATAAAAATTTTATTTTTGCGGGCACAAATAGAGAATTATGGCAACATATAAGAAAAGAGGATACAAACCAAAGACTGAAAAGGAAAAGGTTGAAAAAATAGAGGAAAACTCAACAACAGCTGAAGTTTTTAACACGCTAGATGAAAGTGCTAATAAAGCTGAAGACTGGGTTGGAAAAAATCAAAAAGGTATATTCGTCATTGTTGGTTTAGCTGCAGTGATTGCTCTTGGTTATTTAGGATACAATAAATTTATTGCAGAGCCAAAAGCTCAAGAGGCCATGAATGAGATGTATACGGCTCAAAAGTATTTTGATGAAGCGGTTGTTGGATCAAATAAAGATTCTTTATACACATTGGCAATTAATGGTGGTGAAGGAAAGTATGGAATGGTAGACATCGTTAATGAATACGGAAGTACACCAGCAGGAAACCTTGCAAACTACTATGCAGGTATGGCATACTTAAACATAAAAGACTATACCAATGCTGTGAAGTATTTAAGCGATTTTAGTACTGATGATTCAGTGTTAGGACCAATTGCTAAAGGTGGTATAGGAGATGCATTTGTGCAGTTAAATCAGTTAGAAGATGCGTTAGGATACTACGAACAAGCGATTAGCGCCTCAGCAAATGATTATACAACTCCAATGTATTTGTTAAAGGCAGCTAATGTGGCTCAATCATTAGATATGACAGATAAAGCATTACAGTACTATAAAAGAATTAAATCTGAATTTTCAAGTTCAGACCAAGCAAAAAATATAGATACCTTTATTGGTAGAGCAGAAGCAAGCAACTAATATGGCCACTGCAAATCACAATTTATCACAATACGATAAAAACACAATCCCAAACGCGAAGTTATTTCGGTTTGGGATTGTTGTTTCTGAATGGAATGCTACCATTACTGATGGCTTATATCAAGGTGCCTATGAGGCGTTAATAGATTGCGGTGCGCTACCAGAGAACATTGTGAAATGGGAGGTGCCAGGAAGTTTCGAATTGATCTATGGATGTAAGCGTATGATTAAACATCAAGTTGATGCTGTAATCGCTATAGGATCGGTAATACAAGGAGAAACTAAACATTTTGATTTTGTTTGTGAAGGGGTTACTCAAGGCATTAAAGATTTAAATGTGACCACTGAAACTCCAGTAATTTTTTGTGTCTTGACTGATAACAATCTGCAGCAGTCAATAGATCGCTCAGGTGGCAAACACGGCAATAAAGGTACTGAAGCGGCAATAGCTGCGATTAAAATGGCCGATTTACGACGCAATAAGTAAAGTCCTTTTCGATAAACGATAGATTTTCCATCAGACCTAGATTTGTTAACAATTTTTAGGACTTCATAGGTCAATTTTCCTAGTAAATTCTGTACTTTTGAAATATAACATAGACTAGTGTAGTAGTGAGTTTATTTCAACAACGAAAGAACAAACGTTTTAATTACATTCCGAGACATCTTAAAGACGCCAAAGGTGAGGACAATTTGAAATCAAAATGGGATACTGTAAGACGTCACGGAAAACATAAAAGCAAGCGAACCTTATCACTTCCTGTATTACTGGTGATTTTAGGTATGATAATTGTGCTATGGTATATATTAATACACTACGAAATATCTTAGCATTATGGGAATTTTAAACACACGTCCGAACAAAAGATACAGTTATCAACCACGCTATTACAAAGGTGAAGGTAGCCCTTATGAGATCAAACGTAAGTTTGATGATTACCGCGTTACTGCAGGTGATAATAAAGGGTTAAAAACAAAACTGAACAATGCACTCGACGATTACAAACACAATCAGGATAAGAGTGGTGCCAACAAACGCATCCTCATTATTATTGGTGTTCTTATTCTAGTCTTTTTGGTTATCATAGATTTCGATTTATCCATATTCTCTTTGAAGCGCTAATGGCAGACATCATTCAATTGTTACCAGATCATGTTGCAAATCAAATCGCAGCAGGAGAAGTTGTACAGCGACCAGCATCAGTAGTGAAAGAATTATTAGAAAACGCTATTGACGCAGGTGCAAAGGTTATCAAACTTATTGTAAAAGACGCTGGCAAAACTTTAATTCAGGTTATTGATGATGGGAAAGGGATGAGTGAAACCGACGCGAGATTAAGCTTTGAGCGCCATGCGACGTCTAAAATACGCACTGCGGAAGATCTTTTCAGCTTGCACACCAAAGGCTTTAGGGGTGAAGCATTAGCCAGTATTGCTGCGATTGCACACGTAGAATTAAGAACAAAGCAAGAGCAAGAAGAACTAGGAACGCTTATCGAAATTGAGGGCAGTAGTATCAAGAACCAAGAACTTACCGTAACACCTAAAGGTACTTCGATTGCCGTAAAACATTTATTTTTTAATATTCCAGCACGACGTAATTTTCTAAAATCAAATACTGTTGAACTTAGACATATTATAGACGAATTTCATCGTGTGGCTTTAGCACATCCAGATATTGCCTTTGTCAAGTTTCATAATGGCAGTGAGAATTTTAATTTACCGGTTAGTAATTACCGACAACGGATAGTTAATATATTTGGAGGGAAGACAAATGAAAAATTAGTGCCAGTAGAAGAAGCGACTGAAGTTTTAAAAATTTCGGGTTTTGTAGGGAAACCAGAATTTGCCAAACGTACAAAGAATGAACAGTTTTTCTTTGTCAATAATCGTTTTATTAAAAGCCCGTACCTCAATCACGCTATTAATGCTGCATATGAAGGATTGGTTAAAGAGGGGAGCCATCCCAGTTATTTTTTGAATCTAACGGTAGACCCTAAAACCATTGACATCAATATTCATCCGACAAAAACGGAGATTAAATTTGATGATGAGCATACCTTATATGCCATTATACGTTCGTCTGTAAAACACAGTTTAGGGCAGTTTAATATTACACCAGTTTTGGACTTTGATCGCGATAACAATCTAGACACGCCTTACAATTACAAAAATAAAGGCATTTCGACACCAAGAGTAGATGTTGATCGTTCATTCAATCCATTTCAAGAAGAGCGCTCTGCTCCGAAATCAGGAGGTTTTTCTAATGGTTATTCAAAACCACCTGCGGTCCCATGGGAAAGTTTATATGTAGGTTTAGAATCTAAAGGCACAAAAACAGAACATGATTTTAGTGAGTTGCAGTTTGAAAGCAATCCTGAGAATGTTGCTTTGTTTTCTGAAGACAGCTCTTTGAATACGTCTCAAACCACATATCAGCTGCATAATAAATATATCATCAGCACAATTAAATCTGGGATGATGATTTTAGATCAGCATCGCGCACATCAGCGCGTTTTATACGAGGGCTTTTTAAAGCATTTAACAGTAAAAGAAGCGGTTAGTCAGCAGTTGTTATTTCCATTGGTCATAGAATTTAGTTCCACTGAAATGGATCTATTATTACGATTAAAAGAAGACCTAGAACATACTGGATTTGTGTTTTCCTCATTTGAGGATCATAAGATTAACATTACTGGTGTTCCGGTAAATGTTCCAGAAAGTGAAGTGTCTATTATTTTAGAACAATTAATTAGTGATGTCGAGCAAGAAGTTCCAGATAGTAATTTTAGTGCTACAGACTTATTAGCAAAATCGATGTCGAAGAGTTTAGCTATAAAAACAGGACAATCCTTATCGAAGGTAGAGCAAGAACACTTAGTAAATAGTTTGTTTGCCTGCAAAGAACCTTCGGTATCACCAACAAATAAAGTTACGTTTATCACGATGAGTGTAGATGACTTTGATAAAAAATTCGTTTAAGATTTATGATGAGAGGAATTACAGATACCGTAAAGCATTTATTAATCATTAATGTCATCATGTTTATTGGGACGTTAACGATCGGAGGAGGACAATCCTTTTACCAGTGGTTTGCCTTGTATTTGCCAGAGAATGCACTTTTTCAGCCCTGGCAAATAATCACACATATGTTCATGCACGGCGGTTATGCCCATATTATATTTAACATGTTTGCCTTGTGGATGTTTGGAACGGCTGTTGAAAGTCAGATTGGTTCTAAAAAATTCATTTTCATATATATATCAGCAGGATTAGGAGCTGTATTATTTCAATTGGCCTTTTACTATTTTAATTATTTGCCCTTAAAATCTGAGCTTTTAGCTTCTGGATTTAATATGCAGCAGCTGGTTGAAATTTTTGAATCTAATAAAGTAGCAGGTGTATCCGATACTCAATTGGCCCTTTTAAAGGAAGCATATCCTATATATAACGCTTCTATGGTTGGCGCATCAGGTTGTATTATGGGGGTTTTAGCGGCTTTTGGGATGATGAATCCTGAAGCTAAACTAGTGATGATTTTCCTTCCTATTCCTATCAAAGCGAAGTATTTTATACCTGGTATCATTATTCTTGACGTGGTATCGGCATTAACCGGTCAGTCGTTCTTTAGTCCTAGTAACACAGCTTATATGGCTCACGTTGGTGGAGCACTTACAGGATTTCTTATTATGTGGTATTGGAAAAAGAATCAGTTCAATAAAAACCGTTGGGATTTATGACATCGTTAACACACGACATTAAAGACAAACTCAAAAATTTAAACGTTTTTGAAAAAATCATGGCAGTCAATGTTTTGATTTTTTTTATCGGCTGGTTGCTACGTGTTATTCTAGGTATCCCAAGACAGTCGACTTTAGACTGGCTTGCTTTACCAAGTGGCTTTAGTGATTTCATACTAAAACCATGGGCGCTATTTACCTATGGTTTTACACATTATGATCTATTTCACCTTGTATTTAATATGCTCATCTTATACTTTGTGTCTCGAACGATGGTGAATTTATTTCCGAGCCGTCAATCCTTAAATATTTATTTTTTAGGAATTATTATTGGAGGATTTACCTATCTGTTCATATACAATGTTTTTCCATCTATTTTAGTTGATCAAGTATCGGTACTTGTAGGAGCTTCAGCCGGTGTAAATGCCTTGTTGATTTTTATTTGTGCTTATATGCCATATCGTGAAGCACGTTTCTTTTCTATTAAAATAAAACTATGGTACATTGGCGTAGCTATAGTGGTATTTGATATTCTCGGCTTCTTTACTGGAGTTAATCAAGGAGGTAGACTAGCGCACTTGGGAGGTAGTTTATTAGGCTATGTATATGCGTCACAACTGTTAAAAGGAAAAGACATAGGAGTAGGGTTTGGTAAGTTTCTTGATGGTATTGCTAATCTATTTAAAACTAAATCGGTATTAAAAACGGTACATAAAAGTAAAAAGAAGCCATTTGCTGGTCATAATAAAGACGAGTTTAATGAGTTTAATAATCAGAAGAAAATCGACTTGATCTTAGATAAAATAAGTAAAAGCGGTTATGAAAGCCTGACCAAAGATGAGAAGGCGTTTTTATTTAAAGCAGGCAAGGACTAATACCTATGCGTAATCTTAAAGGGTTTGAGAAACTTATATTCGTTATCAATTCATTGATGGCATTTGCCTTGCTTTTATCTTACATTTTACCGTACATGGAACCTGAAAAATTCGCTGTTCTTTCTGTATTAAGTTTAGCGGTTCCTGCTTTAATTATAATCAATATTCTATTTCTTGTATACTGGTTATTGAAAGTTAAACGTCAATTATTACTATCCTTAGGGGTATTAGCTCTTGGATATAGTCATGTCTTTTCATTGTATAAGTTTTCATCTTCTAAACATGTAGAGGATAGCGAGAACCTTTCTGTAATGAATTACAATGTGCGTTTATTTAATGTGTTTGATTGGATAGACGATCCAAAACTTAAGGACAATATAACGCGTTTTATTACTGAAAAAAATCCCGATGTGCTTTGTATGCAGGAGTACAGGCCAGATGAACAGGTTAAATTGACTAATTATTATAAATACGAAGAACTCTCAGGAAAGCAAGTTAAAAGCGGTCAAGCCATATTCACCAAGTACCCTATTGTTAATTCTGGTTCGATCCAATTTCCGAATTCCTCAAACAATGCAATTTTTGCTGATATCGTGAAGCAAGGTGATACGATTCGCATTTATAACGTGCATTTACAATCTTCTGGAATAGATCCCACAGTTGAAAAATTATCAAAGGAAGACTCTGAAAATTTATTTAATCGTGTGGGCAACACATTTAAAATGCAACAGTCGCAAGCTGAAAAGTTTTTAAAACACAAAAATCAGTGCAGCTATCCTATGGTCATTTGTGGTGATTTTAATAATACAGCCTACTCTTATGTTTACAAAGAGATTAAAGGCGATTTAACAGATACTTTTGTGCGTGCAGGAAATGGTTTTGGACGGACTTATGATTATAGATTCTTCCCAGTTCGGATTGATTTTATTCTAGCTGATGAGCGATTTGATATAAATGCGTTTAAGACGTTCGATGCTAAATATTCTGATCACTATCCAATTATGGCGAAAGTCAAACTGAATTAGATCACATCATCCAACAGTCTGCTTGATCTGCGATAATATGTATTACGAGTCCTAGACCAATCCATCTTGTTTTTTTGAAAACTGATAACACAAGATAAACACCAATCGCATAATAGGAGTGAAGTGGATGAAAATTAATACTACATCTATTTGAGTCAAAAATGGGATTTGCCAAAAGGTGGTCTAGATCGATTAGTATTCCGCTTAGCATTACTAAAAAAGCCAATTTCCAGTGCTTTTTAAAACATAGCAATGCTACCACTAAAGGGAGAAAGAAATGAATGCCATAATGAACAATAGGTTGTGCCATTATAAGATCAAGGTTTGTGATTCAAGATATAATTCGGTATTTGGACCTTCATTAAACAGTAGATCTAAGATGCTGAGATTGGTTAAGAATCCGTATTTCTCATCAAATACCTGCGCATAATTGCTAAAGTGCTGTTGGATTTCTTTTCTACTATTTGCTAAACCTCTTGCATCTTTAATTGTTTTTGGCTCTAATTCAAATTTTGTCGTTTTTGAATAGGTAAAGGGCAATTGCAAGCAATCAAAAATAAGTGCTATACATTTTAGATTGAACTCCATAATTGAATGTGTTTTAATTTCGAATAGAGGCATTAAGTCGTCGATATAAAATTCAAAGAAAGGCGAGGTACGATAGGCAGATTCTAGAGATTTCAAATGTTGTAATTGCCAATTATCAGTATTAAAAATGGCGACTTCTGAGGAGTTTTGCCTATTTTTTTGTGAATATACAACAGGAACATTAAGATCGAGTTTTCCATTAGCAGCATAAATAGAGCAACGATTTCTATAAGTTTGCTTTTGGTAATTATCACAGACCTCAAAAACGATATGGTCTGCCTGTAGCATGGCAACAAAATGAGCAATGCTAGGAAAATATGTAGGATGTAATAATACGTCCATTAAGATTATTAACGATTATTCAGCTTTTTTTCGCTTTCTCCATTTATTGAATCCATATCCAACAGCCAAGAGGACTAAAAATGGAATTAAATAAGACACAGGTTTCCCAGATCCACCAACAGTAGTGAACCATCTTGACCAACGCGGATTTTTAAGTCCGTCCCAACTCATCCAAATGAGCACAGGTTTTCCAACAACATGGTCAAAAGGAACATAACCCCAAGCACGAGAATCGACAGAGTTATTTCTATTATCACCCATCATCCAAAAGTAATCTTGTTTGAAGGTATAAGATGTTGCGGGTTCACCATTGATGAGCACTTGATTGCCACGTGTGACCACTGTATTTCTTTCATATTCTGAAATAAGACGCTTATAAAAGGGTAGTACTTCGGTATTCAGTTCAATAGTTGCTCCTTCTTTCGGAATGTAAATAGGTCCGAAGTTGTCATAGTTCCATGGATACTGAGCCACTCTTGGAAACAAATTGCCATTGTCTTCCTTTGGTGTCAATCGCCTTGTCACACTCGCGATATTCGGATGATTTTTAGCTTTAGCAGCGGCCGCTTCTGTGGCTTGAACAACAATAGTTGATGTGCCAACTTGATACGGAGAGTCTGTAATGTCATAACGCTTTAAGGCATTAACAATTTGTTCACCACTAAAACTTCCCTGAAGCTCTACATTATAAGCAAATTGCAATGCTGCGCGATCTGGTAATTCGTTTTTAACACCATTGATATAAACGTAACCATTTCTTACTTCTAAGGAATCTCCAGGAATGCCAACACAGCGCTTTACAAGATTCGTTTTCTTGTCAATAGGTTTATAATAGTTGCGGTCTGGACTGAAATCATTCATATCCAATAAGGTATCTGCAGGTTGATTAAACACAACAATATCGTTGCGTTCTATAGATTCAAATCCAGGCAACCTCATGTATGGTAATTGTAGTTTATTTTTTAAGGACGTTTTGTTTTCTTCTAACTTGTCATTGTATACATACGATTTTATTTTCAAAAACGGAATGGTATCATGTACCATTGGAGCAGCAACAGTCGACATTGGCACTCTGGCTCCATAATGAAATTTACTAACAAATAAGAAATCACCAACCAACAACGATTTTTCTAGAGACGAACTTGGAATGGTAAAAGGTTGAATAAAGTATGTATGCACTATTGTTGCAGCCACAATGGCAAACAAAACAGAGCTTACCCAGTCTCCGGAACTTGTTTTCGGATGTAATTCTCGATTTTCAACATAATTCACATCGGCGACATAGTTCAAGTAAAAATTGTAAAACCCTAATGACACGACGGCTAAGAATGTGTCTAAATACTGGTTCTTACCAAAACTTCTAGCGGTTTCCACCCAAACTACGGGTAGCATGATTAAATTTACAATAGGGACAAATAATAAGATGGTCCACCACCATGGGCGATTGATGATTTTCATTAAAATCACCGCATTGTATACAGGAACAAAGGCTTCCCATGCTTGTCGTCCAGCTTTAGTGTATAGTTTCCATGTCCCTAGTCCATGAATTACTTGTATGATGAGAACAAAAATTAACCACTGTGTAATTGTCATATCTATATGTTGATTTCTTTGTGAGTTGAAATGTATTTAAAAACGTTACATCTAATTAGGATATTAACTAATATTTAGGACATCTTTCATTGTAAATACACCTTTTTTATCATGAACAAATTCTGCTGCAATCACAGCACCTAACGCAAACCCTTTTCGGCTATGAGCCGTATGTTTTATTTGGATGCTATCCACATTAGAATCGTAATTAATTTCATGCGTACCTGGAACATTTTCAATTCGCTTTGCTAAAATACCAATCTCTTTTTGTTTTGGAGACTCTAACGTCCAGTTTTTATAATCGGTTTGTTCGATGATTCCTTCTGCTAATGTTATGGCTGTACCGCTAGGAGCATCTAGTTTTTGCATGTGATGAATTTCTTCAATACTTGGTTTATACTGGGGAAATTCTTTTAAAAGTTTGGCTAAATTCTTATTCAATTCGAAGAAGATATTTACACCTAAACTGAAATTAGAGGCATATAAAAATGTGCCGTTATTTGCTTGACATAATTGGACCATATCATCATAATGGTCTAACCATCCCGTAGTGCCTGAGATCACAGGAACTTGAGCATTTAAACACTTTGATATATTATCAACGGCAGAAGATGGAATACTAAAGTCAATGGCGACGTCTGTCTCATTTAAATGAAAAGCATCGGTATTTGCAGATACTTTCAAAATGATATTATGGCCGCGTTCATGGGCAATTGTTTCTATTGCTTTACCCATTTTTCCGTAGCCAAGAAGCGCGATATTCATAGCTTAGAATTTAAAATCGAGGGTAAGCCCTAGATTGGTGTTATTTTCCATTTCATTATACCTAAAATGTGGACGAATAGACAAATCTTCATCAACATTAAATTGCAATAAATGTGCATCTACATTAGCATCGACGATATTTAGCGCATACATCCCAATAGCGATTAATAAAGCTAATTCTTTGTTTCGTCGCAACTGTTGTTGTGCGCGTATCAATCCGTCATCTGTGACATTAGGAAAAGGGTCACCAACAGAACCTTGAGGAAAACCAGATAAACGTCTTCTATATGCGTCTCGATAGAGATCATAGTCCTTGTCATTCTTAATGTAAAGATAGGTGGGAATACCAATGGCCACATAGACCAGAGGTATTTTCCAATATTTTTTATTGTAAGCTTGACCGAGTCCCGGAAGAAGCGTTGAATAAAATGCCGCTTTTGAAGGTGCTAATACATTGATAGGATCTCTTTTTGTTTTAGTAGAATCTTTCACCACCATGATACTGGTGTCTACCTCGTCAGTTGTTTTATTGTTTTGCGCCAAAGTCATAAAACAGAAACCAAGAGCAAATAGAATGCTGTATCCTAATTTATTTAGCACTTTGAACTAATTTTTTTATTCGGTTAAAATCTTCTTCTGAATGAAATGGGATTGTAATTTGACCCTTGCCATTCTTTGACACTTTAACGCCAATTTTATGTCCAAAGTATTCCGAAAATTCTTTTATACCTTTTTTAACAAATTTAGGCAGTTCTTGAGGTTTAGGCGTTTTTTTAGTTGTAGGATTATGATAATTCTTTACCAAAGCTTCAGTAGCTCTTACCGATAATTTATCAGTTATGATTTTTTCATAAATCTCTAACTGATCATTTTGATTTTCAATATTAATGATTGCTCGGCCATGCCCCATAGAGATGAAACCGTCACGCATTCCAGTTTGTATGATTGGATCTAGTTTGAGTAATCTTAGATAATTAGCTATAGTAGAACGTTTTTTTCCGACACGCTCACTCATTTGCTCTTGAGTTAATTTGATTTCATCGATAAGTCGTTGATAGGACAGTGCAATTTCAATAGGGTCTAAATCTTGACGTTGAATGTTTTCAACTAAAGCCATTTCTAGAGATTCCTGATCGTTTGCGATTCTAATAAAAGCTGGAATCGTTTCTAAACCGATAAGTTTTGAAGCCCTAAAACGACGTTCACCTGATACCAATTGAAATTTATTAAACTCTAACTTTCTTACAGTAATAGGTTGAATAACACCTAGTTCTTTTATAGAGGAAGCGAGTTCTCGCAATGTTTCTTCATTGAAATTGGTACGTGGTTGAAAAGGGTTGATTTCAATTGCATTAATATCCAATTCAACGATGCTACCAATGATGGTATCGGCATTTTTATCATTAGCCGATTTGATATCGTTAGAAGGGTCTTTCAACAATGCAGACAAACCTCTACCTAACGCTTGTTTTTTTGTTGCTTTCGCCATTATATATTTTTATTAATCATTTCTTTTGCCAAACTTAAATAATTCGTTGCACCTTTACTACTCACATCATATTTAATGATGCTTTCACCATAACTAGGTGCTTCTCCTAATCTCACATTACGTTGAATGATGGTGTCAAATACCATATCGCTAAAATGCTTTTGTACTTCTTCAACAACTTGATTCGACAAGCGCAAACGTTGATCAAACATAGTGAGTAACATCCCTTCAATATCTAATTCAGGATTGTGTATTTTTTGAACACTCTTTACGGTGTTTAATAATTTACCCAAACCTTCTAAAGCGAAGTATTCACATTGAATAGGAATGATAACAGAATCTGCAGCGGTCAAAGCGTTTAAGGTTAACAAACCTAAGGAAGGAGCACAGTCAATTAAAATATAATCATAAGATGATTTTAAATGTGTAATGGCCTTTTTAAGCATGTATTCACGCTCATCTTTGTCAACAAGCTCAATTTCAATAGCGACCAGATCGATATGAGCTGGTATGATATCAACATTGGGTGAGTTGGTTTTGATAATACATTCTTCTGCCGAAGCAGTATGTTCTAGTAACTGGTAGGTCCCAATCTCAACTTGATCAACATCTATTCCCAGTCCTGAAGAGGCATTAGCTTGCGGATCGGCGTCTATAAGCAATACTTTCTTTTCGAGAACCCCTAAGGACGCTGCTAAGTTAACAGAAGTAGTTGTTTTACCAACACCTCCTTTTTGATTGGCAATTGCAATGATTTTACCCATTAAATGATTTGGTTTTAATACGTTCAAAAATACGATTTATTATGACTTTATAAAACGTAAGTTGTTAACAGTAGTGTATAAAAAAAGCAGCCATCGCAGGCTGCTTTTTAATATCTAAACCCAAGCTTAGTTTTCTTCTGGTAATAAAATGGCTTTTAAGTACCCATCTTGCATATATTTCTTAGCGACATTATGAATATCTTGAGTTGTAAGAGCATTCACATTGGCTTCATAATTAATGATATTGTCTAAATCTGATTTGTTATAATCTGCATTTTTAATAACAGATAACCAAAAACGATTTTGTTCTAATTGTTCTTTTCTTGTTAGTAATAAGGCTTGCTTCACTTTATCTAAATCTTTTGCTTCAGGACCATTATCAATGATTTTTTGAAGTTCAGCGATTGAAGCAGCGGCTAATTTTTCGGCATTTTCAGGTCCACAAGGAAAGGAGATACTAAAGTTAAAATTACCATACGGCATTTTTCTAATAGACCCTCTTGCGCCTGCGCCATAAACGCCTCCTTCTTCTTCTCTTAGCTTTTCAATAAGTTTTATACTAAGGATTTCACCTAATGCGCTCATTGCTCGAGCTTCCTTGACATCATATTCAACTTCGCCACCAAAAAGAATATTCACTTGACTTTTTGGTTCTGTGCCTTTGTTAAAAGTGAATTCTCGCGCACTCATATTAGGTCTAAATGTAGGCACATTATACATTTCTCGGGTTGAATTCCCAGGAAGTGATGCGATATAGGTTCCGGCATAATCAGCAATTTGGTTAGCATCGATATTACCTACAAAGTAAAAATTGAAATCACCTGCATTGGCAAAACGTTCTTTATATTTTTCATAAGCTAAATCGTAATTTGCATTGTCTAAATCTTCAGAAGTAGGGAAGCCAGTATATCTTGGATTTCCTTCATTTATAAACTTTCCTAATGCAATTGAAAACGACACATTTGGATTAGATAGAATATTTCCTAAAAACGCTTTTTGCTTACTAATATAAGATTGGAAAGCCTCTGGGTCTTTATCTAATTTAGTAAAGTACAAGTGAATCATTTGAAACATTGTTTCTAAATCTTGTGGTGTAGCCGAGCCTCTCATGCCTTCATCTAAACCACCTATATAAGGTCGTACAGAAGCAATTTTACCAGACATGACCTTAGTCATATCATTTTTCTTTAAACCATCAATACCCGCTTCAAATAATCCGCCGTTAGCGCTAGATGTTTCTTTTAAAACAGCATCAGAATATAAAGATGTTCCACCATAACTAAAAGCTTCAAATAGAATTTCATCATTCTTAAACTCTGTCTTTTTATAAGTTACTTTAGCGCCATTACTTAAAGTGATTGTTGTGGTTTCATTCAATTTTCCTTCGTTATTCACTGATGTGCTAGCAATACTTCCCTTAGTTGGTTTGTTTAGCATTAACGCTGAACGAACTGCTTTATCTTCATAGCCTTTGATGTCACTTTTCTTAACGCTATCGAGTAAATCAATGACTTCCTTTTCGGTTACTTTTGTAAGCCCGTCTTTCTTAGGTCCAGTAAGGACTACTAAGCGGTTGTCATCGTGTAAGAAGTCTTTAATTAATCCGTTAACTTCTTCTAACTTTATCGTTGGTAATTGTGATTGTACAAAATCATAAGACCATTCAATACCTGGCATTGGACTTTCTCTTAAAAAGTTTTGAATATAACCATTTACCATACGTCCAGACTCTTGTTTATCTCTGTCCTTGTATGCACGCTCTATTCTTGCAAAATAATCCTTTTTAGCACGCGCTAATTCTGAGTCGTTAAAACCGAAACGCTTTACGCGCTCGTTTTCTTCTAATAATGTTTTTAATGCTTCTAATTGACCTGTTTCATTAGTTTGCGCCACCGATTGGTATGCATCTTTATTACCAATAATTCCACCATGAAATGAAAACCCATAGATGAAAGGCGGATTTGGTTTGTTACTATATTCTTGTAGTCTATTATTAATCATACCTGTAAATAGACTTTCAACCATATTATCTCTGTAATCCTTTAAGGTTATGGTTTTTTCAGATTTCCCCTTATCCTTATAATAAATTTGAACCTGACTTCCAGTTGCTTCTTCATCCCATTCAATAGCCACGAATGTGCCTTCATGATTTTCTGAACCAAATTCCTCTCTTGGTTTTGGGTTTTCAGGATTTGTTAAACCACTGAAATTGTCTTTTATCTTCTTTTCAAGAGTTTCAACATCTAAATCTCCAACAGCTATTACAGCCATTAAATTAGGACGATACCAATCTTTTTGAAAATTCCTCAAACTTTCATAGTTAAAGGTTTCTAAGTTTTCTTTAGTACCAATTGGCAATCGATCGGCATACTTGGAGTTATGAGCAATCTTATCTAAATATTTTGATTGCATTCTTGTCGCTGCCCCAAGACGTGTTCTATATTCTTCGATAACAACACCACGCTCATCATCGATATCTTGTTCTGTTAATAATGCACCACCAGCCCAATCTTGTAGTATTTGAAACCCTTTATTTAATTTTTCGGGATCATCACTTGGAATTGGAAGGATGTACACAGTTTGATCAAATCCGGTATAAGCATTTAAATCTGCTCCAAATTCAACACCAATACCTTGTAAATAGTCAACTAATTCGTTTTTCTTAAAGTTAGTTGTTCCATTGAAATTCATATGTTCCATGAAATGTGCTAATCCTTTTTGATCTTCAGTTTCCAAAATAGAACCTGCTTTTATAGCTAAACGCAGTTCTACTTTATCTTCTGGTTTTCCATTATTCTGGATGTAATAGGTAAGGCCATTGCTTAGGACTCCTGTTTTTACGTTTGGGTTTTTTGGTATTTCTTTTGAAGGTGAAATTGCTGTGGTAACCGTAGCAGTTTCCTGAGCGTAAGCCGTTAAAGAAATAAAGAATACCATAAGCATGCTTAGTAGCTTCATTGTTGATGGTTTTTGATTCATGTGTTTAAAGTTTTAATGATTTTATTTGTTCTTGTAAATATAACTAAGTATTTAGTTGAATATTTTAATTTGTACTAAAATTCCTATATATCTTCCGAAGATAAAAAACAAGTACTTGATTTAAAGAAGTTTAACAAGTTTTAACGCTTTAGAAAAAATCCTGATATTCAGCAATTATATCCTCTAAACCATAATAAATAGTAAAGAACAAGGTGAGGGGTTGCATAGTTATAGTGTATAAATGATCCATAGTTTACAGATTATAACTGCCTATGATTTAAGGTCGATACCTTGTGGTGTTCACTTGTCAAAACAAAATACCTGATGGTTTCTATTAAATTTAATGAGAACTTTAGTCGATGAGTATGTTTAATATTTTTATTGCAGCGTCACTGATTTTGGTGCCTGGTCCAAAAACAGCTACTGCACCAGCATCAAATAAATATTGATAATCCTGTTTCGGAATAACGCCTCCAACGATTACCATAATGTCTTCGCGACCGTATTTTTTTAATTCATCTATCACTTGAGGAACAAGTGTCTTATGTCCTGCAGCTAAGGAAGATACGCCTAATATATGAACATCATTTTCTACTGCTTGTTTAGCAGCTTCATAAGGTGTTTGGAAAAGCGGACCAATATCGACATCAAAGCCTACGTCGGCATAACCAGTAGCCACTACTTTAGCGCCACGATCATGGCCATCCTGGCCCATTTTAGCAATCATAATTCTTGGTCTACGACCATCTTGTTCGGCAAATTGATCTGCCAGTTCTCGAGCTTTTTTAAAGCTCTCGTCGTCTTTTATCTCTTTACTATACACACCTGAAAATGATTTAATTTGTGCTTTATATCGTCCGAATACTAGTTCTAGTGCATCACTAATTTCTCCTAAGGTAGCGCGTTCTCTCGCTGCACTAACGGCAAGCTCCAATAAGTTGTCTTCACCAGTACGAGCTGCCTCTGTTAAATCTGAAAGTGCTTTATTAACGGCTTTAGTATTTCGTGAGGATTTCACCTGCTCTAACCTTTTAATTTGTCCGGTTCTCACCGTTTGATTATCCACTTCAAGCGTGGTGATTGGATCTTCTTCATCAAGGCGATATTTATTAACACCTACAATGATATCCTGAGCAGAGTCTATACGCGCTTGTTTGCGAGCTGCGGCTTCTTCAATACGAAGTTTTGGAATACCAGCTTCTATAGCTTTAGTCATACCACCAAGTTCTTCAACTTCCTCAATCAATGACCAAGCTTTTTGTGCGATATCATCTGTAAGTTTTTCTACATAAAAACTCCCAGCCCACGGATCTACGGTTTTAGTGATATGTGTTTCTTCTTGCAGATAAATCTGTGTATTTCTGGCAATGCGTGCTGAAAAATCTGTAGGTAATGCAATGGCCTCGTCTAAGGCATTGGTATGCAAACTTTGTGTGCCTCCAAAGGCAGCGGCAGCGGCTTCGATAGTTGTGCGCGCCACATTATTAAAAGGGTCTTGTTCTGTTAAACTCCAACCAGAGGTTTGGCAATGTGTTCTTAAAGCGAGAGATTTTTGATTCTTCGGATTAAACTGGCTGACTAATTTTGCCCAAAGCATGCGAGCTGCCCGCATTTTAGCTATTTCCATAAAGTGATTCATACCTATGGCCCAGAAGAAAGATAGGCGAGGAGCGAAGGTATCAATATCCATTCCAGCTTCGAGTCCTTTTCGGATGTATTCTAATCCGTCAGCTAAGGTATAGGCAAGCTCAATATCACATGTAGCACCAGCTTCTTGCATATGATATCCAGAGATACTAATGCTGTTAAATTTCGGCATCTTCTGAC
Source organism: Formosa sp. Hel1_31_208 (assembly GCF_900104785.1). NCBI lineage: Bacteria > Pseudomonadati > Bacteroidota > Flavobacteriia > Flavobacteriales > Flavobacteriaceae > Formosa > Formosa sp. Hel1_31_208. The sequence goes on from NZ_LT629733.1 coordinate 2,079,595, forward strand.
TTGAAAATTCAAAAATATCAGAAATGATTCTCATTGATGGCGTTGGAGGATAGATGTAAGTATTACGTACCATAAACTCCTTTAAGATATCGTTTTGTATCGTTCCTGCCAACTGTTCTGGCGAAACACCTTGTTCTTCCGCAGCAACAATATAAAAAGCCATAATAGGTAAAACGGCACCATTCATGGTCATGGAAACCGACATTTTGTCTAATGGGATTTGATCGAAAAGAATCTTCATGTCTTCAACCGAATCAATAGCAACACCGGCTTTACCGACATCACCAACTACTCGTTCATGATCGGAATCATAACCTCTATGGGTTGCTAGATCAAATGCTACAGATAATCCTTTTTGGCCAGCGGCTAAATTTCTTCTATAAAAGGCATTACTATCTTCTGCGGTAGAGAAACCGGCATATTGACGAATCGTCCAAGGCCGCCTTACATACATAGTAGAATAAGGTCCGCGCAGATTAGGTGCAATTCCAGCGACAAAATTTAGATGTTTTAATGACTCAATATCTTTTTCTGAATATGAGTATTGCAGATCGATATCTTCGGCAGTTTTAAAACTAGGTTTTGAATGATTGTTATCAGACTTTGATGCTAAAGAAATTGTTATATGTTCGAGATTTTTTCTCATATCGTTTAATGGTTATGACCATCATGTGAGGTATGTTCTTTTTCTTCTTGGGTGTTTTGAACTGGTAGTTCAGGATTACTCTGACTTAAGTCAACGTCGTAAATTTTTCCGTAGAACAATTCTAGAGCTACATAAGTAGCCAGATACTTATCGTCTTTCATTCCAAATGTTTTACGTTTTAATTCATCACCAAACATGCGTAAACTCATGCTATTGGTTTGAACCAACGCATTAAACGTATCTTTTAAAGGTTTGTCTTGAATATTGGCGCCAATGCATTTAAATACAGGATGGCTAAAATTCACCTTACTACCGTCAGGATTTGTTGTCCAAAGTTCTGTGTTCTGTTTTAAGACTTCGAGTAGGTTTTTAGAATGCTCTGAAACCATCTTAGAATAATCAACTTTATTAGCAATAGCCTGACTCACAAATAAACTATATGCCCGAGAGTAAATGGGCTTTTCAGGGGTGTAAAAATTAGTTAAGTCGTTTTCAAATGAATAAAATGCCTCTTGGATTAAAGCCGTATCTACACCTTCACAATTTAAAATGTCTTTTGAGTTTTGGTATTTATAATCTACGGTTATAGGTGCTGTTCCCTCTTTACAATTAAAGAGACAAAGGCAGGTTACTAGTATTAATAATTTTAATTTCATGTGGATTGATTTTATTCAGTTTTGAGTCGTTCTTGTTCTAATGCTTCAGCGAGTCGTTTTTCGATGATAGGTTCGATAAGCGTTTTCACGGGATTGTGCTTGATAAAGGGGTATAACTCCAATTCATCTTTCATTTTATCTTGTGGATTCGGATATGTATTAGTTCCTAAGAGCACATGATCACCTGTGTTGAATTGTGTTTGTTCTTTGAGGGCATTTTCTTTAATTTTCTTTTGAATCGCACCGTCTTTTAGCTGTGATAAAAACCCTCCATTTGCCTCTATGGTTTTAAAAAGTTCCAAAGCCTTTTCACTTAATTGTGTTGTAAGACTTTCAATATAATAGGCACCATCGGCTGGATTATCGACTTTGTCAAAGTAACTTTCATTTTTCAGGATGAGTAATTGATTACGTGAGATGCGTTCACCAAATTCATTGTCTTTATGATAAACGGCATCATATGCTAAGTTGGTAACCCAATTCGCTCCACCTAAAACAGCACTCATACACTCAGTTGTAGTGCGTAACATATTAGTGTTGTAATCATAAATCGTTTTATTACGCCTTGACGGAGTCACATTGATATGGCACTTGTTATTAAAGTTATATGCATTTGCAAGTGTAGTGTAAAGTATCCGTAGCGCCTTTAGTTTTGCGATTTCAAAAAAGTAATTTGTTCCTACTGAAACGTTAAAAATAATTTGTGTTGTTTGTTTTTGAGTATCACTTAAAATCATCTCAAAATGATTAAAATATTCATTAAGATGCGCTAAGCTATAAGCCAGTTGCTGCACCATATTAGCGCCAGCATTTTGATATAAACTTGAGTGAACTGTAAATGTATTAGTTTGATTTACAATACTTTCAAATAGCTTGTGATCTTCATTAAGGTTATGATACCAATTTCCTGTTTTAGCTAAATGTCCAATAATATCAATATCTAGCATTAGGTTGTTATGAGAAGGAATTGTTTTTAAAAATTCTAAGGATAGGAATTTTAAGGTGAAACTAACGGGAGTAGAAGTAAGGTCAATTCCTTTTAATAATTCAGTTACTGAAACATCTGCGGAGGGTATAATAAAATTAATCGCTTCTGCACCTCTATTAATTGCATCGAGCGACTTTACATTAGATTTTTCAGTATTTGCTACAAAGATAGACTGACAGATTTTAAACGCGGTGGCTTTAGATCTTGATGTTCTCAAAGGTTGATCAAATTCATCTTTATGGTAAAAAGGCTTTACATCAATTCCTTCATTCGTATGCCATATGAGAGTAGCGTTATAATCGGCACCTTTGAGGTCCGCTTGTATTTTTTGTTTCCATTGTTTTGATGAAACTTCTGAAAAATCGCTAAATAGTTGTTTACTCATCTTTATTTCTAAGTTTTAAGCTGTCTTCGTATTCAATTATGTAAATGTCCTCATTATCTTTCTTCATATAGTATTTTTCACGCGCAAGTTTTTCGACTCCCTCATCAGTACTTAACTCTTTAATAGCCTTCTTGTCTTTTTCGATTTCATTTTTATAATAGGCTTTCTCATTTTCCAAATCTTTAATATCATCATTTAATTCTTTATGAATAATTAATGAATTAGAATCAATGAATATCATCCATACAGCAAAAACTATAAAGATGATTACATATATGTTTTTGAAATACTTTAGCATTAGTTTATAAGTTTTTCGTTGATAATGGTTTTCACTATATCAACTGCAACCGTATTGTATTTGTTGTTAGGTATGATAATATCTGCATATTCTTTCATTGGCTCAATGAACTGTTGATGCATAGGTTTTAGCGTATTTTGATAGCGATTCAAAACTTCGTCAATATTGCGACCGCGTTCTGAAATATCACGTTTTAAACGCCTAATTAAGCGTTCATCGCTATCGGCATGCACAAAAATATTGATATCAAACATCTCTCTTAATTCAGGATGTGTTAAAATCAAAATGCCTTCAACAATCATCACTTTCCTCGGGTTTGTTTTGATGGTATCTCCTGTTCGATTGTGTTTTACAAAAGAATAGATAGGTTGTTCTATAGGATTTCCTTTTCGCAATTCTCTTAGATGTGCTTCTAGCAACTCAAAATCTATGGATCTTGGATGATCAAAGTTAATTTTAATGCGCTCTTCAAAGCTCAAATGAGATGTGTCTTTATAATAAGAATCTTGAGAAATCACACCAACTTCACCTTCTGGTAATTCATTAAGTATTTGATTGACAACAGTTGTTTTACCACAACCTGTTCCTCCGGCGATTCCAATAATAAGCATAAATAATGATTGATTTTAAGTCTTACAAAGTTAATAATTATGGAGCGAATTTAGGGCTCAATTCCCGAAACTTCTTCTTCAGTTATTAACTTATCATGAGAATTCCCCCAACTATGCAATATGTAATTCATAACATCTGTAATTTCATCATTGGAAAGACCTTGAACCGTCATTACATTGTTGTAGACTTCATGATTAACCGAAATCTCTCCAGATATTCCAAATTTAAGCCCTTTAATGCTTTCTTCAATATTATTCATCAAATAGTCTGACATTGCAAGAGGTGGAGAAGTTTTAGGCACGCCTTTTCCATTAAGAAGGTGACAATTGACACAAAAATTAGTGTAGATATCTTATCATAGTTTTATACTTTATACAAGTTTCGGGTTTTGATTTATGTTATGAACTTCCGAAATAGCTAGCGGCAGGGGTATTTTGCTTTTTTCATTTGAATTACAAGATACAAACACAAGTGATATTAGAACTGGGGCAACTATTTTTCTCATTAATTTTTAATCAATTTTATAATTCCTAAGTTTTCAATACCCACATAGATATATCCATCGGGATTTTGGTTTACAGATCTAACGCGCCCAAGTCCGTCTAATAAACGCTCTTCTTTTACGATTTTCCCATCTTGCAAATAGCAATTGTCTAAATATTGAAATTTTAAGGATCCAATTAACAAATTACCTTTCCAATCGCCATACTTATCACTAGAAATAAATGCCATACCACTTGGAGCAATAGATGGATCCCAATAATGGATAGGCTGCTCCATTCCTGGGCGTGAAGTTTCATCTGTTATTTGAGTACCTATGTAATTAACACCATAGGTAATGACAGGCCAGCCATAATTTTTTCCAGATTTAATAATATTAATTTCATCACCACCTTTGGGGCCATGTTCATGTGTCCATAGCTCTCTAGTGTCCGGGTGAATGGTCATGCCTTGCGGATTTCTATGGCCATAAGAAAATATAGCAGTTTTCGCGTTTTTGGTGTTCACAAAGGGATTATCGGAGGGAATAGTGCCGTCATCATTGAGACGATATACTTTCCCGCCGTCTCTTGTAATATCTTGTGGATTCACATCACGGTTACCGCGTTCGCCAATAGTAAAAAAAAGATACCCCTTATCATCAAATTCAATTCTAGAACCAAAATGCTGACCTCTAGTTGTATTTGGTGTCGCTTTATAAAGCAGTTCTTTATTTACAAGCACGTTATTTTTTAGCTTAGCTCGCATGAGAGCTGTATGACCTCCTTTTTCTTCTCCTTCGGAAGAAGCATAAGTAAAATATATCCAACCGTTTGTGTTGTAGTTAGGGTGTAATTTTATGTCTAATAAACCGCCTTGCCCACGAATATATACCTCTGGAAGGCCATCAATTTGTGATTTTTTTCCGTTTTTAAAATGTATCATATTGCCTGCTTTTTCATTAATAAGCATAGATCCATCAGGTAAAAAAGCAAATCCCCAGGGATTAGATAATTCTGGCACAATAATTTCGTATGAGTGTTTATTATTGACTGGATTTTTATCTTGAGCACATGCGAAAAGACTAAATAAACCAATAAGAAAAAGAGATTGAGGTGTAAATTTCATAAAAATTAATATTATGATTAAATTTAATAATAAAAGTTGTTAATTTTTAAAGAAAAGATATATATTTGCACCTCGAAATTTGAGACAAATTATTAAATGTTTTTCTCAAATGAGATAACCGTTTTCGGGGTGTAGCGTAGCCCGGTTATCGCGCCGCGTTTGGGACGCGGAGGTCGCAGGTTCGAATCCTGCCACCCCGACTTTATTTAGGGCTCTTAGCTCAGCTGGATAGAGCACCTCCCTTCTAAGGAGGCGGTCGAAGGTTCGAATCCTTCAGGGCTCACAGAATCCCTTCCATTTAATTGGAAGGGATTTCTTGTTTAAACGAATTAATTAATGAACTGTGACGTTTACATCCTTTTTTCGAAACTGATTAATAGTAATTATGTGGGTTACATATGTGCAGACTTAAAAGAGCGTTTACGCAAACACAATACGAATCACAAATTATATACAGGAAGAGTTAATGATTGGCAACTCATGTATACTGAAAGTTATATAAACCAAAGAATGAAAGACAGTACTTTAGTTTTTGATAATAAGTATTTCTTTACTGTGACTCAGCGTTTAAATTGACATTATTAGGTATTTTACCGAGATTATCATACATTTTATCGATATTTTAGTTGGAAGTTGATTTTATTTGAGTTAACTTTGTCCCATAATTTTCATTAAACCCCAAAACGATGAAAAACCTACTTAAAAGCACAATCGCGTTTGCGATAGTTATGACAACATGTTTTAATTGCTCAGTTGAGCCAATTGAAAGTACTGTATTGGAAGACTCTTTATTACTTGAAGACGCTACCACACCAGAGACACAAGATCCGTGTTCAAATCAAGATCCACAAGCTAGAATAACTAATAACGGAACCATAGCGATAACGCTGCAGATTGCAACAATCGATGGTACTATATTGCATACAGTTCAAGATTTAGCTCCTGGTAACGTTTCAGGATATTTAACGTTTGCACCTGGCGATATCGTATTTAATGTTTCTAAGAACACAACTGGTATTAGTGACGAGAAAGTGATGTACACCATGGATCAATGTATGAGTTACGATATTGAAGTAGCTCCAGACAACAACTTAACGTCCAGTTTACCAGTAAACCTTTAAGACACTTTAGAACAAACTATAACAATGCGTTCATTCATATTGTTAGTTGTGAAGAAGATATAGGTATTACCTCCATCTTTAATGCGATGTTTTTTTCGAAGCTGTGCAACGGTTTCAGGAAAATTCCTTGTGCTTAGATTGGCTTTTGGAAGACCTAAGGCCTTGATGTGTTTTTTATTGTAAGGTATTATAGTTTCTATTTTGAACGATCTTCCTGGAAAATCTATCAACTTTGCACTCGTATATAAGTGTGTGTGCTGATGTAGTTTAGGGATTTTTAAATGCTGAGTGATACTTTTGAATCCGCCCGATTTCATTATTGCCGAGTTAGGCTCGTAAAGAAAGTCTAAGGGCTCACTTATGAGTAATGGGAAGTTGTTTTCTTCTTTTAATAGGAATGAGAATCCAATAGTTGCATCATCCTTAATATCTGCGGTTATAACTGTGATATCATTATCAAAATCCTTTTCTAATAGCCATAATAATTCCTTTACTTCATTTTTTATTGCCAGGATATGAATTTCTTTCACGTGCTTTAAGTCCGCTATTCCTAAAGATATATCTAAAAGGGGAGATGTCTTAACAAGTATGCTATTACTATAAGAGAAGAGCCTTGATAAATGTTCTGGCACATTAGGCAAACAATCCTTAAGAAAAAAAACTTTTCCTTTGTTATCATGTCTCCTAGATGGGTCAATATAAATCCAGTCGTAGGTTTTAGGTTCAGACATCAGATATTCAATCCCATTTTGTGCCATAATTTCAATAGTTATTGCGCCTAATTGTTTAAAATTATGTTGGGCTATAATGGATAAGTTTTCATTGATTTCGCAATGTGTCACATGCTGAAATTTCTTTGAAAAATAAAAGGCATCAACTCCAAATCCACCAGTAATATCAATAATGGAGTTTCCAGAAAGCAATTTAGTTTTGTATTCCGCTGCAATTTCCGAAGAGGTCTGCTCTATATTCAGTTTGTTAGGGTAGTAGATATGTTCACCTTTAAACCAAGTAGGTAGCTTTGTTTTACACTTTAGCTTAGCCTCTATTTGCTCAATTACCTCTAAAGTACTTACGGTTCCAAAATCTGTTCCTTTTAGAAGTAACTTTGATAGATCAGAATCCAAATTTGCATTAATAAATCGTTGGATTTCAGTATTTAATAGTGCAGTGTTCAAATGATAATTATAGACCTTGAGTTAGTTTTTTTACTACCATATTTTCTGATAAAAACTCCTTTAAAATGACTTTTATAGCCGTGTAACAAGGGATGGCTACAATCATTCCTACCACACCAAAGAGTATCCCAGCAATAATGATAATTAAAAAGATTTCCAAAGGATGGGATTTGACACTTTTGGAAAAAATAAATGGTTGACTAAAGAAATTATCGATTAATTGTGCAATTACAATGATGATTACGGTGTAAATAATATTAGGAAGAATGACATCGTTTAAACTATCACTTAGATTATTAGTCATCACGAGTAGCAACATTAAAACACCTCCAATTAAGGGACCTAAATAGGGGATAAGGTTAATAAGTGCGCATAAAAATGCGATGACTACAGCATTTTTTATTCCAATGATTAGTAATCCAATGGTGTAGATTACAAAAAGGATAAGTATTTGAAAGAACAAGCCTACGAAATAACGCGATAATAAATCCGAAATCTTAGTAAATGAACGTTTCGTTCTAGACTCTTTATCGTTTGGAACAAAAGTTAATACCCCTTGCTGGAATAGATTACTATCCTTTAAAAAGAAAAACGCTATAAACAAAACAGACATCAATCCGATACCGAAACTACCTAAGCCTGAGGCAATATTATTAAGGAAATTAGGTATGATAGAGTAGTCTAAGCTCGATAATATTTTAGATTCTTTAATGGCTTTTTCAGCATCAATATGATTAAGTTCGAGGTAAGAAATACTTGCTCGGTATAACTCTTCAATATTAGTTTTGAGTTGATCAATATCTAATAGTGATAAGTTTTGACCTTGTTCTACGAGCAATGGGATTAACAAACTAATGATTCCTACAAAAATTCCAATCAGAAATAGCATGGTAGAAATTACAGCTATTATATTTTTGAATTTAAGTCGTTTTCTTAGAAACAGTACGATGGGTCTTCCTATGAGTGAAATTACTGCTGCAATAAGAACATATACAATCACCGATCGTATTTGGTATAAAAAATACAATACGAGTGCAATCGCGACAATAATGCCTAGAGCTCGTAGTATACCATTAGCGATAGTTCTAGAATTCATTTTTTTAATTTATGCTATAAATATATAAAGACTTTAGCTAAGTTGTTTGGTAATTTCATATAAAGCTACCGTTGTAGCTTGTACGACATTCATGCTGCTATTTTGACCATGCATGTTAATATGTATAATAGCATCACAATGGTTGAGTAAATCATCTGAAATCCCGAAGTTTTCATCACCAATAATTAGTGCGATAGGTTGATGCTTCGGAAATGTATAATTGGATATTGATGTACTGTTTGATGTAATTTCTAATGCCAATATGGAATAGCCTTTGGTTTTTAATTCCAAAACCTTCTCAGGTGCGCTTTCTATGATTTCATAAGGCACTGAATTTTCAGTCGCCCGAGATGTTTTGGTCATTTTTCGGCCTAAAGGAATAGCTGTCCCACAAAAGATTAATCGCTCAACTCCAAACGCATCTGTGGTTCTAAATAGGCTTCCAATATTTGGTGCATTCGTAACATTTTCGCAAATTACAGTAATTGGAAAAGTGCGTTTATTAAAAGGTGTAGAGTAGTGGTTGAGCTGCATTATAAATCAATTCTCAAATGCGTATTTCACGATATTGGCACCCATTTTCAAAGCTTTTTGTCTGACATCTTCTGGGTCGTTATGAACTTCTGGATCTTCCCATCCATCTCCCAAATCACTTTCAAACGTGAATAAAAGGACTAATCGTGTTTTATGAAAAATACCCATGGCTTGTGGGCGTTTCCCATCGTGTTCATGAATTTTAGGCAACCCCTCAGGAAACTCAAATGCTGAATTAAAAATTGGATGATTCTTTGGTAATTCTATCAATTCTAAATTAGGAAAGACTTTCTTTAATTCTGCTTTGATATAAGGTTCCATTCCATAATTATCGTCGATATGTAAAAATCCACCTGAAATTAAATAGCTTCTTAAATTTTCAGCATCTTCATCAGAAAAAAAGACATTTCCATGGCCTGTCATATGCAGCATTGGATATTGAAAAATGTCAATACTTCCCACTTCTACTACTGGTGGGTTCGAATTCATCTTCGTATTAATTGTGGCATTACAGTAATTGATCAAATTAGGTAAGGCCGTTGGATTGCTATACCAATCACCACCTCCATTATACTTTAGAATGGCTAAATCTTGGGCATGTGATTCTCCAGACATCACAAACATTCCAAATGCGAGCACTCCTATTTTAAGTGTAATATATTTTGAAAATAAGCTCATATATCAAAAATAGAAAATATGTGTTATCAAACATATGCTTTTAACGTTATTTATGAACTTTGACTACTTTAATTATACATTGTTTGTATATGCCACTGAATGACAAGCAACAATCGCAGCTGTTTCTGTACGGAGCCGTGTATCACCAAGTGTCACAGGTTTAAATTGATGTTGTAATGCGAGACTAATTTCTTGCGTGCTAAAGTCACCTTCTGGACCAATGAGAATGGTCACAGATTCTTTAGGTTTGAGTAGGCTTTTTAGTGATGATCTATCCATATCCTCACAATGTGCAATAAATGTTTGTCCGTGAAATTCTTGTTCAACGAACGCTTTAAATGGCACGGCTTCATTAAGTTTCGGTAAAAACGTATTAAGAGACTGTTTCATTGCTGACTGCAATATTTTCTCATAGCGTTCTGCCTTAATAGTGCGGCGTTCGCTGTTGTCACAAAATACTGGTGTAATTTCATCAATACCGATTTCAGTAGCCTTCTCAAGAAACCATTCATAACGATCGTTCATTTTTGTAGGCGCTACAGCAAGATGAAGGTGGTATTTCTTTTGTTCCTGAAATTCTGAAGTTTTAATAACAGCACTACAATTTTTTATATCAGCCAAAGTTATTTCTGCAGAAAACAGTTCACCCTTACCATTTGTAATGTGTAAGATATCTCCAACAGATTTACGTAAGACTTTGACAATATGACGACTTTCCTCTTTAGTAAATCGGATTTCAGAATCTTCAGATGTTAAATCTTGATTATAGAAAAGTTGCATTAGTTAATAGGTTCTGTCACTTTTAAAACTTTAACCTCTTCAATGAGTCGTCTTTCGTAGGTCATAAGTATAACGTAATACGCCTTAATTTCTGGAATATCAATGGTAAAGATATCATCTGGGTTGTAATTGCCTTCTATGATTGCCTTTTCGAATTCTGGATGCAAGTCCCCTTCAGTAAACCAGCCTGTATCACCTCCTTGTTTTGCAGATATATCCATAGAATACTGTTTGGCTAAATCTGCAAACATATAGCCTTCATTATATCTCGCAATTACCGTTTGTCTAATCGTGTTGATATCTTCTATAGATTTTTTATTTCCATCTAGAAATACCACACTAGCTCTGTAGTATGGAATTTGATATTTTTCAATAACCTTATAATAGGTTTTTTGAGGACTATCTTCAAAATACCGTTTTGAGCCAACACCCATCTTAAAAATAGTTTCAGCCATTCGAGTATTGTGTTTCTCTCTATTAAATACAATCACTTTACCTTTAACAGTTTTATTCTTTTTTAAATAAATAGTGACATCATCAAGTGTTTGGATAGAATCTAAAGATTTTTCAAAATCCTTTTGAGCATATCCAAAGGAAACACAAAAGAATATTGTAGTCGCAAATAAATATTTTAGCATAGTGATAGGTTGTTTTAATATGTGCATCAAAATTAAACCTCTGAAACGTCCATCAAACAGTCCCGCCATGAAGTTTTTAAGAATTGATTGTTTATAACTCTTATTTAACAGCAATCATGCTAATCTCTACATTGACAAACTTGGGTAAATTAGCCACTTCAACGGTTTCTCTAGCAGGAGCAGTTTCGGCATTAAAATAGTCTGCATAGACCTCGTTGATTTGAGAAAAATTATGCATGTCACTTATAAAAATAGAGGTTTTAATCACATGTTCGAAGGTCATGCCTGCAGCTTCAATAACGGCTTTTAGGTTTTCCATAACCTGTTTGGTTTCTGCAGTGATAGAATCTAAAACCAATTCGCCTGAAGTCACATCGATAGCGATTTGTCCTGATGTATATAATGTATTACCCGATAAAATGGCTTGGTTATATGGACCAATAGGAGCCGGAGCATTAGGAGTATTGATGATGGTTTTCATAAGATGATATATTATTATAATTGCTGATCTCTTTGTCTACGTTTATCGTATTTTAGATCTTTAAGTAAGCTAGATTTAATTCCGATGAAGAAATTCCATGAATTAAAGGGGCCAAAAGGTACCCAAGAGAAATTCATTCGCCAACTCAGTAGATCACGTTCAAATCTAAACTGAGTTTGTGTAAACCCTTTATTGACAAAATCATAACCCGAAGACACACCAACAGACCATCGTGGTGATAATTCAACATCTCCAGAAAACATTAATGAATTATTTGAAATGGCGTTTTGGCGCGCAGCGTTACTATAATTAACCGCATAAGCTAATCTGAGGTTCCACGGAATTTTGTAGTTATATAATTCTGCTTTCTCTTCTTCCTTTTTGCCCTTATCATCATCAGTTAGCCGTTTGTCAGCAAAATCTTGAGGCTTACCAAAGAGATCATCGGCACGACCACCACTGCGCAGAGATTCTTCTATGGCAGCTTCATCATCTCCACCGCCACTACCATCAAATTCTTTACTTGAAATAGAATAACTAATATTTAAGTTAGCGGATGTTAATCTAAACAGACTTCCGCCATTATCAACATTGAATGTATTAACTTTCCTATTGTTATTATCTAAGGCATAAGGATCTAGAACCATCCCAAAATTGACATTCATTTTGTCTTTTAATAAGGTCGTACCTCCAGAAACTCGCAATGGACTCCATTGTAACGAATCGCCAGCAAAATTATAAGAGGTCGATAAATTTAAGTTGTTTAAAAGCATCACTTTCTTAGGTTCTGTCGCAGTACTATCTTTATCTCTAACTTTGGCTTCAAAATTATTGCTTAAAGAGATACCCATAGAACTTGAGAAGGTACGATTAGGGATTCCAAAAATGGAGCCTTCAAAACGTGTATACTGCTCTCGTCTTACTTCATCTGCAGTCGTTCCATCAGCATCGACGATTTCAAAAGTGTCGTAATATTCATCAAAAGCCGGATTTATATTATAGCTAATTGACGGACGCATGACATGTCTAATTTTTTTAATTTTTGGATCTTTTCCTTCTTTCTCAAAATCAAACATTCCGTACACAGTTGTCCCAATACTTGTGCTAAAATTATAGGTAAAAAAACGATCAAACTGTTTTAAATCCTGCGTCACTATTTCTTCATTCGTTTCATCATAAAATCGTCTAATTGTATTAAAGGTCCAGTTCTCCTCAAAACTAGCATTAGCACTCATACTGAAATAATTAAAGACTTTGAAGTTTGTAGAGACAGGAATCGAATGTACGGCGCCTAGCTTTGCGTCATCAAACATTTCAGATTTAAAAAATAAAGAATCAGTAGTTTGTATTCTGTTTTCTGCTCTGACGTTATATTGAAAGTTGATATTTTGAATGATTCCTTTTTTTGTACCACTTTTTGGTGCAAATGGAAACATTCTACCTACACTACCTTGAAAGGTAGGTAAGGTCATATTAATTTGTTCTGTATTGGTGTTTTGCGAATGTGTTGCTGTCACATTCATATTCACTTGAGGCTCACCTTGAAATGTTTTCGAATAGGAGACAGACGAAGCTAATGTGTTGTTTTGCGTGTTAGATAAATTGAGTTGATTGATAGACTGCTGAAAGAATCGACTACTACCTAAGTTAACCGATGCTGAAAATCTAGAATTTGGGTTGGACTTACCATCTTGACTGTGAGACCAACGAATATTATAAATGGTTGATTTTCTAAAGTCGGGAAAACCACGCTCGCTATTAATTAAATTTTCATATCGAAAGCTTACATTTCCTCTGAATCTATATCGCATCGCATAATTACTTTCCAATCGCAAACCATAACTTCCATTGGTATAGTAATCTCCTAATACGGCCAAATCCAAATAATCACTTATCGCAAAATAATACCCTCCATTTTGTAAAAAGTACCCTCTGTCATTACCTAAATCTTGCCCTGGTGTTGGCATAATCACACCAGAAGTTTGCTTTTTTGTCATTGGGAAATAGGCAAAAGGTAGACCTATTGGTGTCGGTACATCATAGATAAATAAATTAGTAAGCCCAGTAACAACTTTAACTCCAGGAACTACTTTTGCAGTTCGCATTAAAAAATAATACTCAGGATCATCTAAATTTTCAGAAGTAGTAAAACGACCATTTTTAATAAAAAGGGTAGAGTCATTTTCCATTTTCGTGGTTTCAGCGATAATGGTTCCTCCGCTTTGTTCAGTTTTCGAATTAAATACTAAAGCTTTTTTGGTAACGGTATTAAAGATTATTGAATCTGGTTCAATAACACTTGGACCCTGTGTAAATACTGGTGCTTGTGAATAAATCCCTAACGAATCCTTTAAGCGACCAGCATAAACTAAATTTTTCCCGTGATCAATAACGATAACACCGGCTTTAATATTCATATCTGTATAATCAACAGCAGCCTCGTTATATAGGGTTGTACGATTTTTTCGTTGATTTAAGCGCACATAGTCTTTCGCTTTATAATTGACGATACCAGCGAGTGTTTCTTTTTTTTTAGGAAGCGTGTCATTCTTGATACTATCAACTTCTTTTATATTTTGTGGTTTCGTTAATAGCGAATCTACATTTATAACGGTACTATCAGTTACAGTTTCTGGCTTGATTGGCTTTTTCGGTTTGGGTAATTCTTGAGCGAAGCAAAACATGTTAATAAACATGGTAAAACTTAGAGAGAAAAGTATGTGTAAGCTTTTTGTATGCAATGCTTTTAAATGTATTTTTGCTAAAGTATGGCTCGGTTTTTGAATTGCCAAACTTACATATATTTTTTATGATTAATTTAAAATTAAACTAAATTATATAAAGTAGAAATTGCCCTTTATATCCAGCAATTTCGGCGCTTAAAATAAACTTAGTCCATAAAACGTTAAACTCCTATGAAAACGACTTCTTATTATATATTCGTATTGGTAACCTTCTTATTTACCAGTATTTTAACATCTGCTCATGCTTTTCAAAAAGATAGCGACAAGTTTGTTGTGGTTTTAGACGCTGGTCATGGTGGAAAAGACCCAGGTAGACCCACTAAATTTGGTTATAAAGAAAAATATATAGCGCTGCAACTTGTTTTAGCCGTTGGATCTGAATTAGAGAAGCAAAAAGACATAAAAATTATATACACAAGAAAAACAGATAAGTTTTTAGAGTTGCATGAACGTGCAGCAATAGCGAATAAAGCAGATGCAGATTTATTTATCTCGATTCATTGCAATGCGCATGATTCACAAGCATATGGTACAGAAACTTATGTGCTAGCTACGAGGGCTAATAATATGAATATTGAAATTGCCAAAAGAGAGAATGAAGTTATTTTCTTAGAGGCTAATTATGAACAGCATTATGAAGGTTTTGATCCAAATTCACCCGAATCACTTATTTCATTGAGTTTATTACAGGAAGAGTACCTTGATCAAAGTATTAGGTTAGCACGTAGTATTGAGGATAATTTCAAGGATAAAATTAAACGCAAAAGTAGAGGTGTAAAGCAAGCAGGTTTTTGGGTGCTGCACAATACGTATATGCCTAGTGTATTGATAGAAACAGGTTTTATAACGAATAGAAAAGAAGGTGACTATTTGAATTCAAAAAAAGGTCAAAAAGATATTACAACCGCTATTATTAATGCTGTAAAGGACTATAAAAAAGAATTAGAATTAAATATTGGTATGGATGTTTATCATACAGATGAAATTTTAGAAACCACAGATAGTCCACAGATAATAAAAGATGTAATTTTTAAAGTCCAAATTGCCGCTAGTTCAAAGGAACTGGCTCCAAAATCATACAACTTTAAAGGGCTTAATGATATTTCAAGAGAAAAATCTGGTGCTATTTATAAGTATTTTTATGGCTTTACTTCAGATTATAGTAAGATTAAAGAACTACAAGTACTAGCAAAATCTAAAGGCTACAAAGACTGTTTTGTCGTCGCTTATAAAGATGGTAATAAAATAGATGTTTCCGATGCATTGAAATCCGTATCTAATTAGAAACATTCTTTATATATTTATGACTAATTTTGTTGTAACCCAAAATTGTAAAATTTGAAAATCTCAAGAGAAGTAAAGACAGCAGTACTCGTACTCTCGGGTATTATATTATTGATATTTTTATTCAATTACCTCAAGGGTGAAAGTCTTTTCGATTCGCCAAATACGTACTATACTGAATTTGATTATAATGCACTAAGTCAGTCGTCTCCAGTAACCATAAAAGGGAATGCTGTTGGCAAGATCAAAGACATCGTTTATGATTATGAAACTGGTAAAACAAGGATAGCATTTACGGTAAATGAGCAATTAAAATTCTCGAAACAAAGTAGAATTAGACTGTATGAGACCGGATTAATGGGAGGTAATGCTTTAGCAATAATTTTAAGTGATGAAGGTGAGCAAGCAAAATCTGGAGATTTCTTAATGTCTGAAGTCGAAGAGGGGTTGGTATCCAGTTTAAGTAAAAATTTCTCAGGAGTTGGCGATGATTTAGGATCGACTTTAAAAACAGCCGACACACTTTTAGTCAATTTAAACAACCTTGTTACTGACCAATCTGAAGATGGATTAAAGAATGCCATCAAAGAACTTAATTCAACAATGAAAACTTTTAAATCAGTTGCAATTTCTATAAGTGCATTTGTAAAAAATAATGACGACAAATTGGCATCAGTATTAAATAATGTCGATTCTATCACCAAAGATTTATCAGGTATCACCAAGGATCTTAAAGACGTTAAACTTTCGGAAACCATAGCCGAACTTGATAAAACACTGGCTTCGGTGAATGCTGTAATGACAAGCGTAAACAATGGAGAAGGGTCAATTGGTAAACTTTTAAAAGACGAAGGTTTATATGATAATTTAGAAGCAGCATCCAAGGAAATGGAAGAATTAATTAGAGATATTAAGTTACATCCTGCACGTTACAGACGTATTCTGTCTAAAAAGGAAATACCGTATACACCACCAAAAGAAGAAGACCGAAATAATTAAACATTGATATGGAATATGTACCACAAATAGCATTTGCAATAGCTTTAATTATTGGTATTGGTTACTTTGCTAGGAATGTTAAAAAACTAATGCGAAATATCAACTTAGGTCACGATGTGGATGTAAGTGATAATAAATCGCAACGTTGGAAGAATATGACTATGATTGCTTTGGGTCAAAGTAAAATGGTGAAACGTCCTATAGCAGGATTTCTACACGTTATTGTCTATATAGGTTTTGTTATTATTAATATTGAAGTGCTTGAAATCATTATTGACGGACTCACAGGAAAGCATCGGATTTTTTCATCAATAGGACCTATTTATAATGTGCTCATTGGGTCTTTCGAAATCTTAGCTTTTTTAGTTTTAGTCGCTGTAGTTATTTTTTGGTTACGCCGAAATGTGATTAAACTAAAACGCTTTTTAAGCGCAGAAATGAAAGGCTGGCCAAAAAACGATGGTAATATCATACTCTATTTTGAGGTCGTATTAATGTCGCTCTTTTTGACTATGAATGCAACAGATCTTCAATTACAACTCAATGGTGCAGAAGGTTATACCCTCGCTGGTTCATTTCCAATAAGTCAGTATTTATTACCGTTATTTGACGGACTCTCAAATGCAACCCTCATTATTATTGAGCGCACTGCTTGGTGGTTGCACATTTTAGGAATATTAACCTTCTTAAACTACTTATATTTCTCAAAACATCTGCATATATTATTAGCCTTTCCAAACACATACTTCGGTAATTTAAAGTTAAAAGGTCAATTTAATAATCTTGAAGCCGTTACCAATGAGGTGAAAATGATGATGGATCCTAATGTTGATCCTTTCGCTGCTCCTCCTGAAGGCACAGAAAATGCTGTGCCAGCTAAATTCGGAGCGAGTGATGTACAAGACCTGAATTGGGTGAATTTAATGAATGCTTATTCCTGTACTGAGTGTGGTAGATGCACGAGCGAATGTCCGGCAAATCAAACAGGAAAAAAATTGTCGCCAAGAAAAATCATGATGGACACACGAGACCGTTTGGAGGAAGTTGGCAAAAACATGGATGCCAATAACGGTGAGTTTAAAGAGGATGGCAAACAGTTATTAGGGGATTATATCTCTAATGAAGAACTTTGGGCATGCACCAGCTGTAATGCCTGTGTAGAGGCTTGTCCTATAAGTATTGATCCTTTGAATATTATCATGCAAATGCGACAGTATTTGGTAATGGAGCAAAGTGCTGCGCCAATGGAACTCAATACTATGATGACCAATATAGAAAATAATGGAGCACCTTGGCCGTACAATCAAATGGATCGTTTAAACTGGAAAAACGAGTAATTATGAGTGTTTTTCTTCGGAAATATGAACTTCTTTTAATAACTATATTCCTGCTGAGTACTGCGTTTATGAGGGCACAATCTTATAGGAAAGATTCATTGCAAATTAAGTCTTATACCCTCATTGAGTACCAAAATAATGAGGTGAAAGATATTCAGCTGTTGAAAGTGATATGCGATTATTGTACAGATTTTCAAAAGAAAGCGATAGGAGAAGAAGCTAAGCGGAGAGCATTTCAAGAACGCTTAGATCCTAAAAACAGAGTAAAAGACGGCAAAAAGAAATTAGCCATCTATATAAGAATAGCAAAAACAGATTTTGCAGAAATTAAAGAGAATTAAGTTTGTGACTTAATTTATTGAAAACACAAGAATAAACATATGAGCGAATTACTCAAAGTGCCAACTATGGCAGAATTTATGGCAGCAGGAAAACAACCCGAAGTATTGTTTTGGGTAGGGTGTGCTGGAAGCTTTGACGATAGGGCAAAAAAAATAACAAAGGCATTTGTGAAACTTTTGAATAAAGCCAATGTAGAGTTTGCTGTTTTAGGAACTGAAGAAAGCTGTACTGGTGACCCAGCAAAACGCGCTGGAAATGAGTTTTTATTTCAAATGCAGGCTGTGACCAATATCGAAGTGATGAATGCTTATGAAATTAAGAAAATCGTTACTGCATGTCCGCACTGCTTTAATACCATTAAAAATGAATATCCAGGATTAGGTGGCAATTACGAAGTGATGCACCATACACAATTCTTAAAATCATTGCTTAACGAAGGCCGTTTAACTATTGAGGGCGGACAGTATAAAGGTAAACGTATTACGTTTCATGACCCGTGCTATTTAGGCCGTGCTAATAACGTCTATGAAGCACCAAGAGAGCTTATTAGAAAATTGGATGCAGAACTTGTAGAAATGAAAAGCTGCAAGTCTCGCGGACTCTGTTGTGGTGCCGGAGGTGCTCAAATGTTTAAAGATGCCGAACCTGGTAATAAAGAAGTAAATATCGAACGTACAGAGCAAGCTCTAGAGACAAAACCAGAAATTATTGCGGCTGGTTGTCCGTTTTGCAATACCATGATGACCGATGGTGTCAAGAATAAAGAAAAGGAAGGTGATATTGCTGTCATGGATATTGCTGAGTTGATTGCCAACGCCCAAGATCTATAAGTTGTGGATAGAGAGAGGCTCCCTATAAAAACTATACTAATAACAGGTGTCAATAATGGTTTGTTCTTCGCTATATTTATGGCTGGATTTGATTATTTTAACGATGATCCTCTCTCAATATTTAAGTTTATATTTCATTGTGTCTTTTTTGGTTTTTTTATGGCCATTTCCTTTAGATATAAATACACTCAAAAAAAGTAAACACGATAATTCGTAAATTCGAAATATGGCAGAAATAAATAAAAAACGAATTTTAACAGCAGGACTTATTGGTGGTGTGATTTTTTGCCTTGTTGTCTTATTTATAGATTATCTTTTTGGAAGAGGTTTTTCTTGGCTCAGACTTACATTTTACTTTGTTTTTGGAGTGATTATGTATAGTTTTCTAACCTATAGAAATTTTAAAAAACATAATAAAAATAACAACCCGAAAGAGTAAACCGTCGCTACATGTCTTCGTCTACCAAACTCATATTAAGTGCTGCTATTCGCAACGGATTACTTTGGTCAGCAATTCTCATAGTGTTAACCTATTTGAAAAACGGTATTATTTACACTAATTACTTGCCGTTATGGTTTTTGTTTTTCGCTGGAACAGGAGCTTTGCGTAAATACTATTTTTTAACTAAAGAAAATAAAAACTAAATGTTCTTAAATACCCAAGTAGATATTGATAATTTGCCAGGAATTGAAGAGATACGGCTTAAATCCATATCTAAAAAGTATCTCAAAATTATCATCATAAATAGAATCTCATTGTTTTTAGTTCTTTTTGTAGTGCTTTTGATCATGACATGGTTTATGGATGATAAAACCCCTCAAAATTTACTTCTTTATGGCTTTGTCATCTTAACAGTTTTTTTAATTCTCAACCTAACTATTGGACTTTTAGCATTTAAGAAGCGTAAATACGCTATTAGAGATCACGACGTGGTTTATGCTAAAGGCTTAATTATTAATTCGCTCACGACTGTGCCGATCTCACGTATTCAGCATATTGAAGAAAATCGAAGTTGGTTAGCACGACAATTTGGTTTGGCAACGCTTAAGATCTTTACGGCTGGAGAATCTGGCAGTGATTTGAGCATCCACGGACTACCAAAAGATGATGCTAAAAAAATTCATGATTACATAAGCACAAAGGTGAATGGAAGTATCTGATTTTTCTCAGCCTATGCGTCAATCCTCAAAAGGGATTATTATTATTTTCGGATTTAATGCCTTTAAGTTTTTTAAGCGCTTTTTTGTCATTTTTATTGCCTTTGGTTTGTCGTTAACCAAAAAGAAATCTTTTGCAAACCTCAGCCCGAACACCATTCTTTTAATTATTGTTGGTATCATTATTATCTTGTTTGTGGTTGCAGTATTAAAATATCTCAATTTCAAGTTCTATTTAAATGATGACGATTTTCATCTGTCTAGAGGGATAATGAATAAAGACAAAACCGTAATCCCAAAATCAAAGATTCAAAACGTTTATATCAAGCAAAATCTACTGCAGCAAATCATCAATGTTGTTTCTGTCAATATTGAAACTGCTGGTGATGATAAGTCAGAAATCGAAATTAGCGCCCTAGATAAACCAACAGCACTGCGGCTTAAAAAACAACTTTTTAATAAAGTGGATACGACGAGTAGTAATCAGATAGAATATATTGAGCAAACAACAGTATTTTTTAAAGCTTCTATGAAACGTTTGTTATTAGAAGGTTTATCTCAAAATCATCTCAAGAGTTTTGCTATAATTATGTCTTTTGTATTCGGTTTATATTACGAGTTCAAGGATTATCTCAAAGATTTAAACCTGCAAGAACGTATTGAGAATTCTGTTCATTTTGATAGCGACACATTACTGAGTATCCTCATAGCTAATCTTATTATTATTGTTATCGTCATTTTTATCTCATCGCTGTTTTCGGTAGTAAAAACCTTAATAGTTAATTTTGGGTTAGAAGTTATTGAACATCAAAAAACCATAGAGATTAATAAAGGGCTTCTTAACAAAGTATCTTTAAGTTTAACACCTAGCCGTATCCAAAACCTTGTGATTACTACTAATAGATTAAAACAATATCTCGGTTTACATACGGTTTCTGTAAAACAGGCTATGGTAAATAACAAACAAAAAAAGAGTTTTGTTATTGTGGCTTTAGAGAAGATCCAGTTATACCATTTATTAGACAAGCTTCTAAAACAATATAACCACGCATTGCAGAAAAATAAGCCAGAACCTTACTATAATCGTATTTCTGCTATTGAAATGTTCCTATTTATTTTAGTCATTAATATTCCAGCTTATGTCATCTTCGGAAATGAGAAATGGTGGATTAATCTTATTCTTTTTCCAATAGCTGCGTTATACATTTATATTAGCTTTAAAAAGGCCTATTTTACCTTAGATGATCACTTTGTGACGATAGGAAGTGGTGTTATCGATACAACGACAAATATTTTAGAAATTCATAAAATACAATCAGTTGAAATAAAACAATCTATTTTTCAGAAACGTCGAAACATCGCTTCAGTCATTATTTCGACGGCATCCAAGGATGTAAAGATTCCTTACATCAAGGAAGAACTGGCAATTCAGATTCATAATTTCTTGCTATTTAAGGTAGAATCTCAGCAGAAAGATTGGATGTAATATTGTATTTTTGAACAAAGTAAAAACCCTTATATGTTAGTTGATTTTAATACTCTTCCTGAAGAATCTCGCGTTTGGATTTACCAAGCTAATCGCTCGTTCACCGATCAGGAAATTTCAGAAATAAAAGAAAAACTCAATATATTTATTGAGAACTGGACTGCTCATGGAAGTGATTTGCAATCTGGATATACTATTGAATATAAGAGATTTATAGTGATTGCTTTAAATCAAAACTTAAATACAGCTACAGGGTGTAGTATTGATGCTTCTGTTCATTTTATTCAAGAATTAGAGAAAGATTATAATGTAGAT
Source organism: Formosa sp. Hel1_31_208 (assembly GCF_900104785.1). Lineage (NCBI taxonomy): Bacteria > Pseudomonadati > Bacteroidota > Flavobacteriia > Flavobacteriales > Flavobacteriaceae > Formosa > Formosa sp. Hel1_31_208. Next base: position 2,101,789 of record NZ_LT629733.1, read on the forward strand.
CTCATGGATAAAATGAATGTTTCATACAAGCAAGGTGAATTCATTGCCCATAAGACACTGCTTGATTTTAAGAAAATGGCAAAAGACAAAGCTGTTTCAAAAAACACCATCGTTTTTAATAACTTAGTCACCAATATAGCAGAATTCAAAGAAAACTGGGAAGTACCAGCAAGTGAGAGCTGGCATAGTAGATTTTTAAAATAAATACAAGTGACCTTTTATTATGACCAACGAAATTTTTTTACTAAACATCTCTGGACAAGATAAACCAGGATTAACTTCTAGTTTAACGGCTGTTTTATCACATTATGGCGCCAAAGTATTAGATATGGGTCAGGCGAATATACATGACACACTATCTCTAGGTTTTCTGTTCGAAATTGAATCCAAAAAGAAATCGGCTGCTGTATTAAAAGATTTGCTTTTTAAAGCCTACGAACTCGGTGTTACTGCTAAGTTTACACCAATCTCACTTGAAGATTATGAACGTTGGGTAACGATGCAAGGGAAAGATCGGTATATCATTACCATTTTAGGAGAACGATTATCGGCGGAACAAATATCTAAAGTAACCGAGGTGATTTCAGAAAAGAATTTAAATATAGATGCTATAAAACGACTTACAGGACGTACATCACTAGTGAGAGAAGAAGAATATCCTCGAGCTTCCATACAGTTATCGATAAGAGGTAAAATTGATTGCAAGTTAGATTTTACCGAAAAATTCATGCAAATCTCAAGAGATTTAGATGTCGATATCGCATTTCAGGAAGATAATATTTTTAGAAGAAATAGACGCCTTGTGTGCTTTGATATGGATTCTACACTTATTCAAGCCGAAGTTATTGATGAACTAGCAGAATTGGCTGGTGTGGGAGCTGAAGTAAAAGCAATTACAGAGTCGGCTATGCAAGGTGAAATAGATTTTAATGAGAGTTTTAAAAAACGCATGAAACTGCTAAAAGGATTGCGCGAAGAGGTGCTCCATGATGTTGCCGTTAATTTACCTATAACAAAAGGGGCTAAACGACTTATTGATACGCTCAAAAGTTACGGATTTAAAACCGCTATTTTATCAGGTGGTTTTACCTATTTTGGTCACTATTTGCAAAAAGAATTAGGCATTGATTATGTTTATGCCAACGAATTAGAAATTGACGACGGTGTGCTCACTGGTGGTTATCTAGGTGAAATTGTTGATGGGGAAAAAAAAGCAGAATATCTTAAAGATATTGCAAAACTAGAGGGTATAGACATTAGTCAAACCATAGCAGTTGGTGATGGAGCCAATGATTTACCTATGCTTAATTTAGCAGGATTGGGCATCGCATTTCATGCGAAACCAACTGTAAAAGATAATGCTCAAAGTTCTATTTCAAGTATTGGATTAGATGGTGTTCTTTACCTGTTAGGATATCATGATAGGCATATCGATTTACTCGATTAGGGATTTAAGTTTCTTGACTTTTCACCGCGCTAAGATTTTCTTAGTAGTTAAGGATTCATTGTAAGTATAGCTTCTCGTCATTTATTTGTTTACAACCTTCTTTATAAATCTATCTTAAAGTCTTTTTTTTCTTAAGTCTAAAGCACTATTTTGGCATAGTTTTTAGTTCTATTTAAGAACAACTTAAAAAGACCTTTTTTTCTATGCGATATCTATTGTCCCTCATTTGTATTCTTTTTATAATATCACCTACATATTCTCAAGATGAGAATCACCCTTTAGCTCACAAGAATCTTGAGTTACAGCAAAAATGGGTGGATAGTGTATATAACAACCTAAGTATTGAAGAGAAGGTAGGACAACTATTTATGGTTAGGGCTTTTTCAGACAAAAAAAAATCTAATGAAAAGGAGGTCTCCAACCTTATTAATAAGTATCATATTGGTGGATTAATCTTTTCTACTGGAGGTCCTGTAAGTCAGGCCAAGCAAAACAACCTATATCAAGCCATTTCTAAGACACCATTGCTGATTGGAATGGATGCAGAATGGGGATTAAGTATGCGTTTGGATTCTACATATGCATTTCCTTGGAATATGACTTTGGGAGCGATTAGTGATAACAATTTAGTAGAACGTACTGGCTATCATATTGGAGAGCATTGCAAACGTATAGGTGTTCATTTTAACTTTGCACCAGTGGTCGATATCAATACAAACCCAAAAAATCCAATTATTGGAAATCGTTCGTTTGGTGAAGATCGAGATAATGTTACGGCAAAAGCTTCTGCTTTTATGAAAGGCATGCAAGAAGCAGGTGTTCTTGCGAATGCTAAGCACTTTCCTGGTCATGGCGATACCGATAGCGATTCTCATAAAACACTTCCAACTATTTCTTTTAATGAAAAACGTATCGACTCGATAGAATTATATCCATACCGTCAACTCATCAAAGAAGGCTTATCTAGTGTTATGGTAGCACATTTAAATGTTCCTAGTTTAGAACCGCGTGACGGCTTTCCATCATCGTTGTCAAAACATATCGTTACAGATATCTTAAAAGATTCTTTAGGATTTAAAGGGCTTATTTTTACAGATGCTTTAGAAATGAAAGGCGTGTCAAATTTTAGTACACCAGGTGAAATTGATCTTGCAGCTTTTCAGGCAGGAAATGATGTGTTATTAATTTCTGAGGATGTTCCTATTGCAATTTCTAAAATTATTGATGCGTATAAGAATAAGGAAATTTCCGAAGAACGACTCGCACATTCTGTAAAGAAAATTCTAATGGCCAAATACAAAGTTGGACTTGATCATTATGAGCCCATTGGTACAGCGGCATTAGTGAATGACTTAAATCGCTTACAAGATGATTTACTCTATGAGGAATTATTAGAAAATGCGGTTACAGTGTTGAAGAATACATCTAGTTTGTTACCACTTAGAAATTTAGAAACAAAGAAAATAGCCTATGTAGAGCTTGGAGATGACAGTGGTTCCGTATTTTATGATGAGCTTAAAAAATATACCAAAGTACATCGTGTTCAGGCAGAAAAACTTGACGAGCTTATATCCAAGCTCCAAAATTATAATACAGTAGTTATTGGTTTTCATAAGAAAAATGATAACCCGTGGCAAGGCTATAAATTCACCGACAAGGAGTTGGTTTGGCTCTATGAGATTGCCAGAACCAATACTGTAGTTTTAGATGTCTTTGCTCGTCCTTATGCGCTTTTAGACTTAGCGAGTCATGAGAATATTGAAAGTATTGTCATGAGTTATCAAAATAGCGCTATTGCTCAAGAAAAATCGGCTCAAGCCATATTTGGCGCAATACCAGTAAAAGGGGCTATTCCAGTATCGATAGGTGCTAATTTTAAAGCTGGCGATGGCATTTCATACAATGCCCTTTTTAATTTAACTTATGGTTTACCAGAGCGTGTTGGTATGAGTTCTGAGAAGTTAGCGCGAGTAGATTCTTTGGCACAATATGCTGTGGATCAAAAAATGACACCCGGTATCCAATTGCTTATCGCGAGAAAAGGGAAAGTGATTTACAATAAAAACTTTGGAACACATACTTATGAGACTAATGAAAAGGTGAAATTTGAAGACCTGTATGATGTGGCTTCACTCACTAAGATTTTAGCTACATTACCCTTATTAATGGAGTTAGAAGAAAAGAAAGTCATTTCGTTAAACACGAAGTTATCTAGAATCCTTCCGGAATACTTAGACTCTAACAAAAAGAATGTGACGATAAAACAAATGTTATCGCATTATGCGAAGCTTAAACCTTGGATTCCGTTTTACGTAGCGACTCTAGATTCTGTTACAAAAAAACCAGATCCAAAATATTACCGTCGTGTTGGGACACCGCGCTTTAGTGTAAAAGTAGCAGAGCAGATGTATTTGCGTCATGATTATCCGGATTCTATTCAAAAAATCATCAAAGATTCTGAGCTGTTATCAAGTTTACGCTACCGATACAGTGATATGCCGTATTACATTCTCAAAAAATATATTGAAGGTTATTATAAGAAACCATTGGATGAGTTGGTACAACAGCACTTTTATCAATCTTTAGGCGCAAATTACACGACTTATAACCCGTCTACTAAATTCACTGATAAAAATATTATCCCTACAGAAATTGATGATTATTACCGATTTCAAAAGGTGCATGGGTATGTTCATGATATGGGAGCCGCAATGCAAAATGGAGTAGGCGGACATGCAGGTATTTTTAGTAATGCTAATGATGTCGCCAAAATCATGCAGATGTATCTTCAGAAAGGTTATTATGGTGGGAAACGTTATTTGCGACCAGAAACTTTAGAAAAATTCAACACCTGTTATTATTGTGAGAAAGATGTTAGGCGAGGGATTGGTTTCGACAAACCACAACTTGGAGACGAAGGTCCAACCTGTGGTTGTGTTTCAATGACCAGCTTTGGGCATTCTGGGTTTACTGGCACATATGCATGGGCAGATCCTGAAGAAGATCTTGTTTATATATTTTTAGCCAATAGAACATACCCCAAAGCAGGAAAGAACCTTTTGTTAAGAGAAAATATTAGAACAGATATACAACGTTTAATTTACGAAGCAATCATAGAATAAAATGCGAATAGGAATAGTATGTTACCCAACATTTGGCGGAAGCGGAGTAGTAGCCACGGAATTAGGTTTAGAATTATCTAAACGTGGTCATGAAATTCATTTTATTACTTACAATCAACCTGTGCGTCTTGAATTATTAAGTCATAATGTGCATTATCATGAGGTGAATGTACCAGAATACCCGCTATTTCATTACCAGCCCTACGAATTAGCCTTGTCGAGTAAATTAGTAGATATGGTGAAGTTACATCAAATTGAAATCTTACATGTGCATTATGCGATCCCACACGCTTATGCGGCATATATGGCTAAAAAGATGTTACAAGAAGAGGGTATTTATATTCCTTTTGTTACCACCTTGCATGGTACAGATATTACGCTAGTAGGGAGTCATCCCTTTTATAAAACAGCAGTAACATTTAGTATTAATAAATCAGATGCGGTAACTTCTGTGTCACAGAGCTTGAAAGACGATACCTTACGATTATTCGATATTAAAAATGATATCCATGTGGTTCCAAATTTCATTGATTTAGAACGTCACGAACCTCATTTTACAGATTGTCAACGTGCCATGATGGCAACTGATGATGAACGCATCATTACACATATTAGTAACTTTAGAGAAGTCAAACAAATTCCTGATGTCATTCGGGTATTTTATAATATTCAGAAACAAATTCCAGCCAAATTAATGATGGTTGGAGAAGGTCCGGAGCGAGAACCTGCAGAATTGTTATGTGAAGAATTAGGAATTACAGATAAAGTCATTTTCTTCGGAAACAGTAATGAAATCGATAAGATTCTCTGCTTCAGTGATTTATTTTTATTGCCTTCATTAACTGAAAGTTTCGGATTATCAGCCTTAGAAGCTATGGCATCTGGGGTGCCTGTAATTTCTAGTAATACCGGTGGAATACCAGAAGTGAATGTTCATGGCGTATCAGGGTTTTTGAGTGAAATCAATGATATTGATGATATGACTAAAAACGCCTTATATATTTTAACTGATTCTAATCGATTGTCAGAATTTAAAGCAAATGCAAAAGGTGTGTCAAAGCGTTTTGATATTCATCAGATTGTTCCAAAATATGAGAAAATTTATGAAGATACTTTGAAAAAGTGTATGATTTTGTGAGCGTTGAGATCTGTATGATTTTACCACCAAATCAAAAAACATTTCTGCAGTCTCCCTTCCTTATGCTTCATCCAAAATAATGGAGACTGACCTTGATTTAAAAATGAGTCTGCTTTTTCTACAAAATCATTAAAGTTTAACCAATCAACATCATTGAAAGGGTTTAAGAACCAATCTAATTTTGTAGGTATATAAAATTTATTGGTACTAAAGGTTTTTATTTGATTTCGTCGTAGATAATACCCACAAATACAATCTGAATTCAAAATTTCGAAATCCACATCGATTTGATAAGGCACAAAGAGTTGCGCTTTAAATAACACGTGTTGTATAACTGACGAATCATGAATATTCAAGTGTTCTAAGGTTGATTGACAGGCTTCAGAATACAGTAACGGCAATTGCTTGTCTTTCAATTTTGTTAACTTTTCTATCAAGCTATCTTTACGGTTAGGTCCAATCCATCGTTCTAATTCTGTATCGCCCAATGTTTCATCATACACATAAAACTTATAGATAATTTCTAAATGAATTTGCTGTTTGTCAATTTGTAATATGGCATCTAATTCACCTAAGGTTTGTTTGTCTTTTTTAATCTGAATATTTTCAGCGATCAGAGTAACGTCTTTACTTGTTTCTAGTTGATTAAAGACAAACTGTTCGGCCAATTGTCCTAAACGCAATCGCTTTTCCTGTTTTCGATGAAAAACTGAAGACGCACTCAAAGGCAGATTGAATTGTGTCATATCAAATACGGTGTTATTCTGCCAGAGGTTATGTGTTTTACAGAATCCTTGATATAGGTCTTGAAAATGTTGTGGAGATAAGTGCATATCGGTCCGAAATTACGAATAATAACAATACCTTTGTGGTCAATTAATATTGATTATGGAACGCACATTTTTTGATTTAGGTATTTCAAAACCTTTAATAAAGGGTTTAAAGGAATTACAGATAAAAACACCAACTGAAATTCAGGCAGAAGCCATTCCCGTATTATTAAATAATGATACTGATTTTATTGGATTAGCACAGACCGGAACGGGAAAAACAGCAGCTTACGGTTTACCAATTCTTCAAAATATCAATCCAAAAAAAGATCATGTGCAGGCATTAATTTTAGCGCCAACAAGAGAATTAGTACAACAAATACAAAAGCAGCTTTTTAAATTCACAAAGTATTGTGATGATAAAATCTTTAGTGAAGGTGTTTATGGTGGTGAAAAAATAGATGTTCAAATGAAACGACTAAAGCGTACCACGCATATTATTGTGGCAACTCCTGGTCGCTTATTAGATTTTATAGAACGTGGTGATATCGATATCAAACATATAGAAACACTTGTATTGGACGAAGCTGATGAGATGCTTAGTATGGGTTTTAAGCAAGATTTGAATAAGATATTTAAATACACTACTGGAACCAGACACACCTGGTTATTCTCCGCGACTATGCCTGAAGAAATTCAAAAGATCATTCGGACATATATGTCTGTAGATGCGGTGAAAGTTGAAATTGATAAAAACAGCTTAGTTAATGCTAATATATCCCATCATTATATTGTCACCTCTATCAAGGAAAAAACAAATATAATCACACGTTTATTAGATAAATATAATAATGATAGAGGAATTATTTTTGTGAGAACCAAAGCTAGTGCGATGCAACTTACTGAAAAATTAAAAGCTGAAGGTTTTTCAGTAGAGGCCTTACAAGGGGATATGCAACAAAAAGAACGCGATAAAGTCATGCGAGCATTTAAAAATGAGTCCTTACAATTTTTAGTTTCCACCGATGTTTCAGCAAGAGGTATCGATGTAAATAATTTAGCGTTTGTAATTCATCATCAATTACCAGATCAATTAGAATATTATACCCATAGGAGTGGCAGAACTGCTAGAGCTGGAAAAACTGGAGCATCAATTGCTCTCATCATTTCGGGTGAAGAACAACAAATTCAAAACTTACAGAAAGATCTAGATATTAAGTTTAAACAAATGACGCTTTAAAATTTTATTTAAATCTTATGACAAAATAGGCTATTTACCATTTATAATAGTCTACTTTCGCACTCACTTAAAGAACCAGCAATGGTTTTTTAGGTATTACACAAATAGAACTCCTTAGTATGGTCACTAAGGAGTTCGCTTTTTTATAGGTTCATTAGGCTTATATAGTGCAGTTCTTATCGCGTATAAGTCATTGTATGCACTACGATTCCTTGTTTGTCATAATAGACCCATTTGCCGATAGGTTGCTTCCAATGTAGGTATTGACCTTCCGATTTTAAACTTCCATCTTCATAATAAAATTTTACAGGACCCTCTACGCGATTATCCACATAAGTTCCTTCACATTCCTTATTTCCATTAGGATCATATTGTGTCCATTTACCATTTCCAATACCGTCAACGTATTCCTGAGTAGTGAGTAAGTTCCCATTGGCATACTTTCCGTAAAGAATACCTGTGAAAGGTTTATTGCTGCCAATTTCATAATAGATACTTCCCATCTTATAAGCTTTCTGATAGGTGTCTGACATCGCAATCATTTTTCGATCAGAAGTATCTGATTGTGCAGTCACAAAACAAGTAACATTAATTATTGCCAATAGAAATATCATGTGTTTCATAGAGATTGTTTTTATTTAAATAATTCATTTAATTTTAATGCTTGTGTTTCTATAATATATATGCTAGAAATACCGTCATATTCTTCAGGGTTATCTTTTTTATCTCTTGTAAAGAAAAAGTACTTCCCATCAGACGTCATGGCTGCGGGACACTCATTCATATTAGTATTTATGAGCTCTCCTAGGTTCTTTGATGGCATCCATTTACCTTCAACGTCCTTTTTACTTACAAATATATCATCACCACCAATACCGTCCTCACGATTATAAATTTGGGTAAATAAATAATTTCCATCCGCCGATATAATGGGTGCATATTCCCATTTATCCTCTCTATTAATGGCAGAAGATAATTTTTTTAATGCTTTGAAATCAGCACCATCATAAGTTGTTTGGTATATATCTAAACCTTTAGTTCCTCTCACTTGAGTTCCAGTATAGAACGTTATGTCGTCTGACGTCACGAAATGCGAAACATTGCTCGACGGCCAATTTTCACCCTCTATTTGTACCTTATTTATGGTATTAGATAAAGGAATTGGCTTTGTCCAAGCCCCATTCACCCATTCTGTTTTCCATACATTCATATCAAAACCTCCTAGATTAGTCTGGTTAGGTATGGGTCTCTCACTACCAAAATAGACTGTTCTTCCATCTTTAGAAAAATGAGGAGATTCATCTCTATCATTAGAAAACGAGACTATTTGTGGTGTATTCCATTGCCCATTGTTATAGCGTGTTTCGTAAATGCGTTGCTTTTCATCTCCAATTCTACGAGTGAATAAAATAGTTTTAGCGTCAATAGGTGATATTGTCATACCAAATTCTTGATCAATTTCATTTGTAACTATATGAGGTAAGAATAATTCAGGAGTCAATATGTCGTGATCTGAAAGATGAGCAGTCATAGTTGTTTTCTGGCATGATACCACTAATGCTAACATGAGTATTAATGTGTATTTTTTCATAGACTTTTATAATTTAATATTTGCATCCAATTTTGTTTTAAAATGTCTGATGCTAAACGAACGTTCTTATTTTCCAAGGCTGTAATAATATGGTGATGGTGATGTTCGGAATATTTGTGATAACTAGGATCTTGCATAAATCCCATTTCATAATAGAAGATGCGCGTTTTTAAATCGTCTAGCATTTGAAGCGCAATATTATTTTTGAATGATGACGTTAGAATGGAATGAAAATCTATATCTGCATTAATCCGCTCTATAGATGTTTTAGCGTTTTCAAATTTAAGTTGCTGTTGCTTTAATTTTGAAATGATAGTTCTACTGAAGTCTGAATTTTCTAGCGCTAAGACCTCTAATATTGCAACTAACTGATACAAATTATTAGCCTCAATGTTGGATAATTCTGGAACAATAAACCCTCTATTTGGTATTGCTCTAATAATATTGGAATGCTCCAATTGCGATAAAGCTTCTCGTATTGGTGTTACGCTCACATCCAATTCTCTAGCTAAAGCTGCCAATGAAACACTCTGTCCCGGAGTTAATTCTCCATTTCGCATCTTTTTTAGAAGTAAAGACTTTACTTGATCTCTGAAGCTAGTTTTAATTATCATAAGGTAAAAATAGTATATCGTATACGATTATTTTCAGAATTAACAGGATATTAACGCCATCGAAAATAGAAATCATTTGAGAATCCGTGGTTAGCACTTATCTTTACTACATGAAAAGAGAAGATTACAAGATTCATATTGTTGGAGCAGGAGTTAGCGGATTAATTGCTGCTAAAACTCTAGAACAGCAAGGCTATAGACCAATCATTTTAGAAGCCTCAGATCGGGTAGGAGGACGCGTAAAAACAGATTGTGTTGAGGGCTTTCAACTCGATCACGGATTTCAAGTTTTACTAGATGCTTATCCGTTAGCTAAGAAACATTTAGATTTTCAAGCATTAGAGTTACAAACATTTAGGCCAGGCGCAGTGATTTTTAAAGATAGTAGAATGCAAACTATTGGTGATCCTATTCGAGACCTATCACTATTAATGCCTACCATGTTAGCAAACATTGGTAATTTTAGTGATAAATTAAAGATATTAAAGCTTAATAACGCTTTAAAAAAGAAAAGTATCTCTTCTATTTTTTCTTCTGAGGAAACATCAACTTTAGACTATTTAGTATCTAAAGGCTTTAGCAATGACATCATACACAACTTCTTTAAACCCTTCTTTTCTGGAATATTCTTGGAACCCAATTTAACAACCTCAAGTCGTATGTTTGAATTTGTATATAAGATGTTTGGTGAAGGTCATGCCGTATTACCAAAGTCAGGAATTGAAGCTATTCCGAAGCAATTAAAAGCACAGCTAGAACACACGGACTTTAGCTTCAATACTAAAATAAAATCGGTTCATGATGATCATTTGGTGACATATGAGGGAAAACGTATAGCTACACATTTTACCATTATTGCCACCGAAGCTCATCACTTAGTTTCTAACTTGAATACCGCAAACACATGGAAGTCTTGTGATAATTTATATTTCAAAACTACTAGCAGGAATATCACAAAACCACTTATAGGTCTCATTGCAGAAGATAATGCGCTCATTAACAACATCTTCTTTCATAATAGTTTAGAAACAGATCAAACCGCATATGGTGAATTACTATCAGTTACAGTGGTTAAAACTCACGAACTTGATGAAAACGAATTGATAAAACAAGTTCAAAAGGACTTAGAGATGTATTGTAATATTTCAAATACAACGTTTCTAAAGCGTTATAAAATACCTATGGCTTTGCCAGAATTATCAGAAATGCAAAATGATTGTTCTCCAACAGAAACACAACTTAAACCAACAATTTATTTGGCTGGTGATCAGCTATTAAATGGGTCATTAAATGCGGCTATGCGATCTGGTGAACGTGCAGCAGAAGGCCTTATTTTGGCTTTAGAGGATGGTTTGCGAATAGAGGAAATTACTTCAGAATATTTATAAAATGTTAAAGCGCAAGGCTTTATGAGCATAAAAACGTATCTTAAAGGTGTAAAATCTTAAGGTTATGAAAAAGATTATTTTATTATGTGTTTCCTGTGTTTTTGTCATCTCCTGTAGTGCTACAAAAACGACTGCTTCACTAGAACAAATTAAGACTTTAGATGAATTAGTAGCCCATCAAAATTTTAGTATCGAATCAGATTATGCACTTCCTCTTGTAACGAATAGTTTAAGTGCGCTACAGAACTCAGGGATTTTAGCACCAGGTGAAAATATAGGTCGTATTAGTTTACTGAACAATGCGAATGAACTTGTTTTAAAAGGTTCTCAAATTTCTTCAAAACTTCCATATTTTGGTGAAATTCAACAATCGACTGGTTATAATGGCTCAAATAATAGTATTGTATTAGCGGGAGAGATTAAAGATTATCGCGTAAATAAACATAAAGATGGTAGTTACACTTTGAAATTTGATGCCAAAAGTAAAGGTGAAAACTTTGATGTCATTATTATTTTATACCCTAACTTAAGTAGTGAAATGACTCTAAAAGGAGCCAAACGTTTTCCAATACGTTATACTGGGTATGTGCGTGTACCGAAAGATGACACCAATGATGTTGAATCAATTAAAAAATAATGTAAAATTTTAGCAGCCCTGATTAATCGGCGCAATAATCTGATCGCAGCGTTACTGTTCTAAGTGATTGCCAAATGTCATGGTCAAATGGTTGTGGAGAAATTCTAAATAGCAAATCTGATGTGTCTGTTTGTTCGCAGTAAAACTGTGTCATTTGAATATTTAAAACGATTATACGCTCTGTATGAAACGAATCGTAAACTCTAATTTTTCCAATATAATCTATTTGATTATTCCCTGTATCTTTTAAAAACAATACCATCGTTTGAGGAACTTTAAAATCTTTCTTCTTATTAACAGCTTCCATAAGTCCGTTGTAATAAGATTTCATATGTGATTCAAGGATTGTTTCATTAACTTTCTGTACCCCTTTAATATGCCAAGTAAATGCATATGTCCAGAAGTCGGAACTATCTTTTTTCGACCAATGCTTTGAAAATCGCAAATCTTCATAACCTTCATAGCTGATGTCTGATGCAAAATTAATAGGGAATTTGATAATCTCCTTTAACCATGTAGTATCCGATTCTAATACACCTAGTTTTTCTTCTTGCCCATGGACTCCTATGGTAAATAAAAATAGAACAACTATTCTATATAATGTGTTTTTCATAATATGAAATTTGTATTGGATTAAACCGTAAAATTAAGATCAAGGTCCGTGAAAAATGTCAAAAAAATGCAAAAGAAGTGTCAACAGTTGTAAATTGTCATGAAATAGTATGTTATTTACAAGATATGATGAACAAACGACAAATTTATCTATATACCGGTTTGGCTTTTTTATTCGTGTTGTCCTATATGTTGACCAGCTCAAATGAAGACCATAATGATTTATCAGAAAATGTAAAAATTGCTGTTCGAGAAGTTGGTAATCAGTTGTTACTTTATAATGAAGATAATAGCTCCTTGATTCTTCCCGTTAAAGAAGTTGCACAAGGTTCTTATGAATTGTCGTTTGAAAAATCATTATTCATATTACCAGATCAGCTTGTCAAGATTATAGATAGTACCTTCCAGAAGTCAGATTTACCCAAGAATTATCGCATTGAAGTATTGCAATGTAGTGATCAAGAAGTCGCTTATAGTTATCAAATAAAAGAAGATAAGGAAAGTACTATTATACCTTGCATGGGACGCTCACTTCCCGAGCAATGCTATACTATTGAAGTGAAGTTTTTAAACCGAGCTGCTCTAATCTCTCGGAGTCGGACGCTTATAATTGTCGCACTATTAAGCCTCACGCTTATTCTGTTAGAGTACTTTCTGCGCAAACAAAAAACTTCGAATTCACTATCGCGCAGTAGCCAACAATTTGCTAAAATAGGTAGTTTTAAATTTTATCCCGATCAGAACAAATTGGTAAAGGAAGCTACAGAAATTAGTTTGTCTAAAAAAGAATGTGAACTCTTAGCTATTTTTATTTCGCGTCCTAATGAAATTATAAAACGTGATGAACTCACAAAAAGAGTTTGGGAAGATAACGGAGTGATTGTAGGTAGAAGTTTAGATACTTACATTTCCAAATTGCGAAAGATATTAATGGCAGACACCAGTATTAAACTCACTAATGTGCATGGTGTTGGCTATAAGTTAGAAACTATTTAATTTTCAATAATGAGTTTCTGGCCAACTTTAATTACCGAGCTGCGTTTAATTGCATTAGTTCTGCATAGTGCAGCTATAGTAATATTATTGCGTCTTGATATTCTAGACAAGGTATCTCCTGGTCTTACCACATAGATGGATTGTTTTTTGATGAGACTCGCTACCGCTTCATCTTCAGATAATAATAACTGAATCTTGCTTTGACGCTTTGAATTGTGTGAGATGGGACGTGTCCATTGACGTGTTATCCAAAGTTCATTGGCTCTTACCTTGTTATCTTTTTCAAATTCAAATAGGTATTCTGGATTAATAGATACGCCTTTATAATTTACAACTAAATGCAAATGACTTCCTCTTGCATTTCCAGAAGCACCTCCTTTTCCTAAATATTGACCTTTTACAATAGAATCATTTTCTTTTACTCCGTACACCGATAAATGTGCATATACGGTTTCTAAGCCGTTATAATGTCTGAGTACAACAGTTCTTCCATGACCTTTGCTATATCTTGACATTCGAACAATTCCATCAAACATAGCAAAAAGGCTATCTCCAGTCACCAAATCTATATCAATTCCTTTATGAGCTCGTCCTCTACGCCAGCCATATCGTGATGTTATGACTTTTTCTTTACTAATAGGAGAGGCGTATGTAGAATCGGTAAATTTTAATGGTAACGGAAATGTAAGGGTTACCTCTTTATACGGATTGTAAACAGTGTGATTCCAGTGGGAAGCTTTGATATCTGGTAAAACTAGTACGTCCTCTTTTGAAATAACTTCAGTAGAATCACTTTTTACAATTAAATCAAAACCAGAAAAGTCTATCAACTTGAGCTCTGGATTCTTTTGAGCATAAAGGTTTACTGAGATGAGGATTATTAAAAAGAAAAAACGCAATGTCATATAATGAATAAAAAATACTATTTTAAAGGTCGAATTTAGAAAATAACAAGCTTAATATATGTTAATGTATTGTTAGAGTTATTACTTTAACTAAATCGATACTCCCAAATACAGCGAAATCAATACATATGTGCATTGTAATAAAACTCCAAAAAAAGATCAAAACCTAACTTTTATCATGTTTTTTCTTCCTTTTTGATAGTACCTTTAATGGTACAATATTCACGGATTATTATAACAGAAAACTAAAACTATATGAAAGTATTTGACAATAAACACATCAAAAATGTGGCATTTGTCGGTGCACATCGCTCTGGCAAAACCACATTATCTGAGACCATGCTCTTTGAGGCTGGACTAATTAATAGATGTGGCTCTGTAGAGCAACATAACACGGTATCTGATTATCACGAATTTGAGCACCAACGCGGTGCTTCTGTTTTTGCTACACCTTTGCACACCGAATGGCGTAACTATAAAATTAATATTATTGACACTCCAGGACTTGATGATTTTATTGGTGAAATTATTTCCTCGATAAAAGTTTCCGATACTATTGTAACCGTTATTAATGCCAAACATGGTGCAGATATAGGGACAGAGATCATTTGGAATTATGTCGATAAATATCACAAACCAACGTTGTTTGTAATTAATAAAATTGATAGCCAGAAAGCTGATTTTGAAAAAAGCGTTAATAGCCTAAAAGAACTTGTTGGCAATAACGCTGTACTAGTGCAGTACCCTAAAATTATTGACGGTGCCCAATGTATTATTGATGTGCTTAAAATGAAATGTTACAAATTTGGTCCTGACGGAGGTAAACCTGAAAAATTAGCGATTCCGGAAGCAGAATTAGATTATGCCAATAAGTTGCATAATGAATTGGTGGAGAAAGCCGCAGAAAATGATGAAGCCTTACTAGAATTATACTTCGAAAAAGGCACATTAAATGAAGAGGAATTACGACAGGGGATTAAAGTAGGAATGTTAAATCATGATGTATTTCCCGTGTTCTGCGTGTCGGCAATAAAAGATATGGGAACAGGACGCTTAATGGGATTTATTGATAATGTAGCACCAGCTGCTGCCGATTTAAACCCTGAGCAAACGATTGAAGGTGATGAACTAAAACCAGAATTGGATGGAGATACTAGTCTTTTCGTTTTTAAAACGATTTACCAACCAAACTTAGGCCAGCTTAATTTCTTTAAAGTGATGGCAGGTGAAGTTAATGTTAATGATAAACTCTTTAATACGAGAACAGGTGAGTCTGAAACCTTGAACCAACTCTATATTATGGACGGAAAGCAAAAGCATAGCGTTCAAAAACTAACTGTTGGCGATATTGGTGCAACAACCAAATTAAAATATACTGAAACCAATGACACTTTAGCGTCTAAAGCTGAAGCAGGAACTATTAAACCGATAAAATTTCCACAACCTCGTTTAGTGAGAGCCGTAATGGCTGAATCAACTACTGAAGAAGAAAAGCTTAGTGATGCTTTAAGACGCATTCATAGCCAAGATTTAACCGTTGATTTGAGTTATAACTCAGAAACTAAACAGACGTTAGTCGGTACCCAAGGAGAATTGCATTTAGCAACTTTAAATTGGTTATTAGAACATGTTTATGATGTTAAGGCAATTTTTGAAATTCCGAAAATTTCTTATCGTGAAACCATTCAACGTAGTGCAACGGCCAATTACAGACATAAAAAGCAGAGTGGAGGATCAGGACAATTCGGACAAGTTCATTTAAAGATTGAACCCTATTTTGAGGGCATGCCAGAACCTGAAGGCTTTTCTTTAAGAGGTAAAGAAGTCGTTGATCTGCCTTGGGAAGGTAAATTAGTTTTTTATAACTGTATTGTTGGTGGTGTGATTGATCAGCGTTATTTGCAATCCATTATGAAAGGCATATTAGAAGTCATGGAATCAGGCCCATTAACAGACTCTTATATACGAGATGTACGAGTGATGGTTTATGATGGTAAAATGCATGCTGTAGATTCTAATGACATTTCATTTAAAATTGCAGGAGCACACGCCTTTAGAGAGGCTTTTTTGAATGCTAATCCGAAATTATTAGAACCAACAGAACGAATGACACTGCGCGTTCCAGAAGCTATGGTTGGCAATGTCATGACTGAATTACAAAGTCGTCGTGCAATAATTAAAGGAATAGAAACAGAAGCACATTATCAGATATTAAAATGTACTATTCCAAGTACTGAACTATCAGATTTTTCGACACAATTACGTTCTATCACTCAAGGACGAGCTACCTACTCATCCACTTTTAAAGGTTATAGTCCTGTCCCAACACATATTCAAAAACAATTCATACAAGAACAACAAGTATTAACCGCATAAAACCTAAAAGATATGTATACTAAATTAAAATATTTGAGCGATTTAAAGTTTAATATTGAAACCTGGAGGCGCGAACTTCAGTTTCATTTTAACGAAATGGATACCTTCCAAGAGAAATTAGAAGAGATCGTAAAACATGAGCAAGACCCTTTAGCTTTAGTAAAGCTTGAAGTATTTCAAAATCGCATTATGATAGAAAAAGATGCTATTTCGAAATTGAAGCATCGTTGTCGAAATAAACTGGCAAATTTGAACAATCTCGAAGTTAATGAAAATGTTACGGGTAAATTCCAGAATGAGCAACATACTCTAAAAGAAGATATGCGCACCTATATTAAATTGCATTATGAGCTTAAAGAGGAAATGATGAATTATTTTATAGAAGTGCTCTAATTATTATAATCAACTAACTCAATCAATTGAAAACCACAAGTGCTTATAACTTGTGGTTTTCTTATTTTATAGATCCATTGAGATGATTTTTCAAGTTTTAATTCGTACCGTTATTTCTATATTTTCTCCAGCTTGTTCCTTTAGTACATGGGCAATCACTAATCCCTTGTAAGAAATCTAAACCTATAGTAATCATATGTGTACCAGAATTAAATCCTGAAAGATCATTAATTGTCAATTGATACGAATAGGCAAAATACAGTCTATTTTTCATGATTCCAGCCATTGGTCCAACGTTCAATGGTTTTAAAAACTGGTCATTCAAAAAGCGATAAGAACCTCCGATCCAGTAATAATCACCTTCTCTATTAAATTTTCGGTATTTAAAATTAATGTCTGTACTTGAGCGGTTATCACTATTAAACATTTGATAAAATATAGATGGCTCAAATTCAACTCTTTTGTTGGTTTTACTTTGAATCACATATCCTGAATACAATTGAAAATTTAAAAGCTTACTTGGTTCTATTTCGAAACCATTAAAGTTGTCAATATCCTTATCTAAGAAATTATTAGCATTAAAACTAAAGTAGAATCGATTCCATCTATATAGAAATCCAACATCAAAATTGTTGTTTGAAATCGCTCTATCATCAGTAATACTAGGGTCAACAATAGGTATTTCTTCGGTAGGCTGAAAGTTTTCTATATCAATTCTAAAGCTATTAATGTTATACGATATACCGAAAGATAAATACTGTTTTGACGTATAATCTAAGATAATATGATGGGCAAATGAAAATTTAACTCCTTTTTGACGTGTATTTCCGTTTCGGTCATTATAAAGAGATAAACCAACACCAGATTGATTTGAGATTCTAAAATCTGCATATAAGGATTGGTTGTCTGGAGCATTCTTTATACCTACCCATTGGGTGAGTCCGTTCGCTCTTATTCTGAAATTGTCGCCAATTCCGGCGTAAGTAGGTGAAATCACGAAATCATTATCTGCCAAATATTGCGTAAATACGGGTAAATTTAATTCTTGGGCATAACCGTACGAACAGATAAGAAACAGAATATATAGTGTAATTTTTTTCATTTGAATAGGTATTTATAATTCTTCGGCACAATTACCTGTAAAGGGTGAAATGTCCGACATACTCCTTATTTAAAATTGGGCTATTAGGTTTCACTACATACCAGTAATCACCAGTCGGTAGTTCGGTTCCGTTGTATCTACCATCCCAAAATTCACCTACGCGATAGGTTGCAACTTTTCGGCCATAGCGATCAAATATGTCAAATGTGAGGTTTGGAAAATCTTCAATACAGCCTGGAGCCCACGTATCTGTAGTCCCATCACCATTAGGTGTAAAATAATTTGGAATACAAGGGCCATTGATTTCAACTTCTATTGAAGCCATGGCTTGACAACCGCTACTATCTGTTACAACAATAGTATAGGTGCCTTCCGCTGTTACAATAAATATATTGGTATCACCATAATCTTCACCATTAAGTGTAAATTGATAGTCTCCAGTGCCACCTGTGACAGTCGCAATAATTTGTCCAGGTTCATCACCTGCAGTTAATACAAGTGAAAGCGGCTCAAACACATTAATATCAAAAAAGTCGGTAGTTTGAATGCATCCATTTGTATGTCTTACATCGATATAATGATCGGTTCCAGGTACGACATCTGTAAATATATTACTCACTTGAAATGGCCCACCATCTAGAGAGTAATCCAATTGAGAAAGATCTGTAATACTATCATCCACAATCACTGTAACAGTATTACTTAAGCTGTTGTTTTCACAAATATATTCAATCTCAACTATTGGGTTTATGATTACTGCTTCTGGGAATGTAATATTCCATTGTGTTTCGCAGCCCTGCGCGTCGCGAACATAAACAATATGGTCACCTCCGTTTAATCCAGTAAAATCAAATATGGTTTGTGTTGCGGTTCCAGTTGTATATGGACCATCATATTCATTTAAACTGACGCTATATGGCAAAGTTCCTCCAGAAATATCCACACTAAATTCACCATTAGCATCGCCATCGCAGGTTTCTTCAAATAAAGAATCCGGTACTATGGAAAGAATAACTTGTTCAGGATCTGTAATTGTAAAATTAAACGTGACATAACATCCTAAAACATCTTGAACAATCACATCATAAGTACCAGGAGACAGATTTTCAAATACATTAGTTTCAAAAAATTGATCCAGTTGTGGAGAAATAGCATATTTAATAATACCCGTACCACCAGTCGCATTAATTTCTAAAATACCGTCGTTATTTCCGCTACAAGTCACATTATTGACTGTAAATGTAACTTCTAATGGCGCCGTAGGTTCAGTAATCGTTATGGGTGCTGAAGTTATTAAACAATCACCACTTTCAACACTAACTACATACGTTCCTGCAACCAGTTCTGTGAATAGACCAGGACTATTTTGAGTTGCGGGAATTGTATTTCCAAACGTATCTTCTAAAGTGTAAACATAATCGGCTAAGCCTCCTTGTGCCGTTGCATTAATACTTCCTGAGTTATCACCAGCACAATTGATTGTTGGATTAGTTGAGGCTAAGTTAATCACTAAATCTGGAAGCGGATCAATAGTAATTTCGTTCGATGCATTAGCTACACATCCATTGGCATCTCTAACATAGTATTGATAGGTTCCTACGGGTACAGAAAATGTAGTTGATGAATCAAATGTACCAAGAATAGTGGTGAAATTACTATCCGCACTATAAGCATATATTCCTGTTCCACCCGAAGCGCTCAACGTTAGTGTTGATTCTACCAAACATGTTTGAGTTGTATTTGTAACTAAACTTGCTTGAATTGGTGTAGGTTCAGCAATTACGATATCTACAGATGTTAACACACATTCATTTCCATCAGAAACTGTAACGGAATAGGTTCCTGCTCCTAAATCACTAAATACATTTGAGGTTTGCGGACCTGATATACTAGTGGTTGGCAGGATTGTGTTTAAAGTATAGATATATTCTGTTCCTTGTCCACCAGTAACATTAGTAATGCTAATAGAAGCATTTTGATCTCCGAAACAAGACAATAAGCTTGAACTAGGAGAAAAAGTAGCATCGATAGGAGCTGGTTCTGTTAATATTACCGGTACTGAAACTAAACAACCTTCAGCGTCTCTAGCGGTTACAGTATAATTTCCCGCAGAAAGATTAATAAATGTATTATTTGATGAGAATGCCACAGTAGCATCGCCAGTTAATTCATATTCATAATTACCCCAGCCACCTTCAGCAAGCGCAGTAATAGTACCTTGACTATTATCACAAGTGACATTAGAGGTTTCATTAGCAATTAGAGTTAAAGCTTCAGCAGGTGATGAAATAATCACGCCAGCGGTTGCGGTACAAAAAGGACTTTCAGTTTCTGTGATAACGACAGTAAAACTACCTGCTGTTAAACCACTAACCGTAATAGGATTTGTAGATGTATTTGTATTTACAATACCAGTTACAGATGTTCCAATACTATCAAACACTTCATAATTATAAGTGCCAGTATAGCCATTAATATTGAGTTCAAAAGACCCTGTATTATCACCAAAGCATGTTACTGCCGATGGTGTTGTCGTAAAGGTAGGAGGTATCGCTTCAGGTAAAGCAATACTAACCTCTTCGGTACATGAAGTTACGGTATCTGTAATTGTAATGGTATAAAGACCAGAGGGTACTCCTGAGAATACATTTCCAGTTAAACTTATTGAAGCTGGACTTGGAGTAATACTATATGCATATGATCCTGATCCATCAGTCCCTATAATAGTTATTTCCCCGTCATCATTATTACATGTTGGCAAGCTGGTAAGATTGGCGGATAATCCAATAGGTGCTGGTATATCAATTGATACTAGATTTCCACATCCATTGGCATCTTGAATTTCTATTGTATGTATTCCTGAAAATAAGTTCGATAAGGTAAAAGGAGCAGATTGCGTTTGAAAAGTTCCGCCATCAATACTAAAACTATATGGAGGTATTCCAGCAGTATCTAATGTAACATCTATTTCAAAGTTCCCCTCAGTAACGGTACATAAATTATTTGTTAAGGCCGATATTACAGGTTCAGGATCCATCGGTAATACTACTACGGGACTTGAAACAATACACCCATAAGCATCTAATACATGAACATAATAACTTCCAGCATCAACGTTGAATGTACTTGCGCTAGCCCAAGAAGGATCGGTAGTTGGTGGTGCAACAGCTGTTGTAGTAATTTGGTAAAAGTAGGGTGCTGTACCATTTTGACCAATAGCACTTATCGCTCCTGAGTTTGTATTACAATTGGCATTTTGATCAGTAGACACAGTTAATTCGAGTTGAAATGCAGATTCTGTGATATTGAAAGGTGCTGTTACTACGCCACAACCACTGTTTGGTCCTGAAGTTTCACTAATAGAAACGAAGTAGTTTCCGAAAGGCAACGGACCCAAATCGGTTATCGCTAATGAACCTCCGGCAGGTACAGTTCCTGTTCCACTTATTCCTGTTGAAATCAAACTAAATGAATCAAATATTTCATAGGTCACGGTTGTCGGGACACCGTAAATACTGTTGACGGTAAAAGACACATTACCATCAGCACTTCCAGTACATGTTATATTATTAGAATTTAATGCACTTACCGATAATGTTGAATTGGTTGGTATTGGTGCTGTTGCAGGTTCATAATAACTACAATTTGTAGACGCATCATAAACGATAAAGGTATAGGTGACACCTGGTGTTAACCCATAGAACGTAGCCGACTGCGTTCCCGCCATGTCTTCAGGGATCCATGATCCTGGGGGATTCGGATATACTGAAATAGGTCCTTGATAAATACTAAAAAAGAAGGGTCCGGAACTACTTAACGTTGATCCAACACTAACTACTGCTTCACCACCTGAAAGACAGTCTACCGTAGATGTTATGGAAATATCTAGATCAGTAGGAGGTGAGGCTACCAATACATCTTGTATTAAGACAGAACAACCGTTAGCATCAACGACATTAATTTGATATAAACCGAAATCGACAACATCAAAACTTACAGAAGTTGATCCTGTCGCATTAAATTCTGAATTAGAATAGCTATTGGTCCCTGTTACAAAATAATTATAAGGTGCTGTTCCGCCAACTACTGAGTTTACTATTATAGAACCTTGTGAAATCCCAGCTGCAGTACAAGTAATATCGATAGTATTATAATCCACAATAATAGGGTCTGGTTCACTTATTGTAATCGATTCTGTTCCTGTACAGGAATTTGCATCAGTAATTGTAATCGTATATGTTCCTGCTGGTAACCCTGAGGTTTGTGTACCATAATTGACACCTGAAGTATCATTATTCACATTGATCAAAAACGGCGCTGTACCTACTGTTGCATCAATACTAATATCAATAGAAGCATTCGAATCCCCATTACAAAGAATTTGTTCTGCTTGAACAATAAGACTTAAATCTGGTAGTGAGATAGGGTTAACTGTAATACTGCTTGATTCTGCGATACAACCATTAGCATCAGTAATTTGAAATTGGTAGGTGCCTGCAGTTGCTGTTGTATATGTAAACGTTGATCCGGTAACGCCAAGCGGTGTATATCCTGCACCATCTATAGAGACTTCATAAGTATAAGGCGAAGTACCTGTTATGGTTCCAGATATTATAGCATCTGGAGTCACAGTACAATCTAAGCCTTCTGTAAGAACAACATTAACGGTAGGAGTTGGTATAGGATTAATGGTATACGTTTCACTGTAGACACAATTATTAGCATCTCTAACTTGAAATGTATAGGTTCCTGGCTCTAATCCAGTAAAAATGGTTGATGTTTGATATGTTGTCGCATTTGCCGCAGGTGCAATAATTTGATATTCTAGAGGTAATGTACCTCCTGTTGTTCCAGTAATAGTGATATCACTCGTGTTTGAAGGGCAATTCACTGGTGAATTGTCAAAGTTTAAATCGGTTGGAGGGTTTAATGGATCAATAATAATATCATTTGCTACAAACGTACAATCGTTCGCATCCTTAACCGTAATAGTATAAGTCCCTTCGGTTAAGCCTGTAAACGTATTACCTGTTTGAAAATTGACACCATCGATACTGTAGGTATATGCTGGGTCACCACCGGTTACACCAGTGATACTTATAGTCCCTGGAGTTGTACAGGTATAATCTGAAGTTAATTCGACGGTTCCAGAAATAGCACTATTCGCATTTATAGTAACGGTTTGTGCATCGGTAACACAAACAGAAGATCCTATGGAATATTGAATCACAACATCATAATCGCCTTCTGCTAAACCAGTGAAAACTGGAGAGTTGGAAAAGGTTGTTCCGCCATCTATACTATATTCTATACTATTCCCATTTGTTGCTGTAACATTAACTGTAATGGTTCCTGTATCTCCTGCATCAGCACAAGTGATGTCTGTTGTGGCAATTGTAAAATCGGGTTCAGGAATCGGATTCACTAGTATTGATGTGGTTGCGCTACAGTTATTAGCATCGACAACTTCAATATCATATGTACCAGGAGTCGTTACTACTATCTCTGGCACGGTTTGGAAATCTGTAGATCCATTAACAAAATAGAAATATGGAGGTGTTCCTCCCTGAGGATAAACGGTAATTTCACCATCTGTACATGTTAAAGGAATAGTAATTGCCGCGGTCACTGTTAATAATGGCGGTTCAATAATTGTAACATCTTCAGTATAAAAACACCCGTTCTCTGTTTCGATAGTTGCGGTGTAAGTTCCTGGGTTTAAATTTTCAAATATATAGGTGTTCTCTAGAATAGGTCCGACACTATTCACTAAAGTAGCACCAGTATATAATGCAAATGAATATTGCGGATCAACATCATTAGCCGCTAATTGAATACTTCCGAGATCACCATTACACAATGGTTGTAAAATGGTTGTAGTTGCTGTAAAATCGCGTTCTCTAATTTGAACATCTAGAACCGTAAACACACATGGGTTTGTTGGTACACCTATTTGTCTGATATATACAGTATAGGTTCCTGGCGTGTTAACTGTAAATACATTACTCGCTTGATAATTAACGTTATCAAGACTATATTCATAGCCTGAAGGCACATCTATTACAGTTATACTTCCTGGCGTTGTACAAATAATGTCGGTAGCAATTACAGAAGGGTCTAAAAGATTCTGATATACATTAAAATAAAATTGCACAAAACATCCACCAGTATAATTAATGGTTAATCTGAATTGCCCTGAAGTATTCGCTAAATAATCTGGTCCTGTAGCCACTTCATTCCATATACAAGAATTATCTTCATTGGCACAATCTGGATCGGTCACTGCAGCACAACTAGACTCATCCAATTGTTCCCAAATAATTGATGATGCTCCGGAAATATTAGTTTGAATGTTTCTTGAGTCATTAGCACCACAGAGAAATATATTTGGCAGTAATTTTCCGTCGTTAGGACAGGTTACTACTTCATCCGCATAAGGAATAACGGGATTTTCAATAGTTCCACCAAATAGTTCGACTACATACTCCTGAACAATTGATTGACATGGAGCAATTGCAGTATTAAATGAATAATAAGTTCCAGTTGCGTTTACTGTTATCGTTTGTGTGGTTCCAATTTCTGGAGTTCCTGTCGGACTAGTAGACCAAGAGTACGAATCATATCCATCGGCCGCAGTAAGTTCTACACTATCCCCACATAATACAATGTCTTCAGAAAACACACAATCAAGATCTGCTAGAAAGTTAGTCGCTTGAGGTGTGAATAAACAACCTGTATTACTACTAAGACTTGGGTCATCTGTAATTGCAAAATTCGGATTAAAAAACCCATTATAAGAAGCAAAGGCCTGATTACTAATAATATTAGAACACGCATCTGCAAGCTGATTACATTCGTCAACGACCTGCACTTCAATACGTATTTCATAAACAGGATCATTCTCTTCAACTAAATAATCTTCAATAGCAAAAATAATTTCTCGTGTTGTAGGATTATAACTAACAACTGAAACACCAGGAGGTAGCACTAAATCATCTGGATAATTGAAAATAATATTGATAGGAAGAATATCTCTAATTTGAAAATTAGTCGCATTATCATTTCCAGTATTCTGAAATCCAATAACATAATTTAATGAAGAACCCAATCCAACCGTTTGATCACCAATATTATTTCCGGCATCATCCTCGACAATTTTAGTGAGTACAATACTAGGTTCAATAATTTCTACAGCGAAAGCAAAGAAATAGGGGAAATAGGTATCACCACTTGTTTCCAATCTAATAATAGCAGATGTGGCATCATTAGCTATGACTGAATTCCCCGGATTGGGAATAGCCATAACACCAGTATCAAATCCTAAGGTATTTGTACTATTTGGTACTCTGTTATTAACAGGCAATGCATTAAGCTGCGTCACCGAACTATTAAAAAAGTTATTTACTGGGCGGTCAACTGTAGATAAACTCACTCCATTAAGTAATAAACGATCGCCTAAAATTGGACTATCACCTTCTAAAGTCGCAAATGCAAAGTTAGCTCTTACTGGTGCAGGGCCTGGAATTGTTCTAAATCCGTCAACAGGAATATCTAATGATGTATTATTTCCTGGGACACTTATGGCGCTAAAACCATCAAAACTAGTAATTGATTTACCTGGCAAGGTAGGATCTTCATACACTACAAAAAGAGACCATCCTGCAGATTGGCCTGTACCGTTATATGGATTAAATGTAGAGGTTTCACCTACTGCTGAGGACACATTAGCAACAGTATATGTTCCTAGGTCGGTTCCCAAAGCTGTGACTATACCCGTAACATCGGCATAACATGCGTATGAAAAACTATCACCACCATCAACAGTGGTTCCATTAGCATCATAAATAATGGTTCCCTGTATATCGTTATAACCTCCTTCAGGGCCTTTGAATCTTACATCTGTAATTGGCTCACTTCCTGGATTTACTGCACCCCAATATAATCCAGCATAAATAATACGATAACAATTCGGGTTTGGAATATCCAAATCGGCACTTGATGAACTAAAAGTAGAAGCATCACCATCGATATCAATATATTGCATATCAACATTATGGTTATAAACGGAATTATTGTTAAATGCATTATTATCGGGTCCCAGAATGTTATTACCTATAAGCACGATATCACCCTTCAAATCGTCATTAAATCTTGGTATAAAGGGTTCGTAGTTTTGGGCATAGGATTGGAGCCCTAAAAACAATAATAAAACTGTGATTGTGATTCTAGAAAAAGTAGGTTTTTTCATGATACTTATTTTTTTTAATTTCAGTTTCGAAGAGGGCAGTATCGAAAAAGAAATTGAGCCTAATTACTTATTTAATTTTCTATCTTAACGAGGGACATTTTTTCATTATATGCACTGTTTCCTTTAGATTTTAATCCTTCATTTGCTGTTTCAACACTATCAAACTTACCGTAATAGATATAGTACTTACTCGTATTTACATCATAGAAAAAGTCGATGTTAGAATTTCCTGAGGCTACTACCTTTGTAATAAATTCATTTCGCTTATTAACGTCACTATGTACGGCTAGGATCAAATAATATCCATTGTCAACATTTTGAACATTCTTTAATATCTGGATATTATTACTTTGCTCTTCACCAAAATCTAAGTCTTCTGATTTTAAAGGTTCATTAGACAATACCGTAGTTTGCTTGATATTTTCAAGTGTAGCTCGATCTTGGATATATCGTTCCTCTTCATTGTCAAATGCTGCACGTTTAATTCTACGTCTTTTTTCGAATTCAGTGGCGACTCTAATATCCTCTAATCTAATTTCTAATTGCGTACGCGCATTTGTCGCTGATAATTGTTCTGATTCTAAACGCTTAATCGCTTTTTGGTAATAGAGATATACATCATCATTGACAATAGTATCAGCTTCATACTTATCATCATATAGCTTCTTTAATCGATTAATTTCATCGTTACGAGTTTTGATGACTTCATCAAGCTCAGACTTAATAGCATTTAAAGCGTTGTTTTCTGCAGTGATACTTTTAAACGGTTTTGGTTGTACAGTAACACCTTGTTCACTTAAGTCATTTTCTGTTTTTAAGTCTTTAAGATCTTGATTTTTAATTTCAACGATATCATCAAATCGCTTTAATAAGTCATTTTGACTTGTTTTCGATTCCTCCGTTTGTTGTGTAAGATCATACATGGATTTACTTAGTGCATCTTGAGGATTTGAAATACGTTCTTCTTTTGCTTTCTCGTCTGCTATCCACTTGGCTTGGGTTTCAGCCTCTTCTTTAGCTTTTTGTTCTGCAGCACGTTGAGCTTGAGTTACAGCATCTTCCTTGGCCTTTTGTTCTGCAGCAAGTTTGGCCTGAGCTTCAGCCTCTTTTTTAGCCTTTTGTTCCTCAGCAAGTTTAGCCTGAGCTTCAGCCTCTTGTTTAGCCTTTTGTTCCGCAGCAAGTTTAGCCTGAGCTTCAGCCTCTTGTTTAGCCTTTTGTTCCGCAGCAAGTTTGGCCTGAGCTTCAGCCTCTTGTTTAGCCTTTTGTTCCGCAGCACGTTTAGCCTGAGTTTCAGCCTCTTGTTTAGCCTTTTGTTCCGCAGCAAGTTTAGCCTGAGCTTCAGCCTCTTGTTTAGCCTTTTGTTCTGCAGCACGTTTGGCCTGAGCTTCAGCCTCTTGTTTAGCCTTTTGTTCTGCTACAAGTTTAGCCTGAGTTTCAGCCTCTTGTTTAGCTTTTTGTTCTGCAGCACGTTTAGCTTGAGCCTCAGCGTCTTGTTTTGCTTTTTCATCCAACACTAACTTTGCTTGAGCATCAGCGTCTATTTGTGCTCTGGTCTCAGTAGCTAATTTGCGATTCGCTTCTGCTTGAGATTTTGATATTTTTGAAGTAGGTTGTTTTCTTTTCTTTATGGAGATTAATCCGCTAACTTCATCACCACTGCTATAATCGTAACGTTCTTTGTTTTTAAATCTGTAAGCCAGTGTGATATCATGTGATGGTCCGAAATTCGCTAAATCACCTATAGCTTTCTCAAAGTTATATTCAATAGCGATTTGTGATGTGATGTTAAGACCTAAGCCACCAGAAACTCCGTATACCG
This sequence comes from Formosa sp. Hel1_31_208, assembly GCF_900104785.1. NCBI lineage: Bacteria > Pseudomonadati > Bacteroidota > Flavobacteriia > Flavobacteriales > Flavobacteriaceae > Formosa > Formosa sp. Hel1_31_208. The sequence continues at coordinate 2,130,187 of NZ_LT629733.1, forward strand.
TATTATAACCAACTTGAGCCCAAATTCCTTTAGGTACTGTTAGCATGGCAATTGCCGATACAATGGTTTCTTCCTTTCTGAATTCGGATCTTAGAAGTCCTGAGAATTTACTTTCGTCAAAAAAGCCTCTTCCATTCATGTATCCTGTATACATAATGTGGGCTTGAATACTTTGCTCTGGGTTATCTTCAATGAGTGTAGAGGATTCAAAATTATATAATGCTAAATTATTTATAGAAACACCAAAATCTAAAAACACATTACCATAGTTGATTCCAGGGCTTACAGTTAGTAAGAAATTTTCTGGAATGTTTTGAAGCGATGGATCATCAAAATTAGTGATAATACTTCCGGTGTTAATACCGCTTTTATAGGCACCTACATTTAAACCAAAGGTAAGATTGCTGTCTCGATCTAATCTTGCGTTGTAGGCGAAGTTTAAAAGACCTCCAAAGGTTGTTAACACACCGTAATTTTGTTGAAACACTCCTAAACCTGCGCCAATATTTTCACCAAAACGACCAGAATAACTAGCCAAGTAGGTGAGTGGTGCATCTTCAAATTGTACCCATTCGCGCTTGTTAAAAATACTGATATATTTGGTTTGTTCTCTAACGAAACTAAAAGTTGGGTTGATGGTATAGCGATTAAATGTGAGTGAGTTTCTTACGGGTAAGTTAAGCGATACCACCCCATCATCTTCTTGAGAATAGAACATCTGTATAGAACAGAAACATAATATTAAAACAAAAAGATGTGTTTTCATATTATTTTACTATTGTTATAGACCCTTTTTTGGTCTCGTTATTAGTGGTAGTAATCACATAATAAAATACCTGATTAATACTTGAATTATTTAAAGTCGTTTCAGGCCAATTATTGAGATAATTATTGGTCTGTAGCACAATTTTGCCTCTATTAGTCATAATCATTACTTCTGTATTTGTACCACTCACATATGCTGTAGGAATCACCCAAGTATCGTTGATGCCATCACCATTCGGACTGATCACATTTGGGATATTTGCAACTTCTGGAAACGGATCTAAAGCCTCTTCAATACTAAATAGAAATTCTCGCGAACCTTCACACCCATTAGTTTCTGTAATGATCACTATATAATTGCCAAATTCAGTAGCATCATAAGTGGCCTCAGTGGCATCTGGTATTAATTGATCATTTAAATACCATTCATATTCTGGATTATTTGCAGTACTTGTTAGTGTAACCGTTACAATTTCTCCTAGTTCTATGGTATTAATATCCAAGACATTGATTTCTGCGTCAAACAACTCACTTATAAGTTCTATTGAACCCGATCCTTGACAATCTCCTAAGTCTACCTGCACTGAAAAGATTCCAGATTCATTAGTTTGATACATCTGATTGGTAGCCTCTGGAATAAAAATCCCATCTTTAAACCACTGATAACTATTTCCTCCAATGGTACTTAGAGTTGTGAGCCCTTGTTCTGGACAATACGGATTTCCTAAACTTGAAGAAATTCCGGCATTGGCTTCACCTGAAGTAACTTCGCTAATCGTAACACGATTAGAAAATGAGTTGGAAGTACAAGTGCCATAATTGGTTTCTACAAAAAAGGTGCCTTCTTCACTTACTAATAGATTGGCGCCTTCAGCGACAAATACGGAAGTCGTTGGACTTGTTTCTTTAAACCAGTTAAAGGTTAAAGAAGGATAGTTGAGAGGTGAATCATTGGATCCTGTACCAGGATTATCTATTGTTAAAAGATAACTTCCTCCTGAACAATAAGCTCCTGTAGACACTAAGTTATTAATGGTAAATGGACTATCCTGAATTTTATAGTATGCAGCAAAAGCAACTGATCCTGCGCTGGTAGCTGCTGGAGCACTACTTTTTATTCTAATTCTATAATTTTCGCCAGCGGTTGTTGTAGGTAAAGAAAAATCTAAAGTTGCAGGTGACGTTGTTATTGCTCCTGGATTTGAGGTAAATACTATTGTAGGGGTTGTAAAATCCCCGTCAGCATCAGACATTTCTATGGTAAATTGATTAGAGCTACTTAATGCGCTATCAGGAGAAAAGACAAATGTTGTACTATATGTATTAAACGACGCGCTTGCACAAGCTTGGCTAAACCCTAAGTTTGGCGAACCAATGACAATTTGAGCATTGACCTGATATTGTAAAAACAGGAAAAACAAGCATAGTCTATAAACAAGTTTATATGCAATTTTAGAAGTATACATTTAATTTGGGGCGTAATTTTTTATCCTATAAGCTAGTTATTGTTGTATGATTTTTGAGACGCGCTATTTAGTCTTCATCATCTATAAGGTCATTAGAAGCAATGATTCTATTGATTCTTAATCTATAGTCTGGTCGTTTTGAATTATTTGAATTGATAAAGGTTTCAGAATCTGGACCTTTAGAATATACGTTGTCAAAAGCTCTACTACCATACCAACTTTCTAAGTCATCGTTGTTGGAGAATCCATTTCTGTAGATGTTTCCTTTACAATTATTAAAATACGTACGGGTAAATTTTAGTTTATTGAGATTCTCGTTATCAATTTTAATTTTATCATCAAATATCACTGCTGGTTTAAAACCAGAGATCACACTTTTATCAATAATAAATGACGTATCATTTCCAATGTATATGGCTTCATTTACCAAGCCAACTTTGATATCATAATCTAAGTCATCACTGATATTCAACAAGGTTAAATTTTCGGCATTAACAAAGGTTTGATCTTTAGTTAAATCGGCATCTTCTTTGTTGTCATTAGCCGAGACATACAAGCATCTAGACACATCTGCTCCTGAAACATAAGGAGAACGAATAGCTAAAGAATTCATTATTTTACATTGTGTTCCATTGTTGAATTCGTAGTCGTTATAATTCGACTTGTAAGACACCATTCTTTCTAGTATAACGTTTCCGCCTAAAATATTAAAAGAGTTACCTTCACAATAGCTCACCATGATATTTTCAACGATTGTTTGTTGTCCGATACCCGCTAATGTTAGTCCGTTAAAATAGCCATAATCTTTGGTGCGTTTACCGGCAAATTCAATTCTCACATATCGCAATATCCCTGAATAACTATCTGGATTATTTCCGCCATAGCTAATGTTTTCAAAATTTGACGGACGTAAACCATAGTTTAATGCAGATTCATTTCCGAATTTATTAGTAGGAGCATTACCAAGAACAAAAAGTCCTCCCCAGTCTCCTGGTTTTTTAACACTTCGACTTGATGTAAAAATAATAGGATCAGTATGTGTACCGTCGGCTATTATTTTTGACCCATTACTAATCGTAAGAGATCCTTTTGTTTTAAAATCACCAATAATTACAGTTCCTGGCTCAATAGTGAGGGTGGTACTATCAGTCACAAAAACATCTCCTAGCAATAAATATACATCTCTCTTGTATAATTTGGTGTCTTGTGAAATGTTACCACTTAGGATTTGCGTAGGTGTTCCGTATTCAATTTTATTAGGTTTGAATTCGGTCCAAGGATTAAGCCAGTTGTTATAGCCAATGATTCCCTTTTCTTGCTGGGCAAAACTATTACCAAACATCATTAGTAACAGAAATGCAGTTAGAGTAATTTTTTTCATAGTGGTTAAATTCGTTTGTTAGATTAAATGGGCACTAATATATCCTACCAAACATATAAAATATACTTACGAAACGCAAATAATATCGTTGTAATACACTATTTTTTAGCACAATTAAGTTTTTTCTTACATATTATTTGTAAATATAAGCAGGTCTTCAAACCTGTATTAAATCCAAGGTTTACATCTTAAGGTTCTAAACTTTATAAAACAACAAAAACCCCAACAATTAATACTGTTGAGGTTGTCTATAAATTAAATACGTATTAGTGACTAATCTGTTTTAAAATCATTATAAGTATGTAAAGATTTGAGAGTCTCTTCATAAAACAAAATCGCAGCTATTAGGTCACGCGTATCGGAGTAGGGTAATATTTTTTTCTGAAAGGCTACTGTACTATCAAAATAGTCAACAGAAGCTTCTCTGTTTTCTTCAAGCGCTTTCTTATTGTCTTTAGTTTCTGGAATCCCAAGAGATGCCATGGTAATACCGGGTTTAGTAGCAAAAGCGATGTTTGGTAAAATGTTAACAATCACTTCAATACGTTCACTATAGAGAACAAGCAATTCTCCTTTAGTCATTTTGTTTAATTCGTTGTGATTGTGATACTTGGAAATATTGACTTTACCACTAATAATATTTACTGGATCATTCTTTTTTTGAGCGAAACCGTAGCTTACCATCAGAAAAAAAATAACGATAATTAAAGTAGGTTTTGTTTTCATTTTTAAGGTTTTTAATAGACGTTGGGGAAACAAATCTATACAATTTATTAAAAAAACCAACTAAAATTAGACTTTTTTTTAAAGTATTTCTCCATATGAAATGCATATTTCTTGGATAAACTGCTTATTTAGTGGATAAAACGCAGATTTTTACGACGAAATACTTTTTGCTTTTTAAGACAACTTATACACATTAAATCTCCATAATTTTAACATTTTTGAGGTGTCTGTTTAAATTCTTTAAGGCTCATTTTGATCAATTTAGTCATTAAAAGACATTGATTTTGACCTACAAAATGCCTTCAAATGAGTTCTAAGTGCCAGAGTAATGTTTACATTTCATCGATAAATTTTGCACTGCAAACCCATTTATCGTCAAAATCGCACATTCATATAGTTTTTAGGAGTTTACAAAATAAAACCTGCATTTTTGATTGTCTCAAAAACCTTAACCTTATGAATATCCGAATCACCTTTTTATGTTTTGCCTGTATATTTAGTATTTCCAGTATTGGTTTTACTCAGGAAACAACCGACACGTCTTCAAATCATTCTGACAATTATCTAGAACGTCATCCTATATATGACTATACAGATAATCTCTTAAGCAATACTGATACCATTCCTGATTTTGAATCAAAGCTTAATAAGCTCGTCATTTCTGGAACTGTATACCAAAGTGATGGTGTTACACCAGCTAAAGATGTTATTCTATTTATAGAACAAGCAGATGAGAATGGTGATTTCGATTTAAGAACTCGTAATGATAAGCGATATGTTCATCATAGTGGGTGGATAAAGACGAATGCTGATGGACAATATACCTTTTACACATTTGTACCAGGAGGTGACCGACGTTACAATCAGTTACAGCAATTATTTCCTGTTATCAAAGAATCGTCAAAGCCAGAATATGAACTTGAATCTTTTCTTTTTGATGAAGATCCTTTATTAACAAAGCTTTGCCGTAAAAGGATTACTAAAAAAGGGGATCCGTCACGAATCCTTAAACTTAAAAAGGAAGGGGATGTTTTTGTCGCTCAAAAGGATATCACACTAGGATCAAATATGACGTTAGCTAATAAATAATACCTCCACAGAAATACACAATTATAATCCACTGTTGTCTCTATGCAGTGGATTTTTTGGTTTTATTAATGGATGTTTTTTCACGCTTCCTGTTTTTAAATTCACATTTGGAATTGGCGATGTAATGTTTATTTAAAGTTAAATAATTACATCACATAAATATTTATAAAGTTCATTATATCAATGATATAAAAAAATATAAAATTGACTGATATTTGAGTTTTAATAAAACAATAAAATACTATTACCCAATTTCAAAAGCAGGTATTTTCACGCTTAAAGAAATGAAGATATGTATTTACATTTGAGTTCAACACAACGTATATAATCAAGAACTTTAAATTTTTAAATACATTATGAGCACTTCAAACACAGAACCAACTTGGTATGGTGGCATTAGAGACTTATTTACACCAACCGACATTGCCCATATGGCACCACATGGTATTCACTTAAACGATTATGATGCTGTAAAAAATCACGCTCCTGATATTTATGGTCAAGTAGCATCAAAGAATATGCCTCCTGGAAACCCTTGGAATGATCAACAAGCCAATTTATTCTTAGAGTGGATGAAAAGTGATTATCCTAAAGGCACTCCTCCTAAAACAGCACCTTTATCTATGTTGAAGCGCCAAGAGACTCAGGCATCACGTATTAGAAAAGATGTAAATAGCTTAACAATTACTGAAGTAAGCAAGCTTAAGAAAGCGTTTTCAGGACTCATGGCTTTAGACATGGACAATCCTAATAGTTATTTTAAGCTGGCCGGATATCACGGTTTACCGGAAGCCTATTGTATGCATCACATTCCGCCATATAATCCTTGGCATCGTGCTTATCTCGTCGCATTTGAAAATGCATTACGAAAGGTTGATGGCTGCGAAGATGTGACTTTACCATACTGGGATATTTATTCTGATTTTCCAGATATTTTGAACGAAGCGCCTTTTGATAGTTATACATTACCAAAAAAATTGAGTGCATCTTATCCTGAAGGCTATCAAACATCGCGCAATACTCTTGATGTCATTAATGAAAAATTAAAGCAATACAGTGTCATTGAAGATTTCAAACGCGCACTATCTCAAACTGATTGGGAAGATTATCATGGTGGAAGAGCATTTGATAATGCTACAAATGATACGTCTATAAGTGCACATGATGGTGGACATGGTTCTATCGGTCCGACCATGGGAAATCAAGAAGTTGCAGCTTTTGATCCTATTTTCTGGTTCTATCATTGTAATATAGATCGCATGTTATGGGAATGGCAAAATAAAATGCATGCCACTGATACGAACGGTTTACTATCAACCATCACATCAGTATCGAGTAGAAACTATTTTACGGTTTCAGCACTGGAACGATTAGCACCATTTACAGAGGCAGCACCCTTTTTAAATACCACTACAATCATTGACTCTGTTCAGAATCTCGATGTAGATTATGCTGATCCTCTTGATGATAAAACCAAAAAACTCGCTATGACTGCATTCGCTAAAAAACAACGAGGCTCAGTATCGGCATCAGAAAAATTTCACATCGATACCGATATGGTTAATGTCCGCGTTAAGGGTGTTAATCGTGTAAAAATACCAGGTAGTTTTAGTGTTCATTTGCTTAAAGATGGAAAGATTATCGCGTCTAAAGCATTCTTTCAACCTTCAGAAGTTGATAAATGTCCGAATTGTATTGATAATCCAATTGTACATTTTGACTTTAAACTGCCTCTAGAACAGGTGAAAACCGGAAAATTAGAAACTTGGATAGAACCTAATAACCATGAACCATTTGGTGATCGTTTTCCACATAAATTAATGGACAAACCTACTATTAATGTCCGTTTATTATTGCGCAACGAATAACAGACTATAGCAAGATTCGCAACTCTTTATTATCGCTTTTTTGTCGCGTTAGAGAATGGATTAAAAAACCAGTATAACTATAAAACTCAAACTATGATACGCATCGTCAAACCTATCAACATGCATTATAACTATAAAGCACTTAGCAGAGCTGCAGTCTTTTTTAGCTTAATTATTCTGAGCACCTCTTGTAAAGATGAGTCTAATGATTATGTCGCTATAGCACCTCCAGTAGTATTTACACCAAATTTACCTATAGATGTCGACCCTGTTTTACAGAAGGCATTAAAAGATATAGGAGATATATACCAACTTAATGAAGCATTTAACCTCTATAGTTGGCAAGCTCTTGTCGCCATTAATTGGCCCCAAAATAGTGAGGGACAACCGCAGCCAGAGTTTACAGATGAAGGTGATCCTGCTTGGATTAATTGGAAAGAGGCTTTTCAAGTCTATCGTGCTGATGGGAAAACACCAGCACCATGGGATAGCCCGCGAACAAATACCGGATTAGGTATTGATAATGCAGCGATAAGTGACAGCAGCGCTCGACTGGTATTATCAAATACATCGGCTACCAATATGTCTAATATCAATATTGCGAATGAAACCGAACAAGCTTTTGCTGGAGAGTTATTTGATCAAAATGGTAATGTTGTGGTTTATGAAGTATTAATGAATAAAGAAGAATTTGATTATGTGGTTGAGAACAAACTATATAATGTCAACGGACAATTAGAATTTGTTAAAACTAATCCCGTAGCAAATTTCCCTAAAGGCGACTATCAGAAGAATATTGTTGGTGCTACTGAAATCAAACTGGCATGGAAAATATTAGGAGAGAATGATATCAAAGAGCGCTATTTTGTTGATGAGGGCTATATAGTCACTGATTCTATCGAATCAGCGCAACCAGTTCCATTAGGATTAATTGGCATACATATTAGTCAGAAAACACCAACGGGTAAACAATGGGTTTGGTCTACTTTTGAGCATATTGACAACTTAGAGCAAAATACCACCGAACGCTTTGGAGAAAAAACAATTATTCACCCAACACTTACCGATCCCGAATGTGAAATTTGTCCGGTGAATATTGACGTCTCTAAAAACAATACCACTTATACGTTTAATACAGGTGAACACGGTGATTATTGGACCATTTCAGGAGATAAAACTGGAAAATATTATGCTGACGAACCTGTCATGAAAACCCAATCGAAGCGAATGGTAGATATTCCAGTTCGTGTGAAGACGATTAATGAACTCATGCGAGACTATTTCGTGCAAGAGGGAAGTGTATGGCAGTATTATCAATTAATTGATACGCAATATCCTCTCGATCAAGATGCTGCACCTGCGATGAGTACTGCGAGTGAGTATCATATTCCAGAGAGTGTGGTTAACAAACCAGGAGGGAATCCTAATCTTACATTTTTAACCAATATATCTATGGAGACTTTTTTCCAAAAGGGCAATCAAATTGCCGGACTTATGGAAAACTCGCAGTCTGATATGACCATTTTTGGTACCGAAAGTTGTATGGGTTGTCATTCTAGTGCTTATTTATATACCTCTTATGATGCCGAAAACAATTCGTTTGTTCCAGGCACTCAATTATCAGGTGACTTTAGCTGGTTGTTAAAAAGCGCAAAATGGGAGCAGGGTATTCCAAAACCAAGTGCTCAGGACAACCAATAATACAATAGTTATGGAAAATAAAACACAAACATCCTGTTGCTGTAGTGCACCACCAAAAGCTGTTCCTTCTAAAAAAGGGAACAAAAAGATGAGCGCTTTAAACATTTGCACGGGTGTTTTGTTTTTTTTATTTCCTAAGTGTCCTGTATGTTGGGCAGCCTATGCCTCATTGTTAAGCTTTTTCGGATTGGAGCAGGTGGGTTATTCATCCAGTTGGAAATATATTATTCTTGCTGTCTTTTTACTCGGCAGCTTTTTTTTACTGCGGAAACATTATTTAAATAAATCTTGGCCTAATATGATTTTATATGCTGCTGGGATGCTGCTATTATTGACTAGTTACTCCTTAAATCTCGATCAAACTTGGTGGTTATATGTGGTAGCTTTAATGATTGTACTTAGTAATTTCTCATTAGGAAAGGCTCAAAAACTGATAGGCTAAATAAGATGTAAGATATTGATTATCATATATTTAACATATTTTATTAGTATGCAATGTTATTTTAACCTACATTTGCACTGTTAATTATTTAGACAGCTTTTCTTTTTTTTATTTCTTACCATCTTAATTAATCTCATCGCTTTCTTCATTTTTTTAATAGACGTCCTGCAGTCAAAGTAGACTGTTGCGTCACAAAACTTCAATACAAAAGTATAAGGTTTGGCCTGAAGCTAGACTTTGAGTAAGAGATACGATACTTGGTTTTGAAGCAGTCCAAATCAATAAAAAATAAAAGCATCGATAATCCAAAATTTTCAAGAGACATAAATTCAGACTTTTCAAAAACTTTAAGAAGTCGCGTAAACACCTATTTTAAAACCCATAATACAAGTAGAAATGCCAATAGCACCATGGTGGTTAAAACCATTATTATGGTATCTCTATTTTTCATTCCTTTATTAATTCTATCCTCGGGTATTGTTAATTCTGTTTGGTTACTTTTTTCATTGTATATCTTAAGCGGATTAGGCATGTCAGGAATTGGAATGGGAGTAATGCATGACGCGATTCATGGATCGTACTCAAAACACAAAAACATCAACACGTTTTTAGGATACACCTTTAATCTCATTGGTGCTAATGCTACCGTTTGGAAGATTCAGCACAATGTACTACACCATACTTATACTAATATAGATCATGCTGATGACGATTTAAATGCACCATTCTTTTTACGATTTTCTCCACATGCAAAACATTATTGGCTGCACCAATTCCAACATATTTATATTTGGTTCTTCTATGGGATTTCGACCTTATCTTGGATTACCACTAAAGATTTTGTTCGTGTCAAACGCTATAAAAACATGGGGTTTTTAGACAAAAAAAACGAATATAGAAATGCACTCATAAGTATGACAGCATGGAAACTATTTTATTTTTCCTATGCACTTATACTACCAATGATAATGGTACCATTTTCTTGGTGGGTTGTCTTATTGGCGTTTTTAAGTATGCATTTTGTTACCGGACTTCTGGTAAGTATCATTTTTCAGATAGCTCATATTATGCCAGTTAACACGTTTCCATTGCCTGATGCTCAAGGACAAATGAACAATAATTGGTATGGCCATCAATTTGAAACGACCACTAATTTTTCACCTAATAGTAAATTGTTATTTTGGTTCATAGGAGGATTGAACTATCAGGTTGAGCATCATGTACTACCAGATGTGTGTCACGTACATTATAAAAAACTAACAAAAATTGTGTCAGACACAGCACAAGAATATGGGATGCCCTACCATGTTAAAAAATCACTATATCATGCTATTAAAGATCACACAAAAATGTTGCGATCTTTAGGAAAAAAAGACAATCTAAGTATGGCGGCATGACCATTAAGATAACACACAAACACAAACATTATGATTAAGCAATTTATAAATAAATTAATGAACACAAATAAAGTAAACAACATGAAAGAAGGTACTGTAAAATTTTTCAATAACTCCAAAGGATTTGGTTTTATTAACATTAAAGATACTGAAGAAGATGTCTTTGTACATTCAACAAATCTTATTGATGAGATTAGAGAAAACGATCAAGTTACATTTGACGTAGAGAAAGGTGAGAAAGGCTTGAGCGCGACTAACGTCCGTTTGATGTCATAGACACAACAAACCCTATAAATCATAAAAAAACCATCTGTATTGATGGTTTTTTTGTGCTCATATGTATTCTGTTTATAATCAAAGTAAAAAGTAGCTCGAGTTTTATAGTATGTTTTCGTATTTTTATAAAACGAAGAAAAACGGTCATGTAGATCACAACAACATCAAATGACTTTTTGTTGGTAATTATACGAATCTTAAAATCTAAAAACAATGAATACAACACGTGTTAAAGCATACGGAACCGAATCGGCAGATGCTGATTTAAAACCATTAGATATTAATAGAAGAACAGTCACTGCAAAAGATGTGGAGATCGATATCCTATTTTGTGGTGTATGCCATTCCGATTTACATTTCGCACGCAATGACTGGGGAATGACGCAGTACCCTGTGGTGCCTGGTCATGAAATCGTTGGAAGGGTCACGAATGTTGGAAACGGTGTAAGCGCTTATAAAGTTGGCGATATCGTTGCTGTAGGCTGTTTAGTTGATTCGTGTAAATCTTGTAATAATTGTAAAAATGATTTAGAACAATACTGTCCGGAATGGGTAGGTACCTACGGTGGTTATGATAAGCATTTAGATACAACCACTCATGGAGGATACTCTGAAACCATAGTCGTTGACGAAGCTTTTGTTTTAAATGTACCTGAAAACTTAGATTTAGCGGGTATAGCTCCAGTGCTTTGTGCAGGTATTACGACTTGGTCACCATTGCGTCATTGGAATGTAGGTAAAGACAGTAAAGTGGCTGTCGTTGGTTTAGGCGGATTAGGACATATGGCAATTAAATTAGCTCATGCCTTAGGCGCTCATGTCACCTTATTCTCTAGATCTACCAATAAAATTCAGGATGCTAAAGATTTAGGTGCTGATCAGGTAATCATTTCTACAGACGAAGATCAAATGAATAGTGTAATGGGGCATTTTGATCTCATACTTGATACTGTTCCTTATGAGCATGATTTCAATCCGTATATTGGAACATTAAACACCAATGGCACCTTAGTAGTTTTAGGCTATTTAGGACCTTTAGATCCACCGTTGGTAACAGTACCAATGATTATGGGTCGTAAAAGTGTCGCCGGATCATTAATTGGCGGCATAGCTGAAACTCAAGAGCTATTAGATTTCTGCGGAAAACATAATATTACATCCGATGTTGAAGTCATCAATATGCAAGATATTAATACGGCTTACGAACGCATGCTAAAAAGCGATGTAAAATATCGTTTTGTCATTGATATGAAATCATTGAAAGCCTAATTGAAAGGCGTTATACGATAGCCTGTACAGTACCTTTTAGAGCTAAGGATTGTTTTTTTGTTTAACTTGTTGAAAAATAAGAAGATGGCTATATTCATGGATTTTCACGACTTGACAGATGGGATTACTGCAGCACATGTTGCAGAAATGCATCAGGCCGATTTAAATATTGAACATAAATATAATTGTAGCAGATTGACCTATTGGTGTGATGAGGAACGTAAAGCGGTATTCTGTCTTATTGATGCGCCTAATAAAGAAGCAGTTATTGCGTTGCATAAAAATGCTCATGGTGCCGTGCCTAGGCGAATTATTGAAGTAAATTCAACTATTGTAGAATCCTTTCTAGGACGTATAGAAGATCCCGAGAAATCCAATAATACAGAATTAAACATTATAAATGATCCAGCGTTTCGGGTTCTCATGGTGGTTGAAATTAGTAATTATTTAAACCGACTAGAGTCAGATCAACTCACCATTTTTACGCAAAAATTTCATAATAGTACCACTAAAATCATAAAGACCTATACAGGACGTATTGTTAAAAAGAATAATTACTCTTATTTAGTTTCGTTTCAGTCTGTTACTGACGCAGTCCTCTGCGCCAATGAGATACAATATAAATTCAAGTATGTCACGCCAAAATTTGATCCGAACATTCGACGTCTTAATATTGCCTTAAGTTCAGGAATTCCAGTCACCGATAAGCCTAATATATTTGAGGAGGCCATTACTTTAGCCACACGAATGTGCGAAATCTCAAAGGAATCTTTCGTAATCACTTCAGAAGTTAATGCCTTGTACGAAAGTGAAAACAGAAATGCGTCTATAGACAAAGACATCATTCATGTATTGCCTCTAAAAGATGAAAAATTCCTAACCCAATTAATGGATTTCATTGAACACATCTGGAATAAACCGGATTTCAATATGTCGCAATTCAGCACATCATTAGGCTATAGCAAATCCCAGTTATATCGAAAAATTATGGCATTGACAGGGCAGTCTCCTAATCGGTTTTTACGAGAATTTAGACTGCATAAAGCCCTTCAGTTACTGCATAGTCAGCATGGCAATATTTCCGAAATTGCCTTTGAATCTGGCTTTAATAGTGCCGCTTATTTCTCTAGTTGTTTTCTTAATAAATACGGAATTCTCCCTTCTCGATATCTTCAGCAACATATAAACTAAGATAATTACAAATCAGATGTGACTTTTATCATATTATGCCTTAAAGATTATCGATATCTTTAGTAGACTAAATGCTAACAGATGAAAACCTTGATGCCACTGCGCAAATCGTCAGTACGAATGAACCTATTTGTGCTATTACTCTTTGGATGTTTCTTCGGAAATGCTCAAGTTGAAGAGACTGAACGTACCAATCCTAACAAACCCGAAACCGAATTACCGCCAGACATCCATTGGGATGTGAAGGCGTACCGACCAGAGGCAGAGCTTTTAAAAATTAAGGCTATCGCTAAAGACGGTACCATTTATGACGTGAAAGCCATTCAAAATTCTGATGACATCAGTGTTCTTAATGTGAAGGTAATTGTGAACGGCAAGCGACTACCTGTCAAACTTATTGTTAAAGGAGACGACCGCTATTATCCGCTAAAATGCATTAACAGTGATGGGACCTTAATAGATATTAAAGCCATCACCAAAGAAGGTGATATTTTAGATGTGAAAGGCGTGAGTAAATCTGGAAATATTATACATATTAGAGCCATTACCAAAAACGATGTCTCGTATAATATTATAGCAATCTCTCCAGATGGTAAGGTTAATGATGTTAAAGGCATTAAAATGCTGGATACAGAAGTAGAAGCGATAATTAATGGCGTATCCATTTTTTCGCATGTGAAAGCGTTACGGCAAAATTGAGATAATTTATGTGATTTAAACGCAAACTAATGAAAGCTAGTCATAAATTAATTCATTGGACACCAAGAATCATTTGTATTCTGGCCATACTATTTGTCAGTATTTTTGCACTCGATGCTTTTAACCCTGAAAAAACAACCTGGCAGCAGATTGGTGATTTTTTCATCCATCTCATTCCGTCTTATGTTTTAACCATTCTTCTTATTATTGCGTGGAAACGGGAGTTTATTGGTGGAATCATATTTATAGTCATTGGGATTGGATGTAGTCCATTTATTTTTATCCATAATTACAACATGAATCAATCTGTTTGGATGAGTCTTTTGATTATTCTTATGATTACAGTGCCATTTATCATCGCAGGAATTCTTTTCATTGTGAGCTATAAAATGAAGAAAAGAAATTTGAATGCACCGTAAGACTATTCAAATAGGATCATCCTGTAGATGATAGCATTAGGATACACCGTAAATAGCGTGAATGTCATAATACATCAGATATAACCCTATTTAAAAACTGTATAGTCTTAGATGTTTGTAAAATGGTATTTAATTAATCATCAATATATGGTGCGCCAGAAGTTTTTAACAAGGCTTCTAATTTATCCATAGCATCCTCAATTGCTTTCAACTCATTTTCAGCTTTATTAAGCATACTATTAATAATCTGCATTTGCGTTTTGTTAGTCTCGGTTGGTCCATAGGTAGAGCGCTCTAAACTTAAATAAATCGTAAACATCTTATCGCTAACAGATGGTGGATTCTTTTCACCAATTTCTAATTTGGCCTGATTGCCATAATAATCGGATTTTAAAGTATTGATTTGATCTCTTATCTTATTTAATTGCTTTAAACCAGTTTCTGTATTAGCGGTACTGCTCATCAATGCTTTGTGAAATGCTACGGTCTTTTTCTCAGCTTTTATTATAGACCTATCAATTTCAAATGATTTGCGTGATACGGTCTCAAAACTGCGCCAAAAAGCTGATGCAACTTCTGGAGAAGACCCTTCAAGTGTATTTTTGTAAAGTGGTTTTACATTAAATGCTACTGGTGCATCCATTTGTTTTACAGCACCGTTATGAGACAAATACATCGCAACACTGTAAGTTCCTGGAGGCGCTAACAATCCTTTTGGTTCACCAAAATCTTCTGAAACTGTTGTTTCGTTTAATGCAATCGGGTTTGGACTCGGATATCGCAAATCCCAAGCCGTTCTATTAACTCCAGACTTAGGGTCTTTAAATATATTACGTATCACTTCACCGACTTGGTTTTTAATTACAAAAATCAGTTGAGGCTTTTGCTCTAATTTTTCGTCTTCTAAAGCTTGCCAACCTGAAAATGGAATATTCTGAGTTTTAATCTTTGCTTCTTTCTTTTTACGCTGTTCTTTTTTTAAGACTGGAACATCTTTAAGGTAATAGGTGAGTAGTGCTCCAAAATCAGGATTAGGAGCTACAAAATGCGAATCACCTTGACTTCCCTTATTCGGTTCAAAACTTAGTTGAGAGCGCTGTATATACCACCATGCATCACGTACCGGAAATAACTTCGCTTCTGCATTTAAATCGTTTTGAGAAGCTTCTCTTAAGGCAGAATAGTCATCGAGTATATAAAACCCACGACCAAAAGACGCAGCCACCATATCATTTTCACGTTTTTGTATGGCTAAATCTCTAAACGAAATCGTTGGCACATTTCCTTTTAATGCTGTCCATTGTTTTCCACCATTAACTGAAAAGAATAAACCAAATTCAGTCCCTATAAATAAGAGGTTTGGTGCCACATGATCTTGGACTAGTCGCCACACCAAATGACGCTCTGGAATGGATGCAGTTAAAGATTCCCAAGATTTCCCTTTATCAGTACTCTTGTATAGATAAGGTTTAAAATCACCATATTTATGATTATCTAAAGCTACATAAACCGTATTGGCATCATGTAAATCTGCTTTAATATCATTCACAAATGCTGTTGAGGGCACACCAGGCAATTGATTTACTTTTATTTGTCTCCAATTAGCACCACCATCCTCGGTAATATTAATTAATCCATCATCAGTACCTGCATAAAGTAAACCTTGTTTTTTTGGTGATTCTGACAATGACGTTATGGTATTATAATTAGACATGGCATATACATCCCAAGCATTGTCCCAAGACTGTTGTTTGCCCATTATAGGTAAAGTAATACGCTCTTCGTTTTTGGTTAAATCTTTAGAAATTGCCGTCCATGAATCACCTCGGTTTTCAGATTTCCAAACCCGTTGTGACGCAAAGTAAATAGTGGATGGTTTGTGCGGACTAACTAATATTGGTGCATCCCAATTATACCGTTGTATGGCATCACCTTCATCTGGTTGTGGTTGTATATCTATAGCCTCGCCAGTTTTCATATCTAATCGTGACAATGTACCTTCTTGACGTTCTGCATAAACAATATTTGGGTTTCCTGGTTCGGTAGCCGGTTGGTGACCATCCCAATTAAGAACCACGCTCCAATCACTATTCTGTATCCCATGAAGATTGTCTGTACGTGATGGTCCTCTTTCAGTACTATTGTCTTGTGTGCCACCATAAATATTGTAAAAAGGAGCTGCGTCATCTACAGCTAATTTATAAAACTGTGTCACAGGTAAATTCTCAATATATTTCCATGATTTAGTTAGATCGAAAGATTCATATAATCCACCATCGGTTCCGACGAGCAAATAATTAGGATCGTGTTTTCTGAAAGCTATTGCATGATTATCGCCATGCTTATTTTTATTATTCATTCTATAAAAAGTCTTTCCACCATCTTCAGAAATTTGCATGGTATTATCCATAAGATATAAGCGATCTTTGTGGTGTGGTGACGCATATAATTCTTGATAATAATGCGGTCCAGTACCACCAGAAATAGTATTCGATTGTTTAGACCAAGAACTTCCACCGTCATTAGAACGGTACACAGCACCTTGTCTGCGATCCAACTCAATAGCAGCATACAATACCTCTGGATTATGTGGTGAAATCGCTAAGCCTGTTTTGCCCATTGCCGTTTTAGGTAAACCATAGGTTAGTTTTTCCCAAGTCTCACCGCCATCATCACTACGATGTAAAGCAGTACCAGGACCATTACCTATATAAGCGGCCACCGTTCTATGACGTTGCCAAGTCGCGGCATACATTCGATCTGGATTTGTTGGGTCGTACACTAACTCTGTTACACCTGTCCACGCATCATCACCCAGTGTTTTTTTCCATGTTTTACCGCCATCTGTTGTTTTGTATAAACCACGCTGTCCACCTTTATTCCATAGTGGTCCTTGAGCAGCTACCCATACAACACTGCTATTTTCTGGGTGCACAATAACACGAGAAATATGTTGTGTGTTTTTAAGACCCATATTGGTCCAAGATTGTCCTCCATTATCACTTCGATAAACGCCATCACCAAATCCAACATGACGTCCTCCAACATCTTCACCTGTACCAACCCAAATGGTTTCTGGTTGGTTGGGATCTATAGAAACTGTGCCAATAGAGTAGGAGCTTTCCTTATCGAATATAGGTGTCCATGTCGTACCAGAATTTATAGTTTTCCACACACCACCAGAGCCAACTGCAACATACCATATGTTTTCGTTATTTGGATGAATAACAATATCAGCGATACGTCCGCTCATAAAAGCAGGACCGATACTTCGCAGCTCAAGACTATTAAATGGATTTTCATCTGCGTCTTTCTCTTGACCCGAAATTGTAAAAGTTATAGAAAGGGATAGCATGAATGTGCAAAAAATACGGAAAAGACTCTTCATTATTAGAATTGAATTGGTTAGAGTATAAAGTTAACCAAATTCTGATAAATTGCTAAATAGTCTCAGTTTAGCAAAATTTTAGATATAAGATATTTTGAGGTTGTTATGAAATAAAAACAAAGACGTATATGATTTAAGGTTGATACACGGCGTAGAGGGGTTGTCAATATACTTCTACAATTTCTATTTTACATAATATAAATTATAGTACAAATGTATCAATGTGAGTAAAATAGCGAATAGAACTTTTGAGTTCTATTTTACATAGTTGCAGATATGACGCCTTTAGGTTCATATCGATAGTAATTATGTAACAGCTATTTTATGTGATGATGTTTGTTAACATTCGTAAGCTATAATACTATACTATGTAAAATACCCCAGAAACATTTGTCTTCTAAAGAAACTACAGAACTTTGGGCAATTAAACTATTAAGCGGTTTGCTTCGCAGCGTTGTTTGCATTTACTCACGCATTTCTATTTTAAATTTTTGAGTTCGTGAATACTTTGTATTTCTCAGCGATTAGCATTTAGGAAATTAAAATGTAACTATAATTTGACGTTATGTAAAATTACTCACAACTTTAATATTTGAGAAAGTTGTGTTCGTGAATGTGATGAATAAAATAGTACTATTCATTTAAAACTTGAAATGTCACATTTGCCGCTGCCAACGCTTTCCCGAAAGCTTTCGGGATTAAAGCCACTTGCCAGCGTATTTAAAAAGCTAGCTTTTAACTGTTATTAAAATTATAGCATATTGGAGATTTTGTTAGTCATTTTTTTTTAAAACTATAATAGTTTTAATTCCAATACCGTCAGTTATTCTATTATAAAAAGAATAGCTATATTCACTTCCTCGTGTTTTCTTCAAAAAAAATAAAACCGCAGTAATGCCACAAAAAAGAAAATTTGGAACCTTCGCTGGTGTCTTTACACCTTCTATTTTAACCATTCTTGGGGTTATTATGTATATGCGTTTAGGTTGGGTTGTTGGTAATGCTGGCCTTATTGGTGCTATTGTTATCATCTTGATTGCCCATGTGATTTCAGTCTCTACAGGTTTAAGTGTGTCGTCTGTGGCTACAGATAAAAAAATTGGTGCTGGTGGTATTTATTATGTCCTCTCCAGAAGTATGGGTGTGCCTATTGGAGGCTCCATTGGTATTGCACTATTTGTTGGAACAGCTTTTTCTATCGCTTTGTATTTAATTGGTTTTGCCGAAAGCTTTAATGCCTATTTCGGCTTTGGAACCTCTATAAATGACTTACGACTCACGGGAACTATTGCCCTTTTTGCACTTACAGCTTTAGCGCTCATCAGTACTTCGGTAGCCCTTAAAACACAGTTTATTATCCTGGCAGCTATTGTGGTTTCACTGATATCCATATTTCTGGGCTCTAGAGAATTTGCCCCCACCACAGTCAACTTATTTACCGCTGAAAATGCGGTTCCTTTAGAAGTAGTATTCGCCGTATTTTTTCCTGCCGTTACAGGTTTTACGGCTGGAATTGCCATGAGTGGTGATTTAGAAGATCCCAAACGTTCTATTCCTCGTGGGACCTTATACGCAATTGGTGTTGGTCTTTTAGTCTATATCGTGCTGGCTGTTTTTATGGCCTATTCCATCGATTCTGAATCTCTTAAAACAGATTATAATATCTTAATGAAAATGGCCCTCTTTGCCCCTGCTGTTGTAGCAGGAATTTGGGGCGCCACATTATCATCGGCTTTAGGTGGTATTCTTGGCGGTCCTAGAATTTTACAAGCCATGTCTATTGATAAAGTCACACCCAAAATTTTTAGAAAAGGTAAAGGTGTAAATAATGAACCTGTGAATGCCTTATTTTTGGCTTTTATTATTGCTGAAATCGGGATTCTTATTGGGGAATTAGATATTATAGCACGTGTGGTGTCTATGTTTTATTTAACCGCTTATGGGTTTATAAATATTTTGTTTTTTCTTGAAAGCTGGGCAAACCCTGACTTTCAACCGACTTTTAAAGTCAAGCGATGGATTGGTTTAATTGGATTTGTGGCCTGTTTTGCGGTGATGTTTAAATTAGATACCATGGCTATGATCGCTGCTTTAGCGGTTATAAGTGCCATGTATTTTGGACTGCAACGAAAGGAAGTAAAATTACAGTCTAACGATGTATGGAAAAGTGTTTGGGAAAATGTAGTGAATAAAGGCCTTAAAAAAATTGATGCTCAAGTAGAAGAAAACTCCAATTGGAATCCTAATATCATTCTGTTTAGTGGTAAAAGTGATCACCAATCGTATTTATTAGAACTGTGCAAAACCGTTTCTGGTCGCACAGGTATTGTCACCAATTTCAAACTCATTTTAGATAAAGAAAATACCGAGCCTCCTCTTAAAAAAACGGATCAGGTGGTGAGGGATGACATATTTCAAGATCTTGGCATTTTCGCCAGACAAATAAAAGTGGATAATATTTACAGCGGGATTACTAATATAGCCTCAACTTTTGGGTTTTCTGGTGTTGAACCTAATACCATTATGATGGGCTGGCCTAAAGGGCTTGAGGACTCTGGCGAATACTCCAAAATGACGCAAACCTTGCTGCATTTAGATTATAATTTATTGTACTTAGATTTTGATAGAATGTCAAAATTCGGAAATCATAAAACAGTGGATTTATGGTGGCGAGAAACCGACAGTAAAAATGCAGAAATGATGCTCAATATAGCACGTTTCATTATTGCATCTCCAAAATGGAACAACCCAAATATTAGAGTGCTTTTTGTAAATAATAACAATGTCGATGTGTCTATTATTGAAAGTAAAATCTCAAAGCTTGTTGAAGATTTACGCGTCAATGTGGCTATTAAAATTATCAATAATGCAGTGGAACAAAAAACGTTTTATACTATCATCGAAGAAGAGTCAAAAACGACAGATTTAACCATTGTAGGCATACCCGATTACAACATTGAAAAACAAGCCGAATTTGTTCTAAAAACAAATAATTTATTCGAATCTATTGGGTCTACTCTTTTAGTTAAGGCAGCACATAATTTTAATGAGCTTGATTTAGATGTGCTTAAATAAGTATTAAAGTATTGTAGCCGTTGAACTTAGTGCACAGGGGAATCCGGATTATAGCAATTGCACCTAAATAGACTAATACCATTGAAAAAATACAGTAGAAACACCTCTTTTTCAATGCCATAACCAAACATAAGCACCTACATCAATTTTGTAAATAATAAGCTGGCTTATAGCTGCTATGCCTCTTCTAGCGCACGTTTAGACTTTCTGTAAGTATATTTAGGATAAATGGTTCGTTTCGCAAAACGATTGAGATTTCCGGCATTTATCATTTTGTGATATACCTGTTTGCTGACCCCAAAATATTCATAGGTAGAACCGTCTGTAAAGGTGATTTCTAACAATAAGCCTTTATGCTGGTAATCTGCGATAGTTCCATTTGTAATGGTTTCAGTATAAGCTTCAAGGTTTGCAGCTTTGGTTTCTGGTGCCATACTTACCAAGAAGTGATATCCATCTATAATACGACGACTCTGTATTTCGGCTTCTTCTTGTTTTGTGTCTCCGTCTTGAAACTTATCGGGATGCCATTCTTTGACAAGATTTCGATAGCTTTTTTTAAGTGCTTTAAGCTCGATGTCTTTGTCAACTCCGAATAATTTCTTGTACTCATTTATACGCTTCATAACTCGCCATTTTTAGAGGCGCGAAATTACTGCTTTTTAATGGATTTACTAACTGTATTTTCGGATAAAAAAAGCACATCAATTTTGATGTGCTTTTTTGAGTATAGGAGCAGGTTAAACTTGCTAAATCATCATTGCCAGCAATGAGGAAAGCCATTAGTTTTTTTCCAATCTTTCAATTTTTTTTTTTATAACCTTCTTCGTTACCTAATTTTAATTTTTCGGAAACCTTAATAGCGAATTTATAAGTATCAATTGTCTTATCTATTTGATTGGTTTAAGGTCGTTTTACTCATAGCATTAAAGTAAAGTCACTCTCACCTTTTTCTTTTTCAATCGTGTGTTATTGAGTAGTCCTACTAATTCATCTGCAATACTAGCTGGAACGGCCACAAACGCACAATCTTGCTTCAATTCAATCACACCTAATTGATCTTTAGTAATCTGACCTTGTTTAAAAAATAATCCAGCAATATCACCTTTAGAGATTTTATCTTTACGACCTCCAGAAATAAATAAGGTCGTCCAAAATTGCGGTTTCCAACCGCCACTATTCACAGGAATGGTTTCTACTTTTGATTTTTCTATAAACTCAGGGAAAATCTCTCTTTTTCCTTTGATTAGATATGCGGTGCCTTTAGAATTAACTCTAGCTGTTCGTCCGTTTCTGTGCGTATACTCTTGAAAAGCACTCGGTATTTCGTAGTGTATGATATATGACATCTCTGGAATATCAATACCTCTCGAGGCTAAATCACTCGCAATCAGCACTGAAGCACTTCCGTTTCTTAATTGAATCAAAGCGCGTTCGCGGTCTCTTTGCTCCATACCGCCATGAAAACAAGTATGAGTAATTTTCTTTTTATCCAAGAAGCGACTTAAATCTTCAATACTTTCTTTTTTGTTACAAAACACAATGCCAGGCTCATTTTCTAAAACATATAGAAGATCTACCAATGTGTTGTGTTTGTTTTCCGAAGGTGATAGCACCGTCTTCACCATCAGTTTTGAACTTGTTTGTTCTTTTAGAAAATTTAAAGTAACGGCCCTATCCATTTTTAAATATCCTGGAATCGAATTACCTTGAGTTGCAGAGGTTAATATGCGCTTCGATACATTTGGTAAATAAGACATAATATTTTTTAGCTCTCCTCCTGCACCAACTTCAATAGACAGGTCAAACTCATCAATCACCAATGTTTTAATGTGGTTTGTAGTAAAACGCTCTTGTTCAAAATGATCAGCCAATCGTCCTGGCGTGCCTATTAAAATGGCTGGTGTATGTTTGAGTTCTATTTTATCTTTGGAAATCGCGCGACCTCCATAAATGGCATTGGCTTTATAACCAGAACCCATATTACGAACAACGTGCTCAATTTGAATCGCCAATTCTCGAGAAGGGACAATAATTAGCGCTTGTACTTCTGCACATTCTGGATCTAATTCGTCTAGTATTGGTAGCAAAAAAGCTAAGGTCTTTCCGGTTCCTGTAGGAGAGAGCAGAATGGTATTAGCATTGTTTTTAATCACTTCCAAAGCTTCCTCTTGCATCGGGTTTAGGCTATAGATCTTTAATTTTTCAAGAATATCTTGTTGTGCTTTGATGATGTTAGCCATATCGTTTAATTGTTTTTTTTCTTTTTAGAATCTCCCGATTTTGGTGCTCCTAAAGGTGTTTGTGCTAAATAATTTGCCAATACTTTCTCTATCAATTCTTCTTTCGTTAAATGATGAAATACCGTTCTGACGTCTTGTCGCAAGTTTTCAGAAATAGTGCGATTGGGTTTGGTCTTAAATATTTTTTTCGCCCATAGCAAGGCTTTGTTTTCTTCTATGCTTTTCGTGTCGGCTTTTTTATAAACCTTAAACACAATACCCAATTCAGCTTCAAAATCGGCAATATCAACAACTTCTTCCTGCTGAAGTATGGTTAAGGCTAATCCCTTTGCTCCTGCTCGTGCTGTTCGACCACTTCTATGTACATAATTATCATATGTATCAGGTAAATGATAATTGATAACGTAGGCAATGTCTTTGATATCAAGACCCCGAGCTGCCAAATCTGTAGCCACTAAAATGTCAATATAACCTTCTCTAAATTGACCCATAATACGATCACGGATGCCTTGTGTCAAGCTCCCATGGATAGCTCCCGAAGAAAATTTGTTAATAGCTAAGTTCTTTGCCAATTTATTAACTGCTGCTTTTGTTTTACAAAAAATAATACCGCGTTGACCTTCCTTAGAATTTAAGAAATGGAGTAATACATCCAATTTTTCTATCGGTTCTACAACGACATATTGATGGTCTAAACCTTGATGTCCAACCGCAGCCATATCAACTTCAATCTGAACCACATGCTTAGACATATAGTTCTGTACCAATTGTTTTATAGGACCAGACATCGTAGCCGTAAATAACAAGGTTCTTCTTGTTTTTGGAATGTCTTTGATTATCGCATCGAGTCCTTCCTTTAAAGCACTTACCATTTCATCGGCTTCATCTAAAACGAAATACGAAATGGTTTTAATATTAATGGCGTTACGTTTGACTAGATCGGCCAATCGACCTGGAGTTGCCACGACAATATGCGTAGTGCTTTGTAAACGTTCTATTTGAGGTTTGATGGGAATTCCACCACAAACTGTAGCGATGGATATGGAAGGCATATGCGAAGCAAAAGACACTAAATTCGTGTAAATCTGTTGTCCGAGTTCTCTTGTAGGTGCTAATATAACCGCTTGTACATCAGTATTATCAACATCAATCAATTGTAGTAAAGGCAATCCGAATGCTGCTGTTTTCCCGGTCCCGGTCTTTGCCAGTGCGACCACATCTTCATTCTGATGTAATACTACAGGAATGGTTTTTTCTTGAATATCTGTTGGAACAGAAATTTGCAAATCAGCTAAACCTTGTTGTAGCTCTTCATTAATTCCTAAATCGGAAAAACGTGTGGACATAAAAATAATTTTTGCAAATGTAAGGATACTGTGGTTGGTAATGGAATAAATAGCTCCTTGAGAATCAACAATGTTTTATACTAAAGAAAGACACACTATAAATCCTTTTAAAGATTTAACTTTCTCTTCGCAATACCTCTAAAGGAGAACTTCTAATTACAGTCCGGATATTGCTTAAGCCTATACCCAAAACCAATAGTGTAATACCAGGTAAAAACACTAAAAATGGAATGAATGATGGTGAAAAAGGTTCTTTAAAAACAAATAAGGCTAAACAGAGACTACTCACTAAGGCTAATAAAATTCCAACTAAACTACCCAATAAGCCCAAAAACAGATATTCAAAAGCTGAAATTTGTAAAATCTGAGTATTTTTAGCACCAAGTGTTCGCAGTAATACACTTTCTTTTATACGTTGGTATTTGCTCGTCCTTACGGAGCCAATCAATACAATAATACCAGTTAGTATGCTAAAGAAGGCCATGAAATTAATTATCCAAGACACTTTATCTAAGATATTCTCGACAATTGTAAATACTTGTCGTAAATCAATAATAGAAACATTTGGAAATTGAGCGACCAAATCGCGCTGCAAGTCTGCAGAACGCTTTTCGTCAGGTGCTGCAGTAGTAAGCACATTGAACTGAGGCGCTTGTTCAAGGACCCCTTTAGGAAACACAATAGAGAAATTAAGCTGTATTTGTCCCCAATCTACTTTGCGAATACTGCCTACTTTGGTTTCCATAAGTACACCTTGTACATTAAAAACAATGGCATCGCCAACCGTGACTTTAGCATCTGCAGCTAAATTATCCGAAATTGAAATTACGACCGGATCATCCGACTTTAATTCTGATGTCCACTCCCCTTCTAGCAGCTCTTCTGAAGCGATTAATGCATCTCGATAGGTGGTTCTGAATTCGTGATTCAATATCCAACCGCGAACCTGGCGTGTGCTATCTTGGCGTATATCATTAACCAATTGGTCTTTAATGCTATGCATTCGCATCGTAACGAGCGGGATATTATCAAGTATAGTTAAGCCATTGGCCTTAATACTCTGGGCTACAGCATCACGCTGTTGACTTTGCACATCTAATATAATAATATTAGCGTTTTCAGCAGTCTGGCCAACTTCAGTTTTGGCTAATAAAATATCTTTAGTGAAATACAAGGTGCTAATTAAAAAGGTACCCAATCCAATAGCAACAACTAATACCACAGTTTGATTGTTTGGTCTAAACAAGTTGAGTAAACTTTGACGCGCTGTAAAACCCCAACGTTGCGGAAAATAACGTCTAATAGCTTTAATGCTAAGCAATGCTATACTTGCTAAAACGGAAAAGGTTATCAAGGTGGCAATTACAAAACCAAAAGCAAAGGCGGCATTATTCAGCAACCAAAAAGAAAACAAAAATAGAAAAACTAAAATGATTGTAAATACAATATAACGCACTTGTTTAGGCTCTTTTGTGGGCTTCTCATCGATACGTAAAACTTCTAATGGCGATACATACCAAGTTCTAAGCAACGGTAATAATGCAACCAAAACCGACATAAAGAAACCGAGACAAACACCAATTAAGATGGGCTGCGCAGTTATAGTAATTTCAACATTAAACGGAAGAAAATCTTTTAAGATATAAGGAAAGAGTTCTTGTAGTCCCACTCCAATAAGAGATCCGATTAAACCACCAATAATTCCAATGCCTGAAATCTGAATCAAAAAAATCAGAAAACTTTGAAGACGAGATGCTCCCATGCACTTTAAAACAGCAATGGCTCTCAGTTTTTCTTTAATATAAATATGAACCGAACTGGCAATACCAATACAACCCAGTAGTAAGGCGATAAACGCAGCCAAATTTAGAAATTTACCCACATTTTCATAACGTCTCCCTAGACGTCTGCTTGTGCTGGTATGTGTGTCCAAATCGGCATTTTCTGCATCTAGCATAGGTTCAATCTTATCTTCAAAGCGGTCTAAGTTTATGGTGTCTGCTACTTTGTAGAAGTATTGGTATTCCTTACGACTACCAAATTGCAAGAGTTTTGTGTCTTCGATAAAACGATATGGAATCACAATAGGTGGTGCCACAGAGGTTGAAATTGCCGTGCTTCCTGGAATGGATTTTAAGGCTCCAATAATGGGCAGTGTCAGTTCACCTACCTTGATGGAATCCCCTGGTTTGATATCAAATTGAAGCAATAATGTAGCATCAACTAAAGCTCCACCTAAGTCTTGATAAGTTATTGCAGCAGAGGTAGGTTGTGTGTCAATATTTCCGTAAAAAGGAAAGGGGCCTTCTAAACCTCTAACGCGTACTAATTTAGTACCTCCATTTTTTGGAAAGGCTATCATAGAAACAAAATTGACTTCAGAAGCATCCGGTCTTAAGGAGTCAATAATCGCTTGGGCGCGCTTTGTTGGAACTTGTCTGGTATCAATAATATAATCGGCACCCATTAAGGATTTAGATTGGCGCTGAATATTGTCTTTAAGATTAGTGCTAAATAATTGAATGGATACAACAGCTGCAATGCCTAGTATAATCGAGGCCATAAATAACAGTAATCGTACGCGACTTGCTTTGGCATCTCGCCAAGCCATCTTAAAAAGCCAACTGATGTTTAGTTTGGAAGGGTTCAAAGTATTGTCGTTGGTAAATTCGTTAATATTTGCCCACCTTTTAGTCGAAGTATTTGTTGCGTGCGATTGGCTAATTCCAAATCGTGAGAAATAATAACCAGAGTCGTACCGGCTTCTTTATTAAGTTCGAATAATAGCTGAATCACTTTTTCACCCGTTTCTTCATCTAAATTTCCAGTAGGTTCATCTGCAAATAAAATAGATGGTGCGTTAGCAAATGCTCTCGCTAAAGCGACACGTTGTTGTTCTCCTCCAGAAAGCTGAGAGGGATAATGATGAACGCGATCGGCCAAACCTACTTTATCTAATAGGGCGGTGCTTTTTTCCGAAGCATCCTTAGCGCTTTGCAATTCTAGTGGTACACTAACATTTTCAAGAGCGGTAAGTGTTGGTAGCAATTGAAAATTTTGAAAAATAAACCCTACTTCTTTATTTCGTAATTGAGCACGTTGGTCTTCATTTAAACTATTTAAATCATAGCCACATAGCTCTACACAACCTGCATTTGGTTGATCTAAACCCGCGCATAATCCTAAGAGCGTCGTTTTACCACTACCTGAAGGTCCAACAATAGAAAAGGTTTGCCCTTTATCGACATCAAAAGTGATATTCTGCAAAACCGTTAATTGTTTGTTACCACTGGTATAAGTCTTTTCTAGCCCAGTTATCTTTAATATCTTTGACATATTAATTTTAATTTAAACGACAGTTTATGTCTAAGGCTCAAAATAAACAATTGCAATTAAATCTACCAATGACACGCGCACATAAATTCTTAAAGTTTTGTTATTTTATGATGGTCTTATTACTCAGTGCATGTGGCAATGAAACCTCTAAAAAAATAACCCAAGAAGATGTGTCAACAGATAAAATCGAGGTGACTTTGACAGCTGCAGAGACATCTGGCACTATTCTATGCTTTGGTGATAGCATAACTGCAGGATATGGATTGGAGGATATCAACGATGCCTTTCCTGCTATTTTACAACAAAAGATAGACTCCCTTGACTTAAATTATACTGTAATCAATTCAGGATTAAGCGGTGAAACGACGGCTGGTGGAAAAAGTCGTATTAATTGGGTGATGAATCAAGATATATCTGTTTTTGTCCTAGAACTGGGTGGCAATGATGGTTTACGAGGCGTGCCCTTATCGGAAACCCGTATGAATCTCCAAGCCATAATAGATGCTGTAAAAGAAAAAAGCCCAGAAACCACTATTATCCTTGCTGGTATGGAATTGCCACCAAATATGGGACAAGACTATACGAATGAGTTTAGAAGCATTTTTGCGGATTTAGCGGATCAAAATAAATTAGAATTTATTCCTTTTATTTTAAAAGATGTTGGAGGTATTGAAGAACTCAACCAAAGTGATGGCATCCACCCAACTGTTGAAGGTCATAAAATAGTGGCTAATACTGTTTGGGAAGTTTTAAAACCGTTGATTGCCTTAAAATAGTTCAAACAATTTAGCCCAACAATCACAGTTAATAAATTTGTGAATCTGTATCTTTGCATACTCACCTAACAGGATTCAACAGCGTGCAACAGATAAAAGCGTACTTAGACCAAATAGCCGCCATATCACAATCAGATTGGGATTTTTTTACCTCTAAATTACAGCGTCGTGTGATTCAAAAGAAAGACATATTTCTAAAAATCAATACCGTAGAAAATCACATTTCCTTTATTGAATCGGGTGTTGTACGTTTATTTATTCCTAAAGAAAACCCTGAGAAAGAAATCACCTTTGGCTTTAGTTTTAAAGACCAGTTTATTAGTGCATACGACTCGTTCTTAACACAGACACCTTCGGCTTACCAACTACAAGCACTTACAGAAACGACCATTTTAAGTATAACCTATGACGATTTACAAGCGGTTTATAAAACAACCCAAATTGGAAATCTTATTGGACGATTAACAGCAGAACGTCTCTTTTTATTAAAATCTAAACGGGAACAAAACTTGTTGAATTTGACAGCAGAGGAACGATATATGAAATTATTTAAAGAACGCCCAGAACTCATAAAAGTAATTCCTCTTAAATATATAAGTTCCTATATTGGTGTGACTGCACAAGCGCTTAGTAGGATTAGGCGACGTTTATAAAAAGCATTTAATTGATTTAGGTTCATTGTTTCGCTCGCAACATCACATTATCTTTGCAAAAAAAGTTATGGTGATTGTTATTTTTGTTTTATTGCTTTGGTATGGAGGCTTATTTTTTCAGTCGTTCTTTTTGCATCGTTATGCAGCTCATCAAGTATTTACCATGTCAAAAACGATGGAACGTATAAGCTTTATCTTGACCTGGATTTTTCAAGGTTCAAGTTACCTAAGTGCATATGGTTATGGTATTATGCACCGCATGCACCATGCCTATACAGATACTGAAAAAGATCCGCATTCTCCATCTCATGATGCTAATGTGTTTGCGATGATGTGGAAAACAAAAACGATCTATCAAGATATTAATAAACAGCGTATTCCTATTGATCAGCGTTTTACCAAAAATGTACCGCAATGGACAAAATTTGATCTTTTTGCAAGTTCTCGCTTTTCTAGATTACTTTGGATTACAAGTTACATTCTATTTTTTGCCTTCTTTGTGACCGCTTGGTGGCAATGGTTGTTATTGCCTATTACGTTTTTAATGGCGCCAATTCATGGCGTAATTATTAATTGGTTTGGGCATATTTATGGCTATGTCAATTATAAAATGAAAAACACGAGCAAAAATCTATTCCGTTTTGATTTTTTAATGATGGGTGAAGGCTATCATAATAATCATCATAAGCATGCGAGCAGAGCTAATTTTGGTGTCAAATGGTATGAAATTGATATCACATATTTGATCATAAAACTATTGGATGCTTTCGGATGTATCAAATTAAAACCCATCACAGTTAAAGATTAGCAATCGTCTAAGTCTTTATAATACTGTATGTGGTTTGATAAAGGATATAAAAAAAAGCCCATCACATGTGATGGGCTTTCATAATTTAGGTTAAGCGATATGTTAGATAACTTTTACGTTTACTGCGTTTAATCCTTTTTTGCCTTCTGTCAAATCGAATTCAACAATATCGCCTTCGCGAATCTCGTCTACTAATCCTGAAATGTGTACAAAATGCTCATTGTTTGAACCTTCTTCGGTGATGAAGCCAAATCCTTTGGCATCGTTGAAGAATTTTACTGTTCCTTTACTCATTGTATTATATTTTAATATTTAATAATACTTAGTAGAAGTCAAATATGATGCCAAAAACCATAATGACAGATTAATTATAGTTGATATGAATTATTGGGGTTCTATAATCACTCAGTTTTACCCTAGTTTGGCCTGTTTATCACTTGTGTATTTTGAATCATGAAATATTGTGAGTATTGATAATGTCCGAGCTACGGATAGCAATGCTCACCATGATCATCGTATTATTTACTCAAGGCCTTTAAAAGTTGTTCTTTTGACTTTAATAAATCATTTTGAAAAATATCAATAATTGAATCATAGCCTACGATATATAGAAATCTTAAGGACGCTATTCTAGCCTTATGATCTTTATTATTTAGGAGGTAATTAATACAATCGTTTTTACATATAAAATCGGTTATAAATTCGATGTACCAATCCTCTGTTTTTTCTATTTCCTTTAGATTATTAGTTGTTTTCTCAAAAATAATTTTCTCAATATCGTCAATATCCTTTCTGTATATTTTATACGTACTACTTAAATCTATAAGTTGCTCAGAAGCGCTACTAACCTCAAGTTCAGCATTATCAACCAAATTAATAATATGGTTATCTAGGGTTAATGTATTCACCTCAAATAAAAGGGTTGATATCAGCCCTTCTTCACCTACTTTGCTTTTATCATAAGGACGATCTAAAGTCTTAAGATACACTTGTTGCAGGGTGTCTAATTCTTTTTTAAAGTCGGAAATCGTCTCTATATCAATATCTAGTTGTTTCAATACTTTTTGTTGAAGCACGACATTAGCCCGTTTGAGCTGCTTATCTTGGTTCCAATTATTAATGCCTAAAGCGATTAAAATCCCAATAATGACGAGTACAATCTCTCCAATAGCATATCCTATATATTTACTCATACTACTTTTCTTTAAAAATTGTAATCGTTGTTTGTTGAATATCTTCATTTTTTCAATCGTTCGTTTATTAATTCTAGAATTTCTTTATCTGTTTCTTTTAGCGCTTTTAACTGCGGTTCCAAATTCCCATAAATGAGCGTTGAATGAATGGCTAATCGGGCTCTATACGCATCGCTTAAATAGTAGCGCATAATTTCGGGGTTATCTAGTTTCCCCATGAGGATGTCAGCAATCCAAGGTTCATTTTCCTTGAAATACAACATATTATTATCAATATCATCTCCTATACGGTTATTCGTTGCAGTTAATAAATTATCAAAAGTTCTATAACTTGTTAAAATTGTTGAGATTAATGTGTCCTGTTCGCTATCACGATCATTAACATACTTCTCAAGCAAGTTAATTCCTTTTTGTTGAAGCTGAAAAGGCGTATATGAAAGGATAAGTCCATAACCTTGAGGCGTTTCTGCATAGGTTTTTGCGGTAACGGTATCACTTAAAAATAGTTTGAAATATTCTTTACGTTTTTCCACATACGTTTCTAAAACCGCATGAATGATGGTGGTGTCTTGAATGAGATCTTGTTTATAAACTTGAAGATAACTACGCAATTGATTTTGTGCATCACGCTCCTGTTTTTTATTATTGATGGTGACAGCAATTAAAATGCCAATCACCACCAAGATAATTTCTCCAATCCCATACAAGAGATAACTGGATAGCTTTTTCTTTGATAAAAATCCCATACGTTTTTTATTAAAAATACTCATGACTATTGTCTTTTAGAGACTTAGCCCTATAAATATAATGGAATGTTTCGATAATAAAAAAACACCTTTCAGACTAAAACCCGAAAGGTGTGTTGTATTCAGATATCATTTTAATCTTATTTCGGAACTAAGATAACGTCAATTCGTTCTACTAAATCTCTATAATGATATTTGGTTACCAGATTCACAGGGCGATTTGCTGCTGCACCCACCTGACGTTTTAGAGTATTTAATTCACCACGCACTAAAGCACGAATATCAGATTGTGACACATTAAAATACTGAGTGCTTCGTTGCGGATTCATGTCTTCGGTCATGAGAAATGCCATACGATCAACATAAGCTCGCTGTAAATTACGACGGAAAACATCTACATTTTTTGTTGCAGTAGTTTCGCTCATAATTCCTTTTCTCAACTCTTGAAGCATTTGCAGTGCACTATAATTTGTAGTATCTAGGGTTTCGTGGTCGATGAGTCTTCCTAAACGATCAAAACTCAGTAAGCCATTTAAATAGCGACTTTGTAAGCGTCTCACACGTTCTGTGTAACCCGCATAATCAATATTTTGTAGCATGCGCTTGTCTACTAGCCAAACTGGAGTTTCAAACGCGTTTTTGTGCAACCATTGCATCGATTCTTGCTGTAAGGCTTTTGGAACTGCTTCATAAGCGATACCATCTTGCTTTGGTGTAATGAGATGTTCCACTACACCGCCTACATTGCCCAATACATGTCCAATATAACGATTATAGCAGCCTAATAATTCACCATACAATTCTTCGAGATCGTCATAATCATTAGTTTGATCGCTTGTCCATTGTGGTAAATTTTGGGCGACATATTTTAAATTCTTTAATGCGTAATTAGATGCTTTAATGGCATCATTTCCTATATCCTCAGTTTGTGAGGTAGGATCAAATCGGCTGCTTTGTCTTCCGAAGACATATCTAGGATCACCCGCTTTGTCCATAATCCATTTTTCTAAGGTTGGTAGCTCCGCTTCAGAACTCGTAGTCCCAGGAATATTGCGATAACCCCAATTTATAGCATAGTCATCATAAGGTCCCATTTGTCTGATAAATCGAATATTCTGATCACCAGGCTGTGCAATATAATTGTAACGTGCATAATCCATAATGGTCGAGGCTATTCCGTTTTTTTGTGTGAAGTCACCACTTCTATAACTTTCTACATCATACGCTTTACTCGCACTCATATTGTGTGGCAAGCCTAAAGCATGACCTACTTCGTGAGCTATCACCATTTTCATCATTTCTCCTATCTCTTCATCAGATGTGTCTAAAGTTCTCGCTGTAGGATTTGCAGCACCTGTTTCGAGTAAGTAACGGTTTCGGTATGAACGCAAATGGTTGTGGTACCATATGATATCACTCTCAATGATTTCTCCACTTCTAGGATCGGAAACACTTGGCCCAACGGCATTTCTAGTTTCACTAGCTACGTAACGCACTACTGAATAGCGCACATCTTCCGGACTAAAATCGGGATCTTCCTCTTTTGTTGGAGGATATTTTGCGATAATGGCATTTTTAAAACCCGCTTTTTCAAATGGACCTTGCCATAATTCGATACCTTCTTTGATGTATTTTCTTAAACTTTCTGGAGTTGCAGGATCTAAGTAATATACAATAGGTTTTACGGGTTCTACCAATTCACCTCTAGCATAAGCCGCAGGATCTTTTGGTTCTAATCGCCAGCGTCTGATGTACGTTTTTGTATCTGCTTTAAGTTTCGGACTTCCATAATCTACCTGACTAAAGGTAAACCAACCAACACGATCATCTGCAAAACGGGATTGCATTGGTTCTTCGGGCAGTAATATCATGGATTGGTTCATTTGCAAACTAATAGTTTGTGCAGCCCTTGCTGATGGCGGTGCCGATGCATTATAGGTCATGTCTTGCACCACTTCAATATTTTGCGGAAAGCTTTTCATCGTATTAATATAACTACGAGAGGCATCAAGATTTCGTACCTTATAAGTGGTTCGGTAGCGCGCTGGTAGTCCGCTAATTGCTTTCACATCTGTACTGTAAAACTTTGTAACATCTACGACTACTGCTGAAGAGTCTTTACTAAAAGCGGCAATATCAAAAGCAAACAGAATTGGCTCATAATTATTAGATTTTACTGAAATACTTATTGGCAAATCGTCGTCGGCTACCGAATTATAAGAACGCTCTTTAATTAAAATTTTAGTATCAAAACGTTCCCATACTATAAGACGCTCACCCGTTTTTGAGCCTGCATTCACATAACCTCCGCCTAATCCTGAAGGTAGTTTTGCGATTCTACTTACTAGGAGCATGTCTTTATTAAGGTGTTCGTTTGGAATTTCAAAATAGTACTTCTCTCCTATTTTATGAACTTTAAACAGACCGTCATCGGTGACAGCATCACTAGTAATAACCTTATCATAAGGTTTTATTTTGCCATTCTTTTTTTTAGGTGCTGGTGATACAGCTTCGGTTTTAGCATCTTTTTTCTTCTTTCTTTTGGATTGTGCCTGTTTCGACATTGGCGCTAAACAAAGCAGGACAGTCAATGTAAATAGTATTGTTTTCTTCATGGTTAGAATCGTTTCGTTGATTTTGCTTTAAAATTAATCAAAGCTTTAAAGATTAAATTGGATTTCACAAAATTTTAAGGTTGTCCTATTTCCGAAGTTAACACATTATGGTTCATAACTATTTGGATTTAAAAAAGTCCGAAAGACCATTCATTTCGTAGATATACACAGAAACCAAAATTATAATAAAACATTATGAAACGAATTTCAATCGTTATTTTATCGGCATTAGTTTTAACAGCTTGTGTATCAAAGAAAAAGTATCTTACTTTAGAGGAAGACCATGGTAAATTACAAAGTGAACTCACTAAAACTAGGGTTGAAAAAGAAGACCTTGAAGCAAAATTTGCGAGTATTCAAAAACGTGTAGATAGCTATAATTCTAAAATAAATGAACTTACAAAAGAGAATGAGGCCCAACTCGTCTCTGTGGATGGTATGGTGATTTCTAAAAACCAAAGAGAAGCCATGAGGGAATCTCTTAAGAAGGTACCACCTGCTTATATGGCAACGGCTAAAACATTGAAAGATTCAATGAATTTGGCATTACAGTTTAATTTGAAGGCGTCTATGGATACTATTGAAGAAGATGAAGATATAGCTGTACGTATTGAAGAAACTGTGGTTATGATTTCTATTTCTGACAAGATGTTATTCAATTCAGGTAGCTACAAAGTGAGTAACAAAGCGAATGATATTCTACAAAAAATCGCAAATGTTATCAATACGGAAGAAAGTTTAGATGTAATGGTTGAAGGCCATACCGATAACAAATTGATGAAAAATACAGCTTCTATTAAGGATAACTGGGATTTAAGTGTGCTACGTGCGACTGCGGTAGTAAAGAAATTACAAAATGATTACAATGTTGCCCCAGAACAGCTTATTGCTGCTGGACGTAGTTTTTATCAGCCGTTAGTTGAAAATGACTCGAAAGAGAACAGAGCAAAAAACCGAAGAACTCGTATTGTTATTTTACCAAATATTGATAAGTTTTTCGCTATGATGTCTCAAGATAAATAAGTACTTGACCTATCGATATATGGTTTATTAAATCGTTGAAAGACTGTTAGAAATAACAGTCTTTTTTTTGTTAAAATTATTTTATTCACTAGCTTGTCTTCCTATTTTAAATGCAAGCGCTATGAAAAAAATTACTATTATTTTTCTATTATTTTTCATCACTTTTTCTCAGGCGCAACAATCGGTTGCGAGAGAATGGAATGAAATGCTATTAACAGCAATTAGGTCAGATTTCGCAAGACCTACGATACATGCACGGAATTTGTTCCATACCTCTGTTTTAATGTATGATGCCTGGGCACTTTTTGATTCTCAAGCCAGTACAGTATTTGTGGGACAAACTTTTGGTGGTTATACCTGTAATTATAACGGGATTGCAACACCATCAAATGTGGATGAGGCGAGACACGAAATTATGAGCTATGCCATGTACAGGTTACTTAATCATCGTTTTGAGAACTCACCTGGCGGTAATGATTTATTGACAGAAATCAATAATTTATTTATCTCTTATGGTTATGATCCTAGTTTCACCTCTTTAGATTATAGTTCGAATTCTTATGCTGCTTTAGGAAACTATATGGCGAGTGAAATGATTGCTTTTGGGTTACAAGACAATTCTAACGAACAATTTGATTATCCGAACGCATTCTATGTACCGGCAAACCCACCGCTAGTTTTAGAAAACTATTATCTTACGAATGACATAAACCCAGACCGTTGGCAACCACTAGCTTTTGGTACATTTATAGACCAAAGTGGAAATGAGTTTCCTATTGGAACTCCGCCATTTCTCAGTCCAGAATGGGGTGCTGTGACACCATTTTCCTTATCCACGGATGATCTTCAAATATTAAATAATGGCTTTGATAGTTACGTTTACAATGATCCTGGACCACCTGTTTATATTCAAAACTCAAATGAAGATGGTATAGATGACCCTTACAAATGGCATTTTGCTTTAGTGGCATCATGGTCGGCACATTTGGATCCTAACGACCCTACTATGATTGATATCTCTCCTGGAGCTATTGGAAATTTCGACATCGATAATTTCCCAGAGACTTTTGAGGAATATCAAGCCTTTTATGATTTTACGAATGGCGGTGATGCCGGTACAGGACATGCTCTAAACCCAATCACAGGCCAACCGTATGTTCCTCAAATGGTAAAGCGTTCAGATTATGCAAGAGTATTAGCTGAATACTGGGCTGATGGACCAGATTCAGAAACACCTCCAGGGCACTGGTTTACGATTTTGAACTATGTGAGTGATCATCCTGATGTAGAAAAAAGAATTGCCGGACAAGGAAATATTGTAAGCGATTTAGAATGGGATGTAAAAGGTTACTTGGCCTTAGGTGGTGCTATGCATGACTCTGCTATTGACACATGGGGAATTAAAGGCTATTATGATTATTTAAGACCAATATCTGCAATTCGATACATGGCTGGGAAAGGTCAAAGCACTGATGCTAGTCAGCCAAGTTATGATCCTCATGGTCTTCCATTAATAAGTGGCTTAATTGAATTGATTGATAGTACCGATCCACTTCGTGGCGATTCAAATGAAAATGTAGGTCGAATAAAAATTAAAGCATGGAGAGGTCCTGATTTTATTGCAGACCCTTTACTTGATACAGCTGGAGTTGACTGGATAATTGGAACACATTGGTGGCCTTATCAGCGTGGTACATTTGTTACTCCGCCATTTGCAGGGTACTTGTCAGGACATTCTACATTCTCTCGTGCTGCAGCTGAAGTATTAACACGACTTACCGGTGATCCATTTTTTCCTGGTGGAATGGGAACATTTGATATACAACAAAATAACTTTTTAGTCTTTGAAGTTGGTCCAACACAAAACATGACCTTGCAATGGGCTACGTATCGCGATGCGTCAGATCAGACAAGTCTTTCAAGAATCTGGGGAGGTATCCACCCACCTATTGACGACATTAAAGGCCGTATAATTGGTGATAAAATTGGTAATGAAGCATTTAATTTAGCTCTTGAATATTTTGATAGTACCTTAAGTTCTGTTACTATAGAGGATGAGAACGAAGTCATCGTCTTTCCGAATCCTTTTAATAGTATTCTAAATATTAATACCAATGCTAATTATGTCACAGAAGTGTACTCTCTAGATGGTAAATTAGTTAAAAGTGTACGCCTAGAAAATGGCAATAATCAACTTGATACAAATGATTTGGCTTCTGGTTTCTACTTTATCAAATTTAAAGACCTCGACACAAGAACTGAATTTATCAAAAAAATTGTCAAATATTGATTCTATTTACCGCACATAAGGTAATTTTGCATAAAATTTAAGACTTTATGTTATCATTATTTAATGGTTTTAGAGTGATTGCCTTTTTAGAAGGTATATCCTATATTTTACTCTTATTTGTCGCTGTACCTATTAAGTATTTTGGAGATGATCCTTCATATGTAAAGCTTTTAGGCATGCCGCACGGACTATTATTTATGGGGTATATTGTTTTAGCTATAATGCTGAAACAAGAACTTACATGGAATCGAAAAACATTTATGGTTGTTTTAGTAGCATCAATCATTCCATTTGGTACCTTTTATGTAGATAACAAATATTTGAAGACCGCTTAAGTATGAAAAATCTACGTCATTTACTTTATGATTATTTCGTTGAAGCTGGATTAAGTGAATCGACTGCTCAGTATCTGAATATGCTCGTATTGCTTTTGGCTTTACTAATTATTCTATTTATCATCGACTTTATCATTAAACGTATTTTAGTTAATATGTTTAATGCCTTTGCTGCTAAAACCAAATCTAATTTCGATGATATTCTTGTAGCTAATAAAACACCTAGAAATGTAGCCCATATCATCCCATTGATTATTGCCATTGAATTTATCCCAGACATCTTCTCTGATTTTGACTTTGCCGAAAACATTATCGAAAAGGGATTACAGGTGTGTGGAATTGTACTAACACTTTGGATAATACGCAGTGTCTTACATAGCATTAA
The DNA here is from genome assembly GCF_900104785.1 of Formosa sp. Hel1_31_208. Classification (NCBI taxonomy): domain Bacteria; kingdom Pseudomonadati; phylum Bacteroidota; class Flavobacteriia; order Flavobacteriales; family Flavobacteriaceae; genus Formosa; species Formosa sp. Hel1_31_208. The sequence continues at coordinate 2,169,088 of NZ_LT629733.1, forward strand.
AGATTATTTAAAAACTGTAGAACGGCTTAAGGATAAACCTATAGCAAGTTACATTCAAGTCTTCATGATTTTTGCATGGGTTATTGGTCTGTTTTCTGTTTTTGCAATACTTACTGGTATTTCATTTTGGAAATTCGTTACCACGTTAGGAGCGGCTTCCGCAGTTATTATATTAGTTTTTAGAGACACCATTTTAGGATTTGTTGCCAGTATTCAGGTATCTATAAACGACATGGTGCGCATTGGTGATTGGATAACCTTTGAAAAGTATGGAGCTGATGGGGACGTTACCGAAATCACTTTAGCAACTGTAAAAGTGCAAAACTTTGATAAAACGATTACTACTATCCCAACCTATGCATTAATTTCAGACTCGGTTAAAAATTGGCGAGGTATGGAATCTTCGGGAGGTCGTCGCATCAAACGTTCCATTATTCTAACAGCAAAAAGTATTAAGTATTTAACAGAAGCGGATATTGAGCGCTTTAAGCGTATTGAGCGTATTTCTCAATACTTAATAACTCGTGAAAAGGACATTAACGCCTATAATAAGGAAATAAACGCTGATAAATCTGTATTACTTAATGGTCGCAATCTCACCAATATTGGTGTATTTAGAAAGTACATGCAAACCTATATTGAAAACCATTCTGGGGTCAATAAAGATATGACCATAATGGTCCGCCAGCTGGCACCTACATCTCAAGGTTTGCCATTAGAGATATACTGCTTTAGTCGCGATAAGCGCTGGGTAAATTATGAATATATAATGGCAGATATTTTTGACCATGCATTAGCTGCAGTCACATATTTTGATTTGGAAATTTTTGAATTAACAACTGGTATAGCCGAATAGCTAATCCTCTATCCTATCTTTTACAAATTCAATTTCAGTTTTACCATGAGGCGTTGGCTTTCCATCTTTACCAAGATTTACCATGATGATATTATCAACAGTAAGTATGGTTTCCCTAGTCATTTTATTTCTTGCCTCACATTTCATAGTTAATGAAGAACGACCAAATTTAATTACCTCTATACCGATTTCTATGATATCACCTTGCTTAGCCGAAGCCATGAAATTAATTTCTGACATGTACTTGGTCACTATTTTATTGTTTTCTAGCTGAATGACGGTGTATAAGGCAATTTCCTCGTCAATCCATGCTAATAATTGTCCGCCAAATAAGGTCTGATTTGGATTTAAATCTTCGGGTTTTACCCATTTCCGTGTGTGAAATCTCATAGTTATATATTTATACAGAAAGTAGTGAAAACCTTCTCAAAAGCAATCATGCAATTATACTTTTTGTTAATAACACCGTTGACAACATCTATAACGCTTAAAAAAACGACTTATCATTATTCCTATTTTTAATAAAATTTAAAGCCATGAATGATCGATCTACAAATTTAAAGTCCATTAGACCAACCATAGCCTCTGCTAAAGTTAATGACAATATGAGTGCAGACGAATGTTTTCAAAATGGAACTTTACGTCCTATTATTAAACTTCAAAATCATTTGCTCATTGTCGTTTTTAAAAATTATATCACAAAGCGTAAAAACGTATTTTATGATTTGTCATTACCTAAGCAATTAGCATACATAGAAAATGCCATTCATAAGGACATGAAATTTAGAAATTCATTGAAGGGCATGATTATCGGTCAATTTACTGTAGAAGAATACGCATTATATATTCAAAATTCTTCAGCATTAAATAAACGGATGATGAATATAGTGAAGGAACGATTGGTGAGTAACATTCAATTATTTTCCAGATCATTGGCTAAAGCCATTTAGGTCTACAGGATGGATTCTCCATTTAGATTGGTGGTCAATATATCACTCATATAATCAAAAAATGGTCGAATAGCTAAAAAAGAAGCATTGACATCGTCTAGAAATGTATCACTTGTGACCTCTTTATCGGAATAGGTCTTGGTGAATATGTACTGCTTTTTTCTGATAAGATCTATTGCAGGATGATTTTTATCAAAATCTCTAGGTGCCGTTTTTAATTCATCTCCAACAAATTCTCCCCATACCGACTTAAAAGCTTTGTCATTCATAATAGTTCTAATCTCTTCGTCGTCTTGTTCAAATTCACGGCGAATTCGCAAGAGATCCTCTTTATTAGGCTCCCAAAATCCTGTCGCAATAAAAGATTGATTATTAGGTTGGATATGCAAGTAATAACCACCTCTCAATTCTGGTTTTTTCCGACTAAAAGACCCTCCAAAGTGTGTTTTATAAGGTAGCTTGTTTTTCGAAAAACGGACATCTCTATAAATTCTGAACAATTTAAAACCATCTACATGATCATGTTTATTTAATGCTTCGTAAACGTGTTTATAGGTTTCTTTAGTTTTGGCCTCAATAGACTTGAATTCCTTCTTGTGTTCATTGAACCAATCTCTGTTATTATTTTTCTCTAACCGTTTAAAGAAGTTAAGGGTCTCTATTGCGAATTTAGATGTCGGCATTCTGTGTGTTTTTATCTGTTTAAAATTACAAAAAGTCTCATTGCTAAATGAGACTTTTTATAAGTATTAATGTTTTCAATATGAGTTTGTAATTACGATTCAATCATTCTTTCTTTGAGGGTTTCAGAAGTTTTCTTAGTCCAAGCATTTAACATCCAACTGGCTTTTTCTAGTTCTCTTATGTATGCCCCTATTAAATCCATTGTCCCTTCATCATTTGCTTCACCTGCTTTTTGATTTACTTTGCTCATTTGTTCCAATAAGATTTTGTGGTCATTAATTAGTGCTTTCACCATATTCTTATCAGATTGTAAAGGCGAGACTTCTTTAATTGTTGAAATTTCTAAATAATCTGATAATTTACTCATCGGATGGTAACGTAATGTTAGAATGCGTTCGGCAATCTCATCTATTTTGGTTCTAGCGTCTATATATAATTCCTCAAATTTATTGTGCAAATCGAAGAAGTTTTCTCCCAATATATTCCAATGAAAGTTTCTTAATTTTTGATAATAAATATGATAATTTGCTAAAAGGCTATTTAATTCAACTACTACTGGCATTAACTTTTCATCTTGCATATTCAAATAACTCATTTCTATGGTTTTTTTTAGTGTTAATAATTAATTACACTATTGAAACTAAGAGAAATTCGATCTGTGTCAAGTGGTTTAACAGTCTTTAACCTTGTTGAGGTTCAATTAACTTAAATTATATTAAAGCCATCGCTTTCTTCTAAAATAAATTAACATAAAAATCAATAGAACAAACATCACCCCTAATAAAATGAAGTACCCGTTGTTTGAATTGAGTTCTGGCATATTCTTGAAATTCATTCCATATATCCCTGCAATGAACGTTAGCGGAATAAAAATAGTGGCTATAATGGTCAATACTTTCATGATTTCATTCATCTTATTACTTATGATAGTCATATACATGTCCATTAAACTCCAAATCATCTCTCGATATAAGTCTACAGATTCATTAACCTGAATAATATGATCATATAAATCTCTGAGATAACTGGTAGTTTTTTCTTCGATAAACACACAATTTGTTTTTTCCATACGATTAATTACCTCTCTTAAAGGATAAATAGAGCGACGCATCTTAAGAATTTCGCGTTTTAATTGTTGTATTTGATTTGGCATGCTGTCATCAGCTTGTCTTGCTTGAAACAATAATGATTCTAAATCTTCTATCCGATCGCCAAAAACCTCTATAACTGTAAAATAATTATCTACGATTGCATCTAGTAATGTATACATTAAATAATCAGAACCTTGAGTTCTTATTCTTCCTTTTGCTAATTTAAGACGTTCTCTAAGATCATTAAAGACATCACCATCTGCTTCCTGAAAGGTCAATACATAATCTTCACCCACAATAAGACTAACATGTTCATAATGGAGTTCATCATCGTTTTTTATAAATAGCATCTTAAATACTACAAATAAATAATTCTCAAACTCTTCAATTTTTGGTCGCTGACTGGTATTTACGATATCTTCTAACGTTAATGGATGTAAATTATAGTGTAATCCTAAAGTCTCTATATCAGAAATATTATTAAGTCCATTAATATTTATCCAAGTCACATGATCTGTACCTTTAAAATCAAAGGCATCCTCAACCTGCTTAGAATTAAAACTCTTATAATGATCTTTTGAATAATTAATGATTTCGATATCTGTTATAGCGGTTTGCTTTTTACCTCTATAAGCCATCGTTCCTGGAGGCAAATTATGAGCTTTATAGGATTTTTTATTCTTCTTTTTAACCACCATAAAAATGTTCTTTGTCTTATAAGGTTAAAAGTATAAAATCTTTTTGTCATTGTGATGCCCTATAACACAATTAGTTTTAACTATATAAATAGCTGGTTTAAAGCATTATATGACACTATATTGGATTTAAATATAAATCTCTTGCATATTGAGTTTATTTTTATTAATATGCGAGAATATATACTACAAATACATATACATGGGAAGACCTCCAACAAGACCAATAAAATTTAGAGATGGATTTTATATCGAAATACGAAATAAAGGTAAAAATTCTGGAATCAAACTGCACAGAGATACTAAGGAACAAATGATGAGAACGGTGAAAGAATACGAACTCACAAAAGATGTTCTAATTTTAGGTGAATCTAAAAATGGCAAATGGGTTAATAAAACACCTATTTTACATGTGGTAGAAGATTAGTTTTTTAACCGAGACGCATAAAAAGCTCAACTTGATTTTATTAAAACAATAAAATTGAGTTGAGTTTTTTTATATAATCACGTTAAATTTTATAAATTGTTAGCATTAACTAATTAAAAGTAGATCAAAATGACCGATTCTTATTCTCAAAAACCATCGAAATGGTTTTGGATCATTTCAGTGATTGCCTTGCTTTGGAATGCTGTTGGAGTTTTCCAATATTTGATCAAGGCTTATAATACCGAAGGCTTTAGAAGCCAATATACCGCCGAACAACTTGAGATAATAGCTAATTCACCCGCTTGGGCTACAGCAGCATTTGCTATCGGTGTTTTTGGTGGTCTTATAGCTTCAGGATTTTTATTAATGCGACGAAAATTAGCTACGATTTTCTATGTATTTTCACTTACAGGGATTATTATCCAAGTGTATCACAACCATTTTGTCATAGATTCATCAGAAATTATGGGTAACTCTGCCGCTTATTTTTCTGGCACCATTGTAGTTATCGCTCTATTACTTTTATACTTTTCAATATTTGCCACCAAAAAACAATGGATAAGATAACGATCTAACCAACCAAATTTTATCCATAAAAGGTATTAGTACGTACGCTAATACCTTTTTTATTTCAATATAAATATTAGATTTGTTTTACGAACTCATCAATTTCCATTATGACTATATCAACACTTGATTGGATTATTATTATTTTCTTTTTAATACTCTTTGCCGGTATTGGTGTGTATGTATCAAAACAAGCTGGAAAAGATTCTAAAGCCTTTTTTCTTTCTGGTAGAAATATGCCATGGTGGTTGTTAGGCGTAAGTATGGTTGCTACAACCTTTGCCGCTGATACGCCTAACTTCGTTGCAGGTGTTATTCGTGAAGATGGTGTCTATGGAAACTGGATATGGTGGAGTTTTCTATTAACAGGAATGCTAACCGTATTTTTTTATGCGAAATTATGGCGCAAAAGCGGTATTACGACCGACTTAGAGTTTTATGAATTGCGTTATAGCGGAAAAAGCGCTGCGTTTCTTCGCGGATTTAGAGCCATATACTTAGGTGTGTTTTTCAATATTGTCATTATGGCAAATGTTTGTCTAGCAGCGATTAAAATCGGACATGTGATGTTTGGGTTTACGACGTTTCAAACACTGTTTATAGCATCTATAGTAACGGTAATCTATTCAACCTTGGGTGGGTTAAAGGGTGTGCTTCTCACCGATTTCGTTCAATTTATTATTGCTATGGTAGGGAGTATTTGGGCAACAATTCATATTGTTAATATGCCAGAAATTGGTGGTATAAGTAAGCTGCTTTCAACACCAGAAGTGGCATCAAAAACAGCAATGCTTCCTGATTTTTCTAAACCAGAACTCCTCATTCCATTGCTAATCATTCCATTAGCTGTGCAGTGGTGGAGTGTTTGGTATCCAGGAGCTGAGCCAGGAGGAGGTGGCTATATAGCCCAGCGCATGCTTGCAGCTAAAGACGAAAAACATGCCACTTGGGCTGTTCTGTTTTTTAATTTTGCACACTATGCGTTACGCCCGTGGCCTTGGATTATTATTGGATTAGCTTCAATTATTATTTATCCAAATCTTGATAGTTTACAAGCAGCATTTCCCAATCTAGATGCCTCTTTTGTTAAGAATGACCTCTCCTATCCCGCGATGCTAACGTTTTTACCTGCTGGTTTGTTAGGAATTGTTATCACATCACTCATTGCAGCCTTTATGAGTACTATTTCTACCCACTTAAATTGGGGAAGCTCTTACGTAGTTAATGATTTTTATGCGCGTTTTATTCGCAAAGAAGCTACAGGAAAAGAACAAGTATTGGTTGGAAGAATATCAACAGTGATAATGATGATTTTAGCAGCACTTTTAGCTACAATCTTAGAAGAAGCACGTGATGCCTTTAACTTGTTATTACAAATTGGGGCTGGAACCGGTTTACTCTTTATTTTGCGTTGGTTCTGGAGTCGTATCAATCCGTGGAGTGAAATTGCGGCCATGATATTATCCTTCGGAATCGCATTATTTTTCTTTATCAATGGAAAAATGGAAACACCAATGGTAGAATTAGCAGGTCATTGGCAATTAGTATTTGGCGTCGTGGTCACTACTTTAGGGTGGATTTTAGTAACCTTATTGACGAAACCAACGGATGATCAAACTCTTAATTCTTTTAATAGTTTAATCTTCGAGAATGAATCTAAATTTAAAGGATTTGGTATGAAGATTCTAGGATTCTTTTGTGGAGTGATTGGCGTGTATTGCACCCTTTTTGCTATTGGGAATTTCATCTATGGTAAAACAGCTTTAGCTATGGGTCTGGTTGCCATTACACTTGTGTGTGGATTGGTAATTATCAGATCATTTAAAGCCCCTAAAGCACTTTAATTTCAAATCGCACACAATAGGTCAGCCCTAAATAGCGCTCACAACCAAAGGCATTCATAAGTCATAATATAATTTCTACTTGTTATAGTTGATTGATATGATAGTCAACTAACCCCTCAATTGGGCGTCTTTCAAAATTACCTACCTTAAAGCCTAACTCATCGGCTACTATATGAATTTCAGCTTTTGAAAAATAAGCAATAGATCCTGCAAAGTGTACAGGCACTGTTTTGAGTTCTTCTGCATATTGAAAGATCATATTCTCAGCAAACCTGCGAATCCCTTTTTTAATCAGTTCAACAATGTAATCTGAATCTTTGTTGAGAAACATAAACTCTGCAAAATTTGCAAGATACGCGTTGGGATTGGGTTGTTTATAGAGGTTATATTTAATGAAGTCGGCATCTAAATTATACTTGTGCTCAAAGGCCACCTTAATATCTTCTGGCATTTTATTATAATAATAATCTCTAATCAGCTCTTTTCCGAAGTAATTACCAGAAGCGTCATCCATGATAGTATAACCTAAGGATAGGACGCGTTGGTGAAGTTTATGACCGTCAAAATAACTACAATTAGAACCTGTACCCATAATGCAAACTACTGCAGCCTCATTGTTATGATTTAGAGTGGCACGAACAGCTGCCATAGTGTCTTCTTGAACATCTATAAGTGCATTTGTAAAAATAGATTCTAAAACGCCAGTGAGGATCAATTTAGGATTTGTGGTCCCGCAACCAGCACCATAAAAGAACACATGAGTGACTTGATCTTTAATTTGCATGAGTTCATCGCTCTTTCTTACGATTTTCTCTAGCTTCTTCTCCTTTAAGATTGCTGGATTAAGACCCTTTGTACGAATCTTTTCATAAAGTTGTTCTCCTTTTTTATCTACTACTATCCAGTCGCATTTTGTAGAACCACCATCAGTGATTAAAATCATGAGCTAAGTATAAAAGATAAATCCGTAGCTATTTGGTTTAGCTACGGATTTAAAATGATTATTATAATGAATTTATTTTTTGAGCTAAATCAACTAATTTATTAGAATAGCCAAACTCGTTATCATACCAAGATACGATCTTAAAAAATTTAGAATTCAATTCGATGGCTGCTTCCGCATCAAAGATACTCGTACGTGTATCACTCATGAAATCTTGAGAAACCACTAAATCATCTGTGTATCCTAAAACACCTTTCATGGCGCCTTCAGATGTTTTTTTGAACGCAGCTTTAATCTCTTCCAAAGAGGTTTCTTTTTGAGTTCTAAATGTTAAATCCACTACTGAAACATTAGCTGTAGGAACTCTAAAAGCCATACCTGTAAGTTTTCCATTTAATTTTGGAATTACTTTACCAACAGCTTTTGCTGCTCCAGTAGATGCTGGAATAATGTTTAATAATGCACTTCTACCTCCTCTATAATCTTTACGAGATGGTCCATCTACAGTAAGTTGAGTTGCTGTAGTGGCATGTACTGTTGTCATCAACCCTTCTTCTAATCCGAAATTATCATCGATAACTTTTGCAATAGGAGCTAAACAGTTGGTCGTGCAAGACGCATTGGAAACAATGGTATGATCTGCAGATAATTCATTATCATTAACACCCATTACAAACATTGGTGCATCTTTACTAGGTGCCGAAATTACGACTTTCTTAGCACCAGCCTGAATATGGTAATCGGCAGTTTCTAATGTTGTGAAAATACCTGTACACTCGGCTACAACATCTACTCCAACAGCATCCCATTTTAAATTTTTCGGATCTCTTTCCGCAGTAACTCTAACGGTTTTACCATCGACTACTAAATGGCCATCTTTCACTTCAACGGTTCCATCAAACTTACCATGAACAGAATCATATTTTAGTAAGTAAGCTAAATGCTCTACATCTAAAAGATCATTGATAGCAACAACATCTACATCATCACGTTTTACTGTTGCTCTAAATACAATTCTACCTATTCTACCAAATCCGTTTATTCCTATTTTCATCTTTTCTATTTTCTAGTGTTAGTATTAAATTTCATATACATTACTTATATCGACATGATGTCGGATACGCGTAATAATTCTAAGTTAATTTTTGATTTTCCTTTGACAGCTTTATCTAAAGGTGTTAATGACATCACGTCATTTTTAAGCCCCACCATACAGTTTGATTGACCGGCAATGAGGCTCTCTACTGCTTTCACTCCCATTCTACTGGCTAATACGCGATCAAAACAAGATGGTGAACCACCGCGTTGCATATGCCCAAGAACAGATACACGCACTTCATATTCAGTCATGTTCTCTTCGACATAATCTCTTAATTCAAATACGTTTTTTCCTATCTTGTCGCCTTCGGCCACCACAACAATACTTGAAGATTTTCCTGATTGCTTGCTGCGTCTTAATGATTCTAATAAACGATCTAGTCCTAAATCTTCCTCAGGAATTAAAATTTCTTCAGCTCCTGCTCCAATACCAACGTTTAAAGCAATATGCCCAACGTCACGTCCCATGACTTCAATGAAGAACAAGCGATTATGTGAACTCGCCGTATCACGAATTTTATCTATAGCTTCAACAACTGTATTTAATGCGGTGTCATAGCCTAAGGTATGTGTGGTTCCAAATATATCATTATCAATTGTACCTGGAATTCCCATAACAGGCATACCGTATTCTTGACTAAAAATCATTGCTCCGGTAAAACTACCGTCACCTCCAATCACAACGAATGCATCAATTTCTGCTTTAACTAATTCTTCGTGAGCTTTTCTGCGGCCTTCGGCAGTTCGAAATTCTTTTGAACGTGCAGATTTTAATACAGTGCCACCTTTATTGATAATCCCTTTAACACTACGAGCATCCATAGCTTTAAAATCACCTTCAATCATGCCTTCATAGCCACGGTATATTCCAACACATTCAATGTTATGGAAAGCACATGCTCTAACGACAGAACGAATGGCAGCATTCATACCAGGAGAATCTCCTCCTGAGGTCATTACGCCAACTTTCTTAATGGTCTGTATCATGAAATTGTCTTTTAATGAAGTAAAACTAATAAAGAAAAACTACAATAAGAGGGCATATAGAGATAATTTAACATGTCTCTAAAAACTCAAACGTTTTCGTTAATAAAAAAAATGAAAAATGTTAAAAACAAGAGAATTTAATTGCCTTTTGAGTCTTTTTCTGACTTGATGTTGATAAAGTCTGGAGTGAGATTTTCGTTAGTTTTTATCGCTTCTTCCTTTTTCGCTTTATCTTTCTTATTCTTCCCTGAAAATATAATTTGAAATAGTTCTTTAAACGTATCAAATTCTACATTATAGGTTATCCCAGCACCTTGAGTATACCCAATTTCTTCCCCAAAGTTTCTAATACTATTTTCTCGATTAAAGAATGTCGCTTTAAGTGTACCTTCATCATTTAATAATACTGCGATTTGAACATCACCCGCAATCACAGTTTGATTAACGCCACCTATTGGGACACCCACTTTTCCATTAATCAGAACACGATCACTTATTTTAGTACTTAGGGTTAAACCTAACCTGTCATCTGTTTGGTAATCAGTTGTTTGTTCACCAACCTGATAATCGAAACCAACTTGGAGTTTATCATTATCAGTAGAGATTAAACTGTTAATAAGGGCATTTACTTTATCAGAAACGGTACCATAAGCTTGCTGACCTAAGCCAATATCACTTTGAAAAGAACCTGTCACTAATAAAAAAGTACCTTGTGTAAACCTACTTTCTTTCGTTTCTAATCGGTAATCAAGCTCTGATCGAATTGTAGAATTTACATTTGGAAAGTTAAACGTGAAATCAGATTCTGGTTGTTCCAGTTGTCCTAATAAATTGATTTCAACTTCAATGGGAATACTTCTATTTATGGGGTTATCTAGCAGCACTGACGGATTTGCTTCGGTACGATACACTGCTTTTAAATCGATATTTGCTTTGAGAGGGTCACCTTCCCAACGAATACTTCCGCCAGGTTCTACTTCTAATTTTTTCTGAACCAATCCGCCATAAGCGAAATTATAGGTACCACTTTCAATTTGGAAATCTCCAAACATTTTAAACTTTCCGTTGGTATTAATATCAAACAATAAGTTACCATTGCCTTTACCTTGAATCGTACTTCCTTGATTTCTATCAATTACAATTTCAATATCTGCATATGGATTTACAAAAAGATTGAACTCTAATTCTAAACCTTTAACTTCGGTACTTTCCGCAACTTCGCCTAGGAATCGTGCACGTTTCTCTTCGGGAGTTACAAAGTGGATATAGGAGTTCTCCCCATAAGTTTCGTAATCATTTAATGGTATTTTAAAAATAGTGCCTTGAGCGGTGCTTCCATTGAATTCAATTTTCAATTCATTTGTAGGTCCAGTGATATTTGCTTTACCATCAACGAAAGCTGTTCCGTAGTAGAGTTCATCCTCGTCGTAATCGGTATTCAAAACCAATAACCGTTCGGTATCAATTTCTAGACCTAGTTTCCAGTCTGAGAAGTTTTGATGACCAATATAGCCGTTTAAAACTGCTTTTGAGAAGAATTCAGAATCGGTGATATCAACTTCCTGAAATATAAACTTTTGGTTCTCCAGTTTCACCTGAGAGTCAAAATCGAAACTGTAATCAACATTGAGGTACGGAATAGTCAGGCCTGCATTATCTAATAATAAATTACCATCAAAGCGTGGCTTATTCAAACTTCCTGTAACTTTAGCATTACCAGTAACTAAACCCCTAATATTGGTAATAACACCTTCTCCGAAGGGATCTAGTGGATCCAATAAGAATTCATCAAAAGCGACATCGAGATTAATATTAGGATTGTTTGAACTGACATCAATATTCCCTTTAGCTATTAATGTTTTAAGATTGTCGTTTTCAAGCGACAGATCAACAATGTAATTGGTTAAAGATTGATTTCCTGTAACAATGGCATTGAGATCACCCAATTCAAAATCATTGGCTTTTAAATCACTGATAACCACTGTAGAATTTGGCAAATAGACACCATTACTTTGACGCAATTTGAGCTCTCCATTTACACGACCTTCTAACAGTAAACTATCTATTCTAGGAGTAATCTTTGTGAGATCCACATCTGTAAAATCCAACCTAATATCTTTATTGTCTTTTAAAATGATTCCTGATAACTCAATTTGTTCATCAAAATGACTCATCACCATTTCACTTATATCAAAGTTTTTAAAATCTCTAGTGAAGGATACTTTGTTGCGTTTATTCTTGTTTTCGTTTATGATCCAATTATTATCTTTAAACATGACGTCAGACTTTCGAAAGCCTACCACCGATTTATTAGTTTCATCAATCGTATAGAACATGTTCAAGTTGAATTCATCGGCATTTCGTTTTCCGCCCTGAAACTCAGATTTAATAAATAAGGTATCGCGTTGTGTTACATTAATTAAGTTGAATTTGGACACATCATAAAACTTAGTGCTAAGCGAATCAATTTCTATATAAGTGTTAAACAACGGATTGCTATTATCAACCAATACCGAAATATCATTAGCAAAATAATCAAACAACTTAATTTGAGGTGAGCTAAATGTTAAATTGAATTGTTTTTCATCCGTTTCAATTCGTCCTTTTATTCTAGTGTTTGGACTTAATTGTAAATCATGATAAAACACTTCAACGATTTTATTATAGATTCTAAAGTCAAATTCAAGATACTGATCTGTGTCTATTTTATTTGGTACATAATTCGTGTAGATACTGCCCACTGAATTTTCAACAAGCTTGCCAATATCTTTAAATTTGAAATTGCCACTCATATTTCCCTCAATAATGTCTGGAGAATTAATAGTTAGTGTTCGTTTCGTCTTTTCAAATTTTGAAATTATTTTAAAATCCTTAAAATAATACTCATCGTGCTCATTGATATAGGTCGTATTATTAAAATCTAAGGTACCAAAGGCATCATCAATAGAGGAGCCTCTCATAGATGTTGTTACATTTCCACGAAAAACCGAAATACTATCTTTTTCTATAAAATTAAGGGCTTTTAAGTTGGCATATTCAACATTAGCACTAAAATCAAAGGCTTTTATATCTTTAGAAAGATCAGCAAGCCCATTAAATTTAAATTTGAAGTTCTTATCGTTTGCAATTAATAACCCATTATATATTTGTTTTCCCAGTTTTCCGGAAACTTCGATATCCTCATATGTATAGTCATTGTAGGTGAGATTAAAAACCTGTCCTTGCACCTGACTACTTAAATTTTCGAGTGTAAATCCTTTTCCATCAACATCTAAATCTAATGAAGTCGTTTTCACCATAGGATCATTGAGTAATACGCCCAAGTCAAATTCATCGAATACAACATTCCCAATGTAATCAGCATTATCTACATCGTCAATATGAGTCATTTTAATATCAGAAACAATCAAACCGATTTTCGTTTTTATTTTAACATCGGCATCTATCGTTGTATCTGTTATAAATGAGGTTCCTGTAATGGTGAAATTACCGAGTTTCGAAAATACTGTTGGAATAGATTCTCCCAACAGGTTAGGTAACAAAGCACGTAAATCGTAATAATTAGAAGTTAAGTTATTAAACTTTCCATCCATTGAAAAGTCTCCGTCGGCTTTACTAAAAAGGTTTTTAAAAATGATATCTCCGAAGATGCGAGTTCTTCCACTCGCATTAAGCACAAGGTTTTTAGCATTTAAGTTGTTTAATGTTCCTGAGAGGTCTACGTTAAGATTTGCCATTTGATCTTCACCAAATTCATTGTAAAACACATTGAGCTCATTTAATGCAATATTAGACTCTGTAAAGTTTGCTGTAACATTGACTTTATCTACAAATTCTTTAAAATCTTCACGGTTATAATCAAAACGCAAATTGCCTTTTAATAAGGACTTATTGGTTTTGATACTGAGATTATCAAATCTCATATCTGTCAACGTATAGTTAAAATCGGTCATCATATTTTCTATATGTGCACCGCGACTATCTTTAAATGACAAAGTATTGATACGCGCCCTTACATCACTTCCTGCAATCACGAAATCGGTTGCATTGATATCAAGTTCATTAAATTCTAGAATCTTAGGAGTTTCTTTATTATCATCTATAAGTCTGAATGTCCCATCATAGATAGACACGTCACTAGAAGACAACAGAAAATCGCTTTTGGCAGGCCTAGGGTTGTCTTCATCAAATTTAGCTACAAAAATATCCATGTTTGTATCTATCTCTCCTGCGTAGGTTTTAATATTAAAAACCAAATCCATTATATCGATGTCACCAAAATTTAATTTACCATTAATGACATTACGGAAATTTAAAATGGATGTATTAAGTTCCCCTATTGCAATGAGGGTATCTTTTCTGTAATCTTCAATGTATATTTCTTTAAGCTCTACATCACCATTAAATTGAAGTCCGACCTTACCAATATTGATGTTGGTACCAAAATCATCATTAATGCGTTTTGTGACGCGTTTTCCGAGGCTAGTTTGTACGGCAGGAATAGATAATATCAACACCAAAATGATGAATAATAGCAGAATTACCGCTAATATCTTGGATACTATTTTGAAGAATTTTTTGATACGCTTTGAAAGTTATAACTTTGAACTCAAAATTAACAATTATTGTGCCTAATTTGTATTAATGAGCTCACAAAATATATATATTCTTGCCATAGAGTCTTCGTGCGATGACACTGCTGCCGCTGTAATGCATAACGGTAAAATTTTAAGTAACATTGTCGCGAGTCAAAAAATACATGAAGAATATGGTGGAGTCGTACCAGAATTAGCGTCACGAGCGCATCAACAAAATATTGTGCCCGTTGTAGATCAAGCTCTCAAAACCGCTAAAGTTCAAAAAGAACAGCTAACTGCTATTGCATTTACTCGAGGTCCAGGGCTTATGGGTTCCTTGTTAGTGGGTACCTCGTTTGCAAAGTCATTGGCTTACGGATTAAGCATACCATTAATTGATGTAAATCACATGCAGGCTCATATATTAGCACATTTTATAGAAGAAGCCGATTTTGTTAAACCTCCATTTCCGTTTTTAGCCATGACCATATCTGGTGGTCATACTCAAATTGTTCGTGTTGACGATCATTTTAAAATGGAAGTGATTGGCGAAACTATAGATGACGCTGTAGGAGAAGCCTTTGATAAAAGTGGTAAAATTTTAGGACTTGGTTATCCTGCTGGTCCAGAAATTGATAGGCGAGCTCAATTAGGCAACCCGAAAGCGTTTCCGTTCACGAAACCTAAAGTAGACGGATTAAATTTTAGTTTTTCAGGATTAAAAACTGCTATTCTGTATTTTGTTCAGAAGCAGGTTAAGTCCAATCCGAATTTTATTGCAGAGCATCTCAATGACATCTGCGCTTCTATTCAGTATACAATTATTGGAATATTAATTGATAAACTGAAACTGGCAAGCAAACAAACAGGTATTGATCATATTGCTATTGGTGGCGGCGTTTCGGCTAATTCTGGAATACGTGCGGCATTAAAAGCTGGTGAACAAAAGTTTGGTTGGACAACGTATGTGCCCAAGTTTGAGTATACCACAGACAATGCCGCTATGATCGCCATTGTTGGTCATCTTAAATATTTAGAAGGAAATTATGCAGATCAAAGTATTATGGCATCGGCAAGACTCAAAATATAAATCGGTCCAAGAGCATTATTCAAACGCAATACTATTTAGTATCAAGCCAGAAGCAGGCGCAATAAAGTCCATGACTTCAGTACTTTCCGCAGTCAATGATTGTTCAATATAATTTAAATCAACTTCACCTCTCCCCAATTTAAATAGTGTGCCCATCATTAAGCGAATCTGATTGCGTCCAAACCCTTTTCCCTTAACAATTAGCGTATAGCTATTTTCTGGAAAGAAATTAGCCGAATATAAGGTATTCTCTACAAGCTTACAGCTTTCAACAGTTCTGGTATATAATCCGTTATCAGTTGCACGGTAACAATACGGTTTAAAATTATGCCTGCCTTCAAATAATTGCGCACCTTGTTTCATGAGTTCAATATCCAAATCATCTAAGATTGTGGTTATAATTGGCGCACAAAAAGGATGGCATTTTTGACCAAATGTGAAGAGATAAACATATTCCTTTAATTTAGAATGTTGTATAATGTTGAAGTTTTCATCAACCTCTTCAATGGCAAGAGCTCTTATATCCTGGGGTAAATTGAAATTAAACAATTCCAAAAAAGCAGCTTCATCCTCTATTTTCTCATAAGCAAACAACTCAAAAGCCGCTTCATTAGCTGAAACCATAGCATCTGTTCGTCCTGAACCTAAAGTCTTAAATCGTTTCCCCTCAAGAATGAAATTTAAAGTTCTATCAATCATTAAATGCACTGTTTTCACTTTAGGCTGTTTTTGCCAGCCATGAAATCGATACCCTAAATATTGAATCCGTATTAAATAATAATAACGCTTATTAAACATAGAGACAAGAACGTTAATCTGTAAGGTTTTACAAAATTTTTAAAGCTTTTGTTATTGTATTTTTAGAACAACTGTGGTTAATTAACTTGAGTGACAGATTATTTTTCACGCCCTATTAGAACTTCAGTAATGTCATTTAATTTAAATCCTTTGGCTTGCAATAAGATAAGATAGTGAAATAGTAAATCTGCACTTTCATTCAAGAACAGATCATCGTTTGAGTCTTTGGCCTCAATCACTGTTTCTATGGCTTCCTCTCCTACTTTTTGAGCTATTTTGTTAATACCTTCTGCGAACAATGAGGCAACATAAGACGTCTCTTTATTAGCATTATTTTTTCTAGACGCAATGACATCTTCCAAATGTGTAAGAAATCCGAAATTTTGTGTATTATTTTCATTCCAACACGTATCTGAACCTTTATGACACGTTGGTCCTTCAGGATTAACAGAAATCAAAAGCGTATCATTATCACAGTCTACTTTTAGATCTATAAGTCGTAATACATTTCCGCTTTCTTCTCCTTTAGTCCATAAGCGTTGCTTACTTCGACTATAAAAAGTTACCAATTTAGTCTCTAGAGTTTTTTTAAGAGCCTCTTCGTTCATATAACCAAGCATCAGAACCGTCTTAGTTGAAACATCCTGAATAATCGCGGGTACGAGTCCGTTATTTTTAGAATAGTCGATAGTCATATTTCATTATATTTATTATACAGATATAAGTTCAGTAGAGCGCTTTATAATCGCACTGCTATATCATTTTTTTTCAATTCTTTTTTTAATTCTACAATATCTATTTCACCAAAATGAAACACACTCGCGGCCAAGGCAGCGTCGGCTTTACCGTTCTTAAACGTATCAATAAAATGTTGAACCGTTCCTGCGCCTCCAGAAGCGATGATTGGAATATTTACCGTTTCAGAAAGTTGAGCTAGGGCTTTATTGGCAAAACCTGCTTTGGTACCATCATTATTCATAGATGTAAATAAAATCTCTCCAGCGCCACGCTCTTCAACCTCTTTAGCCCAATCGAACAAGTTTAAACTGGTTGGTATTGTTCCTCCTGCTAAATGAACAAACCATTCACCATTAACCTCTTTTGCATCGATAGCCACCACAATACATTGACTTCCAAATTTACGAGATAACTCATTAATTAGATCTGGTCGTTTTACAGCGCTAGAATTTATCGATACTTTATCTGCACCACAGTGCAAAAGATCGTCTACGTCCTCTACAGACGAGATCCCGCCACCTACAGTAAACGGTATATTGACATGTTCTGCAACATCCAATACCAAGTCATGCATGGTTTTACGACGTTCTAATGTTGCTGAAATATCTAAAAAAACAAGCTCATCAGCTCCTAATTTAGCGTACTGTTTGCCAAGTTCAACTGGATCACCAGCATCGCGGAGATCCACAAAATTAATGCCTTTAACGGTTCTTCCGTTTTTTATATCTAGGCAAGGTATAATTCGTTTTGTAAGCATGGTTTATAAATGAGTTCCTAAATCACTTAATCTAATATGACCTTCGTAAATTGCTTTTCCAATTATTGCACCTTCACAACCTAAATCTTCTAAAGTATTTAAGTCCTTTATTGAAGTCACACCACCAGAGGCAATCAGTTTAATATCTTTAGAGGCACTCAAAATGCGTTTATACAAATCAAATGACGGTCCTTCGAGCATACCATCTTTAGAAATATCTGTACATATTACATATTTAATGCCATTTTCTTGGTACGACTTAATAAAAGGCAATACGTCGAGATCACTCTCTTCCTGCCAACCGCTAACCGCAATTTTTTCATTATTACAATCGGCACCTAAAATAATCTTGGCACTTCCATATTTCGCAATCCAACCTTTAAACGCTTCAGGATCTTTGACCGCTATGCTTCCTCCCGTGACCTGACGAGCACCAGAGTTAAAGGCTATATGTAAATCTTCATTCGTTTTCAATCCGCCTCCAAAATCAATTTTTAAGTTTGTTTTAGATGTAATCTGTTCCAAAACTTTGTAATTGACGATATGCTTGGCTTTAGCGCCATCCAAATCTACCAAATGCAAGTGTTGTATTCCTGCGCCTTCAAAAGCTTTAGCAACTTCAACAGGGTTCTCATTATATATTTTTTTTGTGCCGTAATCTCCTTTGGTTAGACGTACACACTTCCCGTCTATAATATCTATTGCTGGGATGATTCTCATAATTTTATTTAGTTATATCAGGTCAAACGCAATTCAACCTGATTTCATAATCCACTTGTTTGCGCTTGAAATGAATAATTTTTTTATTTATAGTTCTAAGAAATTTTTTAAAAGTTGTTCTCCTGCAACACTACTCTTTTCTGGGTGAAACTGTACACCAAAAAAGTTATCTTTTTGCAAAGCTGTGGCATATTCTAATTCATAAAAGGAATTTGCAATACTTTCCTTACAATGCTCTGCATAATAACTGTGTACCAAATACATAAAGGCTTCTTCTTTAATGCCTTTAAAGAGATCGGTCTTTAAGTGGGTAATGGTATTCCATCCCATTTGTGGCACTTTCACAGTATTACTGAAACGTTTTACATTGACATCAAATATTCCTAATCCGCGCGTATCTCCTTCTTCCGAGTAGTTACACATGAGTTGCATACCCAGACAAATACCTAATACTGGTTGTTTCAATTCAGGAATAAGCTGATCTAATCCACTTTGGCGCAACATTGTCATCGCTGAACTCGCTTCACCTACACCAGGAAATATAACCTTATCCGAGTCCTGAATCACTCCTGGGTCTTTTGACAAAATAGCATCCCAGCCTAACCTTTTAAAAGCAAACTGAATACTTTTTATATTTCCTGCGCCGTAATCTACTATAACTAGTTTCATGTTTTTCTATCTATTGATTCCGCTTCAAATATGGGATGACAATGCATTACAATAGGCCTTTTGTTGATGGTAAAATCATTTTTTCCACGTCCCGTTTTACTGCCATTTTTATGGCTTTAGCGAACGCTTTAAATATAGCTTCAATTTTATGGTGCTCATTAGAGCCTTCTGCTTTGATATTTAAATTACACTTGGCACCATCGGTAAATGATTTAAAAAAATGATAAAACATTTCCGTAGGCATTTTCCCAATCATTTCACGTTTAAAATCCGCCTCCCAAACTAGCCAATTACGTCCACCAAAATCAATGGCAGCTTGCGCAAAACAATCATCCATTGGCAAAGCGAAACCGTAACGTTCAATTCCTAATTTATTCCCTAAGGTATTAGCAAATACTACCCCTAAGGCAATTGCAGTGTCCTCTATGGTGTGGTGTTCATCTACTTCTAAATCACCATTTACCTTAATCAACAGGTCTAATTGACCATGACGTGATATTTGGTCAAGCATATGATCAAAGAATGCGATTCCTGTATCAATGTCACTTTGACCAGTTCCATCAAGATTAAGTTCTATTTTTATTTTAGTTTCGTT
Organism: Formosa sp. Hel1_31_208; assembly: GCF_900104785.1. NCBI lineage: Bacteria > Pseudomonadati > Bacteroidota > Flavobacteriia > Flavobacteriales > Flavobacteriaceae > Formosa > Formosa sp. Hel1_31_208. The sequence goes on from NZ_LT629733.1 coordinate 2,189,174, forward strand.
CGTATTACGTTCGATACGTCCTACTCTAGCATCCGTTTTTAAAAAGCTATAAATTTCTTCCCAATCATTCGTTTCAAGAGTAATAAAGGCTTCTAAGGCTTCTCTTTCTACTGTGATTTCGTCAGTTCCTAAATTGGTGTTATCATTAATAAATACGCCTTTAGATCCAAGGTTTTTAGCCAATTCTATATCTGTCAGGCGATCACCTATCACAAAGGAGTTAACCAAATCGTAATCTGCAGAGAAATATTTTGTAAGCAGTCCTGTATTTGGCTTGCGGGTAGGCGCATTATCTTTAGCAAAGGTTCTATCTATAAATTGTTCTTTGAATACCACCCCTTCGGCTTTGAAAGTTTGCAATACAAAATTATGTACTGGCCAAAAGGTGTTTTCAGGGTAGATTGCTGTGCCTAATCCGTCTTGATTTGTAATCATTACAATTTCAAAATCTAACTCTTTGGCAATTTTACTTAAATACTGAAATACCTTTGGGTAAAACTCTAGTTTTTCAAATGAATCGATTTGTTCATCTGCTGGTTCCTTTATTAACGTTCCGTCTCTATCTATAAAAAGTACTCGTTTCATTATGTCTTATTTTTATTAAGAACTAACTTAAGTTTGTTATCTATTGTAATTGTTTTAAGGCCTTAATAAGTTTTATGTTTTCTTCAGAATTCCCTACCGTAAAACGTAAACAATTCTCACAAAGCGGTTGATTGGTTCTATTGCGCACTACGATACCTTTGGCAATTAATTCTGAATACCTTTGGGTAGCATTATCCACTTTAGCCAATAAAAAATTAGCGTCTGACTTATATACTTTGTCAATAAAACCAATAGATTCCAATTGAGACTTTAACCAATCACGTTGCTCTAAAATGTTTTGAATTTCGTCTATTACAAGCTCAGGTCGTGACAAACGCTCTATAGCTTTGACTTGCGTTAATTCGTTTACGTTATAGGGAGGTTTGATACGATCCAAAACAGCAATAATTTCTTTGGAAGCATAACATATCCCTAATCGTATACCAGCCATTCCGTATGCTTTTGACAAAGTTTGAGTGACAATTAGGTTAGGAAACTCCTGTAACCTTCTCATCCAACTCTCTTGATTTGAAAAATCAATATAAGCTTCATCAATGACCACAATTCCTTTAAAACCCTTAAGTAACTGCTCAATCTTGTGCGCTTGAAAACTATTTGATGTTGGATTGTTAGGCGAGCATAAAAACAATAATTTCGAACGACTATTTGCTGTTTCTAAAATATGATCAACTTTAGGTTCGAAGTTGGCATCCAATTCAATTGTAATACATTCAATAGCGTTTACATTCGCTAACACCTCGTACATTCCGTAAGTTGGAGGCAAAGTTATTATGTTATCTTCATTTGGCTCACAAAAGGCTCTAAAGATCAAATCTAAAATTTCATCACTTCCATTTCCTAACAATATATTCTCGGTTGACATGTCTTTCAATTTCGAAAGTTGCGTTTTAACCTTGTTTTGTTTAGGATCTGGATATCGATTTACTCCATTTTCGAATGGATTTTCATTTGCGTCTAAAAACACCATATCACTGGTAGCATCTTTATACTCATCTCGAGCTGAAGCATATGGCTTTAAGCGCTGAATATTAGACCTAATGAGTGTGTTTAAATTAAATTCTCCCATTACTCTAAATCTTTTAATCTTAAGGTCACTGCATTTTTATGTGCATGTAATCCTTCAGCTTCCGCCATTAATTCTATGGTATTACCAATATTTAGAATTCCTTCTTTTGATATTTTCTGAAAAGTGATACTTTTGGTAAAGCTGTCTAGATTAACCCCAGAATAGGCTTTGCTAAAACCGTTTGTAGGTAATGTGTGATTCGTTCCAGAAGCATAATCTCCTGCGCTTTCAGGCGTGTAATTACCTATAAATACCGAGCCAGCATTCGCGATATTATCAACATAAAAGTCTTCATTACTTGTGCAGACTATGAAATGTTCAGGAGCATATTCATTAATCATTTCTAAAGCAATATCATCGGAATCAACATATATTAATTTTGAATTATCGATAGCTTTTTGGGCCATTTCCATTCGTGGTAATGCAACGATCTGTTTTGTTATCTCATTCTTCACTTCTGCCACTAAAGATTCTGACGTAGAAACCAAAATCACCTGACTATCGGCACCATGTTCTGCTTGACTCAATAAATCAGAAGCCACATAACTTGCATTTGCCGAATCATCTGCAACTACCAAAAGCTCACTAGGTCCTGCTGGCATATCAATAGCAACTCCATATTTAGTAGCGAGTTGCTTAGCCACAGTGACGAACTGATTTCCTGGTCCGAAAATTTTATAAACCTGAGGAATCGCCTCTGTACCAAAGGTTAGACCAGCGATTGCCTGAATGCCACCAACTTTGATAATTTTTGTTACACCACATAATTGTGCCGCATAAAGAATCTCATTTGCAATGTTCCCTTGGCTATTAGGAGGTGAACATAATACGATATCCTTGCAACCTGCAATTTGTGCAGGAACTGCTAACATAAGTACTGTTGAAAATAATGGAGCCGTACCGCCTGGTATGTATAACCCAACTTTTTGTATTGGTCGTTTTTCCTGCCAGCAATCAATACCACTAGAAGTTTGAACGGATACCCTTTTAGTTTTTTGTGCTTTGTGAAACGTTTCTATATTAGCTTTAGCGTTTTGTATCGCCTTTTTAAGGGCTTTAGAGACCAGACTTGAAGCTTTTGTAATTTCATCTGGGGTGACTACTACGGTTTCTAAGTTTGCACCATCAAACAACTGAGTGTATTTGGCAATAGCTTTATCACCATGCCGCTGAACATCATTAAAGATCTCAGTCACTGTATGTTCAATGTTTTCTACAGTTTGGGTTGGTCGTTTTAAGAGTTCTGACCAATCTTTTCTACTAGGATTAAATATCGTTTTCATCATACTACCATGTTTTCGATTGGACATACTAAAATTCCTTCTGCTCCATTTAGTTTAAGCTCATCTATAATATCCCAGAATTCATTCTTATTAATTACAGAATGTAACGAGCTCCAACCCTCTTTAGCCAAAGGTAAAATGGTTGGGCTGTTCATCCCGGGTAATATATTGATGATAGCGTCTAGCTTATCATTTGGTGCATTTAATAAAACGTATTTGTTTCGTCTTCCTTTAAGAACGGACTGAAGTCTAAACTGAAGTTTATTTAAAATCAACTGATTCTCTTCGGAAATTAATGGAGACACCGCTAATACGGCTTGAGATTTAAGAAGGACTTCTGCTTCTTTTAATCCGTTTTTAAACAAGGTACTTCCACTGGAGACAATATCCACAATGGCATCAGCTAACCCAATATTTGGAGCAATCTCGACAGAACCATTTATGATATGAAGATTAGCATTCACCTTATGTTTTTCTAGGAACTGATTAACAGTATTGGGGTATGATGTTGCAATTCGTTTGCCTTCAAGATCTTGAATGGAATTGTAATGCACGGATTTTGGTACAGCAACAGAAACTTTACACGATGAAAAACCTAATTTTTCCATGATTGTGATACCGTTTCCTTTTTCAATTAAGACATTCTCACCTATAATAGCTGCGTCAACGACACCGTCTTTTAAATACTGAGGGATATCTCCATTTCTTAAATAAAACGCTTCTAAAGGAAAGTTTTTAGCAGATGCTTTTAACTGATCCTTTCCATTATCAATAGAAATTCCCACATCTTTCAAAATTTTCATGGAGTCATCATGAAGCCTTCCTGATTTTTGTACTGCAATTTTTAATTTACTCATTATTGTTTTGTTATGCTTGAGCTAATTTCTGAATTAAAAAACCCGTTCGATTAGCTCAAACGGGTTTACATATGTGTTGATTTTATTCAATACATTCTCAGCTCGCTTGATTACAAGAATGAAAATGATGGTGACGAAATTGAATAAAAAACATGTCTCTCTTTATTTGAACAAAGTTTGCAAAATATTATTTAAAATTCCTAATTTGGAATTATTAAATTTCTGTTAAGGCTATTGATTTCCTAAAATAATAGGTAATCCTGAGTCACCAGAACCAATAACTATTATTTTACTATTTGGAGATTCAGCAAGCTTCATCGTTGCATCGATACCTTTATCTTGCAAAATTTTATCGGTTAACGAAGCGCTTAAAATTCTATTTGATTCTGCTTTTCCTTCTGCCTCAATAATTACTTTCTCTGCTTCTTTTGCCGCTGTCACAAGTCTAAACTCATATTCTAAAGATTCTTGTTCTTGTTTGAGTTTACGTTCAATAGCATCTTTAATCGTATTAGGTAAGGTGACATCACGAACTAATACTTCGTTAAGCTGAACAAACTGCTTACTTAAAATAACCTTGGTTTCCTCATATATTTCATCTTGTATAGCATCACGTTTACTAGAATATAATTGTTCGGGTGTATAACGTCCTACAACACTACGCGCAGCACTTCGAATTGCTGGTTGAATTACTCGTTGCAAATAGTTTTCACCTAATGATTGGTGAAGATTCCCGAGGTCGTTGTAAACTGGCTCATACCATGCCGATGCATCAATTTGAATTTCTAACCCGTTAGATGATAATACTTTCATTTTTTCGAATAATTCTTGCTGTCTTACTTCATAAACAATCACCTTATTCCAAGGCGCAATGATATGAAACCCTTCACCTAAAGGCGGTTTATCAGTTACTACCCCTTTGTCAAATGTTTTGTATAATACCCCTGCTTCACCAGAACCAATTGTAACAGCTGATTTCGCTAATAGTATTATTAGTACGATTGCCACAAATATTACTGGCAACGCAATTTTTGGTAATTTTTCCATGATTTTTAGTTTTAAATTAGTCCGTTATATTTTCTCATAAACCACTCAGCAGCCAGTGATAGCGCAATAAGTGCGAGTAAATATTTCCAATCAATCAAAGGTACGACTTTTTTAGTGCTTTTTTGAATGATCGTGAATCGAGAATCCGTTAATAAATCGTTAATAACAGACGATGTGTTATCAATGAAATAGGCTTGACCATTACTGTTTTCGGCAAGACTATTCAGTTTAGTGACATTAGCATTTAAGAATTGTTGTTCAACATTATAATCCAGTATTTTCAAGACTCCAGATTTAGACATGTTTTCATTTGAGACACTCACCGTAAAGTTGTAATCTCCAGGTTCTAATCCGCTAAGATCAACTTCATAGTTTGTGTTTTTAAGTACGAATGGGAATACTTTTTCGCTTCCGCTATCAGTATTTGTGAGTGTGATAGTCAGATTAGCATTGGCATCAAACTCATAATTCTTATTAAAGAATTGAGCTGACATAAGAATATTATCATTTCCATTATAAAATGATTCATGAATTACATTGAGTCGAGTGCGACGTTTGTTTGTGCTTAAATACTGAACAAGCTTCCCTATAAAATTATCAAAAGAATTAAATGAATCTTCACTTATATATGTTTGCGCTCTCCATCTCCAAATACCTTCACCCAGTATTAGTGCTTCTCGCTTTTCATTGATTTCAAAAGTAGCGAATAAAGGTTCATCTATTTCGGTACCATTAATCGTTTTATAGAGGATGGTTTGAAAGGGAACTGTAAATGACGTTTCACCAAATGCTGCCTTTAGTGGTGGGAATTCACTGAAATTTAAATTATCAACTATAAATGTCGAATAATTCTGATTTAATGTGGCTTGATAGTCTTCTGTTTGATTTGTTTGCTCTTGTTTATAATAGGTTTGAAGTTGATTTAATAGCGACCAATTCGTCTGAGTTCCGGCAATAACAATTTTATTGAGTTTTAACTTGTCAATCTCTTTAAAGAGTGCCCTAAAATTATTGGTTGGCTGGTAAACCACTACCAATTGAAATTCGCTAGATTTTTTCAGAAACGCTCTACTTGTTAAAATTTCCGCTTGTCGCTGTTCATTGGATTCTATAGATTTCTTTAGAGCACCTAGGTCTGGATGCACTATATTTGACACGATTGCTACGTTAGTTTTTTGATCAATAACTTCTACTGCAAAGCTTTTAACGTTATTAATTGTATTCTTTTCATTAGATATTGGAACGACTTCAGCTTTAAAACTAGTCACGCCAACGCGATTCGCTGGCAAGGTTAAATTAACAATTTGTGAGGTTTCAGTTTTACTAAATGCGATAGGCTGAGAAAAAACTGTGGTATTGCCAACTGTAATGCGCAGTTGGGTGTTCACCTTTGAGTTCCCATTGTAAGTTGCAATGATTTCAACGGGGAATTTATTTTTTAAATAGGCATAGCGATTAACATTTAGCTGTTGTATTTTAATGTCGGTATACGTAGTGGTGTCACCCAATATAATAGGAAATACTGCTTGTTTATAGCGCTTAGTGAGATAGGCATAATCATTTCCGTAGGTTTGATTTCCATCGGAAATAAGCAGCGTTGGAGCAATAGAATTGTTATACACTTCTGATAAACGCTTAAAAACTAATGCCAAATTGGACTGCTTTTCAGTAAAGGACAACGAATCGGAAGCGGTTACTATTTTTCCAAATGTGTATAACTCTACATTGAAATTCTCGTTTAATGCTTTATTGTCTTTTAATACATTTATAAAATTGGTGGCGTTTTGCGACTGATTGAGATAACTAATAGATTCTGAATTATCAATAGCAATTACCAAATTTGGTTTTTCATTGTAATAAGTGACCTTATCAAACTTAGGATTGATGATTAATAAAAAAACAGCAAATAGCGTGACAAAACGTAAAATCGTCAAAATATAGGCGCGTTTACCTTTTATTTTAGATTGATATGCGTACTGAAAAAGCGCTAGTGATAGCGCTATAATTCCTGCAAGTAATATGTAAACTATTGAGTCTGTCGGCAATGTTTATTTTACTTTAATGAGTTCAAATGATTCTTGAAATTTCTTAATGCTAGTATTTTTATCATTTTCAGGGGTACAAATGACCTGAGTTATATATATCATATTTTCAACAAGGTAAGCATTAAGGTAAAGAAAAGCACCGGTAATTTCAATCTTAACATATCTTGCTGGATAATTATTAAAGGAGACACTTTCATCATAAATTTTGGTGCCTTGCACATTGGTTACAGCTCCTTCTATTGCGCCATCCAAAACGTTTTTTATAAAGTCATCAGTTGCATCAATAAATCCTTCACCTGGATATTCTGATCTTATCACGCTATATATTAAATTGTCATCATCTTCAGTATTAGGCGTTGCCATGGCCATTTTCATCTGCAATTCTCCAACCGCAGTTGAAACACCTTGGGTTTGAAACTCCGGCTCTACTGGAAACCTTGCGCTATACCCTAATTCAGTTGATTTATATGTTATCCATTCCTGTGCATCAACAATTAAAGTTGACATAGAAACAAGCAATAAGGTAAAAATGATTTTTTTCATGTGGTTACCATTAGGTGAGCATTCCACCATCAACATTCAATGTTTGACCGGTCACATAGGCACTCATATCACTTGCTAAAAATACACAAGCATTGGCAATATCTTCGGGTGTGCCTCCACGTTTTAGAGGAATTGCATTACGCCAACCTTTGACCGTATCTTCGTCTAACTTAGCCGTCATTTCAGTTTCAATAAACCCTGGTGCAATCACATTGCTTCTGATGTTTCTTGAACCCAGTTCTAAAGCCACAGATTTTGAAAACCCTATTATACCTGCTTTAGAGGCTGCATAATTGGTTTGACCAGCATTTCCTTTCACACCTACAACAGAACTCATATTAATGATAGAACCTTTTCGTTGTTTTAGCATGGTGCGTTGCACGGCTTTAGTCATATTAAACACCGATTTTAAGTTGACTTCAATAACTTTATCAAAATCATCTTCGCCCATTCTCATGAGAAGATTGTCTTTAGTTATTCCTGCATTATTAACTAGGATATCAATACTTCCAAATTCTGCAAGTACATCCTCAGCTAACTTTTGAGCATCGTCAAAATTTGCGGCATTACTTTGATAGCCTTTGGCTTTAATTCCTAGACTATTCAATTCATTTTCTAATGTATTTGCTGCTTCTACTGAAGAACTATATGTAAACGCTACATTCGCACCATGTTGTGCAAAAACTTCCGCAATACCTTTCCCGATTCCTCGGCTGGCACCTGTTATTATGGCCGTTTTTCCTTCTAAAAGTTTCATTTATATTTTTTAAATTAGTTAGTACTCAAATATAGCAATTACAAATTGCAAGAAATAAAAAAACCTCACAAAATGTTGTGAGGTTTTTAACAATATCGTGTTGTTTTAGCCTAAGACTTCAGCTACTTTTTTTCCTATTTCGGCAGGAGATTCAACAACGTGAATTCCGCACGTTCTCATAATCGCTTTTTTAGCTTGAGCAGTATCATCACTACCTCCTACAATAGCACCTGCATGTCCCATTGTGCGTCCAGCAGGAGCAGTTTCGCCGGCAATAAATCCTACGATAGGTTTTTTGCTTCCGCTATTTTGATACCATTTTGCAGCATCGGCTTCTAATTGTCCACCAATTTCACCAATCATCACCACACATTCTGTTTCTGGATCATTAATTAACAATTCTACTGCTTCTTTTGTTGTTGTTCCAATGATAGGGTCACCACCAATTCCGATAGCTGTAGTTATTCCTAGTCCTTGTTTTACTACTTGGTCTGCCGCCTCATAAGTTAATGTTCCTGATTTAGAAACAATACCTACCTTTCCTTTTTTAAATACAAAACCTGGCATAATGCCTACTTTTGCTTCACCGGGTGTAATCACTCCAGGGCAGTTAGGACCTACCAATCGGCAGTCTCTATCTTTTATATAATCTGAGGCTTTAATCATATCGGCTACAGGAATGCCTTCAGTAATTGTAATAATTACTTTGATTCCAGCATCAGCAGCTTCCATAATTGCATCTGCAGCAAACGCTGGTGGAACGAAAATAATTGTTGTATCGGCACCAACTTCTTTCACTGCTTCGGCAACGGTATTAAATACAGGTTTATCTAAATGAGTTTGTCCTCCTTTACCAGGTGTGACACCACCAACAACGTTAGTTCCGTACTCAATCATTTGACCTGCATGGAATGTCCCTTCACTTCCCGTAAAACCTTGAACAATTATTTTTGAATCTTTATTAACTAAAACGCTCATTTGTGTTTGTTTTATTTGTTTTGAATTTGACTATTAACCTGAAATTTGTAATGTAAATTTCGTTGTGCAAAAGTAAGATTTTGAATATGATTTTTAAAAGTTTTTAAACTTTTATTTCGGCATAAGAATTTAAACTCTCAGAACTATCATCAGCTAACTGACTCATCTCGTAGCATCGGTAAAGTTTTTGATCTCTCACTTCCCAAATAGAAATGAAATGTGCTAGAGCATCTTCTTTCTCAGATCGTTCAATAGGGGTTCCATAAATGGTATAACGCGCCGCAACCGTATTGCCATCTTGAAGTAAATGACTTATTCTGTAGTTAAAGGATAAATAGGCTTTCTTTAAGCCGTCAAGCATAGCAGCGATACCGTCATAATCTAAGGACTTAAAACCTTTGCTACTGTTCCAATACAGTTGACAATCTTTGTGAATTAAATCCATCGCTTTATCAGATTTCGCTAAATCTAAATCGTAAAATGCTTTAACTGTTTCTTTTGGAGTCATTTATAAGTTTTTTAGTTTTTCAAGAATTTCAGGGATCTTTCTAATTGCAGCAATTTCTTTGTATTTACTTCTGAAATCATCTGCAGGAATTCCAAAATAGCTTTTATGACCTTCCAATGACTTACTCACTCCTGCTTTTGCAGAAATAACTGCTTTTTTTCCGATGGTAATTCCACTTGTGATGCCGACTTGTCCCCAAATTGTCACTTCATCTTCAATAATCACGCAACCTGCAATGCCAACTTGAGAAGCAATGAGGCATTTTTTTCCAATGACAGTATCATGTCCAATTTGAATTTGGTTATCAAGTTTAGACCCTTCGCCAATTATCGTATCAGCTGTTACACCTTTATCAATGGTACATAATGCACCAATATCTACATTATTTTCTATAACCACGCGACCACCGGAACGCAATTGATCAAAGCCTTCTGGGCGATTCTTATAGTAAAATGCACTAGCACCTAAAATTGCACCAGCATGAATTGTAACATGGTCCCCTATAATGGTGTCATCATAAATACTCACGTTGGAATGAATGATACAATTATCGCCAATTGTTACATTATTTCCTACAAAACAATTAGGTTGAATTATTGTGTTTTTACCAATTTTGGCCGATAATGAAATCGCAGTATTAGATGATTGAAATGGTTTAAAGTGAAGTGTTAATGTATTAAAATCTCTAAACGGATCATCACTAATTAGAAGTGCTTTTCCTTCAGGACAATCTACTTTTTTATTTATCAGTATAATAGTAGCAGCAGACTCAAGGGCTTTATCGTAATATTTGGGATGATCTACAAACACGATATCTCCGGGTTCTACAACATGAATTTCGTTCATTCCTAAAACAGGAAAATCATCTGGGCCTATATATTCCGTTGCAATAATAGTTGCAATTTCTTTGAGTGTGTGAGTCTTTGGGAATTTCATCCTTATTCCTTGATACGTTCTTTATACGTTCCTTTATCGGTTTCAATTTTAATTTTGTCTCCTTCATTAATAAATAATGGGACATTAACCGATGCTCCTGTTTCAACCGTAGCAGGCTTGGTTGCATTTGTTGCCGTATTACCTTTTACCCCTGGCTCTGTAGCTGTGACTTCAAGAATAACACTTGCAGGCATATCTACTGACAACGGCATATTGTCTTCGGTATTGATCAACACTGTAACAACTTCACCTTCTTTCATTAGGTCTGGTCTGTCAAGAGCAGCCTCAAGCAAACGAATTTGCGTATAATCTGCCTCATTCATAAAATGATAGAATTCTCCGTCGTTGTATAGATATTGAAACTTATGTGTTTCAACACGCACATCTTCGATTTTATGTCCTGCAGAAAAGGTATTATCTAAGACCTTTCCGGTTGTAACACTTTTCATTTTTGTTCTAACAAAAGCAGGGCCTTTACCCGGTTTTACGTGTAAAAATTCTATTATTTTATAGATATCGTGATTGTATCTAATGCATAATCCATTTCTGATATCTGATGTTGTTGCCATATGATATTGTTATAATTTTAGTATTAATTTGATTTAAAATATCCTTTCATGATTCCTCGATGCGAGTTTTTAATAAACTGCAGGATCTCATCTCGTTCGGGTGTTGCTTGCATTTCAGCTTCAATTAAGTCTGAAGCCTGGGAATTATTAAAGTTTTTTTGATACAATATGCGGTAAATATCCTGTATTTCTCTGATTTTTTCTGTTGAAAATCCTCTTCGTCGTAGACCTACAGAATTAATTCCAACATACGATAATGGTTCACGACCTGCTTTTACGAATGGTGGTACATCTTTTCTCACTAATGACCCACCGGTCACAAACGCATGATTTCCGATAGAGCAAAACTGATGCACAGCAGTCATTCCTGCTAACACCACATAGTCACCAACTGTGATATGACCTGCTAGAGTGCTATTATTTGAAAAGATACAATTATCACCAACCACACAATCGTGAGCGATATGACAATAGGCCATAATCAAACAGTTATTACCAATTATTGTTTTCATTCTATCAGTGGTTCCGCGATTTATCGTAACACACTCTCTTATAGTAACATTATCCCCAATTATTGTAAGTGTATCTTCATCATCAAATTTAAGATCTTGTGGTACTGCGGAAATAACTGATCCTGGAAAAATATTACAATTTTTTCCAATACGAGCACCTTCCATAATTGTGACATTACTGCCAATCCAAGTTCCTTCACCAATAGTGACATTACTATAAATTGTTGTAAACGGTTCTATGACTACATTCTTAGCTATTTTTGCTCCAGGATGTACGTATGCTAATGGTTGGTTCATTTCTAGGTTTTTATTTTATTCACTAAAGTGACATGTGATTTCTAAGACAATTAATAAATTTCATGTTATGTTGTCTATGCTCGGTTCATTTTATTTTACTTTTGAAATTTGAGCCATTAATTCGGCTTCTGCACATAGTTTTCCATTGGCATAGGCATATCCTTGCATATGGCAAATTCCTCTGCGTATAGGTGTAATTAAATCACATTTAAATATCAAGGTATCACCGGGTACAACCTTTTGTTTGAATTTAACTTTATCAATCTTCATAAAGAATGTCAAGTAATTTTCAGGATCAGGAACTGTACTCAAGACTAAAATCCCTCCTGTTTGAGCCATCGCTTCAACGATTAAAACACCAGGCATCACTGGAGCCCCAGGAAAGTGACCTTTAAAGAACTCTTCGTTCATAGTCACATTTTTCATTCCAATTACATGGGATTCTGAAAGTTCAAATACTTTGTCTAATAGTAAGAATGGCTGTCTGTGCGGCAGCATATCCATGATTTGATTCACATCCATTAAAGGTGTTTGATTCAAATCTATTTGAGGAACATTATTACGACGTTCGTTTTTAATAATCTTTGATAGTTTTTTAGCAAACTGTGTATTGATGAAGTGACCTGGTTTATTAGCAATCACTTTCCCTTTGATACGTGTTCCAATCAATGCCAAATCGCCTACAACATCTAATAATTTATGCCTTGCAGCTTCATTAGGATAATGTAAGGTCAAATTATCTAATATCCCATTTGGCTTAATTGCGATTGAATCTTTGTTAAATGCTATTTTTAACTTTTCCATCGTTTCTGGAGATAACTCTTTATCGACATAAACAATAGCATTATTTAGGTCTCCCCCTTTTATAAGTCCGTGTTCCAGTAACATTTCAAGCTCATGTAAAAAGCTAAATGTTCTCGAATCTGAAATGTCATTTTTAAAATCTGAAATACGATTAAGTGTCGCATTTTGTGTTCCAAGAACTTTTGTGCCAAAATCAACCATTGCCGTGATTTGATATTCTTTAGCTGGCATAACGATCAATTCGCTACCTGATTCTTCATCAGAATAGGAAATGACATCAGAAACGACATATTCTTCTCTAAACTCATCCTGTTCAGTAATACCAGCTTTCTCTAATGCTTCCACAAAAAACTTTGAAGAGCCATCCATTATTGGTGGTTCAGAAGCATTCAATTCAACAATAGCATTATCAATATCTAAACCCACTAAAGCGGCTAATACATGCTCTGATGTTTGAATGGTAACACCATTTTTTTCAAGGCAAGTGCCTCTTTGGGTATTTGTTACATAATTCGCGTCTGCTTCAATAACTGGTGAACCTTCGAGATCCACTCTTTTAAATGAAAATCCACTATTTACTGGTGCTGGACAAAAGGTAAGTGTTACATCTTTTCCTGTATGCAAACCGACACCGGTTAGTGAGACTTGTTTTTCTATCGTCTTTTGTTTGACGTCTGTTTTAATTATTGCCATGTACTTTTTTCTCTAATTCATTGATATTCTTCACAATTTTCGGAAGATTTTTAAAATGCACATATGATTTGTTATAGTCTGCTAAATTCAATGCAGGTGAACCTTGTAATATTTCATTATCTTTTATATTACCTCCGATTCCAGATTGTGCCTGAATTTTAACATTGTTACCAATCGTGATATGTCCCACAATTCCTACTTGTCCGCCAATTTGGCAATTTTCACCAATTTTAGTAGACCCAGCAATTCCTGTTTGAGCAGCAATAACGGTATTTTTACCAATTTCAACATTATGAGCAATTTGAATCTGGTTATCGAGTTTCACGCCTCTTCTTATGATTGTAGACCCTAAAGTTGCTCTATCAATTGTTGTGGCAGCACCAACATCTACAAAGTCCTCAATGATGACATTTCCAATTTGAGGCACTTTGCTATACTCTCCTTTTCCGTTAGGTGCAAATCCAAAACCGTCGGCTCCTATGATTGCACCAGAATTAATAACACAATTTTTACCGATTCTACATTCAGCATATATTTTTGCGCCTGCAAAAACGATGGTATTATCTCCAATAGTAACATTATCACCTACATACGAACCTGGAAAAACCTTTACATTTTTTCCCATACTCACATTCTCACCAATATAACTAAACGCTCCAATATAAATATCATCTCCTAATACTGCAGAATCAGAAATAAAAGAAGGCTGTTCAACACCTTGTTTATTTAATTTTATCTGATTGTAATACTCTAATAATTTAGAAAACGATTCATAGGCGTCATCTACTTTAATAAGTGTTGTAGAGATCTCATTTTCAGGCTCAAAAGTTTTATTAACGATGGTAATGGATGCCTTTGTTGAATAAATATACGGCTTATATTTTGGGTTCGCCAAAAAGGTTAAAGATCCTTCTGTACCCTCTTCAATCTTTGAAAGCCTAGAAACTTCAATCTCAGGATTACCTATGATTTCCCCTTCTAAAATTCCAGCTATTTGTTGTGCAGTAAAGTTCATCCTCGCAAAAATAGGAAAAATGTGTTAAAGTTTATTTAGGATAACAGATATAATATTTAGTTACAGGTTTAGAAAGGGCTTTGATACTAAATTGATCTGATGCTTTTGTGATATCAACCACCTTTCCTGTTTTTTGTAATATTTTTATACGCTGGTTTTCAGCCTGATATGCCTGATTTGAAATTTCATCGATAAACACAAAATACTTTGCATCATCTTTTGAAATCTTATATTTTTCAATAAGTTGATTGATATGTTTATCTAAAGTTGATGCCTTTATGGGTTTATTTTTTAGTTTAATCCTCAAGAGTTCTCTATTAATGATCATATCACAAAGATTACTTAAAATGAAATCACTATGGTATTGCCATTCTTTCATAGCTGCTATAATATCGGTATCGTCCAAGCGAGAAAAGATATCTAAGGTTTTATCATCGAAGTTTTCTGCAGAGATTTCATGGTTAAGAAAATAAGTTAACGCATCACTCGCATTAAGCTTCACTCCTAAGTTTGTAAGTTCTTTAGCACGTTTCAATACACGCATTAACAACTGTTCAGCTACTAAACCTGTTTTATGCAAGTAAACCTGCCAATACATAAATCGTCTAGCAACTAAAAACTTCTCCACACTATAGATGCCTTTTTCTTCAACCACCAATGAATCGTCGACAACGTTTAACATGGTAATTAAACGTTCGCTATTAATATTACCTTCAGCGACACCTGTATAAAAGCTATCACGTTTTAGATAATCGGCGCGATCCATATCAAACTGACTTGATATGAGCTCACATAAAAACGGTCTATTATAATTTCCTTTAAAAATTTGAATGGCTAGCGTTAAACTTCCGTTAAATTCTTTATTGAGCTTTTGCATAAAACGCATCGAAATTTCCTCATGTGAAATGCCATTTACGATACTGTGTTCCATGGCGTGAGAGAACGGACCATGACCAATATCGTGTAAAAGAATAGCGATATATAAGGCCTTTTCTTCGTCGTCGGAAATTGTAACTTCCTTAAAACGAAGCACATTCACAGCCTTTTGCATGAGATGCATACAACCAATAGCGTGATGAAAACGTGTGTGATGAGCACCAGGATAAACAAGATACGATAAGCCCATTTGCGAAATACGACGTAAGCGCTGAAAGTATTTATGCTCGATTAAATCGAAAATAAGAGAATTCGGAATCGTAATAAATCCGTAAATTGGATCGTTAAAGATCTTAAGTTTGTTGTATGTCTTCAAACTGATACTTTTACATTAATATTAAACAAATATACATGAACACTATAAATATTCTTTGGGTTGACGACGAAATCGACCTTCTAAAACCTCATATTCTCTTTCTAGAAAAAAAACAATACAAAGTAACCACCTGTCAAAGTGGTATGGAAGCTATAGAAATTATAGATGACACCAACTTCGATATTGTGTTTTTAGATGAAAATATGCCAGGGCTTACTGGTTTGGAAACGCTGAATGAAATTAAAGAGAAACGAGCCAATCTGCCCGTGGTTATGATCACTAAGAGTGAGGAAGAGTATATCATGGAAGAAGCCATTGGTAATAAGATTGCTGATTATTTGATTAAACCTGTTAATCCGAATCAGATTTTACTGAGCTTGAAGAAGAATTTGGATCACTCTAGGCTCGTTTCAGAAAAAACGACTTCTAACTACCAACAAGAGTTTAGAAAAATCGCTATGGATCTCTCTATGGTGAATAACTTCGAAGAATGGAGTGATTTATATCAAAAATTGATTTATTGGGAATTGCAGTTGGAAGATATTGAAGATGTTGGGATGACTGAAATATTAGAATCTCAAAAGAATGAAGCCAATGTTCAATTCGGAAAGTTTATAGATAAAAACTATCCTTCTTGGTTTGAACAGGATGCAGATGCACCAACACTTTCGCACACGTTATTTAAAGAAAAAATAGTTCCAGAATTGAGTAAAGAACAGCCCACACTCCTCATTGTAATTGACAATTTACGCTACGATCAGTGGAAGGCTTTTGAGCCTATAGTCAACAACTATTATAAGAAAGTTTCTGAAAAACCCTTTTACAGTATTTTACCAACGGCAACGCAGTATGCTAGAAATGCGATTTTCTCCGGACTTATGCCAATTGACATGGAATCAAAGCATCCAGACCTATGGAAAAATGATACGGATGAAGGCGGAAAAAACATGCATGAAGCTGAATTTTTGCGCGCACAATTGAAACGATTGCGCCTGGATCATCTTAAAATGGAGTATCATAAAATCACCAATTTAAGAGCGGGTAAAAAATTAGTTGAAAACTTTAAAACGCTAAAGGATAATGATCTTTCGGTCATTGTTTATAATTTCGTGGATATGCTCTCCCACTCTAAAACAGAGATGGAAGTCGTTAAAGAATTGGCATCTAATGATAAGGCTTACCGCTCATTAACAGTGAGTTGGTTTAAAAATTCACCGTTATTAGAAATGATTCATCAAGCACAGGGTCTAGGATTTAAGTTGATCCTAACCACAGACCACGGAACGATAAACGTTAAAAATCCATCTAAAGTTATTGGTGATCGCGATACCAGTTTAAATTTACGTTACAAAACAGGTCGTAGTTTAACATATGAAGACCGCGAAGTATTGGTGGCAAAAGACCCTAAAGCTATTAAACTGCCTTCCATAACAATGAGCAGCTCCTTTATTTTTGCTAAAAGTGATTATTTCTTAGCCTATCCAAACAACTACAATCATTACGTTAGTTATTACAGAAACACCTATCAGCACGGAGGCGTCTCATTGGAAGAAATGATCATTCCATTTGTGGTCATGAATCCCAAGTAGCACTCCGTAAAATGCAAATAAATCCGACGAAATACACTTTTTTCTAGTTTTTTTCATATTTTATGCGTATAATTGTGCGTTAAATACCGTTTAAAATGGTATTGACGCTTTTATAATTATGAAAACTATTTTAGACATAGCATATCAAATTGATGATATTGAGGCGGTTGCGCGACAGCTACTGGAACACATGACTTCCAAAACTGTATTGTTTTATGGGGACATGGGTGTTGGTAAAACCACTTTAATTAAGGCCTTGGTAAAAGCAATGGGCAGCACTGATGATGTCAGTAGTCCGACCTTTTCCATCGTCAATGAATATCTGACAGATGATGTCTCAATCTATCATTTTGATCTCTACCGCATTGCAGATGAAGAAGACGCTTTAAATTTCGGATTTGAAGACTACTTTTTCACTCCAAATTGGGTGTTTATAGAGTGGCCTGAACGGGCTATTAATTTATTACCTGAAGACGTCACTCGCATTGAGATTACGCATAAAGATTTACACTCAAGATCCCTCAAATTGAGCCAAAACGAAACATTAACCCAGAAAAACGCTATGGAGCAGCCAAAAATTTAGTAAATAAATTGACAACCTAACACCGCGTCATTGTTGGTACCTACGGAAAAACCGTAAGCATAGGTGATTAATAGAGTGCTTTTTAACACTCGTTTTAACTATTTAAAGTATAAGCACACCTTATATTTGAATAATTAATTAATTAATCCCTTATATTATGAAAACTAAAAAGTATGTACTGGCACTTGCGATCTTTGGTGGGATGTTGTTCACTGCTCAAGCAATGGATATAATCAACATAGATGGACAAGTTAAAACTCAAATCGACAAAAAGAAAATTAAACTCCCTGGATCGGGTGGATAATAAATCTTTAATAATGGGTAGTATTATTGCTACTTTTTTGGCGTTGTCGCCATTTTTATTTACTTTATATGAAAGTGTCCCTGACGATCAAGTCTGGGATACTTTTTTGTTTACATATAATAGTCCTTATTATGAAAGCGTGAGAACTTTTGCATGGACTCTAACATCTAAAGTTCTTCCTTTATTATTTTTGACCGTCTGGTTTTTGACCAATAGGCATTGGTGGTATCATGCCCTCTTAGTACCAATGGCTATGTACTTTTATCAAATCATCGTGATATTGAATGATGATTTAAGGTTTGCAGATACAGAAGAACAAAAACTTTACCTTTTACCAGTGATGGCTATTGTCATACCCTCTATCTATTTAATTAGAGCAAAAATGTTCAATAGAATTAACGATGCTGGCAAATCCATGCAGGAATTGGAAGAGGAATTTATGATGAAGCCCAAAGGCGTTTGGGGGACCATTAAACAGTATTTTTAATTTAAACTGTCTCTTAATTGAATGAGTTGAGCTAAGTACTGTTTTGTAGTCATTTTTGATTTTTCTAATCGTAATTTTAAAACCTTTGCTTTTACCTGTTTGTAATCGGTACTTTTGACCTGCGACACCTCTTCAAATAATAATTTGATTTCTTGATCTAGATCTTCCGAAAGACTCTTAGATCTTGAATAATAATCCAATTTATTCGAAATATAGATTGAAATTAAAATATACGGTAGGGCTACAACTGGACCAATCCAAAATTCATTCCCATCAACATACTCAATTTCATCTCTTAATGCCAGAACTAATTGAGTTATTGAAATAAAAAGTACTATTAAAATTATTGGTTTCCACCAGTGCTTATTCGTTATATACCAAATGGTATATATTATCACAAAACTAATTTTCATTAAAAAAACCCAAAACATAGTTTGGACATTTTCATAGTAACCACTAGAAATTGTAAAAAAAGAAGACTCATAGATGACACTTTTCGGAAAAACTAAATGGAAATATATTAAAAAAGGAGTAGTAACTATAACAACTGCGATGATGACGTCCCTTAAAAACGCCTTCCGTTTATATACTTTTAATGGTATCATTTATCATGATTTAAAACGGTTAATTTATGTTCCTCTTAGGTTGAAACACAACCACAGCCAATGTAAATTGGCTGCGATTGATCTCGTAATGAATACTCATTAACTTTTTTTATGCTCCATTTCTTCAATTCTTAACTTTAAGAATTTCATGAATCTCAAATAGAGCATAATCACTAAGATAAAGATTGCTATATAGAGTATAAATGAAAAATAAAACAAGATATTCATCCCTATCCCTATGCCTTCTCCTTCGACAATTGTTTCCATAATGTTATAATTTGATTAGTGTTATCTAAATATAGTAAATATTCTATTAATATTTAAATTAAATGTTCCATTTCAATAAAACCCCTAAATAAAAAAAAAGATAAATACTTCAAGAATTTACGATTATTAAGCCAATACTCGCGAATCAATAGTTTTCAAAAAACCATTTAAATTCGGTGTCACCAGTATTTTTATTGAGCTTTATGATGCAGGAATATGACTTCACCACAGTAATTGGATAGCCTAAAATCTCTATGTCAAATGTGATATGCCCTTGAATATCAATTCTAATTTGGTCTCCTATCGTTTGGGCAAAAGGAGGAATACTTTCCTCCCATTCTGAAAATAAAGTTATTCCAGTAATTTCAGAAGTAATTTGAGACACTTCATAATCATCTTCTGAACCTTCATCTGGTGATGTTAATATATATTGAACTTCAAAAAACATTAAAGGGACAGAGCTAATTTTAATTTTTTCAGTAACAACAAGCTCTCCATCTATATTTAAAAACTCACTACTAGAACCTATAGTTGAATTATCAATTTCATTTAAGAATTCCTCAAACGAATCTACAGACTCAAAAACGAAGGCTTCATCTGGATTAATACTAGTGTCAAATTCAAAAGTGTCTCCAGCATTAAGTATAGTATTTAATTGATTCGCAATCAAACCTTGACTAAACGAAAAGGCTTCTGTAGTGTCATCAGCCTCATTACAACCATCACTTAAACCTGATGCATCAAAAGCAGTATTTACTTCACAGTCGGTTACAAAATTAGGATTGGTTGAAGATGCTCTTACTCCTGGTCCACCTCCGCCTGGGCCGTCTGGAGGACTTGTGTCAAAATCTTCTGATTCCTCATCAGGATCTTCAAATTCTTTAACTTCAATGCAAACGGTTTGAGTCGTTTCATAAATGTATGAAGCCGTACAATTTGGTCCTGCAGGATGTTCCTCGCCTCCGTAATTACAATAGGTATTTGTAATGGTATAACAGTCGAGTCTTGCATAATTAAGAAAGTCTAATTCATTATTATACTCAATACGCTCCATGTTATATTCCCCTTCAAAAATGGTTTCAGAATCTAAAGCAACCTCATTCAAGTATATGGTATTAGGAAAGTAATTAATGATATACATTAAGGTATCTTCGTTGTCTTTGAAATTTATAATCAGATTACTAAAACTGTTTTCAGGTTGATCATCCTTGATGATTTTTAATGTAAATGTCCTACCATTATCATCATTAACCTCAGTGATATAGTCATCAATAATTGTAAATTGATTACTATCTTCAGTCACTGTTCTGAGTGTCATAGTATCTATAGAGGGCGCTAATATGTTAGCGTTTATAAACGTTTGCAACGTATTAAAATCGCTGAGCTTACCGACTTTAATAATCTCATTATAACCACGCTCGATTTCGGAAAAATTAGTCGGTTTGTCCAATTCTTCGTTTTGGCAGCTTATGATAAAGGCAGCACATAGTATACAACACATGCCTATAAAGTTTAGTTTTTGTGTTTTCATAATTTGTAAAATTTACACCTATGATTATAGGTTGATTAATAGATTAATTAATCAAAGTCTACACACAAAGTCAAAACAGAGCCATTACAAAGTCAAATAAAAACTAACGTTAGTTTAAGGAAACTTCCCTTATTGAATTGATAATCGGAGCGACTTTGTAAACTCTGGTCATAAATTCAATACCACTAATATAGAAAATATTCTACACTAAACGATGATAATTAAAAAAAAATTACATTTGTATCAGATAAATAGTTTTAAAATTTAACATCCCTAGTTAAAAATGAGTAAAACCGTACATCGTATAATGCAATTAATCTCTGCATTAAACATGAGTGCCAGACAATTTGATATCTCTATTGGCACGGCCAATGGTTATATATTGCGGATGCAAAAAAATAATGCATCTGTAGGAAGTGACGTTATTGAACGTATCATTAAAGAATATCCACAGGTGAATTTAGTGTGGCTTATTACTGGAAAAGGCGATATGTTTATTGAAAATAAGCCAAAATCAAAAGCGCGTAGTACTAAAGAAATTGAAACCTATATCGATGCGCGATTAAAATCGCAGTGGTCTGACGAAAAGAAAGCGCTTCTTAATGAAATTTTATCAGAGATTGAGGAGGCCAAAAAGAAAAGCTAAGCTTTAAATCGTGATTTGATCTCTTAAAGTGATGAGTTGAGTTAAATAGTCTTTTTTGTCTATTTGACTTTTATATTTTTTTAGAATTTTTAATTGTTCATTTAATTCAGTATAATTTTTATTCTTATGTAATTATATTTTATTTATAAATGTGAATATTTCATAATTCAATTCTACCGGAAGTTTTCTTTTAGATAAATAGTACCTTACTTTTTCAGAAAGGAGCAACAACACAATTATAGTAAAAAGAACCAAGGGCATATTGTGATAAAAATTGAAGTTATCGTAGAGATTATATCTATCATTAACAAAACCTAATAGTTTAAATATTTCAAAACTTAGAGGCAAAAATAATATATAGCGCCACCAATGTTTACAAGTGAAATACCATATCAGACTAAAAGAGATAATTAGTGTCTTCATTTTTGAAAAATAAATTAAACGCTCTAGACTCCATAAATCAAATATCTCTTTGGAAAAAACTGAGAAAAAATATTCGTCCAAATACTATCTAAAAGTCACTCCTGAAATTAGTAATGAAATAATAATATCTTTCGTATTGAATCTATTTATAAATAGTTTATTCATAGAAAATTATCTATATCTAATATTAAATAAAAATTGTTAATACTGATTTTTTATTTGTAATTTGATTCACCAATTAAAAACAACAATGAGCAAATCATTATCGCCATTTACTAAGGCACAACTATTACCACAAGAAGAAACACTAGAAGTCTATAAGAAGAAAGGTGATCTTTTTATTGGTATTCCAAAAGAAGCCCATTTTCAGGAAAAACGAGTCTGCTTGACTCCAGATGCTGTATCTGCTTTAGTGTCTAACGGACATCGTGTTATGATTGAATCTGGTGCTGGTGAAGGTGCTAATTTCAAAGATAAAACCTATAGTGAAGCAGGTGCTGAAATAACTAATGATACTAAAAAAGTATACGCCTGCCCTATCCTGCTTAAAGTTGAACCACCGTCTTTAGATGAAATTGAACTCATCAATCCGCAGACCTTATTAATTTCTGCGTTGCAACTAAAAACACAAAGCAAAAAATATTTTGAGCTTCTTGCCGCTAAGCGTATTACAGCTTTGGCTTTTGAATTCATTAAAGATGATGATGGTGCTTACCCTGCAGTTCGATCTTTGAGTGAAATTGCTGGAACCGCCTCTATTCTTATCGCATCTGAGTTACTCTCAAACGTCAATGGTGGTAACGGCCTCATGTTTGGGAATATTTCTGGCGTACCCCCTACAGAAGTTGTGATTTTAGGCGCAGGAACGGTTGGTGAATTTGCTGCACGATCGGCCATCGGTCTTGGTGCCAACGTTAAAATATTTGATAATTCTATTACCAAATTACGATGTGTACAATCTAATCTCGGACGTACCATCTACACTTCAACGATGCAGCCCAAAAATTTAGTTAAAGCCTTAAAACGCTGTGATGTCGCTATTGGTGCGATTCGTGGGAAAAACAGATCTCCTATTGTAGTCACTGAAGCCATGGTAAATACCATGAAAGCTGGAGCCGTTATTATTGATGTAAGTATCGATATGGGTGGCTGCTTTGAAACAAGTGAAGTCACTAATCATGACAAACCAACTTTTGAGCACAACGGTGTAACTCATTATTGTGTTCCTAATATTCCAGCGCGCTATTCGCGATCAGCTTCAGTTTCGATAAGCAATATTTTTACCCCTTACCTCTTAAAAATCGCTGAAGATGGTGGTATAGAAAATGCCATCCGTTTTGATCGTGGTTTAAAAAATGGGTTGTACTTTTACCACGGAATTTTAACAAACAAATCTGTTGCCGACTGGTTCGACTTAGATTGCAGTGATGTGAATTTGTTAATCTTCTAAAACACAAAACAAATACACATGAAATTAATTCATCGAATAGGATACTATTTGG
Source organism: Formosa sp. Hel1_31_208 (assembly GCF_900104785.1). Taxonomy (NCBI): domain Bacteria; kingdom Pseudomonadati; phylum Bacteroidota; class Flavobacteriia; order Flavobacteriales; family Flavobacteriaceae; genus Formosa; species Formosa sp. Hel1_31_208. The sequence continues at coordinate 2,212,879 of NZ_LT629733.1, forward strand.
GCGGTTTCTCTATAGGTCTTGTTATTCTAGCTTTCTTTTTAGGCGGAAAAAAAGCCTCTTGTTCCTATAGTCCAAATGCAAGAACCATTAAAAATATTACCATTAAAAAACGCATCTATTCTGAAACGGCTCAAAATGCAATGATGACCTATAGTTTGGATACTTTAGCTATTTCAGAGTTAATCAAAACCGGAGATGTAAATTTTTCAGAAAGCGATACTAGAAGCGAAGGTTGTAAAACCTACCTCATCGAAAATACGTGGAATGAAAAAGATGTGGAGCTTTATGTCAAAAACTGTGACTCCTCTGCCACCTTAGAAGACCTTATTATAAAACAATAACCACCGCTATAACGTGATTAGCGATGGTTATTGATAACTAAATTCAAATAATTATAATTGTTTCTATCTAATCGGTATTTTCTTTAAAATACTGGTATCATCATAGTTTAAGCGCACGATATAAATTCCTCTAGCATACGTGGTAGTGCTAATCTCTTTTGTCATTTGTGCCTGATTTTGTAATTCAGATGGGTTGAAATTTTCTGTATGGACTACTTTTCCTAGCAGGTCATAAATCGTTATCCCTTTTACCGTGACACTCTGAAGTCCGTCTATTTTTACTTTTAATACGTCACTCGTTGGTTCCTGATAAACTAAGAATCCGAAATTTTCGTTTTCTGGTGGCCCTTGTGCAGCATTACATTGTTCAACAAATACCATCACAGTATCTTCATCACTATCTAAGGCATTATAAACCAATACGGAATATTCAGTATCTGCATCTGGCGCTACTTCAATGCTTTGCGTTGTTTCGCCTGTATTCCATAAATAGTCATCACCTCCAGAAGCCGTCAGTACAGCGGTTTCTTCTGAACAGATAAGCACATCTTCACCTGCATTCGCTTCAACGATATCTAAAACATTTACGACCACAGCTTTTGTGTCCTCGCAATTATTTATGAAACCTGTGACTTCATAGGTTGTCGTTTGTGAAGGACTAACGGCTATGTTAGGTTGTGTTGCGCCGTTGTTCCACAAATACGTATTTCCTCCAGACGCTGAAAGCGTTATAAACTCTCCTTCAAGAATCATAACTTCATCGCCATTGGCAATGGTTACATCCGGATTAAGGTTAACGGTAACGGTCACCTCTGCGTCATCCTGAAATGCTCCTTGAAAAACCGTGACCGAATAGGTTTGTGTGTTGTTAGGGCTTACGTCTATACTTTGAGTTGTTTCTCCTGTACTCCATAAATAACTATCTCCTTCAGAAGCGGTTAACGTCGTCCCAAAGCCTTGACAAATCACCTGATTTGCACCAGCACTTGCTGTAAACTCAAAAGGATTAACATTTACAATGACTTCATCAGATACTTCGCAACCATTGGAAAATCCTGTTACAGTATAAGTTGTTGTGCTATTTGGAGCTACTGAAATACTAGAGGTTGTTTCACCTGTGCTCCATACATACGTATCGGCTCCTGTTGCTGATAGAGTTGTCGACTCCCCTTCGGTAATCGTAATATCATTACCTGCATTGGTGCCTGGTAAATCGTTTACTGTTACCGTCACATTGGCATCATCTGAAGCTGTTTGCGCCGCATTAAAAGCGGTTACCGTATAAGTTGTTGTTGCTGTAGGACTCACAGTAATACTTGAAGTTGTTGCTCCTGTACTCCATAAATAGGTAGTTCCTCCTGTTGCTGTTAAGGTTGTACTCTCTCCATTACAAATACTTATATCAGATCCAGCATTAGCCGTTACATTTTCTATTTCTACTGTAACAATAACCTCATCAGATGCTTCACAACCATTGGAAAATCCTGTTACAGTATAAGTTGTTGTGCTATTTGGAGCTACTGAAATACTAGAGGTAGTTTCACCTGTGCTCCATAAATATGTATCAGCTCCTGTCACTGTTAAAGTTGTGGTATCTCCCTCAGTAATTGTTATATCATTGCCCGCATCTACAGTTGGCGGTTCATTGACGGTTACGATAACACTGTCTTCTGCAGAATTAGTTCCAGAGGCACTAAAGGCAGTAACCGTATATGTTGTTATTGCTGTAGGAGACACATTGATACTTGCAGTCGTTTCACCGGTATTCCAAAGATATGTTGCTCCTCCAGTTGCTGTTAGTGTTGTCATCTCGCCAAGACAGATTTCAGTATCATCGCCAGCACTAACATTGACACTATCATCTAGCAAAAAAACACTAACGGTATCAGTAGATTCGCAATTGTTTATAATTCCTGTCACGGCATATGAAGTATCGAGTACTGGATTAACCGTAATACTTTGAGTTGTTTCACCTGTACTCCATATATAACTATCCGCTCCAGTTGCTGTTAACGTCACAGATTCGCCTAGAAAGATTGATTCATCTGATCCAGCGTCCACTTCGGGCTGTTCGTTAACCGTCACAATAACCTCATCAGAACTTGTACAACCGTTTTGTGAAACCGTAACTGTATAAGATGTAGTCGCATTAGGCGTAACAGTAATTGTGGCGGTGGTTGCTCCTGTATTCCATTGGTATGAAGTTCCTCCAGTGGCAGTTAAAGTTACCGCTGTACCTTGGCATGTTTCTAGATCTGTACCAGCATTTGCTATTGGTAATTCATTTACAGTAATGGTTATTTGATCTTGTGTTGTGCTACCATCAGAATGTGTTCCTGTTACTGTATAAGATGTTGTCACAGATGGTGTTACTGATAAACTTGATGTTGTTTCACCCGTATTCCAAGAATATGAATCGGCACCTGATGCAGTCAGTGTCACATCTTCACCTTCACAAATGGTGTTGTTAGAGGCATTTATCGTTACTTGACTTCCTTGAGTGGCATCAACTCCATTTAAAAATTCTTCAATCCATGTGTAACCGCTTGGTGCAATATCCATTGCAGTTTCTCCACTTGGAACATTAGTGGTGAACCAATTTTCAGGAATATGTGGACTTGATACATAATAATTATCACCTCTTGAATTAATTGGTGTTGCACTAATATTGCTTAAAAAGTTTTCATAATGTGTTTTTCCCGCCATAGTAATACCAGACTGTACTGTCAATAATGTTCCTGCATTTACATGTCCTAAATAATAATCATCAACAGAATCCCATATAGTAGTTGCATCACCTGACCCATCTAATGTTTTATTTGCACCTACATCAGTCTTTGCATGTTCTAATGATTCTAATGCTGTTAATACATTCCAGTTCTCACCTATCAATGGATGTTGTACGGCAGTAAAAAATTCGGCTGGTGCTGGGTCATCATCATAATAACTTTGACCATTATAATTAAATGCATATGCTCCATTTGATGTTCCAAAAGCAGTCCAAGTATCGTTGTTATTAGGTAGATTTGGATCTGTTACAGTTGTGGGTAAATGAAGATTCCCTTTTGCATATATTTGTGGCACTGTTCCTTCCCAATCTATTTTACCCATTTCTCCTAAAATTCTAGGTGTATCTGTTATATAATAATTATTTATTTCATTAAGTTGAGGATGACCATCAGCAGGTCTATTCGTTCTATAACGATATCCATAAATAACATTATTAATAACATCTACTCGTCCGTTTGTGGGTGTATTAGGATGTCTATGTCCGATCTGGAAAAACAAATTCCCAATCATGCTTAAATTTTGAGCATTTCCTGGATTACTAGGGTTTCCTAATATAGAACCTGTTTTAGATTCTGCAATGATGTTATTTTGGATAGAGATATTGGAAGTATTTCCAGTAAAAGAAAGACATTCATCTCCTCCCCATGACACCGAACAGTGGTCGATAATAACATTTGTACAACTATAACATTGAAAAGAATCAGCATTACTACCTCCACTATAAAATTCGGGTCTCACTCTAATATGTCTAAAAATCATATTATCTCTACCTGAAATTTCAAAAATTGGGCTATTTCCAAGGTCTCCTGTAAATGTGATTCCTCCTTCTGGCGCTGATTGACCTGCTACAGTTACATCATCATAAGCTGTTGACAATGAACTTAAACAATTTATTGTCCCTGCAACATCAAACACAATAATTCTTGGTCCTGGTGTAGTAAAAGCTTCACGAAAACTACCAGGTCCGCTATTGTTAAGGTTGGTAACATGTATAACTGTACCATTACGGCCACCAGTTACATAAGCTCCAGCTCCACTAGCAGTAGGGAAAGCAAGTTGCTGTGCATTTAAATTAAAACTTGAAAGAATAATAATTAACATAAATATCGTTCTTTCACAAGACTTCATGATGCCAAAGGCATGCAATTGAGAATTTGGGGACTTCATTTGCTATTAAATTTGGGGCACTAATTAATTATTGGGGCAATTTATATAATAAATATCAAAATAACCGTTTAAAGTATTTATTATTCGTTTAAATGCATTTAAATTAAAGTATATTCTTACTTTTAAATAATAAATATTACAAATAAGAGGATTATACCTAAATTAACCTTTATTTAATTACGGCAACAATTACCATTTAGATGTCTGTTTAATAGGTTTTAAGAAAGTTTAACAGAAAAATCCAAAATTCTTACAAAAAACATTGACAACACCCATTATCTATTTTAAATAATGTGCATTTCAATAGTATTGATGTCCCTGTTCAATATGAACCCGATGATATATTTAATATTTGTAAGCGCTGTTATCTTTGCTAGGACAACAGGTTAATCCGTTAAATATTTTTAAGAAAGTTAAATTATATTAAAATTAGTCACATAATTTAGACAACAAAGTCGCTATACTTGCCCAGCTTTTTTAAATACATAAGTTATTTTTTACACTCTTTTTGATTACTTCTCTTAGGTGAGTAATGATTTTGTGTTTAATTTTATTAGTTTAGCTTAAAATATTTGATGTTTTTATGAAAGTTAAAAAGGAATATTGGATTTTATTAATAATCCCCATAACCTATATCTTGATTTATAATTTAAGAGCAGATTATATAGGGGCTTTTGTTGAAGAAGACGGATTTGTTGAAAGTATTGGTGCTTTAGCTTTTTTAATGTCGTCTGTTGTTTTTACGTACTTATTTTTTTTAAAAGAAAGCGATTCTCAATATAAGTTTTTTGGTAAATCAACAAAATGGAATATCTATTTTGGACTTCTTGGAATACTTTTTTTTATGGCTTTTGGTGAAGAAATTAGTTGGGGACAACGAATTTTTGGTTGGAATACCCCAGAAAGGTTTAGTGATATAAATGCTCAAAAAGAAACAAACCTACATAATTTGTGGTGGTTTCAAGCTTATAAGAAAGATGGGACATCAAAATCATTTTTTGAAAACATGTTAAACTTCAACAGATTATTTAACATTTTTTGGTTTTTGTTTTGTGTAATTACTCCTATTACTTCCCTTATTTCCAAAAAATTCAAAAGCGTAATTTTATATTTAGGGATACCGATAGTTCCATTATGGATTGGCGGTTTTTTTCTTCTGAACTATATCGTGTTTATTAGTGGCGTAAATATTGGTCGCGGTAGTGATTATGGTACTGGTATTAATTATTCCAACGGCTTTGATGAAATTAAAGAATCTTTTTATGCGGTTGGTTTTGCGATATTGAGTCTGTTTTTTTTAAAAACCCATGCAAGACGTAAATTCATGCAAAATGCTTGACTATAGCTATCGTTTAATGTAAAATCAAATTTATAATCGTCAAAATTTCACATCTTTGAATTCAATTAACGATATACATAAAATGAAAATACTATATACAGAAACCGAACCTTATAACTTTTTAAATAAAAATTCATCTATCTAATTGAATAATCCTAACAAGTTAATCACGTCTTTATTCTTTATAGGTTTAAGCCTGAGCTTAATTTTTATATATTTTGATCAGGGGAGACTCTATAACAATATTACATACGGTGATTTATCTTTGGGTTCAGAAAAGTATATAAGATCATTTTCAGTTGTGTTTCTTTTTTTAACGGTAATTTTGAATCTTTTTGCTGCCAAAAACAAGTATTTGCCTAAATTATTCATTGCATACTTTTTGATTCTTGGTTACATTACAGTTATCTACCTTTTAACGGGACCCGGATTTGATGACTTAACTGGTTTAATGGATTCTAAGGGAATTGGGCCCTGGCTCGCCTTCGGTTTAATTTTTGTTAGTTTTGATGATCATAGATACAATTTATTTAAAAAGTTCTTAATTGTTTCAGTAATTGTTATTTCAATTTTTGTTATCTATAACCTCATATTTAATGGCATTGGTTTATATAGAGGGCAGTCGCTGGCACAATATCGTATTTATGCCACTGATTTGGTGTGGATAACTCCTTTTGTGTTTTTAATGTCAAAAAACAATAAAAAGCTAAGAACAATAAGGGTCTTTGCTATTTTTATTGGAATCACTTCGGCTCTTATTACGATAACCAGATCATTTCTACTAATTTATTTTTTAGTTCTTGTTTTTGATTTTTTCCACGCGAAAAAAAAGACCTATTATGTTATCGGTGCCCTTGCGGTAGGAATACTATTTATATATATGTTATTCAATACAGAATCCTATAGTACTTCTTTTGACTTATTGCTAAAAAGAGGTGTAGAAGATTCTCGATCTAATCAACTAATCGGATTTTTAAGACAATTAAATTTCTTTGATTTAATAGTTGGAAAAGGTTTTGATCCCTCCTATTATTTTGAAGGACAAAAATCTAGTGGTATTGATAATCAATGGCTTAAACTAATTTGGTGGGCTGGTTTAATTCCAGCAATATTGTATTTTTATTTGACCGCAATTATTCCGTTTAAATTATTCATCAAAAAAAACCAAGACTATGAAACAAGAGTCGAATCTTTTATATTAATAATTTGGACCCTCGCGTGTGCTGGTTTAGCAATATATACAACAATGTCGATTGATTTTTTCTTCTTCGTTATTTGCATAATTCAAGGACGTCTTTTATATAAATACAGTATGAGACGTGAATATAGATAGAGACACCATACAGAAAATACTTACCTTATATGGATCAACGTTTATTGGTATTGGCTTAGGTTTTGCAATCAGTATTTTTAATACACGAGTTCTAGGTAAGGAAGCTTTTGGTGATTTTAAATTTATTGAAACCGTATTTCGTTTTTTGGCGAGTCTTGTGTCTATTGGTGTTTTTATTTCTATTACTAGAATGCTTGCTATAGCAAGGGATAAAATCTACAAGCATAATCTTATTGGTTTTTTCGTTATTGCATTAGCCACTGCTGGTTTGATAGGAATTATTCTCTTAATTATTTTTTCTTACATAGAGCCTATTTGGTTTTCAAATAATCTAGGTTCTATTTTTAGGAAATATTCTTTTTTAATTTTTGCAATTCTTGGAACCATAGCGTTAAAAGAAATACTCAAAGGTTTAAATAAAATTTACGCGCTTTCATTTCTAAATGCTATTCCGGCCCTTGCCTATTTGGTCATCGCATACACATACAACCTAGATAATGCGCTGTATTTAGAAGATATATTCTTGTTATTATATGGCCTTCAGTTTATTTGTATGATTGCAATTATCTATAAATTAAAACCAAAATTCAATATCAAAAAAAGTCTTGTAAAAGATGTGATTCATGAAAACAACACCAATGGAAGACCCATTTACTATGGGAGTTTAGCGGGAGTGGCAACAGCTCATATAGTCGGTTTTTCTTTGTCCTATTACATTGATAACACACAAGTTGGTTTTTTTACATTAGCATTGACAATCTGTTCCCCTTTAATAATGATTCCATCTGTATTAGGAACCGTGCTTTTTAAAAAATTTGCAAACTTTGATTATATACCAAAAAAAGTTTTTCTTTTTTCCATCTTGGCATCGGCTGTTGCATTAGTTATCTTTTTCCTTTTTATTGAAAAAGTATTTCTTTTGTTTTATTCTGATGACTTCTCGCCAACGATAGCAATAGCGAAACTATTAATTTTAAGTTTTTTATTACATGGCTTGGGTGACTTAATCAATAGGTTTTTAGGTGCCAAAGGACAGGGTAAGTTAATACGAAACTCAGCATTTATGGTAGGAATTGTAAATATTTTAGGATATACCATATTAGTTAATTATTTTGGGGTTAACGGAGCTATAATAACTAAAATATTAGCAAGTGGAACTTATCTAATCATGATGTATTATTATTATACCAAATTCACAAAAAAAAATAAATATGTTTAAAGAAAAAATCCTTTTAATTACTGGAGGAACAGGTTCATTTGGTAATGCAGTTTTAGATCGGTTTTTAGATACTAATATCAAAGAAATTCGAATTTTCAGTAGAGATGAAAAAAAGCAAGACGACATGAGAAATCGTCTTCAAAATGACAAAGTCAAGTTTTATATTGGTGATGTTAGAGACTTTAGCAGTATTGATAGAGCCATGAATGGCGCAGATTATGTTTTTCATGCTGCTGCTCTAAAACAGGTTCCTTCTTGTGAATTCTTTCCTATTGAAGCTACTAAAACAAATGTTTTTGGTACTCAGAATACTATTGATGCTGCAATTAAAAATAAAGTTGAAAAAATTATTTGTTTAAGTACTGATAAAGCGGCCTATCCTATTAATGCAATGGGCATAAGTAAGGCGCTCATGGAGAAAGTCGCTATCGCAGCCTCAAGAAATATCTTACACGACAGCACTACCGTATGTCTGACAAGGTATGGTAATGTCATGGCATCAAGAGGTTCTGTAATACCACTTTTTGTAAAGCAAATAAAAGAAAATATGCCTCTCACAATTACAGATCCAAATATGACTCGATTCTTGATGTCTTTAGAGGATGCTGTTGATTTGGTATTATTCGCTTTTAAAAATGGAAAACAAGGAGATCTTTTTGTAAATAAGGCTCCTGCTAGTACAATAGGAGATCTGGCAGCTGCACTACGAGATATATTTAATGCTCGAAATGAGATTAAAATTATTGGAACGAGACATGGCGAAAAATTATATGAAACGCTTTGTACCCGTGAAGAAATGCAAAAAGCAGAAGACATGGGTGATTTTTATAGAATCCCAGCCGACAATAGAGATTTAAATTACAACAGGTATTTTTCGGAAGGTGAAAAAAATATAAGTGAAATAGAAGATTACCATTCTCATAACACAACGCAGTTAACTCAAGATACTTTAAAACAAACGCTTTTAAATCTAAAATTTATTAAAGACAATTTAAATGACTAATGAACATCAACTAATTAAGGGTGATCTTTTTACCGATGACCGCGGTTCTTTATCATGTATTAATGAGTTTTCATTAAAACCAATTGTCCGATTTTATGAAATCACACCAAAAAATACCTCTATCATCAGAGCATGGCAAGCACATAAAAATGAATGTAAATGGTTTTATTGCACTCAAGGATCTTTCAAGGTGAATGTGATTAAATTGGATTCTTTTGAAAATCCTTCTGAAGATTTGACGGTGCATACCTACGAATTAAATTCTGAACAACCACAAGTGCTTTTTATACCAGGTGGTTATGCGAACGGATTCAAAGCATCATCCGAAGGATCCAAACTCATGGTGTTTTCAGATTTTGAGCTTGAAGCCTCAAAGCGTGACGATTTTAGATTTGAAACTAACAAATGGATAAATAAATGGTAAAATGATGAAAATTGGAATTACAGGTCAGAACGGATTTATTGGAAATCATCTCTTTACAACCTTAAGTCTAGATGACACCATTGAGTTGATACATTTTGAACGCCATTTCTTTGAACAAGAGGATGTATTGCAAACTTTTGTTTCCCATTGTGATGTCATAGTTCATCTCGCAGCGATGAACAGACATGAGAATCCACAAGTCATTTATGACACTAATGTTTCCTTAGTATCGAAACTTATCAGTGCTTGTGAAAAAACAAATTCTACACCGCATATCATATTCTCTTCTTCCTCACAAGAATTACAAGATAATCTTTATGGACAATCAAAAAAAGAAGGTAAAGCGTTACTAGAAAAATGGGCATTACATTCTAAAGGAAAAATCACCTCGTTAACCATTCCAAATGTGTTTGGACCTTTTGGAAAACCAAATTACAATTCCTTTATAGCAACATTTTGCTATAAATTAACCCATAATGAAGTTCCTGAAGTTCATGTTGATTCCAACGTAAATCTTATTTATATAAATGAGCTCGTTGCTACATGTATTGCTGTTATTAAAGGAACCATAGACACTATCGAGTTTAACACGTCGTGTTTTGATTATGTGGTACCTCATACAAGTTCCAATAAAGTATCCCATATTTTAAATTTACTTATCACTTTTAAGGAGGATTATTTAATGAAGGGTATTTTCCCTTCCTTAGAAGATCCATTTGAAAAAGCATTATTTAATACCTTTAGGTGTTATATACCAGAAAATCATTTTCCTGTGCGTTTTCAAAAACATACAGATCCTAGAGGTAGTTTTGTTGAAATTGCAAGAACAAACACAAGTGGACAGTTTTCATTTTCAACAACAGTTCCTGGTATTACACGAGGAAATCACTTTCATACCAGAAAAGCTGAGCGCTTTGCTGTGATAAGTGGAAAAGCATTAATACAATTGCGTAAAATTGGAACCAATAAAGTCATAGATTATTATCTGGATGGAGAGCATCCAGCTTATGTTGATATGCCGATTTGGTATACTCACAATATTAAAAATATCGGAGATACAGAACTTGTAACCTTATTTTGGATTAACGAGCCTTATAATCCCGAAGATGCAGATACTTATTTTGAAACCGTATAAGTCATGAAAAAATTAAAAATTGTTACAGTAGTAGGTACACGACCTGAAATCATTAGACTATCGTGTGTGATTTTAGCTCTAGATAGAAATGAAGCCATAGATCATGTATTAATACATACAGGTCAGAACTATGATTATGAGCTTAATGAAATATTTTTTGATGATTTAGGACTTCGGAAACCAGACCACTTCCTGAATGCTGCAAAAGGATCTGCTATCGAAACTATTGGACAAATATTAATTAATATTGACCCCTTGCTAGAAAAAGAACATCCAGATGCTTTTCTTGTATTAGGTGACACTAATAGTTGTTTAGCAGCGATTAGCGCCAAGAAACGAAAAATTCCTGTTTTTCATATGGAAGCGGGAAATCGATGTTTTGATCAGCGTGTTCCAGAAGAAACCAACAGACGAATTGTAGATCACCTAGCCGATATTAATTTAACCTATAGCGATATTGCGCGAGAATACTTATTAAGAGAAGGGCTACCTGCTGACAGAGTCATTAAAACTGGAAGTCCCATGTTTGAGGTATTGCACAGATATTTGGATAAAATTAAAACATCAGATGTACTCAAGCGCTTGAATCTTGAAGACGGAAAATATTTCGTTGTCTCTGCACATAGAGAGGAAAACATTAACAGTGACACAAACTTTAATGCGCTTATAGAAAGCCTAAATACTATTGCTTATACGTATAAATTCCCAATAATCGTTTCAACACATCCGAGAACTCGAAATATGATAGATTCGAAAAAAATTAAGGTGCGTGATGAAATTGTATTCATGAAACCCTTAGGATTTAACGATTATAATGCATTGCAGCGTCATGCTTTTGCGGTACTTTCTGATAGTGGTACTATTTCTGAAGAATCATCAATTTTAAATTTCCCTGCGTTAAATATACGAGAAGCTCACGAACGCCCAGAGGCTATGGAAGAGGCTGCGGTTATGATGGTAGGTTTGAAATCTGAACGTATATTACAAGGTTTAGCGGCTTTAAAAGTTCAAAAAAGAAACCCTGAACGGAATTTTAGGATGGTTGCAGATTATTCTATGCCTAATGTAAGTGAAAAAGTAGTTCGAATCATGATCTCTTATATCGATTATGTCAATAGAGTGGTTTGGTCTAAATAATTAAAAGTTGAAGAAGGGTGTTTTTATATATAGTAATTTTGATTTCTCGGTAAAAAATGCTGGTGTAACACGAATGCTTTATTATGCACAAGCCTTGGCTAATAAAAACACAGCTGTCTATCTATTGACCTGTAGCGCTTCACCAATACATAAGAATACATTTAAAGAGATTCACCCCAATGTATTTATATTAAAAGATAATAACATCACACAAAGCTTTTTTGGTACTTTCAGATTTATAAAAAATATATTTAAATTTTCGAAAGCACGTGCTGAAGAACAGTCGTTCTTATTCTACCCATCTCCTCTTGTTTATCTAGAAATCATTGCGCTTTTCTATTTGAAGTTTTTAAAAAAATGTAATGTCTATTACGAACTCAACGAAATTAGAAAATACACGTCCACTTTTCATGAAAAAACAAGTATAAAGCGTCCAAAGTACTCCATTAAAAAAATCATCTATATTGCTGTTTTTTCGACTTTAGAATGGTTGCTGCCTCATTATGATGGACTCATATGTATTTCCACTGCCATTCAAACCTATGGTGATACATTTAACCGCTCTACAATTCGAATACCGATTTTAACAAATCCAGATTTAAAGAAAGAATTTTCTAGTGAAATTTATAGTCAAAAAGACGCATTTAATATAGGCTTCTCTGGTAGTATTCATCCAATAAAAGAGAACTTAACATCTTTTTTTAATGTGTTGGGAGAACTTAAGAAAAACGATTATCCCTTTGCGTTTAACCTCTGTGGGTACATAGATAAAGAACATCATCATTTACTCTTCGAACAAATTGCAAAAGAATTAAATATTTCGGAGCATATTAATTTTTATGGACATCTAAATGCAAAAGAGTTATCCACTTTTTTAAATCAGCAACAGTTATTAGTTATTCCAAGAGGATTTACGCTTCAAAATAATTATGGCTTTTCAACTAAACTGTCTGATTATCTTGATCATGGAAAGCCTGTTTTAGTAACTGATGTTAGTGATAATCATATGTTCATTAAAGATGGTGTCAATGGGTTTATTGTACCAACAGATGATAACAATAAAATGTATGATAAGCTAGTATACATAATGACTAACTACAATGCCATTTATGATGACATTCAGAAAAATGCCAATGAGACTTCTAGAAATAGCTTCTATTATGAAAATTATTCTAAGAGTCTTCGTGACTTTTTGTTTAAAGCTTCTTATGGCAGTCAACATGAAAAAAATGTTTCAAACGTATAATTAAGCAAATAAAGAAATCTATTCTATAGAAGGGTAAAAAAATGTCGCAAAAACCAAAACTCAGTATATTAACCATAGATTACGGTACAGGCGGTACAGAACGATTTATAAGTTTGCTCCTACCCGAACTCATTGCTGATTTTGAGGTGACTTTAGTTATTTTTTATAACTATGTGGACTATGAGATACCCAAAGAAGTCAATCTTATCATTTTAAAGCCTAATACCAAAAAGAAAAAGTCCTATCTGTTCAAGATTAAAAATTTTGCCTCTTTATTTTTTAAATATCGAAAATTCATTCAAACCGAACAGATAGACATATCATTCGCACTGTTACCTATTCCTAACATTATAAATAGTCTCATTCATATGAGTTTAAAAAATGTGCGAACGGTGATTAGTGAGCGCTGTTATCCGTCACTCATGTATCAGGGAATGCAACTCAAATTGGCGACATTAGTTTTCCCCATTTTTTATAATAAAAACGATGCCTTGTTTTCTAATTCTGAACATATCAACGCAGATTTAAAATCTAATTTTGGAGTTAAAATTCCGATGAACGTCATTTATAATCCCATTGATACGGATGATACATTAAAAGTTCATTCTAATGTTAAAAGTCAAATAGCACCATTAAAATTGGTTAGTACGGGCAGAATGTATAGTGCTAAAAACCAAAAATTGATACTTGAAGCTATAGGCTTATTAGATATTGGCGCTTTTGATTTGACCATCTTTGGAATAGGGCAATTGAGTGATACATTGACATCGCAAGCCAAGGCGTTACATTTAGAACCTTATTTTCATCAGCCCGGTAAAGTAAGTGATATAAAAGACCGTCTCATTCAGTATGATTGCTTTATTTTGTCTTCCAATACAGAAGGGTTTCCTAATGTATTATTAGAAGCGTTATCTGTAGGTTTGCCTGTCATTTCAACAAATTGTCTTTCTGGACCTCTAGAGATGCTGAATGATAATGAACCCATTGAGATCATAATGGGAACCTTCTTTAAAGCTAAATATGGAATTTTGGTTAATGTCAATGATGCTTTAGGATTATCTAAAGCTATTCAGTATTATTCAGATCATCCAGATGAGCGTCAAAAATATAGTAAGTTAGCTTTTGAAAGAGCTAAATCTTATAACATGTACAAAATCTATAATCAGGTTAGAGACTTGTTAATGAATTAATGATATGTGTGGAATTAACGGAATTATTACAACATCACAAGCTGACGAACAGCAACTAAAAAACAAACTGACTATGATGAATGATCTTATCATTCATCGTGGCCCAGATGATCATGGGACTTATATCAATACCTCTGAGAGTAGTTCAGTGGCTATGGGAATGAGACGCTTGTCTATTATTGATTTGCATTCTGGTCATCAACCGATGTATTCTGAAGATAAGAAAATTTCCATCGTATTTAATGGAGAAATTTACAACTTCAAAGTTCTTAAAGCCCAGCTTATTTCCGAAGGTGTCACCTTTCAAACCACAAGTGATACCGAGGTAATTATTAAATTATACCAGCAAAAAGGAACAGATGCATTTAAAGTGCTTGATGGGATGTACGGCTTAAGCATTCATGATCAAAACTTAAATAAAGTCTTTATCGCTAGAGATTATTTTGGTGAAAAGCCACTATACTACTACCATCAAAATGATGCGTTTTATTGGGCTTCAGAGTTAAAATCAATTATAAACGTCATAGACCATAAGCCTCAAATAGATAAAAAAGGGCTTAATTTATTTTTTAGATTAACCTATATCCCTGCGCCTTATACCATTTACGAGGGTATTTCTAAATTGGAGCCTAATAATTTTATGACCTTTGATGTAGTCAAGAATACCTTTTCTATAGATACTATTCACGACGACCCTAAAAAGGAACCCTCTTCGTTAAGTTTTAATGCCGCTAAAAAACAAGTGCATGATATGGTTTACAAAAGTGTCGAGAGCAGATCTATATCAGATGTTCCATTGGGAACATTCTTGTCTGGCGGCGTTGATTCTTCAATTGTGTCCTACTGCTTAGCTTATATGACAGATGCAAAGATTGATACCTTTTCTATTGGTTTTGAGAAGAAATCATTCGACGAAACCGATAAGTCTCAAGTAATCGCTAAGCTTATTAACAGTAATCATCATGAATATATTATCAGTGAAAATGACCTCAAACACGACATTGATAGCATCCTAAATAATTTCGACGAGCCTTTTGCAGATGATTCCTCGCTCCCAACCTATTTGCTCTCAAATCAAACAAAATCTCATGTAAAGGTAGCATTAACAGGAGATGGCGGAGACGAAATGTTTGGTGGTTATAACAAATATTACATCGGAAAACTCAATACAAAGTATACCAATATCATACCTAAAAGTGTGCATGGCATCATCAATACTTGGTCATCTAAACTCTTAAGTCGTAAAGATGATAGCAGAGGTTTTAAATACAAATTAAACAAACTGATAAAAGCGATAGACTATAGTGATGGTTATTATTGGGATATCATCTCTCTCGCCTTTAGTTCAGAGGACATCAATTCATTTTTAAATCAGGACTATCAAGACCATTCCATGTTTGATTATTTTAAATCTGTTTCTGGCATTGAAAACCCTAAAACATTAAACGATTTTAGACGTATTGACAAGCATGTGAGTCTTGAAGGTGATATGCTTGTTAAAGTAGACCGAACCAGCATGCTTAACTCCTTAGAGTGTCGGTCTCCATTTTTAAATCGTGAGTTGTATGAATTTTCGTTAACCTTGCCCGAAGACTATTTACTTCATAATTGGAGTAAAAAACATATTTTAAAGGAAGCATTTAAAACTAATTTCCCAAAAGGATTTCTCGAAAAGTCGAAACAAGGCTTTGGAGTCCCTGTGGGTGATTGGTTACGTGGTCATTTAAAAAAAGAATTAATATCATATATTGACAGTGCTTTCTTAGAACGTCAGCATATCTTTAATACTACTGACATTAAAACACTTGTTGAAGCTCACTTGTCTGGAAAGCAGGACAATTCATTTAAAGTATGGACATTTTTCTGCTTTCAAAAATGGTATTCAAATACCTATTTAAACTAAATAATTCCTCACTTTTGTAGCATCAAGCAATACCTATTTTGAAAAAACTGATACGCATAACCACGGTACCTTCATCACTTAGAACATTACTAAGAGGTCAATCCCGTTTTATGAGTTCATATTTTGAAGTGATTGGTGTATCAGGTGATGGAGAGGCATTGGCTGAAGTGAGACAAAATGAAGGTATTAAGACGCACGTTATAGAGATGACACGCTCTATTACACCTTTCAAAGATTTGAAGGCGACATACAAACTGTATCGGTTTTTTAAAACCGAAAAGCCTTTTATTGTGCATACGCATACGCCAAAAGCTGGAACACTTGGCATGTTAGCCGCCAAACTTGCTAAGGTTCCACATCGTTTGCATACCATAGCTGGTTTACCCCTTCTTGAAACTTCTGGCTTAAAACGAACTCTCTTAGATTGGGTAGAAAAATTCACCTATAGCTGTGCGACTAAAATTTTGCCAAATTCCTTCGGTCTTGAGCAGATTATCATAGATCATAAGTATACCAATCGTGATAAACTCTTTGTTATTGGAAATGGAAGCTCAAATGGCATTGATTCTGCCCATTATGATGCCGCTCATGTTTCCGAAGAACAACAAACACAATTAAAGCACGTGCTGGGTATTACTGATACGGATACTGTTTTTATATTCATTGGAAGAATTGTAAAAGACAAGGGTCTCAATGAATTAGTTCATGCTTTTAATCGCTTGTCACAACAACAGCAGCATTGTAAATTACTATTAGTCGGTCCGAGAGAAAATCATTTGGATCCGCTCTTACCCGAAACGGAACAATTAATTGAAGCTAATCCTGCTATTTTGGCTGTAGGCGTTCAAAAAGATATTAGGCCTTATGTGGCTATATCACATGTGCTCACTTTTCCTAGTTATCGTGAAGGGTTTCCAAATGTGGTGTTACAATGTAGCTGTATGGAACTGCCTTGCATCGTTTCTGATATAAATGGCTGTAATGAGGTGATTGAAAACAATGTAAACGGATTAATCATTCCTGTAAAAAATGAATTAGCTTTGGAGCGTGCTATGCAGTACATGATTGATCATCCTGAAAAGAGGAACAGCATGATACAACACACACGGTCTCGTATTTTAGAACGTTATGAGCAACAGTTTGTTTGGAATGAAATTCTGAAATTTTATAAAAGTTTAGACTAATGTCTGTTTATAAACACATTATAAAACCATGTTTTGATGTCCTCGCGGCATCTATAGGCTTTTTATTACTTTTTCCAATCTTTGCAACGACTTGGTTTGTATTAATGATTACGAATAAGGGCAAAGCTTTTTTTTATCAGGCGCGTCCGGGTAAAAACGAGCGCATTTTTAAAATCATTAAGTTTAAGACTATGAATGACAACACTGATGCGAATGGCCTGCTGTTAGAGCCTTCAGAACGATTAACGAAAGTAGGTGTTTTTGTTCGTAAATACTCCTTAGATGAAATCCCACAACTACTCAATGTCATTAAAGGTGACATGAGTCTTATTGGTCCCAGACCTTTATTAATACGCTATTTGCCACGATATAATGCTATTCAAAAACAACGTCATGATATCAAACCTGGCATAACGGGATGGGCTCAAGTTAATGGTAGAAATGCCATTTCGTGGGAACAAAAATTTGAATTTGATGTGTGGTATGTAAAACACATGTCATTCTTTTTAGATTTAAAAATACTGTTTAAAACCGTGTATAAGGTGTTTAAAAAAGATGGTATTTATAGTGTAGATAACGATATTGTACCCGATTTTACAGGGACACAAACTAATGAAAACACAAGCCATGGCAATTAATATACTTTTTACTTGCGCCGGACGTCGCAATTATCTGATTAATTATTTTAAAGACGCCTTAAAAGGTGAGGGAAAAATAGTGGCTGCCGATATGAGTCTTACCGCTCCGGCCATGGTAGATGCCGATTTGAGTATTCTCGTCCCTCCTATTTACCACAAGAATTATATAGATGAGCTAAAAAAAATTATCGTTGAACATCGTATTACTGCAGTGATTTCCTTGAATGATTTAGAGCTGCCTATTCTTTCTGCTCATAAAGCAGAACTAGAAACTACAGGTGCTAAGGTTATTATCTCCAATGAAAAGGTAATTGATATTGCGTTTGACAAAGTTCAAACCTTTAATTTTCTTAACCAAATTGGACTGCAAACACCACAAACCTATACAAGTATAGCACCTGTTTTGAAGGCCATCAGCGATGGAAAACTTAGTTATCCTTTAGTCGTAAAACCACGTTGGGGTAGCGCGTCTATTGGCATAGATTTTCCAGAAACGGAAGATGAACTAAAGCTTGCATTTCAATTGCAACATCTTAGGCTTAAAAAATCTATCTTAAAAACGGCAAGTTCACATGATATTGACAACGCCATTCTTATTCAAGAAAAACTAAATGGTAAAGAGTTTGGAATGGATATACTTAACGATTTTGAAGGGCATTATTACGGCACCTTTGTACGGGAGAAACTAAATATGCGATCTGGTGAAACTGATAAAGCCATCTCGGTTATTGATGAACGTTTTGAAGCTATTGGTAAAACCATTGCATCACATTTAAAACATATTGGGAGTCTAGATTGTGATGTGTTTATAGCAAACGATCAACTTTACGTATTAGAGTTAAATCCAAGATTTGGAGGCGGTTACCCCTTTTCACATGAAGCAGGAATTAATACAGCGGCTATTTATATTGAATGGTTGAAAGGGCAACATAATGTCGATCAATTTAATAATTATCAATCTGGAATTCAATTTTCTAAGTGCGATCGTATGCTGCGAATTATCACCAGATAAATTACTTCTATATCTTGTTTGTTAATAAGATTACGCTTAATTTTGAGCTTCATTTTTAAAAGTACTGCCGAACGCATTCAATGAAAAACAATCCGTTTACATCTGAGATTTTTAATTCTGTTTGGCTTAAGCATTTTAATCATTCAAAACCTTCTTACACCTTTGATTTTATTCAAAATGTCGCGTTCTACAAAAGAGCTTTCTTGCCTTTATACATTAATATAGGCAAGAATCTTACTAAAGGTATCTATTACAATCTAGTAGCGCAACAAAATGATTTCAAGGGAAAAGCATTTTTAATATATGATGTTCCCGATTATTTCAATGTGAATGAACATACGGCTCTGGTCAGTAAAAACCTAGGACTCAAAAAAATCTATCAATATAAAGGGTATTTGATGGACTTGACTAATTTTGCTACTGCCGAAGATTATCGGAAAGAACAATTCAAAAAAAAGAACAAGCGCTACATTAGATGGTCTCATATCAAGCGCCTTGAAACGTGTTTTGATATTACAGACGAATTCGTTTTTGGGGAGGTGAGCGATGAGAAATACGAGTTTATTTTTAATCATTTTTATCGTTTATTAAGTGCTAGATTTGAAGAAAAAAACACCGATTATCACCATCTGCATAGCAATAAATGGCAGTTTTACAAAGATTTGATTTTACCTTTAATACGTTCAAAACAAGCATCGTTTTTAGTCATCTACAACGAAGGTATTCCCATTGGGATAAATCTTAATTACCACGGTGAAGGCACTTTATTTAAAGCAATCACTGTATTTGATACCGATTACTATAAGTTTAGTATCGGGAAGCTCTCTGTACTAAAACTATTAGATTGGTGCTATGAGCACGACTACTCCTTTTCAGACTTTTCAAAAGGATATTTTGATTACAAGGAGATATGGAGTAATACTCAGTACGATTTTAATTACCATTTATTATATGATAAATCTTCGATTATAGCTACAGTAATTGCCAATACCATTGCCGCCACATTTAATTTCAAATCGTATCTAAGAAAAAACAATATCAATCATATATATCGGAAAATTATATTTAAATTTAAGGGTGCCAAACAGTCACAAAAAAGCCTTAGTCAATTGAAGATTGAAACGCTTTCAGAATTTAAGCCATCTGAAGACTTTGACATCATTACTAATAAAGACGAGGAATATCGTTATTTGACAAAACATGTGAATAGTTTTTTGTTTTCTAATCCAGAACATTATAGCAATATAAGCGTTTTTAAAAACCTGAAAACGAATGTGATAATCATAAAAGGCACATCAAAAGCTATTCAATTAAGTTTTTAAAATTCTAGAATTAAATCCCCACAAATTAAAAGTAAAGTCGTTAACAAAGTACTTTAACTAAAAAACAATACCTATTATCTAAATTATTGATAATGTGGTTTTGTATGTTTTATTAAAGTTTAATTTAGAACAAAATTTAGTCATGCACAATACAATTATATCCTACGTACAAGACATCTTAAACCATCCTTTAGAAGAAATTGAAACTATAGAAACAATTTCACATAAAGATTTTCATAATACCTATACTAAAAACAACACCCCAATTGTCATGACTAAGATGATTGATGATTGGCCTGCGATGAAAAAATGGAATTTAGATTATTTTGAGACTATTGGTAAGGACAAGCAAGCCTATATTTCTAAAGGAAATATCAGACAAGGCGATACAGCCTGGGAATTTGGTAATTTTTTAAGTTATATTCAAGAAATAAAAGACTCTCAGACAAACAATTCAGACGCCTACTTGTCAAACCTGTCCATACAAAAGCTTTTTCCAGAAGTCATGGATGATGTAGACTTTTCATTGATTTCAGATTTTAAAAAATACAACTCCACATCATTTTGGATTGGTTCTCCTGGCACCATAACAGGTTGGCATACCGATAGACTTAATGATAATATTTTAGCCCAAGTATACGGCAAAAAACTTGTGTTTTTAGTATCACCAAAAGACAATGCAAAAATGCCTTTAAGCGATAAATACGAACCCGGATCAAAGCTCTGTGCTGTATCTATGGAAGAGTTTGACGAGGCAAAGCATAAGGTATTTAAAGATGCCCATGTGAAATACACCGTCTTAGAACCGGGCAGAACATTATTTATTCCTAAAAATTGGTGGCATTGTGTTTACGGTATCGACATCTCTATAAGCTCAAATAACTTTGGGCATACTGCAGTTGATCATTTTAGAATGAAATCTGTAGAACGGGTTAAAAGAAGTTTACACAGTCTTGGCCTTTATGGTAAAAACTGTGTTTGTCATTACTATGACGACAACGGTAAAAGACAAAAACGATAAACCATCACTGTCTAATATCCTATATTAAAAATAAAAGCACCTAAATCGTGAACGGACACTTCGTTATATCATTAGATTATGAGATTCATTGGGGAGTTTTTGACAAAAAAACTGTTGAAGACTATAAAGAAAACCTCTCAAATGTTGGAAAAGTTGTTGACCGGCTTCTAGCATTAAGTGATCAATATGGTGTGAAACTCACCTTCTCCACTGTTGGAATGTTATTTGCTGAAAACAAGCAAGATTTGATATCCCATTTCCCAGAACAGAAACCCTCATATCTCAATGAAAAATTTAGTCCGTATCCTATTGTTCCTAATATTGGCAATAGCGAAGCCGATGATCCGTTTCATTATGCCTTATCTGGGATTCGAAAAATCAAAGACAATGGTAATCATGAACTAGGCACACACACCTTCTGTCATTTTTATTGTCATGAGCATGGTCAAACCGCAGAGCAGTTTGATGCCGATATTAAAGCCGCTAAAGCAATAGCAAAAACTCAAGGCATTACTATTAAAAGTATTGTATTTCCTCGTAATATGATTGAAGCAAACAAAGCCATTGACAAACCGTATTTAGATGTTTGTGAAAAGCATAGCATCACATCATTTCGCGGGAAAGAAAAAGCATATATTTATAATATTCACACCACAAAATCATATCACGGTTGGTATGTTTTTAAACTCTTAAGGCTTTTAGATACTTATGTAAATATTACAGGTTCTAATACCTACAAGGTTGAGAATATTAACAAAGGTCGAACTATCTATAATTTACCTTCTAGCCGCATGCTGAGGGCATTTAGTAACAAACTAAAGTTTTTAGAACCCCTTAAAATTCGTCGTATAACAAAGGCTATGACACGCGCCGCAAAAAGGAATGAAATGTTTCATCTATGGTGGCATCCTCATAATTTTGGTGCTCAAATGGATGAGAATTTCAACAATTTAGAAACTATTTTTAAAACCTACCGGGATCTCAACAAAAGCTATGGCTTTCAAAGTGAGACGATGACAGGTCTTACAAATAAAATAAAAACGGTTATTAACTAAATTATTTTTATGGTCATACAAACCTTTATAAGTCAACGTGAAAAACTGTTTTTTATCGTGTTTATTTGGTTGGTGGTGCGGTATTAACGCATATTTAGACAGGTTTTTTAATAGATAATCCCAAAAGTTTTAGGGTTGTTACATTTTAACATCTAACCCAAATCCTTCGCTAATCAAGACAATTGACTAGTAATAAACTGACGAAACACGTTGATTATGGAATCAAAAATATGGTTGTCATCTCCGCATATGAGTGGAAAAGAACAATCTTATGTAAACAATGCTTTCGAGACCAATTGGATTGCTCCAATGGGTCCTCATGTTAGTGGGTTTGAAAACGATATTAAAAACTATCTACAACACGATAGTCACGTTGCTGCCCTCAGTTCTGGGACAGCTGCAATTCATTTAGGTCTTATTCTATTAAATGTTTGTCATGGCGATGAAGTCATATGTCAGAGTAAAACCTTTTCAGCATCGGCAAATCCAATTGTTTATTTAGGGGCTACTCCTGTTTTTGTAGATAGTGAAAGTGACAGCTGGAATATGTGTCCGGAACAACTTGAAATCGCTATTAAAGACCGTATTCAAAAAGGAAAGAAACCCAAAGCCATTATCCCTGTCCACTTATATGGTATGCCTTATAATGCAGACGCTATTCATGGCATCGCTAAAGCTTATGATATTCCTGTATTAGAAGATAGTGCTGAAGCTTTAGGAAGCTCATATCACGCTAAGAAATGTGGTACGTTTGGAGATATCGCTACACTTTCATTTAATGGTAATAAGATTATTACCACCTCTGGAGGTGGTGCTTTAGTATCTAAACGGGCTGATATAAAAGAAAAAGCTATCTTTCTTGCTACACAAGCTAGAGAAAAAGCTGTAGAATACTTGCATGAATCTATTGGCTATAATTATAGAATGTCAAATGTCCTAGCTGGTATTGGCCGCGGACAAATGGAGGTTTTGGATGATCGTGTTGCCGCGAGACGACAAAATTACGAGCATTATAAAGCGGCTTTTAAAGACATAGAAGAATTAACCTTTGTTGATGAGCCTAATGGCTATTATTCAAATAGGTGGCTCACTTGTGTACTTACACCTTCGGAAGGTATTAGAGAAGGTATAAGAACTGCTCTAGACGGCTCGAATATAGAGTCAAGACCACTTTGGAAACCCATGCACCAACAGCCCATTTTTAAAGATGCACCAAAATATGTTAATGGTGTTTCTGATACTTTATTTCAGAATGGACTGTGTTTACCAAGTGGTTCTAACTTAACTGAAAATGAATTAAATAGAGTGACATCTGCAATAAAAACGTATTTTAGAGTATGATTAAGCGGCTATTACAAGACATATCGCACAAATATGCCTCCAAATGGATGGTCATGCTTTTCGATTTAAGTATCGTAGCATTTACCTTTATTGCGGCTTATGTAATCAGGTTTAATTTTATATTAGATTTTGATTTTGTGACCATGTTTAAGCAGATTCCTTTTGTGTTTCTCGCTGGACTTATCAGTTTTTTAATGGTAGGCTCATACAAAGGTGTGGTACGTTTTACAGGGTTTAAAGATGTTATCAATATTATAATTGGGGTTAATATTCTCGCCACAATTCTTATCATCACTACCTTTTTTAGTAGACGCTTCCATTATGATGGTATCTTTAATATTTCAGGATCCATTATCTACATTCATTTATTACTTAATATCCTCTTCCTTGTTGGCTTTAAGCTATTTATAAAATCAATGTACAACAAGTTGATGCAAGATTTTGAAACGCAGAAGCGAACGTTAATATTTGGTGCTGGAAGCTCTGGAATGATTACGTATGATGCTATTTCTAATGATCCTAAAAACAGTCACGTTGTTGTTGGTTTTATTGATGACAATGACAGTAAAATAGGTAAAAAAATAAATACCCTTTCGGTTTATAGTTTAGATAAGCTCTCGAAAAAATTTGTTGAAAAAAACAACATCGAGGAAGTGGTTATATCCATTCAAAACATTGAGTCTGCTAGACTTTTACAAGTTTCTGGTTTTCTATTTGAATTGGGGCTAACCGTAAAAATAGTTCCTCCTATCCAGCATTGGATTGATGGTGATTTGAGTGTGGGTCAAATTAAAGAGGTGAATATTGAAGACCTTCTTGGGCGTGATCCTATTTCGATTAGTAATCCGGCGTTAATGGATGAATACGAAAATCAAATTATCCTTATTACGGGAGCTGCTGGCTCAATAGGAAGTGAAATAGCGCGAAAAGCGACCAATTACAATTACAAAAAGCTCATTCTTTTAGATAGTGCCGAATCACCTTTATACGATTTACAGCAAGAGTTTATTCAAAATGGGGTTAAGAATTTTATCGCTATTGTTGGTGATGTTAGAGATTTTAAACGCATGGAACAGCTCTTTGAAACGCATAAACCCAAGATACTTTTTCATGCTGCTGCCTATAAACACGTGCCTCTAATGGAAAACAATCCGTATGAAGCAGTAAGCGTGAATATAAACGGCACGCGACATATGGCGAGTTTATCAGTGAAGCATGGGGTCAATAAATTTGTTTTAATTTCTACAGATAAAGCTGTTAACCCTACAAATGTTATGGGTGCAACCAAGCGTATTGCCGAATTGTACGTGACCTGTTTACAAGGCAAAGGACAAACAAAATTTATCACTACGCGCTTTGGAAATGTATTAGGCTCTAACGGATCAGTCATTCCGCTGTTTAAAAAACAAATTGATGCTGGTGGACCACTTACGGTCACACACAAAGAGATTACGCGTTATTTCATGACAATTTCCGAAGCCTGTCAGCTTGTTTTAGAAGCGGCAACTATGGGTAATGGCGGTGAGATATTTGTGTTTGATATGGGCGAATCTGTGAAAATATTTGATCTCGCTAAAAACATGATTATTCTTTCTGGGTTGCGCTATCCTGAAGATATCGATATCACAATTTGTGGATTACGTCCAGGTGAAAAAATTTATGAGGAACTGCTTGCCGATGGTGAAAACACTAGAGCGACCTATCATGAAAAAATTATGATTGCTAAAACAAAAGACATTGATGTGCTGAGCATTAGTAATAAGATTTCTAATTTATGTACTGTAAATTCGAAATCCCAAAGTCTTGAAATTGTTTCACTCATCAAGGAAATCATCCCAGAATACATATCTAATAATTCTAAGTACGAAGTATTAGATTCGAAAAAATAATAATTGCATTTAAATAAAAAACAATGAATACACATTCTAACTTAAAATATTCAATCAAACTTTTATCTATTTTCATTCTAATAATAGCCTCATCTTGTGGCTCTAGGAAAGAAATTGTCTATTTTCAAGACGAACCCTTAAAAGAAAATCGTCAATTAGATAATATGTTTGAATTAACGTATAAAACTAATGATATACTCACTATTGATGTGTCTTCTATTGAGCCTGCTGCTGTAATGCCTTTTAATTTATCACCTGTATCTTATGCCAACAATAACAACGGGAACAATAATTTAAATGCCAACGGAAACCTTTTAAGACAGACCTATTTGGTAGATCCTAAGGGTAATATTGAATTCCCTGTTCTTGGTACTATCAAGGTCGGTGGACTTACAAGAGCCCAAGTGACTGAAATGTTAAAAGGAAAGCTAAGAGAATATGTAACAGATGCTATCGTAAATATTAGACTCATTAACTTTACGGTTACCGTTTTGGGAGAAGTTAATAATCCAGGAACCTATACCATACAAGATGAACGAATTTCTTTATCAGAAGCTCTTGGATTAGCCGGAGATTTAACGATATATGGAAAAAGAGATAATGTCTTTTTAATTCGAGAAGTAGACGGAAAAAAGAAATTTGCCAAATTTGATTTGACATCTATAAATGTGGTAAACTCTTCTGTTTATTATTTGTCTCAAAATGACGTTATCTATGTGGAACCAAATAATGCAAGAATTAAAACCTCATCGTACAACCCGAACACAGGAGTATTAATTTCTGCCATTGGCACATTAGCAACCATTGTTGCCATTTTTGTTGTACGCTAATTAAGCCTCGCTTACCCAATACCAATATAAAAATTCATGAATACCAATATAACCAATAGTATACAGAACGAATTTAGAGACAAAGTTGATTTATTTGTTTCAAAATGGAAGTTGATTTTAGCATGTTTACTCATAGCCCTAGGTATTGCTTTTGTGTACCTGAGATATGCCAACTATCAATATGAAGCTACGGCCATCATAAAGATAAATAGTGAAAAGCAATCGCAACAACTGCCTGAAATTTCAGCCATACAAAACTATGGGATGTTTTCTTCTGATTTCAGTAATATAACCGATGAGATTGAAATTATTAAATCAAGAACACTCGTTCGTCAAGTTGTTGAAGACCTAAAGCTAAATATAAAATACTATGTGAAAGGAAAAATTAAAGAGCAGG
Source organism: Formosa sp. Hel1_31_208 (assembly GCF_900104785.1). Classification (NCBI taxonomy): domain Bacteria; kingdom Pseudomonadati; phylum Bacteroidota; class Flavobacteriia; order Flavobacteriales; family Flavobacteriaceae; genus Formosa; species Formosa sp. Hel1_31_208. Next base: position 2,239,795 of record NZ_LT629733.1, read on the forward strand.
AAGTCTATAAAAACCCACCTGTTGTGCTTAACTTCTTTGCAAGTGACTCTATCATTAATAACGTAGATACTACATTTTACTTAAAGGTTAAATCTCCTAATAAATTCACATTATCAAATGAAGAAGGAAATGAACTTTTAAATATTGAAAGCTCTAACGCAAAACAATATGATTTTGGAGATCGCATATCTTCAGGCTTTGGGGATTTTATTATTACTCCAAATGTTGGGAAATATAAAATTCAAACTGGTACTAGTTTAAAAATTGAATTATCTAATATTGATCAAGTTGTTGAGCGCTACCAAAAGAAGCTTCTGACCACAAATGAAAAAGGATCTAATATTATTAAAATAATTTTAAACGAGAACATTAAGTATAAAGCAGCATTAATATTAGATAAGCTTGTTGAAAAATACAATAATGATGTAATTGAAGATAAAGAAAAAATTGTAACTGCGACTTCAGATTTTATAAATAACCGACTTAACGTAGTTTCTAATGAATTAGAACAAGTAGACTTTACAGCAGAAAACCTTCAAAAAAACAATAGGTTAACTGCTTTAGCCTCGCAGGCAGATATATTTTTGCAAAGTGAAAAGGCTAATGATGTTAAAATTATTACGACGTCAAATCAAATTCAGTTAATTGATTATATGAAAGATCATTTAAAAGACAGTGATTCTGACAGTGATCTTTTACCAGCAGATGTTGGAATTGCTGATAATTCTGTAATGCAAATCACAAAAAGTCATAATGAACTTGTGCTTCAGCGTGATCGTATTTTAAAGAACTCTACTGAAAAGAACCCTACGGTTATCAATTTAAATGAGCAAATTAATGCCTTAAAACAAAATTTGAATCAAAGTTTAGATAATATTAAATCTGCAAATGAAATTACATTAAACTCACTTAATAAAGAAGATGCCAGAATAAGTTCTCAAATCTATTCAGCTCCAGGAAAGGCCAGACAGTTTAGAGACGTTAAGCGTCAACAAGATATTAAAGAATCCCTGTATTTATATTTATTGCAAAAACGAGAAGAAACGGCCATATCACAAGGCATGTCTTCACCTAATGCAAAGATTATTGACAATGCATATGTTGATGTTAATCCCGTAGATCCGAAACCGACAATTGTGTATTTGGCTTCTATTATACTTGGTTTGTTAGTACCTGTTGGGTTTATTTATTTAAAAGACATATTAAACACGAATATTGAAAACAGAAAGGATTTAGCTAAAGTTTTAGATATTCCATTTTTAGGAGACATTCCTTTATCGAGTAAGAAGAAACTGATGATTCAAAAAGTTGATTATTCTCCTAAAGCGGAAGCATTTCGAATTATTAGAGCGAATATTAACTTCATTCTTCAAGATCATAGTAGTAATTGTAAAACGTTATTTGTTACCTCTACGACGGCTCAAGAAGGGAAATCTCATACATCAACGAACCTTGCTCAATCTTTCTCTTTTTCTGAAAAGAAAGTACTGCTGTTAGAAACAGATATTAGAGTTCCAAGAGTCAATGATTATTTAAACATAAAGGCAGATAAAGGATTAACCGACTTTATTTCAGACAAGTCCTTAAGTATACATGATGTGACTAAAAAGGTTAAAGACAATGCGTTTTTAGATGTAATTCCTTCAGGAGCTATTCCGCCAAATCCTGCAGAATTATTGATGAGTAATCGCGTCAATGCGCTTTTTGAAGAGGCTAAAAAAACGTATGATTATATTGTTGTAGATACTGCTGCCGTGGGTTTAGTTACCGATACACTACTTATTAGTGATCATGCAGATATGTTTATTTATGTTGTGAGTGTGAATAGTATTGACAAACGCGAATTGCATATTGCTCAAACGCTTTACGATGAAAAACGATTACCTAATATGGCGTTACTTTTAAATGGTACCATTAAAAAGAAAGGTTATGGCTACGGGTATGGGAATAACCCAAGGTCTAAAAAGAAGTGGTATTCTAAAGTCTTTGGAAGGTAAATTACAGCACAAACAAGATTCTAAAATTAGACCCCTTTTTATGTGGGCTAGCTTTGGCGCAATAAGCGTTTTTTAAAGTGTTTAAGTTTCACATACAAGGAGTTCACATTTTTATCTCTTAAATATTGTTTAAACTTAAAAAAACGAACCAATATATTGCCTAATAGGCGCGATACAAGAGATTTTGAATCATATATAATGTGAAAATCGTAATGGTATTGCGTATCTGTCCATCGTTTTTTATAGTAGTTTTCACCTTTTGAAAAATCTATAATTTTAATATCATTAGCTAAGCACCATTCTATGAGTTTATAGATTTCTATATTGCCAATATTCAATTTATTATAATCAATATCAAAGGTTCGTATAGCCACCGAAATTGAATCTTCACTCACAAAATTAATTGACATGGCGATTGGCTCTGTTCCGTTATATAAAACATTCATAACAACCCGCTTTTCAATAATCATTTCATAAATAAGATCTTTGAAAAAGGCCCACATTGGTAAGACTGTATTAAAGACATTCTTGTCATCAAAACGCTTATTTAGCAACGATTTAAAAACGGCCATTTCGCGATGATAGGTCTCTTTCTCAATCGACCCATAGTAAACCGTCCATTGAAGATCTGCGGTTTCATGAAGTTGTTTTAAACTCCGTCTAAAATTGTATCTGCTCTTTGATGAACTGAAATTTGCTAAAATTACATCATCAATTGTATTGAACCCACTTAAATCTCCATAAAACCCATCATATTGTTTTACTTTTTTTAGTTTAATTTGATGGTGTTCTGGGAAATTAATATCATAAAAACTTGGCACATCATAGATTAATGCCACTTTACCTTTGAAATCTCTTTTCTTGGCATCTACACTATAGTTCATGCCATTGGTAAAGTTTTTTCCTAAATTGACATAAATAGGCCACTTCTTCGTTTTAGAAAACTTAATATTCTGAAAAAACTCAAAAGAATGAACCGTCTTTCCTTTGCAGTAATGCTGAGTCCAAATGTTCTCAAATGTGTGTGAAGTATAAGGGTTCGTCTTCATTAACTGACGGACTTAAAAAAAAGGTTTTGTTTTGACGAAAATAGACGATTTATATTATATCTCGTTCTTTTGTCTTTAAATAGCATTTATACTTGATAAAGCGTCTGTTATAATTTTCGACGTTTTCTTTCTTGTTTTAGTAGATTGAGCTCTCTACTTGTTTGTCCGGCAACAGAGGTATTTTCTTCGGCTCGTCTTATTAAATAGGGCATTACGTCTTTTACGGGTCCGAAAGGGACATATTTGGCGACGTTATAGCCTTGTTCTGCTAAATTAAAGCTGATATGATCACTCATGCCGTAGAGTTGTCCGAACCACACATTATTATCTTTTTTGTCGATGCCTAAATTGGTCATCATTTCCATGGCCAGATAGCAACTTTGTTCATTATGTGTACCAATAAAAATAGACATCACCTGCAAATGGTTTAAAATATACGTCATACACGCATCGAAATTTTTATCGGTATCTTCTTTGGTATCACATATTGGAGATTGATAGCCCTTCTCCTCTGCTCGCTCCCGTTCTTTTTCCATATAGGCACCACGAACAATTTTTAATCCCACTTTAAAGTTGTCTTTTAGAGCTCGTTGGTGTATGGCTTTAAGATAGTCTAATCGGTCCCAACGGTAGCATTGTAAGGTATTGTAAACAATAGGCTTATCGGTATTGTACTTTCGCATGAGGTCTTCACACAAGGCATCGGCAGCATCTTGCATCCAGCTTTCTTCGCCATCAATAAGGACTTCAACATCTTTTGATTTGGCTAGGCTGCAAACCATATCAAAACGGGCCACAATGCGATCCCATTCGGCTTGTTCATCTTGAGTAAAGAATTGTCCTTCTCCTTTTTTCTGATATAAATAAAAACGTCCGAAACCTGAAGGTTTAAACACCACTATTGGCATGGACTCTTTTTCATCGGCAAACTGAATGATTTTTAAAATCTTATCTCTAGCTTCATCAAACGTTGCTTCCTCCTCTTTGCCTTCTACAGAATAATCCAAAACCGAACTCACGCCTTTGGTGAACATTTTATCAATTACTGGCAGACAATCATCTTCATTTACACCACCACAAAAGTGATCAAATACGGTTGAACGAATCAAACCTTCTACAGGGAGTCTCGCTTTCAAGGCAAAATTAGTCGCTGCGGTTCCAATACGCACAAGAGGTTCGTTTGAAATCATTTTAAACAAAAAGTAAGCACGTTCTAGTTGTGCATCATTTTTAAGCGCAAATGCAACTTCGGTATTATTAAAAAGCGTGTTTTTATCCATTTCAGAAAAATATGTAACAAAAATAATTATTCGGTAGCTATTATTTTACTAAAAGTCGCTAATTTTCCACTTTCTAAGAACGCACATAAACGCAATGAATTCTATAATCACCGATACTTACACTGTTCATTTTAACGATAAGGCTTATACAGCGCTAAATACGTACATTGATAAGCATGACTTTTCAAAACTATTTATTCTCGTAGACAGCAATACTCATGAGCATTGTCTTGCCAAATTTATGGCACATATAGAGACTAGTATTGCGATAGAAGTTATAGAAATTGAAGCCGGTGAACATTTCAAAACCATAGACACTTGTGTTGGTGTGTGGAATGCCTTATCTGAACTTGGTGCCGATCGCAAAAGCCTGATGCTAAATCTTGGTGGTGGCGTGGTAACCGATTTGGGCGGATTTGTGGCTTGCACCTTCAAACGCGGGATTAAGTACATCAATATTCCGACCTCATTATTGGCGATGGTAGATGCCTCTGTAGGCGGGAAAACTGGCGTCGATTTGGGGGCTCTAAAAAACCAAGTTGGTGTGATTAGCTCTGGAGATATGGTGATTGTAGACACGTCTTATTTGGATACGTTACCACAAAATCATTTGAAATCGGGTTTAGCGGAAATGCTCAAACACGGACTTATTCGCGACAAGGCCTATTTTGATAAGCTCACTAATTTATCGGAATTGACCCTGAATGATTTAGATGGATTGATTCACGAATCTATTGTGATTAAAAAGGATATCGTTCTGGAAGATCCAACAGAGCAAGGTGTGCGGAAACATTTAAATTTCGGTCATACCTTGGGTCATGCCATAGAATCATTCTTTTTGAGTGCTACTGATAAAACCGATTTGCTCCATGGTGAGGCTATAGCGGTAGGCATGATCTTGGAGTGTTATATTTCCGCAGCACTACTAAATTTCCCAAAAACCGACTTAGACGATATCACAACTGCGATCAACGCCATTTATAAACCGGTGACCATAGACATTTCTGATTATGATGCGATTATTGATTTGCTGAAGTACGATAAGAAAAATGAGCACGGTAATATTAATTTTGTATTGCTAGAACGCATTGGTGCGCCAAAAATTGATTGTCTGGTTGCCAATAATCTTATTATTAAGAGTATTGAATACTATACGGAAAGTACTACCTTCAAGTAATTAATGTGTTTTTTTCTGAAAACCTCTCCGGCATCTCACTGGTTTAAGTGTAGTATTTTTTCTATATTTACATTAAATACGGTCTCATGAATTTACCTCAGATTAGGTTGCAACAACTGAAGCACCGCAGTCGCCATTGTATTGGGTTGAAGTTTCCATATCACAAGTCGCTCATTTCGCTTGTAAAGCGTATACCAAGTGCTACATGGAGTCAAACGAAGCAGATGTGGTTGGTGGATGATAACGAGGACAACCTTAAGGTTATTGCTACACATTTTGAGGGTCTGGCTGTGATTGATGATTCGGCTTATAAGCCTCTTAATGCTCGTATGAGATCACAAAAATATAAGGTGCTTCACCGAAATCTAAATACCAGTCAAAAAACATTGCTCAATGATTTTTATATCTATTTAAAAGGCAAACGGTATAGCAAAAGTACTATGAACACTTATGTTCATTATGTTGCCGATTTTATTGCTTTTCATGCTGATACGGCATTGGAAGCACTTGATAATCGTTCGGTAGAGCGTTTTATTGAAGCGGTGGTAATACAGCGACGTTTGAGTATTAGTTCACAACGGCAATTTATTAGTGCTTTAAAGCTTTTTATTGTTTTTGAACCATCAACTGCGATAGCAGAACTTGAACTTACGAGGCCCAAACGGTCCCGATATTTACCTGTAGTTTTATCACAAGATGAGGTTTTGAGGATATTACAAAAAACAACCAATTTAAAACACCGAACGGTTATTGCGATGCTCTACTCTTGCGGTTTACGAATTAGTGAGTTGTTACATTTACACATTTCGGATATTGACTTGAGCAGGCGGCAGATTCATATTAGGCAAAGTAAAGGGCGTAAAGATCGTTATGTAGGCTTGGCAGAAATTAGTATGCCTTTACTTTTAAATTATATACAAACCTATGAACCTGACACGTATTTTATTAAAGGCCCAACGAGCGAGCCTTACAGTGCTTCTGCGGTACGTGCTTTTTTAAAGCGCAATTGTCAAGCTGCAGGTATTACAAAGCGTGTGACACCACATACATTGCGTCACAGTTATGCGACACATTTATTAGAGCAAGGCGTTGACATTAGGCATATTCAAACTTTATTAGGGCATTCTAGACCAGAGACCACGATGATTTACACGCATGTAACGCGTCAAGATGTTTTAGAAATTAGGAATCCATTAGATGTTGCGGTACAGAAATTTAAGTCTACTGATAAAAACACCACTAACGTGCGTTTATCCAGTAGATATAATTTATAAACGGCTATATTTGTATCACTATAACCAGTTACCCACAATTAAAACCAAACTTTACGAAATGAAAAAACTGAATTTATTACTTACGATTATTTTAGGAATTACAATTTTATCTTGTTCATCTGATGACGAAAATAGTAGCGGAAACGATAGCGACTTAATTGGAACTTGGTATGGAGTTTCAAGCACATTTAATGGAAATAACTCTGGAATACCTGATAACAGTATCTTAAAATTTACAACTGACAACCGAGTAGAATTTATTTATGAAGGTTTTGGAAATAACGGAGAAGATATTTCTGAGTTTGGAGATTGGTTGGAAAATGGAAATACATTGACTATCACTTTCGATGAGGCTGACGCTGGATTGGAAAACTATGTTTTAGAGATTTTAGAACTTAATGATACAACGCTAAAATGGAGAACAGAAATTGTAGGAGAAGGAACATTAATAGAAACATTTAGTAAAAATCAAAACGCAACTGTCGATTTATCTCAATTTCAAGACTATAATTTAGAATTTACAGTTGATATTGCAGCTTTCGGACCAAATGAACCTTACGAATTTCAAGCGACTTTCCTCACGACAGATGGAGACGACCAAGTTGTAGAAATGACTGAAACGTACTCGGGTCTAACCGCAAATACAGACGATTTTATTTCTGACTCAAAAATTGTGAAAGAGTATAAAGTTGTCGGAGTTAGAGCAACAGCAGTTAGCAGTAATGTTGGTGCTTTACAAGTCAAACTTACAAGAGTTTCGAACCAAAACGAAATTGTAAATTCCTTTGAGAATATACCAAATTCAGCGACTATCAGCTACGATTTTGAAACTGGAAACGAAACATCAACATCGAACTAAAATAACTGTGGGTAACAACGTATATAGCTCATAGCTAGTCAGTTGCTTAATCGAAGTTAAGGCATATTTGCGAAATCCGCCAAATTTTTTAATTTGGCTTATTGAGAAAAGATAATAAGAAAAATTAAAAAATTCGGCTCGTGCTTCATCCGAAAGTAATTTCATAATTTGCACGCTACGAGCCATATACAGAGACGTTGACAGCAATTAAACCAATCGAAAAATGAATAATATTATGAGAAATCAAATTTTATTATCCTTGTTACTGTCCTTGCTGATTGTGAGTTGTCAATCTAATCAGAGCACAGAAAAACGTTCAGAAAACACTACTTCAGACCAAATAGAAAGCACATCAAGTCAATCTGAAAAAGAAATAAAAGCTATACTTGAAAGGATCTTGGCTGCAGTTGGAAACCGGGATGCTCAAGAATTGGATGACCTGAGTTTCGACCAGGCCATTATCGCATATACGTATCCGAAAAATGGGCAATGGCAGCATAAAGAGATGACTATTGACGCGTATTTGGAAACCATCCGAGATATGAAAGATCCTAAGCCTATTTTAGAATCCGCCGATTCGTATGAGATAAGTATAACCGAAGATCGATTGGCCTCAGTAACAATGCCTACCGTCATTTCAAAATTCGGTGTTGCCAGTAGCAATGAGGTTAATCATGCTATAATGATGAAAGACAGCGACCAATGGAAACTGTTAAGTGTTTCATGGACCGCTCACCGGATTCCCGAAGAAGAAAGAGAATTCGACCTAAATCTCTGTGCACGCAACTATGCCCAAGTCTGGGGTAGTAACCGACCTGAGTTTGTAGCTATGTTTTATGCTGAAGACGGTTCATTACAAGTGAATGATAGAGAACCTGCCATTGGAAGAAATGCCATTACAAATGTTGCTAAAGGATTTATGGACGCTTTTCCTGATATGATTGTTTCAATGGATAGTCTAGTCACTAAATCTGACAAAACACGATTCTATTGGACACTAACTGGAACAAATAATGGGCTAAGCGGAACTGGAAACAAAATAAAAATTAACGGATTTGAAGAATGGACTTTGAATGATAATGGATTAATCCAAGAATCAAAAGGCTATTTTGATGAAGAAGAATACCAGCGACAACTAGAATTTGGAACAAACAATAAATAACTGCAGCCAACAACGTATATAAGCCATTAAAACAGCTCATATACAATACCGTTGTGCTTCATTATGACAAACCATTAACCAATGATAAAATTCTTTAGAAAAATTAGACAAAACTTGCTTATGGAAAATAAAACTGGAAAGTACTTGAAATATGCAATTGGAGAAATCATTCTTGTAGTTATTGGAATTTTATTAGCACTTCAAATCAATACTTGGAATGAGAATAGAATTGATAGTAAACGCCTTAATTTATATACTCAATCACTCTTAAATGACCTAGAATTAGATAAAAAGCGTTTAATTGAGTGTATGGTATTTGATTCCACTAAAGTTTCAATCATTGATAGTCTATCAGAACCAGTACAAGATTTTATAGAAGATTATAGTGATAGAGGTATTCTTACGATAAAATCCATAAAAGTAAATAATGCCACATTTAAGACAATGTCTTCAAATAATGATTTAGAATTATACCAGAATATTGACTTACAAAATAGTATTTCTAAATACTATGCTGATGTTGAATATGTTATTCGGTTTGAAAATGTATATATAAACAATAGCTATTCGAATTTCGAAGAATTCGTTACTCGAAACCGAGGTTATACCTTGGAAGGTTTAAAAGGTTATTTGAATTCTATGAAATCTGCATCAGAGAATGAATCTGACTGGTATAAAGAATTAATTGAACTTAATGAATCTATAACAAAAAAATTAAAAGACCTACTAAAAAAATAACGAAAGCACAACAATGTGTATAATTCATTGCTAGTTAGAGCTTACTTACGAAAGTCCTCGCGGACTTTCTATCTGTGATTTATTTGCTAACTTTAGTGCTTAAACACGCTACGAAATCATACACTAGACCGTTAGGCACAAGTTGACATAAACTAACCCAATTAAATATGGACAATCAAATCGATAATAAGTTTAAGCCTATTGGAATATTCCTTTCCATAACTTTTGCTTTAAGTGCAATTTTTTATTTCCTAATAATATATTCTGGAAAATTAGGCGGAGGTGCTGGACAATATGTTATGGGACTTATGTGGTGTCCAGGAATTTCTGCCTTGATTACAATGAAAATTTTAAAGAGAAATATTTCTGACCTAGGCTGGAAATGGGGAAAGACAAAATATCAAATTAGAAGTTATTTGATTCCTTTACTTTATGCATTTATTGCCTATATAATTATTTGGAGTTTTGGCTGGGGAAAATTTTATAATGGAGAAACGGTAAATTGGATAACAGAATCTTTTGGACTTGGTGAAATTGGCTCTGGATTTAGCATATTATTTTACTTTATTCTTGTTGGAGTTTTTGGAGCAATTAGTAGTATGTCTAGTGCTCTAGGAGAAGAAATTGGTTGGCGTGGATTTTTGGTTCCTGAATTATATAAAAGTCAAGGATTTACAAAAACGTCTTTAATTACAGGACTTATTTGGGGAGTTTGGCATTTACCAATTTTATTATTTGCTGATTATAATAGTGGAACACCATCTTGGTTTGCTATGCCATGTTTCATGGTATTAGTTATCAGCATAAGTTTCATTTACACATGGTTTCGTATGAAATCTGGAAGCTTATGGACTGCTGTAATACTTCATGGAAGTCATAATCTATTTATTCAAAGTATTTTCACCCCTTTGACAGAAGACACAGGTAATACAGCTTATTATATAGACGAATTTGGAATTGTACTACCAATTGTCGCAATTGGTTTTGCAATATACTATTGGAGCAAAAGGAATGAATTAAAAACCAGTGCCTAACAATGGCTATAAGTAATTGCTTATTCTCGCCTACTTTGGAAATTCCGCAGGAATTTCCAGTTCTGTATGTACCTGCCTGCCGGCAGGGAGGCTTGCAAAGTTAAGTGCCAAACCACGCAACTATTCATAGCCGAGACCGTTGGCAACAATTAGAACCAAAAAATACACCAAATATGAGAAATAGTATTATTTATGAAATAACCCAAATTTCAATATATTTTATTTTAATATTCTTTAATATCACGGTTTTAGCTCAAAACGAATTAAATGAAGGGATTCAATTTGTAGATATTGACGGTTATAAATTTGAAGTAAAATTTCAAGGAAAGCATCACCTTTCTACAGGTGTTCCAGTAGTTGTATTTGAGGCTGGAATTGGTGCTGGTAATTTAGATAATAATGCTTGGACTACTGTTTTGGACTCTATTGCAGAGTTTGCACCAGTATTCAGTTATTCACACTCAGGATTGGGCAATTCAGAATGGAATGAAATAGTGCCCACACCAAGAAATATAGCCTCTACACTTCATAAGCTTTTAAATAAGCTTGAATTGCCTAAACCATACGTAATGCTTGGGCACTCATGGGGCGGTGTTTTAATAAGAACCTATGGAGGACACTATCCTGAAGACGTAAAAGCTTTGATTTATGTGGAACCCGACAATTTTATGGCTGAGCCAGGTGAAGGAGATGAATCTTTTGAAAAACGAGGTATGGATCCAAAAGCAGTTGATAAATTTGACAGAGAGAGCTTCGCTGCTTTTCTAAATATGATACAAGCACCAGAGGCCTTAGTTGCGGAGTCTAAAACTCTTGCAAATTATTGGGGTCAAAATGTTAAAGATAGAGATCTTGGACCACATCCAGAAAAACCTATAGCTTTATTATTAGGGACGAAAGGTTTTCCAAGTTATCCACCTACACCACCAGGTCTTACTAAACCATGGGATAGCGATGAACTTTGGTTTGAAGCTCATATTGAGAAACGGATTACTACATTCAGTAAATGGCCTTTGATGTTCAAGAACTGCTATGTGGTTATTTCCACAGATGCATGGCATCACTTTCAAAGAGATGAGCCTGAAATTATAATCGATATAACTAGAAAAATGCTAAAAGAATAGCAAACTGTTGCCAACAATGGCTATAATTCAGCGTGGCTGAAGAACTAATATGAACAAGAAAACAATACATACGGCCGATTTCAACTGCGGAACGATTCTGACGTATCGTTCCACGCCGAAATCATAGCCGAGATCGTTGTGTACAATTTCAAAAAACCAATAAATCATGGTTGAACAAAATCAACATTATTTAAGAAAGAACTTTCATTTATTAATGGCATTGTGTTTCTGGATTCTAATGATGGTAGGATTTAGTGATAATTGGCTATGGGACACAGGACAAGACACGAATTTTATTCCAAGATTTATTATCCATGCCATAACTGCATTCGGATGGTTTACGATTTTAGTTCTTCAAAATATTTTAATAAAAAAAAGATATGTTAAACATCATATGACATTGGGATTATTAGCCATGTTCATATATGGTGCAATGATTTTATCTTTAGGTTACATGGTTTATGAATTATATGAGGAATTTGGAAGAATTGATAAGATGTCGTTGAATACTTCGATTCAGGCTATTATTGCTACAGTAATCATTGGTATTGGTTTTTTGAGTAGAAAACGAAATTTAAATGAGCATAAATTTCTAATGACTTTTGGAACATTCTGCCTCATACAACCTTCAATGAACAGAACTGCTTTTTATATAAGTGATGAGTATTTTTTCATACCCTTCGTTAGCATATATTTAATTTTGTTTACAGCTTTTGTTTGGTATAAAAAGAAATTAACATGGTATATGATTGCATGGCTTTTAGTATGGTTATTTTTCTTCTATTATATTTTTTTAAGTAGATAAAAACAGTACACAACACCGTGTATAATTAATTGCTATGGCAAGTGCCTACTTGGAAAATTCCTTCGGAATTTTCTCTGGCAAGTATTTGTTTACTAAATTAGTTGCTGAACCACGCAACTAACCATACACAAACACGTTGTGCTTCATTATCAGAAACCGCTAACCAATGATAAAATTCTTTAGAAAAATACGATACGACCTTATGGAGAAAAACAAAACTGGAAAGTATTTTAAGTATGCAGTTGGTGAAATATTACTTGTTATGGTTGGTATCCTTCTAGCCTTACAAGTAAATAATTGGAATGAAACAAATAAACAACAAACAGTTTCTGTAAAATATTTAGAAAATTTAAAAAAAGAAGTTATCCTAAACGAAAACAAGCTTAAAATTAAATTAAGACAGCATCAATTTGTCTTAAATAAAACAACTGAGCTTTTAGATATTATGTCAATTAAACCAAAGGAAATTAGTAGTACTAAATTAGACACTCTAATGTTTGCCATGGCTCTTGCACCAAAATTCACACCAATAAAGACGTTTATTAGTTCTGAAGAACTAGGCGCCATCAAAAATGATAGCTTAAAAAACTTAATTAGTCTTTGGAGTTTTAATTTTGAAAAATACACCTATGATTCAAAAATTATATACGATTTGTATTACAACTATATTTATGACTTCATGCAAGATAATTACCAAATGAAAAATGTAAAAAGTATTGGGTTTACGAGTTTAGACGAAAGCGATTTTAAGGTTAATTCAATCGACATACTAGGAAGTGCTACTTTCGAAAATCACGTAACAATGAAAATGATTAACGCAAATGCAGTATATAGTAATGCTCTAACTCTTTCCAATATTCAAAAAAAAATAATTATACAATTAGATGAAATGTTAATTAATTAATAATGATTAAATTCTTTAGATTATCGAAACGAAATTTTGCAAAGTAAAATCAAAGGTCTAGTAGACCTTTGGTAGAGATAGCTCCGCCACAGGCGGACAGGCGCTTGCTGATAAAAAGGAAACTATGATTAAGTTTTTTAGAAAGATTAGATTCAATCTTATGAGTGAAAACAAAACTGGAAAGTATTTTAAATACGCCATTGGCGAAATTATTCTTGTTGTTATTGGAATTTTGATTGCATTGACAATAAATAATTGGAACGAAGAAAGAAAAGAGAAAACTATCGTTAAAAATGTATTGAAAGATATACGTAATGATTTGGTGGCAGATACTACAGTTTTTTCAAAACAAATAGAAAGATTTCCAGTATTTATCAATAATGCCAAATCTATATTAAATGGTAATTTTTCTGACACTTTATCTGCAAATGATTTATACTTCAAACTACCTTACACTGTTTTCAATTTTAAAATTAGAAATCAGAGCTATGAAAAGATTCTCAACACAAGCATTACAGATTTCTTTTACTTTACTGAACTTTTCAATGATATTAATAACTATTACACAATAAATTCAAATGATTTCTATCAACTTACTGGTTGGGATTATGAGGATACTCTTGATGACGGAAAGCTCTGGTCAGCTATGAACTTTGAAGTTGATATTTACCCTGATGAGTTTTATGAAGAAAAAGAAATTGCATTTGCACAACCAGAAGACACTAGAAAAGTTGTTTTTTTAGAACAATTAAAAACACCAAATATGCGAAACTCTATTAAGAATAATATATATCGAAAAATGCGATTAAATGAAATATTTATTATTACTAAACAAAGAGCTGAAGACATTATCATAAAAATTAATGAACAATTACAAGAATAACGAAAGCACAACACCGTGTATAATTCATTGCTAGTACTCGCCTACTTACGAAAATCCTCTCGGATTTTCTATTCGGTTTGTATTTGCTAATTTAGTTGCTGAAACACGCAACGAAATCATACACAAAACCGTTGTGCTTCATTACCAGAAACCGCTAACCAATGATAAAATTCTTTAGAAAAATTAGACAAAGACTACTGACTGAAAATAAATTCAGCAAATATTTGATTTATGCTATTGGAGAGATTATTTTAGTGATTATCGGGATATTAATAGCGTTGAATATTAATAACAGAAATTTAGTTAAACAAAATGAAGCGAAATTTGCTGTACTATTTGATAAAATAATGAAAGATATGATTATTGATTTCGAGGAAGCCGATAGAGTTTTGAAATTTGATGTTGAGCGAGACTCTTTAATCACTCTTGTACTAAATAATAAAGTAACCGAAGAAGATTACACGACAAATCCAATGTTTGGTTTTCTAATTACAAATTATGAAAAAATGCTGTTTTCCGAAAATGGGTATAACAATTTAACAGCAGTTATAGACCAAGTTCCAGTAAAATATAAAGAAGTGGTGGACTTATTAAACACTCTTAATATAGAATATAAAACGAGTATTGTGAGACCAAATAATATTCTATCTGAATTGTGCCTTGAAAACCTTAAAAAGTGGGCAAATAGTAAACCTTGGTTTTCTAATACTCATTCGCAACCAATAGACAGTGAAAAATTGACATATTTTCTTACTGACCCGTTTTATAAAAACGACTTAAAACTTTTTCAAATTTATTTGACCCAAAATCACATTGCAACTATAAAAATGTATAGGTATCAAATTGCGAAGTCTTATACAAAAATCTCAAAACTCCTTGAACTGGAGCAACAAATTCCTGAACTTATTTCATCTTATTTAGTAGATGTACCAGAAAATATAATTCAACAGTATACTGGAGAATACAAAAATACGGACGATGATTATATTTTAAAAATCACTAGCGACAAAGAGGGTTTATTTATGAGAGTAGATGATTGGAAAACTTTATTAATACCAAAAACCGATTCGACATTTGTTCCTTTTGATGAGTTGCCTATTCAGATTAATTTTAACAAAAATGTAAAGCCAACAAAATTGATTTTTATATCAGAGAAAGGAGAGTTTCCATTCATTAAAACTGATTGATAAATAAAAAATAACGAAAGCACAACAACGTGTATAATTCATTGCTAGTGCTCGTCTACTTACGAAAATCCTCGCGGATTTTCTATTCGGTTTGTATTTGCTAAATTAGTTGCTGAAACACGCAACGAAATCATACACAAACACGTTAGCCTTCATTATGACCAACTATTAACCAATGATAAAATTCTTTAGAAAAATTCGGCAAAAATTACTGATTGAAAATAAATTCAGTAAATACATGATATATGCCATTGGTGAAATTTTACTTGTAATGATTGGGATTCTACTTGCCTTTCAAGCAAATAAATGGAAGGAAGTTAAAACTGAACAAGAATTAGAAATAAAGTTGATTAAAGAAATTCAAAATGGTATTAAAAGTGATTTAATTGACATACAAGAAAACTATCACTTTCATGAAAAAATTCTTAAAAGTCAATACAAAGTTATTGATTGGTTGCAAGGTGATTTAAAATTTAATGATTCTACGGCCTATCAATTTTCAATGGCAACAAAAAGAACTTCCTTCATGGTTTCGAAAGCACCTTTTGAATCGTTGAAAGAGTTTGGATTGAATAGAGTTTCAAATGATTCTATAAAACATAAAATTATTAGATTATACGATGTTTTATATCCACAATATGAGGACGTGCTTTCAATGTATTATTTACATGGCGATAAACTTTTTGATTCAGCAATTAATTATTTTGAAGATTGGGATTTGACACCATCCGTTCTATCTAATATACCGATAAATATTCCTGAACTAAAAGCAGACCATGTTGTTTTAATGCGGTTTAAATATCTAACAAACTTTAATAAATATTTAGTGAATGCAAACTCTAGAATGGAAGAATTGCAGATTGAAATTATTGACTTAATGGAGTTAGAATTGAATAAATAACGAAAGGCTAACAACGTGTATAATTAATTGCTTTGGTAAGTGCTTATTTGGAAAATTCCTTCGGAATTTTCTCGCGTTCGTTTTTGTTTACTAAATTAGTTGCTTAAACACGCAACTAACCATACACAAAACCGTTGTGCTTCATTATAACCAACCTCTAACCAATGATAAAATTCTTTAGAAAAATTAGACAAAGACTTCTCTCTGAAAACAAGTTCAGTAAATATCTGATTTACGCAATCGGAGAAATTATACTCGTGGTTATTGGAATTTTAATAGCGGTAGCAATTAATGGTAAGTATAACGAAGCTCAAAACGAGAAAAAAATAAAAAGTATTTTAACTCAAATTCAAAAGGAACTTCTTGTAGATATTGCTGATGCTGAACGCATTTTTGACGTTAAAATGGGTAAAGATTCATTGGCTCGTAAAATTTATTTTAATACTGTTTCTGAAGAAGAATTTATAAAAAATCCATTTCAATTAAGAATTACTGGTAATTACGTCTCGTTTACAACTCAAAAAGCAGGTTATAACAGGTTGATGCAAAATTTAGAAAATCTACCAGAGAAATATCAATACATATTGTCTTTTTTTAATGATTTATATGTTGAAAAACAAAATGATATTAATGATTACAACGAAACAATTAAAAATACATGGGTATTAAACAGAAATAGTAATAACAAAAACCCAATTTATGCTGATTTAAATTTGGGCATACTTTCTGAAGAAGAATCATTAAGACATTTATTTAATGATCCGTTCATTAAAAATAGAACTATGACTTACTTAAATGATTTAAGAAATATCTCTAAAATTGCCAATGATTACAAAGTAGATGCTATAAAAATATACAAAAATATAGATTCCTTATTAGGAATAGAATCTAATGATTTAAAGCTAAAAACATTACCAAGGAAAGATTCAATAGAACCGTTTGAAGGAACCTATAAAACAATGTCCGCATTTAATATTCCAGATCAGAAGTTAACTATTAAAAAAGATCATATTGTTATAAGTTATTTAAATTCAATCAGTCTTTTATATTGGCATAAAACTAATTATTTTTATGAATACAATGATGATGGGGTCTTTGTGCTTTATAAAAATGAACATGGTCAGCGCATGCTAAGATTTAGTAATGATAAGGTAAAGTACGAGTTTATGCACAAAGATGATATTATAGATATACAATGATTAAATTCTTTAGAAAAATTAGACAAAGAATGTTGACAGAAAATAAATTCGGCAAATATCTGATTTATGCTATCGGAGAAATCATACTCGTAGTTATTGGAATCTTAATCGCATTACAAATTAACAACTGGAATGAAGGCCAAAAACAAAGGCAAGAAGAAATTGAGATTCTTAAAGAAGTAAAAAGCGCTCTTATTTATGACCTCAACAATGCATTTCACTCAATGAAAAATCGTGCGATATCTCGAAGAGACCTCGCAATTGATCTATTGGAAACTATTAAAACTGGGAAAGAATTAAATGATTCGATTAACTTTATATTTATAGCAGGAGGTGAGACGTTTAGACCTAGTTATACGGCCTACAAGGCACTTGAAAGCAAAGGGATAGATATTATAAAGAATGATTCCATCAAGTATGGAATTATTCAAATTTATGATTCTGATTATGTAAACTTAAAATTAAGACTTGAGAAAAATAGTTTTTCCAATTTAAGAGATTTTAATAGGCCTTTTTTGTTCGATAATTTTAAATTAAATGAAAACGAAATGTATACTCCGATAGCACCAAAATTATTACTCGAGAGTGAAAAGTTTAAAATAATTTTATTCAGAACTAAAGGTTCAGATCAGGCCACAATTTATCAAATATCAGATCTTGAAGGAAAAATTAAAAAAGTGATCAGCCTAATTGATAATGAAATTCAAATTAAGTAAATGATAAATTTAATAGAAGAAGAATTAAAAAATTAACGAAAGCACAACACCGTGTATAGTTAATTGCGTGGTCACTGTCGACTTACGAACATTCCTGCGGAATATTCTATCCGTGATTTATTTGCTAAATTAGGTGCTTAACCACGCAACTAACCATACACAACAACGTTGGCATTCATTTGAGATGAACCAAGAAATAATCGAAATATTAACGAAATTAAAAAAACCGTCTTCTTCAAAAGTTGACCAAATATTGCTTTTATAAAAATTATAATTAAACACAAATTATGAGAAAATTAATTTTCCTGATCCTTTCTATCGTTTTAAGCAGGGGTATTTCAGCCCAAACTTTTACACCAAAGTGTGAAAAAACAGTTAAAGAAGCTATAACTTTTTACAAAAGCAAAATGGAAGGAGTAACGGACAAAGGTAATGTTCAAGTAAAATATAATTGGAAAGAAATGGACCATGTAGATGAATATAATCTTATTGGATTAAAAGTTGGAAACTTCAGATTAGCTTTATCTGAAAGTGGAGCAATACCAGTATTATTAAAAGAAATATTACAAAGTAATGGAGAACTAAAAGGAATAGATGTTTTACCTTGTGTAAATTGGGAGACCTTTGTAATTATAATCGAGCCAATGGTAAAAGAGGCTTGTGAAGGTCAATATAGAATTATAAATGCTACGGATGATAAATATAGCAATATAAAGATATACGGTAACCACAGTGAAATTCCTTTAGAACTTGGGGAGATAAAAATAAAAGTGCCTTATGCTATAGAAGTTGAAAAAGATAATTAATTATTTTTTCAAACCTTTTTTGCGGATTTTTTCTCATGCCACATCTTGAAACATCTAGAAGAATGTTATAGTTTGTCCATAAATGTTCTATGAGTTTTGGTTTAAAGTACTTTGAATTAAAAACTAATAATAATAAATAGTAATAACGAAATGCCAACAATAGCTATAAGTAATACGGGTTTTGGTGCTTAAACCAAAGTTTAGAGATTTAAACGAAGTCCGCCAAATCTTTTTGATTTGGCTTTAGAACTAAAAAGATAAAACAAAATAAAAAGTTTTGGCTAAGTGCTTAATCGGAAATTCAGTAATTTTAATTCCCGTACTAACCATAGCCGAGACGTTAGTGGCAATCGTAAAAACTAAATCATGAACTTAAGAAAGCTTTCATATTGCCTAATTTTATTCGGAGTCATATTGTCTTCTTGTGACAAGAAAGAAAAGATTCAAACAGAAGGTGGGTCAATATTTCCATCTATTGATGCTAATAAGGTAGGTATCTCTAGCGAAAAACTAAGCTTCCTTAAAGATGAGATAAGTTCTTGGGTTGAGACTGGAGATTTAGTCGGTGGAGAAGTTTTAATCATCAAAGACGATTATACTATTTTTCATGAATCTTTTGGATGGTTTAATAAAGAACAAAATAAGAAAATGGAAAAGGGAGCTATATATCATACCTCTTCTATGTCAAAACCATTTTCCACAACCCTAATCTTGCAATTGTCTGAAAAAGGTATACTTTCTTTAGATGAGCCTGCTCAAAAATTCATATATAATTTCCCAAATGATTCTGTTACAATCAGAAATCTAATGAATCATACAAGCGGTTATACTGGTTGGGGACCTGATGGAGTTAATCATGAAAATATTGGACAATACAAAAATCTATCCGACTGGATTACATCATGGACATCAATGGGCCCTAATATTTCAGTAGGTGTTCATCATTATACAAATTATAACAACGCCGCCTTGATGCTAATTGCAGAAGTAGCAACAGGTAAACCAGCAAAACTTCTAACAGAAGAAAATATCCTGAATCCTTTAAACTTAAGCAATACGCATGTATATCCATTAAATGAATCGGTTAATGAAAAAATACCACCACTCTACAGATGGAGCTCTGTAAAGAAGGCTTACGATAAAATTGATAATTTTGAAGCTTTAAACTGGCCTGCTTATGCAGGTTCCTTTGGTATTTTTTCGACTGCCGAAGATTACGCATTGTTTATGAAGTTTTGGATGAACAGGGGATCTTATGGAGGCCACAAATTATTAGCCGAAGAAAGTATTAATCAAGCATTCTCAAATTCTAATCCCAATATAGTTGAAAGCGATACCACAAAAAAGTATGGGTTGGGTTGGCGCTTCACTCCTTCAAAGTTTTCAAATATGCCCCTGGAGTTTAATCATGGAGGAATTATGCGTTCGTATGCCGTAGCTTTTCCCTCAGAAAATGTAATAGTTATTTACGCTACCCATTCTTGGAAGCGAAGATCACACAGAGAAGCATTTATTAATCTAATTTGGCAAATTGGGTTATTTGATTTACAGCCGTCTCCAAATCACGTCAGGGTAAAGGATAATAATGTCAAATTTATGAAGCTTGATGATAAAGAAGCAAAAAAGTACATTGGCACTTACATTGGTGAGTATGCAGATGGTTTCAGCATAAATGTGAAAATAAGGTATGAGTATGGCCAATTGGTTAATCGGATCGAGTATTCAGATTTGTCGTTGCCAGACATCAATTATTTAAGTTTTGTAGATAGTACAACCGCTCACTCAACAATAATTCATAATCAAGAATCAATATGGTTCAATCCTAATAACAGAATTAGGTTTTTGGAAAAGGAAGGACTAATAACGGGCTTTAAAGTGATGCGTAATAATGAATTGGAAATCGAATTATTAAAAATTAATGACAGCCACTAACAATGTATATAAGCCATTATCCCGATAGATATCGGGACGGCTCATATACTAGACGTTACCATACATATCAGAAAACCATCGAAAAAGAAGAAAAATACGGAATAATAAAACTGACTGATAAAAATACAGTTGAAATTATTGGTGGAATAAATCCTCTGAAAATAGATGTTTCGGAAATAAAAGCAATTGGTGAGTTTACAACTTCAGATGGACCATTCATTGATGATTGGTTTCTGACTTTTATAACTCAAACAAATTGGATTGAAATACCAATGTATACGGACGGAATGACGGAATTTTTAACGGAATTAGGAAAAGTATTGAATTCGGATTTGAGCGCTGAATTGACAAATAGTTCGAAATGGAATACTCGAATCGTTTATCCGACTGAATTTCGTGAATCTGAATTGTATGAAATTGAGTTTATCGAACCGAAAACCCTTTACGAAAAGTTTAAAAAATGGATTGGAATGCAGGACAACGTAAGAGTATATTCGGCTGAATTAAAGAAAATTATTAAGGAATAAAATACGTATGGTAACAACGTGTATAGCTAATTGCGGCTGAATTCCTAATCGGAATTCATTGCAATTTGCTATCTTTCGGTTACGGCGGAAAATCATAGCTGATTTCCCGCAACGAGCCATACACAAAACCGTTGTGCTTCATTATGACCAACCATTAACCAAATGATAAAATTCTTTAGAAAAATACGTTACGACCTTATGGAAAAAAATAAAACTGGAAAGTATTTTAAATACGCTATTGGAGAAATTATTCTTGTTGTTATAGGGATTTTGATTGCACTATATCTAAATAATCTAAACCAACAAAATACCATTCAGAAACAGCAAGAAAACCATCTAATGTTGGTTAAACGTGAGATGACTAGTAATATTAACTCGCTTTCTGTAGAAACAGCGGAATTGACCCGAATAATAAATGCTACTCGGGATATGTTGAATGTAATTAATTCTGAAGTTCTATTAAATGATTTAACCGAAAGTAATATATCTATGCTTTTAGCCACAAATGTTAGTTCTGATTTATTTATTCAGTATGAAAATGGAGCCTTGAACCAAATAATATATTCAGGAGGTTTAAAAGATATTGAGAATGACAGTATTCGCGGAATTTTAGCATCTTGGGAAAGTAAAATTAATGTAGTGAGATTACAAGAAGAGCAAGTAAACAATGTCATAGAAAAAATAAAGAATTTAATGAATAAATCTGGAGATATTCGAATTATCACCGAGGACTTGGGCTTGTCCAAACAGTTCGAATTAGATTTATCGAGTACTAGAGGCAGCAACAAAAATTTAATAAGATTAAAAGAATTCGAAAATTTGCTTTACGAATTATTTTTATCTGGGACTGCACTACAAGAACCTACCTATTCTAATTTTGAAAATGAGATGCATTCTCTTAACGAACTAATAAACCAAGAATTGAGTAAAAAATAACGAAAGCACAACACCGTGTATAATTAATTGCTTGGTCACTGCCGACTTACGAACATTCCTGCGGAATATTCTATCTGTGATTTATTTGCTAAATTAGTTGCTTAATCACGCAACTAACCATACACAATTCCGTTGTAAATAATTTAAAGAACACTAAGTTCATGAAAAACATTAAACCATTATTAATCTTATGCTTGGTATTAACAACAAACTACGTTTCAGGGCAATTATGTGACCAAGACAAGAGGTTTACAGCTTTTGAGTATTTCTCGGACACACAAATTGATTCACTCAAAAATATAACCTATGGCAATGCTATTGATTATTCAGGGAAGTCACAAGACCTAAAAATGGACTTATTTTTCCCTAACAATAAAATAGACCCTATAGAAAAACGCCCTTTTATACTTCTTATTCATGGCGGCGGTTTTCATGGAGGTAGTAGAGAAAGTATGATTTATCATTCTAACGAATTTGCCAAAAGAGGATTTGTTGTAGCTACCATGAGCTATCGATTAGGTTTTGATCCAAATGTTAGAGGTGATATTCAAAAAGCGGTATATAGAGCACAGCAAGACGCTAATACTGCACTCAGGTATATAGATTCTCAGGCAGAAAGATTGAAAATTGACAGATCATGGATCTTTATTGGTGGATCTAGTGCAGGAGCAGTCACCTCTCTTTTTACAAGTTATGCAAGTCAATCGGAATGGAATATGGTATTACCACAATTTGAATCAACTCTAGGTTCTTTAGAATCTTCTGTAACAAATAAGGATCAAACTTTAACAATTAAGGGAATATATAACTTCATGGGAGCGGTTCAACCTATTGTTTTTAACTCTGGAGAATTAATTCCAACCATTTCTTTTCATGGCGATTTAGATAAAACAGTGCCTATTGGCAAAAGTCAAACCGGATTTGGATCTAAGCCAATTCATGAAATGTTAACCGAAGCAGGAGTATGCAATGATTTAACAATAGTCTTAGGTGGTGGTCATGGTATATACAGGTCCAAAGATGGTCAGGATTACAGAATTAATCGTGTTGCCTCTTTCTTTAAAAGTTTGTTTTGTGACACTTGTACAAGTTCGATATCTTCTGAAGAGGATGCTACAAGTAAAACAGATATTAGCTTAAAATTATTAAATGCAATTAAGGATGGAAATATCCAAAAAATAGAGGAACTCATTGATATAGAAAGTTTAGATAAGTGTCATGAAATAAACGGTGGATTGTATAATTATTTGGCAGTGAGTATTAAATCTGAATCTATAGAGTCGCTTAAATACTTTGTAAGTAAAAAGGCAGATTTAGAGGGAAATTGCAGTGGAAAAACACCCTTAATGTATGCTGTTAAATACGGGCAATTAGATGCCGTGAAGCACTTACTCAAAAATGGAGCTGATTTAAATGCTACAAATAAGAAATCTGCGCTTCAATATGCTGTAAAATATAACCATACTGAAATCAAAAAATATATAGAGCAATACAAATCCGATTAAAAACTATTTACAACATTGTATATAAGTAATAACGGTTTAAGTGATAAAACGAAAATATAAACTTAAAATAATGGTCAGTGCAAAACCGAAAGGTTTGTGATTAGAAATCCGATACTACTCATATACTATACCGTTGTAGCACATTCTAAAATCACCCAATAAATTCAATGAAACCATTAACAAAGTATGCCAAAAACGGAGATATAAACATAGCATATCAGGTTATTGGAAATGGGCCTGTTGACTTCATATATGTTTCTGGTTGGATATCTAATATTGATATTTTATGGACTGATTCGAAAATTTCCACTTTTCTAAATAAAATCACCAAATTTTCAAGATTGATATTGTTCGATAAGAGAGGTACTGGATTATCCGATAGAGTTAGTGCTACATGCTCGTTAAAAGAACGGATGGATGATATTAGTTGTGTTTTGAAGGCCGTAGGATCAAAAAAAGCAATTTTGTTTGGACACTCTGAAGGAGGCACTGCTTCTTCCCTTTACGCTGCGACTTTTCCAGAACGCACAGTAGCATTAATAACATTTGGTGTATTCGCAAAGCGAAAATACTCAGCGGAATATCCTTGGGCACCAAAACCAGAACAACGTGAATCATTCTATCAGACTATCCAGAAGGAATGGGGAAATGGCCAAAAGATGGGGCTTGAGTATCTTATGCCTTCTTTAATTGAAGATAAAAAGTATTATGATTGGTTCGCAAGTTATCTGCGATCAGGAGCAAGCCCTGGAGCTGCACTTGCACTTGCCAAAATGAATACTGTAGCAGATATAAGTCTTGTATTAAAATCTATCAAAGTTCCTACATTAATACTTCATAGAACTGGTGATAAAGATGTGAATATAGAAGAAGGAAAATATTTAGCTGACAAAATACCAAATGCAAAATTCGTTGAACTACAAGGTAATGATCATCTCTTTTGGGTTGGTGACACTCATTCAGTAATTGCTGAGATTGAAGAATTTATAACAGGTATAAGGCCTATTAAATCAAAAGAGAGTACTGCTCAAAATTCAATTAACAAAAGAACAAGTGAATACTCAAAAATAAATATTGAAGATGTTATGCTAAACAATTTTCAATACAATTTAAAGATATCTGAGTTCGCTATTTTAAGTGGAAGAAGTTTGTCTGCTTTTAAAAGAGATTTTCAAACCCAATTCAAAACTACACCTTCATCTTGGTTAAAAAACAAGCGACTTGAATATGCTAGAGAACTTTTGTTAGAAAACAATTTAAATGTTAACGAGATATGTTATGAAATTGGCTTTATTAATAGCTCTCATTTCATTAAAGCTTTTAAAAACAAGTACCAATTACCGCCTAATAAATTCAAACAAGGGCTTCTTGACTCATAAACCTCACATTTAATAAACTTGGGCTTTAGAGAACACTATTTGAACTTTAGAGCAAATTGCCAGAAGATTTAATGTTTAATCTTTGATTTAGTATTTAATAACGCATTAAAATCTGAATCATATGGAATTAAACGAAAACAAATTACACGACTTATTAGGGAAAGTTGTAACAGAAATGGGCGCTGCGGCCAATGGACCTCTAATAACCATCGGTGATAAATTAGGGCTCTACAAAACATTATCAGAATCTAACGAAATGTCATCACAACAATTGGCAGATGCAACAAACACTGCAGAACGCTATATAAGAGAATGGGCTTCCGCTCAAGCTGCTTCGGGTTATATTAATTACAATCAGAATAGCAACACCTTTTCAATGACACCCGAACAAACTGCGGTTTTTGGTAATGCAAAAAGTCCTGTGTTTATGACAGGTGCTTTCTATGCTATTTCATCCTTATATTTTGATGAATCAAAAATTGAAAATGCTTTTAAAACGGGCGAAGGTGTTTCTTGGGGAGATCATAATAGTTGCTTATTCTGTGGTACAGAAAAGTTTTTCAGTCCCTCGTATGAAGGTAATTTAATTGGTAACTGGTTACCAGCTTTAGATGGCGTTGTAGAAAAATTACATCATGGTGCAAAAGTAGCCGATATTGGTTGTGGTCATGCAGCTTCAACTATTATTATGGCAAAAGCATTTCCAAATTCTACTTTTATTGGCTATGATTATCACGATAAATCTATAGAACAAGCAAAAGAGAGAGCAAAAGAAGCCGGAATTACAAATATTTCTTTTGAAGTTGCTACTGCTAAAGATTTTACCGGAAAAGATTTTGATTTTATTGCATTCTTTGATTGCTTGCACGATATGGGAGATCCTATAGGTGCTTGCGCTCACGCTAAGAATGCATTGAAACCAGATGGCACATGTATGATTGTTGAACCTTTTGCTCAAGATTCCTTAGCCGAGAACCTAAATCCTGTTGGGCGTGCATTTTACGCGTTTTCTACCATGCTTTGTGTACCTTGTTCTTTAAATCAAGAAGTTGGGAAAGCTTTAGGAGCGCAATCTGGAGAAAAACGATTAAAAGATACGATTATAGCTGGAGGGTTCAGCAGTTTCAAAAGAGCAACAGAAACACCATTTAACTTAATTTTGGAAGCGAGACCTTAAACCAAAACGTGCTACAACAACGAGTATAAGTAATAGCGATTTGAGTTCTAATTCAAATCGCTATTCTTTTTTATTTTGTAAATTACTTCCTGAAAAGTGGTGCTTTTTATTTCGCTACTACTCATACACGAAGACGTTGTATGCTATTAAAACCGGCTAGCATGAAAATTCTAAGTATTATATGTCTCCTTTTTGTTCTGCTGACCTCATGTAAACAGAAATCAACTGATGACTATGTTTCAGATTGGATAGTAGATCATGCTATCCCACTTAAGACCGTAGAAGCTGGAAATGGATTTGAAGACCTCACTCCAATTGGTAAAATCATAAGTAACGCACGAATCGTTTCCTTGGGGGAACCCACCCATGGTAATCGTGAGGTATTTCAATTGAAACACCGCTTTGTCGAATATCTCGTCACTGAAGAAGGATTTAACTTATTCGCTTTGGAATGCCCCTTTGGAGAAGCATTCGATGTTAATCAATATATTTTAGAAGGTATCGGAACTCCGGAAGAGGCTTTGGCAGGCATTTATTTTTCGACCTGGGATACAAAAGAGTTTGTGGAATTGTTAAAATGGATGCGTGCCTACAATGCAGATTCTGCTCATACTACCAAATTAAAGTTCTACGGTTTTGACATGCAGGATCCTGAGCGATCAGCACGAGTAATGTTGGACTACATAAAAAAGGTAGACACAGAATTATATCAATCTGTTAAAGCTGAATTAGCCATTCTTGAAATTCAATTTTCCGAGCCAATCTCCTTGGGACGAAGGCCCTATATTCCTAAAGAATATGATGAAGCGAGTTTATTGGCAATAAAAAATGTGATGAATGCTTTCCAGCAAAACAAAGAGACTTATAAATCTAAAACTACCGAAAAGGAATGGGTATGGGCACTACATTATGCACGGCAAGTAGAGTTGTGGATAGAAGCGTGTTTTAATGATGGTGAAAATTATGATGAAATACGAGATAAAGGTCAGGCTGAAAACATCAAATGGATGCTTGATCAGGAAGGAGAGTCTTCTAAGGCCATAGTCTGGGCACATAATTGCCACGTATCGAATGCTTCTCCAAAGGATGACATTAATATGCACGGTTATTACCTACGAAAGATGTATGGAGACCAATTAAAAATATTCGGGTTGTTTTTTAATAGAGGTGGATTTAAAGCGATTGATACCAATATCCCTTCCAAAGGGATGTTCAACTTCTCTCTTGGTCAAGCTCCTCCTGGCACGTTAGAAAACACATTGGCCGCTACACAGCATTCTCTAGCAGTGTTGGATATGCATGAGTTACCAAAGAAAGGCCCTGTTCGTGAATGGTTCTATACAGAACGTCCTACCAGACATTCTGGAGGAGGATATGATGAAAAAAAGCCCGAGGACTATTTTTGGTCTTACATCCCTGCCGAGGCTTATGATGTCCTTGTCTATTTGGATAGAACCAGCCCGGTAATATCAGTCAATGATGACGCTTATGAATATATCTGGATGCTTAATAAAAAATTAGATACGCCAACGAATCTGGATTTCGAAGAGGACTTTGATGGCGAAGAACCAAGCGGTTGGATGGTTTGGTCTAAATTTCAACGACTGGGGGTTGAACTATTGGTAACCAATAAGAATCCATACCAAGGGAAACATGCCGCTATGATTCATCGTCCCGAAGGAGTTAAATTTGGAGAAATTACTCCTAGCCTAACACAAAGGATTGATGCCACGCCCTATCGTGGAAAAAAAATTAGGATAACTGCTACCGCCCGATCTGAAGTAAAAGACCGTGGTTTTTCGTTTTTCCGATTAGCAATCGAGCCTGATATACTGCAAAGTGCCCATAATGGGTCACCTCCATTGTTTGATAGTTTAGATGAATTTCGAATTAACTCAGCAAATTGGGAAACGATTCAGATTGAAGCAGAAGTTACCGAGGTTGCAAATACCATTAACTTTGGAATATATCTCCGAGACTCCGGAACAGTTTGGATAGATGATGTAGCCATAGAAATAATAGAATGAACTATAAAACTAAATTAAAACGGCATACAACATTGTATATAAGCCATTAAAACGGCTCATAT
The DNA here is from genome assembly GCF_900104785.1 of Formosa sp. Hel1_31_208. Taxonomy (NCBI): domain Bacteria; kingdom Pseudomonadati; phylum Bacteroidota; class Flavobacteriia; order Flavobacteriales; family Flavobacteriaceae; genus Formosa; species Formosa sp. Hel1_31_208. Next base: position 2,268,435 of record NZ_LT629733.1, read on the forward strand.
ACGAAACCGTTAGCCTTCATTATGACCAACCACTAACCAAATGATAAAATTCTTTAGAAAAATTAGGCAAAACTTACTTATGGAAAATAAAACTGGGAAGTATTTTAAATATGCTATTGGTGAGATTGTGCTTGTGGTTATTGGAATTTTGATTGCTTTGCAAGTCAGCAACTGGAATCAACTTCGCGTTGAACAAAACACCATAAATACATATTACATAAAACTTATTTCTACTTTAGGAAACGACATCCAGGAACAAAAAAGGAATTTAGATAGATTAAATTCAAGTGAAAATAAATTTAAACGAAGTCTTGAGATTTTAAATTCGCAAAGTACTGCTGATATTGAAGAACTTAAATCTTCCGTAGGTGAGCTTAATACTGCTTTTGTTAATGATTACTCCATGGAATTGTTTGATGAGTTTATAACCAAAGGTTACCTTTCTAAAATAGAAGATGAAGAACTTAAAAGTCAGTTTGAAACCGTAAAAATATTGTTAGTTCAAGGTGTTACATGGTCCGCAGTGTTAGATGATGAATTTATAAGTATTATAAAGCCCTTCATAATTAAAAATCTAAGTTACTCTGATATTCCCCAAGGCTATAAGCGATTAGAAAATGAAAGACCAAAAGATGGACCCGAAGTTGATTACACCAAACTATTTAACAACAATGAGGCTTGGAATGTAATCTACGGTAGATTAGGTTCTTTAGGAGCTACGATTAGAATGAAAAACATTATGCTTGAGGAACTTCAAAAATTAAAAGCAATGCTTGAAGAAAAAATCAACAAATCATGAAGTTTCGATTAAATGTCTTAGTGCCGAATTGACAAATAAAAAATAACGAAAGGCTAACAACGTGCATAATTAATTGCTCAGGCAAGTGCCTATTTACGAAAATCCTCACGAATTTTCTATTCTGTTTGTATTTGCTAATTTAGTTGCTGAAACACGCAACGAAATCATACACAAGACCGTTGCCCACAATATGAAAAAACAATTGATAAGAACAATTTTAACTCTATTTTTGATTTCGTTTAGCTATTTAACTTTTGCCCAAAGTGGAAAAGCTACTTTAATATTGAAAGATAGTACTAGAATTAATGGGTTTGGCGAAATAAGCGGAATTTCATCAATCGTTTCAATAAAATTCAAGAATGACAGCCTAAAATGGAGAAGTTATAAGTCAAAAGAAGTTATCGGAATAGACATATTAGAAAACGATTATTATAGACAGTTTCGATATAAATATAAGGACAAAGACAAGTTCCCAGAAATATTGGAAATAGTTTCTATTGATAGTTTAAGCCTCTATGTGCGAACTTATAGCGGTAGTGTTTTAACAAACTCATTCGTGAATGAACCAATTAATATTAATGGAGTTGACAACCCGCAAACAATTGAGTTAGATAATGGACAAAAAATAAATATAAGTAACCGACCTCGTAACAGCTACACGGAAATTAACTTTCCGAGATACAGTTATTATGTTGGCTTTGGAGAAAGTGACCAAGTTGAACATTTATATACTAAAGGTATACCATTTGCGAAAAGTTTCAAAAAGTCAATGAAACAATACTTTAAGAATTGTCCCTCATTAATTGACAAAGTTGAAAACAAAGAGTTTAAAAATGATGAGCTATGGAAAATTTTAGATTATTATAACCGAAATTGCTTAAATGTAAAATCCGAATAAATACTGTGGGCAACACCGTGTATAATTAATTGCTTTGGCAAGTGCTTATTTGGAAAATTCCTTCGGAATTTTCTCGCGTTCGTTTTTGTTTACTAAATTAGTTGCTTAAACACGCAACTAACCATACACAAAACCGTTAGCAAAAATTAAAAACAGAACAAACATGAAATATATTTTAACTTTCCTACTAGCCTTAGTATTTTACACACCTATATTTTCACAAAATGAATTAAAAAAAGAGATTCAGAAAGATGGAAGTTATATATCCGAACTATTAACTAAAGCGGACTCTATTTCTTACGAATACTCCAAACGATCTTCTTTTGAAGCCATTATTAATAAAGCTTTTATGTATTATGATGAAAGAATCATCTACTATTCCAACCATGATAAAGCAAGTAATGGATTATATGAAATAGGCTTTCCTAAAGAAGAAGGTTACGAATATTCTAAAAAAGACTTTTTAACCTTTTTAAAACAGAAATTGCAAGATCCTATAATCGAATTAAGCACCAAAGCTGACAATTATAATTTACTGTGCGAACAAATTTCAATCAATCCCGCTATTAATAACGAGGCAGAAATTCGAGAAATAATAGCTGTTTACGATTCTTATGATGAATTAACTCAATATTACAATTCTTTAAAACGAGCATTACACCTTGATGATCTAAGTTATGCAAGGCGCAACGAAAATTACAGCACTGACAAGATAGAATGCAAGGTCTTACGAACAGTTCTGAAAGACTATGATAAAGTAGATACAGCTATAGTTTCTTACCTCGAACAAGTAGATTCCGTTAACAAAAAATTTTTTGCCCTTCCAACACAACACCAAAACTTAAGAATAATAAAGAAAAGAGACCAAGAAATAGAAAGAGAGTTGGCTGCAAACGAAAACGATACTGATAATGAACGAAGTGAAAAAAACATACTCAGAGCTGACTACAATTCTCTTTCTATTGAGTATTTCTATTATTTTAATGGATTTAGAGGTGAACTTGATTTAAGGAATTATTACACCCAATACAACGAAATTACGACTAAATATGCTCGAGAATTTTTAGAAGGTTGGATGAAAGAAAAAGGTTGTATATAGAACTTTAGCTAACAAAATATATAAAAAATAGCGTTTTGTGCTTAAACAAGAAGTTGTTAAAATGACCTCAGATGATGAAAATACTTTTATTGGATGCTATAAACAAATCACCAAAAGTCGTCTTTCTTCACCAGAGATATTTATCGAAATTCAAATAGATAGTTTAGGCAAACTACAGATTTACAATAGCAATTTTGATGAAGAACCTAATTATTAGATACTGAAACCAACTTCAATTAGGAATGTCTATTTAGATGACAACCCTCTTAACAATTTTTCATTGTCTGGTCAATCCCAATATGCATTCCTAATAGATGAAAATGGAAACCAGGTTATTCAAAAATTAGACTATTCATGGGAAGCTTATGAAAAAATTGAATGTGAAAAGACTAATTAACGTTTGCCAACACCGTGTATAGTTCATTGCGGCTGAATTCCTAATCGGAATTGCTTCGCCAGTTCGCTATGCTCGTGTCATTGCAATTTGCTATCTTTCGGTTACGGCGAAAAATCATACCTGATTTTCCGCAACGAGCCATACACAATCACGTTAGCCTTCATTAGTTTGCTTTCAAAGGGTAACAGAAAATTTTAAAATAATAAGAGAGAGAAATTAAGATAAAATATGTTTAACTTTTTTTTCAGTGATTTCAGATAAATTAATAGCTGTTTCAATTAGTGCTAAATGTGAATAGGCTTGTGGAAAATTCCCAAGAAGTCGTTTTGATTCAAAATCTAAATCTTCACTAAAAAGCCCTAAATGATTACTGTAAGATAAGAGTCTTTCAAATTGCTTAATCGCTTTTTCCTCCTCACCTATTAAGTATAAGCTATTGATAAACCAGAATGTACAAATAGTAAAGGATGACGACGGCAATCCAAAATCATCTTGATTCTTATATCTGTATAACAATCCGTCATTAGAAAGCTCTCGTTCAATTGCTTTTACTGTACTTACATATTTAGGATGTTTCGCCTCAATAAAGCCATATGACGCCATCAATAACACCGAAGCATCAAGATCATCCGATCCATAAGCTTGAGTAAATGCCTGTGCAGTATCACTCCATGAATGTTCCATAATATCTTCTCTGATAGACTCTTCCAACAGTTGCCAACGTGCTAACTTGGTTGTTTTTCCTAATATTTTGGCTACTTTTATTGCTTTATCAACTGCTGTCCAACACAAGACTTTTGAAAAGGTAAAATGTTGATCTTCGCCTCGAAACTCCCATATCCCTTTATCTGGTTCTTGCCAATGTTTATTTACAACCCAAACAATTCCTTTGGTAATATTCCATAGCTCTTCTCCATTTTCTATATCATTGCCGAAGTTTAATAATAGTTGATGAATCATATCCATCAAAATGCCGTAAATATCATTTTGTTTCTGCTTATAAGCAGCATTTCCAATACGTACAGGGTTTGAATCTTCATATCCAGATAAATGGTCTAAAAACTCTTCTGTCAATTTCTTTTCACCATCAATCCCATACATGATCTGAAGTTTTTCATCCTTATCTGGAATTTGATCAATAATGAATTGCAAATAACGTTTCCCAATATTTTGATGCCCCAAATTTGACATCACTTTAATTACCATAGATGCATCGCGTACCCAACAAAATCGATAATCCCAATTACGAACTTCTCCAATACTTTCTGGTAAAGATGTTGTGGCTGCGGCTAAAACAGCACCAGTTTTATCATAACTCAACAACTTTAATGTCATAGCACTTCTGGCAATCTGTGTATTAAATCGCTTATAAGTTGGTGTACGTTCCATCCAATTTAACCAGTAGACTTTTGTACGTTCATATTCTAAAAATATCGTTTTTAAGGTTGGCGCACTTAACTTTTCGTGATATCCTACCAAAAAAAAGTGATCTGAAGTAATTGTTATGGTTTGGTGATTAACCACAGCCTCTTTATTAAGATCAGTATATAGAAATAAGGTATCAAACTCTCTGCTATTGGTCAAACTCACCACAAAATCATTTTTGACATAAGTGTTTGTTTCTCCTTTAGCGTATTCTAGCTTTGGATTGTATATTACACTTATGATTGGCTTTCCTGAAATATGTTTTATATACCTTATAAATTCTGGGGGCGAATAATATATTCCATTTCCCCTGTGATACCTTGGCATAAAATCATGAATTTCAAAAGCATCCGACCCATTACTAAAGCTGGTCACCAATATAGCTGTGTTTTCAATATAATATTGATTGATTGTGTAACTCTCATCAACATTAAAAGCAAATGAACCTCCAATCTCTTGATCTAAAAGTCTCCCAAAAACTGAAGGAGAATTAAATTTTGGCAAGCAACACCAATCTATAGAGCCAGTTTTAGAAACCAGTGCAGCGCTTCTACAATTCCCTATAATGCCGTAATCTAAATTATTCATAAAACTATTTTCTTTTTAAGTCGGTAACAATTTTAATTTCTTTAAATTAACGAAATGAAACTCTTAAATACAAATTTTAACTTTGAATAAAACAATAGTTATTTCCAACCGATTACCGCTTCAGGTATCTATACTAGATGCGTCACTTAAAATAACACCAAGTGTAGGTGGTTTGGCAACTGGTATGAAGTCTGTTCACGCTGAAGGAAATGGAATTTGGATTGGTTGGTCTGGTATTCCTGAAGAGAAACTGAATACAGAACTTTCAAAAAAAATTACTAAAGAGATTCAAAAAGAAAAATGTGTTTCTGTTCCTTTAACGACCCAAGATATTGAGGACTATTACGAAGGTTTCAGTAATAGAGCTTTGTGGCCATTGTTTCATTATTTCATGGAATACACCAAATTTGAGCAGAAAGAATGGGAAGCTTACAAACGTGTCAATCAGAAATTTGCAGATGTTGTTATAGACAACTATGAAGAAGGGGACACTATTTGGGTACATGATTACCAGTTATTACTCTTACCGCAGCTCATAAAAGATAAAAGGCCTAACGCTACAATTGGATTCTTTTTGCACATTCCTTTTCCGTCCTATGAGATTTTTAGAACATTCCCATGGCGAAAGGAAATCCTAACTGGATTGCTTGGTGCTGACTTACTAGGTTTTCATACATATGATTATGAACGGCATTTTTTAAGTTCTGTTAAACGAATTTTAAGATTAGAAGTCCATTTTAATGAAATAAGCTATCAGGATAGAATTGTAAAAGTAGATTCCTTTCCAATGGGAATCGATTATGATAAATTTCATAGTATAGCTCTGGAGCACAACCGTAAAAACAAAGAAAAATCAGAGCTTCTTAATCGCCTTGAAGAGCATACTTTAAATGGTAAAAAATTAATCTTATCAATTGATAGAATGGATTACACCAAAGGAATTCCCAATCGGATAAAAGCCTTTGAATATTTTTTAGATAAATATCCTGATTATAAAGAGAAGGTGCGCTTGGTTATGCTTGCAGTTCCATCGCGATCAAATGTTCCTCAATATCAAAAACTAAAGCGAGAAACAGACGAACTTGTTGGTCGGATTAACGGAAAATTTGCAACTGTTAGTTGGACTCCTATTTGGTATTTTTATAGATCTATGCCTTTTGAAAAATTAATCGATCTTTATATCTCATCAGATGTCGCACTAATTACACCTATAAGAGACGGAATGAATTTAGTTGCAAAGGAATATGTGGCGACGAGAACAAACACAGATGGCGTGTTAATCTTAAGTGAAATGGCTGGCGCTTCTCTTGAAATGAATGAAGCTTTACTGATCAACCCGAATAGTTTTGAGGATTTTGCCGAAAACTTGAATCATGCCTTAACCATGCCATTAAAAGAACAACAAAAGCGCATGACGTTTTTGCAAAAACGTTTGAAACGCTACAATGTAGAGAAATGGGCTGAAGAATTTTTGAAATCTTTAGAAAATTCCAAACAGCTTAAAAACACCTACACTGCAAAAAAGATGATCGGTGAACATGAAGTTAATTTGATCACAGATTACCATCAAAATAAGAAAAGACTTTTGCTTTTAGATTATGATGGCACATTGGTTGGTTTTAAAGATAATCCGCAGGATGCAAAACCTGATGAAAAACTTTACACACTTTTAGACAATCTTCAAAAACAGAAAAACACAACAGTAGTGCTAATAAGTGGAAGGGATAAAGAGACCTTTAAAAACTGGTTTGGACATAAAAACTATGATCTAGTGACTGATCACGGTGTTTGGTTATATCAGAATAATGAATGGGTCATCATTGAGCGTTTAAAAACAGATTGGATGCATAATATTCGTCCAATTTTAGAAACCTTCGTAGACAGAACACCAGGAACCTTTATTGAAACAAAAAACTATTCATTGGCTTGGCATTATAGAAAAGCAGATCCTGAACTTTCAAGAACACGTACCATGGAGTTAAATACTGTTTTAACTAGTATGGTCACCAATAACGATCTTTCTGTGCTTAAAGGCAATAAGGTCATAGAAATAAAAAGCAGTAGTGTTAACAAAGGAAGAGCAATGAGTCGTGTCTTAATGAATGAAGATTACGATTTTATAACCGTAATTGGAGATGATTGGACAGATGAATACATGTTTGAAGAGGCTCCCGAATCAGCTTATACAATTAAAGTAGGCTTCACTAAAACTAAAGCGAAGTACCAAATTAAAAGCCCAGAGAAAGTTATTCAATTACTTAATAAATTCATATGATACAACGAAAGACTAACATCGTGTATAATCAATGCTAACATTATACTGCAATTAAAATGTATATATTTAAACAACTGATTTGCTACATCTGAAAACCCTGCGCATTTTCAGCCGCACAAATCATACACGAATACGTTAGTCTGCATTGAAAACTCTCATATATTAAAAGAAACTAATTAAATCAAAATATAATGAAACCAGCTCAAACATATTTTCTAATAATGCTTATAACAATTTTGTTTGGGTGTAATAAAAATTTAGAAAAAGAAGTTATTACTATAGAAAAAGGTAAAGTTGGAATGATTGGTTATGGCTCTTTAATGTCTAAGGCTAGTATGGAAAAAACCTTAAAGAGAACCTATCAAGATTCTGTTTATCTTGTTCATCTCAAAGACTATCAAAGGTCTTGGAATTTCTTCTCTTCAGTATTAAACCCCAAAAGAGATTTCTTCTATTCTAAAGATAACGACACCATTCAAATATATAACAGAATAATGAATTAGATTTTGAATTAACTAAAAAAGAAGGTCGAGAATTTGAGAAATTTGACAACCCTCAAATGAATTTACGACCATTAGTAGTTAACCATTATCAAATTGACAATGAATCATCTTTAACATTGTCTAGTCAAAATCATGAGTTTAAGCATGTCACCAATGGTATAAAAATTAAAGACTACACCTTATTAAGTAACGATGGAGTTTACATTACTTTATTGCAAAATTCTATATATCATCGATTTCAAAAAATTAACAGATACAATCGTGTAATTAGCAAAATTGATAATCTCGTTGATTTCATATTACTTGAATTAAATTAACTGACTTAAAAATAAATAACGACAGCACAACAAGGTGTATATTGAATTGCTAGGTTTCTGTGCACTCGGAAAATCCTAACGGATTCCCCTATTGGTTCGGTTTCTTTTACTAACTTAGTTCTTGCCAACGCAACACATCATAACTCAAACACGTTGTGCTTCATTGCTACTAGGCTGAAGCTTCGGTAGTAGAAACTATGACCAACCAATAACCTATGATAACTCTATTTTATCAAGCAGCTTTAATTATTTTAGCTTTTGTAACTCTATTATGGATTTGGAGTGTTTTTATAAAAAATGTAAGTATTGTAGACATTTTTTGGGGTTTTGGGTTTGTGGTTATTAATACGTTTTACGTGTTTAATTCAGGAGAACTAAATGCTAGAAAAATATTGATTTTAACTTTAGTGAGTATTTGGGGACTTAGGCTTGCAATTCATCTTGCATTTAGAAACATTGGCAAAGGAGAAGATTTTAGATATAAGGAATTCCGAAAAAATTATGGCGCAAAACGCTATTGGTGGTTTAGTTTTTTCCAAACATTTTTATTACAAGGAGCCTTGATTATGATTGTTTCTTTACCCCTTTTGGGTATTAATGCAAGTACAAGTAATGGAACCCTCAATGTATTGGATTATATAGGAATTGTAGTATGGCTTATTGGATTTACTTTTGAAGCTGGTGGCGATTTTCAGTTAGCACGTTTTAAAAGTAATTTAAAAAACAAAGGGGAAGTCTTAAACAAAGGGTTTTGGAAATACACAAGGCATCCAAATTATTTTGGCGACTCAGCTGTTTGGTGGGCATATGCTATTTTTAGTATTGCAGCCGGAAGTTACTGGCAAATAATAGGTTCTATTATAATGACTTTATTAATTATTAAAATATCAGGTGTGAGCTTACTTGAAAAAACTTTAAAAGAGACAAAACCTCATTACAGAGATTACATTCAAAAAACAAATTCCTTTTTTCCTTGGTTCCCAAAAAAATAAATGATAATGGATTTTATAACTAAAAATATTTGGTTTATACTTTTTGTGATTTGGGGATTACCATTAAGTTTTTATAGAAGTAAATTCCGCAAAATTGTATATCAAACCGATAGTTGGTTAATTAACATTAAACCTCTTTTTTGGAAAGAAATTAAGGGTCTTTTTGGAAATATCTATCCTGAAAATCTTGAATATAAAAAGTTTAGAAACTTCTACATGTTCTATCTGGCTATTTATTTTTTGTTATTTATTGCTTATCTGATTTTTGATACAAATTCCTAAAAAAATAACGAAAGCGCAACACCGTTAATAATTCATTGCCAGTACTAGCCTACTTGCCAAAATCTTCTCGGTTTGTATTTGATAAATTAGTTACTGAAAGACGTTACTAACCATACACAAACACGTTTCCTGCAAGTAGAATAAAGCATTGAACCAAAATTGTGGTTTTTTGGACTAAAAGCATAATTAATTGATTATAAACTGTTTTAGTTTTGAAGTATTAATAATTAAAACATTTATAATGAAAACATTCAAATTAGTTTTAGTCCTAATTGTGTTTAATCTGAATTATTCTCAAGCACAACAAAAAGAAAACCAAACAACAATCAAAAACAATGACACTATGAAAACTTTTGTAATAGAACGTATTATTCCTGGAGTAGGAGAATTAACAGCTGAACAACTGAAAGGAATTTCACAAACATCATGTTCAGTCCTAAAAGAAATGGGACCAAAAATTGAATGGCAACACAGTTATGTTACTGGTAACAAAGTCTATTGTGTTTACAAAGCAGAGAATAAAGAATTAATTGAAGAACACGCAAAAAAGGGCGGTTTTCCTGCAAATTCCATAAGTGAAGTTGCAACACTAATTAGTCCAGCAACAGCAGAACAGTAAAAAATTAAAGAGAAGCTACATACAAATAGGTAGCTTCTCTTGTCAAGATTATTAGTAAATTACTTAAAATTTAAAGACTATGCCAATATATATGGATTTTCATGATGTACCAAAAGGTATAACAGCAAAACACGTTGCTGAGATGCATCAAGCTGATTTAAAAATTGAGCATAAGTATAACTGTCGTGGCTTAACTTATTGGTGTGATGAGAGACGACAAACCGCATTTTGTTTAATTGAAGCTCCCAATGAACAGGCAATTATAGATTTACATGAAGAGGCACATGGTGATATTCCTCAGCGTATTATTGAAGTAAACGATACTATTGTAGAATCTTTTTTAGGTCGCATTGAAGATCCAGTAAAATCACAAAATATTAAACTCAATATTATTAACGAATCAGCCTTTAGAACATTAATGGTTATTAATATCAAAAAACATATTTTAAGAACTGAAAATATTGAAACTCTTAATGCAGCAATTCGTGGTTATAAAAAATCAATAATAAATATTATTAATAGTGAAGATGGACGTCTTGTTAAACAAGAAGGAAATTCATTTTTAATGTCATTTACTTGTGTTACAAATGCTGTACAAAGTGCCATTAAAATTCAAGAATTATACAATTGTGTTATTACTCCAGATTTAGAGTTTAATATAGGTCTAAGTGCTGGAGTTCCTGTAACAGAAAATGAAAATATTTTTGAGGATACTATAAAAGAAGCTAACTTTTTGTGTTATATCATTAAAGGTGAAATAATAATATCCCCTGAAATTAAAGATTTATACGAAAGTGAAAATCAAAACAATCCTATTTACACAAATGGTGTTAAATCATTAACTGCTGTTGAAAAGGAATTTGTCATTAATTTACTTGACTATACTAATACTGTTTGGAAAGACACAAAGACTAGTGCTTTAGATTTTAGTAAAAATTTAGGCCTAAGTAAATCAAAATTATACCGAACAATGATGTCTATAATCGGGAAATCTCCAAATAGTTTTTTAAAAGAGTATAGATTAAATAAAGCACTTGAATTATTAGATAGAAAAACATCAAATATTTCTGAAATTGCCTATCAAACAGGGTTTAGTAGTCCAACTTATTTTTCTAAATGTTTTCAGGAGGCACACGGAATTTTGCCATCGAATTATATTAAGTCACAATTGCTCTAGCTAGTTAAGTCAAGGAAAAAATCTTATATAAATTTTTACTCTCTTTTAAGACTAAGAAAAATAGACTGGCTCTGCCTCACTCCTTTTTCCATCCTAATTTTCGCAGAAAACGATTCGGCCAACTCTAAATCACCAAGGTAGAGAAAATCGCAACTAACCATAAACAAACGCGTTGTGTGCAATGCAAGAACAGCAGTACTGACAAGAAAAAAAGCGAAAACTATTTAGTTTTCACCTTCAGGTTTCATAAATTCTGATTGATATTTTTCTAGAAATTTTTTCTGTCTTACGATCATTTGTTGCCTTATTTTGTCAATATCCATAAAATCTAAACCAAAATCACTTCCGAAAAAATTGTCATTGAAGAAATGTTTAGTAAAAAGTGAATCCTTAGAGAAAACATCTTCAAACCCTTGATTTTCAAATTCCGAAAAATTAGTAAAAAATCTTGATTTAAAAGATTGCATCAAACTATTACGCGCTGACAACGATAAATTGTTGTACTTATCATCGGATGACCAGGAATAAATACTATCATATCTAATTAAATTTCCTTTTTCGTCAAATTCTTTATCGACTTTCCAAGTACCTTTTGGTTCTTTAACTATTTTTTTTTCGCTTTTCTTTGTTTCCGTATTTTTTATGTCATTATTTTGACTGTTGCAACTGACACTTAACAAGCCAATTATAAATAATAAAATATATTTTTTCATCGCTTTAGATTTTCGAGATTAAACATTATTGAGTAGTATAGAGGAGACCGATTACTCGGGCTCCCACTATATACTTTATACTTCAATCAAAAAATTTTAGAAAATCAATTATGAAATCTTAATGCTTCTAGCAGGCTTTTGTTTTGCCTCTTCTTTTTTCGGTAAGAGAATACTTAAAATACCTTCGTTATAACTGGCATTAATTTTTTCATCATTAACACTTTCAGGCAGAGCAAAGGTTCTTTTGAAAGAAGAGTAACTAAACTCTCTACGAGTATAATTTTCTTCTTTATGTTTATTTTCTTCCTTTGTCTCTGTCGAGATTGATAATACTTGATTATCAATGTCAATTTGGAAATCTGATTTTTTAAGACCAGGAACTGCCATTTCTACCGTAAAATCATCAGCACTTTCTTTGATGTTAACTTTTGGCAAAGTAATTCCAGTATTGAAGTTTGAGGTTACTACTGATGGTAGGTCTCGATTAAATATATCATCTAACCAATTTGACAAAGTTGGGAAGTTTTGGTTTGAATTGCTGTTCACTAAACTTCCGTTTTTAGGAACATTAACTAAATTGCTCATAATTACAAAATTTTAATTTAAACATTATTTCGAATTTGAAATCTTCGTTGATTTCGACTTCAATAAAACAAAAAAAGTACCAAAATGGATTTACCATATTTTTGTCCTCCATATTTTATTAAAATTATCTCTTTCGCTGTCAATTTTTCAGAATAATTATCATTTTTTCACTTAAATATATGTCATATTGACGTTTTGAATATATCGAAATTAGAAAATGACGAACAAAACTCTCTAATACAAAGCTGAGGATAAGCACTACTTAAAACAACGTGTAAAACTAATTGCTGGTTCTGTGTATACTCGAGAAATCCTAGCCGATTTTCTTCTGGTTCGTTTTCTATTTATTAACTTAGTGCTTGCCAACGCAACTAGCCATACATGAATACGTTGACATTCATTAACCGATCGCAATCAAAACCTTATAATATGAATAAAACAAAATTGACTTTGATTTTTATGCTAATATTTTCTTTAGAATGTTTCAGTCAAAACTCTGGTAACAACGATATTAGAAATACTGCAATAAGTAGTGGAATTGGATTAGGAAGTGTGTTAGCTGTGGTGGTTTCCTGGGAAAGAAACAAATCTGTTCTCTTAGCGTTTTTACACGGAATTTTTAGCTGGTTATATGTTTTATATTTTGTAATAACAAGAAAACCTGAAGAAAGACATAAAAAATAAGTCAGAACTTATACAAGTTTATCTAAATACGAACTGAATGTGGAATTTGGTAAGTTGCGGAATTGTTAACTCAATCGAAATTGAAAAAGTCTGCGGAATAGAACACTGATCGCATTCACTCAAACGCTGGAAAATCAGAAAACGAAATTAAGCTGAATAATTAGTATTCTGAATAAAAACAACGAAAGTACAAAACGGCTTATAACTAATTGCTGTAGTGTGAAAGTCTTAATCGAAAAATTCTCCGAATTTCCCTCAGATTCGTCTCCTTTTGATATCTTTAGACCAGGCACAATTAACTATACACGAACACGTTGTAGCTCCTTCTGAAAACAAGCGATTTAATTAATATATTTTGAGATATTTCTTTTGAAACCTACAACCAATTATACAAAAAGCGGAACTTTTAATATTGCCTATCAGGTAATAGGAAAAGGCCCTGTAGACTTAATTTATATTCCTGGTTGGGTATCTAATATTGATATGATGTGGTCTGAGCCTAGATATGCTACGTTTTTAACAAGACTAACATTCTTCTCTAGGTTAATAATATTTGACAAAAGAGGCACTGGATTATCAGATAGATCTGATAAGTATTCTACTATGGATGAACGAATGGAAGATATAATAGCTGTGATGAATGCTACAAATTCTAAAAAAGCATTCTTATTTAGTCATTCAGAAGGAGGTTCAGTAAGTTTATTATTCTCTTTAAAGTATCCAGAAAAGACACTAGGAGTAGTCGGTTTTGGAATATTTGCCAAACGTAGGTTCTCCGAAGATTATCCATGGGCACCAACAGATGAAGAGCGTGAGGTTTCAAATAAATTAATTGAGGACAATTGGGCACATGGTAAATTAGATGAATTACGAACACTTGTCCCTTCTCTAGCCCACGATAATGGATTCATGCATTGGCTAGCCAGTTATTTGCGTTCTGGAGGAAGCCCAAAAGCTGCCTTGATTTTACATAAACAATGTACACAGATTGATGTGACTGCTATTTTAGGTTCAATACAAGTTCCAACTCTTCTACTCTTTAGAAAAGGTGACATAGAAATCCTAGTTGAAGAAGGCAGATATATAGCAGAACGAATAGCAAATTCTAAATTTGTTGAATTAGAAGGAGAGGATCATCTGTTCTGGACCGGAGACACATATCCTATTCTAGCAGAAATACAAGAGTTTATGACAGGAATTCGCCCTCATAGGACAGATTTTAACAACAGTAAAGAAGAAAATAAAAAATCAGGTATTGATATAAAAACAGTTATGTCTGAAAATTTTTTATATAATTTAAAAGTTGAAGAGTTTGCGAAATTATGTGGCAGAAGTCTTTCTGCTTTTAAGAGGGATTTTAAAATAGCTTATAATACCACCCCTTCCAAATGGATTAAAACCAAACGCCTAGAGTATTCGAAAAAACTCCTTCTTGAGAGTAGTCTGAATATAAATGAAGTATGCTATGAATGTGGTTTCGTAAATTCATCACATTACATCAAATCCTTTAAAGAACAATATGATATTCCTCCTCACCAATTCCGACTTGGTCATAAAGTATTCTAATTTGTGTTTTTGGACTTTTCAGAATATTTTTTGAACTTTTTTGAAAGTTATTTGTATTAGTTTAAGGTGATATTTGTTGTATTAACTTAAACATGTATTACATTATGAAATCAAGATTAACCTTTACACTAATTATTACTTTAGGGCTATACAGTGCTAGTTGCAATGCTCAAGTTGACCTTATCAACAATGAATTTCCAGAAGCTAAACAAGAAGTCATGAAAACTTTTGGTGCAATCGCTCAAAGTATCAAGGATAAAGATATAGACAAACTTATTTCCTTCCATGCCTATGGCCCTAAGTTTACAGAATTTAAAAATGGTGAACCACGTAATGGTGATAAAGCAAACGAAACTCATGAACGCAATGTATTTGGTTCAGTTTCAGAAGTTATTAAATTTGATGCAATAGATTTACAAATAGCCGTTTATGGTGATGTAGCAAATCTAACTTTTCATTCTGATTTTCATTTAAAATTTGGTGAAGATTTAGTAATAATAAACGATCAAATAACTTTATTATTTGTTAAAACAAACGATGGATGGAAAATGGTTCATGAACATCACTCACCTTTGAAAAATATTGAATAACAAAGTACAACAACGTTTATAATTAATTACTTGTATCTCAGTGCCAATCGGAAAATTCTGTGGTTTTTCCTCTGGTTCGGCTTCTTTTGTTAACTTAGTTCTCGTCAACGCAGCAAGCTATATAAGAATAGGTTGTGCATAATATAAAACCTAAGTACACGTATCGTTAGATAAATAAAAAATGGGACTAGTAGTAAATAAATAGGTGGGCAATTTTTAAGGTGAAACCATAAATCTGAAACCTAAACTCCTTTCTATTTATTCAGATGACAAAATGGTATATGGGCTTTTTTAACAAATGTAATACCATTACATTCTTGTCATTATTTAGTATAAAGAGGGGTTCTTTTTGCTAAAAATTTCAAGGTAACTTTGTAGGCATCATTAGATTGCCAAAAGGATTCATGATTCTTGTTAAAGATATTGTCTCCTTTATCATTATAAACATTCATGGTAATTGTGGTACTATAATTTTTGTTAGTCGTACTGGATTTACTAGTGTTAACATTTGTTCCGGAATTGTCAAATAATTTGCCCACAAACGTTTTTGCCGGTTTTTTGTTATTGGTCTTTATATTCGTATTCGATGCTGAATAACTTGATACACTTGTCTCCTCTATAGAAACTAAACCTTGTACTACGAATTCGACGCCTAATATATCGCACAGCTCTCCCATGGAGTAGTTTTGCTCGTCGTTAGCTCCAATTCCTGCTTTACCAAGCAGTCTATTGGTGGTCATTGGGTCTTGAAAATTCAATATTCCTTTATGGGCATTAAATATTGCATAGGTTTCCTGCTGAATCTTTTTAGACATAGCACTAGAGCCATCATCTTGATTTTTTAAAAATGCAAAAGGCAAAATGGCTACTTTATTATGGTGATCTTTTAAACTACTGGAAGCATTGTAAAATTCAACACGTCCAGAAGAAAAGGTGATTTTTGCAATTTTAACCTTAGGAACTTTATATTCAATAGTTTCATTTTGATAAATGAAATTGATATTTGTATCGCCAATGGCTATGACTTTGCCAATCATTTCAGTCCCATCAACCTTTAAAACAATATCATTTTGAGCTCCGACATTTTCAATTACTACGGTGAATAAAAAAATGGTTAGTGATAATTGAATACATAATTTCATATTAATACTTTATTTTTATTTTAAGTAATTTACAAAAACTAAATTAAATTACAATAGCTTTAATTGAAAACACTATGCACAACACCATGTATAATTAATGGCTAGTTCTCATCCACTTACGAAAATCCTATCGGATTTTCTGTTCGATTTATATTTGCTAAATTTGGTGTTTAAAACACGTCACAAAATCATACACAAAACCTTTGGCAGCAATGCTGACCAGACTTTAATTCAATTAAAGAAAAAGAGAAATGAAAAAAATCTTTGCACTATTAATTGCACTCACAATTTGTTTTTTAGCTTCTGCCCAACGGCCAGCTGAAGAATTGGATATAGAATCTGAAAAAGCTACTGTTAAAAATTTAGTAGAGAAATTTCTAACTGCTATTGGTAAGCACGATATAGAGACTGTACAGACAATGTTTAGCGATAAGGCTAACATATATGGAGCTTCTTTAAGAGAAGGAAAATGGATTACTAATACATATACAATTCAGGAATTTTTGGAGCGCTTAAAATCTTATGATAACCCAACAAAATATACAGAACCTGTTTCTCATTTTACAGTACACATCGAAATGGGAATTTTAGCGTTTGTAAGAGCTGATGCAATTTTTACCATAAACGGTGAGCCAAGAAATAATAATTTAGACTACTTCACACTAATTAAAGAAGATGGTAATTGGAAAATATTAAATGCCTCTTATGTATCAGTACGCATTAAAAAATAGTATAATTACAGTTGAATAAAAAACACAGCAGCCAACAACGTGTTTAACCAATTGTTTAGTTGGTGTGTACTCGGAAAATCCGTAGGATTTTCCTTTGATTAGTTTTCTTTTACTAACTTAGTTCACACCAACGCAACTAGCCATAGACAAACACGTTGTAGGCAATTATCCAACCAAAGAATTTAAAACATGAAAAAAACAACATTTATTATCCTTTGTCTTCAACTATCCATTTTCACCCTATTTGGACAGAACGTAACTGGAAAATGGTATGAAATTGAAAACCCAAATGCAAGTTTAGAAATCACTATTAATAAGAATAACGATGTATTTTCTGGCTCTTTTACCTGGGAATGGAAAAACTGGATTAGCACAGTTAATGCACCTCTGGATAATCTAATCTTTAAGAACGATTCTCTTTTATTTGAATTAACACATGGAAACTTTAAGACTAATTTCAAATTACAAAAGAATAATGAAAAGTACACTTACAACGGTTTTTTCTATGTGGACGGGCGTCAAATAGGACCTGTAACTTTGAGTTGCTCCCCAATAAAACGCGATATGACCACTAGCCCAATTGTTGAAAAAACATATACGAGACAAGATACCTTAAGAGGCAAAATTACACCTGAAAGGGCATGGTGGAATTTAACACATTATGATTTAAAAATTGAATTGGATATCGAAAACAAGTACATTAAAGGTTCCAACATCATTACATACACAGTGCTAGAACCAAAAAAGTCCATGCAAATAGACTTACAAGAGCCTTTGAAAATCACTAAAGTCATTCAAGCTGGTAAATTGTTAACCTTTGCGAGAGAAGGAAATGCGTATTTCATCCAATTGAAAGAAAATCAGATAAAAGGATCTTCGCAAGAGATTGAAGTATTCTATGAAGGAAAGCCCAAGGAAGCACCAAGAGCGCCTTGGGATGGTGGCTTTTCGTGGGAAAAAGATGCGAATGGCAAACCTTTAGTCTTTACTTCATGTCAAGGTAACGGTGCGAGCTTGTGGTGGCCAAACAAAGACCACATGTACGATGAGCCCGATAATGGGATGACAATAAGCGTAACCGTTCCTGAGGAGCTGATGGCTGTTGCCAATGGCAAACTCACTACAACGAAAAAAATGGACAATGGAACAACTAAATATCAATGGACGGTAGTAAACCCTATCAATAGTTATGGTGTCGCTTTAAATGTCGCCGATTATGCGCATTTTTCAGACCCATATAAAGGAATAAAAGGAACACTAGAATGTGAGTATTATGTACTGCCAGAACATCTGGAAAAAGCCAAGATACAGTTTAAACAAGCACATTTAATGTTAGAGGCCTTTGAGTATTGGTTCGGCCCCTACCCCTTCTACGAGGACAGTTATAAAATAGTAGATGGCGTAGGAATGGAACATCAAAGTTCAGTTGGTTACTCTGGTGAATATATTGATGGGAATCGTGGTAGAGATATGTCAGGTTCTGGTTGGGGCTTGAAATTTGATTATTTAATTATTCACGAATCTGGTCATGAATGGTTTGCAAATAACATTACGTACAAAGACATGGCAGATATGTGGGTTCACGAAGGATTTACAACCTATTCTGAAGCCTTGTATGTGGAATATCATTATGGAAGAAAAGCTGGAGCAGAATATATTAAAGGTCTATCCAAACGTATCGCTAACGATATACCAATAATTGGAGATTATGATGTTAATGATATGGATTATACTGGAGATATTTATATTAAAGGCGCTACAGTTTTGCATACTTTAAGACAAGTGATTAATAATGATGAAAAGTGGAGGTCTATCCTAACTGGTTTAAATTCAGTATTCTACCACAAAACAGTGACCACCGCAGATATTGAAAATTATATTTCTAAACAGTCAGATTTAGACTTAAGCACATTCTTTGAGCAATACCTAAGAACTACAGATATACCAACATTAGAATACTTTTTTGAGGGTAACAAATTTGTTTATCGATGGATAAATGCCGTGCCCGGATTTAATATGCCCTTGAAAGTAAAACTAAATGACAAAAAGCAATGGATTAAACCGACCACCAATTGGACACATGAATTTACCCAAGAGAATAATAAAGAATTAATTATTGATTCTAATTTTTATGTGGCTGAGTTTAAGAATATGACAAATAAATAAAAGCGCACAACAACGTGTATCAATAATTGCTCGTTCTGTCTGTATTCGAAAAATCTTATACCCTACATTAGTCTACTTCGCCGAAGTAGTTTGGCTACAAGGGCTGAAAAACCTCTATTTTCTTGGGCGGATTTTTCTATTGGTTAATTTCCTTTTTACTAACTTAGTTCTCGCCAATGCAACTAGCAATACAAAAGACCATTGGCTAACATTAAAAACAATGGCGAAAAATATGAACAGCTGGAATTTTAAATTAAAAAAACGACCGAAAGAAGTTATTGAAGAACTAGCATCTGAACTTAATTCTATTGGAGGGTTTTCATTTAATAACAAAAACACTAATACTTTTAATTTCCGTAAAAGGATTCTGTACCCTTGGTATTATGCGTTCCAAAATTGGACTGTTGTTTATGGTGAATTGGCAGAAAATAATGTTGAAAACATTACAGAAGTTAAAATTTCTTTCAAACAGCACTTTTTAATAATATTAATAATAATTACTCATCTTATTCTAGGACTGGGACTTATTCTCGGACTATTCCTAGCGACAAACAATGAACCTATAACTTATATTTTAGCTGGACTAGTTATCGCTTTCGGAATAATTATTTGGATTACGGCAACTAGAAAATTTAAAAACGATTCTGAAAAATATAAAGTGCTAATAACCAAAACATTCGGAATTTAAAAAAATAACGAAAGCACAATTCCGTGAATAATTAATTGTTAGGTCACTGCCGACTTACGAACTTGCTTAGCAAACCATACACGAACAAGTTGTATATAATATTCATATGAAGCGAAGTGATAAAAATATAATGTAAGTTTACATAATAAAATATAATTTATGAATAGGCTCCTAAATCAAAGGGCATAAAAATCTAAATTATCTTGCTTCATACATTACAAATTTAAAAAATACCATTATGAAATACTTTAAAATCATTACATTATTGTTCAGTTCAGTCATTTTTTTCTATGCCTGTAATGACAACACTAAAGCATCAAAACAAGAATCCTTAAAACCATTAGAAGTTATAGATTCGACTAAACCATTAAATGCAGCAACTCCAAACCCGACTACTCTTGAACCCTCTCAAAATGCAGGAGGAGTCTGGCACTATACCTGTAGCAAAGGTTGTTCTGGAGGTGCTGGATCTGCTGTTAATTGTGATAATTGTGGAAGTCTCTTAGCACATAATACTAGTTATCACGCCAAGGCTAATAGTACACCAACTTCTACTGCTCCTTATGCTAATCCTCCTGCTGCTACTCCTGCTGCCGAACCTAGTCAAAATAAAGCTGGAGTGTGGCATTATACCTGTGGAAGAGGATGTGTTGGAGGATCTGGTGCTTCTGGCGCTTGTGGCACTTGTGGTGATGCCTTAGCTCATAACACAGCTTATCATCAGTAAGATGTAAGGTGTTGTGGTGTTGTGATTTACAAGGTACGTGTTGGTGAAATGGGTTTTTTAAAGCAAAAACGTAAACACAACAAAGTGTATAATTAATAGCTCGTTCTGTGTATACATGGAAAATCCTGCGGATTACCCTTTGGTTCGTTTTCTTTTATAATTTAGTTCTTGTCAACGCAACACACGAGCGAAGTGAACTGGCGCATCAAACCATACTCCATCAATATATATGCAATTTGAATGAATCGTAAATACAGAAATGAAAATTGACTGGAAAAATATAATTCTATTTGTTTTAATTGCTTTTGGAATATCCTATCCAGTTCAGCAGGGTTATTTAACCGACTTTTTTCTATCATTTACAAAAAATTCTTTTATCTCTGAATCAGAATATCTTCTGGCTGGATTTAGTACTTTAATTGCAGCAATAGTAGTATTGACATTTCATCAAAACCTATCAAAAAGAATAACCATTTTAGGAGATGACAAAATTAAAAACGCACTCATTTTAGTCCTGCCTATTATTGCTTTTTCCATAAGTGGCTTAAACAACAACTTTGGAATGAACGAATCGTTTTATGGATTTGCTTTTGCTTTGATTAATACAATATATGCTTTTACAGAAGAATTTGGTTGGAGAAGATATTTACAAAATGCACTTGAAGGCTTAAATAAAAATTTAAAATACATTTTTATTGGTGTTATTTGGTGGATTTGGCATTTAAGATTTGAGACGCAATTTGATATTTTTATCTTTCCTTTGATATGTATCTGTGGTGGATTTCTTTTAGGAAAACTAGCGGATGATACTGGGTCAATTTTGCCAGTGACAGCTATGCACACCTTAATAATTTTGACTACAAATTCAGGGATTTTTGGAATTAATGAAATAATGGGAATTGGGATCGTGATATTGGGATGGATATTAATTGAACTGTTATGGAAAAGAAAAAAAGCACATAATACCGTGCATAACTAACTGCTCTAGCTGGTTTAGATGGTTTAGCTGGTTTGACTGGTTTGACTGGTTTGACTGGTTTAGCTGGTCAAATACAAGAAAAAATTCTCACATAAATTTTACTATCTTTAAAACTCGGAAAAATAGCCTGGCTCTACCTCGCTCCTTTTTCCTTCCGTTTTTTAGCCGAAAACGGCTCAGCCAACCCGAAGTAGCCAAGGCAGATAAAAATGGTAACTAACCATGCACAAATACGTTGTGCAACATTTAAAACAAAATAGTAGCTAGCTAAAATCATATTTGATAAAAAACATTTTTAAATCTCAATAGTATATTACTAACTAAAAAACTCTTTAATGAAAAAATTAAATTTTCTCGTATTTGCATTCTTATTGGTCGGATTGCAATTTATTCAAGCTCAGAAAACAAAAAAAGAAGACAAACAACCTCTTGATAAAGTCAATATCGATGGACTTAAATGGCGAAGTATAGGACCTTCTTTAACTTCTGGTAGAATTTCAGATATTGCAGTAAATCCTAATAATCCATTTGAATATTACGTAGCATCATCTGCTGGAGGAGTATGGAAGACTATCAATTCTGGCGTAGATTATGTTCCAATTTTTGATAATGAAGGCTCCTACTCTATTGGTTGTATTACCATAGACCCAAACAATTCTAATGTCATTTGGGTTGGTACTGGAGAAAACAACAATCAACGTTCTGTGTCATATGGAGATGGTATTTATAAATCCCTTGATGGAGGAAAAACATGGAAAAATATGGGGTTAAAAACATCAGAACATATTGGAAGGATAATTGTCCATCCTGAAAATTCTGATGTAATTTATGTTGCTGCTATAGGACCTTTATGGAGCAAAGGAGGAGAAAGAGGTTTATATAAAACTAGTGATGGTGGAAAAACATGGGAAGCTATTCTTACAGTAGATGAACATACTGGTGTTAATGATGTGCAAATGGATCCTAGAAATCCTAATGTTTTATATGCGTCTACATTTCAACGTAGAAGACATGTTTTTACTTATGTTGGAGGTGGACCAGGTTCTGGAATGCACAAAAGTACAGATGGTGGAAACACATGGACAGAAATTAATTCTGGATTACCAAAAACTGAATTGGGACGAATTGGATTAGCCATTTCTCCTGCAAATCCAGAAATTATTTACGCTATTGTTGAAGCAGCAGAGGGCAAAGGTGGATTTTATGCGTCTACAAATAGAGGTGCAAGTTGGGAAAGAAGAGGAGATCATAAAACAAGTGGGAATTACTATCAAGAAATTATTGCAGATCCAATTGATGAAAACACCATCTATTCAATGGACACATGGATGTCTGCGAGTCACGATGGCGGAAAAACATTCAATAAAGTAGGTGAAGTCACTAAACATGTAGACAATCACTGTATGTGGATAGACCCAAACAATAATAAACATTGGCTAGTTGGTTGTGATGGAGGTATGTATGAAACATTTGATGCTGCCAAAACATGGGATTTTAAAGAAAATATTCCAGTTACCCAATTTTATAAAGTGGCTGTTGATAATGATTATCCGTTTTATAATGTATATGGTGGCACTCAGGATAATTTTAGTATAGGTGGTCCCTCTAGAGTACTCACAGGACACGGAATTACTAATTTTGATTGGTTTATTACGAATGGTGGTGATGGATTTGAATCTCAAATTGATCCAGACAATCCTAATATTGTATACGCTCAATCTCAATATGGTTTTTTAGTCCGCTACGATAAAAAAAGTGGCGAAATTATGGGTATCCAACCTAGTGAACGAGAGAATGAAAATAGCTACCGTTTTAATTGGGATTCACCTTTGGCTGTAAGTAAGCATGCTTCTGGACGATTATATTTTGCAGCTAATAAAGTATTTCGTTCTAACGATTATGGCAATAGTTGGGATGTTATTAGTGATGATTTGACACAACAAATTGACAGGAATAAACTAAAGGTTTTTGATCGTGTAGTGAGCATTGATGCAGTAGCAAAAAACGGCTCGACATCACTATATGGAAGTATCGTAGCATTATCTGAATCGCCTATTGACGAAAACCTCATTGCTATTGGTACCGATGATGGTTTGATTCAAATTACCGAAAACGGAGGAACAACTTGGCGCGCAGTCGATAACATATCTGGCGCACCAAATCAATCCTATGTCAACAGTGTATACCTCTCTAAGCATGACGTCAATGTGATGTATGTGGCATTTAATCATCATAAATATGGTGACTTTAAACCCTATATATTTAAATCGAACGATAAAGGAAAAACATGGAATTCTATTAGTACTAATTTACCAAAAAAAGGAAGTATCTACGCTATTGAAGAAGATCATATAGATAAAAATTTGATATTCTGTGGTACCGAGTATGGCGCATTTTTCTCACCCAATAGTGGACAACGATGGAAAGAATTGAGTTCAGGGTTGCCAACCATAGCTGTTAGAGATATTGCTATTCAGGAAAGAGAAAATGATTTGGTACTTGGTACTTTTGGCAGAGGCTTCTATGTAATGGATGATTATTCTGCACTGAGAACTATTGAAAACACCACACCCACTGAAGTAGCAAAAATATATCCAATTCGTAAAGCGTTATCATGGGAAAGAAGTCTTCCATTAGGTTTGCCTGGAAAAGCTTTTCAAGGCGATAATTTTTACACAGCTCCAAATCTTGGTCCTGAAGCTATGATTACCTATTACTACAATGATACTTATACATCTTTAAAGGAAAACCGCACAAAAAAAGAAAAAGAGCTTATTGAAAATAGAAAAGATGCCGTTTATCCAGATTATGATGCTTTAAAAGCTGAAACAGAAGAAGAAGAACCATCATTAGTATTTACAATTAAAAATAGTGAAGGACAGGTCGTTAAAAAAGAGTTTAAAAAACCAAAAGAGGGATTACAGCGCTTTCATTGGGATTTAAGATATACACTTCAAAATCCAATAGATTTGAGTAAGTCTTCCTTCTATAATCCTTGGGAAGCTTTAGATGAAGGGACTTTGGTACAACCTGGAACATATACTATAGAAATGGATATGTATAATGATGGCGAAATAAGTACGTTAGTAAGTCCAGTTTCATTTGATGTTATTGGATTGGAAAACACGGTAATGCCAGCTGCAAATAGAGCAGCCAAAGTAGCTTTTCAAAAACAAGTGTCACAACTTGAAGCCGATTTAAAAACTTGCCAAAAAATTATAGGCGAAACCAATACAAAACTAAAATATATCAAATTAGCAATCAAACGATCTGAACTACCTTATGGAGAACTTTCAAAAGCTGTTTTAGACATTGAAAACAAACTTAAGGTCATTAATCTATCGCTTTATGGAGATCCCGTAAAAAACAGATTAGATCTAAGACAACCTAAAAGTCCCGCAGCGCGCATTGGAAGCATAAGCTACGAACAGAAATATTCAACCTCTGCGCCTACACAAACCCACAAAGACAGCTACACTATTGCTAAAACTGAAATTATAGCACTAAAGGAAAAAGCAGAAGCTATTTTTAATTTAGATGTAAAACAATTAGAAGACAAACTTATTAAATCTGGAGCACCGTACACACCTGGACGTGGATATAAAAATTAAAATAAAATTGCAATTAAATAAACGTTACACAACAAAGTGTATAGCCAATTGCTTGTTCTGTGTGTACTCGGAAAATCCTACAACCTAAGCCCGCCTACTTCACCCAAGTAGTTTGGCCACAAAGGCTGAAAAGCTTCGGTTTTCGTGGCTTTTTTTCCCATTGCCTGTTGTTTTTAACTAATTAGTACCTAGTCAAAGTAACTCGCCTTAGGAGAATAGGTTGTAGCACATTGCCGAAATCCAACTAATTTATAAATTTCATATCTTTATAATTAACTAATAACCAATTAAATATAAAATCATGAAAACAAAATTGACATTTATAATGATTATGATTTTCGGAATTGTAATTACGAGTTGTAAACAAAAGGAAGAAGAATTGGAAGTTGAAGAAGTGAAAGTAGATTTAATTAATGATGAATTTCCTGAAGCAAAACAAGAATTATTGGCAACCTGGGATACCATTGTGCAAAGCCTTAAGGATGGAGATATGGATAAACTAATTGCTTTTCATGCTTATAGTCCGAAGTTTACTGAATTTAAAAATGGAGCACCTCGAAATGGAAGCGAAGCTAATGAAGAATTTGAACGCAATACTTTTGGTGCTGTAACTGAAGTTGTGAAATTCGACACTAAGGATATGTTGGTTGCCGTTTATGGTGATGTCGCCAATGTAACCTTTCATTCAGATTTTCATCTCAAATTTGGTGAAGATCTTGTTGTTGTAAACGACCAAATTTCATTGTTATTCGTAAAGACCGATAAAGGATGGAAAATCGTGAGCGAACATCATTCCCCTCTAAAAAAAGAAGAAAGTTAAAAACGTACTACAATAATGCATATAAAAATTAGCTCATAAAACGCAGGCCATTTCAGCTTGCGTTTTTTTTAATACATTTATACCCACCGACAAGTGAACGAATAAAACTCCCTACTTTTCTTACAAGAAGTTGTTGGCAACAACCTAAAAAAACAGATGGACAAGAAATCAAAAACGCAAAAATTAAGGCTGTCATTATATGCAATATTTACTTTGGCTTCGCTTATAATCATAGTTGATTTTGTTTTGCCAGGAAGAATAATAAATGATGAAATCATCCAAATACAAAGGGAGTTACAGCAATATTACAATGCCGCAAGCAACTACCATTATTCGTATAAAGTCATCACCAATCAACATGAATTTTTAATAACAGAAGATTTTGCCGAACTAGAACTCTTAAATGAAAAAATCGAATATTCAGTTTCTCGAATATTTAAAGAAGTAAATTGGTATCAATTGCTTTCATCTGAAAATAAGACTTTTTTTTCTTTAAGAATTGTATCAGGACTCGCTCTTCCATTACTGACAATTATTTCGATTTTTGTGGCTTTTCGATATAAAAAGGAAATAGGCACATTCGTTTTTATTCTTCAGATACTATTGATAGCAGATCTGATATTTTTAATGACATAAATAAAGGCAGGTGCCAATAAAGTGGATAATTAATTGCTTAGCTGGTAAAGTCAAGTAAAAGGTCTTATATTTATTTAAAATTATAAAAACTTGGAACATTGAGACATAACTTCCCTACTGCCAACTTTATATTTGGCATCCTTCCCAAGTTTGACTTATGTGGCAAAAGGTAATAAACCTAGAGCAAGACCTAAAGCGCAACTAGCTATAATACAAATACATTATGCTTCGTGCGATTTCAGATTATTAAAAGGCAGCTCTTTGATTAACAAGGGTGTTGAAAACAGAAAATATAAATCTAAAATATATAAAAATGAAAAAAGGTTCAATTAAAGTAAGTGTAATTTATCCTAACTCAGAAGGCAAAAAGTTTGACATGGACTATTATTGCCATAAACATGTTCCAATGGTTGGCAGTCTATTAGGTGATGCACTTAAAGCAGCAACAGTCGAAATGGGTATTGGTGGCGGTGCCCCAGGATCGTCAGCGCCTTATGCTGGAATGGGTAATATGTATTTTAATTCTGTTGAAGAATTTGAAAATGCCTTTGGCCCTAATGCTCATGAAATAATGGGAGATTTACCCAACTTTACTGATATTGAACCAATAATACAAGTAAGTGAAGTTATGATTTAACAGAAATAAAGATGATAAAAGGACGTTTTGAAGCAGAAAGCCCCCCCTTTATTCCGGATTTAAGATATTTTACCTTTGAATGTGACCGGGAATAGATTTTGAATGAATCTGTTGATTTTCTTAAATCCAATGACTTACATTTTTGGAACTTTTTTAGTGACGAGTCTTAACGACCAATGGTATTTGCCAATATTTCTGCAATAGCAATTTACTTTTCAAATCCTGACGGACATTCTTTAGAATTTATTATAAAACTTCCCCGAAAATATCGTTTTGAAAAAGGCCGTTTAGTCATTTCATATGAAGCTTGGTTGGAATTAGAAAAAAATGAAAAACAACCCCATGCAACAAGGTGTGAAATTAATTACTTGTTTCGCTTGTACATTGTATCTCGAATACAGGAATCCTCTAGTTCTTTATTTTATTAATTTAGACCTAACTAACGCGGCAATATCTTAAGCAAACACCTTAGCTATAATTTGAGAAAAATGAAAATATCTGTAATAAGTATATTAATAATTGGAATCGCAATCTTTATTGCTGCAAGGGAAAAGGATAATCCATTGTATCAGTTTATTAACACTGAAAAGGATTCAAAAATTACTGCAAAGGAATTTGTAAATAAAATAGATGCTTTGGGTTATTTTAAATACACAGAAACAAAGAATTTAAACGCCTTAAAACAAAATCATTTGGAGAGTTTTAGCCAAGGTGGATCTTGGGGTGGAATTTGGGATGAAGAAACCAATTTACCACTTGATAATCGTTATTACATCTGTGATGGAGAATCTGTATATGAGCAAGACGGATTTACTGAAATGTTAGATGAAATGAAATCGACATTAGAGAAAATTGGATTTACATTACATATTGATGACCACTTTGAAGAATGGGATAATCAAAATGAATGGCTAAATCATAGAATTACTATAAATGGTAATGAGTATGTTATTTTCAAAAACTTTAAAGGATATGGCTGGGGTGAAGCGGTTCAAAGATTGGCAGAAATACTAAACTCAGAATTTAAAAAACAGAATATTGCAGAAAGAGTATATTTAATAAACGGTGGAAATGACGGTTCATTAATATTCTTAGATGATGATTTATATCATTATTTCTATAACGTTTTTACAGACCCTCAATGGAAACCACTTGAAGTTAATGAATGGATGGAAGTAATGGGTGTTAAGCCCATGAAGTTAGATTAGCAAACTATAGCTGATAAAGTCAATCATTAATTGCTCAAGAGTACTTAATGATTATCACATATGTTTTGCCTTTCCTCAGCACTCTCCTTTTTACTATCTTAGTGCTCACAGCAAGTAACATGTTATAGCTATACTGGATAATTTCATGAAAGAGAAAACTGTTAAAAATACCGTGAAAATAAATAGGATTATCTAAGAAATTAAAATAGTATAAAAACAATCTTTAGATTTTGAAAAACAAAATAGAAAATAATTATAAAGTTGGTGATTTAATTTATGATGCAAATATTTATGATGGAATGAATACCAACCTAGCTGATTTGAAATTTTACAAGCGGTGGTTGCCAAAAAAACAGAATGCTCGTATACTTGAACTTTGTTGTGGCACAGGTAGACTTACAATTCCAATTGCAAGGGATGGATTTGATATTAGTGGAGTTGATTTCACGTCATCAATGCTCGAACAAGCAAAATTAAAAGCTTCTGAAGAGGGATTAGAAATTGAGTTTATAGAAGCAGATATGAGAACTTTAGATTTACGAAAAAAATACGACCTCATTTTTATTCCTTTTAATTCAATCCATCATTTATATAGTAATAATGATTTATTTAAGGCATTTAATGCTGTTAAAAAGCATCTCAAAGATGGAGGTTTATTTCTGTTAGATTGCTATAATCCGAATATTCAATATATTATTGAAAGTGAAAAAGAACAAAAAGAAATTGCTGAATATACCACCTACGATGGAAGAGAGGTATTGATAAAGCAACTAATGCGATATGAAAGAAACACTCAGATTAATCGCATAGAATGGCATTATTATATTAACGGCGAGTTTGATTCCATTCAAAATTTGGATATGAGGATGTTTTTTCCTCAAGAATTAGATGCATACCTAGGATGGATTGGTTTTAATATTATTAATAAGTTTGGAGGTTTTGAAGAAGAAGCCTTTAATGACAATTCAGAAAAGCAGATATTCGTTTGTCAATAAACTGTCAATACTATGTCAGATATTGAGTTTCTATTTATTTGCTAACTTGGTGCTCATATCAAAAACACAGATACAAACACATTGTACGTCATTATATTGAAGACTGATGTGTATTTAATCCAGATTCATAGCAACTCTAATATATTGCGTTAAATTATCATTATTATGAAATTAAACTTATTGTCTTGTAATTCACAGAGGCCAGATAAAAGAGCGATCGCCAAATGCATTGCAGAAATTTCGTCTAACATGAGTGAATCATTGTCGAATGAATTAACAACTATACTCTTAGAAGGAGACATTGTTGATATTGAAATGGATGACAAAAATACTGGCTCTGCTCTGAGAGCTTTGCGAAAACTAAGTATTGATTACGAAATTATAGAATGAACCAATAATGAAATGCCTTAGATTATCAAAACACAATTTTGTGCAACATAGTGGAAGTGAATTTGCGACGCTAAACCATATACACACACTTTATCTCCAATTTAAAAAAAAGACGTTCTGAGTCTCTTTATTTGGGGCAGTTTTTATTCTAAAGAATATTCCGCAACTAACTTCACAAAATCCATCGAGCTAATCATCCCTTTAATTTCTCCATCATCCATAACCACTATATGATGCACCTCATGCCTCAACATCATTTTGGCAGCTGCATTAGCGCTTGAATCTGTATGAATTACATGTATGCTTGAAGAAGTCATGACATCCTCTACATTGGCATTACTATTCACGTCTTTACCTATATCAGTTGCAGTAATAATACCTCGTATAGTAATATCAACTTTTAATGTGTCATTAGAATACGAAATAATCGGAACTGCATGAATTCCTTTTTCCTTCATCAGTTCTCTAATTTCTTGAACGCTATCTTCTCCTACCGCAGTAGTGACAGGAGTAGACATAAAATCTTTTACTTGTATTCGCATAACTAGTGTTTTTAAGTTTATTATGGGTAGGCATTAATTTAATCGCGATTTATAATCCTCTTTATCTGCCCTACTTTAGAAATCCCGAAAATAACATACAATAATTCCTGTCGTTCGACCTGCTCTAAAATAACTAAAATTTTTACAATGCATTTAATTTGAAGTAAAATTAAAATTGTGGAAAGCAATTAAAGCAACACTACTTGCTAATTCGTCAACCACTAGCGACTCCTCTGGTTGGTTTTCTGTAACTAACCTAGTCATACTAGTCAACAAAACATGCCATGAATATGAACATACAAATGCAACCATAAATCAATAATTTAATGGCTAATGGAATAAAATCTTAACTTAACAGACCAAACCAAGAACTTATGCTAACCGAAATTCATCCGAAAATACCAATGCGTGACAAAAAAGTTACAAGAGAATTTTACCTAAAGAATTTGGGGTTTAAAGAATTTGGAAGTGCCGATTTTGACGGGTATTTAATGATTGAAAAAGACCGAATTCAAATTCACTTCTTCGAATTTAAAGAACTGGATCCTAAAGAGAATTATGGCCAAGTATATATTAGAAGCAACAATATTGATGATTTTTACCAATCACTATTGGATAAAAAGGTGCAAATACACCCGAACGGACCGCTACAAATTAAACCTTGGGGTCAAAAGGAATTTTCTATACTTGACCCAGATAGTAATTTGTTGACATTTGGACAAAGTCTTATAGAATAAAATAACAAACCTGCCATTACAGGTATAAATCATTACTTCTCTTTTACATTTGGAAAGATGTAACAAAACATCTCGTAACACTTTAAAAAAAATCAAATTAATGTATCTTGCCTATCTATCTAAAGATGGAAATTATGGAAGACAATAAAATGATGAATTACATTAAAAATGTTATAGAAAACATGCCTACTGGCTGGTTGAGTACAACAACCCATCGATTAGATATCTATAATGAGAAAATGGCTAAAATTGAATTCTTAGAACAGTTTGAAATCTTATGTAATGAGAACAATACCAAATCTTCAGCACTCAATGAATTACCAACTGCTTATGACTATATTCGATTAGGTCATCCCTTATCTTGTATACTAGAATGGGGAATCGCTAAATTGCATGATCTAAAACCGGAACATGTCATCAGTTTTTCATCAAAGACAATTCCTGTTTTAGCCGTTTTAAGAAAAAATTTATTAGATCATAAAAACACCCAAATCATTTATACGGGTGAATTACCAGATTCTTTTGATACCGAAGTGCTTCGTCGTGTTTATGCATACAAATTTGATTTAAAAGGAGTTGAGAATACGTCAGCCATTTCCACTTTTGATGGTAGCACCATTTTTATTTCACAGCAAGATGAAATTTCTACTTTCAGCCCAAATCCTAACATTGATTTTTTTATCAACTTTCATGAGCCCCTTGGAAGTATTTTACTCATAAATGGCGAACACAATGAAAGTTATATTTCAGAAATTCAGCACGTGCGACGAAGAGAGACCATTGCAATGACCCCAACCAATTGTCTCGCTGCCTTAAAGTTGCTAATAGATAAGTCTTCGTATGAAAATAAGAACAGTAATGCGAAGAGAAACAAAACACTTGTTTTAGAATCAATAGCAGCCATTACTGGCACAAATACAAAGGCGCTAATTGGTTCTAGCGGACTATCGATACAATATGCAATTATGATGGGGCTTATTCATCATGCACAAGAAAATCATAAAGGAAAGGCCATCAAATTTGTTGTGCCGCCAAATTGTTATGGTGGAACAAATGACCAAGCAAGGCGAGTTGCCGCATGCATTGACAATGTGGAAGTGATGGATTTACCCGTTGATGGTGATAATGATATGGTTCACAGTCTTAATGTCGTTTTAGATAAAATTGCCGTCGAAAATGCCATCCCTTACATCATCGCTGAAATCCCAACAAACCCGAGAGTTGAAGTTCCAGATCTTTTTAAATTAAAAACTGTTTTAAGTGCAGCCCGTCAAACTGCATCAGGTGAAATAGCTGTTGATCCGGTTTTTATTTTAGACCAAACATTTTGTCCTAATGTACACTTTTTAGGTGACAATAACATACTCTCAACAGTAAGGACGATTTCATACGCTAGTGGATCAAAATTCCCAAGTGGCGGTCAATGCACCTCAGGCTACTGCGTTGGAAATAAGAAAACTGAAGCTTTAATAGGTAAGATAGAACTGCATCTGAAACTTTGCGATAACGAGGCTACCAATCTTCAATTAGACATATTAGCAAAACAATTACCTTCAATGAATCAAAGAATAAATGATGCCTATAAGAATACACGTGAATTTGTCAACTTTATCAACGAAACTTTACCTACTGCTAAAATAAATTTTGTTTCAGAAGAACTGGCAGACCAAGGGTTTACCCCATCTGTGTTTTCATTAGATCTTCCCACTAAAGGAAATACTGCCGAAGAAAAAGAATCATACAAAAGAGCATTAAATCATAAATTAATCAATTTAATGATTACAAAAATTCCGAAGGAAAGCAAGTATTGTGTGAGCTATGGGCAACTAAATGGTTGCTACTGGACAATACCCGCAACATCTACCCAAGGGACAACTAAAGAAGGTGATAAAGATTACATTGCCCGTGTATCACTTTCTCCGAATATGGATATTGAACGTCATAAAAAAGTGTTTTTGGATTTTGTTGAAACTATTTGATTCTGGTCGTTAGAGGGTTGCAATTAAAAATTAACACCTTAAAAGGCATTATAATAATTAAGAAATAACTAGTGTTAACATTGTGTATGGTCAATAAATGGCTTCTCTCCTACTCGAAAAATAGTGCTGATTTTCCACATTTCATTTTCTTTTACTAATTTAGCTCGACGACAATCTAAGCTATCACGCATTCGCGTACGAGGTATCAATAAAACATAAAGTTCAAATAACATGAAAAAAATAGTTTTACTCGCATTAGTAATATTTACTGTGTTTGGCTGTAAAGAGAACCAAAACCAAGAGAAACAGGAAAACTCGTTTGAAACAAATGAACCTAAAGGGGTTGATAATATTGCCTATAAGTGGGGCCAAATGGCTTTAACTGCAACAGCAAATGATACAGAAAGATTTGCGCCAAGGCCGACCATTACTTCTCGATATCTAGGCTTGATTTTTGTATCCATTTTTGATGCTTGGTCAAGATATGATGACAAAGCAACACCTGTTTATCTTAATACTATTAAAAGAAGGCCAGCGAGTGAACATTCGCTTACAAACAAAGAAATCGCGATTAGCTATGCCGCTTATAGAGCAATGAATGAATATTACTACTCCGACCAAAAGTTATTCGAGAACTTTATGTTAGAGCTAGGCTTAGATCCAAAAAATGAATCATTAGACCCAAATACTCCGGAAGGCATTGGGAATTTAGCTGCAAAAGCTGTCATAGAAGCAAGAAAAGGGGACGGCTCCAATCAATACGGTGAAGAAGAGGGCTCAAATGGTGAACCTTATTTTAATTATGTAGGTTACGAACCCATAAATTCAGCCGATAAAAATGTTGACCCTAACCGTTGGCAACCCAAATATTTTTCTGATGGAAAAGGGGGAGAATTTGCGCCGGGATGTTTAACACCCTTTTGGGATAAGGTTAAACCTATAGCATTAAAGTCAGGAGATCAATTTCGCCCAGGACCACCACCAATGATTGGTTCTGAACAATTGGAAAAAGAAGTTCAAGAGGTTATCGAAATGCAAGCTAACCTTACCGATTACCAAAAAGCTTTAGTGGAGTTTATGCGCGATGGACCACAATCAGTTCAGCAAGCTGGACATTGGTTGAAATTTGCTCAAGATGTTTCTCGTAGAGATAATCATACACTTGATGAGGATGTGAAAATGTATTTCTATAATCAGGTCGTTGCGATGGATGCTTTCATTGCGTCTTGGGATTCTAAAATGTTCTATGATTATGCAAGACCTTATGCATTGGTGCATCAATATTACGGTGAACAAAAAATTAAAGCTTGGGGAGGAGAAGGAAAAGGAATAATAGAAATGCAGGGTAAACATTGGAGGCCTTATTCTCCAGAAACTTTTTTATGCCCACCATTTCCAAGTTATGTTTCAGGTCACAGTACCATTAGTGGAGGCTGCGGAGAAGCTCTGAAAATTTGGACTGGAAGCGATGAATTTGGTTCCGAATCTGAATTAATTGCAGGTGCAATGACCGAGCCTAATAATTTAGGAGATACAATTACTTTAAAATTCCCAACCTTTACAGAGACTTCAGAAATGGCTGGTATTTCAAGGGTTTTAGGAGGTTATCACATACAAGCAGATAATGTCGCAGGATTAGAATTAGGCAGAAATGTAGCTAAAGAGGTTTGGAAATTTTACAAAAAACATATCGGCGAGGAATAAAAACACACATCATAATCTAGGGTACATTACAATGCATGTGCTAAAAGCAGACAATTCTTTCGTTTAAATCACTATATTTATTACTAGGGAAAATTATCTGGCTCGACCACACTTCTATTTCCTACGGATTTTCCTTGATTAATAGCTTGGCCGTGCACAAAGTCACATCTATTGATTACACAACACGCGATTAAAACAAAGAAGGGGAAATAATTAGTGAAGCTACGAATCTAAGGGTTAACTAATTGTTGAGTATAACAGAAACAAAAAACAACCGTTTAAAAGAAAATATCATGGCAAAAAGTAAAGACTCGAAGAAAAATGTAAAAAAAGAACCCGCGAAAACTGCCAAAGAAAAAAAAGCAGAAAAAAGACTAAAGAAATCTAAATAAGTTTACCCAGATCTCTAAGAGAGATAGAAAAATATAAACTAGAGAAAACCTTTTCAATAACTTTTTAAAGTAAATCCGAAAGTCAAAAACCGATCTTCTTGTTTTTGGTTTTCTATAACTATACTTTCAAAAGTATGGCGGTAGTTTATTTTAAAGTTTAAAAATTTCCAAATAGGCAGTTCAAAACCAATATCTGCTTGCCAACGATAATTATTACTTTCTGCAAGAGAAGGCTGAAAATAGAGCTCATGATTTAGAATTATTTTATTTTTAAACAAATGATATTTACCATTTGCCCAGAGCGTTCCACGGATGGTGTTGATAGATTGGTTGCCATCATACTGTGAATAGTTAAAGTCAGTTTTTGAAAATTCTGTTTGTTCATATTCACTTGAAATCGACAATTTGAGCCAATGTTCTTTTTTGTTCAGAATTTGAAAAGTGGCTCCTGCACCTAAAAGATAACGCAAATCAATTTCCCTTCGGAAATTAGTACTAATAAAACCCAAGACAAACGGATATATTTTTCGCTCAGGATTAAGATATAAGAAATTGAGACTTAATATATCTTCATCTGCTTTTTCCTTTCCAAACTCTTGATAAACATAAGAATTTTGGTTTTTGAAAACCCAATTTTTCCAAGGTTTAAAACTCAAATCTGTTTTTGTTCTAAAAATCAAAGTCTCTACATTTCCACCTTGATAAAACCCCGTTATAGAAAGACTAGCTTTGACACTAAGCGTATCACTTTCATTGATTTGGGCTAAACTAAATATGGGTAAAAATAAGAAGTAGTATAATACCTTTTTCATTATGTATCGCTCTAATATTACTCTTTTCTAAGAAGCTCGAAAGATAATTATTTATGAATCATTAGCGACAAGTTTATTCAAGATTTTCTATAACCTTGGCTCCAGATCCAAACGCATCATTATCTCATGAACTGTCATGTTAAGCAAATAGCAAAATTGATAACCAACTAAAAAATTTATATCACATCTGAGTAATGCATATTATTAAACTGAATGAAGGCTATCTCACAAAATATTTAGAGTTTTTTTTAAACCCATCTACAATTGTAAATCCCAAAAGACATGCTCGTCCGACCCAAAACTATCCTACATTAAGCACATTGCATGAACTAACTCTCAAAAATAGTTTTCTGCTCTTGAGTATTAATCGTAATATTGCAATAAATAAATAAATAAAGCAAATAATGGGATTAGCTAAAACAGAAATGTTTACAGACCAACAAAATGAAATTTCACTTTTCGCTAAAGTATTTGGGCATCCAGCACGAGTTTCTATTCTGCAACACTTGTTTAAGATTGACTCTTGTGTTTGTGGCGATTTAGTCAATGAAATTGGACTTGCCCAACCTACTATTTCCCAACACTTAAAGGAATTAAGACATTTGGGGTTAATCAAAGGCAATGTAGAAGGCACGAGTGTTTGTTATTGCATTAATACCAAAAACTGGACTAAAATGAAGGAAACAATGTTGGCGTTTTTAAATCAAGATATTTCAATAAATCAAAATTGCTGCTAAATTACGTCACCTATTATTTACAACAACCAAACGACCAATATGACAACAACTAAATCGCGGACATTTGCGGAAATTCAAAATGTAATCAACACTCTCAATATTGATAATATTGCCAATGACCGTAAAACAATCTTACAACCTCTAACTGATTTTATTCAGTCAAAAGTGTCTCAGGATCAAGACATCCGATTGAACTTTATTTGCACACACAATTCACGCAGAAGTCATTTATCACAAGTTTGGGCTCAAATAATGGCGAACCATTTTAACATAAAAAACGTGTTTTGTTATTCCGGTGGAACAGAAGCTACAGCACTTTTTCCTATGGTTGCAGTAACCTTACAAAATTCTGGCATTGAAGTCAAAGCCATATCAGAAGGCAACAACCCTGTTTACAGCATTAAATATGCTGACAACGAACATCCTATTATCGGGTTTTCTAAAACATTTGATGATTCCTTCAATCCGAAAACTGAATTTGCTGCAATTATGACTTGTGATTCAGCTAATGAAGCTTGTCCATTTGTTCCAGGTGCAGAAAAACGTATTCCAATCACTTATGAAGACCCAAAAGCATTTGATAACACACCCCAACAAGAAGAAAAATACAAGGAAAGAAGTTTTCAAATCGCAACTGAATTATTGTACATCTTCTCTCAAATACATACATAAAAAATGACTAAAAAAAAATTAAGTTTTCTAGACAGAAATCTCACTTTGTGGATTTTTGTAGCAATGGCTCTTGGCGTTGGGCTTGGATATTTTATCCCTACGTTTCCTAACATCATAAATTCGTTTAGTAGTGGGACAACAAATATCCCTATTGCAATTGGTTTAATACTAATGATGTATCCTCCTTTAGCAAAAGTCAATTATTCGCTTTTACCTAAAGTGTTCAGAAATACAAAGATCTTATCTATTTCTCTTATTCTAAATTGGATAATTGGTCCCGTTTTAATGTTTGTTTTAGCAATTACGTTTTTACGTGATTATCCTGAATATATGGTCGGTTTAATTTTGATCGGTTTGGCACGTTGTATTGCCATGGTTTTAGTTTGGAATGACCTTGCCGAAGGAAGTAGCGAGTATGGTGCAGGTTTGGTGGCTTTAAATAGTGTTTTTCAAGTGTTTGCCTACAGTTTTTACGCATGGATTTTTATAACAGTGCTTCCACCCTATTTTAGTTTTGAAGGTGCCATTGTAGATATTTCAATCGGAACAATTGCCGAAAGTGTAGCTATCTATTTAGGAATTCCGTTCGTTATGGGAATATTGAGTAGACTTGTTTTAGTGAGATTAAAAGGTGAAGAATGGTACACAAAAAAATTCATTCCAACAATTTCACCAATGACCCTAATTGCACTGTTATTTACCATTGTGGTTATGTTCTCGTTGAAGGGAGAATTAATCGTAGAAATTCCGATGGATGTTCTAATTATTGCAGTTCCTTTACTTATCTATTTTACGTTAATGTTTATTATCGGTTTTTTCTTTACCAAAGCAACAGGAGCAGAATACGACAAGACCGCTTCAGTCGCTTTTACCGCTGCAGGAAATAATTTCGAATTAGCTATTGCGGTTGCTATTGCAGTTTTCGGACTCAATTCAGGACAAGCATTTGCAGGAGTTATTGGGCCATTAGTTGAAGTTCCAGCTTTGATTTTATTAGTTCGCGTTTCGTTTTGGTTACGTAAAAAATATTATGGAAGCATAAGTCCTTCATAGCACCTTAAAAATTATCTTATTTTTATTCATATCAAGTAATTCGTGAACAAATGACAGATAGAAAAAAACATTGGGAAACCGTTTATGAAACTAAAAATCCAGATCAAGTTAGTTGGACGCAAGATATCCCGAAAACTTCGCTTGAATTTATTCATTCATTCGGACTCGATAAAACTGCGAAAATAATAGATATAGGTGGTGGTGACAGTAAGCTTGTCGACTGCTTACTTGATGAAGGTTTTAAAAATGTTACTGTACTAGACATTTCCGCTAAATCACTGGAAAAAGCAAAGAAGCGTCTTGGACAAAAAGCAAATCAAGTAAATTGGATTGAAAGTGATATTATTGATTTTGAACCACATACGACTTTTGATGTTTGGCACGACAGAGCGGCTTTTCACTTTCTCACATCGACAGAAGACATAAATACGTATTTGGAAATCGCTAGAAGAGCTGTAAGCGGATTCATGACAATCGGAACCTTTTCACAAATGGGACCTAAAAAATGTAGTGGGCTTGAAATAAAACAATACAACAAAAACAAATTAACATTGAAATTCGAAGAAGGATTTGAAATAATAAAGTGTGTCACAGAAGACCATATAACACCATTTGACACTTCACAAAATTTCATGTTTTGCAGTTTCAAAAGACAATACAATTAAAATATAATTAGCTCAAAATTTTCAGAATACTTTCTTAAGGCGAACACAGGTAGTAGCTTATTATGCCTAACATTTTGAATCCATTGTTAAAACAAGGCCTCAAAAACAATAAGTTTTACATATAATTATCAGTACAAAACCTTGAATAATAAACTACACCTCTCAACATCTTACACTACTAATAGCTTATTCTGTGTGTCCTCATAAAATCTTAGTTTTTTAATTAAAATCTAACATTCTTAGGAATTTGTTATTAAAACGAAAAGTATTCTTATTAAATTCGCATTTAAAATTTAACTGTAGCTACTTCCAAAGCCTAAATAAAAATTATGTATTTCATTAACTCCTGTTCATGGGGTCATTAAGAATACTAGTGCTAACGCGGTACTCAAATTAACTATTTTATTTAGAATGAAAAATTTTGTACTGTTTTTAAGCCTATTCTCACTCTTTTTCGGATTTTCACAAAGTTTACCAATAACTTTTGAAGGTGATGTCACGACAACAGACTTTGTTGATTTTGATGGAGGAACGGCAACCGTCACTGCCAATCCGCTAATTTCAGGAATCAACAACAGCAATTCGGTTGCTCGCATAGTAAGAGATGGCGGAGCTGTTTATGCTGGTAGTAAAATACTATTGTCTGATAATCTTGATTTTTCAGTATTAACCAAAATTTCAATGAAAGTATACACCACTGCGCCAGCAGGTACAATCGTTAAGTTCAAGCTTGAAGGGTCAGGTCCCTCTGTTGAAGTGGATGCTCTTACAACGGTTTCTGGTTCATGGGAAACTCTAGAATGGATCTTTGTCGGCACCGCTAATAACCTTAACGAGATTGTTTTTATGTTTGATTTTGGCAACGTCGGTGACGGTACGGCTAATTCTACCTTTTATTTTGACGATATTCAGCAAATAACGGGTCCTCCTGCTCCAATACCTGCCTCTTTACCAATTGATTTTGAAACAGGAATTGTTAGCAGTGATTTTCTCAATTTTTCTGGATCTACGGCTAGTATCATTCCAAATCCGCAAATGAATGGTATAAATACGAGTAATACTGTTTGCCAAATCATAAGAGATGGTGGTGAATTTTTCGCTGGGAGTAAAATATTTCTAACCAATAATCTAGATTTTTCTAGCATGTGGCATATTTCTATGAAGATCTATACAACGGCTCCAGTGGGTACTAGAATTAAATTAGAATTAGAAAGTGCCAATGGCAGAACTAATTTAGACTATTTGACTACGACAACCGGACAATGGGAAACTGCCAGCTGGAATTTTGATGGTGCGTCTAATGATTATAATCGACTCATATTTATGTTTGATTTTGGTAATGTAGGAAATGGAACAGCCACATCTACATTTCTCTTTGACGATGTGCAACAAATCGCAGGACCTGCCATACCTGATCCCGCAGCAACAAGCCTACCTGTCGATTTTGAGTCAAGTGTCGTTACCTCCGACTTTTCAAATGTATTTGGTGCAATAACCTCAATCATACCGAATCCGCAGATGGACACAGACAACCCTAGTGCTACGGTTGGTCAATTTGTGAGAAGTGGTGGAGCACCGTGGGCTCAAAGTAAACTAGTGTTAACAGACTTTATGGACTATTCAGTTCTTAGCTCTATTTCCATGAAAGTGTATACAGATGCACCAGTTGGAACCTTATTGAAATTTAAAGTAGAAAGTACTGCGTCAGGCGCCGCAAACGAACGAAACGTCCTTACGACTGTATCGGGTGCTTGGGAAACTTATTATTGGGATTTCGCAGGAGACCCTCCTGTTTATAACGTATTAACATTGATGTTGGGTTATGCCACACCAAACGATGCATCACCTAATGCGACATTCTTATTTGATGACATTGAACAAACCACAGATATATTGAGTGATGGTAATGATTCATCGTCAAATATAGATGGCGTGAACGCTTATCCAAACCCAGCAAAAAACTACTTGACCATAAACGCTGAGAATAAAACTATTAAAACAATTGCTCTCTTTGATATTCTTGGTAATCAGGTTACAGTGCTTCATCCAAACAGTCGCAATACAACTATTGACGTGGCTAATTTTGCCAGTGGCGTTTATATCGCGAAAATTTTAACTGAGACAGGTGTAGGTAGTATTAAGTTGATCATCGAATAGAGAACCCACAAATAATGTTTATTACTCAAGTAGCAGTTAATCATATCTTATCTTATGGCTGTGCATTGATAATACTACAGTTTTACCTTTGTTAATTTTCATTAACTAGTAGTTACTATCCAGCTCAAGGATTGATCTAAATGAACCATAAAAGAGTATGTTGAAAGGAACATCTCAACGTAATTAATTTTAAAATATATATAGTTCTCGCTACTTTTTCTTAATTTACAACTCACTAACAAATTACATATGACATCTTACTCGATAAGTGAAATTAACGACATTTTAAAAGGCGAATTAATTGGTAATACCAGCCAAAAAATTGAAGGACCTGAAGAACTACAAAAAGCAAACCATAATCAAATCACTTTTAT
Organism: Formosa sp. Hel1_31_208; assembly: GCF_900104785.1. Classification (NCBI taxonomy): domain Bacteria; kingdom Pseudomonadati; phylum Bacteroidota; class Flavobacteriia; order Flavobacteriales; family Flavobacteriaceae; genus Formosa; species Formosa sp. Hel1_31_208. The sequence goes on from NZ_LT629733.1 coordinate 2,310,498, forward strand.
TGGAAGCAATAAGTATTTAAAATATTGGGACGATTCAAAAGCCTGTGCTGCACTGATAAATGAGAATGTAAATATTGAACCTGGTGACAATCGTGCTTTTATTAAAGTAAAAAATGTCGATTTAGCAATGGCGAAAATATTGGAACTTTTTAATCCTCCAGCACCAGTTTTTGATACAAACATACACCCAACTGCCGTGATACATAAAACCGCAAAAATAGGCAACGATTGCAAAATTGGCGCACATTGTTATGTAGGTAAAGATGTTGTATTAGGAAACGGAGTTGTTTTATATCCTAATGTTTGTGTGTTTGATGAAACGATTATCGGTGATAATACTACGGTTTGGTCTGGAACTGTAATACGTGAACGATGTATTATAGGTAGCCATTGTATTTTTCATACTAATGTGAGTATCGGAGCTGATGGATTTGGATTTAGACCAAGTGAGGATGGCAGGCAACTCGTGAAGATACCACAAATAGGTAATGTGATCATTGGACATTACGTTGAAATTGGAGCAAATTCATGTGTTGATAGGGCTAAATTCAGCTCCACTATAGTTGGTGATGGTTGTAAAATTGACAACCTCGTACAAATTGCTCATAATAGCATTATGGGACGTTCTTGCATTATGGCAGGACATAGTGGACTAGCAGGCTCTGTTACTTTAGGTGATGGCGTTATTATTGGCGGAAGTGCCTCAATTAAAGACCATACAACTATACACTCTGGTGCTACCGTTGGTGCAGGTTCGGGAGTTATGAATGACGTGGAAGCGGGGAAAACTGTGTTAGGTTATCCTGCACAAGATGCGAGAGATATGCTAAAGCAATGGGTATCAATAAGAAGACTTATAAAAAATCAATAATACGTTACAGCGTACAAAATAAACGGGGAAGCCGAAAACCGATCAAAATAGGCGCATAAAACAACCATTATGAATACATTAACAAACGTTTCAAATCTATTGACCTTAATAGTACTTTTCGGTTTAACTATTACAATTCAAAGTTGTAACCAAACTGAAAAAGTAGTAGAAAAAGAAATCATTGTTAAAACCGAAAAACCCGAATATTTCCTACTACGCCCTGAAGTCGAAAAAGCTTATGGCTATTCGCACGCCGTAAAAATCGGAAATGATATAAAAATTTCAGGCGCTGTCAGTATGGATAATGAAGGAAACCCAACCGCAATAGGAGATTTAGGAGAGCAAATGAAAAATTGTTATGCTGATTTAGAAAAAGTATTAACACATTATGGTTGTACATTTGATGATGTGGTGGTAGAAAATATTTTCACTACTAACATGCCATTATTTCTTGAAAACGCAGCATACCGAAATTCAATTTATACCAAACATTTTCCAACAGGTTCATGGCTTGGTGTTAAAGAATTGGCACTACCAGAATTTATGATAGAAATTGAACTCGAAGTACATAAATCTGAATAAAAAGCAACAAGCTAAAACGGCTTACCAAATACCAGTTCAAATATTATAAGAAGTGTAATTGTAAATATTTGATAATAACTAGGTCGTTAAATTATGTGTTTCAAATTTTATAGAAATGCAAGTACTAATTCTAAATTCAAGTAAAATCCAATTATTAATATCCCAAAAATCAAGCAACTCTATTAGTAAAATAAAATTTTAAATATGAGTTAGTGCCCAAAGCTCAACTTCTTCTGAAGCACGCCAATACTGGTCTCGTTTTGATTTACTCGAAGCAGCACTCACAGATTTTTTAAAGCATCGTTCTAATTTAAATCTGTTTCCTTCTTCTAATTCTCTTTCAATAGGATGTTCTTGTGTTACGTTGGTGATTTGAGCTAAGTTTGAGAAGATAAGTACAAGCTTCCCTTCTGGTAAGAGTCTTGTTTTTGCCGCAGCAAAAAAATCTGTAAATAAGGTTTTATTGTAATAGATAGCATCATCTATATTGCTGAAGTCATGAGCTCCAGGCATCCAAGGCGGATTAAATACAATCAATTCGGTCTGATTGTCCCACTTTCCAAAGAGATGTCCCAAATCCAGTTCAATCTTTCGAGAAAGCTTCGTTGTACCCATAAACTCTGTCAATCCAATAATGGCATTTGGATTTATATCTGTTGCATACACCTTTTGGAATTGATGCTGTATCATTTGCAAGGATAATACACCGCACCCAATGCCAATTTCTATTGCTGTTTTTTTTAATCCTTTATAATGCTTCAACCAATTATCAAAAAGTACTAAATGTTCAAAACGCGTTGGAAAATATGTGCCGTAGTAAGGATGTACTTTGTTGCGCAGCACGGGTATAGAAATTCCATTTTGATACCATTGCCAGGCACTATTCAACCCTTGTATTTGAGGTAAGGTCAAAAAGAAATGATTGTTTTCTGGGTAAAATTTCTCAAGCCAACCAATGCTAGGAGATTTCTTTACACATAATTGTTGATCAACAATTTCTAACAAAATTAAATTTGATAGTCTGTGGTACTCCGAACGATACTCGTGTTGCTCCTTATAAGATGTATTAGGTAAGTTTAGTTTTAGATATTTGTGTAAATCATGAAGAAGAGATAGTCCATCATTATAAAATTCTCTAACTAATACCGATTCACCGCGTTCTAACGCCTGAATCGCTGGCTCAACGTCTGCACCTTGATTAAATATATTATGCGTTTTGCCTATTGAGATCGGCTCTGGCTTCTTGACTTCACTATTAGAAATCATAGGGTATTTTCCTTTTTTTTATAAGGTAGGGAATCCATACTGCTCATTGCCGTTTTCTATGAATAAAGATTGAAATAACATTGTGTTGGATCTTCTTTAGTTCATTATTTCATTTATATGTACTCTGAAAATCCTAAAGATTATCCCTTAGCTCGTTTTCTTTCACTAATTTAGTCCCTACACACAGCGTCATTTGTCTTATAAGAACTCCTGTTATTGATTGTGTAACTAAAAAAAACGGAAATTATGAAAAAAAACAATTTTTACTATTTTAAGCGAGCACTTTTGTTGAGTTTACCAATTGCAGTATTTATCATTATTAGTGAACTATTTGATATTGAGTTATCCGACTCTAATGCAGTTATAAAAGCATTTGCAAAAGGGTTTTTTGTTGGGGTTTTGACTGGTGTGATTTTGGGAATATTAAACATTTTTGCAAAAATTGATACATTTTTAAAAAAAGAATAAACATATATAAATTGAGAACAATCAAAAGTTTATATTATATCCAACTCTCGCAACTCGAATTGGCTAAGACATCTATTAAGACTAGCAGAATTATGTTTTAAAATATAGCCTTAGAAAAAACAAACTAGGAAACATAATAAGGCGAAGCTAAACCATACACTATTAAGCTAGAAACAAGTAAAAGGATCATATGGAAACATTAAAAAAAATTTTAGAATTTGAGCTTATTGCCGTGGGGGATTCTAAGATACGGGTTTATACATTAGTGGCCGTTTTAGTAATTATTCTAATTACTAAATTAATAATTTGGTTAATCAAAAAGGCACTTTTCAGAAAAGCTAAATTGAAAAATTTTGACAAAGGTAATACGTATGCCCTATTTCAAATCATTAAATATGTTATATGGGTTATTTCAATTGGCCTAATTCTAGAAACCATTGGCATCAAAATAACTGTATTAATTGCTGGATCGGCTGCTTTACTCGTCGGAATTGGGTTGGGCTTACAGCAAACATTTAATGATATCATCTCTGGCTTAATACTACTTTCAGAAAAATCTATAAAAATTGATGATGTTTTACAAATAGATCATGACGTTGTGAAAATTCAAAGTATTGGGTTAAGAACATCTAAAGGTTTAAATACCGATGATATTTCCATTATAATTCCAAATTCCTTAATAACCACTAATAAAGTGATCAATTGGAGCCACCAGACCAAGAAAACTCGCTTTAAAATTGATGTTGGTGTTGCCTATGGTAGCAATGTAGATCTGGTGATAAAAATCCTTGAAGAAAGCGCATTTGAGCATCCAGATGTATTGGATAGGGATTTAACTGAAGCGCGATTAGTGAATTTCGGGAATTCATCCTTAGATTTTCAAGTATTGTTTTTTAGTAAAACAATCTATCGAATAAATAAAGTGAAGAGTGATATCAGAAGAAATATAAGTCAGAAATTTGCTGAAAACAAGATTTCTATTCCATTTCCACAAATGGATTTACACTTAAAATCAAATTATACAGAAATACTAAAAAAGGACGAATAAAAACAGCATATCTAAACTTATTATAATGGCATAAAATACGCGATGTAATGACCACAAAACAAATAGTATTTACGTTATTGACTATAACTATAGTGTCTTGCAATACCACTACTAAACCGAAAACATTACAAAAAAACTCCGATAATAAGATCACTATTATTGGTGCTATGAAAAATGTAATGTGGAAAGGGGAACTCCAGGGTATAATTAAACTAGATACGATTACAAATAAAAGAGGCCTTTTTGGAATTGGTCCAGAGAGCTTTCTGACCGGTGAGCTATTGATAAATAACGGACAATCCTATGTGTCGAGAGTGTTATCCGATTCAACAATGATAGTTCATAAGACATTCAATGTGTCAGCTCCTTTCTTTGTATATGGCAACGTAGAAGAGTGGCAAAAATTAACCTTACCAAATAACATTGTCACCATTACTGACCTAGAAGCCTTTATTTCTAAAAAAACAATGACTGCCTCACATCCATTCGTTTTTAAACTCATCGGAAAAGTAAAAAAAGCAACCATTCATGTACAAAATCTACCAAAAGGGACAAAAGTAGCTTCACCTCAAGAAGCGCATCAAGGACAAATAAATTATACTTTGACCAATGAACCTGTGGAAATCATCGGTTTCTTTTCAACTGAACATCAAGGGATTTTTACTCATCATGATTCCTATATGCACATGCACCTCATTACCAAAGATGAAAGTAAAATGGGGCATTTAGACGACGTTAATTTTGAGGAAATGACTTTATACATCCCTCTACAGTAAGGTTGTTAATAACTCCATACAATTCCATTTAAAAAACAAGCAGCAAGTTCCTATTTTGCAGTCCTATTTGAATCATAAAACAAGTTTATAAATGAAGGTCTGTATCGCCGAAAAACCTAGTGTGGCTCGAGAGATTGCTCAAGTACTTGGTGCCAATACCAAACGTGATGGCTATTTCGAGGGTAACGGCTATGCAGTCACTTATACCTTCGGGCATTTATGTACTTTAATGGAGCCAAATGATTACAAACCGTATTGGAAAAGTTGGGATTTAAACAACTTACCCATGCTTCCTGAAAAATTCAAAACTAAGGTGGTAAACAATTCAGGAATTCAAAAGCAATTCAATATCGTTAAATCACTATTTGATAAAGCTGATCTCATCATAAACTGCGGTGATGCTGGTCAGGAAGGAGAGCTCATTCAACGCTGGGTTATGGATCAGGCTAATTACAAAGGTAAAGTACAGCGATTATGGATTTCATCACTTACTACAGAAGCTATTAAAGAAGGTTTTGAAAATTTAAAAGATGCTAAATCTTACGATAATCTCTATTATGCAGGGTTTTCAAGAGCGATAGGAGACTGGCTTCTAGGTATGAACGCTACGCGCCTGTATACCGTAAAGCATGGAGGTTATAAACAAGTGCTTTCGGTAGGTCGCGTGCAAACACCAACTCTTGCCATGGTTGTGAATCGATTTAAGGAGATAGAAAGTTTTACACCACAACCATATTGGGAATTACAAACCTTATATCGTGATACACTCTTCGCGTATGAAGAAGGCCGTTTTTTAAAAATGGAAGATGGTGAAATTCTTGCCAATAAAGTAAAAGAACACGAATTTGAAGTGGTTTCTATCACCAAAAAGAAAGGTAAAGAATATGCGCCAAAACTCTTTGACCTTACGGGTTTACAAGTCTATTGCAATACAAAGTTCGGATTTTCGGCTGATGATACTTTAAAAATCGTTCAGAAGCTTTATGAAATGAAAGTAGTGACCTATCCAAGAGTAGATACTACTTTTTTGCCCACAGATATCTACTCCAAAGTATCAGGTATACTACAAAAATTAACCAATTATAGTGCGATAACTCAATTGCTTTTAGGAAAGAAAATCAAGAAATCGGCTAAAGTATTTAATGATAAAAAAGTAACCGATCACCATGCCATTATTCCTACTGGAATACAAACAAATCTTCAATATAATCAGCAACAGGTGTACGACATTATTGTTAAACGTTTTATTGCTGTGTTTTATCCAGATTGTGAGGTATCAAATACAACAGTTATCGGAAAGGCAGACGATGTTAACTTTAAAACTACTGGCAAAGAGATCTTAAAAGAAGGTTGGAAAGTCGTATTTAAATTTGGAAAAACACCAATGTCTATTTCTTCTGAAAAAGATACATTACCAAATTTTGTTAAAGGCGAACGAGGGGCACATGAACCATCATTTCTTGAAAAACAAACGAAACCACCAAATCAGTTTACTGAAGCCTCTCTCTTACGCGCTATGGAAACAGCAGGCAAGCAAATAGATGATGATGAGCTCCGTGATTTAATGAAAGAAAACGGTATTGGTAGACCTTCAACACGAGCCAATATAATTGAAACACTATTTAAACGTCAGTATATTATACGTAATAAAAAGCAAATACTTCCAACAATTACTGGGGTTACGTTGATTGATACTATTCAGAATGAGTTGCTGAAATCTGCTGAACTCACTGGACGTTGGGAAAAGCAACTGAAAGACATTGAAAAAGGGGAATACAGCGCTAGTAGATTTATTAACAATATGAAGCAAATGGTTGACGAATTGGTATATGAAGTGCGCAGTGAAACCAAACGCGCTAACATCTCACAAGCTGCAATAGTTAACCAACGACAAGCTAAAGCGAAACAAAAGAAAGTTGAAGGAATTGCATCAGAAACCTGTCCAAAATGTAAACAAGGACATCTATTGAAGGGTAAATCGGCATATGGTTGCAGTCTTTATAATAAAAGCTGTGACTTCGTTTTACCTTTTAAAATCTATGAAAAGAAAATTTCCGAGAAACAATATATACGGTTATTACAAAAAGGATCTACAGTAAATCTCAAAGGTTTTTCTTCAGACCATGGTATTACTGAAGGTTTATTGCGATTTGATAAAAACTTTAAGCTGGTACTAGAACAAAAGAAAAAAAGTGTGACTATTTCCAAAAAGAAACAGACAGAACAAATGAGCTGTCCCAAATGCCAAAAAGGAACTATTATTAAGGGCAAAACTGCTTATGGTTGCAGTGGGTATAAATCGGGTTGTGATTTCAGAATATCTTTCGATATCATACGCTTGAAAGCTAAAGACCAAAAGCTTACAAAAGATCTCGTTTATAGCATTCTTAAAGGTGATATATAATATGGAACATTCACATTTCAAACTCTTCAAGCCTTATGGTTATTTAAGTCAGTTTCAAAGTAATGCTAGACATGAACGCAATAAAAAGTTTTTAGGAGAATTATACGATTTTCCTGAAGGAACGATGGCGATTGGGCGACTAGACAAAGACTCTGAAGGTCTACTTCTATTGACCACAGATGGCAAAGTGAGTTATAAGATTACAGGTTCAACCACCGATAAAGAATATTATGTTCAAGTGGATGGAGAGATTACCGAAGAGGCTGTAAAACAATTACAACAAGGTGTTATTCTTAGTCATAATACTGAAAGCTACACTACAAAACCATGTGAAGCTTTTGTACTTGATAAGGTTCCTAACTTTCCTAAACGTATAAAAAAAATACGTGATGAACGCCATGGAAAAACCACTTGGGTATCCATCACTATTAATGAAGGTAAGTTTAGACAAGTGCGCAAAATGACGGCTCAAGTAGGATTCCCAACACTACGATTAGTGCGTGTGCGTATAGGAGCTATAACGCTAAATGGTTTAGATATGGGATCTGTAAAAGAACTAAGGGAGCTCTATTAAAAAAGAAAAAGCAAACATTGTAACAACATTTGCTTCTAGATAGATATATTTTATACTTAAATTAGTTTTACACGAACCGCATTCATTCCTCGCTGCCCTTTTTCTAATTCAAATTGTACTTTATCATTTTCTTGAATCTCATCGATTAAACCACTCACGTGACAAAAGTATTTTTCTTGATCTTCTGTATCAATAATGAACCCAAAACCTTTAGAATTATCATAGAAAGATACTTTTCCTTTTCTAATTGGATCATACTCATCCTCGTCTAAATCTTCTTTCTTAGGAACTCCTAGAACGATGTTTTTAGCTTTTACTTTAATCTTATCTGATGGATCAGGTGGTGTATCTGTTAAATTACCAAACTGATCTACGTAAGCAAACGGAATGCTTTCTGCACCTCCACTCTCCTCTTTTTCGAGTTTACGTGATTCCATTTTTTTGCGCTTATCCTCGCGCTTCTTTAAACGTTTTTTTTCTTTTTCACTTTTGTTAAATGTCTGTTGCGACCTACCCATTCTCTGTTTTTAATAATTAATATAAATTGCGCACTGCGCAAATGATTGTAAAGATAACAGTAATATTTGGAAATTCTATATCAAATAACATTTAGTTAATCAAAAGTTAAACTTATTTAAACCGATAGTAATACTATTATATTTGCGTGTAAATAAATTTAATATGAATACTTTACTATCAAGTATCAAGATTACAATAAATGATAAAATCTATTTGAAAGACCCGGAGTCTTCCGATCTTGGCAAGCGCATTATTGAACATAGCATCAAACTTATTGACGAAATTGGTTTTGAAAGCTTTACTTTTAAAAAGCTGGGAATTATAATTGGATCCAATGAAAGCTCGATTTATCGCTATTTCGATAGTAAACACAAACTGCTCCTCTATTTAACCTCTTGGTATTGGGCTTGGTTAGAGTATCAATTAGTGTTCTCGACAACCAATATGAGTAATTCTAATCTTAAACTTGAAAAAGCTGTAGATATTTTGACTAAAACTATAGAAAGCGATTCTACATTTGCTCACATTGATGAAGTGTCGTTAAATAGAGTGGTTATTAATGAATATTCAAAGTCGTATTTAACTAAGGAGGTGGACACTGAAAATAAAGAAGGCTACTTCTCTATATATAAACGTCTCATCAAGCGCTTACACGATATGATTATTGAAGTAGATAAGGACTATAAATTTCCTCACAGTTTATCAAGTACTATTATTGAAGGTGCCTTACACCAACACTTTTTAAAAGATCATTTTAAATCTTTAACAGACTGTAATCAAAAGACACAACCTTCAGACTATTTTAAACATTTAGTTTTTAATGCTTTAAACACCAAAATAAATGACTAAAATTTTAACTTCTTGGCAGCGCTTAATTGGCCTCTTAAAATTAGAAGTAAAAGACATTAAGCAAATATTCTATTATGCCATTTTTGCCGGAGTTGTAAATCTGTCGCTCCCGCTAGGTATTCAGGCGATTATCAACCTTATTCAAGGGGCTCAAATTAGTAGCTCTTGGATTGTGTTAGTCGTTCTGGTCACTATTGGTGTGGCGTTTGTAGGTATATTACAGTTAATGCAAATGCGGATTATTGAAAACGTACAACAAAAAATATTCACAAGATCCTCCTTTGAATTTGCATACCGTTTTCCGAAGATAAAAATGAGTGAATTACGTCAATATTATCCGCCTGAATTAGCCAATCGTTTTTTTGATACGCTTACTGTTCAAAAAGGATTATCAAAAATATTAATTGATTTCCCTGCAGCAATTTTGCAGATTGTTTTCGGATTAATGCTTTTATCCTTCTATCACCCATTTTTTATCATCTATGGAATTTTACTTATTATTTTGGTTTATGTCGTATTTAAATTCTCTGCACAACGTGGGCTAACGACGAGTCTTAGTGAATCAGAAAAAAAGTATAAAGTTGCTCATTGGCTGCAAGAAATTGCGCGCTCGGTATTAAGTTTTAAACTTTCTGGAAAAACCAATTTAGCACTCGAGAAGAATGATGTCTTAACCTCAAATTATCTGGATGCTAGAGAAAGCCATTTTAGAGTATTAGTTCAACAGTTCATAAAACTTATTGGATTTAAAGTCCTAGTCACAGCTGGTTTGTTAATTATTGGCGGGTTTTTAGTACTAAACCAACAAATGAACATTGGTCAGTTTGTTGCTGCCGAAATCATCATATTATTGGTGATTAGTTCCGTAGAAAAGTTAATCTTGGGTTTAGAGTCTTTTTACGATGTCCTAACTTCTATGGAAAAATTAGCACAAGTCGTCGATCGTAACATAGAGCCACAAGAAGGTGATCGTTTACATGATGGTGATTCTAAATTTAAGGTAGAATTAGAACATGTATGTTATTCGGTTCCAGATAAAATTACTCCAATTCTATCCGACATTTCTATGATTATAGAGCCTAAAGATCGCATCATGATTTATGGATCAAATGGTTCTGGAAAATCAACACTTTTAAAACTAATCTCTGGAATTAATGAACCCTCAAAAGGATCTATTTACGTGAATGACATCGACCTTAAAGGCATGAGGCTCAATGACTACAGAGCACTTATCGGACAATCATTACCTGAGGAGTCTCCTTTTGAAGGCACGATTAGAGAAAACCTCACTTTTGGTGATGACCAAATTACAAGTGAGGAAATCAATAGAGTTCTTGAAAAAACAGGATTAATGGCTTTTGTAAAGTCACAGCCTCAAGGACTTAGAACGATTCTCTATCCAGAAGGCAAAAAACTATCACAAACGGTATCTAAGAAAATTATTTTGGCAAGAAGTATCCTTAAAAAACCAAAACTATTATTACTAAAAGACCCATTGGAGCAATTTGAAACGCACGAAGCCTTGCGTATTATGGATTTTTTAACAGATAAGAACAACCCTTGGGCATTAGTTATTGTGAGCTACAATATGGATTGGAAAGCGAAATGTACGAGAGTGATCAAACTAGAAAACGGTAAAATTGAATTAAATCAGTAAAACAATGTTAAACATTTCAAATAACCCGCTGAATAAAAAAGTAGACCTGAAGCATTATAAGTCTGGTGAGAAAGTGTTTCACAAAAGACATTTTAAGCATTTCAATCGATTTTTAATGGCTTTCGCAATTGCTGGAGTTATCATTCTATTTTTACCATGGACACAAAATATCAATAGCCGAGGAAAGGTAACTACGTTAACACCTGATCAAAGACCACAGACCATTCAGTCTCCTATTCCGGGACGTATAGAGAAATGGTTTGTTAGAGAAGGAGATCAAGTTAAAAAAGGAGATACCATTTTATTTATTTCTGAAATAAAGAATGAATATTTTGATCCTAATTTAGTTAATAGAACAGGTCAACAAATAAAAGCAAAAGAAGCTTCGGTAAGTTCTTACGGATTTAAAGTCAACTCTTTAAACAATCAAATTGCTGCCTTAAAGAGAGAACGCAAACTTAAGCTCGAACAAGCGGAGAATAAATTATTACAATCACGGTATAAAGTCCAAAGCGATAGTATTGATTTGGAAGCTGTGAAAATTGATTTAAGCATTGCTCAAAGGCAAATAAGTGCTTTTCAAGGATTGTATGATGAAGGTTTAAAATCGCTCACCGAATTAGAAGAAAAGCGGTCTAAATTTCAAGAAAAACAAGCCAAATTAATTTCTCAAGAAAATAAATATTTGGCCTCTCAAAATGAGGTAATTAATGCCAAGATTGAGCTCAATCGCATTGGTGCAGATTATATGAATAAAATTTCTAAAGCCGAAAGCGACAAGTTTACAGCTGAATCTAATGGGTTTGATGCAGAGGCTCAAGTAACAAAACTAGAAAGTGATTTTACAAGTTATGAAATGCGAAATGATATGTACTATGTCAGAGCACCACAAAACGGATTTATAAATAAAGCGATTAAAGGAGGTATTGGAGAAACTTTTAAAGAAGGCGAACAATTGGTTGGGATTATGCCTGCAAATTATGATTTAGCCGTAGAAACTTATGTAGATCCAATTGACTTGCCCTTGGTTCATATTGGTGAGGAAGTACGAGTTCAGTTTGACGGCTGGCCAGCAATTGTTTTTAGTGGATGGCCTAATATCTCTTACGGAACTTATGGCGCGAAGGTAGTAGCAATAGAGAATTTTATTAGTGAAAACGGGAAATTCAGAATCCTATTAGCACCAGATGAGACAGATCATGAATGGCCTGAAGCCATTAGAGTTGGCTCTGGTGCCATGACTATTGCGCTGCTTGAAGATGTGCCAATTTGGTTTGAATTATGGCGTAAACTTAACGGCTTCCCTCCTAACTATTATCAACCTGAAGGGAATGCATCCACAAAAACTGATAAAAAATAACGACTGTCATGAATAAATATCTGAGTATATTATTCCTTCTTGTTTCGTCTGTAGTTACCGCGCAATCTCAAGATTCTATTGTGATGAGCTTTAATGAGTATTTAGGCTATGTAAAGAAATTTCATCCTATTGCGAAACAGGCTGATTTAACTATACAAATAGGCCAAGCGAACCTGATGAAAGCGAGAGGTGGTTTTGATCCGAAAATTGAAGTTGATAATATTCGTAAAAAATTCAAGACCACCGAATACTACGATCAGTTAAATGCAACATTTAAAATACCAACATGGTACGGTATCGAGCTCAAAGGAAATTTTGAACAAAATACAGGTGATTTTTTAAATCCGGCATCATTTGTCCCAGATGATGGCTTGTATAGCGCTGGTATTTCGGCATCCTTAGGTGAAGGATTGTTCATTAATGAACGTATGGCAGATCTTAAGAAAGCTAAATTTTTTAAAGAACAAACAGCAGCCGATAGAGAAATATTAATCAACCAGATCTTATATGATGCATCGGTAGCTTATTTTAATTGGTTGCAAGCTTATAACGAGACTAAAACCTTTGAATCCTTTTTAGAAAATGCTAGAATGCGTTTTCAAGGTATTAAGCGCAGTGCAGAGGCCGGAGATAAGGCTGCTATTGACACATTAGAAGCTAAAATCACAGTTAAAAACAGAGCTTTAGGTTTAGAAAAGACAAAAGTCAAATTGATGAAAGCCTCATTAGAATTGTCGACATTTTTATGGTTAAATGATAACATCCCTGTAGAATTACAGCCCAATGTGATTCCTGATGCATTTCTAGAAGATACAGTAGATAACGTACTTGAAATATCAGGACTACCGCTTACAGATTTTGTTTTAGAAAACCATCCTAAACTGCGTTCTTTAGGGTTTAAATATGAGGGTTTAGAAGTAGACAAACGTTTAAAAGCTAATAAATTATTACCAACAATTGATATTCAGTATAATTTCTTAACAGAACGAGCGGATATTGCCAGATCCTTTAATACCGCCGAATACAAAGGTGGATTCAATATTGCTTTCCCGCTATTTTTGCGCAAAGAACGCGGTGATTTGCGATTGGCTAAGTTTAAACTTCAAGATTTACAATTTGAAATAGACAATGCCAGAATTACAATCCAAAATAAAGTATTAGCTATATATCGCGAATTAGAATCTTTTGAGAGACAAAATCTATTACTATCGGAAATCGTTACCGATTATGGCACATTATTAAGTGCTGAAGAACGCAAGTTTAAATTCGGCGAAAGTTCAATCTTTTTAATTAACTCACGTGAAAAAAGTTTAATCGATTCTCAATTAAAAGCTATCGATCTTCAAAATAAGTATTTAAAAGCAAAAGCGAAGTTATTTAATAGTCTGTCGAGAGATTTACAAAACTTATAGTTAGTTCTCTTTCTCTGTGTTGGTTTCCTCCTTTTCAGAGGTACTTTTAATCACGTTAACTGTGGCCTTAACGCCTGTGAGTAGATTCCATTTTTTAGAAGACACCAAATTGCCATCATCGTCATAGACCAGAAACTCAGCTGTATTTGGACCGGAATCTCCTTGGTTTAATGCTAAAAAGTCGATTTTATTAATACCCGGACTTAATACAATATCAAAACCTTTATATCCTGAGGTCAATAATAAACTGGAAATTATAATTTGATCATTCAACAAGACTCGCACTAAATCTCCATCTGGGAATTCATGATCACGACATACAATTTTAACGAAAGTACCGTTGCTACTTATATCTCCTAAAAAGACATCTGCCATGGTTTCAATTTTCAAACCTTTTTCGGTTGCGACCTTATTGTAGCGTTCTTCAAATAGTTCACCTGGATTTCTCAAACCATTGCTGTCTATCATAGAAAACTCTTTTTTTGGTTTGGTAATCGCTGTTTTACTTTCAAGAGGAATTCCTCCTATATTCTTTTTGGTCTTTGTGAGTCCAAAATTAGAATTCGGTTTAATAATTAACTTTTTTGAGGTTGTATCAGGCTTTTTAGTCTCAACTGCAGGTATTTTTATAGAGTTCTTCTTCTCTGTGTCTGGTTGTGCAGAAACAGAAGACATACATACAATACATAAGAACAAAACAAAATAATATTTCATCTCAACTTTATTTGACCTAGTGAGTTCAAAAACTATACCTAACTCAAATGTAACAAGTTTGAGTCGTAAACTTTTTAATTTTACGTTAAAACTTTCCGTTAAAACTTAGTCTTAATTTGCGCGTATACTCTTCTAAAAGCCAATCTTTGTAGTTCTTTGTACTATTCATAATACAATAACAATATTGTTTAATGCGATAGCAAATATCATCATGGAGTAGTTTCGCTAGTGCTCTGGCCTCAAACACATCCTCGCTGTTAGCAATAACTAATGCTGAATGTTGGGCAATACTATTTTCAATGGCTTGCATTGACTTTTTCCCTTCACGAATCACCTTCTTATACTCTGCTTTGATATCAAAATCGTCATTAGGGTTCTTTTTAAAACGTTTACGTAAAGACTCTGGCATTTGATAAACAAATTCCCGTTCGATGTCTTCATCATTGCGCAAATTTTCAAGGTAATAGTCTGGATTTTTAAAAATGTGCTGCCAATCTACCGGTTGACTCCATGGTCCGAAACGCACCGCGTTATTACCTAAATCTATAACCTTAAACGTGGATTTATTGTTGTATATTCTAGATCCTCTTCCTATCATTTGGAAATATAAGGTGAGAGAACGAGTAGCTCTATTTAATATAATAGCCTCAACGGAAGGTTCATCAAACCCAGTCGTTAAGATACTCACTGAGGTCAAAATACCATCAGGTGTATTTTTGAACCATTTTAAAATGTCTTTTCGTTCTTGTCTGCTAGAGGTATTATCTAAATGTCTCACATCATATCCAGCACGTTTAAACGTATAGTATACTTCTTTTGAAGTATTAATTCCATTGTTAAAAATTAGGGTCTTCTTTCCTTTTGATAATTCTTCGTAAGCAAACAATAATTTTCCTTGCATCGAAGCATTAGTGTATAATGCTTCAGAAGATTTTACGGTATAATCACCATTGATTCCAATTTTTAAGGATGTTAAAGACACATCGTAATTATAAATTTCAGCGGAAGCAAGGAATCCATTCTTAATAAGCTTCGAGATATTATCACCAACGATTAATTCCTTATAATTATCCTTCATTGGTAATTTGATATTACTACTTAATGGTGTAGCTGTAACACCAATGATAAAGCAGTTATCAAAGAATTTAAATAATTTTCTAAACGAGTTATAATGTGCTTCGTCAATAATAACTAGACCTATATCTTCAAGGTTTAGCTTTCCATCGTTTAATCTATTGTTAAGGGTTTCTACCATAGCTACAAAACACTCATATTGGTCTTGATCTGGCAATTCTTTAACCTTACTATTAATGATTTTATTATTAACACCAAAGCCATTTAAGACTTTAGAGGTTTGCTTGCACAACTCGATACGGTGAGTTAAAATAACCACCTTTTTCTTATGCTTCTTGATATACTGTCTAACGATTTCAGAAAAGATCACAGTTTTACCGCCACCTGTTGGTAATTGATACAACAGGTTATAGTTGTCTGGAGCAGACTCAAACACCTCAAATATGCGATTTAGATCGGCAATTTGATAGTCATATAGGCGTTTTTTAGTGGCTTTTGTATTTGTAACTTCGAGAGTATCGGACATATATTAATTAGCTTCTGAAAAAAAAATTCGTACAAAATTAAGGTTTTATAAGGTTAACTAAGCATTTTGTTAAAAACAATTGAAAAGTAATTCCTACTCTATTACGTTAAAATATGTTAAATTACTACTTTGTAATGCATAGTACTGTAACAATTTTATTATTCTGTCGTCTATCTAGTATAACATCAATCATTAATAATTTAAATCAAAACATTATGAGAACTTTAAACAGCAATCAATTAACAAGTACATCAACCGAAACAAAAACATATACTTGGAATACTAAAAGACGTTATAGATAATATCTATTTAAATTTATCAATCAATCAATAAAAACTAAACATCATGAGAACTTTAAACAACAACCAATTATCAAGTAGATCAACAGAAACTAAGATTTATACTTGGAATCAAAAAAGACGTTATAGATAAGTATCTATAACAAAACATCAATCAAAACATCAATCTACCATGAAAGCTTTAACAAAAATTATCGATACATCACATACAACAAACGATGACTTAGAAACGTTAAAACATTAGACATCATCAGTCAAAATTGCTATTGAGTTTACATTCAATGCACAATCCATAAAAACCAGCAGGCCTATAGCTTGTTGGTTTTTTTGATACCAATAATCACATAAGCCCTCTCATACTTCAAACTGGTATTGTTTTTGATCCCTCATGAAACTAGATATAATTATAAAACACTATCATCATGAAAACATCAAGACGACAAGCCCCTCAAGTCAACGCAGGTTCTATGGCCGATATTGCGTTTTTACTCCTTATCTTTTTTTTGGTAACTGCTATGATACCGGACGACAACGGCATTCGTAGAAAGCTACCTCCACCATGCCCACCTAATACCATTTGTAATGAAAATTATGTGAAAGAACGAAACATTCTAGAAGTAAGAGTAAATTCAAAAGATGCATTATTAGTAGAAAATTCAATTATAAGTATTGAAGAACTCAAACAAATAGCCAAAGACTTTTTAGATAATAATGGTGATGGTTCCTGTAGTTACTGCGATGGATTGATGCTGGTGACATCTTCAGACAATCCTAAAGCAGCTGTTATTTCGCTAACAAATGATAAAATGACCTCTTATAATTTTTACATTAAAGTTCAAGATGAACTCACTAAAGCTTATTTTGAACTGCGGAGTGTGTATGCAAAGTCGCTATTCAATAAATCTGCCGACGAGCTTTCAAAAAACGAGCTTAATGAGGTAAGAGCAGCTTATCCATTTATGCTTTCAGAAGCTGGAATAAAGCATTAATCTGATAGAGAATCTAGGTCTACTTCCACCCTATAACTAATGTTAACTTTGCGTCTGCCCCATGTTCTTGCAGCTTTAACATCAGTTCCCATATAAATATCAATACGGTTTCGCCAACGTTTATTCATTTTATCTTTAACGAGGTAAGTTCCTTCTAACCCTTCAATTTTAACTAAAGCATTATGTCCTAATCCTTCTTGTAATAAATTTCGAGATACCGCTATGTATTTTAATCCTGGTTTTAGACTGTCTCCAAAAGCCGTAATGTGCGGATTAGAGCTTGTTTGATATGCTAATGAGTTATATGCCGTTGCAGTTACTTCTCGTGTTTTCCATTCAAAAGGTTGTTGCGTCTCTTTTTTGCACCCAACCACAAGGCAAAACATAAATGCGATTACAAACCACTTATTTCTTATTATGCAAATCATTTTTAAATATAAGATTTAGATTTAAGATAATATCGAGAGAATTAGATTTTGTAACTTCACGGCTGTAAAAATCTCGTGTAATGAAAGCCTATTATGTATTATTTTGCCTATTGATGATGTTTAATTCCTGTAAAACAGACACGTCAACACCTACAGACACCTCCTCTAAAAATGACTCGATTGCGCTTTTCAATCGAGCTAAAATTATCCATGACCGCGTGATTACCTTGGATACTCATTGCGATATTAATGTGAAGAATTTTACAGATTCAATCAATTACACGCAAAATCTGGATACCCAAATAACCTTACCAAAAATGAAAGAAGGCGGTTTGGATGTTGCTTGGTTTATAGTCTATACAGGACAGGATACCTTAACTGCCGAAGGCTATAAAAAAGCATATGACAATGCCATATCAAAGTTTGATGCTATCCATAAATTAGTAGAAGATATTGCTCCAGAACATATAGAGTTGGCTTTAAATTCTGATGACGTACGCCGTATTTCTAAAGCAGGTAAAAAAGTGGCCATGATTGGAATTGAAAATGGCTATCCTATTGGAACAGATATTACTAATGTAGAGAAATTCTATAATCTTGGAGCGCGCTATATGTCTTTAAGTCATAATGGGCATAGTCAACTTTGTGATAGCAATACTGGCGAAGCTGATGATATATGGTTACATAATGGACTGAGTGATTTAGGAAAAGACGTGATCAAAGAAATGAACCGATTAGGTATGATGATTGATGTATCGCATCCTTCAAAAGAATCCATGCAACAGATGATTGCGTTGAGTAAAGCTCCAATTATAGCTTCCCATTCTTCAGCAAGAGCTTTATGTGATCACAGCAGAAACCTAGATGATGAACAGTTGCAATGGCTTAAAAGTAATAGAGGCATTGTTCAAACTGTTGCTTTTCAAACCTATATCAATACAGAAAAAAACAATTTGAGAAACGAAGCTATAAAATCATTGCGACAACGTATTGCTGATTCTCTTGGAACAAATTGGTATAACCGGAGTGAGGTGAGAAAGTTACCCGATGATGAAAAAGAAGCTTACTATGATATGAGAAAAAAAATCATCAAAATAGCTGATGAACAAGCAATAAAAATGGCCGCGTTTCCTCCAAAAGTAAATGTTTCAGATTTTGTAGACCATATTGATTATTTAGTCGAAAAAATCGGGTTAGAACATGTTGGCATCAGTAGTGATTTTGATGGAGGCGGTGGAGTTGATGGCTGGAGTGATGCTTCAGAGACCTTTAATGTCACGCTAGAATTGGTAAGACGAGGCTATACGGAAGACCAAATTTCTAAACTTTGGAGTGAAAATCTGTTACGTGTTTTAGATGAGGTTGAAGCTATTGCTAAATCAATATAGCTTCGAATATTTGATAAGATCAATAATATTCGCAATTGTTGTTGTTAAAAACAATACCATGAAAATGGTATTCAATACCAAACTCACTATTTTCTTCATTGATTTTGGTTCTTTTAGACCTTTCATGTTATAAGTAAATCCAATAATAGAAAATAGAACAACCATAAACATAATGAATGCGCTTATATATCCATATTTTTCGATGTCAATTTTCTCGGCACCTACCAAAGCTTTAACGACCATAAATACTATAAATAAACCAGCAGTTACTAGTGCGTATTTGAATGCTTTTTCTGAATTTGATTTTTTAGTCATAACGTCTTATTAATAAGCCAATAATTCCTTTAATGCTTGATCGAAGCGACCTTTAGCCATGTATTGATCTTCCAACTGATTAATAAACGGTATTGGTGTTTCCATCCCTGCCACACGTTTTACAGGAGCATCAAGTTGCTCAAAACAGTGTTCCATAATTAAAGACGAAATATCACTAGCAATACCACCAAATAAGGAGTCTTCTTGTAATATTATTGCTCGACTGGTTTTCTTAACCGATTTAAAAATCGCTTCAGTATCCAGAGGTTGCAACGTACGTAAGTCAATTAAATCGGCTCTAATATCAGGATTATTGTCAAGAGTTTCTAATGCCCAATGTACTCCTGCTCCATAGGTGATTATTGTTATTTGATCCCCTTCTTTTAATACCGATGCTTGACCTAAAGGAAGCGTGTAATAATCTGATGGAACTTCTTGTCGGATACTACGATACAGTGCTTTATGTTCAAAAAACAATACTGGATTTGGATCATCAATAGCTGTTGCTAATAATCCTTTTGCATCGTATGGAAATGCCGGATACACTACTTTTAATCCTGGTGTTTTTGTGAACCAAGCTTCATTAGTTTGAGAATGAAAAGGTCCTGCTGCAACACCACCACCACAAGGCATACGAATCACAACATCAGCTTGTTGATTCCAACGATAATATGATTTTGCCAAATAGTTAACTACAGGATTAAAACCTGAGGTGACAAAATCTGAAAACTGCATTTCTACTACTGATTTTATGCCAGCGATAGATAAACCCATAGCTGTTTCTATAATAGCAGATTCGCAGATAGGTGTGTTTCGAACACGTTCCTTTCCGAAGGCGTTTACAAAACCTTCAGTAATTTTAAAAACGCCTCCGTATTCTGCCACATCCTGCCCCATAATCACCAAGTCTTTGTGCTTTTGCATAGACTGTTTAAGCCCCTGAGATATGGCATCAATAAGTCGCAACTCTTCAGCCTTGGATGTTGGTTTGATGTGTTTGTATTCGAAAGGCTTATAGACATCTTTCAATTCTGTGTCCACATCAGCAACAATTGGCGCTTCATCAAAAGCCATTTGCAAATGCTCATGGATTTCATGCATAATTCCTTCTTTTATCGCAACTTCCTGCTTTTCGGTAAGAATTTTTTGTGCTCTTAAGTAAGACTGAAAATTCTCGATGGGATCCTTTTTTGCCCATTGTTGCAAGAGCTCTTTGGGTACATATTTAGTACCACTTGCCTCCTCATGACCACGCATTCTAAACGTCTTGAATTCTATAAGAATTGGTCGAGGCCTCTTGCGTATACTAGCTGCCAGTTTTTGTATTTTAGTATAGACTTCAACTACATTATTACCATCAAGTATAAAAGATTCCATACCATAGCCTTTGCCTCTATCAGCCAAATCTTTGCAACGATACTGCTCGCTGGTTGGTGTTGATAACCCATAACCATTATTTTCAATGCAGAATAATACAGGTAATTGCCAAACTGAGGCTACATTTAAAGCCTCATGAAAGTCTCCCTCGCTAGTTCCTCCTTCTCCAGTAAAGACGGCAGTTAACTGGTTTTTATTCTTTAATAGACTTGCTAAAGCAATGCCATCTGCGACTCCTAATTGTGGTCCCAAATGCGAAATCATTCCTACTATATTATACTCTTGCGTACCAAAGTGAAATGAGCGATCACGCCCTTTAGTGAATCCGTTAGCTTTTCCTTGCCACTGACTAAACAAACGGTGCAGTGGAATTTCTCTTGTTGTAAACACCCCTAAATTACGGTGCATTGGTAAGATGTATTCGTCTTTATTAAGGGCCATTGTTACGCCTACTGCTATGGCCTCTTGTCCTATTCCAGAAAACCATTTAGATATTTTTCCTTGGCGCAAAAGAATGAGCATTTTCTCCTCTATCATGCGAGGCTTAAGCATATTTTTATAAAGTCTTAAGAGCGTTTTATCATCTAGATTCTTCTTATCATAGGTCATAATACTCTTGGCTGAGGTCAACATTATTATCTTCATTAGGTTTGTAAATCAAATGTAAATAAAAATTGATTGACATACAGAACTTCAATTAGTTATTTTTAGAGCAGGTATTTGACCTGTGATTATATGAATGTTTTCTTTATTTTTGTAGTATTGTTGTTAAACCTAACACGTTGTATTATGAATAGTATACCAAGCGTTAATCTTCAAGATTTTATTTCTGGTGATCCTGATAGAAAGCAAAAGTTTATAGCTGAAATTGGAAAAGCTTATGAAGATATTGGTTTTGTCGCCCTTAAGGGCCATTTTTTGGATGATGAACTCGTCGATAATCTGTATAAAGAGGTAAAGAATTTCTTTAGTCTTCCTGTGGAGACAAAACGGCATTATGAAATAGAAGGTATAGGTGGCCAAAGAGGTTACGTATCCTTTGGAAAAGAAAGTGCTAAAGGTAAAAAAGAAGGTGATTTAAAAGAATTTTGGCATTTTGGTCAGTATGTAGAAGATGACCCTGAACGCGCCAAAGAATATCCAGCCAATGTAGAAGTCCAAGAGCTTTCTGGATTTAATATAACAGGGAAGCAAGCCTATAAAATGCTTGAAAAAACGGCAAAGTATGTATTACGTGCCTTAGCGCTTTATTTAGGTTTAGAAGAGACCTATTTCGATAATTATATACATAATGGTAATTCTATCTTAAGACCTATTCATTACCCTCCTATTCTAGAAGAACCTGAAAATGCGGTTAGAGCTGCTGCCCATGGCGATATCAATCTGATTACATTGTTGATGGGAGCTCAAGGACGCGGATTGCAAGTTCAGAATCACGAAGGTGAATGGATTGATGCCATTGCTGATCCAGATGAACTAATGATTAATGTGGGAGATATGTTATCTAGACATACGAATAACAAACTTAAATCTACAATTCATCGTGTGGTTAATCCTCCAAGAGAACTTTGGGGAACATCACGTTACTCTATACCTTTCTTTATGCATCCTGTAAGCGAAATGAAATTAGACGTTTTAGATAGTTGTATTGATAATAACCACCCGAAGCAATTTAAAGATATCACAGCAGGAGAGTTTTTAAATCAGCGATTAGTTGAACTCGGATTAAAAAAATAATCAATTTATAACATTGAGCGAGGTTGAGATATTTTGCAATTACTCATTTCCCTCAAAGACATTTGCGATAGGCATATGGATTTACAAGACCAATTAAAAAATCTTTTTCCTGATCATGTTTCAGAGGAAATTTCCAAAGAAAAAGATACTAAAACGAACAAGCTTTGGTTACAAGACGACCCTATTATTTGTAAATATGAAAAGCGTAAAGGCAAACCAATTACTATATTAGAGGGCTATACTGGCGCTACTGAAGATTTTAAAGCGCTAGCAAAACTATTAAAACAAAAACTTAGTGTTGGTGGGAGTTTTAAAGATGATAAGATCATTATACAAGGTGATTATAGAGATAAAATTATGCGAATTTTGAAAGATATGGGATTCAATGTAAAACGAGTAGGCGGTTAAATGAGTTCTAATCCTCTACATATTACAAACGGAAACAGCCTAACCGATTATTTATTAAAATTAGGTTTAGCAACTCATGACAACACCATATCATGGCAAGAAACATTATGTGTTGGACCTACGGTTGAAGACCTCACTTCTGACGAATTTTTTAATACGAGAAAGACGTTTTTTAAGGCTTTTTACGACATTACGTTGAGTCGTACCGAAATGAATAGAGAACTTCAAAAACTAAATGCTATTTCAGAATTTACTGAAATCATTTTATGGTTTGAATATGATTTGTTTTGTCATATTAATATGGTAGCCGTAATTAGTCTACTGGAGCAAAAAGGCATTTATTTACCCATTTATTTAGTGTGTAGCGGACGAGTAGATGGCGAAAAGGGTTTAAAAGGTTTGCCCGAACTTACACCAGTGCAATTAAAATCGCATTATGAAGCACGTATCAAGTTGACCGTAGATGATATTGCCCTAGCCAAAAGAATATGGCGTATCTATTGTGATAATGATCATAATTTACTTTTACCATTAATACTCAGACCGTCATCTTTTAAATATATGAGTAATTGCCTTAAAGCACATATTAAACGTTTTCCAGATACGCGAAGTGGTATTAGTACATTAGAATATAATATTTTAAAACTGATAAAAGATAATACCATTAAATCAAAGCATCATTTAGTTGGTTACGCACTGCATTATCAAGGCTATTATGGCTATGGCGATTTACAATTAGAGCGTGTTATCAATTTACTAGACCTGTTTTTTAGAGAGGAAGATGGTATTTTAAAACTGAATAGAAAGGGACATCTTGCCTTAGGTCATCAACATAATTATCAGAAAGAAATGAATAACACAATCTATTTTGGTGGTGCGCGTTGTTTGGACTATAAATTTGATAAACAAGAAAATAAACTTATTAAAACCGCTGTGCATGTCAATTAGAGACTCAGAATTAATTCTCAATCCCGATGGTAGTGTCTACCATTTAAATTTAAAACCAGAGAATATTTCAGACACCATCATTTTTGTAGGTGATCAAGATCGTGTAGAAAAAATTACAAAACATTTTGATAGCATTGAGTTTAGTACACAAAAGCGTGAATTTAAAACCCAGACAGGCTATTACAAAGATAAACTGATTACTGTTATTTCGACGGGTATTGGACCAGACAATATAGATATTGTATTAAATGAACTTGATGCACTTGTCAATATTGACTTAAAAACACGTCAACCTAAAAAAGACTTGACCAGTTTAAATATAATTAGAGTTGGCACATCCGGTTCTTTACAAAAAGATGTCCCCATAGATTCATTTGTGATTAGTACTCATGGCTTAGATATTAATGGAATGTTACATTTCTATCAAATTGAAGGCATTAGTAATCCAGATATTGAAAATGCATTTATCAAACATACCAACTGGGATAAAAACAAAGCAAGACCCATAGTCATCAACAATAGTAAATACTTAGAAAAGTATTTTGATAGTTCTCAGGTTCATAAAGGAATGACGGGAACCGCTGGTGGTTTTTATGGCCCTCAAGGACGTGTCTTACGATTGCCTCTTCAGGACGCTACACTCAATTCAAAACTAGATTCTTTCTCCTATAATGACTGCAGGATTACCAACTTTGAAATGGAAACTTCGGTAATTTACGGATTATCAAAACTTTTAGGTCACGAAGCCCTATCACTTAACGCGATAATTGCAAACAGAGCAAATGGTACTTTTAGTAAAGATCCAAAAAAAACTGTTGAGCATCTCATTATGTATGCTTTGGAGCGCATCATTAATGTGTGATCAAATTAAAAACAGTCATTTGAAGTTAAGAACAGCTATTACAGAATTGCAACTATGAAAAAAATAAATATTGGTGGTGTTCCAGAACATTTTAATCTGGCTTGGTATCTAACGCTCAAGAACGGTGAATACAAAGCTAAAGATATTAACCTAAGATGGAAAGACTATTTTGGAGGAACTGGCGCCATGAATAAAGCGCTTCGTGACGGTGAAATTGATATGGCTGTGATTTTAACGGAAGGCATTATTAAAGACATCATTGATGGTAACCCAAGTAAAATTGTCCAAACCTTTGTGCGGTCTCCGTTAATTTGGGGTATACATGTTGCAAGCGATTCAAAATTCCAAACCATAGAGGACCTTAAAGGGGCCAGAGCTGCAATTAGTAGATATGGATCTGGTTCACATCTCATGGCCTACATAAATGCAGAAAATCACCAGTGGAATCTCGACGAAGACCTTCAATTTGAAGTTATAAGAAATCTTGATGGTGCAGTTGAAGGACTATCAAACGGGAACGCTGATTATTTTATGTGGGAAAAATTCACAACCAAACCTATTGTTGACAACGGCATATTTAGACGTATTGGAAATTGTCCGACACCTTGGCCCTGCTTTGTCATTGCAGTAAGAGAGGACTTTTTAGAGCATCAACTGGACGATGTGAAAACTATTCTAGAAATTATCAACAATACAACTTCCGAGTTTAAGCAAATTCCTTCCATCGACCAAACCATTGCAAATCGATATGATCAACAATTAGAGGATGTCCAAGAATGGCTGACATTAACAGAATGGTCACAAGATGTAATTGATGAAAAAACGATAAATACCATTCAAGACAAGCTATTGAGTTTAGATATAATTCCAGAAAAAATAGACTACGAAAAACTCGTGCATATTATCACATAATAGAGGTAGGAATTTTGACCATTTAATTGTTATCGTATTGAACATGACCTTATTAATAGGCGTTAAAAATTAACAAAATTTTAGCTTTTTAAGGGCTTAACTTTCTATTTATCAAAATTTTAATTACATTTAACCCACCAAATCAGTGTGCTGACTTAACTAAATCTAAAAAATATGATTATAACAATTACTCTTGTACTGTCTTTTTTAGTGGCTTTAAACTTTTTGTTATTACTATTTAGTTGCAACAAAACAACTAAGAAATTGTCTACAAAAAAATCAACCAAAATAGAAGCTATTAAGGCGCCTACACCTACCAAACACCTAACTACAAATCACTTAGCACCTACAGGGAGCTAAGACCTACCAATCAATTTCTTTTTTTTCTACAGAACGCAAAACTGCGTTTGTTTTATTAAAATGTCCATTGCCAAACCAATACCCTCTGTTCGCACTTAAAGGCGACGGATGGCCTGATGTCAATATGGTGTGCTTAGTACTATCTATTAATTTTATTTTCTTTTTAGCAAAACCTCCCCAAAGTAGAAAGACTACATCACGCTTTTCTGTACTAATAAGTTGAATTATATGATCTGTAAATTGCTCCCAGCCTTTCTTTTGGTGACTACCGGCTAGATGAGCTCTTACTGTCAGCGTCGCATTTAACAACAATACACCTTGTTTAGCCCAACGTTCGAGATTACCCGATTTAGGATAAGGAATATCTAAATCATGTTCTATCTCTTTAAATATATTGATAAGTGAGGGCGGATGGGCGATACCTTCCGCTACAGAAAAACACAATCCATTGGCTTGGCCTGATCCATGATAAGGATCCTGACCAATTATAACAACCTTAACGTCTTGAAACGGGCAAAGGTCAAAGGCTGAAAACACCTTTTCAACTGGCGGAAAACATTTATAATTAGCATATTCTTCATGAATAAATTCCAACAAATCTTTGAAATAAGGTTTTTGAAATTCTTCAACACATCGCTCTTTCCAACTATCGTGAATATCTATATCCATTTGTATCTTAAAATCTAATTGCTCTATCCTATTTGCAGTTCTACAAATATAATGCAATCATTATCATCATATTCATCAATCTTTGATACTATAACCCTTTTAGTTTAATGATATAAAAGACTAGCGCAACAAACTGTATCTTTAAAATGACTATATGTAATAAAAATGGACAATACAAACAGTAACTTTCATCTTAGACGAATGCTCTTAAAGATTTTATTTCTATATCATTAATAAGTACCTTTGCTGTTTTTAGGAGTAACCGATTAACAATTAATGATTAATATTCACGAAAAGACACTTCAAGATATTGAGTTTTACTCAATTTCACAACAGGTTGCAGCATTGTGTATTACCGATTTGGGAAGGCTTGAGGCACTAGAAATAAAGCCTTTGTCAACGCGAGAGGACGTTTTGCAGTCTCTTGAGTACACCAATGAGTATGTCTCTTCTTTTTATAATGATAATAGAATACCAAATCATGGTTTCGAACCCATTACTAAGGAGCTAAAGCTTTTAAAAATTGAAAACTCATATTTAGACACCAAGAGTTTCAAAAAAATAGCATCTATTACACTTACGGTAAACGATATCCTAAAGTTTTTCAAAAAATTTGAAGAGTACTACCCTTCACTTCATAAGTCTTCTTTAGACCTAGAAATTGTTGCACATATTGTAATAGAGATTGATGCAATAATCGACCGTTTTGGTGATATTAAAGATAATGCCACAGATACCTTATATCAATTACGGCAGGCTATTAATTCGGTGCGCGGAAAAATCAATCAGAGTTTTAATTCGGCATTAACGACCTATCACAATTTAGAATATCTTGATGACATTAGAGAATCAGTGGTTGAAAACAAGCGTGTTCTTGCTGTAAAAGCCATGTATCGACGTAAAGTCAAGGGCAGTATTATGGGGAGTAGTAAAACGGGAAGTATCGTTTACATTCAACCCGAAACTACTTTTCAATATGCTCGTGAACTCAATAATTTAGAATTTGATGAAAGCGAAGAAATTGACCAAATACTGCGCAATCTCACCGAGTATATTAGACCTTATACGCTCCTTTTAGAAAAGTATCAAGCCTTTCTGGTGCGCTTAGATGTTATTTATGCCAAGGCGAAGTATGGACAATCATTAGACGCGATTCTTCCACAAATCAATAACGATAAATTCTACGAAGCTAAAGACGCGTATCATCCTTTACTCTATTTATCAAACAAAGAGCAAGGCAAAAAGACATTTCCACAAAGCATTGTCCTTCATCCCGAAAATAGAATTATCGTAATTTCAGGACCAAATGCTGGAGGTAAAAGTATTACACTAAAAACTATAGGCTTATTGCAGGTGATGCTGCAAAGCGGTTTACTAATTCCTGTGCATGAAAAAAGTAATATTTGCCTGTTTGATAGAATCATCAGTGATATTGGTGACAATCAATCTATTGAAAACCATTTAAGCACCTACAGTTACCGTTTAAAACAAATGAACTTTTTTCTACGGAAATGTAACAAAAACACTTTATTTCTTATTGATGAATTTGGCACTGGAAGTGATCCCGAACTTGGTGGGGCATTAGCTGAGACCTTCTTAGAGGAATTTTATCATCGAGAAGCTTACGGTATTATTACTACCCACTACTCCAATTTAAAAGTACTCGCCAACGAATTACCATACATGCAAAATGCAAATATGATGTTTGATGAGAAGAGCTTAGAACCTATGTTTAAACTAGCATTAGGACAAGCAGGGAGTTCTTTTACCTTTGAAGTTGCCCAAAAAAATGGAATTCCATATAGTTTAATCAATAGAGCGAAAAAGAAGATAGAGCGAGGAAAAGTGCGCTTTGACGCAACGATTGCGAAGCTTCAAAAAGAACGCAGCAAACTTGAGAAAACAGAGCGTTCCTTAAAAGAAAACGAAAAGAAAAAACAATCAGAAGCCGATAAGCTCGAAGAGATCAACGCTAAGGTTCAGAAGAAATTAGAAAGTTTCCAGGAGCTTTATGACAGCAACCAACGTCTTATTTATTTAGGTCAGAAATTTAATGATGTTTCCGAAAAGTATTTTGACAACAAAAGTAAACGCGAGTTAATGGCCGAATTGTTCAAACTTGTTCAAATAGAAAACTCTAAGCGTAAGAAAGTTTCAGCGAAACAAAAGAAAGCAAAAAAAGCCAAAGAACAACAGGTCATTAAAGAAGCTGAACAAAAAGTTGCTGTGATACGACAAAAGAAAAAATCGGCTAAAGCAAAAGAAGTCAAACAAGTCAAACCAAAACCGGTATTAAAGATTGGTGATCGTGTGAGAATGCATGACGGCAAGGCCATTGGTAGTATTGATAACCTCGAAAAAGGAAAAGCTATCGTAAACTATGGTATGTTCACGACTAATGTGAATGTTGACTTATTAGAACTCGTAGATTGATGATATGACAGGGCTGCCTAAAAATAAACAATTGATTCTTTTTGATGGTGTTTGCAACCTTTGTAATTCATCAGTTCAATATGTCATTAGACATGACAAAAATGATCATTTTATGTTTGCGCCTTTACAAAGTTCTATCGGCCAACAAATCATCGAAAACTATAAGATTGATACTCAAAAAACAGATTCTATTCTAGTTTACTCTGAATTGCACGGACTCTCGACTAAATCTACAGCAGCATTAAACGTTGCAAAACAATTGGGCTTTCCTCGAAATCTTTTGGCTATATTCATAATAGTTCCCGCATTTATTAGAAATTGGGTTTATGATTTTATAGCTAAAAATCGTTATAAATGGTATGGCAAGAAAGATGAATGTATGATTCCTACTCCTGAACTTAAGTCTAAGTTTCTGGTATAAAAAAGTCCTTACGGGAATAAGGACTTTAATAATTAACAACTAATTAAAACTAATTTAACTCTAAATAATTTCTAATCAAGAGGGATTATCTAGTAAAAGATATATTGATTAATAGCACATTATTTATAATCTAAATGTACTTCTTTACTTCATTTTCCAGCTAAAATATCGATATAAACCCTAAAAATTTGTTTAAAAAAAGTAAGGTGTAAAAAACATCTATGAGTGGTTCATTAATAGACTGTTTTTTTTTTACTCATTCATAATTCCTGTTCACTCGTCAAAAACCGCACCTCACTCAATACTCATTTTAAATACTACAAACTTGTTGTAGCTTTAATTTAAATTAATTGAAGCGTTCATTTACATTACTAAAAGCCTTAAAATAAACCGTTTGGCTTGAGCCTAGCTTCCGTTAGTTAGGAATAGATCAAGCTCTCCTTTGGTGTAAAAGTCTAACAACTGAGGAGTTTCAGAAATAAAATGCTGATAAGAACACTATTACTTTAAGGCTTTTTTATTTTAAACTTTTCAATATGAAGTCTAAATTCTTATTCGAGTTGTCATTATTGAGATAAGAATCTGTGAAATATTTAGATGGAATTGCTAAACCTAAATCTTGTAGTTTTTTTATGGTATCAATATAATCTAAGGTAACCTTCCCTGTTAACAAGACATCCAAATCACCACCTGATTGAGCATAATTATAAACACGACAAATACCGCTTAAATATTGGTGATCTTTAGTAAATCCACCGCCTCTATGGACGCGGAGTGAAATTGCAAAAGCTTTATCCCGATCAAGCTTATACTGACTATATAGTAGATCAAAAGTATCAGAAAAGCTATAACCTTTGTTCAAAGAATCTACGGCAATCACACGATATGCTAATTCCTTTAATCGCTTCATCGTTAAACAGCCAGACATATATTCGGCATAAACCGCAAGACCTTCCTGCGTTTCAACATTATTTGGCAAACCGTTTGAAAATATTTTCAAGGGTTGTGCTAATGCGTTAAATGTCGTAACCATATGCACTCCAATTTCGTGATTCGTAAGTACCTTTAACTGATTCTTACTAAACTTATGGTTCTTGCTTAAGACTAAAGTTTGCGAATTGTTTAGCACCATTGCCGCAGCCGACAGGTTTGTCGACAACTTAATATTATAGTTAAAATCGTAGCGTTTTGAATAGTCTTTAAAATAATCTACCGCATCTGTAGCTGAATAAATAGGAAGCATTTCTTCATCGAAATCACTATCATCAAAACGCAAAATAAATTTCGCATTGTCAATCTGTTTTTCTGTTGGTGTCCCAAAACTCTTCAAACTATTGTAGTAGAATTTACGTCCTTGATTTATAGTTTCGATACATTCTATCAATCCTGAATATTCGTAAATAACATCCTCATATAATTGTCTAATATCCTCATCTACAATACGTTCTAAGCGCTGAGAAAAGAACAAGCGATGCAACTTATAACCGTTGAATTTAATCTTAGGATATTTAAATACAGGCTCATAATTAAATTTCGAAGAAAAAAATTGTTTCTTTTCTCGTTGGATATTTAAAGGGTTGATGTAATTGAGTACTTCAATTTTTTGCACCAATCGGTTCAAATTGCCATCAATATCAAATAAATCTTGGTATTCGTCTGTACTAGTTATTTGCGGCATTATTTAGCGTGCTTTTTATAAAATTGAGCAGCATGCTCAGGTAATCGTTTTCGTAATTCTAATTCAACTGCGGTAACCACTTCGGGATAAATCACATAATTGTATTCGTCACAGTAGACCTTCGCAATTTCAGTTGCCAAAACTAAGGTATTTTTGAAGGTTTTCGTGATATATTTTAAGAAATATCCATTCCCAAAAAAGGTATCATTAATCTTTGCTGTTGATCTAATCTCATGAGGAAAATGAAACTCTGATAACTCTTGACGCCAAAGCTCTATATCGTCTCCAAATCTCTCATTATCAACATTTGATGTTCCTAAATTCCATGTAGGGACCACTCTATCCCATCGTTTCCAATTATAACTATGTATATCATAAACAACACAAACCCCAAACAATTCTTCTAATTTCGCGATTAATGCATGTGTTACTCGATAAAAATTGTCATGTTTTTGAAAACTCTTTGTTTTTTTCTCTTCGGAAAGCGGCTTATGCCATAACTGTTTTCCCCAGGCTGTTTCAAAAACAGCCTCTTCTGGTGGACGGTTGAGATCGTATTCGAATCGCGAATCACAACCAGCAATAAGAATTGGATGTGTGATGACCATGTTTTTAGTCTCTGGATCTTCTTCATACCAGCGCTCATAATCGGTATGAATACAATTACCCCATAGCTCTTTTCTGAATTGATGTCCGTCGTGCACCGCAGCGCAGGCATAATGTACGTATTTGTCAATTTTTAAAGTAAGGGAGTAATCTTCGGCCACCGCATGAAACGTTTCCTCATTCTGGATTTTCGAAATAATAGAGTCAATTGATAAGCGTTCCATCATATCACTTCAATATTTTTTTGAGTTGGTTATAAATAGCTAATTCCATTTGGTCAAATGATCCATCAGCAAAAGCCATTAGTTTGATATCTGCAAATAATTCAGAGAGATCATCATTATAATACTTTTCCGATTTTACGGCATCCACAATTTTATTGATGCTTTGATAATCGTTATCGGCATCAAATTCCTTTTTAATATCCTTGAAAGTTTCAGCATTAACGCGTGATAGCATATAATCCTGTTCTTCCTTTGTACTCTGTAAATCTGAGTGTGCTACATACATCAAAGTATAAGCTACCAATTCGTTTTTTGTCCAATGTTTTGATTCCATGATTATATTGTTAAGGTTCCGTATTCTGTCCATGATCCATCATAAACAGATAGTTTTTTATACTCTAAAATTTCAGCAACTAATACCAAAATACAAGCCGTAATTCCAGATCCACAGCTAAAAGTCAATGATTTGTCTCCTATTTCAAAAGTATCAAAAATTATGCGTAATTCGTCTTTTGATTTTAAACAATATCCATCGAGTAAATTAGTATATGGCAGATTGGCTGAGTTAGGGATTGTTCCACTTCTCAATCCTACTCTAGGTTCTGGAGCTTTACCTATAAAACGATCTTCTGAGCGTGCGTCTATAATCAAACAGTTTTCATCTCTTGCAATATCTAAAATATGATGAAAAAATCGTATGTTTTCAGATTTAAATTCGGCTTTAAAATTTCCAATATCCCATGTTTTCAATGCGAATTGAGAGACCGTTTCAAACTTTAAACGTTTCCATTCTGGAAGTCCACCATCTAAAACCGCAATATTATCAAATCCAAAGCTCTTAAAGAGCCACCAAACTCTTGGACTCCAATACATGCCTTTATCATCATAAACGACAATTAGAGTATCTTTATTAATACCGAGCTTTCGCGCTTCTAGTTCAAACTGCTCTTGTGAAGGACATGCATTAGGGTATTCATCGGTTGTATCGCTAAATTTTCCTTTTATATCGAAATATCTAGAATTGGCTATATAATCTTCAGAAGCTACAGTATCTCCTCCTTTTTTGACGCGAGTATCAAGAATAATCAAATGCTCAACATTCCGATTTTTATGCAACCATTCACAACTTACGATAGTCGATACAAACCGACTGGTATTAGGCATCCTGAACTGTTTTTCTTAATCGTGTACGTCTATCAAAGGCCTGTAATTGATCAACAACTTTACTTTCTAAAAAGTCGACAACACGCTCTTCAACTTTAATTTTTGACTTGTACACCTTGTTGATATAGGTAATTCCACCAGGTGACATGACATTAACTTCAACAAGCTTTCCGCCTATTACATCAATTCCAACGAAATACAAACCGTCCTTAACAAGTTTAGGTCCAATTTGTTTACATAATGCTTTTTCTGCTTTAGTTAAGGTGTGTTTTTGAACTGAACCACCTGCAGACACATTAGAGCGATGATCATCATTTCCTGGAACGCGTTTCATTGCTCCTACAGGTTCACCATTTAATAAGAGAATTCTAACGTCTCCTTGATCTGCCCCTTCAATATAATCTTGAAGAATTACATAATTTGAGTTCCCATCGCCAGTAGTGATATAAAAATCGAGTAATGAATTGATATTACTCATGGCTGATTTCTCAATTAAAATCACACCTGAACCACCAAAACCATTCAGTGGTTTTAAAATCATTTTATCTGCCTTAGATTCTTTGATTTGTTGAACGAGATACTCTTTGTTTTTGGACACATGTGTATTTGGAATAATATTGCTATGCGCATCACCAAAAGCAGCCGTATATAGTTTATTATTAGCTTCTCTCATGCCTTGAAGTGAATTCACAATAAATACATCGTCCTTCACAGAGTCTAAGAAATTAAGCATAATTGGATCAAGTGGTGGATTAGCTCTAAAGAAAATAGCATCAAATCCAGCAAGCGGCAACATCTCTTCTCTTAAACTGGCTTTGTTATAAAATGCTTTCAAAGTTGGAGGCACTTTATCCATTCGGTTAATTACGGTACAAAAAGCGTTAGTCACACTATCTCTTATCGTCAAGTTTGCTGGAGTACACATGGCAACACCATGACCGCGCTTTACACATTCTTTGATTAAAGCGAGACTCGTATCGTTTTCTGGATCAATTTGTTCCCAAGGATACATTATAAAACAAACATTCATAGTCGGTAATTTTAGTTGATTAATCGTATTTAAATTTAAAGTTTTTATTTAACTTCTTCATAGTTATCATCCCAATTCTTAACTTTTGGCACACCTAGTTTTCCTACCGATTTTGCGACAATCATTGATACAGTGGCATCGCCTGTCACATTCACAACAGTCCTACACATATCCAACGGACGGTCAACAGCAAAAATAAGAGCCAAACCAATTGGAAGTAATTCTGGAGGAAGCCCAACAGACTCTAATACAATGACCAGCATAACCATTCCTGCTCCTGGTACTGCAGCACTCCCAATAGACGCCAGCAAAGCTGTTAAGACTATAGTTATTTGATCTGCAAATGTTAAATCTAAACCTAGTGCTTGAAAGATAAACACTGCAGCCACGGCTTGATAGAGACTTGTTCCATCCATATTGATTGTAGCACCAACTGGCAGTACAAAACTGGAGACTTCTTTATCTACGCCTATATGTTCTTCAACACGTTCCATAGTTACAGGAAGTGTCGCTGCACTACTACTTGTTGAAAACGCTAATAGTTGAGCTGGACTGATTTGTTTTAAAAACCAAAACGGGTTTTTCTTTGTTAACGTTGCAACCAAGATGCAGTAGAAAACAACCATTAAAACTAACCCTAGAACGACAACACCTGCATATTTCAATAAAG
Organism: Formosa sp. Hel1_31_208; assembly: GCF_900104785.1. NCBI lineage: Bacteria > Pseudomonadati > Bacteroidota > Flavobacteriia > Flavobacteriales > Flavobacteriaceae > Formosa > Formosa sp. Hel1_31_208. The sequence continues at coordinate 2,345,516 of NZ_LT629733.1, forward strand.
CGTACAAAATATCTGGATCATCAGAAGACACAACAACATTTGCTAATAATGCAAATACTGCAACAGGTGCACTCAACATAATTAAGTCAACCATTTTTAGAACTACATCATTTAATGAGTCAAATAGTTTTTTCAAGGGTTTAGCCCGTTTCTCTCCTATAAGGAGCATTGAAATCCCTAAAAATATGGCAAAGAAAATGACTTGAAGCATTAACTTATTATTACTTAAGGCATTAAAGGCATTGTCAGGAACCATATCTTCTAAGAACTGTAATGGACCTGTATTCATCTGCTTTGCAGCTTCTTCAATTTTTGCTTTTACACTACTGTTTTCTGAATATGTTTCTGTTAACTTAGCAATTGTTTCTTCAGAAACACCATCACCAGGTTGCATTATATTTACAAGAGCTAATCCTATTGAAATTGCAATTACTGTTGTAACAATATAAATCCCTATTGTGCGTAACCCTATATTTTTGAATTTAGAAATGTCTTTTAAATCTGAAATCCCTTTAATCAATGATGCCAATATTAAAGGAATAGCTATTAATTTTAATAGTTTAACAAAAATAGTCCCAATTGGTTTTATCCAATCTTCAGTAAATGCTTTTCCTCCATATTGAAGCATAATAAAACCAAATACTAAACCGAGTAGCATTCCTATTAAAATTTGCCAGTGTAATGCTAGTTTTTTCATAGAGTTTATACCCTTTTCGAAGAAAAAGGAATTGTTTTTTTAATTATACATTTTATTTAGTAAATAAAAATCTGCTAAGACCAATGCCGCCATCGCCTCTACAATAGGAATAGCTCGAGGCACTACACAAGGGTCGTGACGTCCTTTTCCTTGCATTTCTATTATGTCTCCAGAACTATTAAGAGCATCTTGTTTTTGAATGACTGTCGCCACTGGCTTAAAAGCAACTCTAAAATAAATATCCATACCATTACTGATGCCACCTTGAATACCTCCTGATAAATTGGTTTTAGTAGTCCCATCCGCATTAAATAAATCGTTATGCTCGGTGCCTTTCATTTGTGACCCAGAAAACCCACTTCCATATTCAAAGCCTTTCACCGCATTTATTGAAAGCATAGCTTTACCGAGATCGGCGTGCAACTTATCAAAAACTGGTTCACCCCATCCAACAGGAACATTTTGAAGCACACATGAAATGGTGCCACCAATCGTATTACCTTCCTTACGGATCTCTTTGATTTTTGAAATCATTTGCTTTGCTGTTGCCTCATCAGGACAGCGAACAGCATTGCTTTCGGTTTTTGAGAAGTCTAAATCTTGATACGGTTTTTCTAAAATAACATCACCTACAGAAGACGTATATGCGTTAATTTTAATTGAACTCAATACTTGTTTAGCAATGGCACCAGCTACTACTCTTGAAGCTGTCTCTCTTGCCGAACTTCGCCCGCCACCTCTATAATCTCTAACACCATATTTCTTTTCATACGTATAATCGGCATGACTCGGACGATAAACATCCTTAATATGCGAGTAGTCCTTTGACTTTTGATTGGTATTCTTGATGACAAACCCAATCGGTGTTCCTGTCGTTTGACCTTCAAATATACCTGACAAAAACTCTACCGTATCTGGTTCTTTACGTTGTGTGACTATTGAAGACTGACCAGGTTTGCGACGATTCATTTCGTTTTGAATGGCTTCAAAATCTAATTGCAATCCGGCAGGACATCCATCAATAATTCCACCAATTGCCACACCATGTGACTCTCCAAAAGTGGTGAGTTTAAAAATTTTTCCGAAGGAATTTCCTGCCATATATTATGTTTTTGTGCTAAAGTAGTGGTAAAAATAAAGAAACAAATAGAGAATCCCATAAAGCATGGCCATTCAATACAAAAAAAAGACAGAACAATAGATAAACAAATTGCTGACTGTTTGTTAATTAGGTCCATTATTAATTAACTCATACTTATTTGATAATGTGACTTAAATATGATGAAATTCTAAAGCGTCTTACATATTAGATTAATGCATTCTTTAAAATAGATACAGGATGCAGTGCTTGACGTTCGGTTCCATCTTTAATTTGGTGCCTACAACTTGTACCGTTTGCTGAAATAATGACATTTGAGTTGGCATTTCGAATTGCAGGAAATAAAGTCTGCTCACCTATTTGCATACTCACTTCATAATGCGCTTTCTCATAACCAAAACTACCCGCCATACCACAACAACCACTGGGAATAATGGTCACTTTATAATTTTTTGGCAAATTCAATACTGTAAAGCTTGACATTTGATTGACTAATGCCTTTTGATGGCAATGTCCATGGTATTTAATTGTTTTTGCTTCAGAAGTAAACTGGTCTGAAGTGATATTACCCAATTGAATTTCATTTTGAAGAAATTCTTCGATTAAAAAAGTGTGCTTCGCTATTTGTTTTGCCGAAACATTATCATCAGCCAATTTAAGATATTCATCTCTAAACGTCAAGATAGCCGATGGTTCTATTCCGATAAGTGGAGTGTCTTCGGAAATTAGATTCTTAAAAATTTCAACATTCTGATTTGCACAATTTTTTGCTTGCTCTAAAAACCCTTTAGATAAAAAACTTCTGCCACTCTCTAAATGATTTATATATAATATTTTATAGTTTAATGATTCAAGCAATACTTTAATATCTTTTGCTATGTCAGAATCTAGATAATTAGTGAATTCATCCACAAACAAATATACTGTTTTTAAAGACTTTGGCGCAGCGTCATTTCCATCTATCCAACCTGAGAAATTAGCCATACTTAGATAAGACTTCGATAGTATTGGCAAACTCCTATCTTTATGAACACCTAAAATTGATTTAATAATTCTCGATGATATTGCATTTCGAAACAGAAAGTTACTAAACCTAGGAACTCGGGACGCTATCCTGTTATAACGCGTAAAATTAGCGAAAAATTTATCTTTAAATTTAAATCCATTAGTCTTTTGATACTGGTACTGAAATTCCGCTTTTAAACTGGCAACATCCACACTACTAGGGCATTCGCTTGAACAAGCCTTACAACTCAAACAAAGATCAAAGACCTCCTTAAGTTCTTCATGATCAAATTTATTATCTTTATCTGAATGTGTTAAAAACTCCCGTAATGCATTAGCTCTAGCTCTAGTCGTATCCTTTTCATTTCTGGTGGCGCGATAGCTCGGGCACATCGTTCCTCCAAATTCTGGAAGTTTGCGACAATCTCCCGAACCATTGCATTTTTCAGCAGTACGCAATATTCCCATGGACTCCGAGAAATCTAATATCGTTTTTATTTCAGACTGCTGCTGTTCAGGCTCATTGCGTAAAGATTTATCCATTGGAAACGCATCTACAATCTTACCAGGGTTAAAGATATTATTTGGATCAAAGGTTGATTTTATGCGCTTTAAAATGGCATAGTTATCAGCTCCTATCATGATTGGTATGAACTCAGCGCGAACAATTCCATCACCGTGTTCTCCGCTCATTGATCCCTGATAACGTTTCACTAAATGTGCAACATCTGTTGTTATTTTTCGAAACAAAACCACATCAGAGGCCTTTTTTAAATTAAGTATTGGTCGTAAATGCAATTCTCCAGCCCCAGCATGCGCATAATAGACTGGCTTTTGATTATAACCTTTCATCAGTTCAGAAAAATCATTAATATAACTCGATAGATCTTCTAGCGCAACTGCAGTATCCTCTACGCAAGCCACTGCTTTTTTATCACCTATTATGTTACCTAATAATCCCAAACCTGCTTTTCGCAATTCATCGGCCTTATTAATCTCATTTCCGCAGAGCAAAGGATTAGAATAGCTCAATCCTAAAACTTTTAAATCAGACACTAAAGACTCCGCTTTAGTATTTAAATCACTTGAACTGCTTGAGCGCAGTTCACACATCAAAATAGCCTCGGGATCACCCTCTACAAATTGCCTATTAACCTGCTGATTTTTATTATGTTTTGTAAGATCTAAAATGGTTTTATCCATCATTTCGCAACCGTATAAATCATGCTGCATTGTCAAATTAACAGCATCTAAACAATCCTGAATTGTCTTGAAGTGAGCCGCGACCATTGCACGCTCTGATGGCTGTATGGGATCTAGTCTTAGAGTAATTTGAGTGGTAATTGCCAACGTGCCTTCACTACCCGATAAAAGTTTACACAAATTAAAAGCTTTCGATGTGTTTGAAAACACTTCTGTATTTATGAGCTCATCAATAGCATAACCTGTATTGCGGCGATGAATATTAGGTTTCGGGAATTGAGATCTAATATTTTGCTGAACACCTTCCGGCGCTAATTCAGAAGCAATACTTCTATATATCTCTCCCTCTAAGGAAACATGGGTCTTCTTTTTCTTAAACGCCTCAGAGGACAACTCAGAAAACACAACCTCACTACCATCACTTAAAATTGTATGCAGTTCCAAAATCTTATCCCTAGTAACACCATACTTAATTGAAGTAGTTCCTGAAGAATTATTACCTACCATTCCGCCAATCATACAACGATTTGAAGTCGATGTATTTGGTCCGAAAAAAAAACCAAATGGCTTGAGATAATTATTCAACTCATCTCTCACTACACCAGGCTGAACGGTAACAGTTTGCGCCTCTTTATTCAGCGAGACGATTTTATTAAAATATTTAGACACATCTACCACTATTCCTTTTCCAACACATTGACCCGCAAGAGAGGTTCCTGCTGTTCTTGGAATTAATGATGTACTGTGCTTTGTGGCAAATTTTATAAGAATTTGAATGTCTTTTTTAGATTTTGGAAGCGCCACGGCCAGAGGCAGCATTCTGTACACAGAAGCATCAGTTGCATAAAGTCGTTTCATCAATGCATCATAATGCAGTTCACCCTCTAATTGGGAAGATAAATTTTCTAAAAGCGAGTCGCTGATCATAGATGATTAAGTCTGTTGATAAAACTAATAAGAAATTTAATAAATCACGTTTTTTGGCGTTATTTTTGTAACCAATATCGCATAAAAAAAAGAATGGTCTAATAAAGACTGTATTTTAAATTTATTAACGACAACAAAAACTTAAATTTTATGAAAAAATTATTTTTAGTAGCTCTAGCCTTTATTGGCTTCGCAACGGTTAACGCTCAAGACATCTCAGATAATGCAATCGGTTTAAGATTAGGTGACAGTGATGGGTTTGGTGCTCAAATCTCCTATCAACGCGCCTTAGGGGACAATAACAGACTTGAAGTTGATTTAGGGATTACAAACGGCAACAACTATGACGGATTCAAACTAGCAGGAATTTACCAATGGGTTTGGGTACTTGATGGCGATTTCAACTGGTACGCTGGTGTAGGTGGCGGAGTTGGCTCTATAAGTTTTGACAATGTTCCTCCAGGATTTGATGACAGTGAAACTTTTTTCTTTGCAGCAGGAAACATTGGTATTGAATATAATTTTGATATTCCTTTACAATTATCACTTGATGCCAGACCCGAATTTGGCTTTGGAGACTTTAACGATGATTTAGATTTTGATATTGCTTTAGGAATCAGATATAGGTTCTAACTAATAACATATACATTTTAAAAAGCCACGTTTATCAACGTGGCTTTTTAAATTATAAATAACGCTCCTTGATAATGTCGCAATGATGATTCTCATGACCTATGGTGATAAAAGCTATTGCTCTAGGAGATATATCACTTTCGCTAGCAGTGCCTATGCGACACAAGTCAGTCGACAGCATGCTTCCAAACAATATAATAGTTGAATGGCGAACCGCCTTATATTCATCTATTAAACTATCGATATGGCGTTGGTTCGCATTAGACTGAACAACGTACTCATCCTGATCAAAACCAGGGAAAACTGATTGATCGTGTCTAGCAATACACAAGGCTCGATAGGCAAATATGCGTTCGGTATCAATGAGGTGCAAAATAATTTCCTTAATCGTCCACTTCCCTTCTACATATCGATACTCAAGTTTTTCTTCTGGAATTGATTCTAAAAATGCGATAGTTTTATCTCCATTTATTTTTAAGCCGCTATGCAGCGTCAAATCACCCGATTTGTCTATATAGGTCTGATAATAAGGATTAAACTCCGTTTTCGATAAATCTTCTTTTCTCATAGTGTGTTTTTTTTTAATAAATGTAACAAAAAAACCCTTTCTCTTTTTTACCGAGAAAGGGTTGATTTATATTTGTTAAATTATTATAGTTCGTTAAAAATCGTATGCATTAATCGTTTCTTATCATTGATACTCTCTTCAAGACTAATCATCGTTTCCGTTCTATAAATCCCTTCGATATCATCAAGCAAAAATATAATATCTTTAGCGTGTGACGTATCTTTTGCTCTCACCTTACAGAATATATTAAATTTTCCAGTTGTGATATGTGCAACTGTCACATAAGGAATCTGAGCGATACACTCTAATACAAACTTAGTCTGTGATGTGTTATTTAAAAACACCCCTACATAAGCGATAAATGAATACCCAAGCTTCTGGTAATCCAGAGTTAAAGAAGAACCACGAATAATCCCAGCCTCTTCCATTTTTTTTACTCTAACATGTACTGTTCCCGCTGAAATAACCAATTTCTTGGCAATATCTGTAAAAGGAATTCTTGTATTATCGATCAACATATCTAAAATTTGATGATCGATTTCATCCAATTTAAATTTTCCCATTTTTTTGTTTTTCATAGATTAAATACAAAAATAATGCATTTTCTTTAAAGATATCGCATTAAAAATCAATTATTTTACCATTTTAGTACGAATTTTTCATTATTTATCATTACGAAATCGATTTCGCTACCCTCTTTTATTGTGTTATTATTCCTACCTAACACCCTGTACCCTCCCGCATCCAGTACTTTGTGCGCAACATAAGCGTCTAAATTTGAAATTTTCTCAACTTTAGGCACAAATTCGATGACACCATCAATTAAAGTTTCTTGATATTGAATTGCAATGTCTTTGTTGTCAGTGTTTTTAATAATGATATCATAAAATCGTTTTTCATTTTTAGGAATTTCAGCATATGAATGACTTTGTGTACCATCTATTGTATGTTGTGCGATATAATCTAGAGCCACCAAAAGTGACTGACATATATATTCCCTGGTTTGTTCCCTCAAATAATCCTCATGATAGTGCCCTGCTTCAAAAAGAACTGTTGGCACATGTAAGGCCTGAAACATATCTCCAACGCAATTTAAATTAAAGGAATCGTCATATACACCAACCTGATTAGGAATTTGCTGCTGAAGCACATCATTCATCTTGGTTATAATTTCCATAGCAACGCTCCGTGTCTGGGTAACGGATCGTGCATGATCTTGTGCAGGAGCTAAAAATGATACTGTTGCTGGAAATTCTGTATGACCCGCACTAAAAATAGTACGTTGACCATGCAGATTAAAACAAAAATGAGGTTTAACATCCTCGAAAACCGATTTTAAAACCTTTGATTCTGGCTGTGACAGGTTTTGAGCATCCCTGTTTAAATCAATTCCATTTGCATTTAAACGCGCATAAGCCTCTGCTCCATCTGGGTTTAAAATGGGTATTATCGTGACTTTACAATTCTGACGGATCAATTTTGCAATAGCTTCATCACTACAAATCACATTCAACACATCAAAAATGGCTTTTGTAGTTGTACTTTCATTACCATGCATTTGCGACCACATTAAAATCTTTTTCTCTCCAACTCCAAAAGTTAACGCATAAATAGGTAAACCATTTACAGATTTTCCAATGCGCGCAACTTCAACTTTATTTCCTAATTTTTCAAGAAGAGGAGCAATTGTTTTATGACTAATATAGCGACCATAAAGCGCTGTCTCTTTATACAAATTGAATAAGTATTTTAAGGTATCTATCTGCATGTAATTAAATTAATAAAGACAAAGGTAAACAATTGATAATTTACATTTGTAAACACTTAAACTCCTTCATTTATTCTTAAAGTGATGAGAATTGTAAACAAAACACGCTGGATAAGCCTTGGTCTTTTTAGAAATTCTATGCATTGAATTAATTATTATATCATATAATTGTATTTCAGTAATTTAATTAATATTATATAAAGTTATAATTTACTATAAAATAATAAACAATCACATGTTTTAGCATAATACAAGCAATATGTTTACATTTGTAACGTTACAAACTTAAACAAGGTGAGTTTACAATGATAAACAATGAAGAATTTGTTAAACGACTCCAAAAAGTCATAGATTTCTACGGAGAAACAGCCTCTTCATTTGCTGAAAAAATTGGCGTGCAGCGCTCCAGTATTTCACACATATTATCAGGTAGAAATAAGCCTAGTTTAGATTTTGTTTTAAAGGTGCTTTCCTCCTTTCCGGAAGTAGAATTATATTGGTTAATGAATGGCAAGGGTCAGTTTCCATCTCAAAAAAATAAAACAGAGGTACATCCCGTTTCCGAAGACAAAGAACTTCCGATTAAAAATAAAACTGAGATTTCTCAAATTTCTGAATCCGACGACAAGACGATTGAACGCATTGTGATTTTTTATAATGACGGTACATTCAAGAATTTTGAACAGTCTTAAAAGTCTTAATAAATTTTCAAATCTGCTTTTCTAACAAATTGTTACAGGTTTTGTAATTTTGTGTAAAATATGTACCATGCGTAAATTGACTCTACTACTAATACCGCTCCTTTTTTTAAATTGCTATCGTGCAGAACGCAATTGCAATAGTTTTAAAACTGGAACTTTTGAGTTTACATATATGGTTGATGGCATAGAAAAGACTGGAACATTTGTACGTACAGCCGATTTAAATATTGATTATTACGATAATAAAGTAGATTCTGCCTCAATTCGCTGGATTAATGACTGCGAGTTTATTCAGAAAAAGATTAATCCAATAAATAAAAGCGAAGAAAAAGCAATTCATATGAAGATTGTCAGCACAACTGACGACTCGTATACTTTCGAATATCAATTAGCGGTTAAAGACGCTTATAAACAGAAGCGCGTAGAGAAAGGAACTGCAAGAAAAATAAAATAGTATGCTTGAATTTTTGTTGACTGGTGATGCTATTATAGCCTTACTCACCTTAACATTTTTAGAAATCATATTAGGAATAGACAATATCGTATTCATTTCTATTGCTGCCAATAAGCTTCCTGAACAACACAGATCAAAAGCTACAACTATTGGCCTATTACTTGCTATGGGGCAGCGTGTGATATTATTATTCTTTGTATCATTCTTAGTTGGTTTATCAAAACCCTTCTATAATTTGGAAACCAGTTGGTTTGAACTCCATATTAGCTGGCAAGCTTTAATTTTATTTTTGGGAGGATTGTTTTTAATCTATAAAAGCACTTCGGAAATTCGCGAGAAAGTCACTTATCCTGAACACGATGCCGATGAAGTTAAAGGCAAGACTATAAAAACCCTATCCAATGCTTTAGTACAAATCTTAATCATTGATTTTATTTTTTCCATCGATTCAATCTTGACGGCAGTTGGAATGACAAATGGCTTGCATCCTAACACTTCTTACACACTTGTTTTAATGGTTATTGCGGTTATGATATCTATAATTATAATGATTGCATTTGCTAATCCAATTAGGCGCTTCATAGATAGCAACCCGAGTATTCAAATGCTAGGCTTAGCTTTTTTAATCCTTATTGGTTTTATGCTCATTACAGAAGCTGCTCACTTATCACACACAGAATTCTTTGGAAATAAGGTAGGTGCAATACCTAAAGGATACTTATATTTTGCAATTGCATTTTCATTGTTTGTTGAATTCTTGAACTATAAGATTAGTAAAAAAAATCCTAAGAGTTAGTCCATAATAAATTTGAATCCTGTCGTAATAATATTAGCACTAAGCGTGTTATTCCTGTCGTACTGTGTGTATTTGAGATCGATACTCTTTAAACCAAATTTCCAAATGTGGAATTTGGTAAAGATGTCAGTATAAGAGGCACCAAAACTCCATTGATTGGCATTATACTTTGAAAGATCATAGTCTGAGGTATAAAACTCTGAAGTAGACAGATGGCCTTCATAAGCTCTAAAATAATCAGCTACTGTTTGATTATAAAAACGATATGACGGATACAATGTAAACTTATCCGAAACTTTTATTGGCAACTCCGCGCTCGCTGTATGTGACTTAATTCCCCAGTCATCAAAATAATAGCGGTAAAACGTTCTAAGCATAAAAGTTTCATTAATATAATAATTAAGTCTACCACCAATAGCCACTTTAAATCTAGAGTCTGGTAAGCGTTCAATATCATCTGCTAATTGAAAATTCTCTATGAACGAGTCGGCTATATCGCTAAAATACACACGTTGAAAAGGCGTAGATAATAAACCGTCCTGCATAACCAAATCCAAAGCTAAAGAACCTTGCAGTTTCTTAGATAGTATTTGTGAAAAACCAAACCCTAAGGCATAAGAATTTCGGCCTTCACTGTCAAAAGTTTTAAAATCTGGATTATAGTTTTGATTACCCGTAATTGTATTTTGCGTGAATATATTGCTAGTTAATCCTGCTCCACCTTCAACAAACGGACGTAATTCTGTTGGATATAAAGCATTCCATGTATCGATATAAATGTTTGTATTAACACTAACTTCAGTATTTTTTTCATTGAACAACTTCGTATAACTTCCACCAACACCAACTGAGAAATAGTCATACTCTGCTGAAACTGCAAGTTTAGCAGACCATATATCATTTCTGTCATCTGAACTATGACTATAAGTTCCTGTAATATTATTCCAAACATCAGATTCTGATGCTCCTGAACTAGCTACAAATGGATCAGCAGGACTATTGCCATCAAAAGGGCCGACATTACTTGAAGATGCCGAAGTATAGGCAGAAACGCCCGCATCAATCGTCAATACATTGTCATCATTTAAAGGAATAGACACAATAAATGTAGCGGTAACATCAGTCAATTCTTCAGTTCCCAGGCCTCCACTTACAGCAGCATTATCACCATCTTGAGAATAATAACTTGATAAAAAATCAGCTTCGGTTGTTTCTAAAACACGTTTCTTATACACATTTGTTGAATCCTGTGCTTGCGTCATTTTAATAGACAAGAGCGCAACTAGTAAAATTATTAAGTTTTTCAAATTTTTAAATTTATGTATTAGTTACATCCACAGCCACCACCTGTTTTTCCTCCATTCGCTCCAGCAGCTGCCTCACGATAAGAATGTGCGGTTAGTATGTTTCGATCGGCTTTTTTGTCGGCCAAAACCATATCAGGATCATTTAAATTCACTTTTTCATACTCTTTTACCACCACACAAGAGGTGAGAAAAGAAGATACCAGTATACAAAGAATTGCCTTTTTGATCATATTTTGTCTATTTTAATATTTTCAGATGAAAATAGATTTCCATTTTCATCGATAATAATACATTCTATATTAGGTAACTGATTTATTCTATTGATCCCCACGTCTTTACCCATCACAAAAACTGAAGTTGCCAGTGCATCTGCGAGTTCAGCTTTTGGCGCAAAAACGGTTACACTTATCAACCCTGTCGATGGATAGCCTGTTCTTGGGTCAATAATATGAGTATATCGCTTTCCGTTAAAGGTTACTTCTTTTTCATAATTACCAGAAGTAACAACAGCCCCATTTGTTATTGGCAAAAGCGCAAAGGCTTTATTTTTATCTAAAGGATTTGTAATAGCAACTTTCCAGTCTTTGCCATTAATTTGTTTTCCCCAGGTATTCATATCTCCTGAAGCATTGATAATTCCAGCGACAACACCTTTATTTATTAATAGCGATTTAGCCATATCTGCCGCATAACCTTTGCCGATGGCTCCAAATCCGATTTTCATCCCCTTCTCTTTCAAGAAGACCGTGTTTTTTGAAATATCTAAAACAATGTTTTCAAAACCTACCTTTTCCACTGATGCTTTTATTTGTTCTGCAGAGGGCATTTGCGTCATGCTGCCATCAAACTTCCAAATACGATCCATAGATGCATAAGAAATATCAAAAGCGCCATCAGTAAGCATAGATATTGATATCGCACGATTAATGAGATTAAAGAGCTCTTGATCAACGACAACTGCTTTAATCCCTGCGTTGCGGTTAATTTCGGAGGTTTGAGATTTTGGATCCCACGATGAAATAAGGTTTTCTATTCTACTAATTTCTGAAACTGCTAAATCAATATAAGTGTTTGCTTCAATCGAGTCTTTAGCAACCACCGTAATATCAAAGCGACTGCCCATAAGCTTTAAGGTTTGCTTATGTGTTGTTTGAGCTTCAGTATAAAATGCAGAAAGCACAAAAACTATGGTTATATAATATTGTTTCACAAACACTAGGATTTAAATGCCTCTAAAAATTTGATATACTCAGTAGGAGACGTTTTCTTATATCCTGAAGACGCTAACATTTTGCCCTTTTCATCTAAAACAACAACATAAGGGAAATACCCACTCTTGTTATAGGTTTCGGCTAATTTGTTATTATGAGCTTGCAAGGTTTCGCTCAAAGCATTCTTTTTTCGCTTTGGAAAGTCTGCCTTTAACATCACAAAATGATCTTTAGCATAGTTTTGGAATTCTTCAGTCTGCCAGATCTCTTTATCTAATTTGATACATGGCGCACACCAATCAGACCCCTGAAATACCAATATAATGGTCTTTTGTTCTTTTAAAGCGACAGCCTTTGCCTCATCAAAATCTGTTAACCAGTGTTGAGCATGTGCTGAAGTCATCGCTAACAACAGTACTATTAAGCATATGGATTTATTCATAAGGATAGTAATAATATGGGTTCAATTTATTCATTAAACGAGAACTTTTAAAAAAACTTACATTGATATTTATCAATTTAAGTGTTCTGCTATAGAAAATTCCCAACCTTTACAAGACCTTTATAATCCTGAATAAAAATACTACTCCGTTTTGTGGTTATTAGTTGCTCTTCTTTAAAGTCTTTGAGCATGCGTACGACAGATTCCTTTGCCGTCCCTACCATACTAGCTAAATCATCTCTATTTATGATGATTTCTGTTTGGTTATTGTTTCCGTTTTCGAATTTGCTTTCTAATATCAATAGGTTTAGCGCAGCTCGTTCTCTAACGGTATGTTTGGCGAGCATTTTTGTAGCATTAATAAAGACTCTGAACTCATGACTTAAATTCTTCAAAAGGCGTTGTGTTAAAAGGTGAGATGAGTTAACCGCTTTTAAGAAGTCATGTTCAGGGATAAAATCAATTTCAGAATCTAAAAGTGCTACGGCCGAATCTGGATATAATTCTTGACTAAGAATGGCATGATACCCAAGATACTCGTTTTCTTTACATACATAAAATATATGCTGTGTCCCGAAGTTGGTGTGAGTAAATTTCTTCACCTTACCTTTTCGCACGCGATATACCCCTTTGGGTTTTTGACCTTCGCTAAAAACAGACTCTCCCGCTTTATAATGTGCAGTGACCATATTTGTTTTAAGCACCTTACAAACGGCATCTGGAAGATCTTTTAACAAATCGTGGTTATTAAAGCTATAGTGGTTATTTAATAAATCATTGATTGTCATACTATCAAGAAAAGTAATATTTTACTATGATAAATCCATTCTAATAAGAGAAAATTCATGAGGATTTAAACAAATAACACTAAAAGAGCGTGATCTGACCTTGATCATCCAATCCAGATTCCGTATCGTCATCAGGATCTGTTTCTGTCGTTTTGGTTGATTGGTTCTCGGGTTCATTTTCCGAAGTCACAGATTCTACCATTTCATCTACAACTTCAATTTCCTCTGCTGGCGTATCTTCAGGAGCCTCATAAGGCAGTGGCTCTAGCAGATTCACCTGATTAATCTTTTCTTTGGTTAATTGATTTCCAAGCGCCGATATGCCTTTAACTGCAATAAATTCTTCCAGGTTAACCGTCTCATTAGCTTTACGATCTTTCCCTCGCTCTTTTTTAAATTCTATTTCAGCCATAGGCTTCCAATCCGTTGAAACAATTTCCAATTGAGACCCAGGATGCTCTGGAATAAAAGATTCTTCTCTACCTTCATTTTCTATTAAGAAACGTTTTACGTAGTAAATCTCCTTTTCACCATTGTAGTAAATTACTGAAATTGGTTTTTTCGGAATCCATTTTTCAAGTACAATCATGTCATCATCAAAATGCGTGCTTAATTCTGGTAAAATCGTTTTAACAATTCCTGATTGTGTAATGATGAGCAATCGGTCTTCACCTCTAAACTCACCTACAAGCTCACCTCTTTCGTCTACATTTAAGCGTTGTACCGTATCATCGAACCATATTTTACGTGGTTTTAAAGTAGAGACTCCCTTTTCTTTTAGCTCTATTTTCTTAATCGCATATTTAGTTACCACATTGCCTTTAGATGCACGTCCTTTTATTAAAATATCGGCAAAATCCAAATCCCACTTAAGCTTTTTAATACTGCCGGCTTGGCGGAGGTGAATGCTTACTACCTCAGCTTCTCCATTTGGATTTGCGGAAAAATACCATACTATCGAACCTTTATTTCCATTAGTGAGGTCATACTCTTTATCTCTAGTCACTGAGGTGACTGCAAATCGTTTAACATATGTTGGTCCTTTAGCACCATCGCGATACATCAAATTATATATGGTGCGTTTGTCTTTTTTCTTAAAGACCGCCACATGCATAATATCTTTTCCTATAAAGGTCTTACTATCAACTTTGGTAACCATCATTTTACCAGTTTTGGTAAATACGATAATATCATCAATATCACTGCAATCGCAAACGTATTCATCTCTACGCAATGAGGTACCAACAAAACCTTCAACTCTATTAACATAAAGTTTCGTGTTTCTTATCACAACCTTAGTTGCGTCAACATCTTCAAACGTTTTGATTTCTGTCTTACGTTCACGACCTTCTCCATAGTCTTTTTTTAAACGTTGAAAATAAGCAATGGCATAGGCAATCAAATTTGCTAAATGATGTTTTACCTCAGCGATTTGATCTTCAAGAGCATCAATTTTTTGTTGTGCCTTATCAATATCAAATTTTGATATACGTTTAATTCGTATTTCGGTAAGACGCACGATATCTTCTTCAGTGATCGCACGTTTTAAATGCTTAGTATGTGGCTGCAAACCTTTATCGATAGCCGTAATAACACCTTCCCAAGTTTCTTCTTCTTCAATATCTCGATAGATACGTTTTTCAATAAATATTCGCTCTAAAGACGCAAAATGCCATTGCTCCTCATATTCACCTAATTTTATTTCTAGTTCACTTTTTAGGAGTACCACGGTATTGTCCGTTGAACGTCTTAGCATTTCACTTACTCCAACAAAGAAAGGTTTGTTATCTTCTATTACACATCCCAAGGGAGAAATAGAGGATTCGCAATTGGTAAAGGCATATAAAGCATCTATAGTCTTATCAGGTGAAATTCCACTTGGTAAATGGACTAAAATTTCAACATCAGCCGCTGTATTATCCTCAATCTTTTTAATCTTGATCTTTCCTTTATCATTCGCTTTTAAAATAGAATCGATTAGGGAAGAGGTATTTGTGCCATAAGGAATCTCTGTAATAACTAAAGTGTTTTTGTTAAGTGGAGAAATCTTAGCACGCACTCTTATTTTTCCACCTCGTAAACCATCGTTATAATTAGACGTATCAATAATACCGGCTGTTGGGAAATCAGGATATATCGTAAACCTTTTTCCATTGAGATGCTTGATAGACGCATCAATAAGCTCAATAAAATTGTGAGGTAAGATTTTTGTAGATAGACCTACAGCAATACCTTCTCCGCCTTGAGCAAGTAATAATGGGAACATGACCGGAAGATTAACTGGTTCTTTGCGACGGCCATCATAACTTGCTTGCCACTCTGTTATCTTCGGATTATAAACAACATCTAAAGCAAATTTAGACAGACGCGCTTCTATATATCGAGAAGCGGCAGCTCTATCTCCAGTAAGAATATTTCCCCAGTTTCCTTGAGTGTCAATTAATAAGTCCTTTTGACCAATTTGCACCATGGCATCAGCGATACTCGCATCTCCATGCGGATGATATTGCATGGTATGACCAACAATATTAGCCACTTTATTGTACCTGCCATCATCTAAATCTTTCATAGAATGCATGATACGACGCTGTACTGGCTTAAACCCGTCTTCTATAGCTGGCACAGCACGTTCTAAAATAACGTAAGATGCATAATCTAGAAACCAATCTTTATACATTCCCGTTACTCTAGTAATGCTTTCTTGAGGTTCGTCTTGACTATCTATGATATCTATATTCTCATCACTCATTAATCTTCCCTAATTTTTATTTGATTTAACGATTTTACTCAACGATTGCCCAACATAACGTCGCTTTTTTTTCGTAACCAAAGTCACATTAAACGTCTTTTTTGTTTTTTTATCACGCTGATTTTTCAAGTAAATAGTTAGTGTTTTGTAGATAATATAATTACGAAACTTAAAAGCATACAATTGATTTTTATCGAATTCTAACTTTTGCTCTCTGTAATTGAATTGATCTGAAAGCAGCAATCCTCTGTTCAAAATAACTACTTTTATCCCATCACTATCATATTCAAAGTAACGAGATATAAAATGGACAATAAAAAACAATACTGCAAAGCCTAAGGTTATAAATAAAAATCTCAAAGTAGAATTATCACTAATTGCTCTAAAGCTTTTAGATACGGTAGCCATGACCATTGCAAGCACGATCAATACAAAATAGATCGAAACAATTGTATTTTTTACATTACCATTATTCGTTCGCATTACTTTTAACTTATGTCTTTACTGTTTAATTCAAACTAATTTTAAAATCATTTAAAAGTGTTTGTAATTCTTTTTTCTGAATAGCGACACTCTGAACTTCGCTATTTACCTTTCTAATCACAATTTGGAGTTTATTTTTTGATTGGTATTCTAATTCTTTGATTACAAAATCACAAAAGTTTTCATTGGTTAACTGAAGACCATCATATGATACAATTTCATCTCCATAATTAATTACCTTTTGCAATTCTTTATCCCAAACATATCCTATAACAAGCTTATTGTTTTTTATCGTTCGAGTAAATCCAATTTCTGGTTCACTAACATCAAGTATTGGCGTTTTTGCACTGAAATAAAAACGCCTGTTTTTAAAATCGATAGTCATGATACCATGGTTCAATAATTCAGCTCCTAATTTTGAATTATTATCTTCTGTAGTATGCGTAATGCAATTCTGAATTTCAAAATCATTGATGATTAGTTTTGGCAAATGGACTCTAATCTGATTATTACTAGGCACTTCACCAAACAAACTAACGGATGATGCACCATTGCTTTCCCCTATTTCATTAAATATGCTTTCAGAGCTAAAAACTTCATAATTATCTCTAGATATATCATAGAGTTTTCCCATTCCTGTATCGACAAGCACTAATTCTCTTCCGCTAACTTTACCTTTAACACCTACCCATATATAAGGACTACTTTGATTGCCAACTAATTTTAACTTAGACGCCTGTTTTTTATTTAATTGTAACCGTTTTGATTTGTTGGTAAGCTTCAATATCTTTTTATCTGCATCTATTTGAATAATTGACTTTCTGAGCAAATTACTACCAATAAATCCATCAATACCAAAACAAGAGAAAATAGAACTCCCATTAAGATCAAAAACTAAAGCTGACTGGTTGACAAATTCCGTTTCACCTAGCTTAATACTTTTTAATTGAACTATGTCTAGATTTTCCTTTTTATTGTTTGCATCGCTAGTTGATACTACCTTTAATTGCTTCGGTTGAATGGCCTCAAAAACTTCCTTCGAGATGATATTTGGAGCACCTGTATCAAGTAAGAATCGATATATCTTCCCTTCAATTTCCACAGGTATAACTATTTTATTTTTCTCAAATTCAAAGTCTATTTCCTCATAATAATTAGTGCTTTTTACTGATCCACCCTTTAAACTTGCGTTTTGCGAAAACGCCACAAACGATAGCGTAATCACAAATTTGAATAATAAGACTCGAGTTATTTTATTCATTTCACTGTTCCTCTTCAATCAAATCTAATTCAACTTTCAAATTATCTATAATAAACTCTTGACGAGTTGGAGTGTTTTTTCCCATATAAAAAGATAGCAACTCTTCTATAGACATGTCCTTATCTAACATCACTGGATCTAAACGTATATCTTCTCCTATAAAATGCACAAATTCATCTGGAGATATTTCTCCAAGCCCTTTAAATCTCGTTATCTCTGGTTTTGGTTTAAGTTTCTCTAAAGCGGCACGGCGTTCGTCCTGAGAATAACAATAAATAGTTTCCTTTTTATTACGTACTCTAAATAAAGGTGTTTGCAAGATATATAAATGCCCTTCTTTTATGACTTCTGGAAAAAACTGTAAAAAGAAAGTGATTAACAACAATCGAATATGCATCCCATCGACATCAGCATCAGTTGCGATAACAATATTATTATACCTAAGATCTTCGAGTGATTCTTCAATATTTAAAGCCGCTTGCAACAAATTGAATTCTTCGTTTTCATATACAATCTTCTTACTCAAACCATAGGAGTTGAGGGGCTTTCCTTTTAAACTAAAAACAGCTTGCGTATTAACATCTCTCGATTTTGTTATACTTCCTGATGCCGAATCTCCCTCTGTAATAAATAAGGTGCTTTCTAAATTTCGTTCATTTTTAGTATCTCCAAAATGAATGCGGCAATCTCTGAGTTTTTTGTTGTGTAAACTCGCTTTTTTCGCTCTATCTTTAGCTAACTTTCTAATTCCTGAAAGTTCCTTGCGTTCACGCTCAGCTTGAAGAATTTTTCGTTGGATTTTTTCCGCAGCCTCCGGATTTTTATGCAAATAATTATCTAAATAGCGCTTTAGAAAATCATTGATATACGTTCTTACCGTTGGTAAGTCTCCTCCCATATCTGTTGAGCCTAATTTAGTTTTGGTTTGACTCTCAAAAACGGGTTCCATGACCTTTATCGAAATTGCAGATACCACCGATTTCCGCACATCAGATGCATCATAATTTTTTCCATAGAACTCACGAATTGTTTTAACTAAGGATTCGCGAAATGCTGCTAAATGTGTTCCTCCTTGCGTGGTATTTTGACCATTCACAAAACTGTGATACTCTTCACTATATTGGGTCTTACTATGAGTTAGAGCTACCTCGATATCATCTCCTTTTAGGTGTATAATATCATATAAACGATCAGACTCGTTGATATTATCAGATAATAAGTCCTTAAGCCCATTCTCACTATAAAACTTTTCTCCATTAAATACTATGGTCAATCCTGGATTCAGGTATACATAGTTTTTAAGCATTTTAGAAACGTACTCATTTCGGTACTTGTAATTTTTAAAAATGCTATCATCTGGAATAAAGGACACTTTTGTTCCTTTACGTCTTGAAGTGTCTTTAAGAAGATCCTGATTAATCAAATTCCCTTGTTCAAATTCGGCTGAGGCCGACTTTCCTTCTCTAGTAGATTCTACTCGAAAATAATTAGAAAGTGCATTCACGGCTTTAGTTCCTACACCATTTAAACCTACAGACTTCTTAAACGCCCTAGAATCGTATTTACCTCCTGTGTTCATTTTAGACACAACATCAACTACTTTTCCAAGCGGTATACCTCGACCGTAGTCCCTTACAATAACTTTATTGCCTTGAATAGAAATTTCAATAGTTTTTCCAGCTCCCATGACGTATTCGTCAATCGAGTTATCTAACACCTCTTTTACTAGTATGTAAATCCCATCATCTGGCGACGAGCCATCGCCTAATTTACCAATATACATACCAGGACGCATTCGGATATGTTCTTTCCAATCGAGCGAGCGTATGTTGTCTTCGGTATATTTGGTTTCTTGCGACATAAAAGGATAAAAAATTGATAGGATGCTAATATAACATAACGTTGCAGAAAATGAAATAGAGATCTCACAAAGTAATTAACAATAAAAGCCCAATATTGTTGAGAACATTGGGCTAAACTATTTTTATTAAATTCAGGTTATAATTTATAAACTAGTCCTATAAATATTCTGGGCATTAAACTGGGCTGTTTTATGGCATCATTAGCATCGTCATATGTGAATTCCTGATCGTTATTTTCATTATCATTTCGTGGATTGACATTATCGTCGTCAGGACTATAAGACGTATCATGACCTTTAAGTGTGCTATTAAAAAAATAATCCAATCCAATCCCTGCTAATAAGTTGAGTTTGTCGTTTATTCTAAACTGACTTTCGGCTCCTAATCCAAGTCCGAATTGTTTCGAAGTCACATCAAAATCTTCATTTCCGCCTACATATTTAAAATTAGCTTTAAAGCTTGAATATCTTGGGCCAAAAACAATATGCGATGCTTCCGAATTCATAAAATTAGCATCTAACATAAAATCTAGACGATAGTCAAAGGCTCTTGCCTTTTCTTCAGGCACTCCATTGGTTGCATTATTAATAAAAATTCGTCTAGCATCTGCTGAATTGCCTGGGTCTAAGGTGGTATACCCTATTCCGAAACGAATTTGTAACGGAAGGCTTTCAAGCGGTCTTAGTGCTGTAGCGTTCATTTGAACTCCGAATCCTCGGTTATATCCTGTTGAGATGCCTAAGGCAAATTTAGAATCGGTTGTTGTGTCTTGGGCGTTGGTTAAAGCTATTGTCACCAATGAGATTGATAACAAAAAAAAGTGTTTTGCATTCATAGATTTGGGGCGTTTAGTTCAAAATAATTGAATAGGTCAATTACAATAACTACGAATGAAATCCCTTTTTAGACTTTTAAAATATCCAAAACACTGTTTTATCGTTAGTGCAAACGTTCTGACTCGAACTTCAAACTTTGATTCCTTGCTCTTAACAGATTTGCCATATATCGTTTTAAAAATAGCACATTCGCTAGTTTTCACAGAACACCATATGGTGTTTCAAAATGAAATTTATCAATCATTATGGTTTGATTACCTTTTTGAAGAAAAATATGCTCATGTTTAAATGCTTTAAAAGCACCAGAGACCATCTCATCAGCGAAGTAAGTTGGTGATTCAAATGCGGTGATTTTTGAGATTAATTTTTGTTTCACTCCGAAGTGTCTTGCTTCCCAAGTCACCCATTCATTTAGCGCAATTAAACCATTAGTTTTTCCAGCAACAACCTTCTCTTTAGAATGCTCTAATGATGTTTGATGAAAATCAATATTACGAGCTAAATCAAAACAGGTTTGAAGATCTGCATTAATAAAAGTATTAATCTCTATTAAAGGCATTACACATTAAATAAGAAATGCATGACATCCCCATCTTTAACAATGTAGTTTTTTCCTTCAACACGCATTTTACCGGCTTCTTTCACTTTAGATTCACTACCAAAATGCACATAATCTTCGTAAGCAATAACTTCGGCTCTAATAAAGCCCTTTTCAAAATCGGTATGGATTACTCCTGCTGCTTGAGGTCCCGTTGCCCCTATATCAATTGTCCATGCGCGAACTTCCTTAACACCAGCAGTAAAATAGGTTTGTTGATTAAGTAATTTGTAAGCTGATCGGATTAATTTTGAAGAACCAGGTTCATCTAATCCTATATCTTGAAGAAACATTTGACGCTCTTCATAATCGTCTAATTCATTGATATCTGCCTCTGTTCCAACGGCTAAAACTAAGACTTCTGCATTTTCATCTTTCACAGCCTCTTTTACTTGATCTACATATGCATTACCAGACACCGCACTCCCCTCGTCTACATTACATACATACATTACTGGCTTAGCAGTAATCAATTGTGTAGGCTTAACAAACTCCTCCATCTCATCTTCAGAAAATTCAAGAGCTCTAACCGATGTTCCTGCTTCGAGTCCTGCTTTTAATTTCAATAAAACGGCTTCTTCTTTTTGCGCTTCTTTATTTCCGGTTTTCGCAGCACGTTTCACCTTATCCAATTTCTTTTCGACCGTTTCTAAATCTTTCAACTGTAATTCCATATCGATAGTTTCCTTATCCCGAATAGGATCGACACTACCGTCAACATGTACAATATTATCATTATCAAAGCATCGCAATACATGAAGAATGGCGTCAGTCTCACGAATGTTACCTAAAAATTGATTACCTAAACCTTCACCTTTACTTGCACCTTTTACAAGACCAGCGATATCAACAATCTCGACAGTTGCTGGCAATACACGTTCTGGATTTACTAAAGATTCTAATTTTTGAAGTCTAGGGTCCGGCACATTAACCACTCCTATGTTTGGTTCAATAGTACAAAATGGAAAGTTTGCGCTCTGTGCTTTAGCATTAGACAAACAGTTAAATAGTGTTGATTTCCCTACGTTTGGTAATCCTACAATTCCGGCTTTCATAATTTAAGTTTTTGCGAGTGCAAATATAGGTTTTCCTCTCGGATTTTATTAAAAGTCGAACTTAAAAAACATCCGAAGAATAATAACAATAAATAAGCATAGAAAAACTAACCCAACAATCGCGAAAAGAGTACAACCTAAATGCTTCCAAAAACCATTATATGCCTTTTGTTCCTTTCCCATAATTGAAAGGTATAAAAAAATCCCAAATGTTCATTTGAGATTTTATTTATAGCCTAAATTTAAAAATACCCTTTATCCTTCAGGATGCATAAAACGTTGTTTCCCTAACAATTCTTCTTCAGTTTCAACATGATTATCATCGGGAACACAACAGTCTACCGGACAAACGGCTGCACACTGCGGCTCCTCATGGAATCCCATACACTCAGTACATTTATCTGGTGCAATGTAATATACTTCATCACTTATTGGCTCCTGGGTTTCTTCAGCATCTACCTCTTTCCCATTAGGCAAAACAACCGTTCCTGTTAAACTTGTCCCGTCTTTATATCTCCAATCGTCTGCACCTTCATATATCGCAGTATTTGGACACTCTGGTTCACAAGCACCACAATTGATACATTCGTCTGTTATTATAATCGCCATAGTAATTTTTCTTTTCGGTTTGCTTAAATTTGCAAGTGCAAAAATAAAGCCAAAACAGTTTATAACCAAATGGAGTATGGATTTACAACAAAGAATTAACGCTTTTGTAAAATTAGGTGAATTTTTAAGTCAGTTCACTTCGGAAGGCATCACAAAAAAACAAGGTATAAGTCATAATGATTTGTTTTTTGATAGCTTTAAACACCAAATGACATTAGCCGAAGAAGCAAATGGTTGGTTTACAAAATCCAACATGCTTTTTGCATTTGGTGGTTGGTCGAATCAACTGACTATAAGTAATATTAATCAATGGGTGTCGAAGTATAACTTTAATATTGAAACCCCGAAAAAAATAGCCATTATTATGGCGGGAAATATTCCTTTAGTCGGGTTTCATGATTTTTTATCTGTATTGATGTCTGGTCATCAGGTGTTAGTTAAACAATCATCAAAAGATAAACACCTACTCCCTTTTTTAGCTAAGTATCTCGAATTTGTTGAAATAAAATTTAAAGATCGTATCACATTTACAGAAAAGAAATTAGAGGACTTTGATGCGGTTATCGCAACGGGAAGTAATAATACGGCGCGTTATTTTGAATATTACTTTAAAGACAAACCTTCAATCATCAGAAAGAACAGAAATTCAGTAGCGGTTTTGACTGGTAAAGAAACAGAGGATGATCTAAGAGCGCTTTCCGAAGATATTTTTAGATACTACGGATTAGGGTGCAGAAATGTTTCAAAACTTTTGGTCCCAACTCAATACAATTTTGATGCCTTTTTTAAAGCAATGTATGATTGGCATCCTATTATAAATCAAGCCAAATACGCCAACAATTATGATTATAATAAAGCCGTCTATCTCATGAGCGAATTCGATATGCTAGAAAATGGGTTTTTGATGATTAAAGAAGATGAAAGCTACACTTCACCTATTGCGACCGTTTTTTATGAATACTACGAAACAGAGAGGGCGTTAATGGCAAGGCTTGAATCAGATGAGGAAAAAATTCAATGCATCGTATCTAATGGGGTATTAGAGAATGAAATTAAATTCGGTCATACCCAATTACCAAAGCTATGGGATTATGCTGATGACGTTGATACTATTTCGTTTTCGTTGACAATCTGTTAATAAAATATCGTTTTATTATCTCATTTTTTAAGAGAATTCACCACCTTTGTAAGTGATGAAAATACAAGTATTTTTTAGTATTTCTCGGAAATAAATACACATAAAAATGAAAAGACATAATTTTAGTGCAGGACCTTGTATTCTACCTCAGGAAGTCCTATTACAAGCCTCGGAAGCAGTCATGGATTTTGATAATGGTTTGTCATTATTAGAAATATCACACAGAAGTAAACCATTTGTTGATGTGATGGAAAATGCGAGAGCATTAGCTCTTGAATTACTTGGCCTAGAAGGTAAGGGCTATAAAGCTTTATTTCTTCAAGGTGGAGCAAGTACTCAATTTTTAATGGTTGCGCTGAACTTATTAGAAAAGCGTGCCGGTTATCTAAACACTGGCACTTGGAGTGATAAAGCTATTAAAGAAGCTCGGATTTTTGATGACGCCTATGAGGTTGCCACATCTAAAGATGCTAATTTTAATTACATCCCTAAGGGCTATGATATCCCTTCGGATTATGATTATTTTCATTGCACCTCTAACAACACTATTTTTGGCACGCAAATGAAAGAATTTCCAAATGCTCCTATTCCAATGGTTTGTGATATGAGTAGTGATATTTTTTCACGACAAATAGATTTCTCGAAATTTGATTTGATTTACGCCGGAGCTCAAAAAAATATGGGGCCTGCTGGAGCGACGCTTGTCGTTGTGAAAGAAGATATTCTTGGAAAAGTATCTCGTAAAATCCCATCCATGATGGATTACAAAGTTCATATAAGTAAAAGTAGCATGTTCAACACGCCTCCTGTATTTTCAGTATATGTATCCATGTTAACCTTACAGTGGCTTAAAAACTTGGGAGGAATATCTGCAATAGAAAAAGAAAATCAAAAGAAAGCGCAACTTATTTATTCAGAAATAGACCTTAATCCTTTATTCAATGGATTTGCTACCAAAACCGATCGATCAATGATGAATGCGACGTTTACTTTGGCTAATGAGGATTTAAAAGAAACCTTTGAAACTATGGTAAAAGAAGCTGGCATCAATGGTCTCAACGGTCACAGAAGTGTTGGTGGCTATAGAGCATCCATGTACAATGCCTTGCCCTTAGAAAGTGTAGGTATTTTGGTGGACGTAATGAGTGAATTAGAAAGAAAAGCATAAAATAATTTAAATGAAAGTATTAGCAAACGATGGTGTTTCACAAAGTGGAATTGAGGCATTAGAAAAAGCCGGTTACGAGGTTTCAACAACAACAGTAGCACAAGAACAATTGATTAGTTACATCAATGAAAAAAATATTGATGTTCTTTTAGTGAGAAGCGCAACTACCGTGCGTAAAGATCTTATTGATGCTTGTAATAATTTAAAAATCATTGGTCGTGGTGGTGTTGGCATGGATAACATTGATGTCGAATATGCT
The DNA here is from genome assembly GCF_900104785.1 of Formosa sp. Hel1_31_208. Taxonomy (NCBI): domain Bacteria; kingdom Pseudomonadati; phylum Bacteroidota; class Flavobacteriia; order Flavobacteriales; family Flavobacteriaceae; genus Formosa; species Formosa sp. Hel1_31_208. The sequence goes on from NZ_LT629733.1 coordinate 2,371,133, forward strand.
CGCAGCAAGGGAAAACATGTTATTAATACTCCGGCTGCTTCTTCGCAATCTGTTGCAGAACTCGTCTTTGCTCATCTCTTTGGAGGCGTTCGTTTTCTCCATGACTCAAATCGCAATATGCCACTTGATGGCGATACAAAATTTAAGGCTCTAAAAAAGAATTATGCAAAAGGTGTAGAACTTCGCGGAAAAACACTTGGTATTATAGGTTTTGGAAGAATTGGACGAGAAGTTGCAAAAATTGGTCTTGGCATTGGCATGAAAGTCATTGCTAGCGATAAATTTGTCGGTCAAGCAGATATAAAAGTTGAATTCTATAATGGCCAATATATTAATGTAAGTATCGAAACAGAACCTATGGAAGATGTATTAAAACATGCAGATTTCATTACACTTCACGTACCTGCTCAAAAAGAGTATGTCATTGGAGAACAAGAATTTAATTCAATGAAAGACGGTGTAGGTATTGTGAATGCGGCTCGTGGCGGCGTCATTAACGAAGTTGCAATGGTCAAAGCCTTAGAGAGCGGAAAAGTAGCGTTTGCTGGTTTAGATACCTTTGAAAGTGAGCCTTCTCCTGCCGTTCAAGTTTTAATGAATGGTCGAATTTCGTTAACCCCACATATTGGTGCAGCTACCAACGAAGCACAGGACAGAATTGGCACAGAACTCGCAGAACAAATCATTAATATTTTGGGCTAATTAAAAAAAATGTGACTAATGTAAAAAAAATGAGTCCTAAGTATGTTAGGACTTTTTTTTGTACATTCAAAGTCCAAATTAATTTAATAAAAAGATAATATATTATGTCAGGAATTTTAGACTTATTAAACAGTGATTTAGGAAAAACTATTATTAGCGGTGTTTCAGGATCAACTGGAACAGACCAAAACAAAACCAGTAGCGTTTTAACAATGGCTTTACCAGTATTGATGAAAGCAATGGAGCGAAATGCGTCGACACCGCAAGGTGCCGAAGGATTAATGGGAGCTCTTAGTAATAAACATGATGGTAGTATTTTAGATAACCTTAGCGGTTTATTTGGTGGTGGCGTAAATGAGGATGTCAAAAATGATGGCGAAAAGATTCTTGGACATGTTCTTGGAAATAAAAAACAAGGCGTTGAAAAGATTCTTGGAGAGAAATCTGGATTAGATGCTGGATCTGTTGCTAACATTCTTAAGGTTGCTGCACCGATTTTAATGGGTGTTTTAGGAAAACAAGCGAAACAAAACAACGTTAGCTCATCAAATGACATAAGTGGATTATTAGGTGGAATGTTAAGTGGCAATTCTGCTCAAGAAGAACAAAGTTTCTTAGAAAAGATTTTAGATGCTGATGGTGATGGTAGCGTTATTGACGATGTTGCTGGAATGGTTCTAGGAGGTTCTAAAAAGAAAGGCGGTCTTGGAGGTTTACTCGGGGGGCTTTTCGGAAAATAAAATAACTCATTTCCTTATAGAAGCCAAACACATGTTTGGCTTTTTTTTTTAGAAACATACTGCATATCACTATAATATTACATTCACTCATTAAAACCCCTACTTCACTCATTATCGGTTTTAAATTAAAGAACAGACATCTACATTTGAGACATCATAATCAATAACATTCAAATCCTTAGTTTATACATATCATCTAAGGTTTGATTTTTGTAACTTTAAATAAAAATGCCATGAGACACACTATTTATCTTTTATTAATGACCCTATTCCTTTTTAATTGTGGTTCCTCGAAATCAGCTTTAGGTTCATCCGATCTTGCTAATATCCCAGAAGAAGACATCGTTAGAATTGCTAATGATGATATTGAATACGAAATCACCATTATCGAACCTGGTTTTAATAGTTGGTTAGCTTCAATTGCCAGGCCAAAAGGTTATTACTCTCAACAATACATGGAAACTCGAAATAGAATCTTTGTGCAGGAATGGAACAATCGCGTGTTACTACCACAGCGATTCGATCCTAATTTGTATGAACTGCAAATAGATTATCAGCCTAATATCAATTATGGCTATGATGTTAATTATAAATTATATAATTATTTCATTTACTTCCAATTAACTTACAAGCAACAATTATCGACGTTTATTCCTAGAATTTAAATTATCTTTGCATGGCAAAATTAGGCTATGCTAAAAGACTTTAAATCTCGTTGGGATATCAAACATAACTGGCAACTCTTATTTCCTTTTTTAGGAATAACTGGTCTAGCCTATAGTGCCTATAAACTCGCATTGCGGTTTACCAATACATTATCAATTTTTATTACAATTGGTCTAGCCGTAATTTGTTTTTATGTCCTTGTCAAATTGACTTTATTTTTGTTTAAAAAGTTGGAGCATAAATGGATTGTTGAGCACCGATGGGAAATGATTAGAATTTTCATCGTATTCGCAATTACGGGATCATCATCTTTATTTGTTGGTCGACCTCTTATGAAACTCATTGGAATTACTAAAGAAAACTTAAACCCTATTCTTTATTGGATATTATTTATTATTATTGGGCTCATTTTCTATCAGATTCTTCTGGTTTTCTTTGGATGGGTATTCGGTCAAGGTAAATTTTTCTGGGAATTTGAAAAGAAAATGCTTAAACGTTTTGGCTTAGGAAAGCTAATCAATTAATGATTATAAAAACAACGCACATATCGACCCGCTTAATCATTATACTTACAGCCATTGTGCTGCTCTTGCCTTCTGCTATAAAATTTACTCATGCATTAAATCATCATGAACATGAAGTATGTCTAGAAAAAGGACAGACTCATTTTCATACGGTTGATATTGATTGTGATTATTACAAGTTTAAACTCAATACCAGTTTCTATTTTAAAATCAATGTCCCACAGGTTCAAAAAAACCTTAATGTTAATGTATTAAAGTTACCATATTATTCATTCTTAAAAAGTCATCAGCAATTAACTTCGCAGCTTCGAGGCCCTCCATTTTTAGTGTAAATACCTATTAAAATTATTACACTAAAACATTCATAATGAAATATTTATTACTGTGTATTGCGTTCATGACGGTAAGTCTGAGTGCATCGCAAAATTGTTCTTACACGTTTTTAGGAGAGCTCTCAGATTTTCACGATGCATCCCCTATTTCTGGAGCTACTATCTATATTAAAAGTCTAGATAAGTATGTTGTTTCTGATATTGATGGTAAGTTTAAAATAGAAAACCTGTGTAAGCAGCAAATAATTCTGGTCATTTCTCATATTGGTTGTGAAACCAAAACATTGAGTTACAACATCACTGGTGATGTTTTTGAGTCCATTCAACTAGAGCATCATATTGAAGCCCTCAATGAGGTTGCGGTGACCACGAATGCTACTCCTAAAGAATCCACGACCGCTCAAGAAACCGTTTTAAAATCAAACACATTGCGGAAATACAGTGCGTTAAATTTAGGAGATGCTTTAAAGGAAGTAACAGGTGTCTCTTCTATCAATACTGGCAATAGCATCGTAAAACCTATGATTAATGGCATGCATAGCAGCCGATTATTAGTCTTAAATAATAATGTCCGTATGCAAGATCAAGAATGGGGAATTGAACATGCGCCGAATATTGATATAAATTCTGCTAATCAAATATCTGTGATTAAAGGTTCAGGAACTCTAGCCTATGGTGGTGATGCTATTGGTGGTATTATTGTTATTAATCCGGTTAATAGTGTTTTAAAAGATACATTATATGGGAAAACTGTAATAGGTGGACAAACCAACGGACGAGGTTATAATTTGTCAACAACGCTTAATAAAAGTTTTGCTTCAGGCTGGTTTGCAAATGTTCAGGCAAGTTTAAAACAAAATGGTGATTTTGAAACTCCAGACTATGTATTAACTAACACTGGATTGAAATCAAATAGTGTCTCATTTAGAGCTGGAAAAAAGCAATTTGAGAGCGGCTTTGAAGTTTTTTATAGCTACATTAATAATGACATAGGTATACTACGTGCCTCGCACATTGGTAACATCAATGATTTAGTAACTGCCATAAATAACATACAACCACTAGTAATTGAGCCGTTTAGTTACGATATTAATTCACCAAAACAAGAGGTTACACATCACCTGTTTAAAGCCAGTTACTATAAAAGATTTAGAAACTTTGGGAAATTAAACCTTCAGTATGATTATCAGAATAATCAACGCTTTGAGTTTGATGTTCGTGTTGGTAATGATCGTAATAAACCTGCTTTAGATTTGACTTTGCAAACACATACATTTACTGCAAATACCATTCTTGACGCAAACAATGACTATAAGCTAAAGTTTGGCGGACTGGGTCGTTATCAAAATAATTTTGCTAATCCAGATACAGGTGTGAGACGATTAATACCTGATTATGATCGTTATGATTTTGGTGGATACATAACTACGGAATGGTTCTTTAATGAAAAAACAACCTTGGATGCTGGTATTCGTTATGACTTTAATAGAATTGATGCTAAAAAATTCTATCAAAAAAGTAGATGGGAAGAACGCGGATATGATGTTGACTTTGCGGATATAGTTATAGAAGATCTGGGCACACAATTATTAGTAAATCCCGTATTTGATTTTCACAATGTGTCTATTTCCGCAGGTATAAATTACAGTCTTAATGATACTAGTAATCTCCTTGTGAACTACAGCTTAGCGAGCAGGCCACCAAATCCATCTGAATTATTTAGTGACGGCTTACATCATTCAGCCGCTAGGATTGAGCTTGGAGACCTGAGACTGGGTCAAGAGATTTCAAATCGTTTCTCTGGAACATATAATTATAACACTGCGGCATTTAGCTTATCAATAGAGGCCTTTTATAATCGTATTGCAGATTATATGTTTTTAAAACCTTTTGGCATAGAACAAACCATTCGTGGTGCATTTCCGGTGTGGAATTATGAGCAAACAAATGCTAGCTTATATGGTTTAGACGTTTCTGCAAATTATGAGTTTTCAAATCGGTTAATACTAAATCATAAATCTGCGTATATCAAAGGTGATGATTTAACTAACAATACCGCAATTATTGATATCCCTGCCTTCAATACCATTAATGAAATCACCTATCAGAATCCAAAATGGAATAATTTTTCTGCGAGTCTGAAAAGTGAATGGGTATTTGAGCAAACAGAATTTCCAGATTATAACTTTGACACATTTATTGCAACAAGTAACCAAACGGTTGTAGTAGATATTAGCACACCTCCTCCAGCCTATCATTTATTACATTTTTATAGTGACGTAAATTTTAATATTTCAGATAAAACTACACTTAATATTGCCCTCAGTATTACAAACCTATTAGATACAAATTATCGATCATACCTTAACCGATTGCGTTATTTTGCTGATGACCTCGGAAGAAATATGATGATTCAATTACAATTAAATTATTAAACAAGAAAATAAATTACTTATGAAAAATTTAAAATTTTTATGGATTACAGTATTAAGTTTAATCCTTACATTTTCGTGCTCGAGCGATGATAATGACAATCCATTACCTGTGAACGAAGAAGAAGTGATAACAACAGTTCGTATCACATTAACACCTCAAGGAGGTGGCACAACAGTGGTTTTTCAATCACAAGATCTCGATGGGGATGGTCCAAACACCCCTGTAGTTACCATTTCGGATGACCTAATATCATTTACAGATTACAATGCGAGTATTGAAATACTAAATGAACTTGAAAATCCTGCTGAAGACATTACCATTGAGGTTGAAGAAGAAGATGAAGATCATCAATTCTTTTACAGTTTCTCTAATGCTTCTAATGCGACTGTAACCTATACTGATGCTGATGAGGATGGAAATCCCGTAGGCCTGTCGTTTATCTTAAGCACTGATGATGTTAATACAGAAACTTTAGTAGTCACATTAAGACATGAACTTAACAAATTTGCTGATGGCGTAAGCGATGGCATTATTACTAACGCTGGTGGTGAAACTGATGTAGAAACTGCTTTTACATTTAATGTTTCAAATTAATAGCGTTAAAGTTCTCGAATAAATAGGCACAGTCTTGTCATCGTATTAACGACTAGGACTGTGCTTTTTTATCTTTTAAGGTCATAAAGAATAAATTTGTCAATTCAATTATAGCACACTTTATGACTAAGAAATTAGCCCTATTTTTGCACTACCAATATGGGATTATAAGATGACCGAAATAGACTTTGCTTTAAACCAAACTCAAGATACTGAAATCATAGAACTTGTTGGTACTGTGCTATGGAATAAATCCAGTGAATTAGGCTCATTTGAAGCCTTATCGCCACCTGAACAAACCTTCATTTATATCGATATTTTTGAAAGTGAGCTTTTAAACGGTGGCTTATTTGATTTCTTTTATAATACATCAGGAGCGTATGCCCATCAAGTGCTAGAAGCATACCAAGCAATTGGCGCATATGATTCAGTAAACATTGTAGCGCAAGCAATACATTGTTTTCCTGAACTTCCGATCCCAAAAGATATTTTTAAAAGACGATCATATATGGCAAATTTAGACGATACGATAAAGACACAATGGGAAAATTTAGAAGTTTCATTTTTGGATTCTAAAGAAGATATTGTAGCTCTTTTAATAACATATATTAAAGCTCATAAAACTCGCTTTGAGTACTAACCTGGTATATTCCACAACACTACTTTTTATGATATTACATGTCCAAATTACCTAAAGCACACAAATTTATTGATTTATCAGACTATGGTAGGCCTTTAGCTAGAATCATTGCTATGGCCTTAAAAGACACTAGCTTTACTCCTATTCATGTAACCTTAGCCTTTATTATCTCTGGATTATTAGGCATATACTGTATTGTTTGTGGCCATTATTGGGCAGCTGCATTCTTTCTGATTTTAAAATCTATTTTAGATGCTGCAGATGGCGAGCTTGCAAGAATTAAAAACACTCCATCATACACTGGACGTTATTTAGATTCAGTTGCTGATATACTTTTAAATGCATGTATCCTGATAGCTATTTGGTTTGTGAGTGATGCCAATCTTTGGGCTACTATAGTGGCTTTCATCGGTATTCAATTGCAAGGCACCTTGTATAATTATTACTATGTTATTTTACGGAATAAGTTCAACGGAGATACTACAAGTCGAATATTTGAAAATAAAACTCCACAAGCCTTGAAAGGAGAAAAACAACATCATGTGAATGTTCTTTTTGGATTGTACAAACTCTTATATGGTAGTTTTGATAAAACGATATATGCCTTAGACAAAAATGCACGTCACGGCAAAACTACTCCGAATTGGCTAATGACGGCCATTTCGACTTTTGGACTAGGATTTCAACTCTTGCTAATTGCTTTGTTCTTGATTATGGGGTTGAAAGACGCTATTATTCCTTTCTTCATTGGTTATTCAGGAATGATATTCATATTTATAGCCATTAGGAAAATAGGCTACAGCAAATAATATTTAATTAATATCAATTATTCTGTCTTCTGTTGAAGTTTCCGAAGAAAACACATAAGTATATACCCACATAATGGTAAAAGTTGGAATAAAATCGGTGCCAGGTATAATTTCTTCAATAAATGAAAATATCCCAGCTAATTTCCCTTTAGTGCCTTTATAAAGCTTAGTCATTAAGTATCCAGAAAGTGGTGCCCATAAAATATCAATAAACGGAATCATTCCAATGGCATCAAACAGAATACTTAAAATTAATTTTTTGTTTTTTGAAGCGTCTCGCAAATTCATAGTTGTTTATAATTTACTTATATAGAAGCAAATAGTGTTCCATAATTTCCTTATGACAATTTTTCGCTAATCAATTTTAAAAACTCGGTACGTGTCTTTATTTTTTCAAAGGCTCCTCTAAATCCTGAGGTTGTAGTAGTGGAATTTTGTTTCTGCACCCCACGCATCATCATGCACATATGTGAAGCTTCAATAACTACCGCTACACCTTCTGGTTTCAAAGTCTCATTAATACAGTCTAGTATTTGTTCTGTGAGTCGCTCCTGCACCTGCAAGCGCCTCGCAAAAACATCGACAATCCTTGGGATTTTACTCAAGCCCACAATGTGACCATTAGGAATATATGCAATATGTGCTTTTCCGAAAAAAGGAAGTATATGATGTTCACACAAAGAATACAACTCAATATCTTTAACAATGACCATTTCATTATAAGACTCCTTAAACATGGCGCTTTTTAAAATTTCTGCAGCATCTTGATCATATCCCTGTGTTAAAAACTGCATGGCTTTAGAGGCGCGTTCAGGAGTTTTTAGTAACCCCTCACGCTTGGTGTCTTCTCCAAGATCAGCAATAATTTGTTCATAGCGTTTTTTGACATCATCTGTCACTTGAATATTATATTCTTCAAATTTTTGGTATGGCATGTTATCCTGTAATTAATGTCCAATAAATGTAGTTAAAAAAAATACAACACCCATTCCTTAATCCATTATAATAAGATTAACAGTAACAGCTGGTTTTTAACTTTTACTTATGAAAATACAGCGTTAAGCATGGGTAATTTTGTGCAACTAACTTTTACCGAAACCTCTTAATACTTTTTTACAATTAAAAGTATTACAAATAACCTATTTTGATGCGTTTGCGTTCAATACTGACTCTAATATCTGCTTTGCTTTTTTTGCAAATATATGCACAAGACAGAAAGACCCTTAATATTACACGAGCGAATAAAGCACCTGAAATTGATGGTATTCTAAACGATGAGATATGGGAAACTGCGGAAATAGCGACTAACTTCATACAGTTTAAACCGGAAATGGGTATCACCTTATCTCAAAGTGAACGCACTGAAGTAAAAATGACCTTTGATGATGAGGCCATATATGTGTCTGCTTACCTTTATGATAATCCAAATGAGATTATGAAGCAACTAACGGCAAGAGACAATTTTGGCCAGTCAGATTTCTTTACTTTAATCCTCAACCCTAACAACGATGCACAAAACGATACCCAATTTATTGTATTTAGTTCAGGCGTGCAAGCCGATGCAATTGCATCACCGAGTATTGGGGAAGATTTTAGTTGGAATGCTGTTTGGGATAGCGCTGTAAAACTTCATGATGATGGTTGGTCATTAGAAATGAAAATTCCATATAGAACTTTACGTTTTGATAATCAAGAAGTACCAACTTGGGGTTTACAATTTCATAGGCATTTTAGACGATTTAGATCACAGTATAGCTGGAACCCAATTGATGTTACAAAAGGAAACGTGGGATTGTATCATGGCCAACTCAAAGGGTTAAAAGGCGTTGAGCCACCAACGCGTTTAATATTATATCCATTTACTACAGGTATTGTAAATTCATTTGATGGAAATACTCAAACTGATATCACTTTTGGAATGGATGTTAAATATGGTATCACCGAAAACTTCACTTTAGATGCAACCCTAGTTCCTGATTTTAGTCAAGCTGGTTTTGACAACGTGGTTTTAAATCTCGGTCCTTTCGAACAGACCTTCTCTGAACAGCGTCAGTTTTTTACCGAAGGAGTAGATCTCTTTTCTAAAGGCGGATTGTTCTTTTCAAGACGAATTGGTAGTGCTCCAACAGGTGAATTAAATTTGGCAGACAACGAATCCGCCAATGTGCCAAATGAAGTTAAAGTACTGAACGCCATAAAAGTATCTGGAAGAACAAAAAATGGATGGGGAGTTGGAATATTTAACGCGATTACCGAAAAAACATTTGGAAGCATCATTAATGAAGATACAGGAGTGAGTCGTCAAGCTGTTGTTGAACCTTTTACAAATTATAATATCCTTGTGGTTGATAAGCAATTTAGGGGAAATTCATCGCTTAGCTTAATTAATACAAACGTCATGCGAGAAGGTAGTTTTCGTGATGCTAATGTAACCGCTGCGAGAGCTGACATCGTTAATAAAAAAAACACCTTTAGATATGTGGCGGAAGCTAAGGTAAGTCAAGTCAATTATCAAAATACTGATTCTGAACTTGGTACAAGTACTTTTTTATTCCTCGGAAAAGTCGCAGGAAACTTTCGTTATAGTTTTGATCATAGCTATGCCGATACCAAATTTGAAATCAATGATCTCGGACTACAATTTAGAAATAACTTCAATAATTTTGGTGCCGATGCGTCCTACGAAATATTTAAACCAAAAGGTAAACTCAATAGCTATCGTGTGAATGCCTTTGTTAACTACAGAATGCTCGCCAACCCAGGAGTATTTACACAGTTTAATTTTGGAGCAAGATATAGAGCATCTACAATAAAACTAGATGCTTATGGTTTTCGTCTTAATGTAGAACCCGGCAAGCAGTACGACTATTTTGAATCACGTGATGGTCGACGATTTATATTTGAAAACTTCGTAAGTACTGGAGGATGGATCTCAACTAATTATAATAGGGTATTTGCTATCGACCTAAGAGCAAATGCTGGCGCTTTATTTGAAGAGGGTAGAGATTTATTTACTTATGATTTTGAAGTGAGTCCGAGAGTACGTTTCAATGACAACTTTTTAATGGTATACCGCCTTAATTTTAATCATAGAAATGGGGATCGTGGTTATGCAACGGCTGTAAATGACGAATCTATTTTTGGAGAACGTAACCGTCAAATTGTGACAAACAGTATTTCGGCTAATTATACGTTTGATCCATTTAACGTCTTGGCTCTAACTTTTAGGCACTATTGGGATACGGTCGATTATGATTATGAGTTATTTACTTTACAGGATAATGGCCGGTTAACAACGTCAAGCGGGTTTAATAGAGACAATATTGGTGATGATCCTAATATAAATTTTAGCACATGGAATATCGACCTCAGCTACTCTTGGCAATTTGCTCCTGGGAGTTTTTTAACTGCACTTTATAGAAATCAGTTGTTTAATATTGATAATACCTCTGCATCATCATTTGGAGACAGTCTCAACGCCCTATTTGACCAACAAATACAAAATACATTTTCTCTTCGTTTACAGTACTTTATTGATTATAATGAGGTCAAAAAAATCATTAAAAAAAAGAACAAATCTAACTCTTAAATTGCGCAACACAGCTTAAAGTATTAACTTGACAGCTTTATACAAGGTGCATGATAACAGCAAAAAATATTCATAAATATTATGGTGATTTACACGTTCTAAAAGGTGTAGATCTACATATAAATAAAGGTGAAATTGTCTCCATTGTCGGCGCTTCAGGAGCTGGAAAAACGACATTACTTCAAATTTTAGGAACCCTAGACCAAATTGACAAAGACAAAGCTGGCGAACTCATTATTAATGACGTATCCGTCGCACAATTAAATGATAAAGCTCTAGCTAAATTTAGAAATAAGCATATTGGTTTTATTTTTCAGTTTCATCAACTATTACCAGAATTTACAGCTTTAGAAAATGTTTGTATTCCCGCTTTTATCTTCGGAAAATCACAAGCACAAGCAGAAACTCGCGCGAAAGAATTACTAGATTTTCTGGGTTTATCAGAGCGCTATGACCATAAACCTAATGAGCTATCTGGAGGGGAACAACAGCGCGTTGCTGTAGCTAGAGCATTGGTTAATAACCCTGATTTGATATTTGCTGATGAACCTTCTGGAAATTTGGATAGTGAATCTGCCGAAAACTTACATAATCTCTTTTTTAAACTACGTGACGAATTTGGTCAAACTTTTATTATCGTAACACATAACGAAGACTTAGCAAATATGGCAGACCGAAAACTTACGATGGTGGATGGAAAAATCATGGATGAACTATAATTTCAGGTTTTGAATAAAAAAGAACTCAAAGAATTTTTAGACGCTAAGGTTGTTCAATATAACCACCCCAATTTTATCGAGTCTGATCCCATTCAAATCCCTCACCTATTCTCGAAAAAAGAAGATATTGAGATTTCAGGATTTTTAACTGCAACTATTGCTTGGGGAAATAGGAGGAGTATTATTAACAATGCTCATAAAATGATGGATTTACTCGATCATTCGCCCTATGATTTTATATTAAATCATTCTGAAACTGATCTTGAACGACTACAATCATTTGTTCATAGAACCTTTAATGGAAATGATTTTACACAGTTTGTAAAGAGCCTAAAGCATTTGTATACTGCTCATAACGGTCTAGAGGCCGTATTCTCCAAATATTCAGAAACGAATAGCCTGCAACTATCTATTCATAAATTCAAAACGCATTTTTTCGAAATACATCATTTGGATCGCACCAAAAAACACGTGAGTGATCCCTTAAAAAATTCAGCTGCTAAACGCATTAACATGTTTTTACGTTGGATGATTAGAAATGACAATACTGGTGTTGATTTTGGGATTTGGAACAGCCTCAATCCTGCTCAGTTATCCTGTCCATTAGATGTGCATTCTGGCAATGTAGCAAGACAACTCAAGCTGTTGAAGCGCAAGCAAAATGATGCTAAAGCTTTAGCAGAATTAGATAAGTCACTACGTCAACTAGATCCAATCGATCCGGTAAAATATGACTTCGCCTTATTTGGTTTAGGCGTTTTTGAAGGTTTTTAAAATCTGTTGGTTATCTTTAGCTCTTAATTAAGAGAATCAACCATGAAATTAAAAATCCTATTCATTTTTACATTGTGCAGTAGCATCACTTTTGCACAAGACCTACAAATCCCAGTCGACACAACTATCGTCACTAATCACAGTACTACTATAAAAGGACAAACCGTAAATTATCAAGCGACGACCGGATTTCAACCTGTATGGGATAAAGATGGTCATATCACCGCTTCTTTATACTATACCTATTATAAACGCACCAATGATAAAACTGGCATTAAGCGTCCGTTAATAATTTCCTTTAATGGCGGACCTGGTTCTGCATCAGTATGGATGCATGTTGCTTACACTGGACCAAAAGTACTTAACATCGACGATGAAGGATACCCTGTGCAGCCCTATGGTGTAAAAAGCAATCCGAATTCTATTTTAGACGTTGCCGATATTGTTTACGTAAATCCAGTAAATACGGGATACTCAAGAAAAGTGAAACTTAAAGATGGGAAATATGCTGAGGATAAAGAATTCTTCGGAATAAATGCCGATATCAAATACCTCGCCAGTTGGATTAATACATTTGTCACTAGAAATAATCGCTGGGAGTCCCCAAAATATATTATTGGAGAAAGCTATGGAGGAACGCGAGTCATGGGATTAGCTTTAGAGCTTCAAAATAATCAATGGATGTATCTTAATGGTGTTATAATGGTGTCCCCTGCAGATTACAAAGTGTTGCGAGTTGGTGGACCAGTATCGTCCAGTTTGAATTTACCATATTATACTGCAGCCGCTTGGTTTCATAAAAGCTTGCCAGCAGAACTTCAGAAAAAAGATCTATTAGACATCTTACCAGAAGCTGAAAACTTTGCGGTTAATGAATTAATGCCTGCCATTGCAAAAGGGGGTTTTATCTCCGATTCCGAACGAAAAACTATTGCTAATAAAATGAGTTACTATTCTGGACTGTCAGAAAAAGTGATTCTTCAGCAAAATTTAGATGTCCCCAATCGGTTTTTCTGGAAAGAGTTGCTTCGCGATAAAACTGGACAAACCATAGGACGATTAGATTCGAGATATTTAGGCATTGACAAAGTAGAAACTGGAATCGGTCCAGATTATAGTGCCGAACTCACCTCTTGGCTACACTCGTTTACCCCAGCCATCAATTACTATATTAAAAATGAGTTGAATTTTTCCACTGATGTCAAATACAACGTGTTTGGTGATGTAGGTAATTGGGACCGCACTAATGATAATGTGAGAGATAACTTGAGACAAGCCATGGCACAAAATCCGTATTTAAAGGTTTTGACACAGTCTGGTTATTACGATGGTGCAACTACCTATTTCCAGGCTAAATATAGCATGTGGCAAATTGATCCAAGTGGTAAAATGAAAGATCGATTTACTTTTAAAGGCTATCGTAGCGGACATATGATGTACTTAAGAAATGAAGATTTAATAAAGGCAAATGATGATTTGAGAGAATTTATAAAAACCTCATCTGCTAATGGAAAAGCAGCAAAGTATTGAATAAAAAAAGGCTTCCTATAATGGAAGCCTTTTTTTATATCATCTCCTATGATTATCCCTTTAACCAAGCTTTTCTTAGGTTCTTTTGTGTTTCTGTGGCAGTCTCATCTTCCACCAATGTTTGACTTTTCGCAATAGCTTTAGTCAATGTTGTTTTAATTGCTATTGGTTTGCCATTACGCTCTAAATCCATAGTAATTTCCTGACCCTCTTGCCATCCAAACATACCTCCAATTACTTGTTGAGCATTTTGAAGTGTTAGATCTTGTCCGTTAACTTTTTTAATAATATCTCCTGCTTGAACACCCTGCGCTTTCCAAAATGAGTTATTTAATGCCATTGGTGAGAAGAATATGGTGCCTTTTGCTTGATCTCCATCAAAAATGATATTTTGACCACCTGCAAAAATATAATTGGTTGGTACTTCCTTTTCACCTAAAGTTAAACCTACTTTCGAGAAAAACACATTATAATCAATTGGTGTTTTTCCTTCTACGTGCGTATTTAAAAATTCACCTACCGAAGGATATGTCATACTAGTTATTTCAGCTACAATATTATCATCTTCGAATGGTTTGTCTTTACCATACTTTGCCGATAATTCTTTCATTAAAGATAACATACTTCTATTGCCATCGCTCTCTTCACGCATTAAAATATCAATACACATACCAATTAATGCTCCTTTTTGATAAACATTAATATAATTAGAGGCATAAGGCTCTTCAAGTACATTCTCACTCATTTCAGTAAAACTCATGGTATCATCCATATTGAGTGAGAAGTTGATTTTCCCCATCATCGTGTTATAGAATTCTTCATTAGTCATTAAACCTTCATATACCTGGAAATGTTGTGCAAAGTATTCTGTCACTCCTTCATACATCCATAAATGTTTTGAAAATGTAGGGTCGTTGTAATCGAAGTAATGCACATCTTCAGAATGCACAGATAAGGGCGTTACAATATGAAAAAATTCATGTGCTACAACATCAGTCATAGATTTTGCTAAACCAGCTTTAGGAGAAGCTTCAGGTAATACCACAACCGTGGATGTATGGTGTTCTAGAGCTCCAAACCCTTTAGGTGAGCCTTGGCTTCCATCAGATAAGTACAGATAGATATCATATCTAGGAGTACTATTAACAGCTCCTAAATACATCTTTTGAGCTTCCATCATTTTATAAACAGTTTCTTTAAGGCTTGCTGCACTATGGACTTTATTCGGAGAATACACGCTAAGTACAATTTTAATATCACCAACCATAAACTCCTCGACATCCAACATCCCATACATCATTGGATTATCGGTAATATCAAAATAACGAGGTGCGAAATAAGATGTCGTAATTTGTGTACCATCCGAACTCGATGTTGTATTGGTGTTCTGTAAAGCCGATGTTCTTTTAAACGTTGCTGGTGCCGTTACATCTAACGTATATTGTGCGTTTTTTAAAGAATCAAAATACCCAATAAAACCGTGCAAATTTAATACGTAGTTGTTAGGTTCTATATTAGTTCCCGATGGGGAAAATGGCACTTCTTCTCCTATACCGCCTACAGCCTCTTGATCAAAAGTATCATTCGCCATATATGATATTTTATCCAGTTTTGTAGCATTTGCAATGGTCCATGTATTATCATCTACTTTTGTAACAGTCATTTCATTTCCATCGTAATCGAAAGCTTTGAAATCATCAATATATTTTCCAAAGTCACTCACCGAATAGGTTCCTTGAACCACTTTTGGTAAACGATATGTTACAGTCTCTTCAGTAAATCGACCAGGGTTAATCGTTACAGGGGCTTTGTCATCAATAATAGCCGATAAATTAATAGACGTCTCTATTGGATTAGCTGTTGCTAAATCATTTACAGTGGACTTAGATGCGCCACAGGCCACAAGTAAAGCACTTATAGCAAATGTTGTAAGAATTCGTTTCATATTTTTATTTTAGAGTGTATTTCAAATTTTAACATTTGACTGGCAAATCTACAATCTGTTACCATTAGTTTAGCTAAGGTTTTGTTAAAATAGTATTTTTGTAACATGTCAAATGCCCTTATAAGTATCGTCATTCCGTTTAAGAACACGCTAGCTTATTTACCTGAGTGTCTAAATTCTATAATAAAACAAAGCTATCAACATTGGGAGCTACTTATCGTAGATGACCATTCTACAGACAATAGTTATGACTTGGTTCTCAGTTATGCAAAAAAAGATGATCGTATAAAACTTTTTAAAAACAAAGGGATTGGTATTATTGAAGCCTTAAGATTAGCCTACTCTCAAAGTTCAGGTACCTATATCACGAGAATGGACAGTGATGACATCATGCACTCAGATCGACTTAATATAATGTCCAATCAGTTACAACATTATGGGACTGGACATATGTCTTTAGGTCAAGTAAAATATTTTAGCGCAAATGGCATTGGCGATGGCTATGCGACCTACGAAACTTGGCTCAATGGTTTAACACAGACTGGCACTAACTATTCTGAAATTTACAAAGAATGTGTCATTCCCTCTCCATGCTGGATGGTGCATAAAATAGATTTCGACGCTTGTGGCGCATTTCAACCAAATCGGTATCCAGAAGATTACGATCTTACTTTTAGATTTTATAAAAATAAAATTAAATGTATTCCTTCTAATAAGGTTTTACATTATTGGAGAGATTACAGCACAAGGGCTTCTAGAACACATGAACATTATGCTGAAAATCATTTTCTAGAACTTAAAGTGCACTACTTCTTAGAACTAAATCATGATGCTTCGAGGCCACTTACGCTTTGGGGCGCGGGACAGAAAGGAAAAAAAGTAGCTCAGCTTTTAAAAGGTCTTGAAATAGAATTTATTTGGATATGTGACAATCCGAAAAAAATCGGCAAACATATATATGACGAACTTCTACATAATTTCGCTAATTTGAGTTCTCTTGAAAATCCGCAAAGTATTGTGACCGTAGCTAATCAAAGTTCACAAAAAGATATTAGAGCTTATTTTAAGACGCAAGGGATGCAATCTATGGTAGATTATTACTTCTTTTGCTAATACTATTCATAAACGTTAAAATTCTCCAAAGCAAAAGCAACTAATCCTCCAGCATTTTCTATATTTGGAACTAACTAAAAACAATCTCAAAACTAGGAATGCAGTTTAAACATCCAGAACTTCTTTACGCCTTATTACTGCTTATAATCCCTATTATTGTTCACTTATTTCAACTCCGTAAATTTAAAAGTGTCCCTTTTACTAATGTTCAGTTTCTAAAAGAACTAACCATACAAACTCGAAAAAGTTCACAACTCAAGAAATGGCTCACCCTTTTCATCCGGTTAATGCTTTTAACGTGTATTATTTTTGCTTTTGCGCAACCCTACAGTTCAGACAAAGATAGTTTTAACACTAAAAGTGAAACTGTTATTTATTTAGATAATTCGTTCAGTATGCAAGCCACAAGCGCAAATGGCAGTCTACTGAATACAGCGATTCAGGACATTATTGAAACTATTGATGACAATGAGGATATTTCAATATTCACTAATGATATCAATTATAATAAGACCACTATAAAGGCAATCAAAAACGATTTAATTCAGCTAAAACATTCCCCTAATCAATTGGCCTATGATGCCGCTATTTTAAAAGGAAAACAACTATTTTCTGATGATAATAGCACTATTAAAAACTTAGTCTTGATTTCAGATTTTCAACAGAAAAATGAGGTCATTACAGCAACAAAAGACAGTTTAATCAATTTAAAATTAGTTCAGCTTAAGCCTGCTATCAATGAAAATATTGCCATTGATAGTGTCTTTATCTCAAAAACAACCATTGAAAACATAGAACTTACTGTTACATTAAAAAATCAAGGTAACCCAATTGAAACCTTACCTGTATCCTTATTCAATAATGATAAGTTGATTGCAAAAACAGCTGTAAATATTATAGATAAAGCAACTACAAACTTCACTATTCCGACAAACACCATCTTTAATGGTAAAATTATTATTGATGACAGAAATCTCCAATATGACAATACACTTTACTTTAATATTGACCAACGCGAAAAAATAAAGGTATTATCTATTAATGAAGCTGATGATAACTTTCTGAGTAAAATTTATACAAATGACGAATTTGAATATCAATCATCTGCATTCAACACTTTAAATTATAATACATTAGACCAGCAAAACTTAATTGTTTTAAATGAACTCAAAGACATTCCTAACTCCTTAACTACAGCTTTAAAATCGTTTACAGATAACGGAGGAAGCCTCTTGATAATCCCTTCAGAAGACATTGTTCTAAGTGCTTACAATCGAATATTCAACAATTATGGTCTCTCTAGTTTTAGCGCATTAGTATCTTCAGAAAAGAAAATAACAAGTATCAATTTCTCACACCCATTACTGCTGAATGTTTTTGATAAACGTGTTAGTAATTTCCAGTATCCTAAATCTAACACCTTCTACTCTAATGCCACAAATTCCGTGCTTTCTATACTAGCTTATGAAGATGGTATGTCCTTTTTATCGCAATCTGGAAATGCTTTTAGATTTTCCGCTGCTATAAATACAGATAATTCAAACTTTAAAAACTCTCCTCTTATTGTTCCAGTGCTCTATAATATTGGAAAACAAAGCTTGAAAGCAGGAGATTTATTTTATACCATTGGGAAAGAAAACGTCATTGATATCGCAACACAATTGCAACAAGATGACATTTTAACCCTAGTCAATGGTGATAATTCTGTTATCCCATTGCAAAAGACTTTTGATAACAAAGTTGAATTGATTACTAATACTTATCCTGATGTTGCAGGAATTATATCAGTTAAAAATAAAGATGCTTTTTTAAAACATTTAAGTTTTAATTTTGATCGTGATGAAAGTAATCTTGTGTATTTTGACACCCAGAATATAGACCATACAGCTGTGGATAATTCTGTAGCATCTGCCATCAACCAGATTAAAAGTACTACAAATGTTAACGAACTATGGAAATGGTTTGTTATTTTTGCTGTGATTTTCTTAATGATAGAAATGCTCATCTTAAAATTTCTGAAATGAACGTACTTGTAAAATCTGCCACTATAGTTGACCCTAAAAGCGATTTTCACAATCAAACCGTTGATATTCTAATTGAAAAAGGAGTGATTACTCAAATTTCAAAACGAATCCAAAATCCGAAAAATTATAAAGAAATACAATTGAATAACCTCCATGTATCACAAGGCTGGTTTGACAGTAGTGTAAGTTTTGGCGAACCTGGTTTTGAAGAACGTGAAACTATTGACAATGGTCTTAAAACAGCAGCGTTTTCAGGATTTACAGCCGTTGCTGTCAATGCAAATACAAATCCTGTTATTGATTCCTATGCGGATATATCATTTTTAAAATCAAAGGCTATCGGTCATGCCGTTAGTCTTTATCCCTTTGGAGCAGTAACCACTAAGAGTGACGGGGAAGACTTAGCCGAATTATTCGATATGAAAACGGCAGGGGCAGTTGCTTTTTATGACTACCAAAAACCGATATCAAATCCGAATTTAATGAAATTAGCCTTGCAATACGCAAGTAACTTTAATGGATTAGTATGTTCGTTTCCGCAAGAATCACGAATAAGTGGATTAGGAGTTATGAATGAGCATATCACAAGTACATCTTTAGGCTTGAAAGGAAATCCTGCTCTTGCCGAAGAACTTCAGATTGCAAGAGATCTATTTATCTTAGAGTATACTGAAGGAAAACTTCACATCCCAACGATATCAACCTCAAAATCGGTAGAACTAATACGAGCTGCGAAAAAGAAAAAATTAGATGTCACCTGCAGTGTTGCAATTCATAATTTAATACTGAATGATAAGGAACTAAGCACTTTTGACACCAATTACAAAGTCTTACCGCCTCTAAGAACCCAAGCGGATATTGACGGGCTTATTAACGGACTTAAAGACGGAACTATTGACATGGTAACCAGTGACCACAACCCTATAGATATTGAGTACAAAAATATTGAGTTCGATCATGCTAAAAATGGAACTATAGGACTAGAAAGTGCTTTTGGAGCATTAAATTCAATATTCACAATTAAAAAAACAATTGAGTTTCTTACAAAAGGTAAAACTAGATTTGGCGTAAATACGCATCCTATTGCCATTGGAAGTCAAGCAGATCTGTCACTTTTTAATCCTGATGGAATCTATACTTTTTCTAAGAAACATATGCATTCTACATCGAAAAACTCGTCGTTTGATGGTAAGAAATTAAAAGGAACGGTTTATGGGATTATTAGTAATAATCACTTAATTATAAAATAATAACTAGACATGGAAAACAACGCAGCAGAACAAGGCAAAACTTGGGCGATTGTAAGTTATATCACACTTATTGGCACCTTAGTCGCTTTCTTTATGAATCGTGAAGAACGCAATCCGTTTGTATCCTTTCATGTAAGACAAGCTTTAGGATTAGGTTTAACCTGGTACATCTTCGGATATTTTATCGGAGGTTTTGACAGTTGGATGATCACCATTTCTTTTTGGGTATTTTTTATGGCCTTATTTTTATATGGAATTCTTGGTGCAGCCACAGGAAAATTATATGAAGTTCCGGTTTTAGGGCCTTTTTATCAAAAATTATTTGGAGCAATAGGACAATAATACATGACCACATCTTTATATCATTTAACAAGACCTTCATCGTTAAAAGACAATGCACCATTACTTATTATGTGCCATGGTTATGGCAGTGATGAGAATGATTTGTTTTCCTTTGCTCAAGAATTACCCGAAGAGTTGTTTATCATATCCTTGAGAGCTCCTTACCCAATGCAACCTTTTGGAAATGCTTGGTATGCTATAAATTTCGATGCCCAACAAAACAAATGGAATGATGTCGAACAAGCCATTGAGTCTCGTGATAAAATCTCTAATTTTATTGACGAAGCATGCGCTAAATATCCTGTTGACAAGAACAATGTAACACTATTAGGGTTTAGTCAAGGTACCATTTTAAGTTATGCTGTGGCGCTCACCTATCCTGAAAAAGTAAAAAACATTATCGCACTGAGTGGTTATGTGAGTGAAGATATGCTGCCTAAAAATCTTAAGAATACTCGTTTTTCCCATTTAGATTTTTATTGTTCACATGGAAGTGTAGACCAAGTTATACCTGTAGATTGGGCTAGAAAAGCCCCTAAATTTTTAGACCAATTAAATATCAAACATACCTATTCGGAATTTCCTGTTGGTCATGGTGTTGCTCCTCAAAACTTTTATGAACTCAAGAGTTGGCTGAAAAAACGGATATAGAAGACTCTTAACATCGTCTTATCCAACTAATCCAAAAGATTATGAATTATCTTCTCAAAGGTGAAGCAGCGCAACGATTGCAGTTCAGATTGTTTACAAAAGATGACTTTGACGCATGGCTTCCTCTGTTTGCCCAACCTAATGTAGGTCTGTTTTTAGGTATGCCAGAAGGAATCTCTTAAACTGAACAATGCGACTATTGGTTTAAGAAAGTCTTCCATAGGATATGACAATGACCTTGGAGGTATGAACGCGCTCATTTAAAAACAACAGGTGAATTAATTGGACAATGCGGCCTCTTAATACAATCTATTGAAGACGAAGAGCGATTAGAGGTAGGGTATTCTATATTACCAAATTACTCGGGAAAAGGAAACGCACAAGAGGCAGCTATAAAGTGTAAAAACTTTTGTTTTGAACAAGAATACACTAATAATTTGATGTCAATGATGCATATTGATAACATCGGTTCTGAGATTGTTGCCAAAAAGAATGGTATGTCCTTTGAAAAACAAGTCAAAGAATTTAAAGTGTTTAGTATCAATCGACAATGCTGGTTGAAACAATAATAAGAAATTATTATTTCAAATTATTACTTTTGATACAATATCGATGCGATGACCTTAAACTTCAAATCTTGACGGTCTTCAATGTCATAGGACAATAGCATTTCGCCCCAATAAGTTCCATCTGTAAAACTTGAAATAATCCATTTGTGATTGAGCATTCTTACCTGATCAATTAACATCTTATTATCAGTCATAGATGCATAAGGCACCAAAGGATGATCTTCGCTATCATAGACATTAAGATTCATTAATTCATCTTTTATAAACGGAACAAATTCTGATATGCGATAACCCCTATTTTCCCAATAGGTCATAGCATCATCATTTGTGTCAAATTTAAACATGTACAAATTAGCCACTTGATCATCTCGTATAACTCTAATAGAATCTTTAAGTTGCTCATTT
This sequence comes from Formosa sp. Hel1_31_208, assembly GCF_900104785.1. Lineage (NCBI taxonomy): Bacteria > Pseudomonadati > Bacteroidota > Flavobacteriia > Flavobacteriales > Flavobacteriaceae > Formosa > Formosa sp. Hel1_31_208. Next base: position 2,393,487 of record NZ_LT629733.1, read on the forward strand.
TTCGCTATATAATTTGTGAGTTTTTGATCATAATCTTCTATAATATTCTTAGAGTTTACGAACTGAAATACCACAAGTAATGCAGTAAAAATAAACAGGTACATAAAAATTCTTTGTTTCATCGTTATAGTTCTATTTGTAAGTTATCGTAAGCTAAATAAACGTTCTTCGGCAATGTTTGTTGTACAATATCATGAAATCCTAAATAATGACTGATATGTGTTAAATAGGCTTTCTCTGGTTGTATCTTATGAATAAATTCTAAAGCTTCTGAAAGATTAAAATGTGAAATGTGTTCTTTTTCACGCAAAGCATTAATAACTAACACTTTAACACCTTTGAGCTTTTCTATTTCTTCTGAAGCAACTGTTTTCATATCAGTTAAATACGCAAACTGATTGAACCTAAACCCAAATACTTGAAGTTTATGATGGTAGCCATTAATTGGAAGGACTTGCAAGTTTCCGAGGGTAAATGCCTCATTTTTAATCTCATGTTGAATAACACTTGGAACCCCTGGATATTTGTTTTCCGTAGTAAAAATATAATTGAAGCGTTTTTCTAATTCCCCAAGTACGCGTTTATGAGCATAAAAAGGGATATCGCCTTGTCGAAAATAAAACGGACGAATATCATCAAGTCCTGCCGTGTGATCTGCATGCTCGTGTGTGAAAATAACACCATCAATCTTAGTCACTTGGGCTCTTAGCATCTGTTGCCTAAAATCTGGCCCACAATCGACAACATAGGTAAAATCGTCCCATTCAACTAAAATCGAAACGCGTAAACGCTTGTCTTTTGGATTCTTACTCAAACATACAGGGTGATCACTTCCTATAACTGGAATTCCCTGTGATGTACCTGTCCCTAAAAATGTAATTTTCAATGCATGTTAATTTAAAGCAAAAATAAAACTTATTTTTTTAGTTTGACCACCTATTTTAATACCTTTGCTGAGTTGACAAAACCCAGACTAAGATGGAAATAACCTTAAAAGGAGATAGAGAGTTTGATGCGATTCCTTCATTAAAAACCAAATGTTTACGCATTAACCTCAATGAGAACATCTACGGGACGTTCGCTGAAATTGGTGCTGGGCAAGAAACTGTGCGTCAATTCTTTAGAGCTGGTGGTGCTTCAGGAACAATAGCGAAAGCTATGTCTGCCTATGATAAGGCCTTTAGTGATGCTATTTATGGTATTGAAGATGATAAGCGCTATGTAACCGAAGCTCGACTGCGAAAAATGCTTGATCATGAAATTGATCTAGTTGAACAGAGACTCTCTAGAGAAGAACACCCCAACAAAATGTTCTTCACCTATGCCAATACCGTTGCTACAATTGATTTTGCGAAAAAGTATAAAGGACATGGATGGGTTGGTATTAAATATCAATTAGATCCGAACCAAGGATATAATGAAATCGTATTACACCTTCGTTTTAAGGAAAATGATGCTAGACTACAACAAGAAACATTGGGTATTTTAGGAACAAACCTAATTTATGGTGCGTTTTATAAATATAACGAACCGAAAAAAATATTACGTTATCTCTATGATCATTTAGATAAAGATCAAATTGAAATTGATACAATTAACTTTGCTGGTCCTGTTTTTGAAGATGTAGATAATCGTTTAATGAGTTTACAACTAGTGAAAAACGGAATGACAGATGCCGTTATGTTCGCCCCAGATGGCAATAATGTATTACCCGCACGAGTACTTTACAAAAAAAACATTCTTACACTGCGTGGGAGTTTCAGACCAGTAACCAAAGTAAATATGGATATGTATAAGAAATCTTATGACATGTTCATTAAAGAAAACAAGGTCGATATTGACAAAACCCAAGTGATTTTCGAAATTACTTTATCTAATCTGAGAGCTGAAGGTGAAATTGACGAGCAAGATTTTATGGATCGCGCGAAACTGTTATGCTCCTTAGGACAAACCGTATTGATTTCTAATTTCCAAGAGTATTACAAATTAGTTGAATATTTCTCTCAGTATACAAAAAGCAGAATGGGTCTAGCTATGGGAGTTAATAACCTGATTGATATTTTTGATGAAAAGTATTATCGCCATTTAAGTGGTGGAATATTAGAAGCCTTTGGTAAATTATTCTTTAAAGATTTAAGGGTATATCTATATCCAATGCAGAATGAGGATGGATCTGTGACAGATAGCGAGAACTTAAAAGTTCACCCGAGAATGAAAGAACTCTATAAATTCTTTAAATACAATGGAAAAGTAGTTGATATCACCGAATATGATGATTCGATACTCTCGGTATTCTCTAGAAAAGTCTTAAAGATGATTGCTAATGGTGAAGATGGTTGGGAATCGATGTTACCAGAAGGTGTTGCAAAACTGATTAAAGAGAAAAGCCTCTTCGGATGTGAAACTGAACAGGTACATTTAAAAGATTAAGTATTATAAAATCAAAAAAACCGCGCCATATGATGCGGTTTTTTTATAAAACATATCTTCAAAATAGGCTTATTATTTATCAATAGCTATCACTCAGTAAGTATTTGAGCTGTATGCGCTTTTGTTTTTACCTTAGTTATTACCTCTTCAATAATGCTGTTTTCATCAATAATAAAAGTTGTTCTGTGAATACCGTCGTATTCTTTTCCCATAAATTTCTTCGGTCCCCAGACACCAAATGCTTCTATCATAGCCTTGTCTTCATCTGCTAATAGCGGATATTGAAATCCGTATTTGTTTTTAAAATTAGCTTGACGTTTTGCACTATCGGCACTTACACCTAATATCTCATAGCCTTGTGCTTGAAAACGCTCATAGTTGTCATTTAAATTACATGCCTCTGCTGTACAACCAGGGGTACTTGCCTTAGGATAAAAGAAAATAACCAGTTTTTTTCCCTTGTAATCTGCTAAAGAAATAGTGTTTCCTTGTTCATCTTTTGCTGAAAAATTTGGAGCTTGGTCTCCTGCTTTTAATTGTGTCATAATTGCTAACTTTGATTTCTGTAAAAATACGACTTATGACTAAGCAAGAAAAGGTAGAATTTGTTATTAATACGTTAAAAACCTTATATCCTGAGATACCAATTCCTTTAGATCACAAAGACCCATATACCTTGCTTATTGCAGTGTTGTTATCGGCACAAAGCACCGATGTACGCGTTAATCAAATTACACCATTATTATTTGAAAAAGCCGACAATCCTTATGATATGATAAAACTTTCTGTAGAGGATATTCGGGAGATAATAAAACCTGTGGGGCTCTCACCTATGAAGAGTAAAGGAATTTATGGATTGTCCCATATTTTAATTGATAAGCACGATGGAAAAGTGCCTCAGACTTATGAAGACTTAGAAGCACTTCCTGCTGTTGGTCATAAAACGGCTGCGGTGGTATTATCACAGGCATTCGGTTTTCCAGCTTTTCCAGTTGATACGCACATTCACAGATTAATGTACCGATGGAATCTCAGTAATGGTAAAAACGTCGTGCAAACTGAAAAAGATGCCAAACGACTATTTCCAAAAGAAATATGGAACGATTTACATCTTCAAATTATTTGGTACGGCCGAGAATACTCTCCAGCACGTGGTTGGGATTTAGAAAAAGATATTATTACTAAAACTATTGGCAGAGCAACAGTCTTAAAAGAGTACTACAAAAAAAAAGTCCTGAAGACTAACGATTCAGGACTTTTTCAAATTTAGTTTTGAAGTGCTTCAAACTTCAAATTATTACAATGTATAACACTTAAAGCCTTGCTGTAATTCAAAAGAAAATCCACTGTCTCTTCTTTTGGGTTTAGGTTGTTTTGTTTTTGGGGACATTCTGAGTAAAGTTTTGCCATTTTACGTTTTTTAGTTTGTTATAATCACATAAACGCAACAAAACTTAACTTATTGTATCAATTTGTTAAAATGATATTATTCTTGTCTATTACCTTCCTCAAATTTATGAGTGCATAACGCATTCTGCCTAAGGCAGTATTAATGCTCACACCTGTTCTATCAGAGATCTCCTTGAAACTCATATCGCGATACATACGCATCATAAGGACCTCTTTTTGATCTGCAGGTAATTCTTCAATCAAACGTCTTAGATCACATTCTACCTGATCTTTAATTAATCGTTTTTCAGCATTTAAAGATGAATCTCCTAACACAGAAAATATATTGAAATCACCAGAATTATCAAATTTTGGCATACGATTATTCTTTCGGAAATGATCAATCACCAAATTATGAGAAATACGCATTACCCAAGGTAAAAATTTACCTTCTTCATTGTATTTTCCAAGTTTTAAGTTCTTAATGACCTTAATAAAGGCATCCTGAAAAATATCTTCAGTGATATCTCTATCAAAGACTTTTGAATAAATAAAACTGTAAATTTTCTGTTTGTGTCTGTGGATGAGAATTGAAAGGGCACTTTCATCTCCATTCATGTAGTTCTTAACTAAAACAGCGTCTGTGATAAGTTCGTGTCTCATAATTATTACTTTAAATGCAAAGAATTAATCTTAGCTTGGGGTTAAATTTTATAAAGTAATATTATGTTATAGGCAACTATCTTTGAACTGTTTATGTTCCAAATATAACAACATTCATTCCGAAATTCCAAAAAAAACCGAGAAACTTTAACATTTTAATGAGTTGATATCCATTTTATAAGCTTCTATAAAAGCACTATCTTTGCACATTCTTATTCGCAAAAACACCAATGAACAGTAACATTCTAGACCTTAATCCGAAGGAAAATATCATTATTAAAGGAGCAAAATTGCATAACCTTAAAAATATTGATGTTGTTATTCCAAGAAATAAACTCGTAGTGATTACAGGTTTGTCAGGTTCAGGGAAGTCTACTTTAGCATTTGACACCTTGTATGCCGAAGGTCAGAGACGTTATGTAGAAAGTTTATCGAGTTATGCTCGTCAGTTTTTAGGTCGGCTCAATAAACCTAAAGTGGACATCATTAAAGGTATTGCTCCTGCCATTGCTATTGAACAAAAGGTCAATAGTACTAATCCAAGATCTACGGTAGGTACAACAACTGAAATCTACGATTACCTTAAGTTACTATTTGCGAGAATTGGTAAAACCTACTCTCCTATTTCTGGAAAATTAGTTAAAAAACATCGCACAAAAGATGTTCTAGAATTGGTGAAGTCTTTTAATGATCGTGAAAAATTACTCCTCCTATCTCCTATTCATTTAGAAGAAGGGCGAACCATGGAAGACAAACTTAATGTTTTGAAACAACAAGGTTATGCTAGGGTTCAGCGCAACGAAACAGTAGTTCGTATTGAAGAAGCACTAGAGCAAAACCTTAAAACAGATATCTACTTAGTCGTAGATCGAATTATTGTAAAACACGAAGAAGATTTTTATAACCGATTAGCGGATGCCATAGAAACAGCTTTTTTTGAAGGTAAAGGGACTTGTGTCATTGAATCGTTATCAGACCAAAAACGTACAGAATTTAATAATCGATTCGAACTAGATGGAATGACCTTTTTGGAGCCTAATCCTCATTTATTCAGTTTTAATAACCCATATGGGGCGTGTCCTAAATGCGAAGGTTATGGCGATGTTATAGGTATCGATTTAGATTTAGTTATTCCAAATACAGGGTTATCCATATATGAAAATGCTATTTTCCCTTGGAGAGGTGAAAGTATGAGTTGGTATCGAGACCAATTGGTTAATAACTCACATAAGTTTGATTTCCCTATTCACAAACCGTTCTTTGAACTTACCAAAGAACAAAAACAGTTGATTTGGGAGGGTAATCAATATTTTGAAGGTTTGAATTCATTTTTTACTGAATTAGAATCGAAAGCCTATAAAATCCAAAATCGCGTCATGTTATCGCGTTATCGCGGAAAGACAAAATGTAATGTCTGTAATGGAAAGCGTTTACGTGAAGAGGTTAATTATATTAAAGTCAGTACTGTTACGATTACCGATTTAGTAGAAATGCCTTTAATAAAGTTGACTAGTTTCTTCAAACAATTAGAACTGGACACTCATGATACTACCATTGCCAATCGTTTATTAAAAGAAATCAATAACCGATTATCATTTTTAGGTAATGTTGGTTTAGACTACCTCACGTTAAACCGGAAATCTAATACTTTATCCGGTGGTGAAAGTCAGCGTATCAATCTTGCGACCTCTCTAGGAAGTAGTTTGGTTGGATCAATGTACATATTAGATGAACCGAGTATTGGATTGCATCCAAAAGACACTGAAAAACTGATCCAAGTGTTAAAAGCCCTTCGGGATTTAGGAAATACTGTCATTGTTGTAGAACACGATGAAGATATTATGAAAGCGGCCGATGAAATCATTGATATTGGTCCTGAAGCAGGTACTTTTGGCGGTGAAGTTGTGGCTACTGGGACATTTAAAGAGATTTTGAAATCAACGTCTTTAACTGCACAATATCTAAACAAAACATTAGAAATAGAAGTTCCTAAACAAAGAAGAACATCCAAATACCAAATTGATATTTTGGGTGCAAGAGAGCACAATCTTCAAAATATAGATGTAACCTTTCCATTGGAAATGCTTACAGTAGTGACAGGAGTTTCAGGGAGTGGAAAAAGCACCTTGGTAAAAAAGATCTTATTTCCGGCAATCCAAAAACAACTTACCGGATTTGGAGACAAGCCGGGTCAATACACAGAACTTAAAGGCAATTTTAAAAACATCAAGCAAATTGAGTTTGTAGATCAGAATCCCATAGGTCGTTCGTCTCGCTCCAATCCTGTGACTTACATCAAAGCTTATGATGACATTAGAGCCTTATTTTCTAATCAGAAATTGAGTAAAATTCGAAATTATCAAGCCAAACATTTTAGTTTTAATGTAGATGGTGGTCGCTGTGAAACCTGCAAAGGTGATGGTGAGGTGACAATCGAAATGCAATTCATGGCCGATGTACATCTGACTTGTGAAGTTTGCAATGGAAAGCGCTTTAAAAAAGATGTTTTGGAAGTTGCTTTTGAAGGAAAAAATATTGATGATATTTTAAAAATGACTATCGATGATGCCATTGACTTCTTTGAGAAACATATGGTTACAAAAATTAAAAACAAACTACAACCTTTGCAAGATGTCGGTTTAGGCTATGTCGCTCTAGGGCAAAGTTCGTCTACACTATCAGGAGGTGAAGCACAGCGAATTAAACTAGCTACTTTCCTAGGAAAAGGATCAAAAAGTGACAATGCACTCTTCATTTTTGACGAACCAACCACTGGTTTGCACTTTCATGATATCCAAAAACTACTCACATCATTTCAAGCACTTATCGCAAAAGGTCACTCAATAATTGTAATTGAACATAATCTTGAACTCATTAAATGCGCCGATTATATCATAGACTTAGGCCCTGAAGGAGGCAGTCGTGGCGGACAACTTATTGCGCAAGGGACTCCAGAGGATATTGTTAAAAATAAAAACTCTATTACAGGTGAATTTTTAAAGGATAAACTTTAAAATCAAGAGGTCAAAAACGAAAACACTAGCATCAATCCTGCTGCTGTTGGTATCACAAAGAGTAAAAACACAAAGGTGATCACTCCGCTCTTAATCCATGTAAGAAACCAATGCTGCACATAAAACCTTTTAAGGGCGATGAAAAAATAGATATAAGTTGATATAGCAATTAGCCAATCAACCCAATCCGGAATGTCATAAACAAATCTATTGACAGCGAACAAAATACTAAATACTGTAAATAAGAACGAAAAGTAATAAAAGCTAAACACCAAATGATGAGCGTACTTTCCTTTATTGAAATAAAATATCTTTAATATCAAAGCAAATAAAGGTAGTAAGAAAAACATCGAAATTGGAATGCTATCAAAAAATGCTTGAATCACAGCTCCAGCACCCTTTCCCTCAGTCAAATTTAGCATTCTAGCAAAGAAACGTCGTTCTATAAAACCCGCATCATCAGACATACCCATTTCTTTATAAATAATGTCTTTATCAGCACCAGCAGCAACGAGAGAATCCACTTTCTTTTTATCAAAATCCCACGAGGTATTTAAATTCTTTGGATTTGCAGCCTGCGTTTTTAAAATAGAATCTGTAATCTGAAAATCTTCATCTTTAAGTCCAAGTGCCTCCGAGTTATCTTTCAATGGCTTCATTAATTTTGCCATTTGCACAGAATCTAACGTTGGTTTCATACTATCTAATTCCGTTTGTATCGCATCTGATTTAACGACTTTCTCATTTAGTTTATTCGCCTCTTGCACTAGCTCTCTGGTACTAAAAGATATGATAAAAAAGAAAACTACCGAAATGAACAGATACATTTGCGCTGGATGAAGGTAAAGCAATCGTTTACCTTCCAAAAACTTTTTGGCAAGATAGCCTGGCCTCAATAAAAGTGGTAAAAAACTCTTTAAAAAACGTGCATCAAATGAAAAATAGTTACTTATCGTGTTGTAAAACAAAACACTAATTGTAAGTTCTTCATTAGTTTTTTGACCGCAATGTGGACAAAAGTCATAGTGCTCTTTGAGTTCTTTGTCACAGTTTTGACACTGTAAAGATTCATCTGTAGTCTGTAAAGATTGATTTGCCATAGGAAAGCTCTAGTTGGTGATATAAATGTAATGAATAATTTGATGTCTCAGCCTATCTACAAAACTTAGAAATTCTTCACAACCTCTAACCTACCACTCAATAAATTGATTTTAAGCGCTTTATATGTTTTGGCACACATATTGTTTCATTAGAGGCATATAGCGTAAGTCTTAAAGCTTCTAAACGAGTTAGAAGTGCAGACTAAAATCTAAAACCTTAATACTATGAAAAAACTAGTACTATTATTTACAGGATTGTTAATGGGATTAACAACTGTAGCAACAGCAGAAACTATGACTGCATCACAAGGAACAGATTTTGATAATTCACGCTATCGTTTTGCCGAACCTATAGTGTTCATTGAGCGTGGTGTGGAATTCTTAATCTTTCCTGACGGAAGTTTTGATTTCAACACAGACCTCTATAATAACGTTTCAAACGTGTATTATAGAAGCCCAAGAACCCGAAGAGGTTCTGTGAACACCACATACGGTGCTCCAGGAACAACCACAAGAAGTCATTATACCAACAATGGGATAAGAGGTGTGATCATTACACACAACAGTAATGGACAAGTGCGCAGAATTGGCAACGTTTTTATTAATTATGATAGACAAGGACGCATCAAACGCGCTGGAACCGTATACATGAGCTACCAGAGAAGAAATGGTGTGCTTAGACAAGTTGGTGGTTTACGAGTAAACTACAACCGCTGGGGAGAAATCATTCATATCAGTGGAATTGTCAACCAAAACAATGCCCAACTTAATTGTGGAGTGGGTTCTGGACTTGGCGGTTATGAATATAATGATTTAGGAGATTACGGAGATTTTGACGAAGATTACTATTACTACCGTAAAAATGGTAAAGTAAAAAAGCAAAAGAAACGTCAGTTTAAATCTTAATTTTTTTAGTTTGTTGTTCACATTGAATGTGAATCTATAAAAGGTCCCGTTAGACATTAATATGTCTGCGGGGTTTTTGTATTCTATTAAAAAGCTTTGGGTTGCGAAATATCTTCTATTAATTGACGTAATAAGTCATTAGGAACCATGTCAATAGTGAGATTTACACGTTCTGTATCTCCATAATTTGTGATCCTATGTGGATCTGTTAGTTTTAAATACCAACATTCTCCTGGCTGCATCAATACAGGAACTCCATTGAGATAAAAAGTAACCTCATTTGAAGTAATTATTGGAATCGTTAAACGAATTACCGAGCGCTCCACTTCTATCCCCATTGTAGGATCAGTATGCTCTCTTACTTCCGAATGTGGTGCTAATCGCAGTAATCTTACCAATGTAACTTTAGTGATTTTACAAAAAAAATCTACAATACTTTTAAAATATGTCGATTTATTTAATTCATCAGCATTCAACCAATCTGTCCAAGACCCATCTGCATAATCCTCCGCTGGAGGAGGCAATGGTAGGGATGAATCAATTACATGCGCAGGGCCCCTAAGCTGAATGACATTATAATATTCAAAATCTCGCGCTTTAAGAGCTTTATATTCATCATGCATTTTTTTTATATCAAACTGATAAGGCAGTTTTACACGATCATTAATCGTTATGTTTTCTTATACAATGTCCATCTTATGAGTTCAAATAGTGATTGTTTTTAGATAGCTCTAAAATAAAATGATTGTGCCTATTCTATATGGGTAATTCTACCTGTTTTTAGCTAGAAACAATTCTAGACTATCATTTCAATTTCAATCTTTGGCACACTAATTGTTTTATCATAACTATAATCAAAAACCCATACAATTATGAAACGACTAGTAACACTTTTTACCGCATTGCTCCTTATTGGAATAACGGTAAATGCAGGAACCACCAACAACGCAGTATCTGATTTTTCAAACAACTTTGTTAGAGGTTATGGTAATTCTTTCATATTTGTTGAAAATGGAATTGAGTTTTCAATTTTTCCTGATGGACAGTTTGATTTTTACATCCCAAATTATGGACCCAATGTTAATGTAGGCTTTAATTCACCTAATGTATCAATAAGTTTTAATACAGGATTCGATTATAATCCTTATGTACAGTATGATGAATTTGGTGCGATCATTCAAATTGAAAATACACCCATATTTTATGATTATTACGGAAGAATCACTCAAGTAGGTAATGTTAATATTAACTATAATACTTGGGGTCGTATTGCTCGAGTTGGAGGGTTATTTGTTCACTACAATAGGCTAAGAGCTTTTACACATTGTTCAGGTTTTATAAATGTATATAACAGAGGCTATGTCTTTAGACCATGGCACCGATTTTATGCTGTTCCGGCTGTTAACTACTGCATAGTTTATGCACATCCATATAGACAGTTTTACACGCCTGTTCGACATACATGGTACCGACCATATAGAGACAATTATAGACAGCCTGTAAGAATTAATAGCAGACGTGGAGCTGTAGCTACAACTGGTCGTCGTTCATCTAACTATAGTGATCGATACAGACAAGATAACAGCAACGGACGTCGCGGAGACAGAGCTGCAACATCAAGACTAGGGAATGATCAAAGAGCATTGACTTCTAATACAAGACGTGGTAACGAAAGAGGATTGTCAACAAATTCTTCGAGCAACACAAATACAAGAGCTATAACGAGATCTGATAGAGATGCAAGAGCAAACACTAGAACTATTAGAAATTCTAATGTCTCACCTCGACCAACTAGAGCGAATTCTGGTAATGTGACCAAATCACCTAGAACTGTGTCTAACAATAAAACGAATACTAGAACCGTTAGAAAAAATACGACTGTTAGAAAACCAAAAACTAATAATACTCGTATATCTAGTAACAACCGAAGTAACAAATCTTCAAAAACTGCAACACAGTCTAGAAGTAGAAAACAGTCTTCGGCAAAAAAAGCAAATACAAGAACGTCATCTAAAAGCACAAGAACAGCAAGAACTAGATCACGTTCATAACCTTATAAACGTTTTGGTTGGTTAGTAGATTGTCCCGTAAGTCGTATGCCTCAAAGCACCTTATGGGACTTTCTCGTTTTGAGCCCTGCATAAGTAGGGCTCTTTTATATCTCAAGGGTTTTAATCTCTAAACTTTAAAAACTTTAATACTGTTTGAGTAATATCGTCAGAAATGTTAAACTTTAAGACCAATACAGCGTAGACAATAGCGATAAGCGTAGATTTCAGTGAGATGTTTAATAACGGATGAAAAGGAAAATCCCAGAAGTAAAACCCTAAAGTTAAAAGCACGAGCAAGACTGTAATTTTTAATGTTTCCGATGTGAACGGAAGCATATTAAACTTAAGCTTAACAAATATAACTTTGATGGTATTATATATTACAATCGCAATAAAAGTTGCAAGTGCTGAACCATTAATGCCATATAAAGGAATAAAAACCATATTCAGTGTAATAGCCATGATAGCTAGTATTACACCAAATATCAATACAATACGATAATGATCACTATTGAATAATATGGCATTATTATTACCCAACAGGTTATCATATAATTTTGCCAGACTGATTAAAAACACCACTAGCAACCCACCACTAAACTCAGACGGAATAATCCTATATAATTCCTGAATATTAAGAACAATAAGAAGAAAAATTAATCCACTAATAACATATAAGGTTAAAGAACTGCGCTGATACAAATCTTTGAGGTCTTTTCGATTATTATCATTTAAAAACTTAGCCGTTAGAGGTAATAGAATTTGATGCATAGCTCTTTGTGGCACCGCAATTACCGTTGCAATAAAAACGGCTACACTGTAATAGGCGATAGTCTTAATATCTAAATAATTATTTAGCATAAACTTATCAAGATCTAAAATGATAGTCGCTACAGAGCCTGCAATAATAATTAATGATGCATATTTCAATATGTCAGTGAGGTTGTCAATTTTAGAAAACCGAAATACAGGCAGTCTTTTCTCAAAAGCATACAACATCATGACAATGGCTCTTAATGCATAAATTCCAACGACACCCATTAAAAACTGATCTACCGAAATAAATTCGAAAAACAACGACAGCAACAATAACATGGCACCCACCCTATGAAAGACCTCCTTCATGAAGTTTCCAAATACAGTTTGCATCTGTACTTTTACCCAGGCATAACCTACTTCAAAATAAGCCATAGAGATAGCTGTAATAAATATATACCACAGATAAGCTCTTACAATGGTGTTTTTACTAGATAGTAAATCGGCAATGATGTCGTAAGCGAAATAGCCAATAATCGCAATTGGAATTGCAAAGACTAATGGTAAAAATAACATTAGTGTTAAAAAACTATTTAATGAGTTTTTTGATCGAAATGATGAATAAAATTTTACGATGGTATTGTGAACCCCAAAGGCCATAAGCGGCATCATGATATTAGCCGCTGAAAGAATATAAGCCACTAATCCATAGTAGTCATCAGAAAGAAAATTAGTATATAAAAATAGTGCGTTTATAGCCCCAATTCCAAAGCCTAAATAGGTTGTAATCGTATTTCGTAAGGATTGATGAAGAACAATTCCCATTAGATGATTTCAGACAACATTTTGGTTAACGACTTTCTACTATATTGCTCCAATCCTATAGCATTTACGACTAAAGTATCAGATTTATATGCTTCAAAATACAATAAAATTTGCGATTTGATACGTTCTTTATCGCTGTAGTAAAAATAACAACCTGTATTTGTAGACTTCAAAATTCGTTCTACATCTGAGTCTTTAGGTCCAACTGAAATAATTGGTGTTGATGACGCCATATACTCAAATAACTTGCCTGGTATGATGACTTTGGTGTCTTCAGAATCTATTTCAACCATCAACAATACACGTGATGCCATTTGTTGTTTTATAGCATCTTCATGTGGCAAATAACCCAAATTATTCAAATAACTATCCAGTTGATTTTCTTTCAAGGTTTGTAACACCTCTTCACTAACAACACCAATCAATTTTAATTGAAATTCCTCTTTGAAGTCGTCATTCTCATCAATAAGTTCTGTGATTGCTTGCCATAATTGTTTTGGGTTACGTTCTGACAACAATGAACCTATATGGGCTAACGTGAATTTTTTATCTTTCGGTGGTCTTTGTATATGATGAGAATCATACCCATTGGTTATTACGGAAATGGGTTGAGTCGTTTTCGATAAAAATTCCTGTTTTGTGTTTTCACTAGTGACAATAATATGATCTGCCAATTGTAATACATTAGACTCCAGTGCCAAGTGTTTTTCTTCGGATGATTTACTTAATTTTAAAGCTTTATGATAACCAATGGTTGTCCATGGGTCTCTAAAATCGGCCAGCCAAGTCACATTTAATCGATGTTTCAGTTTTAAACCTATAAGATGTAAACTGTGTGGTGGACCAGTAGTTATTACAGTTTTAATTTGATGCTTTTGTATATAGTCTGAAAGAAACACGACCGATGGTTTTACCCAATTTTTACGTGCATCAGGAATAAAAAAATTACCTCGAATATACAGCATTAACTTTTGAATCACTGACTGTTTCTTTGACTTCGGAATGACACCAGAACTGATTTTTTTGGAACTTTCACTAGACAACACACTTGCAAAACGATAAGGCTCATTTATAGGCTGTTTAATAACTTTGATGTTATCTGCAACCTCATTTAATAAACTCTTATCAACAATCGGATAACTCGGATTTTCCGGACAATACACAATGGGTTCTATTCCAAATTCAGGCAAATATTTTACAAACTTTAACCATCTCTGCACACCAGGACCTCCCGCTGGTGGCCAATAATATGTGATAATCAAGATTTGTTTTTTCATTATAAAAACGACCTAGTGTGCTGATTCCTTTCTTAATCCAAACCACAATCCACCAAGGAGTAATAGTCCAAAGATTACTGAGCTTGCTAAAGAAATTGTACTTCCTGTTTCTACAACCTGTGGTACAAACTTAAATACAATCTCATGATTACCTGCAGGAATATGGAGTCCGCGAAGTGCATAGTTCACGCGTTGAATTGGCGCCTCTTTACCATCAATAGTTGCTTGCCATCCGTTTCCGTAGTACATTTCAGAAAAAACCGCAAAACCAGTATTAGTATTCGTCGACTCGTATTTTAAATAGTTAGGTTTAAATTCGGTCAAGGTGATTATTGAGGTAGAATCAACTGTAAAACGTGTGGAGCTTAAATCAGGAGCTGTGGTTACCGCTTTTCGAAACGTTTCTAAGCTATCTAGTGACTTAATCTCAGTATTAGCAGAATTTAATTTTTCCAATTCACTTATGAACCAAGCATTACCATTAGCATCTTCATTCACAAATGGAAATATTTGTCCCTCTTCTTCGGCTATAATGTATTTCGCGTTGAACATATTGAGGACATTCATATTATTTCTAGAAATATGAAAATCAAATAACTCTTCAAAACGTTTTAGTTTTGCCGCGTGATAACCATTTAATGAATTATGAAAATAAGCTGCTTTTGCAGGCGCTCTACTACCCTCTTGTGAAATATCCCAAACTCTGAAATGTGCATCATCTTGCAAAATTTCTTTATCAGCAGCATTTGCCTGATACGGCTTGTTTACTTGAATAGCAGAAATAAAATTATCAGTGTTTACATAACGTCGGTCTACTCCAACCAAATCAAATAGAATTAAGACGGCAAATATGCCTACCACTAAAGTTTCCGATAGTTTCTTTTTTAGAAACATGAAAATTGTTGCCGCAGACAATAACACTAGTGCCAATGTGCGTAATGTGTCATGAGTAAAAAACGCTTGTCTATCTTCTTTAAGTGCGTCAATAAAGCCTATGCCATATTCACCATAAACCTGTCTATAATAACCGTCATTAGCACCAACAAAATCAAATAAGGAAGATTTGAATACTAAAAATAATAATGCTAATCCTCCAGTGATTAAGGTTGAATATTTTAAAGCTTTGAGTTTGTCTTCAACCTTGTCAAAATTATTAAAAAGCTTGACTAATCCAAAGATGGCCATCACTGGAATGCAGAGTTCCAAAAGTACCTGTATCGAGCTTACAGCTCTAAACTTGTCATACAACGGCACATAGTCAATAAAGAAATCGGTTAAGAATCCTAAATTTTTACCAAAAGATAATAATAACGAGAGTATCGTGCTTCCAACAAGCCACCATTTAAGTCTTCCTTTCATCAAGAATAGTGCAAAAACAAACAAAAATATAACAACTGCTCCTATATAGGCAGGTGCTTCAACAATAGGTTGATCTCCCCAATATGTTGGTGCATTTTTTGACTCTTGTAGGGCCTGTGTTGGAGTCGCTCCTATCTTTCTGAAGAATTCATAAATCTCCGAATCTTTACCAACATCTTCTCCACTACCTCCACCCAATACGCGTGGAATAAATAAATTAAAGGTTTCTGTAAAACCGTAGCTATACTCAGTGATATAATCTTTACTCAACCCTGAAATAGTCTCCTTTGGAGTTCCATCAGGGTTAATAGTCAATTCTGTTTTACCTCGAGTACTTTCTTTTACATACTCTTGAGTTGCCATGATATTAGTAGCATTGAGCCCTATGGCTAAAATTAAGGCAACAATCATAACTCCTACCGCCTTAAAAAAATGTGGTAGTAATTGTTTTTTGTAGGCATCTACTAGATATGCAATGCCCAAAACGAGTACAAGCAACATCAAATAATACGTCATTTGAAAATGATTGGCACCAATTTCTAAAGCTAAAGCAACTGCTGTGAGTAAAAATCCTAATATATATTTTTGCCGAAATGTGAGGATAATACCGCTTAAAACTAACGGCATATAGGCAATAGCGTGTGCTTTACTATTGTGTCCCACACCTAAAATTATAATCATATAGGTTGAAAACCCAAAGGCTAATGCGCCCAGTGCTGCTAGTTTAAAATCTACCTTAAAGGATAATAATAAAATGTAAAAGCCTATAAAATAAATGAATAGATAGTCGGCTGGGCGCGGCAAAAATCGCAATACCGAATCTAGTTTCTTAATATAGTTGTGAGGATAGCGCGCACCTAGTTGATACGTTGGCATTCCTCCAAAGGCACTATTAGTCCAGTAGGTTTCCTCTCCGGTAGCTGCTTTAAAATCTTTTTGTTGTTTTGACATGCCTATATAGTGCATGATATCACTTTGAAAGATTTGTTTCCCTTGTAAAACCGGACTAAAATACGCTAATGAAATGACCACAAACCCTGTAAGAATCAAAAGGTGTGGCAAAACTTTTTTAAATGAAAATTGCATAGAATGATTGACTTTCAATAGACTCGAAAATTAGTCAATTTCTTCGTAATCTATGTACTCTCCTACTTTTTTATTTGAAGATGAATCTCTATTTGGCACTTTATCAATTACGGTTTCACCCTCTTTATGCTGTGGTCTAGGGTCTTGTTGCTGCTGAAACTGTCCCCCAAATTTCTCTTGCATCTTCTTTGACATATAGCGCACGAGATACGGTGCAAAAATACGGGATAAAATTTTTATTCCGTAATACACCAAAAGTATAATGAGGATGGTCCTTAAAAACCCTGTTAATGATGCTTCCTGTAACATTACTTTAAATTTAATTCAAAAATACAATTATATGTCTTTAAAAAACTGATTCGTTACTTAAAAAAAATATAAATTCTCTATATTTGACTTAAATCGACAACCTATGAATCTCACCAAAAACGTTCTATTATTTGCAGCTTTATTAGTTACACAGTTGACCTTTGCTCAATATACAGAAGTGATTAACTCTAATAGACCTGGAGTTTCTAGAAGTGCTTTTTCTGTAGGAACCAATGTTGCTCAAATTGAAGTTGGCCCTTATATCATTAAGGAAGAACATACACCTCTCAAATATGAAGTTTCTGGATTTGGCGCTGATTTCTCAGTACGCTATGGGTTGTTATTTGAACAGTTAGAACTTAACTTAGAAGGGACTTATCAAAATGATACTTTCACCGATAGACGTTCTGCTATTATTTCAGAAGATTCGCGCTCTAATTTTAAAAGTTTTACCATTGGTGCGAAATATCTAGTGTATGATCCATATAAAAATTCTGAAGAAGAAGATAAACCTAATATATACAGCTATCACGCGAACCGCTCATTTAAGTGGAAATCACTCATACCCGCTGTTGCCGTTTATGCTGGTGCAAATTTTGATTCTAAAAACAATCCATTTACAGCTCCTGGCATCGAAGGCTTTAGTCCGAAAGTAATGGTTGCGACACAAAACAATTTTGCAGGAGGCTGGGTATTAGTAACCAATATTTCTAAAGATCGTATAGGTACTGATTTTTCAGATTTCCAATACATCATCACTTTAACACATTCTTTTAGTCCACAATGGGTGGTTTTTGGAGAAACACAAGGTATTAAAAGTGATTTTTATGCCGATAATTTATTACGCTTTGGAGGTGCCTATTTATGGAGTAAAGATTTCCAGTTAGATACAGCGGTAACGTTCAACACAAAAGATACACCTTCAGTATTTGCTGTTAATTTTGGAATGTCATACCGTTTCGATTTTCATAAGGATAAAGAAATTGACAACGGTACTTCTCGCAAAGATGCCGATAAGAGGAAGCCTAAGAACAAAAAAGGCAAAAAGAAAAGAACTGATGATTTTGACGATGACGGAAGTCTTTAAGCCAAGCTATATATGATAACAGTTAAAGAACTATTTTCTAAAAAGGAATTGAAGACATTTGTCAAATTTCCTTTTAAACTTTATAAAGACTCTCCATACTGGGTACCACCTATTATTAAACAAGAATTAGAAACTTTTAATAAAGACAAGAATCCTATTTTTAAAGATGCTGAAGCTAGATACTTTTTAGCTTATAAAAATAATGAGATTGTCGGACGTATTGCAGCTATTATCAATTGGCTCGAAGTTAAGGACCAAAATCAAAAGAAAATGCGTTTTGGTTGGTTTGATTTTATTGATGATCAAGAGGTTTCAGCAGCGCTACTGGCTGAAGTTGAACGCATCGGAAAAGAGAACAACCTTGAATATACAGAGGGACCAGTTGGGTTTTCAAATTTGGATAAAGTTGGTGTAATGACTGAAGGTTTTGACAGTATAGCTCCTATGGTTACTTGGTACAATCATCCGTATTATGTCAAACATTACGAAGCATTAGCTTATAAGATTGAAAAGGAGTATTCAGAAAGTAAGTTTCCTTTTGAGAATGTTAAACCCGAATTTTTCAAAAAGGCTCAAGAACTTATCAAACGTCGTTATCAACTAACAGCATTAAAGTTTACTAAGACTTCTGAAGTCATGCCTTATACTGATAAGATGTTTGATTTGTTTAATGAAAGTTATTCCTCATTATCATCATTTGTAGCCATTACAGATATACAAAAAGAGTATTTTAAAAAGAAATTTATCAGTTTTGTGAATCCGGAATACATCAAGTTTGTTGTAGACAAAAATGATGATTTAGTTGGGTTTGCCATTGTAATGCCTGCATTTGCAAAAGCTTTACAAAAAGCTAATGGAAAGTTGTTTCCCTTTGGTTTTAAACATATACTGAAAGCGAAGAAGAAAAGCAAGGATGTGATTTTTTACTTAATTGGGATTCACCCAAGCTATCAAAATAAAGGTGTTCATGCTGTTATTTTTAATGAATACTATGAAACTTTTACAGAATTAGGAATTAAGACGTGCTATAGAACTCCAGAATTAGAAGACAACGAAGCGATACATAAAATTTGGAAACACTTTTTTCCAGTGGTATATAAACGTCGTAAGACATTTCGAAAGAATCTTAAATAAAAAAGTCGCTTAACCTTCAAGTTTAGCGACTCATTCATTTATATATTTTAGTTACTACTCACCCATTGCAGCCATAACTGCAGCAGATAAGCGTTTGTAAGTTCCATTTTCTAAACGTTCTCTAATTGTATCGAAAGCATCAAGAGTTTCACTCACATCCTGCAGTGTATGCGTCGCTGTAGGAATCATTCGCAATAGAATCAATCCTTTTGGAATTACTGGATACACCACAATAGAACAGAAAATACCATAGTTTTCACGTAAATCTCGCACTAAAGCCATAGCTTCAGGTATGCTCCCTTTTAAATATACTGGAGTTACACAACTTTGTGTTGTTCCAATATCAAAGCCCCGTTCTTTTAATCCAGACTGAAGTGCGTTAACATTCTCCCAGAGTTTTTCTTTCATTTCTGGCATAGTTCTTAGCATTTCTAAACGCTTTAATGCACCAACTGTAAGTTGCATTTGCAGCGATTTTGCAAACATCTGAGAACGTAAGTTATATTTTAAATAATCTATAATTTCTTTATCTCCAGCAATAAAAGCTCCAGTACTCGCTAAAGATTTTGCAAATGTTGCGAAGTATACATCGATGTCATCTTGAACACCTTGCTCTTCACCTGCTCCCGCTCCTGTTTTACCGAGAGTTCCAAATCCGTGAGCATCATCAACTAGAAATCTGAAGTTAAATTTCTTTTTAAGCTCTACAATTTCTTTTAAGCGTCCTTGTTCACCTCTCATTCCAAACACACCTTCAGAAATCACAAGAATCCCTCCTCCAGTTTGTTCTGCCATTTTAGTAGCACGCTCTAAATTTTTCTCTAAACTTTCAATATCATTATGCTTATAGGTAAATCGTTTTCCCATATGCAAACGCACACCATCAATAATACAAGCGTGAGCATCTACATCGTAAACAATAATATCATCTTTAGCGACCAAAGCATCAATCGTAGACATGATTCCTTGATAACCAAAATTTAATAAATATGCAGCTTCCTTACTTACAAAATCTGCAAGTTCATTTTGAAGTTTTTCATGAAGATCTGTATGACCAGACATCATTCGCGCTCCCATTGGATAGGCTGAACCATATTCTGCAGCGGCCTCTGCATCAACCTTACGAACCTCAGGATGGTTCGCCAAACCTAAGTAATCGTTTATACTCCAAGTAATCACTTCTTTTCCTTGGAACTTCATTCTATTAGAAATTTGCCCTTCTAGCTTGGGAAACACAAAGTATCCTTCAGCTTGAGAAGCCCATTTTCCTAAAGGTCCTTTATCCTTATAAATCTTCTCAAATAAATCCTTCATTAAAGCGAGTTTTTAGTCTTATTAGTTGGGACAAAATTAGGTAATTATATTATGACAGCATAATATTTTTATGAACCAATGTTTATATCCCATTTTAACATAAAAAACCTATCACGATGATACGTGATAGGAGTTATATGTTTTTTTCATTATCGTTTACTATTTTATGTACTGAATTTTTTCAGCAGTTTCTGTCTGACTATCAAAAAATCCTTGATCTTGCATCCATGAATCACTATAAACTTTACTCATATAACGTGAACCATGATCTGGAAATACAACAACTACTTTATCTCCTGATTTAAACTCTCCTTCGTCATTCAATTGTTTTATGGCTTGCATTGCAGCCCCACTAGTATACCCAACAAATAAGCCTTCAGATCTAGAGATTTCTCTCGCAGTATGAGCACTTTCTTCATCTGTTACTTTTATGAACTTATCAATAAGATCGAAATCGGTTGCTGTAGGAATTAAATTTTTTCCTAAACCTTCAATTCGATATGGATAAATCTCTTTATCATCAAATTCACGAGTCTCGTGATATTTCTTTAATACCGAACCATAAGCATCAACACCAATTACTTTAATCCCCGAGTTTTGCTCTTTTAAGTATTTTGCAATACCTGAAATTGTTCCTCCAGTTCCACTACAAGCTATCATATGTGTGATTTGCCCTTCTGTCTGTTCCCAAATTTCAGGACCTGTTGTATTATAATGAGCGTCTATGTTTAAGGCATTAAAATACTGATTAATATAAATTGACCCCTTAATTTCATCATGTAAACGCTTAGCTACCTGATAGTATGATCTCGGATCATCTGCACTCACATTTGCGGGACAAACATATACTTGTGCACCCATAGACTTTAACATGTCAATCTTATCAGCAGAAGACTTAGAACTCACTGCCAGTATACACTCATACCCTTTTATGATACTCACCATTGCAATACTAAAACCAGTATTACCCGATGTCGTTTCAATAATAGTATCTCCTGGAGTTAAGATGCCTTGTCTTTCAGCTTCTTCTATAATATGAAGTGCAATTCTGTCTTTTGACGAGTGACCTGGATTAAAGGCTTCTACTTTAGCATAGAAATCTCCCTCAAACCCTTCAGTCATTTTATTTAATTTGATGAGGGGTGTTTTACCTATTAACTGTAAAACATTATCAAATACTTGTATGTCTTTTTTCATAAATGCTATTTATCAGTTTCATCTTTGTCAGAAAAGAAACGTAAAACCTTGCAAAATTAACATTTTTTTTTGAATTAGCTAGAAATTCCCTCTAACTCTAACAAAAATGCAAATTCTTTCGCGTCCTCTTTTAAAGCGTCAAATCGCCCAGAAGCTCCGCCATGACCCGCTTCCATATTAGTCAACAAGTACAGTTTGTTAGTATCCTGTTTATAAATTCTCAACTTTGCTACCCACTTTGCAGGTTCCCAATACTGCACTTGAGAATCATGTAAGCCCGCCGTTACCAATAAGTGAGGGTAGCTTTGTTTTTTGATATTATCATAAGGTGAGTAGGACTTCATATAGTTGTAATACGTTTCCTCATTCGGATTTCCCCATTCATCATATTCTCCTGTAGTAAGAGGAATAGAATCATCAAGCATTGTTGTTACAACATCTACAAAAGGTACTGCTGCAATAATACCATGATATAATTGTGGCGCTTCATTAAGTATGACACCCATTACTAAACCTCCAGCACTTGCTCCCATTGCATATAAATGTTCTTTAGATGTGTAGTTTTGCTTAATTAAATGTTTTGAGCAATCTATAAAATCGGAAAACGTGTTTTTCTTATCAAGTAACTTGCCCTTTTCATACCAAGGTCTACCTAAATATTCACCGCCTCTCACATGGGTAATGACATAAATAAATCCGCGATCCAGCAGAGATAATCTAATTGTAGAAAAATATGGATCTACAGTAGAGCCATAACTTCCATAGGCGTATTGCAATAAGGGAGCTGTCCCATCGAGCTTGGTGTCCTTCCGCCTTACTAATGACATTGGGATTTTAGTCCCGTCTTGTGCTGTTGCCCAAATGCGTTCAGACGTATAATTATTTTTATCAAATGTGGGATCTAAAACTTCTTGCTCTTTCTTGATTTCCTTTGTATGGGTTGTCATATTAAAATCAATCACTGATGCCGGTGTTGTTAAGCCATTGTATGTGTAACGTAAAATATCAGTGTCAAAATCAACATTTGTACTCAAATTAGCAGTGTAGGTTTCACTCTTAAATGGTAAATAATAATCAACGGTATTGTCCCAACGCTTAATTCGTATCTGGTTCAGACCATTAGAACGTTCATTAATCACCAAGAACGCTTTAAAAATTTCAATATCTTCAAGTAAAACATCCTCCCTATGTGGAATCACCTCAACCCAATTTTTAAGTTCCGTTTGAGTTTCATGTGTTTTCATTAATTTGAAATTGGTAGCTTTATTTAAATTTGTTAAGATATAAAAGTGATTTTTAAAATGAGCAAGACTATATTCTAATCCGCGTATTCGTTTTTGAAACACCGTAAAACTATCATCAGGTTTATCCGATTTCAGAATATGAAATTCATTAGTTAGCGTACTATAGCAGGCTATAATAATATATTTCCTTGATTTTGTCTTGTATACGGCCACTCCAAATGTTTCATCTTCTTCGGTAAACACCAAAGTATCTTGATCTGCAACATCACCCACTTTATGTTTAAAAATTTGATTCGCCCTTAAAGTTTGCTCATCTTTTTTAGTATAAAACAAGGTAGCATTGTCACTGGCCCATGTCGATGAACCCGTTGTATTCTTAATACAATCAGGGAAAACCTCTCCGGTAATTAAATTTTTGATTTGAATTTTATACTGTCGTCTACCAACTAAGTCCGTTCCAAACGAAATCATTGTGTTATCAGGACTCACACTTAGTCCTACCAATCTAAAATACCCATGATCTTCTGCCATTTGGTTGCAATCAAAGAGCAATTCTTCTTCTGCTTCTAAGTTTTCTTTTTTACGCGTATAGATCGGATAGTTCTTTCCTTTTTGATATCTAACAATGTACCAATAACCATTATATTTATAAGGAACTGAGGTATCATCCTGTTTGATTCTCGCTTTCATTTCTTCAAACAGTGACTTCTCAAAGTCTTTGTTATGTGCGGTTTCTTGTTCGTAAAAATCATTTTCAGCCTTAAGATAATCCAATACCTCTTGGTCATCTCTTTCGTTAAGCCAAAAATAATTATCTAATCGCGTATCGTTATGGATAGTTAATTGCTTTGAAATCTGTCTGGCAATAGGTGCTTGAGTAATCGTCTTCATTTTCTTTTTAAAAAGTGCGGCAATTTAGTAATTTTGCATCTGATAATTTTAATACTTAACATTATGTTTGGAGATATGATGGGAATGATGGGGAAACTCAAAGAAACCCAAAAGAAAGTAGAAGAAACAAAAGAGCGCTTACACAGTGTTTTAATTGATGAGAAGAGTCATGATGAAAAACTAAACGTAACGATTACCGCCAATCGGACCATAAAAGCAATTGATATTGACGATGAATTACTTCAGGACAAAGATATGCTTGAAGATTATCTAATTCTTACTATCAACAAAGCAATTGCAAGAGCAACTACCGTGCATGAAACTGAGGTGGCTGCTGTGGCTAAAGAAGGTATGCCTAATATCCCTGGAATGGATATGTTTAAATAACGGCGTTTAAAAGTTATTGAGCACCTCTAAAAGTCGGTGATGCATAGCGTCAGTGTAATCTAAATGTGTCACCATTCGCAACTTATTGCTTCCCATACCAATTATGTGAATATCATGATCTCTAAGTTGTTTTAAGAACTCACTTTCATCGACATGACTTTCAAGCTCGAAAATTACAATATTAGTTTCTATGGGTTCAACTTTTTTGATAATTGACATATCTTGCAAGACCCCTCCTATCTCTTGTGCTTTTTTATGATCATCAGCTAATCGATTCATATTATGATCTAGAGCATACATGCCAGCTGCTGCTAAATATCCAACTTGTCGCATGTTACCTCCAAAAACTTTCCTAAGACTAATCGATTTTTTCATTATGTCTTCATCTCCTATCAATACTGAGCCAATCGGACACCCAAGACCCTTGCTCAAGCATACAGAAATAGTATCGAAAATAGCTCCATATTGTTCAGTCGTTTCATTTTTAGCCACTAAAGCATTCCATAATCGTGCTCCATCTAGGTGATAGCCTAAGTTATGTTTGTCGCAAACAGTTCTAATTTGTTGTAATTCTTCAAAATTCCAACACGCCCCTCCTCCTTTATTGGTTGTGTTTTCAATTTCCACCAAACTTGATTGACTGTAATAAAATTCAGAAGGGTTTATGGATGCAATCACTTGTTCTGTAGTGAACATCCCTCTATGCCCATCAATAAGATTACAAGAAACACCACTATTAAAGGCGGCTCCTCCTGCCTCATAATTAAAAATATGAGCATACTTATCACAAATTATCTGTTCTCCAGGATTCGTATGTAATTTAATAGCTGTTTGATTTGCCATGCTTCCAGAAGGAAAAAATAGTGCTTTTGGCTTTCCAAACATTTTAGCTAAGCGTTCTTCCAAAGCATTTACAGTGGGATCTTCTTTAAATACATCATCTCCAACTTCAGCAGTCATCATAGCGTCTAACATCCCCTCGGATGGTTTTGTAACGGTGTCGCTTCTTAAATCTATTCTCATGTCTTAATATTCATTATAATTACAAAAATCACTTCCAATGGGAGAGCCATCTGGAATTTTTGGTGTTTTTTCAAGTTTAAACTTTTCTGGATGCTCTCTAAATTCTCTAATCATCAAACCGTATTGAGTCGCATAAGGAGATGGTTTCTTTTTATCTGATAGATAATTTCTCAAAAGAGTATTGATGGCATCATTTGCTTTAGCTTTCACTTGCAAAAAGGAGTTATCACTCACTGCTAAATTCATCATATGTATTAATACGCGTTCATTAATAAGTTGCTGAATTTGATTGATATACGCATCTTCATAACGCTTACCAAAAGACGCCTCTAAAACCTGAAGTAGCATGTCATCAAATCCCAGTTGCTTATCGTCTAAACTTTGTTGCTGAATCATTCTGTTAGCACGCTGGGGATGTAATAATAAACTTAACGTCATATCACTTGCTGTTGCCGCTGCACTCATAGGATCAAAAGCGACACCTGTTTTTCCTGTAAATGATTCACGACTTCTATAATATCCAAATGCTCTTGGCGGAAAGAGTTCTAATTTATCCTTGGGAATAGCTAATGCCTCCGCAGAAATCGTATTTAAAATTTGATTTAATGCCTCTTTTTGATTCTTAACAGCTATGGGTTTTACAATATCTTGACCACCACCTTTAATAGCGTAGTTATAATCTAATCCACCTACGACCTTTGTCGCCGCTTCAGTTTGATACCGATGGAAAAAATAAAGTGGTACAAACACATCTTCCAATACCGAATACGGTTCGCCTTGTCTAATATTATCTTTTGAAAAATTAGAAATCGCTTTTGCTCTTATTTGTAATATATTGTCTAATTCTTCAGAAGCACTTTTACCATTATCCCATAAGTGGGCTAGTGCATGCGCCCCACCTTGAGCTCTCGCATCAGAATCAGTAATAAAACGATGTCCTGCAAAAGTAGCAACCTTTAATAGGTTATTTAAAGCTTCTTTTTCATCTTGATTCTGGCTGAATTCAGAATAACTATAGCCCACAGTCACTTTATCCCAATCTCCTATACCTCTGGCATAGGCGTCACTAAAGTCAATGTTTCCATTGGTCATTTTAATTGTAGGGTGTGGATAATCCATAACCGATGATCTGTCATTAGTACTCGCTGCAAAATTATGTGCAAAACCAATAGTATGACCAACTTCGTGAGCACTTAACTGACGGATTCTTGCTAATGCCATATCAAGCATGGGTTGATAATTATCATCACGTTCAGCAAATGGTTTGTCCATTAGTGCCTGAGCAATTAAAAAATCCTGACGAATACGCAAGCTTCCTAAGCTCACATGTCCTTTAATAATTTCTCCGGTTCTTGGATCAACGACACTACCTCCATAACTCCATCCTCTTGTTGAACGATGTACCCACTGGATAACATTATACCGACAATCCATAGGATCGGCATCTTCTGGTAGCATTTTAACTTGAAAAGCATTTATAAATCCGATAGCATCGTAAGCCTCATTCCACCAACGAGCACCTTCCAAAAGTGCTGAGCGCACAGGCTCTGGAGTCCCTGGATCAAGGTAATAAATAATAGGCTCCTTAGCTTCACTTCGTGCTAATTCAGGATCCTTCTTTTCTAAGCGATGTCTTATGATGTAACGCTTTCTAATTGGTTCTTGAATTGGTGTTGCGTAATCAAGATACGACATCGCAATTGCACCACTTCGCACATCAAACTCACGCATTTTATACGAATCATCTGGCAATTCAATAAAACTATGATGTTGGATAACAGACACCAGTGAAGCTGTTGGCGCAACACTTCTTATGTTTCGGCCTTTTGGCTCACCTTTAAAAGTTAATAACGCTTCAAACTCTACATTTTTGGGAAACGCTTTCGTTCTATTCAAGGCTAATGCACTTTTACTCGCATCAACTTTATAAGTGCCTTCAGATTTCAGACGATTAGCTACACCATGTGCATCAAGCAGTAAAAATGGGGTTAGGTCTATGATATAAGCACCTTCCTTCTCTTCAACTATTTTAAAGCCATATAGTACCGACTTGGCGAACGCTTGTTCGATACTCTTTTTTTCCAAGGTATTATTCGTTATGGCTCGATAATCCATGTTAGGTTGAACCAGTAACAACTTATTTCCAGCTTTCTTAAATTTCACCAATCGTTCTTGACCTAATTGTCCTCGGTCTAAACCAATGTCATTAGATCCGATACCTGTAGCTAATGAATTGATATAAAGAAACTCTTTTTCTAATGCTTTTACTTCCAGAAAAATTTTATCTGTCGCAACTTCATAATGAAAATTAAAGAAACCGTTATATGATTCGAGATTTTTCTTCGTTAGAACTTGAGCAAAATTTAGACTTACAGCTAAAAGAAAGACGAGTAATGATAATTTTTTTTTCATAGCAGTGATTTATGCCATAAAACTACGTAATTTCATACAAATGACACGATTGGGAAATCAAAATCATCAGATTTTTGAGTTAAAATTTTTTCTGTTGAATTTATATATTAATTTCGCTGAAAAGAACATGTTATGATAACATCAGATCATATAAAGGATCTCAATTCACGCCTTGACAAACTAAGGCACTATCTTTGACATAGATGCCAAACTCATAGAAATTTCTAACGAAGAAGAACAAACTTTCGACCCAAATTTCTGGAATGACTCTAAAAAAGCCGAATTGGTAATGAAGTCGATTCGTGAGAAAAAAAGTTGGGTTCAAGATTATAATACCTCAAAAACTTTAATTGAAGACCTTGAAGTCATTTATGAGTTTTTCAAAGAAGAAGAAGCCTCTGCCGACAATGTACAAAGTCGCTACAATAAAGCACTTTTACTTATTGAAAAACTAGAATTCAAGAACATGCTATCTGCTGAGGGTGACTCCCTAAGTGCTGTTCTTCAAATTACAGCTGGTGCTGGCGGAACAGAATCTTGTGATTGGGCAAGTATGTTGATGCGTATGTATTTGATGTATGCTGAAAAGAGCGGGTTTAAAGTCAAAGAACTTAACTTTCAAGAAGGTGATGTCGCTGGTATAAAAACGGTAACATTAGAAATTGAGGGTGATTATGCCTTTGGTTGGCTAAAAGGTGAAAATGGTGTACATCGTTTAGTACGTATTTCTCCTTTTGATAGCAACGCTAAACGCCATACTAGCTTTGCATCTGTCTATGTATATCCTTTGGTGGATGATACTATTGAAATTGATATCAATCCAGCAGATATTGAAATCACTACAGCGCGCTCTAGCGGTGCTGGTGGTCAAAATGTAAACAAAGTAGAAACAAAAGTACAACTAACGCACAAGCCCTCTGGTATTCAAATTTCATGTTCAGAAACACGCTCGCAACATGATAACCGCTCACGTGCAATGCAAATGCTAAAATCTCAACTCTATGAGATTGAATTGCAAAAGCAAATGGCACAACGCGAAGATATTGAAGCTGGAAAAATGAAAATTGAATGGGGAAGTCAAATCCGTAATTATGTCATGCATCCTTACAAATTAGTCAAAGATGTGAGGTCAGGTCATGAAACTGGAAATGTCGATGCTGTCATGGATGGTGATATTGAACCATTCTTAAAGGCCTATCTCATGATGATGGGGCAAAAAGAAGAACATTCAAACGAATTATAATCTAATAAAACCACATGATTACTATCTATCACAACCCAAGATGTCGCAAATCTAGAGAAGGATTACAGCTCATAGAAAATTCTGGCAAAGATTTTGCAATCATAAAGTATTTGGATGAGCAATTTTCCGAAATACAACTAAAAAAAGTGATTTCGCTTTTAGAAATATCACCTTTAGAATTAGTTCGGAAAAATGAACCCATCTGGAAATCTGATTTTAAAGGCAAAACCTTAAGTGATGAGGCGATTATTTCAGCAATGGTAAATCATCCCAAATTGATAGAACGACCTATTGTTATCAACGGTAAAAAAGCTGTGGTCGGCAGGCCACCAGAGCAGATATTAGAAATTATTTAGTAAAAAATATAAACATTTGTCAAACTTATTATCAAACATAAAATGAAAACATTTAACCTCACTGTACTGTTATGCTTTACTTTAATGAGCACTGCATTTTCTCAATCTCGAGAAGAAAAGGCCAAACTTAAGTACGAAGCGCAAATGGAAGAAAAGAAAGAAGAATACATTAGCGATTTTTTGGCAACATTAAATATTGATGATTTTCAAAAAGAAATTATTGCGCAAACCATGGAGTCTTACTTTGAAGAATTTAAAAAGATAAACATGCTGGGACTTCGCGAATTAGAGCGGCAAGAGCTCATCAATAAATTAGATGACTCCCATTTTAAAGATGTTAAAACCATGGTTTCAGAGGATGATATGTCAAGCATAATGGATGCTGTTAAAGGCAAGTGGAAAAAAAACAGTAAAAAAAAGAAAAAGAAACGAAAAGAGAAGAATAAGAACTAACTTACTTTCTAACTACTTATTTTGAACGACTTAAAATAAGAAGGTCATTTGTTGCTTTAACAAAGGATTAACCATAAGTCTTTTGAATTGGCTTTACTTTTGCACAAAATGTAAATCAACTTTGAAATGAAGCTAAAAATACCAAGCCAACTACTACTCTGTTTTTTATCTGTAATGAGTTTTGCTCAGAATGAAGTAACCGTCTCTGGAACTGTCATTGATGCAGATGATAAGGCACCCTTAGAGTATGCAACCGTATCATTTTTCAGTAAAAAAGAAAATAGAATGGTAACGGGTGGTATTACAGATACTAAAGGTGTATTTAAAATTGATGTTCCTGTTGGTGTATATACTGTTGCAGTAGAATATTTGTCTTATAAAACCAAAACTTACGAAGATAAATCCATTGAAAAAGATATAAATCTCGGCACTGTTACTTTGGCTTTGAATTTGGAAGCGCTTAAAGCTGTAGAAATCATTGCTGAGCGCACTACAGTAGAAATAAAATTGGATAAGAAAATTTATAATGTTGGAAAAGATCTCACTGTGAGAGGTGGCACAGTAAGTGATGTTTTAGATAATGTGCCTTCTGTTTCTGTGGATGTTGAAGGCAATGTAGCCCTTCGTGGAAATGATGATGTTCGAATATTAATTAATGGTAAACCATCTGGACTTGTTGGTTTAAACTCTACCGAAGCCTTACGCCAATTACCTGCGGAAGCTATAGAGCGTGTGGAAGTTATTACTGCGCCTTCTGCCCGATACGACGCTGAAGGTACCGCTGGTATATTAAATATCATTTTAAGACGAAGTAAACTTCAAGGCATCAATGGTGCGATTACAGTTAATGCTGGTTATCCTTCACAAGCTGGTATATCAGGAAATATCAATTATAGAACAGGTGATTTCAACTTTTTCAATACAACTAGCTATAACTACAGAAATGTCCCTGGAAATTCTTTTTCTGATACTGAATTTTTTCCAGATAATAACCGATTAGAAGAAACACGTGATTTTGATCGTATCCGTAAAGGACTAAATTCTAATTTTGGCGTGGAATGGTACATTAATGACTCAGCATCTTTAACCACTTCCATTCAATATCGCAACAGCAATAACGAACGAGAATCTAATAATTTTATAAGAGAATTTGATACAAATGGACTTCTAACGTCATCAAGAACTCGTTTTGACCCTGAGTTTGAAGATGATAAAACAATACAATATACTGTCAATTTTGATAAGCAATTTGGCGATAATAGTGATCACCGATTAACCTTAAACTTTCAATATGAAGAAAGTTCGGAATTGGAGGAATCACTTATTGTTCAAGATAATGTTCCTGTTGAAGACGTGGCCACAGATGAAAATCAAGACCGCATATTTTAATTCAGAAAGCGAATTTCAATGGCGCGTAAGAACATTTAATGTCTCTTTTACTTATCGCTTTAATCAACAGAAAAATCGTGAACGCGATGGACGCGGCAATAATGGTGGTGGAGATGATTTTGACTTTGAAGGTTAATTCCTAAATGATGCCATAAAAAAAGGAAACCAATTTGATTTCCTTTTTTATTTATGAGATTTTACAAGTTTAGAGACTATCAGCCTCACGTTTTGCCTTCTTTTCTTCTTTAATTTCTTTCATACGCTCAATTAGCGAACCACCAATCCAATATGGTACTACAAATGTGATTAAGAAAATCATTAACCAAAACCCTATGGTTAAGATGGTTAAAAATGCTAAAAATCCTAAATATTGGTCAAATTCAAACATGTGGTTTTTTTTTATTACTGCAAAGATATAATAAAGCCATTTATTTTGCAATAAGAAAGGTGAGAATTATTATCAGTTTATCAAAAAATATAATATTACTAAAAATGCTAAATCTCTTGTTTTATCTTTATTTTTCAGACTAATAAAAGCCTGAATTCTATCAAAAAAACCCATCAAAAACCCTAACTTTGTAGCTGTGAAATTACATTATATATTATGGATTATAGAATAGAAAAAGATACCATGGGCCAGGTTAAAGTGCCTGCCGATAAACTTTGGGGTGCACAAACGGAACGCTCGCGTAATAATTTTAAAATTGGCGCACCTGCCTCCATGCCATTAGAAATTGTTTATGGCTTTGCTTACCTTAAAAAAGCCGCAGCATATACCAACGCTGAACTTGGCGTTTTAGATACTGAAAAACGGGATTTAATAGCACAGGTTTGTGACGAAATTCTTGAAGGAAAACATGATGACCAGTTTCCATTGGTTATTTGGCAGACTGGTTCTGGAACCCAAAGCAATATGAATGTCAACGAAGTTATCGCCAATCGTGCGCATCAAATAGCTGGAAACATAATTGGTGAAGGTGAAAAAACGATTCAACCCAATGATGATGTAAATAAATCACAATCGTCTAACGATACCTTTCCTACTGGAATGCACATAGCTATCTATAAGAAAGTGTTAGAAACAACAATTTCTGGTGTTATCAAATTGAGAAACACCCTTCATGAGAAATCTGTAGCCTTTAAAAATGTAGTCAAAATTGGTCGTACACATCTTATGGATGCGACCCCTTTAACACTAGGACAAGAATTTTCCGGCTACGTATCTCAATTAGATCATGGGCTTAAAGCTCTAGAACATACCTTACCACATTTATCTGAGTTAGCTCTAGGAGGAACTGCTGTAGGAACTGGTTTGAACACCCCTGAAGGCTACAGCGAATTGGTCGCTGACTATATCGCTAAATTTACTGAACTCCCTTTCGTTACTGCCGACAATAAATTTGAAGCACTAGCGGCTCACGATGCACTCGTGGAAACCCACGGTGCTTTAAAACAGATAGCTGTCTCTTTAAATAAAATTGCGAATGACATTCGTATGATGGCTTCAGGACCTAGAAGTGGGATTGGTGAGATTATCATTCCTGCTAACGAACCTGGAAGTTCAATCATGCCTGGTAAAGTTAACCCAACACAATGTGAGGCACTAACCATGGTTTGCGCACAAGTCATGGGTAACGATGTTGCAGTAACTGTAGGTGGTACTCAAGGACACTATGAACTTAATGTATTTAAGCCAATGATGGCGGCGAACGTATTGCATTCAGCCCAACTCCTAGGTGATGCTTGCGTAAGTTTTGATGAGCATTGTGCTTCTGGCATTGAACCAAATCATGAAGTTATCAAGCAATTACTCAATAATTCCTTGATGCTCGTAACCGCTTTGAACACAAAAATCGGGTATTATAAAGCTGCGGAAATCGCTAATACCGCGCACAAAAATGGAACTACCTTAAAGGAAGAAGCCATTAATTTGGGCTATGTAACGGCTGAAGACTATGATGCATGGGTTAAACCTGAGGACATGGTTGGCACTCTTAAATAACGATAAAACGCAAAATATTCCGATAAACGGATGTGTTATTGATACTTTAAGCTATATTAGCACCTAAAACTAATTGATTATGAAAAAAACTTTACTTTATGTATTAACGATTGCTGGTATTAGCAATTTAGCTTATGCTCAACCTTTCGCTGCCAGCCAAATAATTGATCCAAATACAGGTGAAGAGCCTTATGAAATTGCTTCAGGAGATCTAGATGGTGATGGTGATATCGATATTGTTATGGCAACTTACAATGCCGCTGGTACTCAAGACAACATTAAATGGTATAAAAATGATGGTTTTGGTAATTTTAAGTTTGAACCTGTTGATTTGACAGATCCTTTTAATCCTCTCGTTTCATCAACTATAACTTGGATAGACGGTTTAACAGTTGCTGATGTAGATGGCCAATTTGGTGATGACATCATAGTTACTTCAGTACTTGATGATAAATTAGTCTATTTCCCTGCCCTGGCTTCTGGCGAAGGTTTTGGTAACGAAGTTGTTATTGATGGTACGTTAGCAGCTCCTGGAGAAGTTATTGCTGGTGATATCAATAACGACGGACATATAGATATTGCTACTGTGGTTTATACTGACAATAAAACTGTATGGTATTCTGGTGATGGAGCCGGTAATTTTACAAGTGAAGCGGATATCGAAAACGGTACCGTAGATGGTGCCTATTATATGGACCTAGGAGACTTTGATGGCGACGGTGATTTAGATGCACTTGTTGGTTTTGCAAACTCCCAAACTGTGGAAATATATTACAATCAATATGATGGAATGAACGCTGCGACTGCAACATTTACCCAAGATTTGGAAACAGTAAGTAGTGGTAATTCTTTTTTATTGCAAGTTGCAATTGCTGATGTTAATAATGATGAGGTCATGGATATTGTCCTCCTCGATAATTCCTCCGGTGATGTTGAATGGATTGAAAAAGCTAAAGATGCTGTGCCTGCTCCACCTAACCCAATATCTAATGAGCTTATAATTGATAGGCCTGGAAGATTTGCTGTTGTTGATATTAATGGTGATATGCAAAACGATGTCATCCTTACCGACAGTGGTGTCGTGGATGTAGCGATACTATTTTTTCAAGGTGCTGATAATGCTGCACCAAGCGCAACCCCAACAACAATAATAGATAAGAATATTCAAATGCAGAATATTACCATTGCAAACTTTGACAATTTAAGTGGTGACATACATTTGGATATTGCCGTTGTTGGTAATTCTAGTGATACAATAGAATGGATTAAAAATGAACAATCCACCCTAAGTGTACCTGAGTTTACTTCTGATGCATTGAGTATTTATCCAAATCCGGCAAGAAACATATTAAATTTTTCAGGAATGTCTTCGGAAAATTTAGATCTTGAAATTTTTGATATTGTTGGTAAATCGGTGATGCGTACTTCTATTGCACAAAATGAAAACTTAGATATCACAAACTTACAGAGTGGTATGTATATCATTAAATTTAATAATCTAAGTGACACACTAAAATTCATTAAACACTAATAATTATGATCCTTATTATAAGCTGATAAATCTTCGATTCATTGGCTTATTTTTTTCAATCGCTATGTATAAATTATCAATTTGTAGTTTGCTCATACTTCTTGCATGTTTCGATGTACTCGGACAAACAACATTTACTAAAACACAATCAATTGCACTCCCAATACCTGGAGGTAATGCGCCGTATAATATAGCCTCCGGACTTATTGATGATGATAGCTATCCAGATATTGTGGTGAGTACCACACTTGGTGACACCGTTTATTGGCTAAGAAATGATGGCACAGGAAACTTTACGCTACAGCCAACTCCAATTGGAATATTAGACAGTGCTGGAGGGGTGGCTATTGCAGATATTAACGGTAATGGATTTAACGATGTGGTATCTACCTCGTCAATCGATGGAACTTTGGTTTGGTTTCCAAATGATGGTTTAGGCAATTTTGGAGTTGAACAACCTATATCTTCTTCTTTGAATGGACCCGGACAAGTCTATGTAAGGGCTATCGATAACAATTCCACATTAGATGTGGCAGTTTCGGCTTATAATGGTAATGAGGTTGTTTGGTTTGCTAATGATGGTTTAGGTAATTTCAGTTCAAAAAATATTATCAATAATACCATCCCTAGTCCTGGTGCTTTTGCAATGAAAGATATTGATTTTGACGGTGATATTGATAGTGTAATTGCTAATGCCGTTGCTTTTGGCACACCTAATGACTGCAGAATAGAAGTGTTCTATAATGATGGTGATGGTAATTTTACAGCGGATACTAATGCCGTTTCAGTGAATACCAAAGATTATATTTTCAGTGTGATGGCTGAAGATGTTGACAACGATTCAAGTTTAGATATATTAGTCACCGATCTTACTGGAAATGCATCTTGGTTTAAACGCACTCAAATTTCACCAGGCACAGCAACATACAGCGAAACTGTGATTCCATCTAGTATTGCTAATCCAGCGTGTTTGGACTTGAGAGATCTCGATAATGATAATTTGAAAGATTTTATCCTTACCAGCGCTGCGTCTGGTTCTGGCAATGACATCATTTGGTTTAAAGGCGATGGTTTGGGAAATTTTGGTCCTGAACAAATTATTGATGCAACTCAAAATCAAGCGTACACGATTACCTTTGCCGATTTCGAAAATGATGGTGATCTTGATACGGCAACAATTGCCTATGCAGATGATCGAGTGAATATATTTCGAAATGAAAACATCACCTTATCCCTTCCTGCAATAGATAGTCACGAGGTTAAGGTGTATCCCAATCCAGTTTCTAACCAATTATACATTCAGTTAAACACCGAAGTATCGTTTTCAATTTCAATTTATAATAGCATTGGTCAATTAATTGCCTCCCAAACAATTTCAAATAACAACTTTATCGATGTGTCTCATTTTGAGAGTGGTGTATATTTTATTAATATCAATAATTACGCTAAAAGTTATAAGTTTGTAAAGTACTAAGGCACAGTATAAAAATTTAAAATACTACCTCTTCTTGGTATTGGGTCGCTTTTTTTTGTCAAAGATTTATATATTTATGACATCAATGATTCATACCTAACCAAATGTCTTTACTTATTATCAATATCAAAGAACTCATACAAGTAAGAAAAACTAACGTCACCATTGTTACTGGCGAAGACATGAAAGTCTTGCCTATTCTAAAAAATGCGTATTTACTTATTGAACATGACACAATTGTAGAGTATGGCCCAATGGAAGATTGTGATGATATTGAAGCCGAAGAAGTTATTGATGCAAGTGGTAAAATTGTTCTTCCAACATGGTGTGATTCACATACGCATTTAGTTTATGCTGGTGATCGCGTTCAAGAATTTGTTGATCGCATTGATGGCTTATCATACGAGGAGATAGCTAAACATGGTGGTGGCATCTTAAATTCGGCTGAAAAGCTCCAAAATACGTCAGAGGATGAGTTATACAACCAAGCCGCTAAGCGATTAACCGAAGTTATTAAAATGGGGACTGGAGCCATTGAAATTAAGTCCGGTTATGGTTTAACCGTTGAAGCCGAACTAAAAATGTTACGCGTTATTAAACGTTTGAAAAAGGATTTTCCTGTGAAAGTGAAACCTACATTACTAGCAGCGCATGCATTACCTAAAACCTTTCAAAAAAATAAAAAGAGTTTTATCGATTTGGTAGTTAATACGATGATTCCTGCTGTAGCTGCAGAACATTTGGCAGAATATATAGATGTGTTTTGTGAAAAGGGCTATTTTGATCTTAAAGATACCGAACAGGTTCTAGAAGCTGCCAAAGCACATCGCTTAATTCCGAAAATACATGTTAACCAATTCAATGCTTTTGGAGGAGTTGCCCTAGGAGTTAAATACAATGCGTTGTCAGTAGACCATCTCGAAGAACTAGCTCCTGAAGATATTCCAGCATTGCAAAACTCCAATACCATGCCAGTTGCATTGCCTTTGTGTTCCTTCTTTTTAGGAATTCCCTATACACCAGCACGATCACTTATTGATGCCGGTTTACCATTAGCAATTGCTAGTGATTATAATCCAGGGTCTACACCTAGCGGAAACATGAATTTTGTAGTTGCGTCAGCATGTATTAAAATGAAGTTAACACCTGAGGAAGCTATCAATGCGGCAACGATAAATGGTGCCTATGCTATGGGAATTTCTAACCAATATGGAAGTATTTGCCGAGGAAAAAAGGCGAATGTAATCATTACTAAAGAAATTCCTAATTATCAATTTTTACCTTATGCTTTCGGTGATAACCATATCGATACGGTAATCATTAATGGCCAAGTCTATAACTAATAGTATCAAAAAAACCCGAAAGCATCTAAACGCTTTCGGGTTTTTAACCTAAAACATGGTATGTCTTATTTCAGTGTAAATTCTGAAGAAGACACTAAATCTTTTTCATTAAATACATTAACGATATAACGCCCTTTCTCGAATTCATCATTTGGTGCAACAAATTCACATATATTTAAATTTCTGTTTTCATAATTAAACTTACTAATCAAACTATAGTTTAGCACAACATCTTCAAACTGAACTTGCTCATTAGCACCTAAAATATTGTTTTTAGGGTCTAAAACCTGAACATAGAGTTCTTTGTCACCTGCTCCGACTAAAGCGTTCTTAGCGATTGTAAAACAGACTCTTATTTTATCGCTACGACTTGCTCGTTCAGTTGGAATGAGCTTACCTGAACTTCGCTCAATCACTCCAAACCCTTTAAGATTTACAGTTTGTAATATAGCTGCGTTTTCTACAACTTCAGCCAATTGTGTATTTTGAACCAAAAGCGAATCTGTAAATACGGTACGTTCTGCTAATTGCACACTCGTACTATCGAGGGTTGTTGCTAATAAAGAATTTTCAACTTTGAGCTTATCATTTTCGGCTAAGATGACATTCATTTCATCTTGTAGTGCCAAAAATCTCTTTTTATATCGCCATAAGCTATTGACACTATTTTGTGAAATTTTTAATGAATCCATCAAACCTTGAATACGCTCTCTGGCATCTACAAGCTTCTCGCTCGTATCTTCGTTTTCTAAAATAGCCACATCATATTGTTTCGCCATCGTACTTAAATCTGCCATGACTTGTTCTTTCTCTCTGGTGAGAGTGGCTTCATTTTCCTTTTTCTCTTTGTACAACTTAGAGGTGTAAAACCCTGTACCTAAAAATAATGCTAATAGAATTCCTAAAGCAATTTTTAATCCGATATTCTTACTATTTGAATTTTCCATAAGTTACTTTTCTTTCTAATTAATAATTAAACGCTAATTCTTTTATATTTATTTGACTTTGTATAAAGCTGAATACAAAAAAACTGTACTTTTAATATTCCAAAATTAATCAATTTTGTTAATGGAACACTTAAAACCTTTTACAAGTTCAGATTTAAAATCCCTTTTAAACAAACGCTCAAAGGAATCAAAGTTTGGAGAACACATCTCTATACTTTCCGACTACAGCAATATATACGAGCAGCTTATTAATTTAGACGTCAACTATGTGATTTTTGGAATTAAAGAAGATGTAGGTGTGTTCGCTAATTATGGTCATACCGGGACCTCTAGGGCTTGGGATGCCGTAATTAAAAGTCTATTAAACATGCAAAGTAATGCCTATACCCATCCAAAAAAAGTATTAATACTGGGCCATTTGGAGTTTGATACTTATCAAAGTAAGATTAACGAATTAGATCCTCACATAAAAAAAGACATTACTAAAGCGCGTAAACTAGTCTCTAAAATTGATCAATCTGTTGCATTTCTCGTGTCACAAATCGTTAGTGCAGGTAAAATACCAATCATTATTGGAGGAGGCCATAATAATGCTTTTGGAGCTATAAAAGGAACAGCATTAGCCTTGAAGAAACCAATAAATGCAGTGAATTTTGATGCGCATCATGATTTTCGAGCAGAGGAAGGCCGTCATAGTGGCAACGGCTTTAGTTATGCTTTTGCTGAAGGTTTTCTAAAACAGTATTTTGTTTTTGGGCTACATGAAAACTACACTTCAGAGAAAATATTTAATACTCTAAAAAAAATTAAAGAAGTAGCCTTTACAACTTTTGAATCCATAGCGATTCGGAAAGA
Source organism: Formosa sp. Hel1_31_208 (assembly GCF_900104785.1). Lineage (NCBI taxonomy): Bacteria > Pseudomonadati > Bacteroidota > Flavobacteriia > Flavobacteriales > Flavobacteriaceae > Formosa > Formosa sp. Hel1_31_208. The sequence continues at coordinate 2,432,934 of NZ_LT629733.1, forward strand.
AGTTAAGTTTAAGGCTGAATTACAACGTGCTTTAGATCATATGTCGACCACAAAGTTTGGATTAGAAATAGACTGTGATGCTATTCAAGATATTCCTAGTAGTGCTATGACACCTAGCGGATTTTCTGTAAATCAAACCAGACAATTTGTTCATTATTTTGGATCACAAGAGCATGTCGGTTATTTGCATATTTGTGAAGCTGCTCCAACAGTTATGAACGAAACACAAGTTGGCAAACTCATTTCACACCTTATTACCGATTTTATAAGAGCCCATGAGACCGTTTGATATTATTCCTTTTGACACTAGCTATTCAAAAGACTTTTACCGTTTAAATATCGAATGGCTACGAACCTATTTTTATGTAGAGCCTTTTGATGAGGAAGTTTTAAGCAACCCTGAAAGCTATATCATCAATAAAGGCGGATATATTTTCTTTGTAAAAAAAGACGAAGTTATTTTAGGGACGGTAGCTTTAATGCCTACCGAAACGCCTTTAGTTTTCGAATTAACAAAAATGGCTGTTTCACCCGAAGAACGTGGTCAGAATATCGGACAGCAATTACTTCAATATTGCATAGATTTTGCTAGAGAACAACAGTTCAAGTCACTCATGCTCTACTCTGCCACCAAATTAAAGAATGCCATTTATATTTATAGAAAATATGGGTTTGTAGAATTAAAACTTGAAAAAGATAGTCCATATACCCGAAGTGATATTAAAATGGAATTAAAATTATAAAGTTTGTCATGCGCTACTAAAACCAAAAAGGGGCTGATTACAGTTCGTTTTCGCTCAAAGCCTTCAGGGAATCAATTTTTCGTTTCAAAGCTTGAATTTCCTTAGACTTATCAGTTGCTTTTGGAATAGTCGTTAAAGAATCTATAGTTTCCTGGAGGTCTTCATCTGTGATTTCTTTCTGATAGTAGTAGCCTATTCCTTCACTAGCTCGCCATGCTTCGCCTAATTGCTCATACACCTCTTTATCCCACGTACTTGGATGCTTGACATCAATCCATATGACATCGCGATATTCGCTATCAATTAAAACTAAATCTGGTGTTGCAGCACCATCAAATTGTTGAGAATTCGTATCACTGATAGCTGATATAGTTCCTAAAAAGAACATGCGTTTACGTCCTGCAATATCTTTGATATAAGGTCTAAACTCTACTGGTGTATTGGCAGTCCAATCTATTTCTTTTCTTGACTCCTTGACTTTTAGAGGCATTGCCGAAACACCTGCATAACCTTGTTTTTTAGTTGCATGATCATAGTAATATAGCTTATCCATTCCATCAGCAGGAACAAACACACTGTAGCTCAAACTTGTACGCTCATCGCCTACAGGTTCTAATCCGAACCAGTGATACAATCCACTATAAGCATCGCTTTCTGAACCCGCAAAATCAAAATCGGTAACAAATGGTTGCTGGTTTTGATCTTTTGGCATGTCAGGAATTTTAACAGCTGTTTCCATATTCCATGGCAGTGGATCACTAAAGCCTCCCAGAAACTTTAAAGACTCTGCTTGAAGTCTTGATACTTTTTCAGACAAAGTATTTTGTTTATTCAAATATGGGAAATCTTTCATTTCATCAGGCCCAATAAAGGTACCTTTACCAATAGCAATGCGCTCTAAATAATCATTAAAGTCGTGTTCTCCATTCTCTATTACCATCACGCCTCCGAAACTAGGGTAAGGAAAGAAAAAGCCCTTCCATTTAATTAAACTTACCACTTGTACCCAAGCTCCTGCATCATTTTTCATGTAAAAAGTATCACTCGGCTCGTAATTTAATAACATCCAAGGATTGAATCGCTGCACAACCGCGTTGTACGTGTTACGGCTAAACTTTAAAGATTCTCCAATAGAAAATGTTACTGGTATTCGATTTTCCGCAGAAAACCTTGGAAATGGTGTTGTACTAGATACAGAAAACACCTCTTCTGTATTATCACTAATACGCTGCATAATATATTTCTCACTTGGCTGAATAGCCATAGTCCATTTGTTTTGGTCATCCACGCGAACCAAATGAGGTAAAGAGACATCTTTTGTTTCACCAACACTTTCATTTGCCATCGAAAAGATATTTCTCAAGGGCTGAATCCGCTCATTTTGCGTAAGCGGTAATTCGTTGATTTCAACTTTATTTAGGTTATTAAAGACATTATAGGTTTTCATATAATCATAAAGTCCAAGATGCCATCCTAAGACATATAGCAGACCGAAAAAAACAATCAACAAACCAAGAATACCGAGACGTTTTCCTGTACTAGCTTGATTTCTGAATTTTCTTAAACCAAAAAACAATACAACTAAACTCAATAGTATAATAAAGATGTATTTTCGAAAAAACAGTAAAACAGGTTGATAATCATCGCGCAATACAAACAATGCTATGAGTAAGAGTATCACAAGAAAAACAACGATGCGTTTTTGCTTTTTTCCTTTGTTCCAGTAAGATCTAATCATTAGTTATATGTTGTTGTTTTGCGCTACCACGCCGAATCAATTTATATGTATTGGATGCCACATCAACTGTGGAATAACCGTCGAATATTACATTAAACCTTTATCTTTCAAACGATCTCTTGCAGATTTCTCTTCAGATTTAGATTTAGACTCTATTTTGGGGTCCTCTTGAGTTTCCTGAACAGTTTTATTGTCCTTGTTTTTTAAATCGTCGATAAAGTCCTTTCCTTTTTCTACTGCATGTTCGATCTTCTCTTCTATGGAATCACTTTGTTCTTCAATGACTTTACTCGACTTGATCACAAAATTAGCCACATAGGTTCCTACTATAGTTCCTAGTATGGTTGATGAAAAGGCTGACAAGCCATTATAACTCCCGAAAATTTCGAATGGTGTTAAAAACTGCACTAATACTGCAACAATTAAGAATAATGACACCACAAAAATCAATCGAGGAATAAAAGTTTGCTGATAAATGAACCCTTTTTTACTATCTGGAGTCATTTGTAATTCTTTACTATTGACCATTTTATTGACAAATCGATAAGCGCCATTACCATTAGATTCTCTCCAGTAAAGAAAGATCCCAAAAAGTATCGAAGCTATAAATATGATTAATTCTAGTCCCATGAGTATTGTGTTAATTAGACGCTTTATAAAGTTAGTCTAAATTTCTTAAATATTGTTACTAATCGTCTCTATGACCCAGTCTTGAAATGAGTCGCTCCACGTATCATACTGCTTATAAAACTCCTGTTTATCATACCAATACAAGAATAGTACATCCTTTGGAGCTATATTTACTAATAACTTCCATATAAGATCTTGGTGTTTTGGATGTAAACTAGAATGAGGCTCATGCATCGCTTCAAATAAGTCAGCATCAACGATATCTGCAATCTTGAATTGATTACTCGTTTCTAATTTTTCTAAATACCGCTCAACACTCATCACTTTTTTGCGTGTATTGATATCTACTTTATTCAAATAACTCTTAAATAATAAGGAGTCGTTCAATATATCTCTGATAGGATGTTTGGTGTCTTTTAAATATTGAGCAAACTCAAACTTCTTTATTCGATCGTAACGTTTGGTGTTTACGATTTCCTCTAAATCATAGGCGATAATAATATGGTCTCGAAGTTTTTCTATGAGTTCAGGCTGTGAAATATGAAAAATCAGCACGTCATGAATGGTGTCTTTAATGGATTCTCTATACCACTTTTGATCTTCAAATACTACGATTGGTGAAATAAAATCTCTCAATACATAAACGCCTCCAAACGATTTGGTATAAAAAGAATCGGTTTGAAAGAGCAAAGGACTAAGGTTTAAATCGCGTTCTCTAAGATCACCATATTTAAGGGCTGAATCAAGAAGTTCTTGATGAATATCCTCATCAATAAAATTATTACCATGCTTAAATCTTTCTATCAACTGTAATTGTTCATCTCTTACATGATCGAGGTTTTCAATAAGGTGAAAACGGATGGTAACTGTTTGATATTTCAAAACATCTAAAGGTTCATAGAACGCATCAATACCTTGGTCAAAATCTATACAGATTGCTGAATCTCTAGTAATATCATTGATTTTATCACCATGTGTTTTAAAGACCAATTGCATCATATCTCGATCAAAAGTATGATACGGTAAGTATACCGGTTTTTTATTTTGAAGGGGCGAAATAATAATTCCATGTGGATTAGACTCTCCATTACATAGATAGTTCTCATCTCCTTTCTCTTCGGCAATTTCAGGGCTCCAACCCATCCCATCAATAGAAAAATGAGCAAGCTTTGTTTCGGTAAAGCCCATTTTCAGTAAGCATTTATTATAACGTTCCACTAGCTTTCCTGATACTGGAATGAGTTCGCTTCGATATAGATTTGCTGCTATAAGTTTGTTCATTATTATTTTCCCCTTAGTTGAGAATCATAGGTTTTTAATTTCGCTATTTTATGAGTTTAATTTCCCAAATCGCTCTCTAGCTTCACTATCAATATTCAATTGATTAACTCTAGCGTCTACTTTACGTTTAAAGTCAGTATCTGCAATGGTCGCAACGTTATCGAGATATCTCACCACTTCTTGTCGGCGGATTTCAGAAAAATCTAAACCTTTCATATTGGCGCGCATCAATTCTTGCAACATATTGTATTTGGTGTCATAATCTTTTTTGAAATAAATTTCTGGGTTTTCAAACCAATCTTCTTCTAAATCAAAATCTGTTAAGCGCAATGAAATGGCACTTTGAATATTACGCACATCTCTAGATGAGAAAAACGGAAATATCTTCTGAATTTCCGTATACAAATTTGCAAAGAATAAGTGCTGATTTGTTTTAAAATTATTTTCAATTTTATCATAGGCTTCTAAAACGCGTTCCTCGGATGGTTTATCCGAATGTTTTAATATCTCACCCATGTTTTTAGCTAGGCCTTGGTCTTGAAGATAGCTATAGTTTTCAGGACCTTGCATGTTGACAAAGTCTGGCATTGTATCATCAAATTTTCGCCACCATAAATGATCCTGATCTAAAAAATCATACTCTGTTTTGGCACCATCAATTTTAAATCGACCCTGCACACGTGAAATTACGGCTTTATCCAACATTTCTGGAAGATTTGTAAATAAGCCTATCGAGCTATTTCCATAATTCACAGCATAAGCTCCTTCGGTGTATCTTAGAAACACACCTATAACCTCTTTAACACCGGCAGAAACACCTTGAGCGGTGCGCTCTTGCAAATTATTTTCTGCATCATCGATTGGTGCAAAGATTAATTTTGAAGGATCTTGTAGTGGTTTCATCCACTCCACCATCTTCTCTGCTGAACCACCTTGAAAGGTCGAAATCAATGTGTCTGGCATAGGGTGAAACAAAAACGGAATATCTAAGCTGTCACAATGTTCTTTAAGTCGTGTCGCAATTGCTGCTATCAACATACTCTTTCCAGTTCCTGGAATACCATAACCCATAAATACAGGCATAAAACCGCCGAGTTCTTGAAACGGATTCTTTTTAGCTGTAAAGTCATAGCTTAACATACGCTCGGTTAAACGACGTGCAAAATGCTTGGCGTCTCTATTTCCAACGATTTGTTCAAACTGAATTTTATTAAATTCAACGCTCTTAGCGGCTCCTTGAAATATGTTCTCCCATCCTGAAACGGCAAAATCAGAGTTCTCTAACTTATAGGTTCTATCGGAAATCGTTTCAGTGTACTCCAAGCTACTTTTACGCATTTGGATTTCAGCAATTAAGGCTTCAAAAAAGACAACGGTAAAATCGATGACATCTTTATCTGTTTTAATAATTTCTGGATGACCTAAATATTTATCATAATAAAATAAGGCACATGAAATACCTTTCAAAGGCGTCATTAAAGACACCTCTGGAATTCCGGCAAACTTATTCTTCATCACACTTAAGTCATCAGAGGCCAGCGTTTGAAGATCATGTAAAATTTTATAGGCTGTCGAAAAGAGCATGAACGCGGTCGCCGTTTGCATTTTACTTTCATATTCTCGTTTTCCCGAATTATCAAGGGCTGTTCTGTTTTCGGCTAGACTAGATAATCCTGAAGCATCATAATAGCTATCTTTAATCCATATTCCCAGGGCAATTCCTTCTTGCACTGCATACAGAGTTTGGTTCAAATAAATTGGAATAGCTATTGATTCTGGCAGTAAGCGTTTTTTTAATTCAAGAATGGTTTTTGAAACAGAAGTAATTTCGGTTCCTCCATTTCCTTTAGCTCTCGACAAATACAGTAAGATCGACTCATCCTTATTATCTTTATCTTTGTTTTTTGCCCGTTGACCTTGTTCCCATTGTATACTTTTAATATAAGATGTAGCTTCATCACGAAGCATGTCAAGTTCATTTTGTTTGATAGGAAAGGTAGAATTATGTTCCATGTTTTAGTTTTCGATATTCTGTTTGGTATCCCAAACTTATCTGCTTTTATTTTAAACCTGAAATTTGAATTGGTGCTTTTGCCAATGTATTCATTATCTCTGGTGTTTTATTATAAAGTAATTGTATAATACGATGTGGTGCAAAGACATATTTTTGACGGTATATATCGTCCCATCTTTGAAAAATTTGTTTGTTAAAGAAACTACCCTCTTTAAATTCACTTCTTGAAGACACTTCGTTAATTTTTAGCGAGATGGCATAAGATTCTAAAGGAATGGTCTTTTTGGAGATCCCTTCAAGAATAGCATGTGTAATTGCATTTTCATCTTTTGCAAACACATTGTGAATTGGTCCCAAATCGACACGTTTAATTAATTTAGGAGATACTTTTGGTAATCTTTTATCAATGCCATAAGCCATCATATCTAGAGCCAATTCTCTATCGGCAACAGTTTTGAGCGCATAATAGATTTCCTCCCGGTCATTTTGAACATTATTACCGTCATAATTAAAATACATATAGCAAATAAACGGTCGGTTATGAGATACTTCATAAAAACTCCAACTCACTAAATATTCACCAGGTGAACCTTCAGGTGCCTCTATAATTTTTCCTTGTACGAATCGATTAAAAATATATTCTTTTTTTGCAGACGTATAATACACAATTGACGAGGCCTGAAACAGTTTACGTTTAGCAATAGGTTCTTTCTTGCGCAATAGGGTATCTAAAAATTCTTCTTTTAATAATTCAACATCTGTTAATTTGCCCAAATACTCTTCGCGTAAACCGAGATCATTAAATAAATAGCGGAATTCTAAATAATTTGGAAATCCAGATTCGGTAAGATCGACCTTCATATTTTCCTCATCATCATACATATATTTCACGCGCATGGCTTCGATAGAGTACAGTAATAAATCGGAGTATTGTTTGAATAGAAGAATTTCTTTTTTATTCAATAGTTCTTTTTGCTGCACAGCCACAATAAGTTCTTTGAGCGAAAAGTCTATCATTTTGTGATAGAAAACGTACTGCTCTTTAGAATCTAATACTGCCGAATCTAATGGTGTTACAATCATGTTTTACTATAAATTCTAAAATTTATAAGTTGTATTTTTCGTTACAAATGTGTGTTTCGGTGGTTATTTTTTCTCCTGCTTTCCCGTAGGTAACTATAGAAGTTCTTTCACATTCTGAATGGTCATTTGAGACATACATGAACGTTATTAGACCAGCACCAACTATCACAATTGCTAGTGATATTAAAAACAATTTTTTCATTTCTATAGTTTGCGTTAAGGATGGAGCGCTTGTTGGAGCTCTCCCGATAACTATCGGGAAGCGACTTGCGAGAGCCTGACCTTCTTCGCTTAGCCTCGTTTAAGGAGGGTAAATGAAGAAGGAAACGCCATCAAAAATTTATGACAACATATCATCATCTTTAGCCTCTGGTTTTGGTTCACCTTCTGGCTCACCTCCATCAGCCGGTGCATTTGGATCTGCTTTATAATACTCATCAAAAATTTCTTTCATATCAATTCCGTAACGATCTGCAAAATTCTTTTGGATCTCAGAATCTTTAGATCTAATCTCCTTTAGAGCCTCTGCGTAGCTACCATAGATTCCTTGCATTACCTTTTCATGAACCGGAATATTATCCATCATTTCCTGACGTGCTTTGGCAGATGCCGTATGCATTGCTGCTAAAGTTTCACCAATATGCTCATCGGTTTTCACCCCTAAATGTTCTAAAATAGCAGCAAATTCTTGATCGGTTCTAGCTTTTAAAGCGACGATATAACCGTCATAGTACTTCAAACGTTCATCTGTATCACTTTTAAGCTTCGCGCGATGAGTTTGTAAGTTGCTTCGCAAAGATGTCAATACTTTAATAGTTAAATTGTGTTTATGCACAAAACTGTCTTTAGACGCTGCTAAAGTCGTGTAAGCATTCTTTAGCCCTTCTAGTTCTTCTACCTGTTGTTCTAGTTGCGTCACCTTTTCTAACGCCTCAGAGTACTCTGTTGATTGTTTATCGGCTACTTCTTCAAGTGCCTGACGTGCTTGTTTTAACAAAGCATATTTCTCTTCCAGTTGTGTTTCTACTTGCTTCTTTTTCTCTAAAGCTTTGGTATGGTTATTACTTGCTTCAACGATTGCTATTTTCAAACTTTCTTCAACTTCTTTAATCTCAAGTTCTCTGTCTTTTAAACGTTTAATAGCGGCTTGACTCTTAAACGACAACTCATTGAGTAAAGTCTGAACGTCAGCACTTTCAATACGCTGTTGAAATAAAGCTTTTGCTTTATTATCAGAAGCATCGCGTTCCTTTTGAGCCGCAACCAATTCATCTTCGGCCTTTTTGATCTTACTTTTTCTTCCCCATAGATTATTCCACCACGTATCTGGTGTGTTTTGAGCGTCTTCAAGTTCAACTTTAGCGCGTTCTAATCGCTTAACAGCATCATCAATTATTTTTTGTTCTGCTGCATTTAAGGCAGAAAACCCTTCAAACATAATACCTACCTCATCCTGATAATCGGTAAGATCTTTAATGGCATCCAGCAATGTAGATCTATCCTTTTCCGCCATATCAACAACATTATCTAGGGTTGCATTTAATATTTTCTGACGACTTTCCGGATCATCCTCTTGTGCCAACTTAGACTTCATTTGGTCTATAGCCTTTCCCCAATTAACATCTACTTTATCGGTTTTTTCGTTGGAATTCGTTTCTAATAAATCAAAATCATCAGGCATATTATGTTGTGTATTAAGTTGAACAATATTTATGATAAGCAATTTCGTCAAAAAATATGATTTTTAAAACTTAATCTGCTTAAAATATCAGTAGTAAAACTTAATGTTTTGTTACAAACTTTACAGACTTATCATTTGTTTTTATCTTTATCATTAAAAATAATTAACTATGAAAAAATTAAATTACCTCCTGTTTTTAACTTGTTTAAGTATTATTGCATGTAAAACAGAACCCAAAGCGCAATTAGCCGATACCGCGGACAAAGGGAATACGGAACTGGTTGCTGAAGATCCTTCAGAAAATAAGCGCTTAGAAATCAATCCTATTTCACATGCTACTATGGTGTTACAATATGGTGATGCTATCATCTATGTTGATCCTACTGGAGGTGCTGATGCTTTTAAAGAATTTTCAACTCCGGATATTGTTTTAATTACAGATATTCATGGGGATCATATGGATATTGAAACTTTAAAAGACATAGATTTATCTTTGACGACAATCATCGGACCTAAAGCTGTTATAGATCAACTCCCTAAAGATTTAGCTAAAATAATGGTGACGTTAAATAATGGTGACTCTTATGAACCTAAAAATGTATCTATAGAAGCAGTTCCAATGTACAATCTACGTGAAGAAGCTTTAAAATTTCATGAGAAAGGGCGTGGCAATGGATATGTATTGACCATTGGAGGCGAACGTATCTACATTTCAGGTGATACTGAAGATATTCCAGAAATGAGAAGTCTAGAAGCTATTGATAAAGCTTTTGTTTGTATGAATTTACCATATACCATGACTGTTGAAAAAGCAGCTGATGCTGTACTAGCCTTTGAACCTAAAGAAGTATATCCTTATCACTACAGAGGAACCGACGGATTGAGTGATACCACCAAATTCAAAACGCTTGTGAACGAAGGAAATGCGGATATAGAGGTTATTCAACTGAATTGGTATCAATAACCATATAGAAAAACATCGACAAAGTGTAAGTTTTCATAGATAAATAACTTGTGTATTAAATATTATTGTATATTTGAGAACCAAATCTTAACAACGAAGTGTAATGCTAACCACTTATACAACAAATATTTCCCTTGCAAGCACGATGCAACTTACAATAGTACTTATCGTAACAGCGTCTATTTTTCTAGTATTTATTGCGGTTGCAATTTTCAAGATGTACAAGCTGAAAGCTGAGAACAAACGATTAACTGATAATAGTTTTTACAAAACTAAAGTCGATAAAAGTTATCAGGACTTTACTGATGGTCATTTATACGATAACAACAATTAATATATGGATACCGCGCTCGCTAAGATAACTACAATTTTATCTATTGCAGTAATAACCATATGAGGTTTGTTAGTCTTAAATTTAATTAAAGTTCATTCCTTAAAAAAAGAAAACAAGGTGCTCAAACAACAAATTAAAAACAAATAAAAAAAGCCAGCGAATGCTGGCTTTTTTGTTTTATCAATACTTTAAGGTTGCTCTAACAACTATTTACTAGTTTATCTAACTAACTTTTTATACTTGATTCGTTTTGGCATTAAATCACCGCCTAAGCGTTTCTTTTTGTTCTCTTCATAGTCTGAAAAACTTCCTTCAAAGAAATACACTTGACTATCCCCTTCAAAGGCTAAAATATGTGTACATATACGATCTAAAAACCATCTATCGTGAGAAATCACTACTGCACAACCTGCAAAGTTTTCAAGCCCCTCCTCTAAGGCTCTAAGTGTATTGACATCTAGATCATTTGTTGGCTCATCTAAAAGCAGGACATTTCCCTCCTCTTTTAGTGTCATTGCCAAATGCAAACGGTTCCGCTCACCTCCTGAAAGTAAGCTTACCTTTTTATTTTGTTCACTTCCAGAGAAATTAAATCGACTTAAATAGGCTCTTGAATTTACTTGCTTTCCGCCCATCATAACAAGTTCTTGCCCGTCACTAAAGTTTTCCCAAATTGATTTGTTTGGATCGATATTAGAATGCGCCTGATCGACGTATGCAATTTTAGTCGTTTCACCAACAACAAACTCCCCTTTATCTGGTGTTTCCTCTCCCATAATCATACGGAAAATTGTGGTCTTACCAGCTCCATTTGGACCAATAATACCAACAATCCCAGCTTGTGGTAAATTGAAATTTAAATCTTCATATAGTAATTTATCTTCATAACCTTTACTTACACCCTTAGCCTCAATAACATTGGTACCTAAACGTGGACCGTTAGGAATATAAATTTCTAGTTTTTCATCCAACTGCTTTTGGTCTTGACTCATTAATTTGTCATAGTTATTCAAACGCGCTTTTTGTTTGGTTTGACGACCTTTAGCTCCTTGGCGTACCCATTCTAATTCTCGTTCCAGGGTTTTTTGACGCTTAGATGCTGTCTTGCTTTCTTGGGCCATACGCTTAGATTTTTGATCTAACCATGATGAGTAATTTCCTTTCCATGGAATACCTTCACCTCTATCAAGTTCTAGAATCCAACCCGCCACATTATCTAAAAAGTACCTATCGTGTGTTACCGCAATTACCGTACCTTTATATTGTGCTAAATGATGTTCTAACCAATGCACTGATTCAGCATCTAAGTGGTTAGTTGGCTCATCTAATAGCAAGACATCTGGTTCTTGTAATAATAAACGACACAAGGCCACGCGACGACGTTCTCCACCAGACAAAACTCCAATCTTCTTATCTCCTTCTGGCGTGCGTAAAGCGTCCATAGCAATCTCTAATTTGGTATCTAGTTCCCAAGCATTAGAAGCATCAATTTGATCCTGAAGCTCTGCTTGACGATTCATTAGCTTTTCCATTTTGTCTGGATTGCTATATACTTCTTCTAAACCAAATTGGTCATTAATTTTATTGTACTCATCAAGAATTGCTACAGTTTCAGCAGCACCTTCACGCACCACTTCCATCACTGTCTTATCATCATCAAGTTTTGGTTCTTGCTCTAAATAACCTACAGAATAATCTTGAGAGAATACGACGTCTCCTTGATAATTTTTATCAACACCAGCTATAATTTTCAACAAGGTTGATTTACCAGAACCGTTAAGACCTAAAATTCCAATTTTTGCTCCGTAAAAAAAGCTTAAATAAATATTTTTTAATACCGGTGTGTTTGCTGATTGATACGTTTTAGTAACACCAGACATTGAGAAAATTATTTTTTTATCATCACTCATTATACTCTACCTTTTAAAGCGTTAAAGACCCATGCTATAGCGAAAAAACCAATACCTACAGCTGCAAACCCCCAACCTGCCACGTCATCATATCGAAATGCGCCAAGAGCAATTAAACCTAATCCTACTATTATCATTATTGTGGTAGCCCAAGCCAACACTGTATTTTTATTCATTGCCATAATTCTATTGTTTGTATAGGGAATTACAAATATCGCATTTTTAAACTAAAAAAAGCATCCTTAATAAGAATGCTTTTTAGTACTTAATTAAATTATTTTAATTATTTCATAGGAACCTCAAGGATAACCAATTCTGAATTATTTATTGCTTTTATTTTCATAGTGTTTAACTCGGAAACACCTATTGCGTCTCTTTTTACTAAAGCGATATTGTTCACTTCAATACTTCCCTCAATCACAAATACATAGAAACCATTATATTCAGATTTCACATTTAGATCCAAAGTATGCGCTGCATCTAAATTAGTTCTGTAAATGAATGCTTGCTGACTTATTGGTAAGGCATCACCTTCTAATTGATTCTTAGGAGCAACTACAGTTTGTAACTGATTTTTTCGCCCTTGGAAAGAAAATTTTCGTTGTTCATAGTTGGGCTTAACACTCATTTCCTCAGGAATAATCCATAACTGCAAAAAGTTCACCTCATCCGTCTTACTATCATTAAATTCAGAATGGGTTAAACCTGTACCTGCACTCATTACTTGGACTTCCCCAACTTCTATAGCACGCTTATTTCCCATACTATCTTTATGAGATAATGCGCCTTTTAACGGGATCGAAATGATTTCCATATTTTGATGGGGATGTGTCCCAAATCCCATTTTAGGTTGCACTACATCATCATTTAACACTCGAAGTACTCCAAAATTCATGCGTTCCGGATTTTGATAACTTGCGAAACTGAACGTATGGTGTGATTTCAACCATCCATGATTTGCGAATCCTCGTGTCTCTGCTTTATGTATTATCGTTTTCATATCTATCTTTTTTTAGCAATTATTATTAGTTTGCTGGAAGAAATCCCATTTTACCCATTTGATAATCTCTCATAGCTTCCATTAATTCTGTTTGTGAATTCATCACATATGGTCCGTAAGTCGCAACAGTTTCTTTTAACGGCTCTCCAGACAAGAATAATAATATACTATCTGTTTCAGCTTTTATGGTAATTCCATTACCATCTTGCTGAAACTCCATTAATTGATTGTGGTCCAACTCTAAAGCTTCAACACCATTAATCGTTACTTTTCCTTTAAGTAGGTACAATAAACTTTGATGCATATTGGAATAAGAAATACTTTGTTCTCCGCCAGCTTTTGCATCAATCATAAATGCGTTAACCGCTGTTTGCGTTCTAATTTTCCCATATAAGTCATTTAATTCACCTGCAATTATTCTGGTTTCTATTTTACGGTCTTCGGAAATAATCACGTTAAATTCCTCGTGTTTTGCATGTTGATAATTGGCTGGAATCATTTTCTTTTCTGCCGGAAGATTCAACCACAACTGAATTCCTTCAATAGTTCCGCCTTTTATTACAAATTCTTTAGAAGGTTTCTCTGCATGAATAATTCCGCGTCCAGCTGTTGTCCATTGCACGTCACCAGCTTGAACAATACTTTCATGACCTAAAGAATCACGATGTAGCTGCTCCCCTTGAACTAAAAATGTAACAGGTTCAAATCCGCGATGCGGATGTGGACCTAGGTCAAACGGGTTATTAGTTTCTGATATTTCATAAGGACCATAATGATGTAGCAAAACAAAGGGATCGATCATTTCAATGGCCTGTGTTGGAAATGGCTGTCTCAATCGTATTGGACCCATATTAACGAAGTGACTTCGTCCTGCTCTTTTTATTGTATTTAGTTTCATTTTATTTTCATTTCATTTTAATAGTCTCCATGGAAACTATTTTGTTAAAAAAATACGCTAACGTATTTTATCTAGCAGATTACTTAGCTGATCTGCTTCTTTTTCGCTTAAATTTTCTAATAAATCTTCTTTAAACTCTTTAGAGATAAGATCTATTAAATCAAGCCCTTTGTTAGTTATTTGAATATGAACTACTCTTCTGTCTTCGGGGCAAGGTAATCGTTCAATGAACTGTTTATCACATAATTTATCCATTAATCGGGTTGCGTTGGGAGCACGTTCAAGCATTCGTTCTTTTATGGTTTGTACTTTAATAGGCTTACCTGCTCCACGAAGAATTCTTAAAATATTAAACTGTTGTGGCGAAATCCCAAAAGGTTTAAAAAAAGCATTTTGATGGCTACTTATCCAGTTGGCTGTATAAATAATATTTAGTAATGCTTTTACTTTACTATTTGGAAACGTAGAGTTTATATCTTTGGAAATGTCTCCCATTTTACAAACTCTCTTGAAATTGTTTAATCTCTTCTAACAATTCCGTATTTAAATTAGCATCAATGATTTGTCCATTTTCAAAGTGAGTGCCAAAAGATGGAAGTGAGAATTTCCCAACAATATTGGCGTCATGTCGTGGAAATCGATCAGCTGCTGCTTCTAATACAGATTCACCTCCTCGACCACCTGGTGATGTTGCCATTAAGAGCATAGGTTTTCCAAAAAATGTTTTAGCTTCAATTCTGGACATCCAATCAAATAAGTTTTTAAAAACTGTTGCATAACTGCCATTGTGTTCTGCAAGTGATACGACTATGCCATCAGCTGATTTGATATGCTCTAAAAATTGTTTTGCATTATCTGGAATTCCATGCTCAATTTCATGGTCCATACCGTATAAAGGTAAATCAAAATCGTTGAGATCTAATAATTGTACTTCAGCCCCATCTACCTTAGATGATGCATATGCTACTAATTCTTTATTTATTGAGTTTTTACTGTTGCTGCCTGCAAATGCTAATATTTGTTTCATATATCTACTTGGTTAATTTTTTATTGTTGTACGCGAGTTCTTTTGTGAAAAATGTACGATATTATCAATAGAATCAAAGCAATAATCGCTACACCTTGTTCTCCATCTCCTATCATGTAGTGTGCAAAAAACGCCAAAACGAAAGCATAAAAGAAGCCTGCGTAAGCCCATTCCTTGATTGTTTTTAATCTCGGCATCCATAGTACCACCAGTCCTAATAACTTTATGACTGCATATGGATAAATGATATAAGTTGGATATCCAAAACTGGTAAATGCGTTTACAATATCTTCATATTTAATGAAATACATACTAACAGAAAACAGCAAAAGCATTGTAAGCAAACCTGTAGCTGTATAATAAATAAGTCTATCTTTTTTCATTCTAACATCGCACTGAGTTTACAAATATAGAATAAAATTATTTATATTCCAAGGAATATACTTCCTAGGCATAATGTTGTTGTTTATGGAATAAAAAAAAGTACTTTTTCAAGCACTTTTTTTATTATGAGTAATCACTACAATTTTAAAGTTTAATAATCTTTTTATTTACAGTCCCAAAATCACCTTCGAAAACGACATATAGCATACCTTGCCATTCGGCATTCAACTCCAATTCTATACTTCCTCTACTGACAAGAATATTATCCTTAAATAACTGTTGCCCTAAATTATTATAAATAGAGACATCGATGAGGCCATTAAGATTATTGACATTAAAAGACACATTATCTTTTGTAGGGTTTGGATACGGCGCCGAAATATTATAATCTGCCCAATCTTCTATGGAAAGTGTACTCGTTGATGTTGTCCAAAATCCTGATGGAGCAACTAACGGTCTGGTTAATACCTTACCAGAATTGGCTTCGGCTGCAATATAATAATCAATATTAGTGGCGCTAGCCGCGAGAGGTAAATCTGCGGTCCAATCATCACCACTAACATAGGACATGGCAGTTTCATTAAATGTTAGATTCCCTATTTCTCTCCAAAATACTGTGGCATTAGTTATTCCCGAAACATGTTTAATGAGAGCATCTATGGTAATTGTTGTACCTGTATTTACTATATCCACTGGTTGATGGACTATCCATAGTGGTTCAGCAACTCCTATCGTATGTGTAATACAATGTATTGCTCCACTTGATGCGATAAGATTTTCTCCACTGTTATCCACGTCAATGCCAACGACATTATATCCTGGCATTAATTCTTCATATTTATCAAGTGCAGGTCCATCGACAGATGGTCTGTATGTTGGTACAAGAATGGATTTGTTTAAAATTAACGAATTACTAAATGTGCGATAGTAGCCACCATTATCTGGATAGAGTCCTGATGTACTTGGCGGTGAATCTATCCATTCTACTTTATACGGTGTCCCAAAAGGGGATTGAAAATTATTAAGCACATATTGCATATTTGCTTCAATCTGAGGTCCATCGGCTACTCCACTAGGATATCTGCTCACCAATAAAGTTTCCTCATCCAACAACTTCATATGCATATCTATATGATGGATACCGTCATAGGGTAAAGTTGGCATTTTAATATAATTTGAAATTCCCATGTAATTATACATGATATTGTCAATTTCCGTTTCTGTTTTTACTGTTACACCGTAGGGATTGCCTGCTTCATTTTCTTCTAAAATAAGTTCTGAAGCAAATGCGTTCCCTAAGCCGTCAGACATGTAATTACCTCCTGTATTAACCATGTCATTGGTGCCCGAATCTGTCACATAAATAGGCAGACCAAGCATATTTGCGTGCTCAGTTGGTACAACATCATCATCTGGTCTTGGTCGATTATAAATCCAATCTACTAAACCTCGTTCTCCTACATCATCCGTATAAATAGTATTACCGGCATAATCACGAATCCAAATACTATTGGAAGCCACGTTTAAAAAAGAGACATTAGTTAAATCGATACCATTTGAGCTTAGGTAATTTGATACCGAAGTCTGGTTCTGTGTGACGATAATGACTTTACATTCAGTCACCCCTACTTGGACAATTTGACGTAAAATATTTTGATATCCAGACGTCCATCTTACAACAAGATATTCAACCTCTTCCCATTCAGCAGCTGCTCTTACAGCGCCTGAAGGGGCTGCAGAAGTTGTTGTGCTTCTAAATTGAAATTGAGAGACTAAGGTCTTTTCGTTTTCGGATAGACCTTTTGGTAGGGTTTGCTCTTCTTGAGCGACGTTAAATTGGATAAAAAATAACAGACAAATAAAGACAGAAAGCTTCTGTTTAATTGATTTCATAATAGGTAGGTTAATGATTTGGTAATTCAAATATATAAAATAATAAATTAATCTACTGATTTCTAGTTATTCTAGGTTTCACCTTCGAACTATAAAGATGCTTTCGTTTAAGTATTAACTTTCGTATTTTTACAACAACAAAAATTAAATGAATGGATTTAAACTTCAATAAAAACGAAGATCACAATAAATTACTTCTTTCCGAATTAAAAAGACGACTGGCAAAGGTCAAATTAGGTGGCGGAGAAAAACGTATTGAAAAACATCACGCTAAAGGTAAAATGACAGCAAGAGAGCGTGTTGATTACCTCTTAGACTCAAAGAAATCATCGATAGAGATTGGTGCTTTTGCTGGTGAAGACATGTATGCAGAACACGGTGGTTGTCCGTCTGGTGGCGTTGTCGTGAAAATAGGTTACGTTAAAGGGAAACAGTGTATCGTTGTAGCTAATGATGCTACGGTAAAAGCTGGAGCATGGTTTCCTATTACAGGAAAAAAGAATTTAAGAGCTCAAGAAATAGCTATAGAAAACAGATTACCCATAATTTATTTAGTAGACTCTGCTGGCGTTTATCTTCCTATGCAGGATGAAATTTTTCCTGACAAAGAACATTTTGGGAGAATTTTCAGAAATAATGCGGTTATGAGTAGCATGGGAATCACACAAATTGCGGCAGTAATGGGCAGTTGTGTTGCTGGTGGTGCCTACCTACCAATTATGAGTGACGAAGCTTTAATTGTAGATAAAACAGGAAGTATCTTCTTAGCTGGAAGCTATTTAGTAAAAGCAGCTATAGGAGAAACTATTGACAATGAAACTCTAGGTGGTGCTGCCACACATTGTGAAATTTCAGGAGTTACAGACTATAAAGCAAAAGATGATAAAGATGCATTGGAAACCATTCAACGATTAATGGATAAAATTGGTGATTATGATAAAGCTGGTTTTAATCGTGCTGCTTCAAAAAAGCCAAAAGAACAACCAGATGAAATTTTCGGAATTGTTCCACGTTCTAGAGCTGATCAATATGACATGAAAGAGGTTATCAAGCGATTGGTTGATAATAGTGAATTTGACGAATATAAAGAAGGTTATGGACAAACCATTATTACTGCTTATGCCAGAATAGACGGCTGGGCTGTCGGTATCGTAGCCAATCAACGTAAACTAGTAAAAACCAAAAAAGGTGAGATGCAGTTTGGAGGTGTGATTTATAATGATAGCGCTGATAAAGCTACGCGCTTCATCGCAAATTGTAATCAGAAGAAAATACCTTTAGTCTTTTTGCAGGATGTCACTGGTTTTATGGTAGGCAGTAAATCTGAACATGCCGGTATTATTAAAGACGGTGCCAAAATGGTGAATGCGGTTAGTAATTCGGTAGTACCAAAATTCACTATTATTATTGGTAATAGTTATGGTGCTGGGAATTATGCCATGTGCGGAAAAGCATACGATCCAAGATTAATTGTAGCTTGGCCAAGTGCTGAATTAGCTGTGATGAGTGGAAACTCTGCCGCGAAAGTATTATTACAAATTGAAAAAGCGTCCTTAGAAAAGAAAGGTGAAAAAATCACCACAGAAAAAGAAAAAGAACTTTTCGATACTATAAAAAACAGATACGATAATCAAGTGTCCCCTTATTATGCCGCAGCGCGCATATGGACAGATGCTATTATCGATCCCTTAGACACCAGAACATGGATTAGTATGGGTATTGAAGCCGCTAACCATGCCCCTATCAAAAAAGCTTTTAATTTGGGTGTGTTGCAAGTTTAGGATGCAACAAAAATCAATAAATAAACAGCCTCCATATGTTATCATCTTATTGATTTTAGCAGCAGAGGCTGTTTTTATTTTACCCTTTGTCTTACAACGTATTTTCAGACCCACTTTTTTAGAGACATTTGCTATTAATAATGAAGAATTAGGCTATTGTTTTTCAGTATATGGTATTGTGGCTCTATTTTCTTATTTATTTGGAGGGCCTTTAGCTGATAAGTTTCATCCTAAAAATTTAATGGCATCGGCACTTTTATTGACCGCCTTAGGAGGTGTTTATCTTGCTTCCTATCCCTCTTTAGAAAACCTGAGACTCCTATACGGATATTGGGGTTTTACCACCATATTTTTGTTCTGGGCTGCGATGATTAAAGCGACCCGAATATGGGGAGGTCAAGACAAGCAAGGTGTTGCCTTTGGTTTCTTAGATGGTGGACGAGGTTTAGTTGCCGCTGCTTTCGGTTCTGTTGGTGTTTTAATATTTGCCTTATTCATTGATGTTGATGTTTCCGATAGCTCATTATTAGACCGAAAATACGCCTTTAAACAAGTCGTATTAACGTGTTCAGCTATCGTAGCATGTATTAGTGTGTTGGTCTTCTTCTTTCTAAAACCAATTAAAGCAGATATGAGTACAGGCGCACATCTCAAATACTTCGACTTATCGGCTTTTAAGCAACTTATTAAAATGCCCTCTATACGATTACTTATGCTCATTATTCTTTGTGCATATACTGGTTATAAAGCCACCGATCTATTCACACTTTACGCTACAGACGTCATGGGATATGATGCCATCAAATCGGCGAGTGTAGGAACATCATTATTATATGTGCGACCGGTGATTGGAGTGGTTATTGGGTTCATGGCAGACAGAACACGTGCTTCATTATGGCTTGTGATAGGATTTATATTAACCATGTTATCAAGTATCATCTTTACTTTGGATATCGTCAATGCTAGCACTACATTACTTTTTATCATTAATATCTTACTAATGGCTATTGGCGTGTATTCTTGTCGTGTCTTGTATTTTGCTACTTTAGAAGAAGCTAAGATACCTGTTGCTTTAACTGGAACTGCAGTAGGTCTCGTGTCTGTTGTTGGCTATACCCCAGATATTTTCTCTGGACCAATGTTTGGCATACTTGTCGATAATCCAGATAAAGTTGCCGGATTACAAAATGCATTTTTGGTACTCACTTTGTTTAGTATCATTGGTTTATTAGCCTCTTTTCGGTTTTATAAGCTGCACAGGAGATCTTAATTCCCTTGATGAGTTTTTACTCTAGGAATCGTTAGAAGTTTTGTTTGTCTACCATTGACATATCGAAATCCGTCTTCTCCATAAAAACCTGCCTCTTCAAGCATTATTCTGATATCTCTTTTCCACTCAGGAATAGTGACTGTTGTATTCAATTCAATAGCATAAACGGTATTTGGATATAGAGGATAATCACCTGTTCCCGCGACACCTCCTTGAGAATCCCACATACCTATAGTAGGGCCTGAAGAATGTCCGTAGCTCCCTAAAGGATGGGTATAAATAGACGGTTTTAAACCTTCAGCTTTTGCTTCAGATAAGGATTTTAATAGAATTTCATTACCTGTTCTACCCGTTACAAAATTCATTGTAAATATATCTTGAACGCGATTCCCCGCTTTCAATGCATTAACTAAAAACTGTGGCGCTACTGTTTCATTGGGTTTTAGAACATAAGCCAATTCCTGACAATCAGTATTAAGACGCAAATAGGTAATTCCGAAATCACAATGCACTAAATCACCTGGCAATATAACCAATTGTTCAGGTCGATCTGAAAAGGAATACAAATGTCCTTTTAAATCATCTTTTGTACGCTGTACATCTACTGTGGGATGAAACCATGTTTTCAATCCGAGATCGCTTACCTTTTGTCGCATCCACCACTCTACATCGGTTGTACTCGTTATACCAGGTGTAATTACCTGCTCTGAAAAAGCTTCTGCAATAATATCATGCGTAATATCTACGAGTTGATGATATATCACCATTTCACGTTCTGTTCGAGTTTCTATCCACCCAATGGCCAACTTTTCAGCTGAAACAACTTTACTATGACGACTTTTTGGTAAATAAGACATGAATTCTTCATAGTCGGTTTTTACTAGGCCATCGGCAATATTAAAATGCGTTGAAAAGTTAAGACCGATAGTTTTTGGGTTTCGTTCTTCAATGAGTTGCATAAGCCTTTTCCATTGATTTGGTTCTTTGTCTTTATCCCAAGCTGAAATGATATTATCTCCAAAATTGTAACGAGCTACTGCTAATTTTTCAATGGTATTTTTGACTTGATCTCTATAAAATAAAATAATGGTACGTCGTCTAGCATTTAACCAGGTTGCTGGCAACATCGTTTTTAGCACTGGATCTTCATTGTATTCTCTAGAAATCACAATCCACATATCAATATTTGCGCGGTCCATCAATTTCGGTAAGAGATTATTAAAACGATCGGCCAATATCTCATCTATGATTTGAGCTTGATGTTTAACATCTAAGACCTGCTGCGCATTAATTTGAGTGATTAGAAATAAGGTAACAATCCAGAATTTTTTCATGAGTAAACAATTTTCCCTAAAAATATGGATTATTCAGCTTCAAAAAAAGCACTAATGCTATAGAGACCTAAGAATTAACAACTTTAGCACCTAGGCTTAGTCTTTGATGACCGAAATTATTTGAGGCAACAGAGTAATTGCAGTAAGCCAAACGGCATTGCCTTTTTTAGGATTTTCTGTAGTATTTGAATTAACTATTGCCGGATTTGCTGAAGCTCTAGCGATCATTGCTTTCGGATTTCTAATCATTACAATAGTACTTTGTACATCTTCTACTTTTGTGGATTCCGCAAAAGTGTATGCGACTTCTATACCATCTTTTTGAGGTTCCTTTATACTTGATTTTAAATGTTCGAGGGTATAAGTAATCCCTTTTAGATCTTTGGCAGATACTCTATTTAGTGCAATACCATTCAACCCAGAATAAGCAATTAAAGATAAGTGATCTTCAGTACTTAACCTCTTTGATATTAATTTAAATGCCTGTTTAAGGATGACTTTGTCCTCTGCTATTAAATCCCCAACAGGTGTTTGAAGAAGAAATATATAGTGTTCTGGATTCTCCGTAGAGTCTTCCTTTTTATTTTCAATATGATCAACAATAAAAGTAATTAGGTTGTCAATAGATACTGATTTCGTGTTGATGTTCTGGTCTTGGGTATTTCCTAAAAAAGAAACTAGGATGCATACGAGTGTTGTGATTTTTGTTTTCATTCTCCTTGGTTTTTAAATTCATATTAAACTTACAACCAATAGATTACACTTAAAACCTACAATGAGGGAAAGGGTGGTTTCAATGAGTAACCTTACCGAGAATGACATCCAATGTTTTTTGTCTTTGGATTTTTGCATTAGGTGTTTCAAGAAATTTCGGAATGTGGTACACTGTTTTCGGAATTTCAAACTTTTCCAATCCACTATAAACCTCAGCATCTAGTTGGTTAGATTCGGCTTCTATAACCATAATCACTTTTTCCCCTAAATCTTTATCCTTTTCCGAAGTGATAAAAAATCGTTTGTCAATCTTGTCCTGAAGCTTTGCCTCTATGAGCTCTGGAAACAACTTTACGCCTCCAGAATTAATCATATTGTCATACCGACCAATAATATCAAATTCGGTATCCGAAATCATATCGACGACATCGTTGGTCAACACTACATCTTTTGAAAGTTCTTTAGCGTCAATAACTAAGCAATCCCTATCATCTTTTGAAATGAATATGTCTCTTAAAATTTTAAAATGAGTTTGATTTTCCGACGCATGATTTAATTGGCGGACAGCAATATGGCTCACGGTTTCTGTCATGCCATAAGTTTCAAATACTGACGCTTTAACCTTCTGAAGTTTTATTCTTAAATCGTTTGATACTCTCGCGCCACCAACGATTAAAACTTTTATATGATCTAATCGCTGTATAGAATTTTGCAACTGTAATGGAATCATAGCACAAAAGTCATAGGCTTTTTGATCATCATAAGACGGGATAGAAGAAGGAGCTACAATATCTAACTCTAAACCCAAAATCATTGCTCTTACCAGCATCATTTTTCCAGCAATGAACTGACTTGGCAAACAGTGTAATGCCTTATTTCCGGGCTCCAACCCAAAATAATCTCCAGTCATAACAGATGAGTTCACCATCTCCTGCTTTTTAATCTTTATAAGCTTTGGAAGCCCTGTTGAACCCGAAGTTTTTGTTAGCACATCATCTTTATCATCTAACCAATCTAACAAAAAATCTCCCACCGTTTTCTCATAAACTTCTCCTTCTTTTACCAAATTATAGGCAACTTCTTTGAGTTCATCATGATCAAAGTGAAAACCATTGAGTTTAAATCTTAGATGTATTTTATCAAATGTTGGTGTCATATGCGTACCATCTCAAAATTAAGATTCTCCAATAACTTTGTAATCTTCAGTAGGCGGCTCATGAATTTCACCAAATAGTTTTTCTTTCCAATTTCTCCAATGATAGACTTTTGAAAAAATAAATATGATAATTGGAAAAATAATAAATACCGGTAATACCATATCAATAAAACTCAGTTCAGGCTCTGCAACATCCTTTAAAATAGAGTGTGTTTGAAATGCGGTCCAATCTGAAGTAACTAATAAAGCCGTAAATAAGTTATTAGCAGCATGAAACCCTAAAGCCAACTCAATTCCTTCATCCATTAATGTAATGATTCCTAAAAACAACCCTGTTCCTATGTAATACATAAGCAAGCCATATCCTAATTTTTCAATTTCAGGATTTGCAAGGTGAAGGCATCCAAATATCACTGAGGTCATTACTAAAGGAAACCATCGGTTTTTTGCTAACATCCCAAAACCTTGCATAAGATAACCTCTAAAAACGTATTCTTCTAAACTTGTTTGTATTGGTATTAAGGCGACAGCAATAACTAATAAAATTAAGAATCGCTGTGGTTCGAAATTAAATTCATAACCTTCTGGCGATAAATAAAAGTAATCGATTAATGTCAAGCCAGACGAAATGATTCCCCAAAAAATAAAGGCAAACCAAATCCGTTTCCAGTCTAACTTATTCCTAGACGTCGCAATTGCTCTTAAATTTTGACCATGTAATGTTTTTAATAACAATTTAAGCGCAATAAAAGCAACGACAAACGAAATCAGAATAAGAAATAAAAACGTGTTTGGTTCTAAAATCGTAAACAGGGCGCTTTCATCCAATAAATCAACATTCATTCCATCTTGGACAGTCTTATAAATTATGGCTACTATTAATGGAACTTGGCCAATAAATGATGCTGCGGCGATAATAACAGATCCAATAAGGTATCTCCAGAAATCGTGTTTTGCATTATATGCTTGTGCTATAAACATAAGTGTAAATTTAAATTTTTATATCAAGTTGAGACAAATCCCAAGGGTGTTCATTTTCGTAGCGCAATGTACCATTTTTTACAACTAATGACGAATCAAAATTATTGGTATACAAACTCCCTGTGCCCAGCCCCTGTGGTAATTTGTTCTTAAGCGTGTATGTCCATTGAGCAATGGCATTTAAACCTATATTACTTTCTAATGCACTCGTTACCCACCACCCAATTTGTTGACGTGCCGCGAGGTCAATCCATTCTTTACTGCCTTTAAAGCCTCCTATTAATGTTGGTTTTAAAATAATGTATTGCGGGTTAATAATTTTTAAAAGTTCTTGTTTTTTAGATTCTGAAAATAGGCCTATTAATTCTTCATCTAAAGCAATAGGTAAAGGCGTCTCTTTGCATAATTTTGCCATCTCTGCCCATTGTCCTTGTTTGATGGGTTGTTCAATAGAATGTAAATCAAACTCAGATAAACGTTGTAATCGATGTAAAGCTTCCGATGGTAAAAATGCCCCATTAGCATCCACTCTGAGTTCTATATCATGAATCGTGAATTCATGTCTTATAAATTTCAACAGCTCCAATTCTGTATCGAAATCTATGGCGCCAATTTTCATCTTTATACAACGAAACCCCGTTTTAAGCTTGTCTTTGATTTGTTGCTTCATAAAGTCTTTAGTTCCCATCCATATGAGGCCATTAATGTCAATAGGAGCCTGCTTTTGTGTGAATGCTGAAGGAAATAATTCAAAACTATCTCGACTAGACAGCGACTTAAAGGCTATCTCTAACCCAAACTGAATACTAGGAAATTCGGTAAGCTCATCTCGTAATTTTTCTAAGCCTAAATGGATATTACTACAAGTCCATTCTAGTTTTGTTTCAAAATCTGGTCTATCATCAATACTTAGACCTCTAAACATTCCACATTCGCCAATTCCAAACCTACCATTTTCTCTAAGTATCATAAACCAAGTGTCCTTTGTTTTTAAGACACCTCGTGATGTTCCACTGGCTTGTTTAAATTGTAGCGTATAGGGTTTGTATGTTGCGTTAATCATAAGTGCAAAAATAAGCATAATAAAAAAGTTGTCATTTGATTAAGACACCAACTTCATGACTAAGCTTAGTTTATGAATTCATTTAAAATTTGTGGTGAAAACTAAATTGTAGTTGACCTTTCCCTGCGGTAACAGTTTTCTGATTCATCCAACCTAATTGAAACCGCATTCCTTTTTTTAAAACATAACCAATACCTATGTAGGTTCTATTTCTATCAAAAAGCTCTACCTCTCTATCATCTCCAATATCGGTTTGACCATTAATAAATAATTCGTTATACAGTGCCGCATAGACGGCTCCTTTTTCTAAAGCACTTTTATTAAAAGGCACATTCATAAATAAGTTATAGCGATAACGCGTTCTAAAATCCTGATTTTCTACAAAACGCTGCTCATATCGAAATCTGTGAGTTAGATAAATACGTTTACCTAATGATTGTGAAAACAAGGCTTCTTGGTATATACGATGTTCTCCAGATGTGTCATTAGATTCTCCAATTTCACCTGAAGTGATATTTGCATATCCTAAGGTTAATAACACATCAGTATCTTTTGGTGTGAAAGTAATTCCTGTTCTTAGTAATAATTGTTCTAAATCTCCAATTGTGTTCCAATTCCGATATTGTATATCACCTTGTATACCAAATTGACTGTCTTCAAATTGATGGTTAAAAAAGTACATATACCATGCTCCCGTTTGAGACTGATTTTCTTGTGCATTAGTTGTCTTAAAAAAGAAAATAACAATAATAAAAAGGCTTATATTTCTCATATTAATTATTTTAGTTGCAAATTTAATATTATTATTAACTATGCGTATTACGCTCATATTTAAAGTCATTATTAATGTATTGTTTTTTCTAATAATTTTGAAGACGAGTTCTTTATATGTTTCATAAAACCGCTACTAAACAAACTATTTTGTAACTTAGTTGATACTTAAATTTAAATGCAAGATCCTAACTTTCCTAATATTATTCTTTATGCCATTCCCTTTTTTGTTTTGGCTATGCTCTTAGAATTATTTGTTACAGTGAAACAAGGGGTTAAAACCTACGAAACCAGAGACGCCTTCGCATCTATCGCTATGGGTTTAGGAAATGTGTTTTTAGGTTTTATAAGCAAAGCCATAGTATTCGTTATCTTTTTTTATATCTACGAGCATTTTAGATGGTTTACTATTCCTATTGCGTGGTGGAGTTTTATTTTAATTTTCTTTGTTGATGATCTTGCCTATTATTGGTTTCATCGTATTTCGCATGAATGCCGCTTGTTTTGGGCATCTCATGTGGTGCACCATTCGTCGCAACACTATAATTTAAGTACTGCCTTGCGACAAACCTGGTCAGGTGGGTTTTATTCATTTGTATTTTGGCTATGGCTGCCATTGTTAGGGTTTCATCCTGGAATGATCATATTTCAAATGTCTGTGAGTTTATTGTATCAATTTTGGATACATACCGAAACCATCGATAAATTACCGAAGTGGTTAGAAGCCGTTTTCAATACACCATCCCATCATCGCGTACACCACGGAAGTAATCCCTTATATTTGGACAGAAATCATGCAGGTATATTGATTATTTGGGATAAGTTGTTTGGCACCTTTCAACCAGAATTAAAAGAAGAACGAGTGGTCTATGGTTTAGTGAAAAATATTGACACCTATAATCCTGTGAAGATTGCTTTTCTAGAGTGGTTCGATATGTTTAAGGATGCGTTTTCTGGTCATAAATCATTAAAAAACAGATTTTTATATTTGATCAAACCACCAGGCTGGAGACACGATGGTAGTGGAAAAGTAAGTGAGGACTTAAGAAAAGAATGGGAAATTAACAATTCATAATATGACATTTGATGATAAAGTTATTTGGATTACAGGTGCCTCAAGTGGTATAGGTAAAAGTCTCGCTATTGCCCTATCAGAATATAACTGTAAACTCATTTTATCTGCTCGACGTGTCATAGAATTGGAAAAGGTTAAAGTATTGTGCAGGCGTCCTGATCAAGTCTTCGCACTTCCTTTAGACTTAGAAGACGTACATGCTATGAAAACCATTACTGCCACTGCGATTTCTACCTTCGGAACTATTGATGTTCTCGTTAATAACGGAGGAATAAGTCAACGCTCTCCAATCATTGATACGACTATTGAAGTGGACAAAAAACTTATGGATATTGATTATCTGGGCACAGTTGCACTATCCAAAGCATTGTTGCCTCATTTTGTGGCACAGCAAAGCGGTCATTATGTTGTGGTTTCAAGTTTGATGGGAAAATTCAGTTCTCCTTTGCGCTCAGCATATTGCGGCGCCAAACATGCGCTGCATGGTTTTTTTGATGCCTTACGTATGGAGCACGATAAGGACAATATCATGGTCACTATGATATGTCCAGGATTTGTCAATACTAATGTCGCCAGAAATGCTTTAACTGCTGATGGCAGCCAGCAAGGTTACCAAGATGAAATGACAGAAAACGGACTCGATGTTGATTTATTTGTCAAAAAAATGATAAAAGCCATACGCAAAGGAAAGTATGAGGCTTACATTGGTAAGTTTGAAGCTTTTGGTGTCTATGTGAAACGACTCTCGCCACGTTTACTGCATTGGCTAGTGTCGAGGAGTAAGGTTAGATGATTTTACAACTCAATGCTTTCACCAATTTCCAATAACATCAAATCCTTATCCTTATCAAAAAATTTACGTTTAGCAGCTTCATGATCAATTTCGATATAGCCAAAAGTATCATAGTGGTAGCCTAATACTTTATCACATTGGATAAAGTCACTGGCATGAATGGCTTCTTCAATTCCCATGGTAAAATTGTCTCCAATT
The DNA here is from genome assembly GCF_900104785.1 of Formosa sp. Hel1_31_208. Classification (NCBI taxonomy): domain Bacteria; kingdom Pseudomonadati; phylum Bacteroidota; class Flavobacteriia; order Flavobacteriales; family Flavobacteriaceae; genus Formosa; species Formosa sp. Hel1_31_208. The sequence continues at coordinate 2,461,650 of NZ_LT629733.1, forward strand.
GGTAGTATGGCTAAATCAAGTGTAGTGAACAATGGAATAAGTTTCATATCCATTGTAAGGGCAGTATCGCCCGCGATGTAAATGTTTTTATGTTCACCTTCAATCACAAACCCTCCTGGCTGACCTCCATAGCTACCATCAGGAAAAGACGACGTATGAATGGCATTCACATATTTTACAGTACCAAATTCAAAATCCCATTGTCCTCCATGATTCATAGGGTGGTTTTCGATACCCAGTTTGTCATAATGGGTCGCTATTTCAAAATTAGATACCACGACTGCCCCTGTGCGTTTTGCAATGGCTTCTACATCAAGAATATGATCTTGATGTGCATGAGTGACCAAAATATAATCGGCTTTTAAATTGCTAATGTCAATATGAGCAGCTTTCGGATTACCAGAAATAAAGGGATCTACAAGAATGTTAATATCTTCTATTTTAAGTCCTAAACAGGCGTGGCCGTAAAAAGTGATTTGCATGGTTGGTATTATTTTAGTTGAAGCTCTAAAGTACGAAAAAACTCAGACAGATTTGAGAAATATGTCTGAGTTTTAAAGCCCCAAATTTTATTGCCAACAGAATAGCAATTCGTGCCGACCTACAAAATTTCTAGCTTAAATATACGAATTAAATAATTGATTTACAAACTTTTATGTTAAAAATATTATAAAATGTAGCCGAGTCCTAAAAGGATGGATAATACAAACGTTGTCAATGCTAACACTTTTAATTGCGGATCAAATTCTTGAGGTGTGGTCGCTTTTATTATTGTATTGAGATGAATAAGCAATGGAATATATGCCACATAGAAGAGTAAGTTATAAAAACTAGAAAAATATAATATCGAAAATATAAACGAAATGAGTATCGCTAAAACGATAAGTGTGATATGATACTGCTTTGCTTTTTTCTTTCCTAGTTTAACAGCTAAAGTTTGTTTTCCAGCTATAATATCAGAATCGATATCTCTCATGTTATTCAGATTAAGAACGCCAACGCTTAATAAACCTAAAGTGATTGCCGGAAGGATGACATGATGATCCACTTGTTTCGTATAAAGGAAGTAACTACCAATAACGCCCAACAATCCGAAAAATAAAAACACAAATACATCTCCTAAACCTTTATACCCATAAGGTGAGCTGCCTACCGTATAATTAATTGCTGCATAAATAGATAATCCTGATAAGGCAAAAAACAATAAGGCATATAGAAAATACTTACTTCCAAAGGATACAAAAATCAAGCCTACTGTTAAAATAATCACCACAAGGATGTTTATTTTAATTCCATCAAACATTTCTTCTGGAGTAATAGCTCCACTTTGAATGGCACGCTCTGGGCCTATTCTATCTTCATTGTCGGTTCCTCTTACGCCATCACCGTAATCATTAGCTAAATTAGAAAGCACTTGTAAACTTATAGTCAATAACATGGCAAAAGCCATAATCATCCCATCAAATTTGCCATTAAAATGGGCGAAACAAGAGCCAATAATGATTCCCGAAATAGATAGTGGTAAGGTACGAAGCCTAAAAGCTGAAATCCAAGGCTTTATATTTTTAAGCATAACGGTGTGTTAAGTTTATGGAATCCACTTTTTATCAAAGTTAGGCTTTCGTTTTTCTAAAAAAGCATCTCGCCCTTCTTTCGCTTCGTCGGTCATGTATGCGAGACGAGTTGCTTCACCAGCAAACACTTGTTGCCCAACCATCCCGTCATCGGTAAGGTTCATAGCAAATTTCAACATTTTAATTGAGGTGGGTGATTTCGCTAAAATCTCTTGTGCCCAATCATATGCGGTATCTTCTAACTCATTATGAGGGATTACAGCATTAACCATTCCCATTTCAAAAGCCTCTTGAGCTGAATAGTTTCTTCCAAGGAAAAAGATTTCACGTGCGCGCTTTTGTCCAACCATCTTTGCTAAATACGCCGAACCATAACCTCCATCAAAACTTGTGACATCAGCATCGGTTTGTTTAAAAATAGCATGTTCTTGGCTGGCTAAGGTTAAATCACAAACTACATGAAGACTATGACCACCTCCTACTGCCCACCCAGGTACTACTGCTATGACGGCTTTTGGCATAAAACGAATTAATCGTTGTACTTCTAGAATATTCAAACGATGATATCCATCATCACCTACATAACCTTGATGTCCTCGTGCTTTTTGATCTCCTCCTGAACAAAAACTCCAAATACCATCCTTAGTTGATGGTCCTTCAGCTGAAAGTAACACAACACCAATATTGACGTCTTCATTAGCGTTATAAAGGGCGTCGTAAAGTTCACTGGTTGTTTTTGGGCGAAATGCATTTCTAACATTTGGACGATTAAAAGCAATTCTTGCCACGCCATTGCACTTCTTATAAGTTATGTCATCATAGGTTTTTGCAGTTACCCATTCGGCTTTTTTCATAGTCAAAAATATTTTATGCAAAAATACTGCTTTTATATCTAATACGTCAATCCAAAACGTTGATTAAAACCATAGTATATCTAAAGACTCGCTAACTAGTTTGCCAGTCTAATACCGTCCGCCTCAATAACGATTAGACGCTGCTTATATAAGGTGCCTATAGCTTTTTTAAACGTTTTTTTACTCATCTGTAATTCGCGTTTTATAGCTTCTGGATTCGACTTGTCATTGAGTGGTAAAAATCCATCAGAACTGTCTTCCAAATACTGCATCACAATATCTGCGTTAGGCTCAATTTTACGATAGCCTATTTTACCTAAAACAATGTCTAGTTTATTATCTGGTCTTACCTTTTTAACGAAACCTTTTAGTCGGTCACCAACACTAATGTCTTTAAAAATATCTTCAGAAAATATCAATCCTAAATGCTCATTATTCACTATTACATTCATTCCCAATTCTGAGGGATGAGACACGATTAAATCGACTTCATCAAACTGCTGTACGGTCAAGTTCGTGTTATCTAAAAACCGATTGGTTTTACTAGACGCTACTAAACGGTCGGTTTCTTCATCCAAATAACAATAAACCAGATACCAACCACCTGCTTTCATTTTAAAAGCTTGTTCTTTAAATGGGCAGAAGAGTTCTTTTACCATTCCCCAATCTAGAAATGCACCATGAGATGTGACTTGATTACATCGTAATAATGCAAAATCGTCACGAACAATATAAGGCTCATCAGTAACTGCAACAGGACGTTCTTCGTTATCTAAATAAACAAAAACCTCAATTTCTTCCCATACTTTAAATGATTCGGGAACATAACGGTTAGGGAGCAAAATTTCATTACCCTCTTTATCGGCCAAATATAATCCTTGATCCGTTTCACGAATGATTTCTAATATATTGTAGTCTCCAATTCTTATCATGCGTCAAAGATATAAAAAGACTTTAAGACCACTTCGTTTTTAGACTTTAGATATCTCATGCTTTAATAACAAATGTCATCCTGATATGATTTTTGAACTAAAAAAGCGTTACAATTCACAAAGAACTGTAACGCTTAATATACTTAGCTAAGATTCAGATTAATACACTGATTCTTTCTTGAAGTGTTTTGTTAATAAATAATAAACAACAGCTCTGTATTTGTTTCGGTTAGATTTTCCGTAGGTTTCAATCACTGCATTAATACCTTTGTCTAAATCCGCGCTATCTTTTAAACCAAGTTTCTTGATTAAAAAATTATTTTTTACTGTTTTCAATTCTGATTCATCCGATCCTGAAACTGTTGCTGAGTCGGCGTTGTAAATTGAAGGTCCGCAACCTATGGTTACTTTAGTCAATAAATCCATATCTGGATTTACTCCACATTTGTCTTTTAAATCTGCAGCATATTTTACTATCAAATCATCTCTTTTACTCATCTTAATACTATTTTACGATTAATAAATTATTGTACTATAAATATAGCTATTAATAAGACACCTAAAAATGAGATTGGTCACATTTATTTGACATAGTTAAAATAATCTAGCAGTATTGTATCATTTGCCGTTCTTGGTGTAAATATTTCAAGAAGTCGTGGGCTTTTAGACGCATTATAAAAGGTTTTTAGACACGTTTCTAATTCTTCCTCATTACGAGCAGTAAGATATTCAAAGTGAAACATCTCACACAATTGCTTTGCTGTTAAATGGTGTGTGGTTTCAAAAAAATAATCAAAATTATCTGTGTTTTTATGGCCTGGTAATATTCTAAATATTCCACCTCCTTCATTATTAATTAGTATAATTCTAAAATTCTTTGGGATGTAGTTATTCCACAAGGCATTGCTGTCATAAAAAAAACTTAAATCTCCAGAAATAAATACTGTTTGTTTATTAGTTGCTGTGGCGCAACCTATGGCTGTTGAAGTACTGCCATCTATACCACTAGTACCGCGATTACAATAAACATCTACTAACGGATTCATATTAAACAATTGCGCATAACGCACTGTAGAACTGTTTCCTAGTTGTACGATAGATTTATTAGGAAAGGTTTTCAATACCCTACTAAATACCTTAAAGTCACTAAATGGAATTTGTTTTACATACTCCAGATGTTTCTTAGTTCGATGCCGTTTTATAGCTGTCCAAGTTTCTAAATATTTACTCTTAGTGACATGTGTGATTTTAGGTAAAAACTCTGATAAGAAATCATTAGGTTTAGCTACAATATGCTTGTCTAAACAGAAAAAAGTATCATTAGCTTTTTTCTCATCAATATGCCAATGGTGTTTTGGTTGATACTCCCTTAAGAAAGCTTTAATTTTTTTTGAAACCACCATACCTCCGAAAGTGATTAATATATCAGGCTGTAATACTTTAAAATCGTCTTCCTCTAAAGGTGCTATAATTTTATCAATACTAGGAAATAAATTCGGATGATGTAAATTTGAAGTTGTCTCTGTAAAGATGATAACACTATCATCATCCACTAATTCTTCCAACCATTGTTGTTCAATCTGATTAGGCTCTAAAACTCCAATAAGAATCATTTTTTTTGTGGCGACATACCATTCATCAATACAGTCTTTTAAATCTACCTGATCAATTTTTGGGATTTTAAAATCTAATTCAACAGACTTAGGGCTTACCGTTAATTCTTCAATACGTTCATAAAGCGGTTCGTCAAATGGCACATTGATATGTACAGGGCCTTTCTTTATACATGATAAATTAAGAGCTTTGTTGATTTCCTCTTCATTAAACGATTGAATATCACGTTGCAGCCCCAAAAAACGCTCAAGTTTATTCTCTAAATTCTTAAATATTGGAAGTTCATCTTTTTCTGAGACCCCATTTTTATCATGAAGATCCAACTTCAAATTGGTCGCAAATAAAATGTGGTTTGCAAATACATCTTTCTGATTAATGGTTTGACCATCACCTATTCCGATTAAATGCTTTGGCCTATCAGCAGACAATACCACCAAAGGAATATCACTAAAGAATGCTTCTGATATTGCTGGGTAATAGTTAAGCAAAGCACTTCCCGAAGTACAGGCAATCACAACTGGTTCTTGAATTTGTTGTGCTATTCCTAAGGCAAAAAATGCCGCGCAGCGTTCATCAACAACACTATAACATTTAAAAAAAGAGTCACTTGTAAATCCTATAGTTAGAGGTGCATTCCTACTTCCTGGAGAAATAACGATGTGTTTGATATTTTTGAGTTTACATAACTGTACGACAGTTTGTGCAAGTGGAATTTTAGAGTGTATCATCAATTAGCAAAGTTATTCAAATTACCTCTCAAATAAAAACATGAATCGATACAATTATTTTATTAACTTCACAGCTCAAAATCAATAATTTAATCCATGAAGCTGATACGTATCCTCCCTCTTATTTTAGCCTTGACTATTTTACAAATAGCCTTTGCTCAAAAAAACGCAAATTTATGGCTTCGAAATACAGCCATTTCACCAAACGGTAGCCAAATAGCATTTACTTATAATGCTGATATCTATGCCGTTTCAGTGGATGGAGGAAAGGCCACACGACTCACTACCAACAGTGCCTATGATACCAAGCCTGTTTGGTCGCATGACGGACAACAAATTGCATTTGCTTCAAATAGACATGGTAATTTTGATGTGTTTGTAATGTCAAAAACAGGAAGCAACGTCAAACGCTTAACTTTTCATTCTGCCGATGATATGCCTACCGACTTTTCACAAAACAATGATGCGGTATGGTTTAATAGCATTCGATTAGATACTAATAAATCCCTGTTATTTCATCGGTTAGGTGAATTATATAGTGCGTCTTTAAACGGCTCAACACCTGAACAGCTTACGAGTTATCCTGCATATGAGGCAAAGAACACTAGTAATGGTGGGATATTATTTGAAGAGATTAAGGGCTATGAAGATGAATGGCGTAAACATCATACATCTTCGGTAACAAGAGATATATGGCTAAAGTCGTCTACGGGTAGCTTCCAGAAACTTTCAAACTTTAAAGGTGAAAATCGTAATGCGGTTTTCGGTTCAGGTGATTCCTTCTATTATTTATCTGAAAAATCAGGAACGTTTAATGTTTATGTATCGAATTTTTCTAATCCGAGTCAATCTACTCAGGTTTCAAATTTCGATATGCATCCTGTTAGGCATCTTTCGGTATCAAATACAGATCTATTATGTTATAGTTTCAACGGAAATGTTTACACGCAAAAGGTAGGTGAACGTCCGAAAAAATTAGCCATCGATGTTGGAGGTGATCAATCATTATTGGACAATGAATTATTATTTGTCAATGGAAATGTCACTGATATGGTGCCTTCTCCAAATGGAAAAGAACTAATTTTTATTCATAGAGGCGACGTCTTTGTAACGTCGGTTGATGGCAGTTTAACACGCCGATTAACTGAAACCCCTGAACAAGAGCGAAGTATTGATATCAGTCCAGATGGCAGGACAATTGTCTATGCAGGTGAACGCAACAACAGCTGGAATCTTTACACTCAAACTATTGCAGAAAAGAATGAAAAATATTTTGTAAATGCGATTGAACTGAAAGAAGAGATCTTATTAGCAGACGCCAAAGAAAGTTTTCAACCTAAATTCTCACCAACAGGAGAAGATATTGCATACTTAGAAGAGCGCACCAAATTGAGAACAATCAATCTAAAAACCAAAAAAGTGACTCAAATTCACGAAGGTGAAAACCATTTCTCTTATGCCGATGGCGATCAACAATTTGAATGGAGTCCTGACGGAAAATGGCTTGCAATTACCTTTTATCCTAATCAATATTGGTTTGGAGAAATAGGCATCTTAAAAGCCGACGGTACTGGATCGTTAGTTAATGTCTCTAAAAGTGGATTTAGTGATTATTCTCCTAAATGGTCATTAGATGGTTCTATGATATATTGGGCATCAGACAGAAATGGGATGCACAGTGTTGCAAAAACAGGTCCGTCACAATCAGATGTGTATGCCGTATTTTTAACTCAAGAAGCTTACGATAAATATCAATTAAATAAAGATGAATTCTCGTTTGTAGTAGACGATAAAGATGATGAAGACAAAAAAGAAGACGATAATGATTCAAAAAATGATAAGAAAAAGAAAGATGAAGATGCTGAAAAAGAGGAGAAAAAATTAAAGCCAATAACTATTGAGTTTGATAATTTACATAAACGCAAGGAAAAGCTCTCTTTATTCTCAACAAGCCTTTCAGATGCATTAATCACTAAAGATGCTAAATCGCTCTTGTATTTAGGTCGAATTGATAATAAAGCTAATTTATGGAAGCTCGATTTACGAACTAAAGAAATTAAATCTTTAGGTACTTATGGTCGCGGTGGATCTATGAGTTTTGGAAAAGATGCCAAGGAAGTTTTTATATTAAGTGGTGGTCGAATTTCAAAAGTTGAAGTAAGTTCGGGTAAGAAAAAACCTGTGGCTATAAAAGATGAAATGTCTTTTAATTTATCTCATGAACGTTTATATCTAATGGATCATGTGTCTCGTCAAGTAAAGAAAAAATTTTTAGATCCTAATTTACATGGAGCGCCATGGGATGAGTTATCTGCCAATTATAAAAAGTTTGTTCCACATTTAAACAACGATTATGATTTTAAAGATATTCTTGGTGAATTATTAGGCGAACTTAATGCTTCGCACACTGGCGCAAGATTTAGGCAAGCAAATGCAAAAGGGGATCAAACGGCTGCCTTAGGAATTTTTATAGACGACAATCATAAGGGGAACGGCTTGAAAATTTTAGAAATAATGGAAGGAAGTCCGTTAATTAATGGCAGTAAGAAAGTCGTATCTGGTGTAATTATTGAAGCCATAGATGGAGAAAGTATTACACCAGATCTTAATTACTTTGCATTACTCAATCGAAAATCGGCGAAAGCAACCATATTATCTTATTACAACCCAGCAACAAATACGAGGTGGAAAGAGCGCGTAAAACCTATTTCTATTGGAGCTGAAAACGAATTACGTTATCAGCGTTGGGTTAAGAAAAATCGTGATCTGGTGCATACGCTTTCTAACAATCAAATTGGATACATGCATATTCGTAATATGAGTGACGGAAGCTTTAGAGAATTTTTAGATGAAGTTATGGGTGAAGAAGTTAATAAAAAAGCCTTAGTTGTTGATACACGTTTTAATGGCGGAGGTGATTTGGTTGATGATATCACGACATTTTTAAGTGGCAAAAAATACATGGAATTCTCAAACGGTGGAAAAGTAGTTGGTATAGAATCACAACGTCGTTGGACGAAGCCGAGTATTATGTTAGTTGGAGAATCTAATTATTCAGATGCACACTGCACTCCTGCTGGTTATAAAGACTTAAAGATTGGAAAATTAGTTGGAATGCCGGTTCCTGGAACCTGCAGTTTTGTATGGTGGGAACGAATTCAAAATGGTATTGTTTTTGGAATTCCAAACATGCAAGTTTTAGATATTGAAGGTGATGTATTAGAAAACAAAGAATTACTTCCAGACATTGAGGTCAAAAACGGATTTGAAAAGATTACCAGTGGACAGGATGAACAAATAGAAGCTGCAGTAAAGGAGTTATTGAAATCTATGGACTAAAAACTTATAAGTTGATGGCCAAAACTCAATATAGCATTTACGTCATAGAATTATCCAAACGGGTTTTTACCGAGAACGCCAAATTTCGTGCTGCGAATCCGCAATTCAATGGTGTATTGCAATGTTTGTATGTTGGTATGACTAGTAAGACTCCGAAAGAGCGATTTGTTCAGCATAAAACAGGATATCGAAATAAAAAAGGCTACAAATTGTCTTCAACTATCGTAGAGAAGTATGGCAGCTATTTACGACCTAGTTTATACAATCATATTGACCCAATGACATCAAGAGCCGATGCATTAAAAATGGAAGAAACACTGGCTTTAGAATTACGCAGACAACGCTATGCGGTTTGGTTTAATTAGTTTTTTAAGACTGATAACATTGTTTGTGCCTTGTTAACTGTTTCCTCCCACTCTTCTATCGCATTCGAGTCTTTAGTAATTCCACCTCCTGTATAAATGAAAGCGTCTTGCTGTTTAAGTTGCATGCAACGTAAATTTACATAGAGATGAGTTGTTAACTTTACCGTTTGGTATGCACTGTTTTCAACATTGCGGCGATTAGTATTTCTTGTCTTAGCGGTTTTAAAATTTAACTCTCCTAAAAATCCGGTATAATACTCCCTATTATAATTTTCGTGAGCTAAAATAAATGCTTGAGACGCTTTAAGAGGCATTCCACAGACGGCAGGTGTTGGATGCAAATGCGTAATAACGTCTTTTAGTGCACCAGGCTGAAACACACCAGAAATCTTCGTTTTTAAATGGAGTAATTGTCCGGCTTTTGCAGTTTGAACTTCACCGGTATCAATACGATCAGTATACGGTTTTAGTGTTTCAGTTATATAATGAGTTACTAATCGCTGTTCTTCTATATTCTTGGCATCCCAAGATACATGCTTCGAATTCGCGTAAGGTTGAGTTCCTGCTAACGCCATGGTATTAAAACGCTGACCTTCAACTGAGAGCAATATTTCTGGCGTAGCACCTAACCATAAACCAATACCTGGGTGATACCATAGATATACAAATGCTGATGGATATGTTTGTAATAAGGATTCAAATAGCTCTATCGGACTTTTATCATCAAGTGAGATCTTTTCAACTCTAGAAAGCACTACTTTTTTAAATCGTTCAGCTTTGATGTCATTAATCCCTTTTTGAATTAATTTGAGATGGGCATCTCTAGTATTTTTATCGAGTTCAAATTCTATCGGTTTAGCGTCAAGGTTTGAGGCCGGTTTAAATTCAGCAGATAAACATTGAGATGTTTCCAAAGGAAAAATAACTATTCTATCCTGTAAGTTAAATGGTGCAAAGACAAATCCACGTTCCTTGAAATCAGTAACCTCATAAACAGTATCATTATTTTGAAGTATCGCATTTATAATTTTCTCATTTGGCTTACGGTAAGCCACAAAGGGCAACTGCGAAAGATACTGTGTTTCAATATGCGAAAAGAACGCTGTCTGAAGCATTACTTATTTATGTTTTGGTAAGGAGATCGTTGAGAGTCGACAAATAGAGATTAAATTATCCTGATCATCGGTAATTCTTATATCCAATAACTGTGTCGTTCGTCCTTTGTGCAAGAAGGTCGCTTTGGCATAGACATAACCATCAGTCACACTCTTAATGTGATTAGCCGTAATTTCTAAACCACGAACAAAATAAATTTCGGTATCGATAAAAATATGTGAGGCAAAACTTCCCACGCTCTCAGCTAAAGCTGCTGTAGCTCCGCCATGCAATACCCCGTCTGGCTGGTGTACTTTTGGAGTCACTGGCATTCTTGCAACTAAGAAATCGTCACCATAATCGACCATCTCAATATTTAAGGTTTCCATTAAGGTATTTTTACTGATCGCATTTGCTTTGACCAGCAAGTCTTCTTTAGATAGTTGCATAGAAAATCTGTATTTTTAAAGTCGATTACAAAAATACGAAATGAATTCAACAGAAAAGGAAATTTATTATACCATTAACAACAGTTATTCCACATTAAACGAATACAGTGAAGACACAAAAAACGTTTGGTTTGTTTGTCATGGTTTGGGGTATTTAAGTCGGTTTTTTATACGTTATTTCAAAGGTTTAAATCCAACGGAAAATTTCATTATTGCACCGCAAGCACAAAGTAAATATTACCTTACTAATGCCTACAAGCATATAGGTGCAAGTTGGCTAACACGAGAGAATACAGCAGAAGAAACGGAAAACATCATGAGGTATTTCGATTCTATTTTTGAAAAAGAGCAGTTATCAAAAGCTCAAAACCTTATTGTTTTGGGGTATTCTCAAGGCGTTAGTGTTGCAATGCGATATCTTGCAAAACGAAAAATTCAATGTTCGCAATTGATACTCCATTCTGGAGGCATTCCAAAAGAACTCACTAGAGACGATTTTAAATTTTTTAAAGGTGAAGTTAAATTAATCTATGGCACGAAAGACGAATACCTTAATGATGCACGTATGGCTCAAGAGACGACTATGGCGAATACGTTGTTTCCAAATAATTTAACTTGTATTCCCTTTGATGGTGCGCATGTTGTCAATGTAAATTTGATTAATCAATTGGTTTGAGATGATGCAGGTTTCTACCCTAGAAAATGAGCGTGTTAAACTATCGCTACTCGATTTAAGTAATTATAAAGAACTCATATCAATAGCTCAGGAAGAAAAACTCATTAAATATTCACCAAGTAAAATTGATACTGAAGCTGATTTGAGAGCTTATGTGCAACTGGCTTTGGACGGTTACTACCACAAGGCCATAATCCCCTATATTGTTTATGATAAAACCTATGCATCATATGCTGGTAGTACGCGTTATGGCCTCATTAATTGGAATCATAAAACATTACATATTGGTTGGACCTGGATTGGACATAGATTTCAAGGAATCGGTCTTAACGCTCAAATAAAATTTTTGATGCTCCAGTATGCTTTTGAAACCTTACATTTTGAAAAAGTAGAATTTAGGATTGACGTTAGAAATATAAAATCTAGAAAAGCTATTGAAAAAATAGGAGCTACTCTAGAAGGTATACTTCGAAAAGACACACTGATGAAAGATGGTTATAGAAGAAATACATGTTGCTATAGTATCTTGAAAGAAGAATGGCCTAAAATTAAACACACTTGTTTTAAAAAACCATGAGATAAAGTTTGTCAAATAGTTTTAGTCATCAATTATTGAAATATCTAATTAATTAAATTTTCAACGATGCGCTTCACTGGCAGTATTTCTTTAGTATGTTCAATACTAGGTCCTGCGACCCAAACCGTTTTATAGGTTGCTTTTTTAGCCGCTTTTTCGGTAGCTTTCATACCAATTGAAAAACGAACCATTTTGACCCATTTTTTAAGTTTTCGGTTTTTATTTAGAACATTTTCTAGCCAAGTCGCTTTAGTTCCAATTTTTTGAACATAAGGCGTATTTATTACCGTACAAGGCGTTCCTGAAATACGCTCTGTCATTATGATGTCATCTGCGCCATAATCTACACAAGCCTGTTTATACTCATCGGTAACACCTGCTTCTTCTGATGCAATAAATGGACTTCCAACACTAACGCCTTCGGCTCCATAACTTAACATATTATCAATATCTGCCTTACACCCTACACCTCCTGCGGAAATAACAGGAATGGATAAATGATTATTTAACTGCTTAATAAGTTCCTTGGGTGATAATTTTCCTCTGTGTCCTCCAGCTTCATTATTCACTGCGATTGCAGCATCAGCTCCCAAACTCTCTACCTTTTGAGCAAATCGTAAATCGGTGACATCACAAAACACTTTTATACCTGCTGCATGGGCTTGATTAATCGTTTCTTCGGGACTCCCTAAAGACGTTATTATAAAATCACAGCCTTCTTCACATAAGACTTCTAATTGACCCATATATTTTAGATTTGATTTGTTAACAATCAAATTAAATCCGAAAGAACCTCCTTCCACCTTATTGGCTTTTAAGGTTCTTATAGCCTCTCGTAACTCATCAAGTGACCTATAATTTAACGCTGGAATGCAACCAGCTATTCCAGATTTCATCGCTTCCGTTACCATTGCCACGTTGGATACCAGAAACATTGGTGCTTGAATTATTGGGTATTTAATATTGAGTAATTGAGTGAGTTTAGTTTGCATATCGGTTGTATGGTATTAAAATCTAACATTGAAATTATGGGTTAGATCATGACAAATATAATAAATATTATGCACGCATAGCAAATGAAGAGCGTGATGACTAAAATTGTTAGATGACTGATATATATCATTTCCGTAATCACTTACATTACATACATTTAACTGTTAATCTTAAAAAAATAATCATGAAAAAAACAATCTTAATCTTACTTGTAGTTGCGATAAGCAATCAAGTATATTCTCAAATTATAAAACTTCCCGAAGTCGTTATTACTGCGGTTAATTATAAGTATTTAAATGCTGTTGACTCTGATAAAAATGCGCTTACTGTTCAAATGTTAGAAGAAAAAGTAGCTATGTTTGATCTTAAGAGTTCTGAATATTACAATGATGAATACGATACACATTACGTATCATTTTATATTCCAGACGGCAAAATTCTCGCTGCTTATGATAAAAACGGAAAGCTTATAAGAACCATTGAGAAATTTAAAAATGTTAAACTACCTGAAAAAGTTCGAGAAGCCATTGCTAAACGTTTTCCGAATTGGACAATGACTAGTGACGTTTACAAAGTAGACTTCCATAAAAACAATGTCGTCGCTAAAAAACAGTACAAGGTGCGTCTTGAAAATGGTGATAAAAGAATGAAAGTAAAGCTTGATGAGAAGGGTAATTTTGAATAACTATCACTTTTCATAATTTCAAGTAGTTGAAAAGTCCAACAATTTAGGTTGTTGGACTTTTGTTTTATATCGTGTAATGTGCTAATCTAAAAAACGGTAATACCCACATTTTAAATATGCGCCTTCTTCAAAACCGATGGGATGATCAATATCATGTTGCGTTTTTCGTTCTACTGAAAATAATCGTTGAGATCTTTTTAAGGTCTGCGTATTAATGTCATAAAATGCTGTCGCAGATACCCGAGACGAACAAGATGCCAAGACTAATAAACCGTTTGGGGTTGTGAGCTGTTCACCTAAACTTGCTAATTGAGCATATTTCTTTTTAGCGAGTTGGGTTTCAGATTGTTGTTTTGCAAAACTTGGCGGATCAATGACCACTACATCAAATGTCCTTTTTTCTAAAATAAGCTGTTCTAAGATTTTAAAAGCGTCACCTGCTAAAGTAAAATGCTCCCCAGAAAACATATTTAGTTTTCCGTTTAGTTTCGCTATCTGAAGGGCTTGTTCACTAATATCTAAACTGATAACCTCTTTTGCACCATTTGCTAAGGCATGGACTGAAAATCCACCAGCATAGGAGAATACATCTAAAACTGATTTGTCTTTACTTAATAATCCCACCAATCTCCTATTCTCTCTATGATCTAAAAAGTAGCCTGTCTTGTGACCTTTAATCACATTGGCCGAAAAGTTAACCCCATGTTCAACAAATTGAACAACTTCATTTTCTAATGTTCCATAAACCACCTCTCCATCTTTAATTTGATGTGTCACTGAGTTTTGCAATGAACGACTCAATCTGATAACTGCGGTCTCACAAGCTGAAACTTTAATTAAGCTTTCTAAAATAGTTTTGAGATAGGGTAACCAGATTTCAGAATATAACTTTAGAACTAAAACCGTATTATAAATATCAACTATCAATGAAGGAAAGCCGTCATTCTCTCCAAAAAGTAATCGGTAACTATTAGTATTTGTTTTTAATAATGGCTCTCGTTTTTGAAAAGCAGTTTTAATTTTCCGAAGAAAAAAAGAATCATCAATTTTAATAGGTGCTGAAGCATTATAAATCATTTTAATACGAATAGGTGAATTTGGATCATAAAGACCAATACCAATCATACTGTTCTTCTTTTTTCCGAAAATGATTGCTAAGTCACCTGCTTTAGCATTATCATTAATTTTGATGATACTATCAGAAAACATCCATGGATGACCTTGTTGAACGTAGTGCTCTCCTTTTGCCGTAAGTTTTACAGCAAGACGTTTAGGTTGATATGTTGATTCTATTGTATTGGAAAATATCATAAATGCAAATTAACAGGTTTTAAATAGAATTTCAGGTTAAAGCAAAAAAAAAGCGCAACCCTATAAGGTTACGCTCTTTCGTGGTAATTTATCTTTTCAATTAAGCGATTGCTTCTTGCTTTTTAACAGCTAAGGCATAGATTACTAATCCAAATCCAATTTTGTTAATGGCATCGGCAATGTTGTAAGCTACATCTACACTACCAGATCCTAATATACTAGTATACCATCCATCTGTCCCTAACATGTAACCTAATGGGTAAATAGCCCATCCTACAAGTACGAACCAACATAGTATTTTGTGAGCTTTTAAGATTTCTCCTCCAGCAGCTACTGCTAATTTCTTTGCGCTTCCTAACCAGATTTCGTAAACAATAACAAAGTAAGCTAATCCAGAAATTCCACCCCATAAAGCGGCTTGATCTGTAAACACTGCCTCTCCAAAATAACCTGTAACAAGCATTACAACGGATAACCCGATTAATTTCCACATTAAAGAAGGTTTTGCACCTGCAACTTTAAGAATTAAATAGAATTCTACACACATTAATGGCACCGTTAAAATCCAATCCACATATCTGAAGAATGTTGGTGATTCCATGTTAACAGCCCAATAATCTCTCATGTAGAAATAATGAACCGCTGCGATAAAAGTAATTAGTCCTGAAACTAATACTGAAGTTCGCCATTTTTTATCAAATTGATTTAATGATAAAAAGAAAAATGCTGATGCAGCCATCATAGCCATGCAACCAACAAAGAACGTAAATCCAACGTAATCTGTTGGATCCATTTTAGACGTAACGTCTACTAAAAGTGAGATGGTTTTCATATAAATTATGTTTAGTTAATTATTTTGTTAAAGCAAATTTAAACATTGTTAAACAAAATAATTTCTGTTTTAACAAAACTTTTAGTTATTTATTACTAATCTTACAAATTATTATGCAAAATATTTACAATATATCAATAGTTTTAAGTTTCGCAGGTTTATGGGTAACATCCATGTTCTCTGGTAATCTTGAAATTATTCTTGGGTTTATTTTTATATTTTCATTTGGAATTTTACATGGGTCTAACGATATCCTTCTTATCGACTCATTATCATCAGTGAAATTAAAACATCCATTTATAAGCGTACTTGGTATTTATGTATTGACAGTGCTATCTGCAGTTGTGGCTTTTTATTTCATTCCAATTCTTGCTC
Source organism: Formosa sp. Hel1_31_208 (assembly GCF_900104785.1). Classification (NCBI taxonomy): domain Bacteria; kingdom Pseudomonadati; phylum Bacteroidota; class Flavobacteriia; order Flavobacteriales; family Flavobacteriaceae; genus Formosa; species Formosa sp. Hel1_31_208. The sequence continues at coordinate 2,478,049 of NZ_LT629733.1, forward strand.
TGAGTTTGTTTATCATCTTTAGTGCGTTTCATTTTGGTGAACAGCACTGGGAATATAGGAAAGTGAATCCATCGAAAGGCATAACTAATGTATTCTACTTTATTTATGGTATGCTTGTATTAGAATTATTATTCTTGTTGAATCCGGCAGAAGTCATTGAGGTTGTTGAAGCGATTACTACATATCAATTAACGGAAGCAATTATCACATATAGTTTTATAATTACATTGACGCTGTTTTTGATGTCTTCGTTGTATTTATTTATGACATCTAAGGTGTTTAAAAAAATCATTTTTAAGGAATTATTTTATCTCTTGATTTTTACGATCATTTTTAAAGTATCTACCTTAATTTGGGGATTCGCTATTTATTTTATTCTCTGGCATAGTATTCCATCGCTTTACGAACAAATCACCTTCATATATGGTGATTTTAATAAAAAGTATTTAATAAACTATTGTAAAAATGCTCTTCCATATTGGGTGATATCACTAATTGGAATATCGGTTGTGTATTTATTGTTTAAAGACAAAACTATTTTTTCTGCAGTTTTCTTTTCATTTATAGCAGCTGTAACATTTCCTCATGCTTTAATCATCAATAAAATGTTCTCCAATAAAAAAACGCAACCAAATACATGATTGCGTTTTCAAATGTTTAAAAAATCTTAATTCAATTCTGAATAATCTTCAGATATTGTTATTTCACTTCTTCAAAATCTACGTCTTCAACATCGCTTCCTTCCGCTTCGCCATTTTGACTTGCATCTGGTCCTGGTGCTTCTGCTCCTCCTTGTTGAGCATCTGCTTGTGCTTTATACATTTCTTCTGAAACTACTTTCCATGCTTCATTAATTTTTTCTAAAGCCGGCTCGATAACTGCAATATCTTTAGTTTCATAAGCCTTCTTCAATTCTTCAAGCGCATCTTCGATGGGCTTTTTCTTATCATCAGATAATTTATCGCCAAATTCTTTGAGCTGACTTTCCGTTTGGAAAATCATTGCATCTGCTTGATTTAATTTATCTGCAGTTTCTTTTAATTTAGCATCTGCATCTGCATTCGCTTCAGCTTCTTGCTTCATTTTAGCAATTTCTTCTTCAGTTAAACCTGAAGATGCTTCTATACGAATATCCTGAGTTTTATTTGTAGCTTTATCTGTTGCAGATACTTTAATGATCCCATTAGCATCAATATCAAAGGTAACTTCAATTTGAGGTGTTCCTCTTTGTGCTGGTGGAATACCATCTAAGTGGAAACGACCAATCGTTTTGTTATCTACTGCCATAGGACGCTCTCCCTGTAATACATGGATTTCTACCGATGGTTGATTATCTGCTGCTGTTGAGAATACTTGTGATTTCTTAGTTGGAATCGTCGTATTAGCCTCAATCAATTTTGTCATTACGTTACCCATAGTTTCAATACCAAGAGATAATGGTGTCACGTCTAATAAAAGGACGTCTTTTACATCACCAGTTAATACTCCACCTTGGATACCTGCTCCTAGCGATACAACCTCATCTGGATTCACACCTTTACTTGGTGTTTTTCCAAAGAACTTCTCTACAGCTTCTTGCACTGCAGGAATACGTGTTGATCCACCTACTAAAATAACTTCGTCAATATCACTCTTAGTTAAGCCTGCTGCTTTTAAAGCCGATGCACAAGGTTCAATAGTACGCTTTACTAAATCATCAATTAACTGTTCAAATTTAGAACGAGTTAATGTACGCACTAAGTGCTTAGGTCCTGAAGCTGTAGCCGTCACATATGGTAAATTGATTTCAGTTTGTGCAGAAGATGATAATTCAATCTTCGCTTTTTCAGAAGCTTCTTTTAAACGTTGTAACGCCATTGGGTCTTTACGTAAATCGATACCTTCTTCTGAGTTAAACTCATCGGCTAACCAATTGATGATCTTCTCATCTACGTCATCACCACCTAAATGCGTATCTCCATCTGTAGATAACACTTCAAATACGCCATCTCCTAATTCTAGTATAGATACATCATGTGTTCCTCCTCCAAAATCGAAAACAACGATTTTTTGGTCAACACCTTTTTTGTCCATACCATAAGCTAATGCTGCTGCCGTAGGTTCGTTAATAATTCTACGAACTTTTAATCCTGCAATCTCACCTGCTTCTTTAGTAGCTTGACGTTGAGAATCATTAAAGTAAGCTGGTACAGTAATTACTGCTTCAGTTACATCTTGACCTAAATAGTCTTCAGCAGTTTTCTTCATTTTCTGAAGAATCATTGCTGATAATTCTTGTGGTGTATATAAACGACCATCAATATCAACTCTAGGTGTATCGTTGTCACCTTTAACCACTTTGTATGGTACACGTTCTGCCTCTTTTTTAGATTCAGAATATTTGTTTCCCATAAAACGTTTAATTGAATAAACTGTTTTTGTTGGATTTGTTACTGCTTGTCTTTTCGCTGGGTCTCCAACTTTAATTTCACCTCCTTCTACAAAGGCAATAACTGAAGGAGTTGTTCTTTTACCTTCAGCGTTTGGGATCACAACAGGTTCGTTACCTTCCATTACAGAGACGCAAGAGTTTGTTGTTCCTAAATCGATTCCAATAATCTTACTCATAATTTTATATTTAGTGTTTTCTATTTCCTTTGCTTGGGAAATGTCATATTAATTTTACTTTCGATATCTATATGTCAATGACTATGCCATGACAAAAAATATGACATGATGTCATAAAACTTTATAGACATTCTTGAATTAAATTGTAGTTTTGGTACGCGATTTGATTCTTAATAACAAATCTTAAACTTATGAAACATATATCTCACTTTATTTTAGTTGTTACCGCTTTGTTTATGGTGTCTTGCGAAGGTGAACCAGGTCCTCCTGGTCCTGCAGGCCCTCCAGGCGGCTTGTTAGTGTCTTCTGCTTTTGAAATTGAAATCGATTTTAATGCGCAAAACAATTACTCTTTCATTGAAAGTTATGGATTTACTGTGTTCCCTTCAGACGTGACTTTGGTCTATATTTTATGGGACACTTTAGATGGTCAAGACATTTGGCGTTTACTTCCTCAAAGTGTAGAGTTTGATGACGGAACACTCATCTATAATTACGATTTTACACAAATTGACGTTAGCTTCTTTCTAGATGGCACTACCAATTTTGATGCTTTAGGTCCTGAATGGACCCAAAACCAAGTATTCAGAGTTGTTGTTATTCCTGCGGATAACGTAGACAGTATTGATGTATCAAATCTCAATATTGTCATGCAATCTAATGGTATTGAAAACTTTAATGTAAGATCAAATTAAAATAGATGTCCGAAATTAATTTCGGACATCTATTTTGAAATCTTTCGCTCCTCGTGTCACACGTCTTTAACAAAACGTATATTTGCGCCGCAACTAAAACGATTTCGTGAATGGAATGTATTTCTGTCTTTGATATGCTTAAAATAGGTGTTGGGCCTTCGAGTTCTCACACGCTAGGTCCGTGGCGTGCAGCAGAGCGATGGATTCAAGAACTTAAAGCCACTAATAAGTTTGACAAGGTAGAAAAAATAACAGTAGATCTCTATGGTTCCTTGTCTTTGACAGGAAAAGGACATGCTACTGATTATGCTCTGCTTTTAGGATTAAGTGGTGCTGATCCTGAGTATATTCCTGTAGAAAGCATCGATGTCATCATTGCCAACATTAAAAACACAAAATCAATACGCCTTAATAACGACAGAGTACTTCCATTCGAGATATCTAAAGACATCATTTTTAATAGAAAGTTTTTACCATTTCATTCAAATGCTCTAATATTCTCCGCACAAATTAATGGCAGGCGCTATCGTTCAACATACTATTCTATTGGTGGAGGCTTTGTAGTTCAAGAAGAACGTAAAGTTTCTAAAGCCAATAAGATTATTTTTTATTGCACATTACCCTACCCAATATCTAATGGGAAAGAACTTTTAAAATATTGCCACGATTTAAAATTACCAATATCTGGTGTTGTTTTAGAAAACGAAAAATCTATTCGGTCAGAAGAAGCAATAAACACAGAAATCAAACGCATATGGGATACCATGCTAGAATGCATGTATGTTGGCTGTCATACTGAAGGTCATTTACCTGGAGGGCTAAATGTGAGACGCCGTGCTTATGACATGCATCAGAGTTTGAAAGGAGATATTGCTTACACAAATCCAGTGGAATGGCTATACTCCATAAGAAATACTGAAGTAAAATTTAGACAAATCCTTAAATGGGTGAGCTGTTTTGCGCTTGCTGTAAATGAAGTCAATGCTTCTTTAGGACGCGTTGTTACAGCTCCAACAAACGGAAGTGCTGGTGTCATACCAGCCGTATTAATGTATTATCTAGTCATTGAAAATCATGATGGTGATTTTAATGATATCAAACGCTTTCTTCTTGTTGCAGGAGAATTTGGTAGTATCTTTAAGAAAGGTGCCACTATAAGCGCTGCAATGGGGGGCTGTCAGGCCGAAATTGGAGTCTCTTCTGCTATGGCTGCTGCTGCTCTTTGTGAGTTATCTGGTGGAACACCTGAACAAGTTCAGGTTGCTGCCGAAATAGCGATGGAACATCATTTAGGGATGACATGCGATCCCATAGGTGGCTTGGTACAAATCCCATGTATTGAACGCAATGCAATGGGAGCCATCAAAGCTATTAATGCCTGTGAACTTGCGTTAGATACCGACCCTAATAACGTTAAAGTGCCTTTAGATACAGTGATTAACACGATGTGGGAAACAGCTAAAGACATGAATACGAAGTATAAAGAGACTTCTGAAGGTGGATTAGCAGTTGGTGTACACTTGAGTGATTGTTAGACTCCTATTCTTGCATACAATCACGCCGACGTGTATCTATTAAATAAATAATCTTCCAGTTACCTTTCTCTTTAAAGAGCTGAAAAGAGTTTACGCCACAATGACTAAAATTATTATCAAACCAAAAATTATATGGTGTCCAAACGTGGGCCATATCACCATCAATCTGAATCGTATAATCTAAAATCTCCTCTCTGAAGGGTTTATCTTTTGGAATAGAAATAATAGAATTTAAAAACCCTTGAAATTCAGTAGTATTCAATTGTGTCACTCCTTCTCTGTTTTTTCCAATAGACTGCATTTTGATGTCCTTAGAAACGGCTTCTAGCATGATCAAAGTATCCTGCTTATGGAAACCCTCAAAAAATCGTTCTATAGCAGCCTTAACAGTATCCTTTTCCGAAGATTGAGAAAAAGATAGTGTTGAAACTAAAAATACGACTAGGAAGATATAGTGTTTCATGGAATAAAAATTTCTGTTAAATTATAAAATAAATAGTTTTTAAAGCTCAGAATAAATAAAGTTTAACAAAACTCTGTATTTTTACCAATAACTAATTTCTATTTTATGTCTGTAGCCAAAAAAGATTACAAGAGAATTACTGTAAAATCTCTTATAGAGATGAAGCAAAACGGGGAAAAAATTTCGATGCTTACAGCTTACGATTATACCATGGCAAAAATTGTTGATGAAGCTGGTGTCGATGTGATTCTGGTTGGTGATTCAGCAAGTAATGTGATGGCTGGACATGAAACTACATTGCCTATTACCTTAGACCAGATGATTTATCACGCGTCTTCTGTAGTAAGAGCTATTGATAGAGCCTTAGTGGTGGTAGATTTACCTTTTGGAAGTTATCAGAGTGATCCCAAAGAAGCCTTGCGCTCAGCTATTAGAATCATGAAAGAATCTGGTGGACATGCCGTTAAGATGGAAGGTGGCAAAGAAGTTAAAGAATCTATCAAACGTATTCTAAATGCAGGAATTCCAGTAATGGGACATCTCGGTTTGACACCACAATCTATTTATAAATTTGGAACATATACTGTTAGAGCGAAAGAAGATCAAGAGGCACAGCAATTAAAGGAAGATGCATTAATGCTGGAGAAAGCGGGATGCTTTGCTGTGGTACTTGAAAAAATACCAGCGAAACTAGCTCGTGAAGTAGCAGCAAGCATATCTATACCTGTCATTGGTATTGGCGCTGGAGCTGGAGTTGATGGACAAGTACTTGTACTGCACGACATGATTGGAATGACCCATGAATTTCACCCACGCTTTTTGCGTCGCTATATGAATCTCTATGACGATATGACTAAAGCTATTGGTCAATATGTTGATGATGTAAAGGCTGTAGACTTTCCTAATGATAAAGAGCAATATTAATCTAGACGTTTTAAACTTGACGAAAGACAAAATCCTATCCCATAAGAATAATCTTCAGGTACTTTATGAAGATAATCACATCATCATCGTTAATAAGCGTGCTGGTGATATTGTTCAAGGCGATAGAACTGGTGACAAACCACTAAGTGATGTCGTTAAAGACTATATTAAAGACACATATAATAAGCCAGGTAATGTATATCTTGGTGTTGTGCATCGTTTGGATAGACCAACGACAGGAATCGTTCTATTTGCTAAAACGAGTAAAGCCTTACCTCGACTCAATAGATTATTTGCTGAAAAGAAAGCTCAAAAAACATATTGGGCAGTTGTAAAAAATGCACCTGTAAAGACAGCGGATACACTTATCAATTGGCTGAAGAAAAACCCTAAAAATAATAAATCAACAGCCTATCCAAAAGAAATCAATGACAGTAAAAAAGCCATCTTACATTACAAATTGATTAAGTCATTAGACAACTATTACCTGTTAGAAATTGAATTAGAAACGGGGCGCCATCATCAAATAAGAAGTCAGTTGTCACATATAGGCTCGCCAATTAAAGGTGATTTAAAATATGGTTTTGATCGAAGCAACAAAGACGCCAGTATACATCTTCATGCCAAGCGACTGCAATTTATTCACCCTGTTTCAAAAGAAAAAATTGATATTATAGCACCTTTACCAGATGATGCCATCTGGAAGGCTTGTGAACATTAGATTAAAAAGGGTAATCTATTGTTAAAATAACCCCTTCGTTCGTTTGTGATTTCAGCTCTAATGAGGCATTGATCAAATCTGCTCGGCTCTTCATATTAATCAAACCTGAGCCTTTTTCAGCGGTATCAATATCAAAACCCTTCCCATCATCTGAAGCGACTATAATGAGTCTATCAGGTCGGTAGTCTAAAATGATATTTAAACATTTGGCTTCAGAATATTTAACGCTATTGGACAAGAACTCTTGTAAAATTCTAAAAATAATAATTTCGTGTTTTTTATCAGAAAGCTCTAGTATCGTTCCTTTAACCTCTAATTCGACTGAATCAAATTTCATTCGTTTTAGTCGGTTTAACTCATTAGTTATAGAATCTTGAAATCCTATATTGAGTAAGACATCATTATTTAACGACTTTGACAATGCTCGTACTTCTTTTAGGCTTTCTTTAACGACCTCAGATGTTTCTTCTAATTTAATCTTAACATCTTCGGAGACTTTAGTCCCTAACATATTCAGCTGCATACTAGCATAAGCGAGTAATTGACCCACATTATCATGTAGTTCCCAACCTACGTGTTTCAATGTTTGTTCTTGTATTTCGGTTTGTGTACGAGAAATTTCCTCATCGAATGCTTTTTGCTGTTCAATCTTTTCCATCAACAGCTTGTTTTTTCGTTTTTGAAACGTAACAAAAAACGTAATAACGATTATTGAAAGTAAAAGCACAACGAATATCATATAGCCTATTAAGGCTATTTGCTCTTCATTTATAGCTTGCTCTTCTTGAGTGAGTACCAAAAGCCAAAAGCGAAACATAGATAGGTGAAAATATTAATTAATAATAATAGTAATGCTCTAAATTCAATGAATTGAGTATTCACTGCATAGAAATACGCATTAAAAATAAACAAGGGTGTTACCATTAAATACCACAATAATAAAGCAACACTTATATAAAAGGAAGGCAGTTTATAATACATTAAAATAAACTCACTTCGCATTAATTCAATAAAGTAAAACACAACAAATAAGCTTACAATTGCAGATGCGAGTATATTATCGTAAGGTAATCCTTTTATAAAGAAACCATCGGTAAAAATGTAAAAAATGACTGAGAATACCGTATAGAACACAACAACTCCTCTAATGATTACTTTAAATATTTTGGTTGATAATAAATCCGAATAGAATACACCTAATAATCCAATGGTCAATAAGGAATATATGTTGTAAAGCCATATATTCTCACAAAAGAGGCTGTTTTTTAAGTCTATATACCAACTGTAATTATAATTATTTTGCAAGATTTGAGGATAAATACCTAACCATTCTACAATAACCGTCAACCACAAGTATTGAACAAATATTTTGAGTGTATCGTTTTTAGTTTTTATTAAATAAATAGTACCTGACAAGGCTGCAATAAACTCAACGGTTTTAGTTATTACTCCATAATTATTTAACAAAAAATCTTTCAAATATAGTTTACAATTTTATTGCGGATAATTAGCCGAAGGAGGAATTCCATTGCTACCATGATCCAATCCATCTCCTCCTGGTATATCGGGACTTCCGACTTGATAATTCAAATATAGCATATTTCCCTCTGACATATTTTTAGTACCTGTAGGCACAAACAAAATCGTAGTGTATCCAGGAGCATTCTTAACTGCTGGATGAGCTCCTAAATATAATCGCACACCATCCATTGTATATCCAAGATCTTCTGCTTGATTTGCTGCAAGTTCAAGATAATTTTCTAAGTCGGTAAGAGAATACCAAGATGATCTGTTGTCTCCACCTTCAACACCTCTAAAAAACACACTACTAATTGTATCATACCTAGAATTATAGGCTTGTGTCAATGATTTAATCTCATTTGGTTTCACAATTCCTTTTGGCGTCATTGGCGCCAAAGCATCAGTAACTGCAGGTTCTCCATAATATTGAGTGTAATAATACATACCTCCTACACCAATAATAAATCCTAGAATAATTGATCCTAATTTTTTCATAATCTCTTTATTTTGAATTAATTGCGATTGTAATGTATTGAAAATCTCAGTAAAAACCCATGCTTTTTGTTAAAATATGGGTTTTTTCTTACTAATCTATACATTTAAACCGAATCTTCTCCCCAAAAACCTTCTGAGCGAGGATATCAATTGCAGATTCAGAACATTGTAATATTCTTGGATATCCACCTGTTGTTTGACTGTCTCTCATAAGCACAATAAGCTGTCCTGAAGGTGTAAATTGCACGCTTCCCGGCATGACTAAAGACGTAATAATGGGCGTCATCATGTTTGGAAGGCGTTCATTAAATTGGTATGCCATACGATTACTGTCTTTTGAAATACTTAAGTCTAAATGTTCGAGTTGCGCTTGCAATTCATGACCTAATAATCCAAATTCAGGACCTTTATAGACATCTATAAACTGAGTTTCAAAATGATTTTTATTAATTTTCACTGTTGCGAAAGCAGTCGTTTTATCTGCAGCCTTTTCGGTAATTGGCACAAGATCCCCCTTTTTAAGAATATCAGATGTTGTCACCTGCTTATACCAACTGCGACTCGCCAAAACTAATTTAGTTTGGAAACCTCCAAACACTGAAAGGTAAGATCTACATCCATAAATTAACGTTCCAAAATGCAACACATCTCCAGCAGTAACAGTAATAATTGAATTCATTTTAATTGAAGACGAATTTAGGCTAGGACTCATATCGGCTCCTGTAATACAAATAACAGTATTGCTATGAAATTTTAGTCGTGGTCCATACATGGTAATCTCTATCACCGCTGCATTTGCATCATTACCTACAATTGTATTCGCTAAACTGGCCGAATACCTATCCATCACTCCAGAATAAGGAACTCCGTATTGCTGACATTCATACCTACCAAGATCTTGAATGGTGTCGTACAAACCAGTTTTTAACACCTCAACCATCAATCACCTCACTTTCTATATGATACTGCCCGTTTTGAACTTCAAACAAAATTTTATCATATTCAGTTTTGCTAACAGAAACAAACTGAATGGTATCTCCAGATTTTGCAAAACATGGTCTTTCTAGCTTTGGATTAAAAAATTCTAATGGTGAATTTCCAATGATGTTCCAGCCTCCAGGACTTTCATTTGGATACACCCCTGTTTGTTCTCCACCAATCGCAACAGCTCCTTTTTTGACGAATTGTCTCGGACTCATTTTTCTCGGAAAATGTAAGCGTTCATCTAAGCCACCTAAGTATAAAAAGCCAGGTAGAAATCCAATAAAAAAAACAGTATAATTAGTACCTGAATGCAACTTAATAATTTCAGGTTTTAACAGTTTATTTTCTTCAGAAATTACATCCAAATCAAGCCCAAATTCATCATCATAACACACAGGAATCTTCCAATGCCTCAAGGCAGGTTTTATTTTGCTTTCTCTCTTAGAATACAGTGTTTTTAGTGCTATATATTCATCATAGATATTATCAATAGTATATTCATAAATAATTAATATCGAGTTGTATGCATGATTTATTTGAACTATTAATTTAATATCTGAATGTTGAATTTTATTTTTAAAAACTAAAACATCTTCAAGGATGCTATTGTCAATTATTGATGGCCATTCTATTAAAATTGAACGTTCTGAAAAGCGTCGATATGTGAGTTCAAAAGCCATTATAACCAACTAAGAAATTTCGATATTATGCTGCTTCAATTTAGCAATTACATCTTTTAAATTTCGGACTACCTTTTCATGATCCCCATGCACACAAAAAGTCTCTGCTTTTAACGTCAGCTCTACCCCATTTAAAGTTCTCACTTTTCCGTTTAAAATCATTTGATACACATGTTGAAACATGGCTTCTGAATCATGAATCAATGCCCTCTCTTGATGACGAGACACCAAGGTTAAATCTTCATTATAATTTCTATCTGCGAAAGCTTCAAACTTGACTTTCAAGCCTTTGCTGATTGCTAGTTCAGCAATAATCGATTGATAAGGTGCATACAAAACAACATCATCACCAAAACGTTTCACAACCTCAATAACAATCAACGCCATATTTTTATCTATAACAGCAAGATTATATAATGCACCATGCGGTTTTATATGATTCAGGGGTAGCTGTTTTCTATCTAGAATCAACTTCAAACTATTGATTTGCCCAAAAAGGCTTTCACTTAGTGCTTTTGACGACATTTTTACAACCTGCCTTCCAAAATGCACTCTATCCGGAAATGACGGATGAGCACCAATCTTAACCCCATAGTCCTGTGCCAATTCAACAACAGCTTTCATTGTAGAAATATCTCCCGCATGACCGCCACAAGCAATATTGCACGAAGACAATAATGGCATCAAGGCTGCCTCATTACCAATGCCTTCTCCTAAATCACAATTAATATCTATCTTAATCACTTTATATTATAATAAATTGAACACTTTTAAAATACTCTTAACGCCTAAAAATATTGCAATTCCAAAGATGATAAACCCTAGGACATTCTGAATTAAAGAGTTTTTATATTTTCCTAAAATCGCGGACTTATTCATAATCCATAATAAAAATCCGGCAATTACAGGTAAAAGCAGTCCGTTAGCAACCTGTGCGAATTTTATAATTTCAATAGATTTAAAACCAACTGATGAGAACACAACCCCTAAGCCCAAGATAAATATCCAAACCAACCTAAAACGTTTAGATCTCATATCAGAACGCCATCCCAAACACCCTGAAGCGACATAAGCTGCAGCCAAAGGCGCTGTGATTGCGCTGGTGATGCCAGCCGCAAATAACCCTAAAGACAGAAAGTAAGAGGCGTAATTTCCGAAGAGTGGTTCCAAACCTTTCGCTAAATCGGCTGCATTATTAACTTCGGTTGTCTTTATTGCTGCTGCCGAAATGATAATACACATAGAAACGACTCCTCCTAAAACCACAGCTATAATGGTGTCTTTTATTGCGAATTTTAAATCCGTTTTACTTTTCCATTTTTCTTTTACTAGAGAGGCGTGTAAAAACAAGTTGTAAGGCACAACGGTTGTACCAACTAAAGCGATGACAGTTAATATGCTTTCATTTGAAAACTCAGGCGTAAAAAGACCTTTAAATACCTCAGACAGATCTGGTTTCGTTAAAATCGCTGTAATCAAAAACGCCAAACTCATTATAATTACTAAAGAAATCAATGCTTTTTCTAAAACTTTATAATTTCCGATAAACAGCAAAACAAATGCTATTACTCCAATGAGAATGCTTAATACATTCAATTTTAACGCCCCGAATTCTAGGGTTGAATTCCCTAAAATGGTCTCTAATCCTAATACACTACCACTAATGTTTCCAGCTTCATATGCAGCATTTCCAATAACTATGGCAGATAGAATTAATATAATTGCTAAAGTTCTAAATAACGGATTAGAAATTTCGGTTCTAATAACTTCGGACAACCCTTTTTGAGATACAATACCTAAACGCGCTGACATTTCTTGCAGGATAACTGTCGCAACAATTGAGAGCAACATCGCCCAAAGTAGAGAAAACCCAAAATTAACACCTGCCAGAGTACAAACAGTAACTGTGCCTGGCCCTATAAATGCCGCAGCAATTAAAGGACCTGGCCCTATATTTTTAAACCAATTTTGAATCAAAAAATTATAATTGTTTTAGTAATGTCTCTACTGCTTTTTTCAACTGAGTATCTTGTCCTTTCGACTTGTCATCAGGATTGTTTTTTATCAAAATATCTGGAACAGCAGGTCCCAATTCCATATTAGCTGTTGACTCCTTGACATACCATCCTCTAAAAGGCATTCTTACTCTAGATCCATCAATAAGTCGCGCAGCTCCCGTAGAAATAACTGCACCAAATGTGGGCTCCCCAACTAATGTGCCTAATCCTAAAGCTTTATAGGCATGAGAAAATATTTCTGCATTTGAGTAACTTGTACTATTACAAAGCGCAATGGATGGTTTTGTCCAAGATGCAAGAGGTAAACGTTCGCTAAATGGATAATGATCTACAAATTTTAGCTTATCTTTTTCTAAATTTTTAGCAGCTCCCCTCGGAACAGTAAAAGCATGTTGTTTGACATTTAAAACCGCCATCAAATAATCGGTAGTCCATCCACCTCCATTAAATCTCACATCAATAACCAAACCCTCTTTCCCTAAACCTGCTGCAGTTAATTCTCTTTCAAAATTCTCAAAACTTTGCCAATTCATACCCTGAATATGGATATACCCTAACTTACCGTTGGAATATTTTTCTGTTAGGCGCTTGCGCTCTTTTACCCACGCCTTATAGTTTTCATAACGATTGCTTGACCCTGGCCTAATGATAACTTCAAGGTTATTATTACCTCTTTTTATTTCTAAATATATTTTTTCATTTGAAGTCCCTTCTAACAAACTGTAAAAATTAAGATTTTTCGTAAGTTTTGTTCCACTAACAGCAGTAATAACATCACCAACCATAACACTACTTGCACTTTTATCTGCTGGCATATTAGCAACGACTGCAGTAACTTCTATACTTCCATTAGCATTTGGCTTTACTTCAATACCTAATAAACCCGTTCGTTCTCGTTGCAGGTCTTCACGGTTTTCACCGACATAAAAACCCATATGACTTGCATTGATTTGACCTAACATCCAATTGAATATATTTTGAAAATCTCTTCTCGTTGAAGCTTTCATAGCCAGTGGCTTAAAGGTGGTTTTTAAAGCTTCCCAATCTTGACCATGAAAATCAGGATCGTAAAACCCATCATTAATTGCTTTCCAGGCTTCATCAAAAATTTGATTAGATTCTTCAAAATAATCAACATCCATTTTGGCGGTAATCGATAACGTTTCTGATTTATCTGTTACTAAATTAAGTACCGACAAGCTTCCTGACCCTTTTGTCAATAAAAATTTTGTTCCTTTTTTATCGGCCGTAATATTAGAAGGTCTGGCATTTTTCGTTGTTATCGCCTTTTTATCTTTGCCTTCCCAAGATATTTTATACAAATCGGAATCAACTTGGGCATCACCTCTACTGCCATTACCCGTAGTGTAATATATGGTTTCACCATCTTTTGATATAAACTCCCCAAATTCACCCCCTACAAACGAAGTTACTTGCACTTGTCTTTCATAAATATCTTCAAAATCTATGGTAATATCTTCAACTGTATCTTTAGAATTGTCAGCTTTATCATTTGTATCCTTGTTTTTTTCCTTCTTCTCACCTTTATTTTTTTCATCTTCCCAATCCTGAGGTGTTTTTTCCCAATCGGCTTTATTCAACCAAGTGAACCAAACATCGTAATCCCCATTATTTCGATTGGAACTAAACACCAATTTTTTTCCATCATCACTCCAAATAGGACCGGCATCTTGCTTAGGGTGCATTGAAATATTTACAGGTTTTTGAGAGTTATCTGCTTTGTGAATATATACTTCCCTATTAAAGTCTAAATCACTTAAACTATAGGCGAGCCACTTAGAATCTGGCGACCAAGACACATCATTTGCAGTAGCCCAACCATCTAACAACAGCTTTTGACTGGATAGCTTTCCGTTGGCATCAATTTTTGCAACAATAAATTCGCCTCTACCTCTTTTATAAGCTATCGATTTACCATCAGGTGATAATATCGGGTCTTGTTCGCTTTCTTTAGTCTCTGTTAACCTAAGTACTTTATACTTTAATGTGTTTAACAAATCAGGTTCATTAGTGTCATCAGACGTTAAAAGATACAAATCGTTTTGACCATCACTATCAGAAACAAAAACTAGAGTACTATCACTTAGCCATACTGGCATTCTATCTCTATAAGCTGACTTAGAGATATTGACTGTTTTTTTATTATCCTTTTCCGTAGACCTTACAAACAATTCACCTCTAATAACTATAGCTGTTCGCTTTCCGTTAGGTGATAATGCAATATCTTCAATTCTATTGGTGAAGGTTTTGTGCTCAATAGGATCAAATCTATAATCTGAACCAATATATAATTTCACCTCTTTTGGTGAGTTTGATGATGTATTAGAAATAAATAATTTATCGCCTTTAACCATAGCCAAATCTTTACCATTTGCACTTAAGCTAAACGAAAAAATACCCATGTCTTTAAATGCTGTTACAGCTTCTATCTGACCCATTTTTTGTCCTGAAGCATCAATATTCAGCTTGTGGATGTTATATTTTCCGCTTTGTGAAGACTGAAAGTAAATAACAGAATCATTACTCCATTGTGGATAAAAGTCATTACCATCGTATGTGGTTAACTGCGTATAAGTATCTTTTTCAATATTGTACAACCAAATATTTCTATTCGCTGGCCCTCGGTAGGACTCTCTTGCAATTCTACAATTTCCTTTTACAAAAACAATAAATTTTCCGTTTGGTGATAGTTTAGCATCGAAGCCTACAGAAGTCATCAATCTAGTAGGCGTGCCTCCTGTATCATTTACCTTGTGTATTTCATTCTCTCGTTCAACTTGAGCAAAATCACGTCGTGTTTCAAATAAAATTGTACCATTTTTTGTGTAATCGGATAAATAATCAGTAGCTGAATGAAATGTAATGCGCTTTGGTAGTCCTCCTTTTGAAGACACCACATAAATATCATTATTACCGTATCTATCACTTTCGAATGCAATTGAAGCACCATCATGACTCCACATAGGATTGGTATCGTAAGCTTCATGAACCGTTATACGTTTCAAATTCTCACCTTCAATCGTGGAGGTCCAAATATCCCCTTGAAAATTAAAAGCAATATTTTTCCCATCTGGACTTATAGACGGTAGGTTTATTAAAGGGTTTTGTGCCATGATATTGGCTGAAAATGCTAAAACAATAATTATTGAAAATTTAAACGTTCGCTTCATAGTGATGGTTGATTTTAAAATTTTTATTTAAAGTTAAACATTTTACACATTTTAATATTAAAATCAATTACTTCTCAATTGAATTTAAGGCATAAATAGCGAAGCTACCGAGCCAATGCCCACCTTCATAACTATCTCCAACGATGCTTGGTAATGAATAATTAATGTGTTGATTGGCTATGTTTTTTAGATGTGCATATTCAGGTAAATCACGAGCAATCTCATTTAAGCTCCAAGCTCTCGAAAAATTTACACCATCAAGGTGTACTAATTTTCCATCGGTTCGATCACTCACTCTACCCGTTTCTAAGTTAAAATTTTCGTTTTTTAATTGCGGAAGAAACTCATTAAGCCATGTTTTAAATACTTCAGCAGGTAATACGCGCTTCATTAAAGCGGCTTCTTCAAAACAAGGTGACAAGAAATCAAATCCGCTAGGCTCCCAACTCAACGGACAACCAGCATCATTACTATAAAAATCTTTAGCGCGCTGTTCTATTAGTGCTTTTAGCGTTTCATCTTCAACAGCTTTGGCATAATCGTAAGCAAATGATAATCCAAAAGCCGTATTAGGATGCTCACCAACACGAATAGGATAGTTCAGTTTAGGTAAGAATTCAACATACTTATTGACAATTAAATTTGTAAGTGGTTGAAGATTTGCTTCTAACTCTCGGGCTACAGGATCATCCCAAGTATGCAGTTCTTCTGCCAACTTTAACAACCAAGCCCAACCATAAGTGCGCTCATAGGTTGTATTATGTGTTCCGAAGAAATAATTGACTTCAACTTCGATATTGGCTTTAGACATATTTTGTAAAAGCATTTTTTTAGCGTCTTCGGCATATTCTAATTCAGGAAATTGCTTGAGCAAACTCACCAAACTCCAATGTCCGTGAACCGCAGAGTGCCAATCAAAGCAACCATAAAATGCCGGATGCAAAGTTTGTGGTGATTTTAAATCGGCATCGCTACCAATCGTTTGGTTGAGTTTATTAGGATATTCGGTTTGAATACAATGAATAGGCAATTGCGCTAAGCGATTAGCTTGTACCATATCGATTGTTGGTATATCAGCCAGTTTGATTTTGGTGCTTTGCTCGGTAGTAGTCGTTTTGTTTTCAGAAGTATTGCAACTCAACACAAAAAGCGCAAAACAGAGTACGTAGTAGTTTTTCATGTTATAAATTTAAGGTTTTAAACGATAACATTTTTATAAAAATCAACCTAACCAACCGTCACGATCCATACTGCGATATTGAATGGCTTCTGAAATATGTGACCCATTAATCACTGGAGAAGCCTCTAAGTCGGCAATTGTTCTCGATACTTTTAAAATTCGGTCATAAGCTCTTGCTGAGAGACTTAAGCGCTCCATAGCCGTTTTTAGCAATTGCATAGACCCATCATCTAATTTGCAATACTTCCGAATTTGTTTGGTATTCATTTGTGCATTGTAGTGCACACTTTTAGAATCATAAAAACGCTTTGTCTGCAATTCTCTTGCTGCTGTGACCCGTTTTCTTATCGCAACAGAGGACTCGCATTTACGTTCATCAGATAGTTTATCAAAAGGTACTGGTGTGACTTCAATATGAATATCGATACGATCTAATAAGGGACCAGAAATCTTGCTCAAATACCGTTGCATTTCCGCGGGACTAGATGTTACAGGTGCATTAGGATCATTAAAATAACCACTAGGACTCGGATTCATACTCGCCACCAACATAAACGACGATGGATAGGTCACTGTAAATTTTGCTCTGGCAATAGTGACTTCACGATCTTCTAGAGGTTGTCGCATCACTTCTAAGACTTCCCGTTTAAATTCTGGTAATTCATCTAAAAACAAAACACCATTGTGTGATAGCGAAATTTCGCCAGGCTGCGGGTAACTTCCGCCTCCAACTAAGGCGACATTTGTAATTGTGTAAGTTGTGTACATTTATAATAATTATATATATTTGCTTAAATATTAAAGGACTATGTTAGCAATATATACGAGATTATCTAGAGAAGATGAAGATAGTAATTCTATTAAGAACCAACTTAATGAAGGTATATTATTTGCAAAGGCTAAAGGGTTTACAGAATATCAAATCTATAATGAAGGCGAAGGTGTTAGCGGTGGATTACAAATAGATGAACGACCAGAACTAAAAAAACTAATTGATGACATAGTCAGCGGTAAGATAACAGCGGTTTGGTTTAGGAATCAAAATAGATTAGAACGCAACAGCTTTACATTTCACACTTTTGTGAAGGTTATAAAAACAGCTAAAATAGATGTGTATTTTGGTGATAAGTTGAACGATTATAATGATGCTAACACATTTCTTCAAAGTAGCATTATAAGTGCTTTAAATCAATACAATAAGGAACTACAAGGGCAACAAACAAAGAAAGTTTTAAAGCAAAGAGCGATTGAAGGAAAAGCACATGGTATAATGGCTTATGGCTACACTAAAGACGAACATGGTTATCTAGTAATAGATGAAGAAGAAAGTAAAGTAGTAAAGCGAATCTATAAGATGTCTTTAGAAGGCATTGGCACTAACAAAATAGCCGAATTACTAAACAAAGATGATATACCAACACGATACAAGAGCAAATACAAAGGAACGTATAAGGTCAAGCATAAATTTAACGGTACTAAAAAGGTTAAAGAGAAAAGCAATGTTACTTGGAAAGGTGGTACAATCAGAAATATTTTACTGAATACTATCTACTACGGTAAAAGAAACTTTAGCGGCGATCTATACGATGTGCCGAATATTATTTCAGAGGCTTATTGGCAAAAAGTAAATAACAATCTTAAAAACAATAGAAACAACAGCGGACAATCCGTAAAGCACAACTATTTACTGCGAGGTAAAATAATATGCGGTAAATGTGAATCTAACTATTATGGTAGAACTAGAGTAAACAAAAAGGATAATTATTACATGTGTTCTAGTAAACGCTACAAAGATAAAAATTGTGGTAATCGGAGTATCAATATTGATGTGATTGAAGATTTTATATGGCAAAGGTTTTTTGCTGATGAAGTCTTAAAAGATAAAATAATTGAACACTTCTCAAATACCAATGCAGAAGAAGATATAAAAGGCATACAAGCCGATTTAAAGGCACTTGAAAAGGAATTAATAAAGAACAGCGAAAGACAACGTAAAGCTGTTAGTTTGGTCTTAGATGGTGTATTAACTAATGATGCTGTAAAGTATGAATTAGACAAATTAAAGAAGGAAGCATCAGCCATAAAGATTAATATTGAGAATAGAAAAGAACACATTTCATCTTTAGAAAATATAGAGGTTATTTCTAGCAATATGATTACAGAATTAGATGAGGTTAAAAAGAAAACATCATTTGACGAAAAGAAGATATTGATTGATAAATACATTGATAAAATTGAAATTAACACACATCGTATTGATAAGACTAAAGGCTATTTTACTTTGTTAATATATTACAAGCAAATATTAGAAGGTTGTGAAGGCTACTATTTAGACTTTCCAAGATATGATTATGCAATTGAAATGTATAATGAAATTATAGTACCACTATCTGACGAATACAAAAGCAAATCAAAAGACGAATTAGATATGATTGTGATGCAAGTCTATTCACAAATGGGTAGAACAAAAGTAATTACAAGCTATGATGAAGAAACCGATACAGAACAATACTATTGGGAAAGTGAAGAAAAAGGCATAACAGAATACTATCGGAAAAATGAAGATGATAAAGATTAAGAAATGTTAATGAAAGACGTTTCGTTTACCTCTCTCCTCTCATTAGGTCATTATCCCTCTGAGTATAATAAGCCATTAATTTAGCTTTCCCAGTTTCATTTTTATCTTCAGCAGTTTCCTTTATTGCAACAGTTAGCAATCCCTTCTTAATGTATGAATAAATACGAGGTCTAGATATAGAATGCATTTCAGCAATCTTAGATATAGATATACCCTTATCTAAATCAGATTGAACAGCAGTAATAAGCGTATAGTTCTTTTTCATTAAATCACTAGATGCACCACGTTTACGACCTTTATATACACCATTGACTTTAGCAATTTCTCTACCCTCTTGTGTACGTTCATTTATGATACTTCTTTCATGTTCAGCAATAGCACCAAACATAGATACCATTAATTGACCATAAGCACTCAGCTTACCATCTACCATCAAATTAAGACCTAAGTTCTCAATACGAATATCTATACCTTTATTAGTAAAGTATTCAATAGTATTCAAGATGTCCTTCAAATTTCTACCAAGTCTTGAAATCTCTTTAACTTCAATAGATGTTATCTTAGAGTTCTTCATCAATTTACTTGCCTCTGGTCTGTCTTTAAAAAGAACACCACCCGAACACACATCAATATATGCTTTTATGGTTTTATCCTTTTTTAACTGTCTGTCAACTTTTTGATTAGGTGTTGAGATTCTAACGTATAAAGCCTTCATTTAATGTAATGTTTTAAGTTATTATTCTATTTAATTACAAATATACGTATTTAATACAATACAAACAGTCTTTATTGTAAATATTTATGTTGTAATCTATTTCTTTACAGTACAAACAATTATATAATTTTTTTGTTATGTAATCGAGAATCAAATAATAATAAATATCATGGATAAAACAGAAACAACAATTGCAATTAGATTGACTAACGATGAGAAATCGCAGATACAACGCAAAGCACATGAAAACTATAAGACGCTAAGTGCCTATTTAAGAGATTTAGCCTTACAACGTGAGTAAGAAATTAAAAGAATAATTAAAGACATAGTCAAAATAGAGACTATAAAATACTGATTTACAATTAAATAAAGCAATTGGTTCAAAATAACCTCTATACGTTAGTTATGTCTAATCGTCAAGCAACAAAACAACTACAACAATGAATAAAATAGGATTAGAATACGGTAAATGGTTAGCACCAATGGGATGGGATTATATAGCTACTATCAGAAGGCATTATCCTCTAACAGAAACTAATGCACCAGTATTAATGCAAAGAGCAGTAAATAAAGCTAAAGTTACAAGACTATTCTATTCTATAGAGCCAGATTATAATGATAAGCATACACACGCACACTTATTGCTTTCTTGTAATTATAAATTAGATCGAGATTCTATGGCTAAGGCGATGAACATACAGCCACAATCTATAAGTTATTTTGAACCTGTAATAAATCAAGAAGCAGTTACCAACTACTGTACTAAGTATGTTGGTAGAAGTAATGTATTCTACAATTTAATTTTCTAAATATTCGTAATCAAACTAAACCCAAGTATCAAAGTTCCCTAATAATTTAGGTTATAAATAATATGCCAAAGCCTTATACATTTCCTATCATCTACGATGAAGTATTGCAGATAAGTATTACTAAGTTAAAAGAATGGGGTTATCTAAATAGTCAACGCTTTAGATCGAATATTATTACTTGGAGTACAAACGGTGAAAAAACATCTAGTATTTTAATTAAGTTAATTACTAGAGGTGAACAATCATACATTGAATTAGATTATAAATTTGGAAATGAAGCTAGAAAGTATAAAGTTGGTTTGGTCTCTGTGCCGTCAAACTTAGGTAAGGGTGTTATTTGGTATTTTCTATGCCCTCAAACCAATAGAAAGTGTCGTAAACTATACTCTATTAGTGGTTACTTCTTACATAGAGAAGCCTTTGGTGGTTGTATGTATGAAAGTCAAACACAAAGTAAGCAATGGAGATACTTTAAGTCTGTTTATGGCACTTTATTTGACTTAGAAAGATGTTATGATAAACTTTATTCGAAACACTTTAAAACGCATTACAGGGGCAAACCAACGAAGCGCTATTTAAGGTTATTGCGACAAATAAATAATTTAGAACACCAAAACATATTATAAAAAAAGAACTAAACTTTCAAATGAGAGAAAATAATAAAAATAACGAAAGATTTGAACTGACTATATTGATTATATTTATAATCCTTGAGTTGCTTCAATTATTTTAATCTAAAGTTGCATTACAGAATATATTGCCATAATTAATCCTAGAACAAACATTATTCCAATAAAAGTAACCCAACCCTTGATTGCGTTAGTATTTTTATTTGTTAATTTAACTTCATTGATTAATTCAATTGTTAAAAAACTAATCTTGTCTTCTTTAATTAGTGTTAATTTTTTTTGAGCTGAAGCATCATATTTGTCTTTAACATTTTGTTTAACACCTTTTGACTCATACATCTTTACTCTACTTTTATAGAGCGCGGTTGTAATTAAGCCTAATTCTTTTTTTTCTTCTAATAATTCTAAATAATTGCTCATGATTTATAATTTACTATTATGTTTAATTAATCTTTATTAATAATCTTTTACGACAAACTATTATCACTAGTAGCAATTACATGTGTAATCTCTTATATATTCATGAAATGACTCACCCCATGAGCCGCCATACATACCATTTGTTTTAAAAGCGCTCCATCGCTGCTGTGATATGCCACAAAAAATATATGGGCTACCATTAAAATCGTAAGCATTACTTTTTATATAGGCTACTACAAATCCATTTCCTTCAATTTTATAATATTCAACTTTGACTAACATTGTTGAGCCTAAGCAGGTTACACTATCATTTGAATAATACTCTGTAACAGTTTCAAAGAGTTCTTGACAACTAATAGATTGTGCTTTTACTTGAAAAGAAAAAAAAGTGCTAAATAATAACAGAAATAAGAATTTTTTCATGATAAATAGGTTTTCATTAATGCAACAATATTAGAAATAATTCAAAGAGAAGTGTTACGGGATTCCCTAGTCAATAACAGTATTGATTATTAAAATTCTAGGAACAAGTTTCGACTTAATTTTTTTATTCTAAACATTTCAACTTATCTAAAAAGAACTCTTTATATTCAATATCTTCAATATCCTTATAATAATCAGTACCTGTCAATCTTATCGATTGAATAGGTGACTTTTTTAATCTTTGAATATCTTTAGAAGTCAATCTTCCAAAAAGCGTAAAATCTGCACAGTCAACGTCACCAATATGATAAAAAGTTAGCATGTCATTATTTTCTAGATAAACTTTGACTGATGATTTACTTGATTCATAACTACTCGCGCAACCCAAATCTTCATCAATACTAAAGTAGACATACTTTATACCTGCAAACATATATAACTGTATTGCTAAATAATAATCAGAAGCAGAATCCGATTTCAAACCATAATATTCTGTCAGAACTACTTTAACCTTTTCATATTTATCAATCTCATTACGAACATAATGGCAATTATTTCTTAATTCAAGTTTAGCAATACTGTCAAGTTCTGCTATTTTTTTTAGTGCTTTGGCTTGCCTTTCTATTTTTACTAATTTAACGCTATCGGCGATTCTTTTTTTGTTTAATTTTTTGATTCGATCTTTTTCTTCTTTTTCCTTCTCCTCAATAATTTTGAGCCTTTCTCTTTCTCTTTCTTCTTTTTCTAAAAGCAAGTTATAATTCTTAAGAGCCTCTTTCATCTCATCATTAATTTCTATTGTTAACCCAAGAATCCAACCTTCACAATTCTTTGATTTTCCATACCACCAATCACCATTACCTACTTTAGTTATTATAATGGATTTCTTTTTTTTGTATTTACATATTGAACGTCCGTTATTTGAGGGAAGAGTTTGAAAATACCCATCTCTAATAGCCTTAGTCTCTATATTTAAATTTTGACTAAATGTCTGAAATGAAAAAAAACATAGCATAAGTAAGAGAATAGTAATTCTAGGTAAATTTGATTCAGTCATAATATGTAGTTTAATTAAGTAACAAATTTAAATCTATAAGAGTAAGTATTCTATGACAAATATCATTGATGCAAGAATATTAGAAATAAATCAAAGAGAGTTGCTATGGGATACCGTAGTTTATAATATATAACTTACGTTATTACATTTCTATTAGTATGATGTATATTGTTAATCACTTGATTTTTTATACTTTTAAACATATAATGTGGATATAGTTAATACGTATATCCAATTGTTGGCAGTCATTAAAAACACAAAAATATTAAATGATAATACAGGCACATTTTGAGAATATAAAACAAATACTTACTGAGGAAATTAACGGCTCAAGAAGCTCAATAAAAGTTGCAGTTGCTTGGTTTACGGATTTAGAGTTATTTCAAAATCTAATTGAAAAAGCGTCTCAAAATATTGAAGTTGACCTACTTATTCTAGATGATGATATAAATAATTCAAGTAATATTGATTTTGAACTGCTCAAAGAACACAATGGAAGAGTATGGAAAATATCTGAAAGAAACAGAAAATCATTAATGCATAATAAATTTTGTATAATTGACCAAAGTACTATAATTACTGGTTCGTATAACTGGAGTTATAAAGCACGGACTAATCATGAAAATATTACTGTTGTAAAAGAAAATCATGACCTAATCAAACAATTTGATAGAGAATTTCAACGCATTGTTAAATACTACTTCCCTAATGACCAAACTAAAAGACAAAAAGATAAAACGGTAAATAGTAAAGAAGTAGTCTCACACTCAAAATTTTCCGAATCAGTTCTTATCGCAGAACTACAACTTCTAAAAATTCAGGTTCTGGGTATTGAAAATGAACTCGCATTTGTGGAAAAATCTATAACTGATTTCACTACTTTATATGATATTAAACTAGGTCCAATGTTAATGGAACTTCTTGAACTCAAGAAAAAGGTTATCGAAAATTTAGATGAAAATAAACAAAGTCAAAAAGATGCTGAGGAACAATTTAACAACTTTAAAGAATCTTATGAAGATTCTAAAAATAGAGGATGGAAAGATTTGACATCAGAACAATCAAAAGAACTAAAAAAGGTATTTCGTCAAGCTACAAAGTTATGTCATCCTGATCTGGTTAATGAATCTGAAAAAAGGAATGCTGAATCAATTTTTAATGAATTAAAAAATCTAAGCGAATTAAATGATTTACAAGGTGTTAAAAACCTATATACTCATTTAAAGAAAGGAGTTTTTACTGAAATTAATATTAACTCTGAAAATCATGAAATTCGAAAATTGAAAGCTAACATTAATCGATTAAAAATTAAGCGTGAAACATTTGAAAAACGCATATTGCAACTAAAAAAATCAGAAACTTATATTACTGTAATTAACATTACAAGTAAAGATGAATATTTTCATTACATGCAGCTCAAAATAAGAAATCAAATACAAGATATTAGGGAAAATTATGAAAAAAAACTTGCCACAAAAAAGTAATAGAAATTTAAGTGGTTTTGAGCAACGATTGACTATTGGTTCTGAGTTGCTTAATCAAGAAGAATCAAATAATGATGAAGTATATTTTCATTTTATGTGTGGTAAAAATGCGCTATTTGAAAATCGCGTTTATGCAGCCATAGAATACTTTAACAAAGTAATTACCTATTTTGAAAACATATCTGCTGATAAAAGGTTCATCATGAAACTTGGACGCAAGGTTCCTTATGATGAATATGTTAATTCCTTATTATTAAGGGGTAATGCAAATTATTCTCTGCAAAACGAAAATCTTGCAATAAAAGATTATTCAAAATGTATAGTCGCAGATAATTCAAATATTGGTGCTTATAGAAATCGAGCAATATGCTATATGAACACAAATTTAATCGATTACGCCATTAAAGATTTTTCTGTTATAGTAAAGTTAAAAGAATATTGTCCTGAAATTCATCGTTATTTAGGATACTGCTATGAAAAAATAAAAGATAAAAATAATTCGAAATTACATTTTTCAATAGCTGCAGATCAAGGAGATAAAGAATCAATAAAAAAATTAATAGATGATAAATAAAAACGCTTTAAATATTTTTGAAAGGGGATTACAAAAATCAATTCAAGGAGATTATTTTGGTGCAATAGAAGATTTTACTAATGTAATTGAAATCAACCCGAAATATACTTCTGCTTATATAAAAAGAGCACAAGCCAAAATATCTACAGAAGAGATAAGTCAAATTTTAGATGCCTACTCTGATTATGATATGGCGATTTCCTTAGATGCTAATTGCGCAGAAGCAATAGCAGGAAGAGGAACTTTAAAAATTTTATTAAATCCAGAAGATGAGGATGGATTAATTGATTTAGAAGCGGCTGCAGAAATTGATACAAATTACTCTTCTTATTTCAATATTGGTATTTCCAAATTACAATTAGAAGATTATAACGGCGTCATTGAGGCCTTTAGCAAATATATTCAGATTGAAAAACCACAAGATTTTTGGATTGGAGAAGCTCATTATTTTATTGGATTAGGATTTCACAATTTAAATGAAATGGAAGAAGCAGTAAAAAATTATTCCCTAGCGATTAAAAATAAAGCTCAAGAAAATTATCATTCGGCTTTTTTTAATCGAGCGATGTGTTTTGAACAGTTAAATCTAATTGATAAAGCTTCATCAGATTATGAAAATTTAATCGAGCTTAAACCTGACTTTATTGACGCGTATGTTAACCTGTCAAAGATTTTAGTCTATAAAAATTTAAGAACTGAAGGAATTGTACAACTGAAAAAAGCTCTTAAATATGATGAAAACAACAGCAATATTTTAGATGAACTTGCAAAACAATTATTATATATACACGATTTTGATTCTGCCGTAAATTATAATTCAGTTCTTATTAATCTTAATCCAAATAAGTTTCACTATTACTTGAATAGGGGCTTATGTTATCTTCAATTAAATAAATTTGAAGAAAGTATTAAAGATTACAACAAATCAATCGAGTTGAATGATAACATATCTCATGCCTATTATTATCGAGGTTTAGCACATTTACAATTAGGAAATAACCAAGCATGTATTGATTGGAAAATAGCTCTTGAAAAAGGCTTTACTGATGCAAAACCATATCTAGATAAATACTGTAAATCCAGAGTGTAAACTCAAAAATAACGCCTGCCAACAACGTATATAAAAAATAGCGGTTTTAGTGCTTAATCGAAAGAAAATGAAAAAATTAAAGGTCTGTTTTAATACGAATAATTAGTGAGTGAAATCCGCTACTTTTCATATACAAGACCGTTGGGTGTAATTAAAAAATGATTGAAGTAACAGCAGCTATAATAGAAGAAGGTGATAAGTTCTTGATTGCACGCAGAGCAAAAGGGAAACACCTAGCTGGTTATTGGGAATTTCCTGGCGGTAAGATTGAAGCGGGCGAGACAGCAGAGGCCTGTTTATCTAGAGAGCTTAATGAGGAATTTCAGATAAATGTTTCTGTTAATAATTTCGTGGGTGAATCAGTATATGAATACCCGAATAAAAAAATAATCTTGAAGGCATTCACATGCAGAATAATCAGCGGAGAAATTCAGCTTAATGATCACGATAAAATCGAATGGATTACAATTGATGAAATTAAGCAATATGACTTAGCTCCCGCTGACATACCATTAATCCGATTATATGATAAAGCAAGAAACAATAGATAGGATTTTAAAATTCAGAAATGATCGTGATTGGGGTCAATTTCACACCATTAAAGATCTTTGTCTTGGTTTAAACATTGAAGTATCTGAATTACAAGAAATATTTCTTTGGAAAGATGATAAAGAGTTAAAGGAAACTATCAATAATAAGAAAGAATCAATTGGGGATGAGCTCGCTGATATCTTCATTTTTCTAGCATATTTAAGCAATGACTTAAATATTGACTTAAATGAAGCGATTAATAGAAAAATTGATGAAAATGGAAATAAATACCCTATTACTGAATCAAGAGGCAGCAATAAAAAATACAACGAACTATGATTAGAGAAAACCTAGCGAGTTTTTTTAATAACTGGCAAATTGACAAAGCCAGAGCCACAGAAGTTTTAAGTGAGAATAAGAAATATAATTCTGATCTAAAATCTGGCAAGATACCAGGCAAGACCCATCCAGCAGATAAAAAAACGTACTCTCTTTATGATCTAAATAGTGCTTTTATAATAAGCAAAGAGCTTCCTACTCTACTTCATACAAAAGGAGGTCTCCCAAAAAGCAAATACAAAATACAAGGTTCTATCGGGCAAGGGAATCCTGCTGAAATACCATGGATATGTGTCTTTGATATAGATATTACTAAATCTGCACAAGATGGCTTTTATATAGTTTACTTATTCGCGTCAGATATGTCAGGAGTTTACCTAAGTCTAAATCAGGGATGGACACAATATGAAAGAGAATATGGTACAAAAGAAGGACGCATTGAGATTAAAAAGAATGCTACGGTCTCTAAAAAATTACTAAAGAGTGATCAAGGTTTTTCATATTCGCCAATTGATTTAAAAGCCACTAAATCCCTTGGTAAAGGATATGAGTTAGGTAACATTTGCAGTGTATACTATGACGCGAACGCCATTCCCTCTGAAGAAGACCTAATAAATGATCTTCGGAATCTTATTGGTGTTTATAGAGAACTTAAAGGACGTGTAGGATCTGATATCATAGACATTAAAGGTCAACTAGATGAAGATTCTTTCCAAATTGAAATTCAAAAAGGAAAAAGAAAAGAACTTCAATCTGGAGCAATTCAGAAAAAAGAAAAGAAACAAGGTTCCTCTTCTACTTCTTGGGCTAGAGATTCCAATATGGCATTTACTGCACTGGATAATGCTAATTTCCAATGTGAGAATGATCCAACTCATAAAACATTTATATCTGCTAGGACAGGTAAACAATTCGTTGAAGCACATCATTTAATACCAATGGAATATCAGGGGGATTTTGCTGTAAGTATTGACGTGCCTGAAAATATAATTAGCCTGTGTCCTAATTGCCACAGAGCTTTTCATAATTCAGAACCATCAATCCAAGAAGGTTTGATAGCTAAATTCTTCTCTCTACGTTCATCCAGTTTGGAAGAAAGAGGTATTTATATCAGTTTAGATAAATTATTAGAATATTATAAAACTACACCCAACAATGTATAAATTGCATTAAAACGCATTTTATACTCACCGTTGGCAAACATTTAAGAAAACCGAAAACCTATGGCATTAATCAATTGTAAGGAATGTAAACAAGAAATAAGCAGTAATGCGGATAAATGTCCTTATTGCGGAAATAAAATGAAAAAGGGCGGATATGGTTGTGGAACTATGATTATTATTGGAATTGTAATTTGGATAGCGATACAAATAATCAGTGGGAATTCTGACAGTGGAGGAATTATTACGGATGAACAGACTTACTCACAAAGTTGGAGGTCACCACAGGGAACTGAATTTACTGAAATCGGCAGAATCATAGTTACAAACGGAATTAAGGTATGCGGAGAATATTACGTGAAAGAAATTGAATTGAACGAATACGTAATTGCGTGTAGTTCTGACGGAACAACTTGGGACTATTTTGTTGTTTATACAAGTCTGGAGAAAATTTATCGAGCGAATGACGAAATGGAATCTAAATTGAATCCGCCAAGATAGAATTGAAAATAAAACACGATTTGCCAACACCGTGTATAATTAATTGCTTGTTCTCGCCTACTTCTGAAAATTACACCCACACATTATACACTATAACATTACTTATGGTATGGTGCGGACTTCGAAATGGCCGTTGTGACATCAAGCCAGAATGTGCCTTCACTCGCCCTACAACCGAATGAATTTTAGTCGTTTCTAAAGCTTCATGCAAGGTCATTGGTGGCAAAATACTAGGCAAACGTTTTGCAAGCATTGTTTTTCCTGCACCTGGTGGACCAATTAAAATGATGTTATGACCACCTGCCGCTGCTATTTCCATGCAGCGCTTGATACTTTCCTGACCTTTAACATCACTAAAATCAAATTCAGGGAAATTGAGACTTTTATTAAACTCTTCTCGAGTATTGATAATTGTTTGCTCTAAAGGTTCGTCTTTATTAAAATAATTGATAACCTGAGTGATATTATCGACACCAAATACCTCTAAACCATCTACAATAGCCGCCTCTTTAGCGTTTGACTTCGGAAGAATAAAGCCTTTATACCCCTCTTCTTTAGCCTTGATAGCAATAGGAAGTGCGCCTTTGATAGGTTGCAAATTTCCGTCGAGTGATAATTCGCCCATAATAAGATATTGATCGATGTCTTCAGCCTTAATCTGCTTAGAAGCCACAAGAATGCCAATAGCTAAAGTAAGATCATAAGCCGAACCCTCTTTACGTAAATCGGCAGGAGACATATTGATAATAATCTTCTTTCCTGGAATTTTATAACCATTGTTTTGAAGTGCAGCAGCAATGCGAAAATTACTTTCTTTAATTGCATTATCTGGAAGACCAACCAAATGATACCCAATACCAGAGTCGACATTAACCTCAACGGTTATCGTTGTCGCTTCAACCCCAAAAACAGCACTTCCAAAAACTTTCTTAAGCATGCGTAGAAATATTTCTATAAATATAGAAAATAATCTACCACATAAAGATTGATACCTCGAAAATATAAACTTTTATAATCTTACAATATCAATCACGGCTTCCCTAGAGTTCCATATGGATACTGAAGTAATCTGGCGTAATGCGAAGCAATACCATTAATAGCATTAATTGTTTTCATAAGTAATGAGTTTAAAATAAATTAAGCTATAAATCAGCATTTTAAGATAGAAGTTAAATTTACAAATACTTTTACAATCAGATCGTTTTATTAATTTCTATCTTAGAAGCGTCAACAATGTAACGCTATGAGTTTCACAAAACGTATTGGATTGGTTTTAGGGCCTCTACTTTTTGCTTTAATTCTTTTATTTTTTAGACCTGATGGTCTGTCTGCACAGGCTAATGCCATACTTGCATCAACGGTATGGATTGCGATTTGGTGGATTACAGAAGCCATTCCTATTGCAGTAACCGCTTTACTGCCTATTGTATTATTTCCTCTGTCTGGCGGATTAGACCTCCCTACTACAACTGGTGCTTTTGGACATAAGTATGTGTTTTTATATTTGGGCGGATTTATCATTGCAATAGCCATTGAAAAATGGAATTTACACAAACGTATCGCACTTAACATCATTCATATTATTGGTACTGATGTTCGTAAAATCATCCTAGGGTTCATGGTAGCAACGGCTTTTTTGTCCATGTGGATCTCCAATACTGCAACTTCTGTTATGATGTTACCTATTGGTATTGCCATTATTAAACAACTTAAAGACAATCCAAATACCCTTGAAAATGAAAATCTTATCTTCGGAAAAGCGCTCATGCTCGCCATCGCTTACAGTGCATCTATTGGAGGTATAGGTACATTAATTGGCACACCCCCTAATCTTGTATTAGCAGGAGTTATCTCTGATATTTATGACTACGAAATTACCTTTTCACAATGGTTTATATTTGGATTTCCAATTTCGATTCTTTTGCTTTTTATCTGTTGGAAATATCTCACACGATTTGCATTTACCTTTAAACAAACAGAGTTTCCTGGTGGAAAACAAGAAATAAAACGGCTTTTAAAATTACTTGGAACTATTAGTTATGAAGAAAAAATTGTAGCTTTTGTTTTCGGTCTCACCGCCTTTTGCTGGATCACGCGTTCGTTTCTTTTAAAAGG
Source organism: Formosa sp. Hel1_31_208 (assembly GCF_900104785.1). Taxonomy (NCBI): domain Bacteria; kingdom Pseudomonadati; phylum Bacteroidota; class Flavobacteriia; order Flavobacteriales; family Flavobacteriaceae; genus Formosa; species Formosa sp. Hel1_31_208. Next base: position 2,509,488 of record NZ_LT629733.1, read on the forward strand.
TCTTCTGCCTACCGTTGACGACACCATTATTGCGGTCTTTTTTGCGATTATCTTGTTTTTAATCCCAACAAAATCTAAAACACAACAGATTATTAATTGGGAAGAAGCTGTTAAACTGCCTTGGGGAATTATATTACTTTTTGGAGGTGGTATGGCTTTAGCCAAAGGGTTTGAAACTAGCGGACTCGCGGCATGGATTGGAAGTCAAATGACGACCCTAGCTGGCATAACTACAATTTTGTTGATTTTCTTGCTAATAGCAGCGGTCAACTTCTTAACGGAAATCACCTCTAATCTAGCTACAACAGCCATGTTATTACCTGTTCTTGCGCCAATGGCACTCATTGTAGATATTCACCCATTTGTATTAATGGTTGCAGCAGCAGTTGCTGCCTCTTGTGCTTTTATGCTGCCTGTGGCGACACCTCCAAATGCAGTGGTATTTGGGTCTGGTTATTTGCGAATACCAGATATGGTAAGCAAAGGCATCGTCATGAATATTATATCCATTATCGTAGTGACGCTTTTTGTTTACTTTTTACTTCCTGAAGTTTGGGATATCGTAATTGAAGGATTTCCAGCCGACTTAAAAGCGCATTAATCACGAAATTGTGTTGCAAATTCTAAAGCACGTTTCTCATTGTAGTAAAAACCTCCTTTTTGAATAAACCCAACATGACCTCCATATTTTGGCATTTCTAAATATACGTAGGCGTTATTTTTAGCTTCTTTTATAGGATAACATTCATGAGATAAGAATGAATCATTTAAAGCGTTTATAATCAAAGTAGGCACCTTGATATTGTGTAAGAATTGTACGCTACTTGCCTTTTGATAATAATCTGAAGCATCAGCAAAACCATGTGCTTTAGACGTATATACCTCATCAAAATCTCTTAAAGTTTTAATTGAATTAATTTCTGTAATACTTATATTATCAGGAAATTGCCTAATTTTAACTTTTAATTTATCCACCAAGTGTTGCTTAAACCTGATAGCGAAAGCCTTGTTCTTTGCCTTGTGCAATTCATTCGCTGAACCTGTGAGATGAACAGGTACTGATATCGAAATAGCAGACTTAATTTCCTTTGGAATTTCTCGATCTTCACCTAAATATTTTAAGGTAATATTGCCTCCTAAACTTATGCCTTTAATATAAATTTTCGAATAGCCTTTATTGAGAATACAATGCTGGACTACATCATCGAGATCATCAGTAGCTCCAGAGTGGTAACTATGGTAATAACGATTATCTTCTCCACTACAACCTCTGAAATTCACACATACTGCATCAATGCTATTTTGATTGAACAATTTAGCTGCTCCTGTCACATATGGTCGTTGCGCATGACCTTCTAATCCGTGAAGTAAGATAATCACAGCATCAGACTTTCGCTCGGCATAACTCCAATCTAAGTCTAAAAAATCTTGGTCGCGGGTTTCTATGCGTTCCCGCTGTTGCTTTAATCCATTAACCTTTCTTATCAACCCAGAATACACGGTAGCTATAAATCCGTTTTTGAACTGAAATGGTGGTTTAAAGCATGATTCTAATAGTGGCATTTAATAGTCTTGAATTACTTTAAAATCGTAAACTCAATAGATGAATCGCTATAAACCTTATGCGTTTGTGCTTTAAAATCTTCAGCCTTGGCTTCAAATATATTATCAACATAAGTTTGAGGATTTGCATCTATATAAGGAAAAAATGTGCTCTGCACTTGCACCTGAATCTTATGCCCCTTCTTAAAAGTATGAAATACATCCTGCAGCTTTATATTCACGGCCGTCTTTTGGTTTGGCACAAAAGGCTCCGGATTACTCATGCTATTTCTAAAACGTCCTCGCAACACTTCACTTCTCACCATCATATGATAGTTACTCAGCTTTAAGTGATCCTGAACATCATCGGTGTTTTCTGTATCTGCAGGAAATACATCAATCACTTTTACAATCCAATCTGCAGCATTTCCTGTGGTTGATACATTCAGTTTCGCTAATATATCACCAGACAAGGTCATATCGTCTTCTAATAGTTCTGTTTCAAACGTGAGCACATCTGGTCGCCGAGACACAAAACGTTGATCATCAGTCATAAACTTTCTTGGTGTAAATACAACCTTAATATCTTCGGTATATGGTACTGGTTTTTTAGGATCACTCACAAAATCTGAAGTCGCTATCATACGATTCGCCTGTTGTGTTAGCTTTTCGTAAGGCTGCATGAAGTATGTTTCTTTTGACATATTTTCTGGTGGCCAAGAATCAAAACTCACCCATTCTTTTTTACCTGTGTCGAACATTTGAGCTTCTGGCAGATTTGGTGCTCCTTGACCATCTCCTTTTAAGAAATGATTAAAGAAAGGTGTTTCAATTTCTTTCTGAAAATAATCTGAAATGTTATCTCCGAAATGAATATTACCAACTAACTGACGTTCTCTCGTTCTTGACCAATCCCCATGACTCCATGGGCCAAATACTATGGCATTATAATTATCGCTGTTGTTTTCAATACTTTGATAAGTAGAAAACGGACCGTATAAATCTTCAGCATCAAACAAACCTCCCACAATCAATGTTGCTGGTTTAATATCTTTTAAATGTTGTATAATCCCTCTACTCTGCCAAAATTCATCATAATTAGGATGCGTTTTAATCTGTTGATAGAATACATTATTTTCATCATAATAGGTGTCAAGATTACTCAAAGGCCCAGCATCTAAGAAGAACTGGTATTGATCTTCAGTTCCAATATCTGGAGTTTCATACCAAGCTTCTTTAACTGGGTTGTCTTTCATATAGCCGAAAACAGCCGTTGCTCGCCAATAGCTTAGTAAGAATGCACCATTATGAATAAAATCATCAAAATAGAAATCTCCTATACAGGCTTGTGGTGACGACGCTTTTAACGCTGGATGTTCAGACAATACCGAATAGGTTGCGTAAAAACCAGGATAAGAAATTCCCCAAGTTCCAACATTCCCGTTGTTATTCTCTACATTATTGACTAGCCATTCAATAGTATCGTAGGTATCGCTAGCTTCATCAGTTTGATCACCTGTTTTATTTGGAATGTAGGCTCTCATATTGTCATATAATCCTTCGCTGTTCCAACGTCCACGAACATCTTGATAAACAATAATATTTCCTTCTTCCATCAAGTATTTGTTAGGACCAATTTTTTCTCTAAACTCATTTTCACCATATGGTCTACAACTATACGGTGTTCGCATCATAATCATAGGATAGGTTATAGAGGTGTCTTTAGGCGCGTAGATTGTAGTGTGTAATTTGATACCATCGCGCATCTCAATCATTACTTCTTGTTTGTTGTAGTTATCTTTAACGTAAGTGCTTTTAACATTTTCAGAAGCTACTGTTTCTGTTAAAGGTGTCTCAGTTCGCTTGCAGCTCGTCAATGTAAATGCTATTAAAGCGAGGATATAAATCTTTTTAATCATGGTTGGTGAATTTTTAGAAAGGCTAAAGATAACCATTCTTTAACTTTCAAAATCGAAATGAAATGTTAAGACACTCCCAAAGAGGTGAACTTAAAAGTTTTACCATTAAATAAACCTTTATCACTTAATTTAAGGGAAGGAATCACCAATAAAGCCATAAACGATAAGGTCATATATGGCGCATGTAACTTACTGCCAAGTCTTTTTGCCATCATATTTAATTCGGCATAATCTCTTGCAATTGTTCTTCCATCTTGATCACTCATGATTCCTGCAACAGGCAATGGAACAATCTTTTCTTCGGAATTAGAGACCGCACAAATACCTCCTTTATTCTCAATAATAAGATTCACTGCTTTACAAATCATCTCATCAGACACCCCAACGGCAATAATATTGTGTGAATCATGTCCTACAGACGATGCAATTGCTCCAACTTTTATTCCGAAGTTCTTAATAAATGCCATTGCTGGTGCAGCATCTTTATATCTATTAACAACGGTCATCTTTAAGATATCTTTATGGGAATTAGAAATCAAATTACCGCCTTCAACAGTCACATCAGCTATGAGTTCATTAGTCACCAATTGCCCTTCTAGAGCTTCAATCACTCTTATTTTTTGACTTTCAGAAGCAACTCTAAAATCTAACGGTTCCTTAATACGGGTATTAAAGTTATTATGATTGTCAAATGGAATAGACACCAATTTAGAGTGTCCATTATCACTAACCAACTCCCCATTAATATAAGTTTGCATCACTCTGAAGCTTATTAAATCTTCAACAACGATACAATCTGCCGGCTGACCAACCTGTAACAATCCCACATCGAGATTATAATGCTCGACAGGATTAACACATGCCGCTTGTAATACTTTAAACACGTCTATCTCTTTAGCTACAGCTCTTGCACAAAGTTTATTGATATGGTCAATGATAAGATCATCAGGATGTTTATCATCGCTACAAAACATCATATGCTCGTAATGTTCTGGCAGCAAATCAATTAATGCTTCAAAATTTTTGGCCGCACTCCCCTCTCTAATAAGGATTTTCATTCCTTTTTGGAGTTTTTCTAAGCCTTCTTCATAAGTAAAGCATTCATGATCAGTTGTAATACCTGCACTTATGTATTTACTTATATCATCTCCAATAACACCTGGTGCATGTCCGTCGATTGGTTTATTATAATACTTAGCCCATTCTATTTTTTTTAAAACCTCATCATCATCAAATAGCACACCTGGATAATTCATCATTTCGGCTAGAAATTTAATATCAGGGTTGACCAATAGTGATTTAACCCCTTCTGAATCAATAATAGCACCAGCAGATTCAAAAGATGTGGCTGGCACACAAGATGGTGCTCCGAAGTTAAATTTAAAAGGCGTTTGCTTCCCGTTATTAATCATAAAGTTCACGCCATCAATTCCAAGTACATTAGCAATTTCATGCGGATCAGATACTGTTGCCACCGTACCGTGATTGACGGCAATTCTAGCAAATTCACTAGGCACCAACATAGAGCTTTCGATATGAATATGTGCATCTACAAAACCTGGTAATATAAAGCTGCTCGCATTCACTTCTTTTTCTTCGATGGCTATTATTTTTCCTTTGGAAATAGTGACTTCGCCCTTATAAATACGTTTTTCCTTAATATCGACTATTTGTCCTTGTAGTTTTTGCATAGAATGTAACTGCTATTCAATTGAAATTCTTAAGATATGCTTTGTTTGATTTATGACTTTAAATCGCTCATCTGCTCGTCTTCCAATCACCCAAACAATATTATTCTTCGAACATAATAGCCATGCGTTTTCTTTAGCGACGAGCGATAATTTTTCGTCTTTGAAATATTTACTCAATTTTTTCTTTCCATTCATGCCTAGTGGATGAAATACATCCCCTGTTTTCCATCGCCTTACAACTAAAGGAAAATCTAGCTTGTCTTTATCTACCAAAATACTTGTTTTTTGCGTTCCCGCCAAAGCATTAGCTTTATCAAAGAGTAATATTCCAGCTGGCGTTTGCACCTTATTCTCAGCATCTGATATTAATAGTTCTTCTTCTGTTTTCCGTTTAATATGAGTAAGTATTAGATGCTTTCTGTCTTTTATTAATCGGTGTGTGTCTGATAGTACTTGCTTTCCAGATTGTGCATCTAATAGTTCTAATATATCCTGCCATGCTGTAAACCCATAATCTTTGAACATTTCATAGAGGTATGCTTTCTGATTATTCACTTTTTTAAATTCGGATATTTTAAAAGTGATATGACTTTCATCTATATCAACTATAGCGCGCTTTGTCACTGCATTTAGACTTTCCTCGACAATATCAGCTGTATCATTAAGATGCGCTAGCGTAGATTTAAAACTCTCAAGCAACTCCGGATTGATCTCCTTGAGAACAGGTATTACTTGATGACGAAGTTTGTTCCGAAGATACTTATCAGACGCATTAGTACTATCTTCTTGCCATTTTAATCGGTTAAGTGTAGCATACGATTCTAAAGTTTCTCTTGAGAACGGTAAAAGTGGTCTCACAATATTCTCATTGATTTTCGGAATTCCTATTAATCCGTTAATACCTGTTCCTCTAGTTAAGTTGATTAAAAATGTCTCTAGGTTATCATCTGCATGATGTCCTGTTAAGATATAATCAAAGCCTATAGCATCTGCAAGACTATAAAACCAATTATAACGCAATTCTCGAGCTGCCATTTGAATGGACAACCTCTCCTCTGAGGCATAACTTTCGGTATCAAAACTTTCAACAAACACTTCTAATTCTAACCTATCTGCCAAATCCATGACAAATGCCTCGTCAGCATCACTCTCATCGTCACGCAAATTAAAATTACAATGTGCTAAAGTGATGTCTAGTTGTAAATCATGACATAAATGTGTTAAAACAACACTGTCTAGTCCGCCAGAACATGCCAATAGACACTTGCTATGCGCCAAGAAACGGAGTTCAGAATGTATATGGTTTTTGAACGCTTCAATCATACTTCAAATATACAATAATGCTTAACGAATTGAAGCTTATATTTTATGGGTAGCTGATAAAAATCATATTTATAATCTAAAATAACTGGTAACTTAGAAAGAAACTAAAAACTCAACCATATGAGCACTCTCAAAAAAATTCAGGACAAATCGACTCAAGACGAGTTTGATAAAAAAGTACTTTCAGCCATACAACATTTACAACCTTATGTGAAGCACCGCCTTTATGTAGCTGAGTCTACAGGAATATTACCAAAAAACATGTATCGCTCTAATGATTTAATCGATACGGCGATTTTAGAGTTATACGAAGGCGGTTATAATATTGATGACGAGTCGTTAGCCGTGAAATTAAAGCTGTTTTCATTGGTAGATAAAGATTTAGACGAATTATTTAAGAAAGAAGCATTTCATCAAAAAACCGTGAGTACTCAAACAATATTAGAAGAAGAGTTAGATGGCTTAGAAGAGTCATTTTCAGTGGATGCTGACTTGGATTTTGTTATGAAAGAAGATTTTGATGATATCTCATACGCACAAGATAATAAGCATAAGCACCTGTTCTTATATGCCGATAACAACAAATCGCTTTTAGAAACTTTTGAAATACAAGATATCTCTGCGAAGAAATCACAACAAGTCATTGGAGGCTTTTATAGCTGGTTGCCAACACAAATTGCAGGTATCGTAGATCTATACGTCTTTGGCAAACTTAGTTTTGAAGATATTTCAAAAATAAAACACATCGAAATTACTAGAATTGAACGCGTTTTTCGCGCTATTAAAAAAAGCTTTAGAAAAAATATAAATTAATGTTCTAAGACATCACGCATAGCCTTTGCTTTCACTAAACATTCTTCATATTCTTTGAACGGGTTGCTCTTTGCTGTTATGGCACTACCCACCGAATATGATATGTAGGCATTGGTTGCATTATAAAGAATACTTCGTATGACCACATTAAAATCAAAATCTCCTTCTGGAGTAAAATAACCTACGGCTCCTGAGTATAAGCCACGCTTTGTTTCTTCTAAGTCCTCAATAATATTCATCGCCGAAATCTTAGGCGCTCCGGTCATGCTTCCCATTGGAAAGGTAGTTTTAATTATGTCAACAGGATGCGTATGCTTGTCTACTTTAGAACAGACTGTTGAAATCATTTGATGCACCTGATCAAAGGTATATACCTTGCAAAGCTCTTCAACCTTAACACTACCTTTGGTTGCTGTTTTTGAGAGGTCATTACGCACTAGATCCACGATCATCACATTTTCGCTTCGTTCTTTAATATCTTCGGAAAGTAATTTTTTTAGTAAATCATCTTCAGATTTATCTACCGAACGTTTAGCTGTTCCTTTTATAGGCTGTGATGTGATTTTAGGACCTTCCTTTTTGATGTACCGCTCAGGAGTTGCCGATAGCAAATACTTATCATAAACTCTTAAAAAGGTGGCAAAAGGTGGTTTTGAAATTTCATTAAGTCTGATATATGTTTCTAAGGGTGAAATTTTAGAATTCTCAGCATAAAACTCTTGACAAAAATTCGCTTCATAAATATCCCCTCTATGAATATGGTCAAGCATTTCATTCACTTTCTCGAAGTATTCATCTTTATGAATTCTGAGTTTTATTTTAATATTATTTCCCTCGGTAGTATGCTCATCTTTTAATGTTATGTTAGGGGCAGTCATCACTTTTAAGTCTGACTCAAGCTCATCCTCAACCAAATTCAGATAATGAGTTTCTAGCGTGTTTCCTTTTAAAAAAAAGAGTTTTTTTGGTTGAAAAAAGAACAAGTCAGGAAATTGCAAACCATCATAATTATCTGACTTTAAATCCTCGATATCATTTTTTAAATCATAAGACAGATAACCAAAAATCCAATCATTGGTCGCAGATTGGTATTCTTTTAACTGATTGAAGGCATCGTAATAATCTGTTTGAAACATGGTTAGTGCTTCAACTGCTAGCACCGCATCGTATGATGTATAAAATGTATCATAATCATTACTATCCAACCATACCACCTCTTCAAACTGCTGACTCCATTTTAGGAGTTCCATTTTGAAGGTTTCTGGATTAGAAATATGCTGGGATCTTATGTGTCTCAATACGTCAACTAATGAATGACAAAGAACCGAATTAAACCTGTGATTAACAAGTATGATTTTCTGCACTAAAAAAATTACCTTTGCAGTATGGAACAACAGATCACTTTTCAGGATTTAAACCTAAACACACCTCTCTATAATGCTTTAGATGACCTAGGGTTCGAATACCCTACTCCTATCCAAGCAGAGGCTTTTAATGTAGTTGCTTCTGGAAAAGATGTGGTTGGTATTGCTCAAACTGGTACTGGAAAGACCTATGCTTACATGTTGCCCATATTGCGTCACTTGAAATATTCAACCCAAGACAATCCGAGAGTACTAATTCTTGTACCAACTCGTGAATTGGTCGTTCAGGTGGTTGATGAAATTAAGAAATTAACAGAATATATCAATGTGCGCACCTTGGGTGTTTATGGCGGCACCAATATCAACACTCAAAAACGAGCTATTTCAGAGGGTCAAGATATTATTGTAGCAACACCTGGTCGTCTATTTGATTTAGCCTTAAGTCATGTATTGCAATTGAAGTCCATACAAAAATTAGTGATTGACGAAGTAGATGTTATGTTAGATCTCGGATTTAGACATCAGTTACTTAATATTTTTGATATTTTACCTGAGCGTCGTCAAAACATCATGTTTTCAGCAACCATGACTGATGATGTAGATGAGTTGATCTCTGACTTTTTTGTCAAACCTCAACGGGTCACTATTGCTGTTTCGGGAACGCCTCTGCATAATATTGAACAACAGCGTTATAATGTTGCCAACTTTTATACCAAGGTGAATTTATTGGAGCATTTATTACATGATATTGATACATATAACAAAGTTTTGATTTTCGTAGGGTATAAGAAATTAGCCGATTTATTGTTTGATCAACTTGAAGAGCGTTTTCCAAATGAAACCTGTGTCATTCACTCTAACAAAACACAAAATTACCGTTTACGAAGCATTGAACAATTTAGGTCAGGCGAGAATCGCGTTTTAATCGCTACAGATGTCATGGCCCGCGGATTAGACATCGAGAATATTAGTCATGTCATCAATTTTGACACACCCAAGTATCCAGAAAACTATATGCATCGTATAGGTAGGACTGGCCGTGCAGAACAACAAGGGCATGCCTTAACGTTTTCATCTGAAAAAGAACTAGAGGCTATTGAAACCATTGAATCGTATATGGATAAATCAATAGACATTTTAGAGCTTCCTGAGGGTGTTGAAATTTCTAAAGAATTAATAGAAGAAGAACGTCCGCAAATTAGAGAGCGGTATAATCCTACAAAACGTAAAGATGAAGATGCTCCGGGACCAGCATTTCATGAAAAAAAGGATAAAAACAAAAAAGAAAACTTAGGTGGTTCATACAAATTTAAAATTGCGGCTAAATACAAAAAACCTAAAACTAAAGGAGACAAAAATTACAATAAAAGAAATAAGCGCAAATAATTAATTTAGCCAATCCAAAATTCATGAAATTCAAATATCTTATTATCCTACTTCTTTTCATGTGCTTTAAAGTAACCGCAAGTAATACTCCTATTTGGGGTAAAACAGGACATCGTGTTGTTGGCGTAATAGCGGACGACTATCTAAAAGCAAGCACAAAACGAAAGCTTAAAAAATTACTTCATAACGAATCGTTAGCATTGGTTTCAACCTTTGCCGACGAAATAAAATCGGATAAACGTTACGATCAATATAAAACTTGGCATTACATAAATATGCCTTTAGACGGCAGCTATGAGACCTCTGAAAAAAATCCTAGTGGCGATCTTGTTACTGGTATTGCCTTTTGTAAATCTAAAATTTTAAATGATCAAGTATCTGATGATGACAAAGCTTTTTATTTAAAACTATTAATTCATCTTATAGGAGATTTACATCAACCATTCCATATTGGATTAAAAGAAGATCGTGGTGGGAATGATTTTTATGTGCAATGGCAATCAAGAGATTCTAATATGCATAGGGTTTGGGACTCTCAAATGATTGACTCCTATGGCATGAGTTTTTCAGAATTTGCAAACAATGTTGATCATCTTTCAAAAGAGGAAATCAAAGCGATAAAAATGGGTTCTGAATTAGATTGGATTGCCGAAACTCATCTATTAACTAAAACGGTTTATGCCTCTGCCGAAAAAGCAGAAAATCTTCGGAACTCTTATTCTTATAAATATTTAGGTATTGCGAGAAAACAACTGCAAAAAGCAGGCATACGATTAGCTACACTATTAAATGACATCTTATAAAAAACCCTTTTCAAATACATGAAAAGGGCCAGCTTGAGAACCTGTCAGCGCTGGATAACGTAATCCATACGATTACCCATAACCCTAATACCTAGTCCATGATCCTTATATGACTCTCAACAATATCTTTGATTGGCACGATAAGCTTCCCGTCTTGGTTTTTTAGAACCACCGAAATATTATCTATTGCCTCAATCTCATAATTGTTATTTTGAAACTGAATTTGTTTAACAACTTCAAACGTTTTTCTGGTATAGAATGTTCTTAATAAATCTCCAACAACTTCTCGTGCTCCTAAACCGAAAGCCAAAGCGAAAGCTAATAAGAAAGCTGCAAGAATCATCGTGAGGTTACTCGTGATAATTTCAGTATTTACACCAGCTTGGTTTAAAGCCGTTATTGAAATAAAAATAAGTAGCAGAAAAAATACGACTTGACTGATCATTTTACCACCCGATAAATCCATAGATTCAAAGAATGATTTCAGTCCGTTCTTTACAAAGTTTGCAAACAGAAGACCTAGCGTAAATATAATCAAGGCTACAAATAACTTAGGAATATACCCTAAGAAGTTACTAATTTGTTCTGATATTATTTTAAGATTTAATATATCTGAAACAATAATGAGCAGCATAATATAAATGACCCATTTCACAAAAGTTGACACCACCTTTATGGTATCAAAATTGAGTTGCTTGCCTTCTATTATTTCAATTTCATTTAGTTTATCATCTAGCTTATTGGCTTTGGCCAATTTAAGCGCCTTTTTGATTAATTTAACTACGATTTTTGTAATTATCCAACCGATAATTAGAACGACAATAGCACCTACAATACTTGGGAATATTTTGGTGATTTCTAACCACATAGCCGTCAATGATTCCATAGCTATATCTTTATATGCTGTTATTTTATCCATGATTTATATTTTAATATTAATAGCTTCTAATTTTTCTCTCTTTTGCTCATTACTGTTTCTATCACATCTCCCAAATTGTACGAAAACAATTCAGCCAATTCCATAATCAGTTTTGCAATGGCGATATCATTCATGACCTTAGCTTTCAATTCCGCTGGAACTGATTTCAATGGCTTATCTATATCTCTAAAAGGATTTTCCATTATTTAAGGTTATTAGTATAAACAGTTAATAATTTATCTTTAGCGCGTTTAATTCTCATTTTTACAGCGCTTTCCCCTATACCTAAAACCATCTCAATCTCCTTTATAGAAAGGTTATCTAGATATTTTAGTAAAAGTATCATCTTCTCATCTGGTGATACAAGTTCTAATGCTTTTTTCAGCTTATCCACTCTCATATCGCTAAAATTCGTCTCGTCTTCATCTTCGGAAATATTTTCTATATCTGCGTAGTCTACTGATTGCTTTTCGAATTTTTTAGCGGTATTTCGTGTCACATAATTTACACAATGATTATAGGTAAATGCATATAACCATGTTGAAAATTTAGATTTCCCTTTAAAACTAGCCAACTTCACAAAGAGTTTTAAAAAGACATCTTGAGTAAGGTCTTTAGCTTCGTCTTCGTCTTTGGCAAAACCATAACATTTATTGTATACGAGAGTTGCAAAACGATCATACAATACTTCAAAAAGCATGGTATCATTGTTTTTCACAATAGCACTTACAAGGGCTTCGTCTGATAACTTTAAAATATCATTAGAGGGTTGCAAAAATGTTGGTTTGAATTAAAAGGTTACTATTTAAGACACAGGACAGTGACAAAGGTCACTATTTTTTTGCAAGAAATGTTAAAATTTAAGACTAATATGATCTATAGATCTGAAAATCAGATAAAAAAAGCGAACATATCTGTTCGCTTTAGATAAAGATTTTGATACTGAACTACTTTTTTAAAGCGTCTAGCTTTTCTTTATGATATAAGTTTCCACTTATTTCAAGGGCTTTTGTAAGATATTCTATTGCTTTTAAATTATCATCTTGAGACAGATAATAGTCTGCCATTGCATCATAAGCATTGGCACTTTGCGGATAATACTTAAGCGCCATGCTAAAAAATAACAATGCTTTTTCAGGTTGTCCCATCTGTAAATTCATATAACCATATCCATTAAACAGCTCTTCGATCATTGGTGGTGATTTGTAGCCAAAATTTTTAGTGTAAATAACTTCTTGCGCATTCAACAATGCACGTAAATCCTGAACAGAAGTATCTGGATTATTATATTTCTGCGGATATTTAAATTGAAACCATTGAAATAGAGATACAAGTCCATCACGCATAGCAGGTAATGGCACAGTACCGTGTAAATCTTCAGGATACACTTTGTATACAACATTCAATTTATTTTGCTGTTGAGCAGACGCGTACTGAGAAAATTCAAGAATTGAACGTGCAAATAAGCTAAACTCAGAAGTATCTTCCATGAGGTTATCTATGGTTACTGAAGCATCTTGCATGTTCAGTTGTTCTGCCGCCAAAGCAACAAACAAACCTTTGCCATCGAAGTTTTTGGCCTTTAATATCTCTTTTGCTTGAATTAATAGTTTTTGATTATCCCACTCTATACTTGGATCGATGGCGATATAATTAGTAAAAAGATGTGAATGATGCAATAAGGTATTAATTGTAAACAAACCAGCATAAGAGTGTCCAATTAATGTGCGGTAGCTAGACGTTTGAAATGTTTTATCAATGTAAGGCATTAAATCGCTTTCAATAAATGCGGTGAACTTTTCAGCTCCTCCACTTTCTGTTTGCATTTCACTGCCACGACGTGTTTCTATTTTTGAAATTGTTAAATCACGGGTTCTATGAATCCTGTTTGATATTCCAACTAAAATCATTTGTGGCAAGTAATGTCCCCAATAATTATTATAAACCACTTCTAAATTTGATTGTAAAGAAAAACCATCTAACACATAGATAACTGGATATTTTCTATCACTTTTCGGATTATAACTTTCGGGCAATTTCACCCAAAAATGACGATAGCTATCTAAAGTTTTTGAATATATACTGTCTACCACTTCACTTTCTACTTGCTGAAACTCATTTGGATGAGTTTGAGCGTAAATGGATTCATTCGAAAGCATTATTGATAAGACTATTGTAAGGTATAAGGCTTGTTTCATGATGTGTTTCAGTTTAAAAATTACGCTTCATTTGTCTTTAGTATCGATCTTAAAACAAGAATTCCAATTCGAGCCACAACAAAACTAAAAAGGCCGAAAGTGGCAGTTAGTAGAGATGTTTTTAATCCACCAGCGAATATAGAAGGATCCGGATTGCCTAAAGCCTCAATAGAATCAAAGGCTGATATTAAGCCTAATACAGATCCCAAAAAACCCATAACCAATCCTAATAAGCTAGAATCTACAGTTAAGCTCAGCATTTTTTGAGCAGCTGAATTATTTTTTTTAACACTACTAAAACCTTTCGCAAGAAAAAACAGCGACGCTAACAAGCATATTAATATCAGTGTCATAAACAAAGGACCTCCATCCATAAAAATATTCAATGTAATTGATTGGCTAATAAGCCCCGTAACCGTCAGCGATAATGTGTTCATATATTTTATTTTAGTTAAACATAGTCAAACATAACACCAAAATTCTCTTTTTTTTGAATTATGCGACCAGCGACCATTTTTCATCTGGATTTAGCATGGATGTCAAAAAGCTTACTAAATTGGTTGTTCGTCTCTAATTCACGCTGGTCCCTAAAAAAATATAGTATTATTGTAATTAGGATATCACATATGTTTACGAAGCAATTTATATTAAAGAAAATAGGACACGCACTTTTGCAAATAGTCTTTTGGGTTGGTGTATTGTTTTTTTATACGTATTTCTTTGGAGTAAATAGCGTAAGATATGATGATACTTTACTCTTTTCTTTGTGTTTAATGCCTACAACCATTGCTACAACTTATGTATCGACCTATAAATTAATTCCAGATTATTTAATTACCAAACAATATTGGCTCTTTGCTATTTATAGCGCATATACGTTTATTATTTCAGTGTATCTATTGATGGTTTCTATCTTTTTTAGTCTCATTTACATCTCAAATTTCGAGTATGCTGATATGAATCCTGCCACAAAAAACATCATTTTTATTTGCACTGCAGTTTATTTAGTCGTCGTTGTGGTAAGTGCATTTAAATTGCTTAAACTAAATCTTGAGCAAGCTTCAAAAACAAAATTATTAGAAACTAAAATATTAGACACGCAGCTCAAGCTAAAAGAGCAAGAGCTCAATTATTTGAAGATGCAAATTCATCCGCATTTCTTATTTAATACGCTAAACACAATGTATGGTTTTGCTTTAAAAAAAGCCGATCAAACACCTGATATGATTCTTAAATTGTCTAATTTGTTAGATTATCTCTTGTACCAATCTGAAAAACCTTTCGTTTTACTTTATGAAGAAATTGAGCATATTAAGGATTATATCGCTTTAGAGAAAATGCGATTTAACGATACATTACAAGTTGATTTTGATATTAATACCTCTACGGAAACTATTACCATTGCTCCGATGCTATTACTTCCATTTATTGAAAATAGCTTTAAACATGGAAGTATTATTGATGGTAAACTTAAGATTGATATTCAACTAACTGCCAATTCAAATTCTATTGATTTTAGTATTCAAAATTCATATTCTGGGAACAATGATTTAAAACATGGTATTGGATTAGACAATATAAAAAAGCGCTTGAGCTTGTTATATGCAGATCAGTATAATCTTGAAATCACATACGAAAACGCTATTTTTTCCATTCAACTTCATTTAAAAATAGTTAATCATGACTAAAAATCAGACCATTTCCTGCTTAATTGTAGATGATGAAGCCATTGCAAGAGATATCATTTCTGCTCATCTATCTCATTTTGATACTATTAAAATTATTGGTCGTTGCGCCAATGCTTTGGAAGCTTTTGACTTCATAAATAAACATGATATTGATTTGGTGTTTTTAGACATCAATATGCCTGAAATCTCAGGAATTTCTTTTGCCAAATCTATAAATCCACAGATAAAAGTCATCTTTACAACAGCTTATAGAGATTATGCTGTAGAGGGCTTTGAACTGAGAGCTGTTGACTATTTATTAAAGCCTATTTCTTTTGACCGTTTTGAAAAAGCGCTCAATTCGTATTACAGTCTGCAAAGTAATCGTGTTCAACCCCAAACTGCAAACACCAACAATTCTGACTTTATGTTTGTACGTTCAGAACGCAAGATGATCAAGATTGATTATAACACCATTATATATATAGAGAGTTATAGTGACTATCTTAAAATTCATTTGCAAGATTCTATAATAATCACTAGAGAGACTATTAGTGCTACCGAAGCCAAATTACCGAAACAGCAATTTTTAAGGATACACAGATCATTTATTATTGCCCTAGCACATATTCAATCCTTCACACATGAACATATCACGATTAATGATATTGCATTACCTATGAGCAGAAGTTATAAAAAAGAAGTACTGGCACATTTAGAGAAATTTTAAATGATGCTCAATAATCTATTAAACTAAACGTTAAACAAATAATTATTATTTTTGTTTAAATACCTACTTAATGAAAGCTAACCTACGTGACTCCATACCGAATCTCGAGCCCTTTGACTATAGTCAACATTACGACTCTCTGTTTATTAATCATAAATGGATTTTAGTGAATGGTATTGCAGAAAAAAAATCAATTTACACATTTAGAAATAATAATATTTTAGAGATCTATAGGAAAGAATCTCTTATTGAAACTACTTGGACTCGCGATGTAGATAATGTATTCTCTATTGAAACTGAAGATGGACTCATCACAGTAAAAGCCTATTTTAAAGATGATGATGTGCTTGTACTCCATCACCAAAACAAGGAAGAATTTGCCCTTTTCATTAATACAACACAATATTCGGAGGAGGTCAATTCTGTAGCTGATGTGCAAAACTTTCTAAAAATTAAGTACAAACAGAAAGTGACCAAATTGATTTACGGACATGAATTCTACTATATCGAGAAGTCTAAAGAATTCGGACCATTTACGGTTGAAGAACTTTCAGAGAAGGTCAACTCTAAGAAGATAAGCATGTATTGCTTTGTTAGGGATATCAACGAAAGTGATTATAGAAAACGCTTGAGGATAAGAGATTTAATTCAGGAATTATAGACTTTAATTTGATTTGTACAAATCATACTTCGCCAGTTCAATAACAACAATAGCCTCCCATTTTTCTTGAATATCTTGTTTTGACCCGCTCTGTGTTTCGGCATCATATTGGTCCTGCTTAAACTCTAACTCACTTGAAATTTTATCAAATATAAGTTTGGCCTCACGCAATTTATTACTGTTTATTTTGGCATCTGAAAATGCCTTTCTCAACTTTCTAGTATAAATTTCAGTTAAGTCAAAATGAATTTGCTCATGACGCAAGACATAATCGTTTCTTCCTTTTGCAAGCACCCAACTTTGATAGGTACTAAAAACACTTTGAACATACAACTTTCCATCTTTGAAGAGATTTCTAGCCGACTCATAACTAAATCCAGAATTCGTAACCGCCAACGCATTTGGAAAATTTAGTATATCTGGCTCCCCTTTAAAGTCGTCCCAAGTTAATTTTCTATCTTGAGTCCATTCAATCTGCGATTCATAGGCTTGGGGATTTTCTACTTTATAGATGGTTGCCCATAAGCGGTGACAAGTACTCCAATTGTCTGGTCTTTTGTGCTTTGTGATTTTAATGAGATTGGCACCTGAAGCTCGTGCCATTTTTTTTAGACTTTGTATATTTTGATAATAGGAGCAATTTTCAGAAAGGCCAGAATCTGTTGCTTGGAGTTCCCCTACTTTGGAAACCGGTATAGATTGGTCATCAATAATATCTAAAACCACAATTACCTCTTTCCCAGATAATAGCGGCAATGTAGTTGTGATATTGCTTTTGAGTTTTGGTGCGCAGGATAATAACATAAAAATAAAAGCGCTTACTAATAATTTCTTCATTACAATTTCAATAGGTTACGAATTGAATCATTCACATTAAATTTATTTTTTCTTCAAATGGCTTTCAATATCTTTTAAATGGAGACTTAAGGCATGTATTGAAATTTGTATTTCTTTAACTAAAAGTGCTAAAGACAGAATTAACAATACTAAGGCCACACCAAATATCCAAACTGCTAGCACATGATAATCAATGTAAATTAAAAACATTGTCAACACACATAACAATAAACTGGAAATTCCTAAAATTTGCATCCATCTTGTGAGATTCAGTCTTAGTTTTAGATTTTTAATTTGCTGAATCAAAGACTCATCCATCTTTTCCAGGTACTTATCATGTAAATTTCTAATCACAGCTGCATACGCTAAAAACCTATTGGTATAGGCCAGCATAATTAATGATATCGCAGAAAATAATAAAGCAGGTGTTGTGAGTGTGAGTTCTTCCATAGAAGGTCTAATGTGTTTATTTAGGTTTTAGAGTCATTACAAAATTGTAACTCTCATTGAAATAATCTACCAATAGCTGAGTATCGCAGAGTAAATGTTCAGGCACTTTTACATAATCGCGCATTACTGCACCATACGATTTGTATTCGGTGGCATTATACTTTTCCTTAAATTCTCTTTGTGATTCTTTTGATAACCGAATTCCAATTTCAGCATCTTTATTAAGTAAGGTAAACATATATCCATTAGCAGAAGTATAAATCATATTCTTACCTTTTCGGTCAAAATTTGGGCATTTTGCTACGATGCTATCATAAAGTTGTAATTGTGCTTCCCACATGAGCCTTACTATTAATAAGAACTAAAGTTACAAAAAAAGCGAACTCGAGAGTTCGCTTTTTGTTAGTGTTATCGTCTTTTACACGTGTAATGCTCTATCATCAGTAGCCGCAAGAGCCGCTTCTTTTACAGCTTCTGCAAATGTTGGATGCGCGTGTGACATGCGTGAAATATCTTCGGCAGATGCTCTATATTCCATTGCGACAACAGCTTCAGCAATCAAATCGGCACAACGTGCACCAATCATGTGAACGCCTAAAACCTCATCGGTTGTTTTATCAGCTAATATTTTCACAAACCCATCCAAATCACCTCCTGCTCTAGCGCGACCTAAGGCTCTAAATGGAAACTGCCCAGCTTTATATTCTATACCAGCTTCTTTTAATTCTTCTTCGGTTTTGCCTACAGCTGCAACTTCTGGCCATGTATAAACCACACCAGGAATTAAGTTGTAATCAATATGCGGTTTTTGTCCAGCTAAAGTTTCAGCAACAAAAACACCTTCCTCTTCAGCTTTATGGGCTAACATGGCACCTTTAATTACATCTCCAATCGCATAAATATTACTTACGTTAGTTTGTAAGTGCTCATTAACGTCTATTTGTCCTCTCTCATTTAATTTTACACCTGCTGCTTCCGCATTTAAACCCTCTGTATGAGGTCGGCGTCCAACAGACACTAAACAGTAGTCACCTTTAAATTCTACCACTTCGCCTTTTTTGTTTTCAGCTTTTACGATGACTTCATCACCTTTGCGCTCAACGGACTGAACTTTGTGAGACATCATCATTTTAAACTTCGCCTTTTTAAAGACTTTATTTAATTCTTTCGATAGCCCTGCATCCATTGTAGGTAAAATTCTGTCCATGTACTCGATAACCGTCACCTCTGCTCCTAATCTTCTATATACTTGACCGAGCTCCAGGCCAATCACACCACCACCAATAATGATCATGTGCTTAGGGATTTCTTTAAGTTTTAAAGCCTCAGTAGATGTGATAACACGTTCTTTATCTAAAGTGATAAACGGTAAGTTTGATGGTTTTGAACCTGTAGCGATAATGATATTTTTCGCTTCAATCTCTCCTGCATCTTTGCCGTCAATCTTAATATGGGTTGCGTCTTTGAAACTTCCTAAACCTTCGTAGACATCGATATTATTTTTCTTCATTAGGAAATCAATACCACCTGTAGTTTGATCAACAACCGCCTGTTTGCGTCCAATCATTTTTTCAAGATTGACTTTGATATCGCCAGGAATCTCAATACCATGCTCTTCGAAATGTTTGGTTGCTTCTTCATAATGATGAGAAGATGCTAAAAGAGCTTTACTTGGGATACATCCCACGTTTAGACATGTCCCTCCAAGTGTCGAATATTTTTCAATTATTGCAGTTTTCATGCCTAATTGCGCACAACGAATCGCTGCTACGTATCCACCAGGACCAGAACCTATTATTGCTACATCGTATGATTTCATAAGAAAAAAGTTATCAGATTAACAGATACAAAAATACAATTTTGATTGACTAACACCTCATGAAAAATAACGTTTTTTAGTCCTAAAACAGAAATTCTCAAATCAATATTGATGTCTATATAATTACGAAAAAAAGTGCCCGCATGAATCAATGACAATCCTACTGCAAACACTTTTTTGTAAATCCCCTAAGAATTAATTAATAACATGTAAATATCTATTTTAACAAATTAAAATGCAATACTCAATTTGAGTAATTTTAATAGTTGCTTAAAGCAAGTTTGTATTCATTTTTAACATACCTACAAGTTCTCCTGTAGAGGAGATATTGAGCTTTTTCAAGATATTTCTGCGATGTGTATCTACGGTATGTGAACTTATATTAAGTTTTTCAGAAATCTCTTTACTACTAAAATCTAAAACTAAAAGTCTAATGACATCTCTTTCTCTATTGCTCACACCCTTACTTATTAATTTTTGTGAGTAATTATTAAAATAAACAGTTTCGTATTCATTTTGACTATTTAGTATTTTTGCAGATGCAGTGATTTCCATTTTAAGACTAGGGTGCAAAACCGTGTAATGCGCCAGTCCGATGATGGGTTTCCCTTCTGTATCAAATGCTAATGGTGTTGTATTTTGAACGATATTCACATAAATACCATCAGCATTTTTAAATCTAAAATTCCAGGTGTAATTTGTACGTTCTCTTTTATCAAGTGAAATCTCACTTAGCGTAAATTCCATGAGTTGATTTAACGCTGAGAGCCACCCTTCAATATCATCTGGATGAATTCTACTCCAAAAATAGCGCATACCATTAGTCTTTAATTCGGCTGGTTCTAATCCCAAACAAGCCTTAAAATTTTTACTGATATACTCAAAAGTTAAATCCTGAGTATTGGTGACACAAAAAAAGGTAGAACTATATGGCAATACTTTATCCAGTTCTATAATTTTTTGAATATGTTCTTTCAGTAAAGGTTTGTCGTAGGATGCAAAAATAGATTTGTAGAAGTCTTTAATTCGATGGTATTTCATAGCAAAATAAAAATGTTTTAGAGCGCTTTAAAAATACAAGTTTTTTTTAACTAGGAAACCCTAACATATTACCCATCCCAACAGTAAATAACCATGAGCCATAAATGGCATGTTCGATAGTGACTAATAGTGTTGATTGCGTGCGTTTATAGGTGTATGCAAAAAGCAGTCCACCAACAAAAGTTAAGATCATCACTAACCCATTTCCGAAGAAAATATGCGCTAATGAAAACAGTGTGGCATTGAATACTATAAAGAGGTATTTATTTTTAAACAACGATTGATAACGTTCAAAAAAGAAAGTTCTATAAATCAATTCTTGTGGATATACTGAAAATAAGCTGTAAACAAATAGAATGATAATCCATAGCAATGGTTTATTTATAATGACATTGAATAGATTGGATGGATCCACAAACCAGGTATACATTGTTGTTAAAACAATGATTCCTATCAGTTGGATACTCATACGTTTCATAAAATGGGTCCAATTAAGATGTGAAGCTACTTTAAATTTTTTTCGTTCAATACGCAAAAGCACAAATACAACATACACAAAGCCAAGTGTACCCATCAACATTTTAATCCATAAAGGAAATTTGAGTAAAAAACTTATTGGGATTAGGATAAAAGCTATAAAAAGCTCTGTTAGTTTATAAAGGGTTGATTGCATCATTAAATATCGTCAATTCTAATTATAACATTATCGCTGTCGTATGCTTTACTTCGTTGATCACAAAAGCACTTTGGGTGCTTCCAATGTGACTAATTGTCGTTAGTTTTTTTACCATGAATTCTCTAAATTCGTCCATATCTGCAACAATGACTTTAAGTAGGTAATCATAATCACCACTAATGTGATAGCATTCTAAGACTTCATCCAATTTAGCGACTTCCATCTCAAACTTTACAACATAATCTTTACTGTGCTGAACCAGTTTAATACTGCAAAAGGTTACGAAGGCCTTATCTATAACTTTCTTATTAATTAAGGCGACGTATTTCGATATAATACCTTCCCGCTCAAGCTTTTTTATACGTTCATACACCGCAGTGACCGAAAGGTTTAATTTATTTGATAATTCTTTATTGGTTTGTTTACTGTCCTCTTGTAGAAAACAGATTAATTTTTTGTCTATAGCATCAAGTTGTGGCATTGGAAAAATTTTCAGTTTAATGATTTGAAACGAACACTTCAAAATAAATATAACTACTATTACCACAATATATAGATTTATTATCTAATTTTCATCTTACTCATTGTTATATTATCTAATAAGACCGATATTTGATGTGACATTAACTAATTACCAATATTAAAATGGCTTTTAAACCCGCTAATAGCATACAAGACTTACAATATTTTGGAGAATTTGGAGGTGTAAACCCTTCAATTTCAGATTCATCTACCTATACGTTTATTTCGGCAAAAACAATGTTTGACACCTTCGAAGGTAATGCAGATGGCTGCTATTTATACTCACGTCATTCATCACCATCAAACCTTTATTTAGGGGAAGCTCTAGCCGCAATGGAAGGCACCGAAACCGCCAATGTATCGGCTTCAGGTATGGGCGCTATTACGCCAGTATTAATGCAACTTTGTGGTGCAGGAGATCATATTGTTTCAAGTCGCACAATTTACGGTGGAACTTATGCATTCTTAAAAAACTTTACACCTCGATTTAATATTGAAACCTCTTTTGTAGACATTACAAAACTTGAGGTCGTTGAAGCAGCGATAACAGAAAACACCAAAGTACTATACTGTGAATCTGTTAGTAATCCTTTACTAGAAGTTGCCGACATTGAAGGATTGGCAGAAATCGCTAAACGTCATAACCTTAAATTAATTGTTGATAATACCTTTTCGCCTTTATCTATTTCGCCTGCAAAATTAGGAGCTGATGTGGTGATTCATAGTCTTACAAAGTTTATTAATGGTTCTAGTGATACTGTTGGAGGTGTTGTTTGTGGTACACAAGAATTTATTGATGCTCTCAGAAATGTGAATGATGGTGCTTCTATGCTATTAGGATCTACAATGGATAGTTTACGAGCTGCTTCGGTACTTAAAAACTTAAGAACACTGCATATTCGTATGCAACAGCATAGTTTAAATGCCTCATATTTAGCTGAAAAATTTGAACAAGACGGATTAACAACAGTGTATCCAGGCTTAGTATCTCATCCTTCTCATGAGTTATTTAAAACCATGATGAATGAAAAATACGGGTTCGGAGGTATGCTTACCATTGATGTTGGTTCAATTGAAAAAGCAAACCAGCTTATGGAAATGATGCAAGAAAAAAACTTAGGCTATCTTGCTGTAAGTTTAGGATTCTACAAAACCTTATTTTCTGCACCTGGCAGTTCTACCTCTTCGGAAATTCCTGAAGACGAGCAAGAAGCTATGGGATTAAGTGATGGCTTGATTCGTTTTTCAATAGGTTTAGACGCTGATATTGAACGCACGTATCAAATGATGCGCGAGTGCATGGAAAACTTAAATATACTTGACAGTCATACAGAAACTGTCGGAGCTTAAACATTTATATGATAATTCTGAAGCCTTTTAAAACATCTTTAAAAGGCTTTTTACATGCCTTTTAGGCGTTTCCAAAGTGCTGATATCGTAAATTTAAAATCATCCATTTCAGGCGCAAAAGGTGTCATATTTAGGCGGTCTTCCTCTTGATATAATTTCAGATTAAAAATAGCTTTGTAACCATCTCGCGTCTCTACTAATGGATATCTCAAATCTTTATACAAGAAATCGCCATCGTCAAGTCGTTCTACGTTAAAATAATTATTGCTAAACCATGTTAGTTGTTTCAAATCAGGGAATTCTTCTGTTTTTAAATCCCGGATCTTAGGAATCACTTGCCATTCTGTGAAGAAATCGGAAGTGTCAAATAGCGAATAATAGGCAACATGATAAGACCTATCAGTTTCAGCAATACCAAACCATAATACATTATTCAGAATAGAGGGTTGTGTGCTAAAACGTTCATAGGTAATACCGTTTTCTGATAAAGATGATTCAAAAACAGAATCGATATATATTTTATTAATCACCGTTATTATCAGGTACACCGAACTCAAGCCAAACCCTAACTTCAGCCATAGCTTACGTTTGTAATTTTGTCTATTAAAAAACATGACCATAATTATACTTACTAAAAATGGTATCGTATACAAGGGATCTGCGACAGCAATATTATTAAGAGCTACTCGATAATTACTAAAAGGGGCAAAAAGTTGCGTCCCGTATGGCGTAAAACAATCTAAAATAGGATGCGTAAACAGTGCCAAAAAAAATAAAAGCATCCAGTCCTTTTGAGTTGTGGTATCCAATCGTTTTTTGGTATTGTATAGCTTATGAACTAACCATCCTAATAATAATGACGCAAGTGCTGCGAATAAAATAGAATGCATAAACCCTCTATGAAAGAGCATGGCATCAATTTCATTACCGTACATCAAATTACCAACAAGTACATCTAAATCTGGAATGGTTCCACCAATAGCTCCATAGAGCAATGCTTTATTGCCAATCTTCTTCCCTAATACAGCTTCTCCACAAGCGGCACCTAAAACAATTTGAGTTAATGAATCCATATTATGATTGACTATTAAATTGCAAAAATACGCAACTCTACTGATTTGCAGAATCACTAACAATATCGTAACATTACAAATCAAATTTAACCAAAACACATATGGAAAGCCAAAACATCAAACCAAGACAACCACAGGATGAAAATATTATTGAAAACAAGGAATTAAACATCTGGGAAGCTCTTATACCTGTATTTGCTCTTGTTGCCATGTTATTTTACAATGTCTTTTTTGTATTTGGTGATGATGCCTTAAGTGGAAGTAATCAGTTTATTCTTTTATTAGGCGCTGCGGTAGCAGCGATTGTAGGATTCTATAATAAGGTGACTTATCAACAAATGATGGACGAGGTTGCTGAAAACATAAAATCCACAAGTGGCGCACTCCTCATATTACTTATGGTAGGTGCTCTGGCCGGTACTTGGCTAATAAGCGGAATTATACCCACAATGATTTATTATGGGCTACAAATATTAAATCCTACAATTTTTCTTGCAGCATCTGTTGTCATTTGTGCAATCATTTCGATTGCCACTGGGAGTTCTTGGACAACATCGGCAACAGTGGGAATTGCTTTAATTGGCATAGGCGACACCTTAGGCATTTCTTTAGGAATGACTGCTGGAGCAGTGCTTTCTGGCGCTTATTTTGGGGATAAAATGTCTCCACTAAGTGATACAACAAATTTAGCACCCGCAATGGCTGGAGCCGAATTATTTGCACATATAAAGTATATGGCCTTAACTACGGTCCCAACTATAGTCGTTACCTTATTGGTGTTTATTATTATAGGATTGAATATTGACACTACGGGAACTCCTGATATCTCAGATAAATTGGCAGCCATTGATAGTGCTTTTAATATCAGTCCTTGGTTATTTTTAGTACCAATAGCGGTCATTTTATTAATTATTAAAAAAACACCACCATTAATTGCATTATTGGTGGGAACACTTTTAGGTGGCTTTGCAGCTATTATTGCGCAACCGGATATTGTTATGACAATTGCAGGTAGTGATAGGTTAACCTTCGAATCAGCTTACAAAGGTGTTATGAATGCCATGACTGTGAATGTCTCAGTAGACACAACTAGTGTTGAATTAAATGATTTATTTTCCTCTGGCGGGATGAGCGGTATGTTAGGAACCATTTGGTTAATCATTTGCGCTATGGTTTTTGGAGGTGTGATGGATGCAATTGGCGCATTATCCAGAATAAGCAAAGCATTACTCAGCTTAGCTACAAGTACATTTGGACTATTCGCGAGTACTGTGGCGAGCTGTCTGGCTTTAAATGTTACTGCTTCTGATCAATATTTGGCTTTAGTAGTTCCTGGAAAAATGTTTAAAAAAGCTTATGAAGACAAAGGACTCGCTCCAGAGAATTTAAGTAGAACACTTGAAGATTCAGGAACGGTAACTTCCGTGCTTATCCCTTGGAATACTTGTGGAGCATATCAATCTGGTGTCTTAGGCGTCCCAGTAGCCGATTATTTTTTCTACGCTATTTTCAATTGGCTTAGTCCTTTTACAACATTGCTCTTTGCTGCGTTCTCAATTAAAATAAAACAACTAAAAGCTAAATAACGAGGTTCATAATTTTTGAATATAATACTTAACAGATTGTTACTTTAGAGTAACTTTTATTAAAACATTGTCAAAAATTCGCACGCTTATTTGACACCATTTTATAATACTATCATTTTATAATTTAATATAATTAGTTCCTATTCATAACACCCTAACTTTAGAAGTAATTTTGCGGTAAACATATATGAACAACTTAAATTATAATTATGACATTAGTAGGTAAAAAGTTTCCAAATTTAAATGTAGACGCCATGAACGATATGGGTGACACGTTCAAGCTTAACATTCTTGAAGAAGCTATAAATAATAAGAAAAAAGTATTACTATTCTGGTATCCAAAGGATTTCACCTTTGTGTGCCCAACAGAATTACACGCATTTCAGGAAGCTATAGGTGAATTTGAAAAAAGAAACACTTTGGTAATAGGTGCATCATGTGACACTCCTGAAGTACACTTTGCTTGGTTAAATACTGCAAAAGATAATGGAGGCATTGAAGGTGTGACTTATCCAATTCTTGCTGATTCGAACAGAAATCTAGCATCTACACTAGGTATCTTAGATATTACAAATGAAACATACAACGAAGAAACTGGTGTTGTAATGGTTGAAGGTGATAATGTCACTTACAGAGCCACTTACATTATTGATGAAGACGGAACTGTAGTACATGAAGGTATTAATCATATGCCATTAGGAAGAAATGTAAACGAATTTTTACGTCTAATTGATGCTTATACTCACGTTCAAGAAAAAGGAGAAGTTTGTCCTGCGAATTGGGAAGAAGGAAAAGAAGCCATGAAGCCAAATGCTAAAGGCACGGCTGAGTATCTTGCAGCACACTTAAACTAAGACGATTATGATAAAAGAACTAGAACAAGATAACTTATCAGAAGTTATTTCTCAAAATGACACAGTGATTGTTCAATACTCTGCCGGTTGGTGTGGAAACTGTCGAATTATGAAACCCAAGTTTAAAAAGTTAGCTACGGAAAATGAAACGATCACCTTTATAATGGCTGATGCTGAAAAATTCCCGGAGTCTAGACAACTAGCAACTGTTGATAATTTACCCACCTTTGCTACGTTTAAAAATGGTGATTTTGTAAATCAAACCCAAACCAATAAGTTTGATGTTTTAAAAGATTTAGTCAATGAAGTTACCAGTAATTAAACATTTATCTCAGTTTATCGAAGATAATGATGAAGACTATTTAGTTGAAACCATTGAGACCCTAGAAAACCTTACAGAAGTACCATCATTAAAAGATGAAGAACTCGATGTCATAGGTGAGCTCATCTCAAATATGTATGGTGCTATTGAAGTACACAACATGGTAAAAAATGGTACCCCTAAAAAGGAAGCCCTTAATTCGTTTATGCAACGTGTTATGGGTTCTATCGATAACTAATTAAGATAACATAAGTCAAACAAAAAACCACTTCAGATATTGAAGTGGTTTTTTAATTTATAACTTACACCTTGAGCCATTCTATGAGGTGACTCAACCCTTTTTCTACGGCGTAATCATAAGCTGTTTTTCCTTGATTATCCCTTAAAACTTTACTCGCCTGATTCTTAGTTAATAACTTCACCATATTTTCCTTATTATACATGGTTGAATAGATTAAAGGCGTAGTTCCTAAACTGTTTTGAGCGTTAACATTTGCGCCATGTTTGATCAATAACTTAGCGATTCTGTCATTTCCTTTAAAACTAACACCTATTAAGGCTGTGTTGCCTGAGGCGTCAGTAGCATCAACCTCAGCATTATACTCTAGCAAAAGCTGTGTCACAGTTTCATTATCAAAATATGTTGCGAAGATTAATGGTGTAAAACCGCGTGAATCTTTTGAATTCACCAGATCTGGATTCCTATTCAACTGTGCTTTAAGATGATCCATTTTTCCAGACTGTAGTGTTCTAAAAAATAATTCTTGCTCATTCATACATCCCATTTTTTTTAATAGAAAAAGGAGCAAGTTTTTATAGGACCTGCTCCTCTTTTATCTTAAATCATTCTAGACATGCAACTGCATTATACTAAATCAAATCGATCTAAATTCATGACTTTGTTCCAAGCGGCAATGAAGTCGTTAACAAATCGTTTTTCTCCATCATTAGCACCATAGACTTCACAAACTGCTCTTAATTCGGTATTAGAGCCAAAAATAAGGTCGGCACGCGTTCCTTTAAATTTCACCTCTCCAGTTCTGCGATCACGACCTTCAAAAAATCGGTCATCATCTGCAGTAGCACTCCAAGTGTTTGTGAAATCAAGAATATTTGTAAAGAAATCATTTGAAAGGCGTCCTACATTATTGGTAAACACACCATAATCAGAACCATCATAGTTTGCTCCTAATACTCTCAAACCACCAAGTAGCACTGTCATTTCAGGAATAGAAAGTGTCAATAAATTTGCACGATCTACTAATAAATCTTCTGCGGCGACTTCTAAATCTGAGTTCATATAATTTCGAAATCCGTCAGCCAATGGTTCTAAATAACCAAAAGACTCTAAATCGGTTTGATCTTGAGTCGCATCTCCTCTACCAGCTGTAAATGGTATAGAAACATTATGTCCGCCATTTTTGGCAGATTCTTCTACTCCAGTAACTCCTCCTAAAACAATCAAATCTGCCATAGAGATCTGTCCTGAGAATTCATTTTGAATACCTTCATACACCTTTAATACTTTATCTAATTCTTTCGGATTATTAACTTCCCAACTTCTCTGAGGCTCTAAACGAATTCGTGCACCATTAGCACCTCCACGTTTATCTGACCCTCTAAAAGTAGATGCAGAAGCCCACGCTGTAGTTACCAATTGGGAAACCGTAAGGCCAGAAGCGAGAATCATCTTTTTTAAAGCTGAAATGTCTGTATCACTTAAAGTATACTCTACCTTCGGAATTGGATCTTGCCACAATAATTCTTCTTTTGGCACGTCAGGACCTAAATAACGATCTCTTGGTCCCATATCGCGATGTGTTAATTTATACCACGCTCTAGCGAAAGCATCCTCAAAAGCCTTATGGTCTTTATGGAAACGCTTAGAAATCTCTAAATAAGTAGGATCCATTTTTAAGGCCATATCGGCCGTTGACATCATCAAGTCTTGTTTACCGTTGGGGTCTCCAGCCTTTGGTGCCATTCTTGCGTGTGATGCTGCTGTTGGCTTCCATTGGTGGGCACCAGCAGGACTTTTTGTTAATTCCCAATCGTAATTTAATAAGACATCAAAATAATCGTGATCCCATTGAATCGGATTAGGTGTCCAAGGACCTTCTAAACCACTAGTAATCGTGTCGTCCAGAACTCCAGTGCCAAATGTATTTTTCCAACCTGTACTCATTTCTTCTATAGAAGCTCCATGAGGTTCTTTACCTACATATTTTTCAGGATCAGCCGCACCGTGTGCCTTTCCAAAGGTGTGACCTCCGGCAACTAAGGCTACCGTTTCTTCATCATTCATAGCCATACGACCAAATGTTATTTTAATGTCATGTGCAGATTTCAACGGATCAGGCTCTCCATTTGGTCCTTCTGGATTTACATAAATTAACCCCATATGAACCGCACCTAAATGACCTTCAAGATCTCCATCACTCGTATCATAGCGCTCATCATTATTCAACCATCCTGTTTCTGAACCCCAATATATATCTTGTTCGGGCTCCCAAACATCTTCTCGACCGCCTGCAAAACCAAAGGTTTTAAAACCCATTGATTCTAAAGCGCAATTCCCAGCCAATATCATCAAATCTGCCCAAGAAATTTTATTCCCATATTTCTTTTTAACGGGCCACAATAACAACCTAGCTTTATCTAAATTCCCGTTATCAGGCCAACTATTCAATGGTGCAAAACGATGCGTTCCTGTACCAGCTCCTCCCCGGCCATCACCTACTCGATATGTCCCTGCACTATGCCAAGCCATTCGAATCATAAACGGACCGTAATGCCCATAGTCTGCTGGCCACCAAACTTGAGAATCTGTCATTAAATCAATGACATCTTGCTTTAAATCCTTATAATTAACACTTTTAAATGCTTCTGCATAATCAAAATCTTCTCCCAAAGGGTTAGATTTAGATGCATTTTGGCGCAAAATATTTAATTTTAATTCATTTGGCCACCAATCGCGATTGCTTGTGCCTCCTCCAGCAGTCTTTTTTTGTGTCCCACTTAAAAATGGACATTGACTTGCATCATTATTAATGTTATAATTCCCTTTATTATCCATATAAATCTGTTTTTATTTTTTATTCTCTCAAATTTAGAAAATTTAGATACTATAAAATAGTTTTAATACATTTTAATAAATTATATCAAAATTGACAAAACTTATATAATATACTTAACCCGACAAGATACTTATATGCTAAATGTGTTAAATTATTGCAGAATTCTAAAAAAGGAAATCACAAGATTGAGCGACAATGCCTTTAAAAATGAAAAAAGCCACGTCAATCAAACGTGGCTTTTTAACAACCTAACTAAATCAATCAAAATATTATCTAGCGATAATTTTACTTTATTGTTCAATAAATGTATGAAAACATTAAACAAAAAATATTATGTTTATAATAACTTTAACGTTTTCGTAATCCTTATCTTATTAAAATATGTGTCACTTTTTTTGTAACTTATAGTTCTATTTAATCTTAACGATCATGAGCGAAACAGAATATACTAAAATTTATAGCGGAAATTTCATTTTAACCACTAGAGTCATTGCCGAACTGGAGGCAGCTGGCATTATTCCTATAATTAAAGATGAAGGCGAGTCTCAACGATTAGCTGGCTATGGCTCTCTAAATCAGGGGTTTCAAGACATATACGTTCATAATGACGAACTTAAAAAAGCCACTGAAATATTGGAACGTGTTAAATCTGAAATGGAAACTTAATAACAGTTTTAAGCCGTAACTGCATACATTTTTTCTCGGAGTTCCTTGATTTTTTTGTCACTCATATACTCATCGAATGTCATATATCTATCAATAATTCCGCTAGGGGTTAATTCTATGACTCTATTTGCAACTGTTTGAGCAAACTCATGATCATGTGTCGTAAACAAAACTGTTCCTTTAAAGTTTTTCAGTGAATTATTGAACGCTGTGATACTTTCTAGATCTAAATGATTGGTAGGCTCATCTAACATTAAGACATTTGCTCTTACCATCATCATGCGACTTAGCATACATCGTACTTTTTCTCCTCCCGATAGTACATCCGAAGTTTTTAAAGCTTCTTCACCACTAAAAATCATTTTACCCAAGAAGCCGCGAATATAGACTTCCTCACGCTCTTCTTCTGTTGTTGCCCATTGACGAAGCCAATCAACTAGTGTTAACTTATTATTGAAGTACTCACTATTATCTAATGGCAAATAAGATTGCGTTGTAGTGACACCCCAGGAAAATTTTCCAGCATCTGCTTTTTCTTTGTTATTGATAATTTGATAAAATGCGGTCGTTGCTCTAGAGTCTTTAGAAAACAATACAACTTTATCGCCTTTATTTAGGTTAATATCAATGTTACTAAATAGCAGGTCGTCCTCTGTTGATGAAGCTAAGCCTTCTATATTTAAAATTTGATCTCCAGCTTCACGATCACGTTCAAAAATAATCGCTGGGTAACGACGACTAGAGCGTTTTATATCAGCTATATTTAATTTTTCAATCATTTTCTTTCTACTTGTCGCTTGTTTAGATTTTGCAACATTGGCAGAAAAACGTCTAATAAATTCTTCTAATTCCTTTTTCTTTTCTTCAGCTTTTTTATTTTGCTGTGCGTGCTGTCTCGCTGCTAATTGAGACGATTCATACCAGAATGTATAGTTACCAGAAAAGTGATTAATCTTTCCAAAATCGATATCTGAAATATGCGTACATACCGCATCTAAAAAGTGTCTGTCGTGAGAAACAACGATGACACAATTATCGTAATTAGCCAAGAAGTTCTCCAACCATGAAATCGTTTCATAATCTAAATCATTGGTTGGCTCATCCATGATTAATACATCTGGATTACCAAATAAGGCTTGTGCTAAAAGCACACGTACTTTTTGTTTACCATCAAGATCTTTCATCAGGGTGTAATGAAAATCTTCTTTAATTCCTAAATTAGAAAGCATGGCCGCCGCATCACTATCCGCATTCCAACCATTCATTTCTTCAAACTCCACCTGAAGTTCTCCTATCTTTTCAGCATTTTCATCTGTGTAATCTGCATAGAGTGCATCAATTTCAGATTTCAATTTATAAAGAGGCTTATTACCCATTATAATTGTTTCTAAAACGGTGTGCTGATCATATAAATTATGATTTTGTTCTAAAACAGACATACGTTTTCCAGGTTCTAAATGAACACGTCCAGAAGTGGGATCCTGTTTACCAGCAAGTATTTTTAAAAATGTAGACTTACCGGCTCCATTGGCTCCAATAATTCCGTAGCAATTCCCATTATTAAATGTGGTATTTACTTCATCAAAAAGTACTCGTTTTCCAAACTGAACGGAAAGGTTTGATACTGATAACATAATCTATGTTTTAATTTTGTGCAAAAGTAGAAAAATCAATTCATTGAAAGAAATGAATAGACTTTAATTTTGAACAAGCAAATTACGTATAGATACCGTAAAATCAACATTTAACAACGTATTAACAAGACTTAGTCTTATCAACCTTTATTTTTGTTAGAAATTGAAATACTTTCGATTGAATACACCAATGAAATTACAGATAATTACATTATTTTTATTATCACTCTTCACAGGATGTGATTCTAACACCGACAGTGGTGATATTGCTTATTTTGGCGGTGAAATTATTAATCCAAACAATAATTACATCACCTTGTATACCAATGAGAACAAGCGTGATACACTTTATTTAGATCAAAATAATAGATTCCTCTACAAGATTAAAAGATTAGAGACAGGTTTATATAAATTTACACATGGTGGAGAATATCAGACCGTTCTCATCGAACCCAATGACAGCATTCTGTTTCGATTAAATACTAATGATTTTGATGAGTCATTGGTCTACACTGGAGCAGGTGCAAAGAAAAACAATTACATTATTAAAGCATTTTTAAATGATGAAATTGAAAATAAAAAAATCATCAATCAACACGATTTAGAGCCTGAGGTTTTTGAAAAATTCATTTATGAATTGAAGCAACAGAAACTTGAGAATTTAGAACGTTTTAATGCCAAGCATAAAACGTCAGACTTGTTTAAAAAAATAGCTAAATCTAGTATTAACTATAACTACTATGCCTATAAAGAAATGTATCCCTTTGGTTATTATGGTAACAATCGATTAATACATTTTAAAGATTTACCCGAAGGGTTTTATGATTTTAGATCTGAAGTAAAATATGATGACACGAACTTGAGTGGTTTGTCTGTTTACGCAAATTTCTTATACTGGCATTTCAGTAATTTAGCCTTAAAACAATACTATGAAGACGGTACTCATAATAGATTTGATCGTCATGCCTTAGATTACAATTTAGAAAAACTAAGATTGATTGATAGCACCATTAATAACGAGGTTGTTAAAAATTTTGCTTTAAATCAGGTTACCAGAGATTTTATTTTTAATAGCACGGACACAGAAGAATGTGACCAGTTATTAGCTTCTTTTTTAGAAAGAAATACAGATGAGGCTGGAAAGAAATATATGACGAGTTTAGTGAAAGCCTCTATTAGTTTGCATCCAGGTAATATAATCCCAAATACAACCATTATTGATTTTAATAACAATAGTGTCGACTTAAATTCTGTAATTACGAAACCAACAGTGGTGTATTTTTGGTCTTCAAATTTTAAAGCACATTACAGAAACAGTCATTACATGATGCGTAATTTAAAATCCAAATATCCTGATATGGAATTTATTGCGATCAACATCAATGATTTCGATTTAAATTCATGGAAAAAAACACTCAGTGTTTTAAAATTTCCTACCGAAAACGAATACATTTTTAAATACCCGAAAAAAGCCATAGAAGAATTCGCCATCACGCGATCTCATAAAGTCATTATTGTAGATAAAGATGGATTCATTATGAAAGCTAATGCTAATTTATTTAGTGAGGATATCGATAAGCAAATCCAAAATATACTAGCTTTAAACTAAAAAACTCCTGAATAGAACATTCAAGAGTTTTTGATATCTTCATAAAGGCAACGTCTAGTTACCTTTTTTATAATCGGCTAAAAACTTTTCCAAACCGATATCCGTTAATGGATGTTTTAATAATCCAACAATAGAACTTAGAGGACCTGTCATAACATCGGCACCTAATTTGGCGCAGTCAATAACGTGCATAGTGTGTCGCACTGACGCTGCTAATATTTCGGTTTCAAAACCATAATTATCATAGATCATTCTAATCTCAGCAATTAGATTTAAACCATCTGTAGATATATCATCTAGACGGCCAATAAAAGGCGACACATAAGTGGCACCAGCCTTTGCTGCTAACAATGCCTGACCTGGAGAAAATACCAGAGTAACATTGGTCTTAATACCTTTATCAGAAAAGTATTTACAGGCCTTAATACCATCTTTAATCATAGGTAATTTAACCACGATTTGATCGTGTAAATCGGCCAAGGCTTCACCTTCTCTAATCATTCCTTCAAAGTCTGTTGAAATAACTTCGGCAGACACATCCCCATCTACAATATTGCAGATATTGACATAATGCTTCATAATATTATCGTGACCTGTTATACCTTCTTTGGCCATTAAGGAAGGATTGGTGGTTACGCCATCAAGAACACCAAGATCTTGTGCTTCTTTGATTTGGTCTAGATTGGCAGTATCAATAAAAAATTTCATGTGTTGTTATATTATAGTTCTGTGATTAATTACGAAGACGAATTTACGATTTTATCGCACTTTCCTTGGAACATATTATCAAATGATATTAACAATGTCACACTTAATCTCCTATAATAATGGGAAACGCTTTAGATGTTGTTTCTGGACATAAGAGATCATCATATGTGTCGTTTTCATCAGAAGTTAAAGGAGGATTGACATGCCATAACTACAATTTGTAGTGATTCAGCAACAACTTCTCGTATACTTTATCTGGAAGTATTCGTTTTAGTACAATAGAAAACTTTTGCATAAATGCACCAACCTTATAATGTATTCTAGGATTTGGAGTATTGATGATTTTAAAAATCATTTGAGATACCATCAATGGATCATTCCCTTTGTTAACATCATCATCAATCGCTTTTAATACCGCACCATATTTGACTTCATATGGAGACCCTTTAGCTACTGGCGCATGATAACGACCTGCCGCGATATTAGTCTCAAAATCTCCAGGAGCGATATTAGTCATCTGAATATTAAAATCTTTAATTTCCATTCGAAATGCTTCAGTAATCAGTTCTAGAGCTCCTTTACTAGCGCTATAAATACCGCGATAGGGCAATCCCATATAGCCGGCAATAGACGTCACATTAATAATGAGTCCCGAGTTTTGCTGACGCATTTGTGGCAAAACCGCTTTGATGACGTTTATTGGTCCGAATAAATTAGTTTCAAAATTACGTTTGATTTCTTCGTTTGGTATTTCTTCAATAGGTCCAGTGATTCCTGCTCCTGCGTTATTAATGAGAACATCGATTTGACCTGTTTCTGAAACCACTATTTTAACCGCGTCTTCTATCGACTCTACATCAGCAACATCTAACGCCACAAGTTTAATTTTAGATTTTGGGTAACGTTGTGGTGATCGACTTGTACCGTAAACGTTATAGCCTTTTTGAGATAAAAACTCACCTATAGATTTACCAATTCCTGAGGAACCTCCGGTAATAAGAACAACTTTAGACATAAATAATGTAACGCAATTGAATTCAAAAATACAATATAAAAAGGAAAGTATTGGGTACAAAAAAAGGCAAGCTACCTACATCACACCGCTACGACCACGTACCTTTGCTTCGTTCCCGACCTGGAGGATTAAGCAGGAGCTGGTTGTGTAGGACTTGCCGACTGCAAAGATACAATCTTTTAATACTTATACAATGATTTTTTTAACCGAATTTTATTAAATAACTTGCGTCAAAATATCATCAAAAATGAGCCCAATTAAAGCTTTCATAATCACTATTTTAAGTGTTGCTATTATTTCTTGTGGAAATACAGAAACACAGAAATCAAATTTATCCATTTCTACAACCGCAAAAAATAATGTGGCTTCGCTTGGACAAACCATTAAATTAAGTCTTAATAACCCAAAAGGGTTAGAGATTTCATCAATACAATATTCTTTAGATGGTTTACCAGTAGACGATTCTTTTTTATTGGACGATGAAAAATTAGGTGTTCAGACAATTTTAGCCAACGTGACCTATAAAGAACAAAAAGAAGAGATTACAGCTAGCTTAACTATATTGAGTAATCAATCACCAAAAGTTTATGGTTATAAGATTGTAAATACATATCCACATGATATCACGTCTTATACGCAAGGATTAGAGTTTCATAACGGGGAACTTTATGAAAGCACAGGTCAATATGGAGAATCAAAACTAAGAAAAGTAGATTATCAAACTGGTGAAGTATTACAAAACATAAACCTCGCTCAGCAGTATTTCGCTGAAGGTTTAACTATTCTAGATGAAAATATCTACCAGCTGACTTGGCAAGAAAGTATTGGCTTTGTATATGATGTCAATACCTTTGAAAAGAAAAGTAGTTTCTCATATGGAAAGAGTAAAGAAGGTTGGGGTATTTGTAATGATGGTAAGTCTATTTACAAGTCGGATGGTACTGAAAATATCTGGATTTTAGACTCTGAAACTCTTACCGAAGCATCTAAAATTCAAGTATACACAAATAAGGGGAAAATTATTGGACTTAATGAATTAGAATATATCGAAGGTAAAATCTACGCAAACAGATATCAAAAAAATGGTGTAGCAATTATCAATCCGTCAAATGGCGCCATTGAAGGTGTTATTGATTTTTCACCGCTTCGAAAGCTTGTGACGCAACACGAAGGTTTAGATGTACTTAATGGTATCGCTTATAACCCTGAGACCAAAACCATATTCGTTACTGGTAAACGTTGGGATAAATTATTTGAAGTAGAGGTTTTTGAGAAGTAGATTTATGCAAATTCACGAGCAAGAACTCACCGTTACTCAAGACGATTTAGACTCCAGAAATCATGTCAACAATGTACGTTATGTGCAGTGGGTTCAAGATATGGCCGAAGCACATTGGTTATTAAAATCCTCCGAAGCAATAAGACAACAGTATTACTGGGTCATGATTAGTCACCACATTGAATATAAGGCTGAAGCTTTCTTAGGTGACATCTTAGTTCTTAAAACCTATGTCACAGAATCTAAAGGTGTAAAATCAACACGTATGGTAGATATCTATAATAAGTCCTCTGGACAACTTTTAAGTACCTCCTCTACTATTTGGTGTTTTATGTCGCACGAGACAAATCGTCCAACGAGAATTCCAGAGGATATTCTTGTGCTCTTTCAATAGGTTAAGTTAAAATACTTGTTAAAGTTTCTTAAGGCAACCTAGTCTCTTCAGAAATTTAATTTAATTTGAAACAACTACCATCAACGCTCTCATTTGAAAACGATTAGATTACTTCTAGTTTTAATACTACCAATCATTTCTCAAGCTCAGACCATAAAAGGCTTTGTATATGATGCAGAGGCTACAATAAAAGGAGCGAGATTAGTAAATACCACACAAAACACACTCAACTACTCTAATGATAAGGGCTATTTCAAAGTACCAGCCAAACTCAATGACACCCTAGCTATTTTCTCTTACTTTCATTTTGAAAAAATTCTTGTTGTAAAGAATACAATGTTTAATGAAGATATTGTTATCGAACTTCAAAAGATCACAAATCAGTTAGATCAGGTTAATCTCAAAAACATTAACGAAAAGAAATTTGATTCTTTGGTATTCAAACGGACAACAGCAAAACAGGGTCAAGTTGCTTTTAGGGAAAGTATTATTAGTAGTGGTACAAATTATCAACCGACTCTTGATGTTATGGCTTTAGCCAAAGTCATAGGGAAATTATTTAAAAAGAAAAACAAGACTCTGGAAATCATCTATGCATCAGCAGATGATTTAGAAAATCTATTCAATTCTAGTTCCCTTTTCACACAAGACATGCTCGTTACAGAATTTAAAATTAAAAAAGACTATCAGTATTTATTCTTTGATTATTGTAGTGCTCAAAATATCAATATAGCGTTGATTACAAATCAAAAAGACGTAGAATTATTAGACCTAATTAACACCTACAGCAAGGCATTTCATAAGATCCTAGAAGATCACAAAAAATAACACAATTCCATTATTTTTCCAATTAGATACTAAAAGATGACTTCAAAAGTTATATTTTTAGTGCCTCAAGGCATATTTGATAATTTACCATGTGCAATAGAACGAAAAGATACCTATGAAGAGACTAGTATATTTCTTATTTACCATTTCTATATTAATGCTTTGGAGTTCATGTCGAAAAGATTTTGATTTTGCTCCAAGTACAGGAAATTTAGAATTTTCGAAAGACACCATATATTTAGACACCATTTTTTCAAATATTGGATCGAGCACTTATAATTTAAAAGTGTATAATCGAAGTGATGAAGACATCGCCATACCAACCGTTCGCTTAGGTGAAGGACAAGCCTCCAATTACAGATTAAATGTAGATGGCATGCCAGGAAAAGAATTTCAAAATGTAGAATTACTAGCCAATGATAGTCTTTTCATTTTTGTTGAAACTACAGCCGATATTGAAGCACTTTCTCAAAACAGTTTAGAATTTTTATACACGGATGCTATAGAATTCGACAGCGGAAATAATCTCCAAAAAGTTGAATTGGTTACCCTCATTAAAGATGCCGTTTTTATCTATCCTGATAGAGATAATACTACAGGCATTATTGAGACCTTAAGCTTTGATATTGATGGTGACGGAACACCTGATGACACAACACTGCAAGGCCGTTTCCTTGAAGATAACGAACTCACCTTTACAAATGAAATACCTTATGTTATTTATGGTTATGCCGCAGTAGACGAGGGTGATGTATTAACGATAGAAGCCGGTGCACGTGTTCATTTTCATTCCAATTCTGGTTTGATAGTCACCAATAATGCGTCTCTCAAAGTAAATGGTGCATTGAGTACAGATCAAGAATTATTAGAAAATGAAGTAATTTTTGAAGGTGATCGTTTAGAGCCCTTATTTGCTGATGTACCTGGACAATGGGGAACAATATGGTTATTTAATGGCAGTGCAGATAATGACATAAACTATGCGACGATTAAAAACGGAACAATAGGTGTTCTATGTGAAGGGAATCAAGATGCCATAGATACAAAACTCACAATTACAAACTCACAAATATATAACTCAAGTAACTTTGGAATATTAGCTCGAGCAACTTCAGTGACTGCTGAAAATGTTGTACTTAATAATTCGGGGCAGTCCTCTTTTGCAGGAACATTTGGTGGACGGTTTAATTTCACCCATTGTACGATTGCCAATTATTGGACTAATTTTGGACGACAATTCCCGGCTTTATTATTGAATAATTTCATAACCGACGACAATAATATAGACACGGGTAATGATTTGGTTGAAGCCAATTTTAATAACTGTATCATCTTCGGAAATGATAACCCAGAAGTCATTTTAGAGAACATACCAAATAGCAGTTTTGATTTTAATTTTAAGTTTACAAACTGCTTGATTCGTTTTCAAAACACTAATAATTTCTTTACAGGAGATAATTATAATTTCAGTAATCCTGACTTGTACGAGAATTGTATTTTCAATGCTGAACCTGATTTTAAAAATCCCTTTGAGAATTTAATGATGATCGGTGAAAATTCCGCCGGTAATGATCAAGGTAATTTTGTTTTTGCTTCCCAAGTGCCTTTTGACATCATAAACACTAGCAGAACAGCTAGTCCAGATTTAGGCGCTTATCAACATGTGATTTTTGACGAAGATTAAATTCAAACTCCTATAAATAAAAAAGACCTTTCAAACGAAAGGTCTTTTTTATTTATTATACACTGAATCGTATATAAACTAAGGTAGTTAATTAAGCAAATAATGGTTTTGCACTCATCATGTCGTTAACTTTATCTGCAATACCTACCAATTTAGTATCGTCTTGATAATTCATAATCGCTTCATCAATAAAGCCAACTATAGTTCCCATATCACCTTCATTTAAGCCTCGTGTAGTAATCGCAGGTGTTCCTACTCTAATTCCAGAAGTTACAAACGGACTTTTATCATCAAATGGTACCATATTCTTATTAACAGTGATATCTGCTTTACCTAAAGCTTCTTCTGCATCCTTACCTGTTACATCTTTATTTCGTAAATCAATGAGCATCATGTGATTATCTGTACCATTAGAAATGATATTATAGCCGCGATCTACAAAAGCTTTAGCCATAGCAGCAGCATTGTTTTTTACCTGCAACATATAATGCATAAACTCATCTGTAAGTGCTTCACCAAAAGCAATTGCTTTGGCGGCAATGATATGTTCTAAGGGGCCACCTTGATTTCCAGGAAATACTCCAGAATCTAATAAACCTGACATTTTTCTCAGGTTCCCATTTTTTAATTTTAAACCAAATGGATTTTCAAAATTCTCACCCATCATAATCAATCCACCTCTTGGTCCACGAAGTGTTTTATGAGTTGTAGTGGTCACTATATGACAATGCGGTAAGGGATCATTCAAAATTCCTTTTGCAATTAATCCAGAAGGGTGTGAGATATCAGCTAATAATAATGCACCTACATTATCAGCTACCTCTCTAAACTTTTCAAAATCCATATCTCGAGAATACGCTGAGGCACCTGCAATAATTAATTTAGGTTTCTCCTTATTTGCGACATCTGACAATTGATTGTAATCGATACGTCCTGTATCTTTATGTACACCATAAAATGTAGGACGATATAATTTACCAGAAAAGTTCACAGGAGAACCATGAGTCAAGTGACCTCCATGAGATAAATCAAACCCCAGTATTGTATCTCCTGGTTTTAAGCAAGCTGCAAATACCGCAGTATTTGCCTGACTTCCAGAATGGGGCTGCACGTTGGCATATGCGGCACCAAAAAGTGTTTTCGCTCTTTCAATCGCAATTAATTCTACTTCATCTACGATTTCACAACCACCATAATAACGTTTACCTGGATAACCTTCGGCATATTTATTTGTTAAAACCGACCCAGCTGCTTCCATCACCTGGTCACTAGCAAAATTTTCGGAAGCAATAAGCTCCAACCCATTCAATTGTCGTTGTTTTTCAGCATCAATAAGTTCAAAAATCTGTGAATCGCGTTGCATATATCAAGTTTAAATTAAATTTTATCAAAAGTAATAAATCATCTCGTTAAAAAGATTCAAAAAATTCAGTTTAACGAATCGTTTTATGAGCAGGTTATCAACAGGTAAATTTAATTTGAATTTTTATGGTTTTGTGCAATTAAATATGTAGGTTTGAATAGAAAAGTAAAACAATAAAATCTCCTGTACTATGCCAATATCTGCAAATAATCCTAATAGAACGTCTTGGTTATACGTTAATAAATATTCTGATTTTCCAATTCAAAATATCCCATTTGGCGTTTTTCTCACAAGAGAAGATATTATTACCATTGGAACACGAATTGGAGATACAGCTATTGACTTAGGAGCACTGCATCAATTAGGTTATTTTAAAGGTATTCCTTTAACCGATGATATTTTTCTTCAAGACTCCTTGAATGATTTCATTGCGGATGGAAGAAAAACATGGAGAGCAGTTAGGAATCGAATTGCAGAAATTTTTGACAGTAATGATACGACTTTGAAGCATAATACAAAGCATAAAGAAATTGTGTGCTTCAGATTAGATGAAATAGAAATGCAGATGCCTGTGCATGTTGGAGATTATACTGATTTTTACGCAAGTAAAGAACACGCGACCAACGTAGGCTCAATGTTTAGAGATCCTGAAAATGCCTTAATGCCAAATTGGGTGCATATGCCTGTTGGATATCACGGTCGCAGTTCTTCTATTATCACAACACATATACCAATTAATCGACCTCAAGGTCAAACGATGCCTGAAGGCGCAAAAAAACCAGTTTTTGGCCCGAGTAAATTGGTCGA
Source organism: Formosa sp. Hel1_31_208 (assembly GCF_900104785.1). NCBI lineage: Bacteria > Pseudomonadati > Bacteroidota > Flavobacteriia > Flavobacteriales > Flavobacteriaceae > Formosa > Formosa sp. Hel1_31_208. Next base: position 2,552,098 of record NZ_LT629733.1, read on the forward strand.
TTTTGAATTAGAAATGGCATTTATTACAACAGATGCTAATGATTTAGGAGAACCAATTCCAATTGATGAGGCTGAAGAATATATTTTTGGATTAGTATTATTTAATGACTGGTCTGCTCGTGATATTCAAAAATGGGAGTATGTACCATTAGGTCCTTTTTTAGGAAAAAACTTTGCATCTTCTATGTCACCATGGATTGTAACACTTGATGCCCTTGAGCCATTTAGAGTAGAAAGTCCAAAGCAAGACCCGAAACCACTGCCTTATTTACAAACAAAAGGTAAAAAGAGTTTTGATATACAGTTAGAAGTTGGAATTCAACCTAAAGATGGTAAAGAGACCACGGTTTGTAAATCGAACTTCAAATACATGTATTGGAATATGGCTCAGCAATTGGCGCATCATACCGTTAACGGTTGTCCAGTGAATTCAGGAGATATGATGGGTAGTGGAACGATTTCTGGTCCTACTGAAGATTCTTATGGTTCGATGCTAGAATTATCCTGGAAAGGAACTAAACCTATAAAACTGAAAGATGGTAGCGAGCGTAAGTTTATTAATGACTATGATACCGTAATCATGAGAGGACATTGTGAAAATGATGACGTTCGCATCGGATTCGGACAAGTTAAAACGCAATTGTTGCCGGTATTTAATCCGAAGAAAAAGAAATAACTGTTTTATATAAATTAATTAAAACTCGAGACTTAAAATATAGATTTTAAACCTCGAGTTTTTATTTGGCATCATATTTGGAATTCTACTTGTAAATAATCATTTAAATCCAGAATTATGAAGCAATTACTACTTACAACAGTACTTCTTCTGGTACTAACATCATGTAGCGGAAGAAAACAAATTGAAAAAGCCATTAGTCATGGTAATTATGACTTGGCAATCAATGACGCGTTACGAAAACTCGAAAACAAAAAAGACAAAAAACGTAAGCAAGACTATATTGTTATGCTTGAAGATGCGTACTATAAAGTTTTAGAGGAAGATTTACAAGATGTAGCGCATTTAAAAAAGGACGGGAATCCTGAGCAATACAAAACCATCTATGAGATCTATCTTGATCTCAATGCGAGACAAAACGCCATAAAACGTGTATTACCTTTACAGATTAATGGAAAGACCTTGAACTTAAATTTCAATGATTATACAACTGAAATCGTCGATTACAGGTATAAGACATCTGATTATTTAATTGGTCAAGGCATAGCGCTTTTAGATTCTGAAGATAAGTACAACGCCAGAAAAGCATATATGATTTTCAGTTATATCGAAAGCATTAATCCGAATTTTGAAGAGACCAGAAGTCTTATGACTGAAGCGCATCAAAAAGGTATAGATTATGTCTTAGTATCGATTGAAAACCAAACGACACAAATCATTCCGCAACAATTAGAAGCCGATTTATTGAACTTTGACACCTATGGGTTAAATCAGTTTTGGACGGTTTATCATGCCAACACCCTTAATGAGATGACTTACGATTATGCCATGCAATTGCAATTGAAACAGATCCATATATCTCCAGAGCAGGTTAATCGGAACCAATTATTAAAACAAAGAAATATTGTTGATGGCTGGGAATATCAAACAGATAGCAATGGCAATGTTATGGTTGATAGTTTAGGAAATAAAATCAAAGTAGATAAAATCGTTAATGTTAGAGCACGATACTTTTTAATTAACCAGTTAAAGTCAACACTCGTAAATGCAGATGTGGTTTATACCGATTTAAAAACAAATCAAACTATAGATGCTTTTCCTCTAGATAGTGAGTTTGTTTTTAAACACTTATATGCTACTGTAAGAGGCGATACAAGGGCATTGACCAGAAAAGAATTGGCCTTGACCAGAAATCGACCACAACACTTCCCTACTGATGCACAAATGGTGTATGACACTGGTGAAGATTTAAAGCTAAAATTGAAACACATCATCAACTCTTATCAGTTAACTAGAAGTTGATCTCATATAAATTCAATATAAAACTCCTAAATACTATGTTTGGGAGTTTTACTTTTTAATAAACACCATACAATGCTGCCAAGGTAAGTTGTCTATATTTTCCTCTAAAACGAAGCCTCCCGCTTCTAATTCCTTAACAGCTTGCTTTTCGGTCATTTTATGAAGTCTTTTAATAGGAACAGTTGGATCTTCTCCTCTATATTCTATTAAATAAAGTTTGCCATCATTTTTTAGTGCTTTTTTAATTGAAGCAATCATTTCGACAGGAAAATTAAATTCGTGGTATACATCTACCATGAGCACTTTGTCTATAGTGTTTTCTGGTAAGTTTGCACTGCTTTCACTCCCTTGAACGGTTTGTACATTTTTTATGTCTTCAGACGCTTTCCGATAGTCAATTGTGACTAGCATTTCCGGTTGAATATCAACAGCATAAATAAAACCATTCTTAGCAATTGGAGCCATTTTAAAGACATGATAACCCGAACCCGCGCCAATATCAGCAATAGTATCAGTAGCACTTATATTGAGGTTGCTTAGTAATTTCATGGTTTTTTCTTCTTCCTCACGTTCAGAACGTTCTAACCAGCCCATACCTTGGTAACCCATCACATAAGCGATTTCTCTTCCCATAAACCATTTCCCTATACCATTTGGATCACCTTGTTTGAAGGTGTAATTAGAATTAGAGTCTTGAGCCGAGGATTGCAACACGCAACAAAAAACCATTGTTGCAATTATCACATATTTGATGAGCTTCATAAAACGATATTTTTTAATGAAGTTTAAATTGATCTTCATAATTTAGGAAACGAAGTTATTAGAAATCGTAATATATAAAGACCAGTTTAACGCATTGCTAACAAAATACTACGATTCAAATCTATTAAGATCTATATCATTTATCGAGCCATGAGAAGCATGCGCTACAGTAATACCATTTTTTATAACAATCAGTTGTGGTGATTGATGAATCACCTGAAATTTATAACCCGTTTCATGAGAAACATCTCTATAGCTCAATAAATCTAAATAATATAAATCAATATTTGCATCAAGATTATAGGCACTCACAAACTGATTCATCGCCATACTACTGATTCCACATCGCGTAGAGTGTTTAAAAATAACTTGTGTTTTAGTCATAGAGCGCTTTTCAATCTCTTTAAGTTGATCAATATTTGTTAGCGCTTGCCACGGTAGTAGCTTTTCTTCTTTTGGTTCTGAAGTACCAAATATATTTTTTAAAAATCCCATGGACTAATAGTCGGATAATTTAATTAAACTTACTATTCTTATTTCTTAATGAACTTAAACGTGCTACTAGCGCCATCTGTGGTAACAATTCTCATCAAGTACATACCTGAATCCAATGCAGCTGTATTGTATGACATCTTATTATTAGTGACCAGCATAGTTTGTTCTGAAATAATACGTCCACTTAAATCAACTACTTGGAATTTTCCGCTGTCACTTGTATCCGAATTAAATTCTACATACAACCACGTTTCGACAGGATTAGGATAAAAACTTACAAGATTAGCATTCAAGTCTTTTATCGATAACTGACTTTGTTGATACACTCTTACATAGTCTATTTCCATCATGTCCTCATCAAAATTATTAACGATATCACCGCCTAAACTACCACCCATTGCCACATTAAGCAAAATAAAAAACTCTTCATTAAACGGATTAATAGTAGGCATTTGATTGATTAATATATTGTCCATATAAATTTTCATAGAATCCGGACTCCATTCTAACTCATATATGTGCCAATTTTGAGAGGTATCACTATTTACTGTTGGGATACTGCTGCTATTGTATTGATAGCCACTTCCATTATTCCAGTGCCAAGTAGCTAAAATTTCAGTTTTTGGTATATTCGGTTCCATTATATCAATCTCACCACACCAAGGCCAAAATGTCGTACCAAAACCTTCATTATCCCAATATGTCCCATCTTCTTCAATGTTTTTTCCTAACAGCCATATTGCAGGCCAAGTACCTGCAATAGAAGGTAATTTAGCACGTACCTCTACTCGACCATACTGAAAAGAGAATTTAGAGTTTAACCTCGCCGACGTATAATTTTTTGTCTGCCCTTGATCGCTGTAAACCTCGCCTTTTGCTACAATCTTTAAACTTCCATTATCCATAAATGAATTGTCAATACGATTAGTATAGTGTTGTTGCTCGCCATTAGCCCAGCTATCTCCCGCTATGAGTTGCGTTTGATGAAACCACTTTGTATCATCAATAACTCCAACACCATCAAATTCATCTGACCAAACTAAGTTGTCATAAACTGGGTTATCGCTTACAGTATTAAAATTCAACACATCATCAATATAGGCCAGAACATGATCTGTATTATCTTCACCATTCACTTGAATCACCACCCTATTAAAATCTGTTCGTTGCAATGGAATTACTGACGTAGGATCGAGATTAATAAACATATCATTTTCAAAATCAAAAGTTACTTCTTGCCAAGTATTTAGTGTTACAGGTTTGATAATTTCACTTTGTGTAGTCCATGCATCCGTTAAGGTGTTATTCTGAAGTTTAAGAGACACCTGATTTGTTTGATTTCCTGTTAAACCATTTGATGGTATAAAGATTTTTAAACTAAAAGAATTATTAGCAGACAAATCAAAATTAGTATTAACATCAAATTGAACGTTAGCATATTGCCCACCTGTATCATGATACTCTAATACCGTATCTGACAAATTAATACCTTGTTGAACAGGATTAACTAAATTTAGATTCATACCACAATTATCACCAAACCAAGATGAAATAGTACCACTACCTTCAAAATCATCTTGAACGACCTGAGCTTGCAACTGAAAAGTGATTACTATAAATAGTAAGTAAAAATATCTCATAGCTTGTTTTTTTTCAAAAATAGTCCTGCCCATTAAAAATTACTAAATATAAACCCATACATAGACCATACGTCTACACATAAAACTGTTAAATTATAAGTAAAACAGACAAAATGTCTTCAAAACCAAGAATTTGAATGACTTTTTGTCTTTAAAAGTGTTGCAAATTACATTGGTAAGGTTATTGACCTGAACGTTGTATAACAGCATAAAAAACGATTATACATATGAACTTTAATAATTATACTATAAAATCTCAAGAGGCTATTCAGCAAGCACAACAACTTGCACAAAGCTTGGGACATCAGCACATAGAAAATGAACACATCGTTAAAGCCATTTTTGAAGTTGATGAAAACGTATTGCCTTTTTTACTTAAAAAACTAAATGTAAATATCGACGTTCTAAAACTTACACTCGACAAACAACTAGAGAGTTTTGCAAAAGTATCTGGGGCCGAACTTATGATTTCGCGCGATGCGAGCCAAACACTGAACGAGGCCTCTATCATTGCCAAAAAAATGAATGACGATTATGTATCTATAGAGCATTTGATTCTTGCTATTTTTAAATCGAAAAGCAAAATAGCGCAAATGCTTAAAGACCAAGGTGTCACCGAAAAAGGCCTTAAAGCCGCTATTGAAGAATTACGTAAGGGCGATCGCGTTACATCTCAAAGTCAAGAAGAAACGTATAATTCTCTTAATAAATACGCTAAAAATCTCAATCAACTTGCAAAAGACGGTAAATTAGATCCAGTTATTGGTCGTGATGAAGAGATAAGACGAATTTTACAAATCTTATCGCGTCGTACGAAAAATAATCCTATTCTTGTTGGAGAGCCTGGCACAGGTAAAACCGCAATTGCTGAAGGTTTAGCACATCGAATTGTGGATGGTGATATCCCTGAAAACCTAATCGACAAACAAATCTATGCTCTCGATATGGGAGCTCTAATCGCTGGCGCTAAGTTTAAAGGTGAATTTGAAGAACGGCTTAAAGCAGTCATCAAAGAAGTCACCAATAGTGAAGGTGATATTGTACTATTTATTGATGAGATCCATACTTTGGTTGGTGCAGGTGGCGGACAAGGAGCAATGGATGCTGCAAATATTTTAAAACCTGCATTGGCTCGTGGTGAGTTACGTGCTATTGGTGCTACAACCCTAGATGAGTATCAAAAATATTTTGAAAAGGACAAAGCTTTAGAGCGTCGTTTTCAAAAAGTTATGGTTAACGAACCTGATACAGAAAGCGCTATCTCAATCCTACGAGGCATAAAAGAAAAATATGAAACACATCATAAAGTGCGCATTAAGGATGAAGCAATCATTGGGGCTGTAGAACTTTCTGAAAGATACATAACAAACCGATTTCTACCAGATAAAGCCATTGATTTAATGGATGAAGCCGCTTCAAAATTACGCATGGAAATTAATTCTAAACCAGAAGAATTAGATGTCTTAGATCGCAAGGTCATGCAGCTAGAAATTGAGATTGAGGCGATTAAACGCGAAAAAGATGAAGTCAAATTAAAAGCCTTACGCGCTGATTTGGCTAATCTCAAAGAAGAACGCAATGAAATCAATGCGAAGTGGAAAAGTGAAAAGGAAGTCGTTGATAATATACAAACTTTTAAATCTAATATTGAAGATTATAAATTAGAAGCCGAACGTGCTGAACGTGAAGGTGATTACGGAAAAGTAGCTGAGATTCGCTATGGCAAAATCAAAGACGCTCAAGAACAACTCGAGAAGTTGCAAAATGATCTTAAGAAAAATCAGAGTGAGAGCTCACTTATCAAAGAGGAAGTCACTTATGAAGATATTGCGGAAGTTGTAGCTAAATGGACAGGAATACCTGTGACTAAAATGCTGCAAAGTGACCGTGATAAACTCTTAAAATTAGAAGACGAATTGCACAAACGTGTCGTAGGTCAGGAGGAAGCAATAACTGCAGTGAGTGATGCTGTACGACGTTCAAGAGCAGGTCTACAAAATCCAAATAAACCAGTAGGTACTTTCTTATTCTTGGGAACAACAGGTGTTGGTAAAACAGAATTGGCGAAAGCCTTAGCCGAATACCTTTTTGATGACGAAAATGCTATGACCAGAATTGACATGAGCGAATATCAAGAGCGTCATGCCGTAAGTAGATTGGTCGGAGCACCTCCTGGGTATGTTGGCTATGATGAAGGCGGACAATTAACTGAAGCCGTTCGACGTAAACCATATTCTGTAGTGCTACTTGATGAGATTGAAAAAGCCCATCCAGATACTTTTAATATTTTATTACAAGTGTTAGATGAAGGCCGACTAACAGACAATAAAGGGCGCTTGGCAGATTTCAAAAACACCATTATCATCATGACCTCAAATATGGGGAGTCAAATTATTCAGGAACGATTTGGAGCTACAAAAGATATTAATTCGGCAATGGAAGCTGCAAAAGTAGATGTTTTAGCGTTATTAAAACAAAGTGTACGTCCAGAATTTTTAAACCGAATTGATGATACCATCATGTTCACACCTTTAACTAAAAACAATATCAAAGAAATTGTAGGACTACAATTAAAAGGTGTACAGAAAATGATTGATAAACAAGGGATTACATTTGATGCTACTCCCGAAGCAATAGCGTACTTAGCTGAAAAAGGTTATAATCCAGAATATGGTGCGCGACCAGTAAAACGAGTGATTCAAAAAGAAGTTTTGAATGCATTGAGTAAAGAGATTCTATCAGGAAAAGTAACTACAGATAGCATCATTTTATTAGATGCCTTTGACAATCAACTCGTATTTCGAAATGAAGCCAGTTTTGTATCTGAAGAAATTTAAAAAATGCTGTAACAAAACAAAGAAATAACAGTCTTTTAAGTGGTTGGTTAGTGAAAAGCAACGTAAGTTTCATGTAAATGATTCGAGCGTTGCTTTTTTTTATGACTAAAATAATCGCCTATATTGAAATTATTAAAGGCATACATAACTTGATCCAAGATGATAAAAATCTAACCACAACAAAACATAGAGGTGATATTCTAGATGACAGAGATAGAGCCTGGAGTAATAAAACTAAAGACTTTTATTATGAGCAATCTACCTCCATTAGTGATGGAACTATGCATCACACAAGATAAAACAGAGTGATTATACTGCTGTAAAAGTAGTTTATAAAGTTTCTATATGATATGATATTAAATTATTCTTACATATTGAAAGATAAGTCTCTCAAAAAGAGGCTATTTTGTTAAAAAGTAGCATAAATCTTAACAAAGTGACAATAAAACTTTAATAATTAAGATTATGATAATAGGATTTAATTGCTAACTTTGGCTTGCTATTAATTCCCAAATTTACATTAGTTAATAACAATCGTTGGTTCTTCTCAAATCAAGAACCTACGTAAAACATGCCTACTTTAATATGAATATTAACTCATATATAGATCACACACTCCTGAGTGCCACGGCTACCGAACGTGACATTATTGATCATTGCAATCAAGCTAAAACATATAAGTTTTATGCCGTTTGTGTCAATAGCTGCTATGTCCCACTAGCGAAACAATTACTTAAAGATTCAAAAGTTAAAATTTGCACGGTTGTAGGGTTTCCTCTGGGAGCATCTTCAACAGAGGCTAAAGTCTTTGAAGCCAAACAAGCTATAAATGACGGTGCTGATGAAATAGATATGGTAATGAATCTGGGTGTTTTTAAAAGCAAAAATTATGTCGAAGTCTTTAAAGATATCAAAGAGGTAAAAACTGCTATAGGTAAAATACCGTTAAAAGTAATTATAGAGATTAGTGAACTCTCTAAAAATGGAATTGTCAAAGCCTCTGAAATTTGTGTTGATGCCAAAGTAGATTTTGTGAAAACGTCTACAGGATTTTCAAAAAGTGGTGCGACTTTAACAGCAGTGAAAATTATTAAAAAAACCGTTAAAGACCATTGCAAAATAAAAGCTTCTGGTGGTATTGGTGATTTTGAAACTGCTAAAAAATATACTGAAATTGGTGTAGACAGAATAGGCACTTCAAAAGGTGTAGTCATCGTTAATGGTGAGTATTCTGATGCGAAGTACTAGAATTTCTAAACTGAACAATTAAAGTTGTTCGAGAATTGTATATTTGAAACTAACCAATAGCACAATTCATGAAATCTCTATTCACTTTTATCATTGTATTTACTTGCTGCGCCTCTTCTTTTTCTCAAGAACAAGTCAAAGAGCGTACAACCACAACTTACTATTTAATTCGTCATGCCGAAAAAGATAGAAGCGATAAAAGTAATAGAAATCCGGAGCTAACAGAAATTGGAAAAACAAGAGCAAAGCGCTGGAATGAGGTTTTTCAACATATTACATTTGATGCTATTTATTCTACTAAGTATAATCGTACCATACAAACTGCATTACCCACTGCCGAACAAAACAAACTAGAAATTGCGCACTACGATCCTCGAAATTTATATTCAGAAGAATTTGCGGAAGCTACCAACGGCAAAACAGTTTTAGTAGTTGGACATAGTAATACAACACCAGCATTTGTCAATGCCATTTTAGGTATAAAAAAATATCAAGATATTGATGACAATAATAATGGCAACTTGTACATTATTACAATTTCCGATGGCCACATCATAGATCAGGTATTGACGATTAATTAAATGTAAGGTTTTCTAGTTCTATTTTTGATAACAGTTTTAGTTTTCCAAGTTCAAATAATTGTGGTAATTCAGTTAAGTTAATGAAACTTTCTTCAGGTTTGTAATTGTTATAATCAACAAATCGAACACCTTCGATATAGCGCTCGTTATAAGCTTGTCTAAATCGAACACCTTTGCCATCACTCTCGTTATATGAATAGGCCAAATAGTTGATTTTATCCGTTTCTGTGTGCACCCAATACATAAACACGTCTTCAAAATCTTCTCCCCCTCCATCCTGTTCAAAGGTCACTTTAATAGTGTGATATTCCTCATCATTAATAACGGTTGTATTCCGTAGTTCTTTATTCACGGCCTTATTATTTAATCCAAAAGGTAAGACCGAAAAATAGTGTGCTGAATTTACTGATGCCGAATACTTCACAACCATAGAATCTGCAACTTGAATAGCGATACCATCAACAAAGCGCTGAAAACCACTATTGCTTAAAACGTCCTTAACATTGGAAATATGAGAGGAGCTTGAATCAACAAATTCACGCATGAGTTCAAAATTTCCATTATTTCGAATTGCCGTATAATGCATATTTCTAAAATCGAAATGTAGTATTGAAGCATCTAATAACTGGCCTCCAGAAACCTTAATAGACTCATTTATAATGTTTTCAGCTGAAGGTGTTTCAGGTTTAGAAATATTACAATTCCAAAGCAAAATGAATAAAAGGATACATAACGAATATTTCATGGCTAACTATTTTCAGCATTAAGTCGGAAAACTACCGCTTTAATAACAGGTAAAACTACGAAAAATAATTACCTTTGTTTTCCATGTATAAACCAGTAAACATAAAGAACAAAAAGGCAAAATTTGAGTACGATATTTTAGATACGTACACGGCTGGTATTGTTTTAACTGGAACAGAAATAAAGTCTATTAGAGACAGTAAAGCTTCAATCTCAGAAAGCTTTTGTGAATTTAATGACCGAGGTGAATTGTTTGTAATTAATATGACGGTTCAAGAATACATCTTTGGTAATTACTACAACCATAAACCCAAAGCTGAACGCAAATTATTATTGAACAAACGAGAACTTAAAAAATTAGAAAAAGAGGTCAATGTAAAAGGAAATGCCATCATTCCATTGCGCTTGTTCGTTAACGAAAAAGGATTAGCAAAATTAGAAATTGCATTAGGAAAAGGTAAAAAACTCTATGATAAACGCGAAACCCTTAAAGATCGCGACAATAAACGCAACCTCGATCGGATTAAGAAAATCTACAAATAGTCTCTGTCTCAAAATCAATATTGTAAGAAAATATTTAACAATTAGCTTAGTTTTATTTATGATTGTTTAACAATTGTCAGTTGATTAAATGTCTATGTTTGACCATTCACAGGCAATCTTTTTGTAAAAATTTGTGTCTATACTATAAAATCAATCCATTAGCTATGAAAACAAGATTACTATCAGCATTTACATTTTTATGTTCATTTATAGCATTTGCTCAAATTCAAGGATCGGTAACCGATAGTAAAAATGAACCTCTACCCTTTGTAAATATTTATATTGAAAACACATATAAAGGCACGACAAGCAATGAAGATGGATATTATGAACTTAACGTGAATACCCCTGACACTTATGTCGTTGTTTTTCAGTTTTTAGGTTATAAAACGGTCAAAAAAAATGTCGATATTCAGAGTTTTCCATACACTCTAGACGCCTTATTAACAGACGAAGAAATCTCCTTAAACGAAGTCGTTATTAATGCGGAAGAAAATCCGGCAAATATTATCATTCGAAAAGCCGTAGCAAAGCGAAAGGAAAACCAAGACAAAATAAAAAGCTATAAATCCGATTTCTATTCTCGTGGATTGATTCGTATTAAAGATGCTCCTGAGAAAATTTTAGGTGCTGAAGTTGGAGATTTAGGTGGCGGTTTAGATTCTTCAAGAAGCGGTGTAATATACCTATCTGAAACCATATCGAAATTAGAGTTTTTAAGACCTAATAAACTTAAAGAAAAGATTCTTGCCTCTAAAGTAAGTGGCGATGATAATGGCTTTAGTTTCAATAATGCCATCGATGTAAACTTTGACCTTTATAACAATACGGTTGAAATTGGAAACCAGATTATTACACCAATTGCCAATAATGCGTTCGGATATTATAAATATCAACTTGAAGGTGTTTTTTATGACGATAGAGCCCACCTTATCAATAAAATAAAAGTGACGCCAAGACGCCCCAATGACCCTGTTTTTGAAGGTTATATTTATATCGTCGAAGACCAATGGACAATATATGCTGCAGAATTAGACCTTACTGGTATTCAGGCTCGAATTCCAGCAGTGGACAAAATTACAATTACTCAAAATTTTTCCTTCTCTGAAACCGACAGTATCTGGGCGAAAATTTCTCAAAATATCGATTTTAAATATGGATTATTCGGAATTAAAGGTGATGGGCGTTTTACTGCAGTATATAGCAACTATGAGTTAAATCCTGAAATCACTCGTAAAAACTTTACACGAGAAATCGTGTCTTTCGCTGATGAAGCCAATAAAAAAGATTCCACATTTTGGAATACCATCAGACCTGTTCCTTTAACCATTGAAGAAATCACAGACTATGTAAAAAAAGACAGCATTCAAATTGTTAGAGAATCTAAAACCTATCAAGACTCTGTAGATCGAGTCTCCAATACGTTTAAATTAGGTGATATTCTTGGTGGCTATACCTACTCCAACTCTTATGAAAGTTGGAATGTAGGAATTAGCTCCCCTATTGAAGCTATTAGCTTTAATACAGTTCAAGGATGGAATGCTAATATTGGCGCATTTTACACCAAAGGTTTTAATGATTACGAGCGATATATATCTATTAGAGGAAATATAAATTATGGCTTTAGCGATGATCGTTTGCGCGGTACAGTAGCAGCAACTTATAAATTCAATAATAAAAGTAGACCTTTTTTAACGCTATCAGGAGGGGTAACAACACAACAATTCAATGCAAGTAATCCAATTTCAAAAAGTTTGAATACTGGGTTTTCTTTGTTTTCTGAAGAAAATTATATGAAAATCTATGAAAATAGTTATGTTCAAGCTGCATATTCAAATGAGCTGTTCAACGGGTTCAGATTCAATGCAAGCATAGGCTATCAAAGACGTCAAGCCCTTTTTAATACAACCGATCAAGCATGGTATCCTAAAGAAGACAAAATGTATACTAGCAATAACCCCATAGATGAAACAGCTTTTGGTGTTGCCCCTTTTGATACACATAACATCATGAAATTCAATCTTACCGCTCGTATCAACTTTGCACAAAATTATTTGAGCTACCCTGACGGAAAAATTAATATTCCAAATGGCAAGTATCCAACCGTCATTTTAGGCTATGAAAAGGGATTCTCTTCATCCATTGATAATTATAATTTTGATCAGGTGAAACTACGCATAACACAAGGCCTTAATATTGCGGACAAAGGTCGTTTTCAATATAATATTAAAGCCGGTAAATTTTTTAATGGTGACGATATTGCATTCATGGATTTCCAACATTTCAATGGAAATCAAACACAAATTGGATCAGGATCATATCTAAATGTCTTTAATAATTTACCATACTATGCTGCAAGTACAAATGATTCGTATTTAGAGATGCATGCTGAACACGATTTTAATGGTTTTCTCCTTGGAAGGGTTCCTTTATTAAAAAAGCTTAACTTTAATCTCATAGTTGGAGCTCATTCTCTAGCTACTCCAGACAATTCTCCATATCAAGAATATACGATTGGATTGGATAATATTGGCTGGGGTAAATTTCGATTTTTACGATTAGACTATGTGCGTTCATATCAAAACGGATTTCAAAGCGATGCCATTTTGTTTGGTTTAAAATTCTTTTAATAACTGAAATCATGAAAAAAATAATACTGCTTTTACTGCTGGTAAGTGCCTCTGCTGTAGCACAAAAACAGCTCGATTACTCAAAACATGTTATAAGTCTAGATAGCACTTTAGAAACTTTATATGGTGTTATTTCTGGAGACAAAGGCGAAGCCCGTGACTGGGATAAATTTCGATATTTATTTCATAAAGATGCGAAACTCATTCCAACGGGTCTGTCTGAAAACAGCGCATATAACGCGACTTATTTAACACCAGAGGGCTATATTGAAAGTGCGGGTAAATGGCTTGTTGAGAACGGATTTCATGAAGTTGAAATTCACCGAAACACCAACACCTTCGGAAATATTACACAGGTATTTAGCACATACGAATCCTACAGAAGCAAGTCTGATACCGAACCTTTTATGCGAGGAATTAATAGTATACAATTATTGCATGATGGCAAACGTTGGTGGATCATCAATATCTATTGGCAACAGGAAACACAGGAGAATCCAATTCCTGAATCATACCTTCCGAAAAATTAAATTACAGAGTGAATACAGCAGAATTTAAACGTAAAAGCTGGTGGCAACGTCATAGAAAATGGTTAATCTCATCAATATTTACCATTTTAGGACTGATTGCTATTTTTAACCTTGGGATGAGCCCTACAGCAGCCAACATCACCAAAGCCTATACAGATACTGCTCTTTATAAAGACGCGTTGGCTAAAGTTCGAGAAAACGATAGTGTTATTGCAATTATAGGAACTATTGAACCCATAAACAAACTAGCTATTTTAGAAGGTGCTGTAGAGTATGCAAAAGATAACAGTTATGTAAGGTCTTCAATCAGAATTATTGGCAGTAAAGGAAAAGCACGAATGGATTTTAAGGCCGATAAACTAAATAATTATTGGAACTATACACGCATCCAGGTAAGAATAAAGCAACCCAAGGATAAGCAACAGACAATTGTCATTGTATCAGAGTAATACCATTAATTCTTATCCTCTAATAAGGGTACAAAACGAAATTCACCAAATTCATGTTGCTCAAATTCTTTTTGTCCTTTTCTAATAAACAAAGTCATAATCTGAACATCCTCACCAACAGGTATTACTAAGCGACCTTCAATTTTTAATTGACTCAATAATGGTTTAGGCACAAATGGAGCACCGGCTGTAACAATGATGCCATCAAAAGGCGCTTCATCTTCTAGCCCTATATACCCGTCCCCAAATATTAATTTCTTTGGCCTATACCCTAACTTAGGTAAAAACTTACTGGTTTTCTTATAAAGTTCATGCTGCCTTTCAACACTAAACACTTTAGCTCCTAATTCACATAATACCGCAGTTTGGTAACCACTTCCCGTACCAATCTCTAAAACCTTATCCCCAGGATTAACTTGTAATAATTCTGTTTGAAATGCGACGGTATAAGGTTGAGATATGGTTTGATCGGCAGCAATAGGAAATGCTTTATCTTGATAAGCATGACCTAAAAATCCCGAATCCATAAAAAGATGTCTAGGTATTTTACCTATGGCATCAATCACTTTTTCATTGGTTATCCCTTTGGCCTTAATGGTCGCCACTAATTGCTGACGTAGTCCTTGATGTTTAAGCGTGTCTTTCAAAGTAGTTAAGTTTAAATGCTAAAATAATCCAAACATTTATATACTGAAAGTTAATTTCAATGGTTTTATTAACTAAAGTATCTGTCCGATATTTTCTTGCAAAATTCACCCAAATAAACTGTGAAAATCTTATTTTTGTTAAAAACGAAAAACAATGCTAAAAGCTGGTGTACTCGGTGCTGGTCATCTGGGGAAAATTCATTTAAGACTTCTTAGTCAATCTGAAAAATATGAGCTCGTTGGATTCTATGATGCCGATGAAGGAAATGCTAAAAAAGTAGAAGAAGAATTTGGTTATAAATACTTTAATACGATTGAAGCTCTCATAGATGCGGTAGATATGGTAGACATTGTCACACCAACCCTATCTCATTATGATTGTGCCAAAAAGGCTATTGCTAAGGGCAAACATATTTTCATAGAAAAACCAATCACCAATACGGTTGAAGAGGCTGAACACATCAGAGAATTATTAGCAGAACATAATATTCGCGGGCAAGTAGGGCATGTTGAACGATTTAACCCAGCATTCATCGCTGTGAGAGATCAGATTAACAATCCTATGTTTATCGAAACTCATCGGCTTGCCGAATTTAATCCGAGAGGCACCGATGTTCCTGTAGTTTTAGACTTGATGATTCATGATATCGATATTATATTAAGCGTCGTAAAGTCGAATGTAAAAGTGGTATCTGCAAGTGGGGTTTCAGTGATAAGCGACACTCCAGATATTGCTAATGCACGAATTGAATTTGAAAATGGCTGTGTAGCTAATCTTACCGCTAGTCGTATTTCTTTAAAGAATATGAGAAAGACGCGTTTCTTTCAAAAAGATGCTTACATCTCTGTAGATTTCTTAGAAAAGAAATGTGAAGTGGTAAAAATGAAAGATGCACCAGAACAACCTGGTGACTTTGACATGATTTTACAAAATGCTGAAGGCATTAAAAAGCAAATCTATTTTGATAATCCTGACGTTGCAAATAACAATGCTATTTTGGATGAATTAGAAACCTTTGCCGATGCAATTAACAATAAGACCACTCCTATTGTAACACTTCATGATGGCACCGAAGCCTTAAGAGTAGCCACCATGATAATTGATCAGTTTTAAAACAAAAAGTATGGATAGAAGATATGTACTTTCTACAATATTGGTCACAACAATTCTGTTGGTGTTAAAACTAACCGATTTAGATTATGACAATCTTCAAAACGAATCGTATGGTTGGATTATATCGTTTGTGCTTGTCCTAACTACGATGTGTTATGCTTTATTTTTTAAGTTTAACAAAGTCAACGAATAATTAAAAAACATAATAACTAAACCTTCCTTTTACTAGGAAGAACAAATAACATTGATATGAAAAATATTGCAGTCATTGGTGCAGGTACTATGGGAAATGGTATTGCACATACCTTTGCTCAATCTGGATTTAAAGTACAACTCATTGATATTAGCGAAGCCTCTTTAAAACGAGGAATGGATACAATAGCGAAAAATTTAGACCGTATGGTTGCTAAGGAAAAAATTTCCGAAGCAGATAAGCAAACTACCTTAGATAATATTTCAACATTCACGAGTATTGCAGCTGGTGTCGAATATGCCAGTTTGGTTGTAGAGGCGGCTACTGAAAATATTGACTTAAAATTAAAAATATTCAAGCAATTAGATGAGGCGTGTCCAGATGACACTATTTTGGCCAGTAACACCTCTTCCATTTCGATAACACAAATTGCGGCAGTGACGTCTCGCCCTGAAATGGTTATTGGGATGCACTTCATGAATCCAGTACCTATTATGAAATTGGTAGAAATTATTCGTGGCTATAATACGAGTGATGAGGTAACAAATACAATTATGGAATTATCTAAAACTTTAGGTAAAGTACCAACTGAAGTCAACGACTATCCTGGATTTGTTGCCAATCGTATTTTAATGCCAATGCTTAATGAATCTATTGAAACCTTATACAATGGCGTTGCTGGTGTTGACGAAATTGATACCGTAATGAAATTAGGTATGGCTCACCCAATGGGCCCATTACAACTAGCCGATTTTATTGGTTTAGATGTGTGTTTATCTATTTTAAATGTCATGTATGACGGCTTCAAAAACCCAAAATATGCACCTTGCCCTTTACTCGTTAATATGGTTAGAGCTGGTAAATTAGGTGTAAAATCTGGTGAAGGATTCTATGATTATTCAGAAAGCAGAAAAGCGGAGCACGTGGCCAAACAATTCTCTAAATAAATAATGGTACTGATGGCATAATTAGTTTTAAGCCATAAATGCTCGAACTTTAATCATTCAAATATGGCAAAAGTAATTCCATTTAAAGCAGTAAGACCTACTAGAGCCGTTGTTGGCTTAGTTGCTGCACGCCCATATCAGAGTTATACCATTTACGAACGAGAATCCCGAATGGACTATAACCCTTATAGTTTTTTGCACATTGTTAATCCTGGATATAAATATGATAAAGTCATTACTGGTGATGAACGCTACAAACTGGTTAAAAATCGCTATTTAGAATTTAAAGAAGATGGTGTGTTTATTCAAGATGATAAACCATCATATTACGTCTATAAAATTATCAATAGGCACGGACAAGAATTCAACGGCATAATTGCAGCCACTAGCGCTGAAGATTATGAAAATGATGTCATCAAAAAACATGAAGACACCATCGCTAAAAGAGAACAAACCTTTAAAAACTACCTACAAACTGTAGGTTTTAATGCAGAACCTGTGCTTCTTACCTATCCTGATAACGAGGTAATTTCAGGAATTATCAAAGAAGCTCAGAAAGGTCATGCTGAATTTGAATTTACCATGACCTATAAAGACACGCATTACTTGTGGCGATTAGATGACGATGATGCTATAGCTAGAATACAAAATGAGTTTGAAGATATGAAAACGGTTTACATTGCTGATGGCCATCACCGATCGTCCTCTTCGAATTTATTATATCAAGACGAAAAAGCCTCAAATCCAAATCACAACGGTAGTGAGTCCTATAATTTTTTTATGTCGTATTTAATTCCTGAATCTGATTTAGTCATTCATGAATTCAACCGATTGATCAAGGATTTAAATGGTTTGACAAAGGAAGAATTTTTAATTCGATTAGATGCTATATACCGCATTGAGAATAGAGGTACAATGCCTTACCATCCTTCAAAACCACATCATTTCAGCATGTATTTAGATGGTGAGTTTTATTCGTTATATCTACGTAAAGCGAATTACAAGTTCAAAACCGCTTTAGATCAATTAGACGCCCAATTATTATATCAAACCATCTTAAAACCAATTCTAGGTATTGAAGATTTAAGAAATGATAACCGTATAGAATATGTGAACGGTAGACATGAGATGATTACTATTAAAAGCAGTGTAGATAGTGGCGAATTTGAAGTTGGTTTCGGTATGTGTCCAGCCACAGTAAATCAAATAAAACAAATCGCAGATGAAGGGTTGAAAATGCCTCCAAAGAGCACTTATATCCTTCCAAAATTAAGAAGCGGAATTACCATTTATGAATTTTAAAATGAATATTACAGAAAGTTTAAAAAATATAAGCGCCCAACTACCCAGCCATGTCACCTTAGTTGCTGTTTCAAAAACAAAACCTGTTTCTGATTTGATGGAAGCCTACAATGCCGGACAACGTGTTTTTGGTGAAAATAAAATCCAAGAAATGGTTGATAAACATGAGCAAATGCCAAAGGACATACAATGGCATATGATTGGTCATGTGCAACGCAATAAGGTCAAGTATATGGCTGAGTTTATCAGTTTAATACACGGTGTGGATAGTTTAAAACTTCTAAAAGAAATCAACAAACAGGCCAAGAAGCACGATAGAACTATTAATTGCTTGCTTCAAATTAAAATAGCTGAAGAAGATAGTAAGTTTGGAATGCATCCAACAGATGCTAAAGAATTATTGAGTTCGGAAGAATTTTCTGAATTAAAAAACGTGAGTATCACCGGTGTAATGGGAATGGCGACATTTACAGATGACACCAAACAAATTGAACAAGAATTTAACAAACTGAAAGCTACTTTTGAGGAACTTCGTACCATTGACGACTCACTTCAAACCATAAGTATGGGAATGAGTGGGGATTATCAATTAGCAATTGACTGTGGAAGCACTATGATTCGGGTAGGAAGTAGTATCTTTGGAAGTCGTAATTATTCAAACTAAAACTACAACCCTATTTACGCAATAATTGACATAGAAACCACTGGTGGAAAATACAATGAAGAAGGTGTTACTGAAATCGCTATCTACAAATTTGACGGTCATAAAGTAGTTGATAAATTCATAAGCCTAGTGAATCCAGAACGAGACATCCAACCCTTTGTGGTTAATCTCACAGGGATTAATAGTAATATGCTTAAAAGTGCACCCAAATTTTATGAGGTAGCCAAGCGTATTGTTGAAATCACTGAAGACTGCATTATCGTAGCACACAATGCCCAATTTGATTATAGAATACTGAGGACTGAATTCAAACGTTTAGGCTTCGGATTTAAAAGAAAAACATTGTGCACGGTTGAGCTTTCTAAACAACTCATCCCTGGACAGGCGTCTTATAGTTTAGGGAAATTAACCCGAGCCCTTGGTATTCCAGTGAGCGATAGACATCGGGCTAATGGCGATGCAATGGCTACTGTTAAATTGTTTAAAATGCTTTTGAGTAAGGATTTGTCAAAACGTATTATAAAGGACAATATCAAGGTTGAAATTATTAAACGTTTAAATGAAACACATAAAACTATTATAGATGCTTTACCTGCGATTACAGGAGTGTATTACATACATGACGAAAATGGTGACATCATATACATAGGAAAGAGTAAAAACATTAAGCACCGTATCAATCAACACTTTACAAATAACAGTACAAAATCTAAAAAAATACAACTCATAGCAAAATCAGTGACCTATGAATCTACTGGAAGTGAACTTGTAGCCTTGTTAAAAGAAAGTGAAGAGATTAAACGCAATAAACCACTTTATAACCGAGCATTGCGAAGAACCACATTCACTCACGGCTTATATAGTTTTAAAGATGACAACGGGTATCTCAATTTACAAATTAACAAGACAAACATTACAGAAAAACCCATAACGACGTTTAGTAACATGCAAAGCGCAAAAAGCTTTATGTTCAGAATAGTTGAAACTTATGAACTCTGTCAAAAACTCACTGGTTTATACCCAACAAAATCGAATTGTTTCAATTACACCATTAAAAGCTGTAATGGTGCGTGCATCAATGAAGAACCTGCCGACGTCTATAACAAGCGTGTTCAAGAATTGATAGTAAAAAATAGCTATGATAATAAAAATATGGTGATTATAGACCAAGGAAGAGATATCGATGAAAAAAGTGTCATCTATATTGAAAATGGCATCTTCAAGGGCTTAGGTTTCTACGATCTCAACCATCAAATAAATAATATCGAAGTACTGGAATCGATTATTACTCCTATGGAAAACAATAGAGATACACAGCACATTATTCAGAGTTACTTGAGACGAAACAAACGAGTAAAAACGATTTCTTTATAAAAACAAAGACAAATAAGAGTTTCTTCATCAATTTCTAGCGTGATATTTGATAAGAACTCATAAAAATGTCAACCGTTATTGAAATCCAAAACAACTCTCTAATTGTATTAGAGAAGAAACAGTAAAGTTTTTAGTATTTTTGAGGTAATGAGTTTAAAAATCACAAAGTCCAACTGGAGAGACAAACTTCATGAAATTATTTATGAAGCAGACACACCTGCTGGTAAGTTATTTGATGTTATTCTTCTTATTGCCATTCTAGCGAGTATTATTCTTGTGATGCTGGAGAGCGTTAGTAGTTTTGACGCGAAATATCACACCTTTTTAAATATTTCAGAATGGGTCATTACTATTTTGTTTTCAATAGAGTACATAGCGCGCATTGTTACAGTAAAAAAACCATTTAAGTATATTCTTAGTTTTTATGGAGTCATAGATTTATTATCTACAATTCCGAAGTACCTTTCATTGATTCTAGCAGGTTCACATGCATTAGTTGCATTGCGTGCATTGCGATTATTACGTGTATTCAGAATCTTAAAACTGGCACGCTATTTAGGTGCTTCAAATCAATTAGCCAATGCAATCAAGGCCAGTAGAGCAAAGATTGCCGTGTTTTTATTCGCTGTAATTATTGCCTCTGTTATTTTTGGTACTATCATGTATTTGGTGGAGGGTGAAGAAAACGGATTTACAAATATTCCAAAAAGTGTGTATTGGTGTATTGTTACGCTTACAACTGTAGGTTTTGGTGATATTGCTCCTCAAACACCAGTAGGTCAGTTTATAGCCGCTTTAATCATGATTTTGGGTTATGGTATCATTGCTGTTCCTACAGGAATAGTCTCTGCAGAATACACCAAAGCAACTGCTGGTGGTGACGAAAAAAATAAAGTTTTGGATGAAGAGCATGAGCAATTAAAAAATGTGCATCTCAACACACAATGTTGCGTCAATTGCCTTTCTGAACAACATCAGGATGGCTCCAAATTCTGCTTTAAATGCGGTTGCGAATTACATCATGACTAAAGTACTCTTATCAGTTGTAGGACCTACTGCTATTGGAAAAACAGCACTTAGCATACAACTCGCTCAACATTTTAAAACCGAAATTATTTCTGCAGACTCAAGGCAATTCTATAAAGAACTGCAAATTGGTACTGCTGCTCCTACTCCAATAGAATTGTCAAGTGCACCACATCATTTCATTAAGCATATATCTGTTGAAACACATTACAATGTAGGTGCTTTTGAAAACGATGCTATCAATGTATTAACTGAATTATTTAAAACTAATAATGTGGTGGTCATGGTTGGTGGATCTGGCTTATATGTCAAAGTAGTTACGCATGGACTTGATCAATTTCCAGAAGTAGATCCGTCCATACGAGAAGCGCTCAATGAGCGGTTTCAAGTTAAGGGGCTTCAACGCCTACAGGAGCAATTAAAAGAGTTAGACCCTCTTAGTTATCAAACTATTGCAATTGATAATCCGCACCGCGTCATTAGAGCTTTAGAAATCTGTATCGCGAGTGGACACCCCTATTCATCATTCCTTGATAACAACATTGCAACTAGAGATTTCAAAACACTAACAATTGGCTTAACAGCTGAACGCTCTATTATTTATGACCGAATTAATAGGCGTGTAGACCAAATGATGACTGAAGGATTATTAAACGAAGTGAAATCTCTGAAATCAAAACAGCATTTAAACGCATTAAATACCGTTGGATATAAAGAGTTATTCAACTATTTAGATGGGGAATGGGATTTGGAGTTTGCAGTTTCAGAAATCAAAAAGAATACACGTCGTTTTGCCAAACGGCAACTGACTTGGTTCAAAAAGAATGACAGTACGTTATGGTTTAATTGGGACACCAAAATTAGTGATATTATCGCACGTATTGAGCGTGACATAAAGACCTCATAAAGCACTAATTTTAAAATAAAACAAAAAAAAGCTTGTTTTTAGTTTATTAATACTAAATTTGCAGCTTAAATAATTTAATATATATTATGAGTAAAGGAATAGTAAAATTCTTCAACGATTCTAAAGGATTTGGATTTATCACAGAAGAAGGAAACAACAAAGAACACTTTGTACACATTTCAGGTTTAATCGATGAAGTTCGTGAAGGAGATGAGGTAGAATTTGAATTAACCGAAGGAAAAAAAGGATTGAACGCAATTAACGTAAAAGTTATATAATTTTCGATATTTTTTTAAAGCAAAAAGCCAATCATAATGATTGGCTTTTTTTTATGTCTATTTGAAAATTATGCGTCTTGATTCACGACTAATCTAAAGCCCTCACCATGGATGTTTAATATTTCAACTTTAGGGTCTAACTTGAGATACTTTCTCAATTTGGCAATATACACATCCATGCTTCGAGATGTAAAATAATTATCATCACGCCAAATCTTAGTTAATGCTAGTTCCCGAGGCATCAAATCATTTTCATGAAGTGCAAGCATCCGTAATAACTCATTTTCCTTAGGTGATAATTTAATAGGATCTTTCCCATCAAATTTTAAAAAGCGTAATTTAGAATTCAGATCAAATTTACCAATCTTAAATTCAAATTGCTTACTATCAGCAATTGTATCTGTCGCTTTGCGTTGCATGATTGCTTTAATTTTCATTAGAAGCACTTCACTGTCAAACGGTTTGTTCAAATAATCATCTGCACCTACTTTATAGCCTTTTAGCACATCTTCTTTCATCGCTTTTGCAGTTAAAAAGATAATAGGTACGTCTGTATTCTTTTCTCTTATTTCTTTAGCTAACGTAAACCCATCTTTATAAGGCATCATCACGTCTAAAATACATAGATCATAATCATCCTTTTTAAATTTCTCAAAGCCTTCCATTCCATTTTTCGCATGAACCACATCATAGTCGTTCATGTTTAAATAATCTTTTAAAACGGTTCCGAAGTTTGGATCGTCTTCAACTAATAATATTTTCTTATTTTGCTCTTCCATAATTTATGATATTAATGGTAGTTTTATTGTAAACGTGCTACCTTTTCCTTTTTCACTCTCTACTGAAATATGACCTTGATGGTCATCTACTATTCGTTTAACATAAGCCAAACCTAAACCGTGGCCTTTTACATTGTGTACATTTCCTGTGTGCTCTCTATAGAATTTTTCAAACACACGCTTTTGAACTTGCTTTGTCATTCCACTTCCTTGATCTGAAATTTTAAGCAATATATTATTTCCTATATTTTCAGTATAAACATCTATTTTAGGAACACCATCTGTATATTTAATGGCATTATCTAAAATATTAACAATCACATTTGTAAAGTGTGTATCGTTGGCTAAAACAGAAGACTTATCTGCATTAAGATGCGTCT
This sequence comes from Formosa sp. Hel1_31_208, assembly GCF_900104785.1. NCBI lineage: Bacteria > Pseudomonadati > Bacteroidota > Flavobacteriia > Flavobacteriales > Flavobacteriaceae > Formosa > Formosa sp. Hel1_31_208. The sequence continues at coordinate 2,576,146 of NZ_LT629733.1, forward strand.
TCACATAACCTTTTCTATCTTCTACAATCAACCCAACATGACTAACAGCATCACTTATTAAGTCGTGGAGTTTTATACGTTCCTTACTAATATTGAGCTCGTTTTTTTCAAGTTTTGAAATTCGCAATACATTTTCTACTTGAGCATGCATACGTTTGTTTTCATCTTTAATCATTCTTAAATAACGCATGACTTTTTCCTGATCTCCTATAATTTTAGGGTTTCTAATAGAGTCTAAGGCTAGATTAATAGTCGCTATTGGTGTCTTAAACTCATGTGTCATATTATTAATGAAATCTGTTTTAATTTGAGAGATCTGACGCTGCTTTATTAACTGATAAATCGCACTAGAATACGCTAAAATTATAATAGATGTAAACACAATTGATAACACAATCATGCCTAATATCGACGACAATAAATATTTTCGACGTTCTGGAAAATCAACATAGAGTGTAAAATCACTGTTATTCTCATTATCCACAAAAACAGGAATTCCCATGGTCGATTTAATATTCAAATCAAAATTATCAGATTGAATTTTAGTCGAAAGGTCTTTATCATAAATCGCATATTCAAAAGCCGTATTAATACCACTACTTTCAAATTGAGATTCTAATAACTCAGACACCTCTTCATTTTTAATTCGTTTATAAACTGGATAATTTTTATAGACACGCCTATAACCTTCTTTGTAGTGCCTTCTTCCTAATTCATCCATCGTATTATAATCTCGATAGGTCTTAATAGGGTCTAAATTAATTTTTCCATCTATAGTATTGCGTTCAAACACTTTCGTTTCACTTATATTGGTGAAACGACTAATGTTTATACTATCTGTACCAATGTCAAAGAACAAGGACGGCACTTTAAAACTCTCTTCGGAAATCGCATTTTTAAATCGAATGGCCTGATTAGTCTCTTCATCAAAAGAATCAAAAATCAATAGATGTTTGATTTCACTTGTATCAGGATTTCGACCATTTTTTAAAGCTTCTTTATATAGTCTATCATAACTAAGAAGCTCTTTATCTTCAATAGCTTTAGAAACTGAAATAAGAGAACGTTTAACATTTAAAGTAAACTGTTTCTCTTCGTTTTTTAAAGTATTATTAATAAAAAATGCTTGAACGAAGATGATGCCAATGAGTGATAAACTCATCAAAACCACCAATAAAATGAATAGCTTTTTGCCCATCAGTCAAATTTAACATTTTAACATTTAGAAATATTAGTGTTTAACCTTACATTAACAAATATGTTAAAATTTATGTTTTTTGATTTTTTCCATGATTAACTGGTGCGTTTCTAGTACTTGTTCTTTGGTGTGTTCTAGATTATCATTGACAATAACAAAATGAGATTTGTTTATTTTTTCAGCATCACTCATTTGATTATTCAGTATCGCCTCTATTTTCGCTCTGTTTGAATGGTCACGCTTAATGACCCTTGCTATGCGTTCTTCTACCTCTGCAGTTACTGTAATGATAACATCATATTCAGATTCTTTGTGATGCTCAAATATAATAGCAGCTTCTTTAATCACATAGGCTGCATGTTGTTTCTTTAACCAACGCCTAAAGTGAGAAGCGACCTTGGGATGCACGATGGCGTTCATTTTGTTTAAATAGTCCTTGTCTTTAAATATCTTTGATGCAATCAAAGGCTTGTTGATGTCATCACCAATATAGACGTCATCACCAAAAAGCTCAATTAATTTTCGCCTAATAACTTTAGACCTTATCATTAGTGCTTTTGCTTCAACATCGGCTATATAAATTGGGACACCAAGTTCTTTAAAGAATGATGCTACGGTTGTTTTGCCGCTTCCGATACCACCTGTAAGTCCTACTACTATCATTTCACAATTATATAATCCACTTTATTCTGCTTGAGCTCAGCAGACTTCACTGTGTTAGAATTAACTAATAATTTTGGTGTAAAAAAAGAGACCTTTAAATCGACAATGTCGTTGTAATCACATTCAATTTTAAAGTCATGGGGCTTTACCAATTTAAAATCCTTAAGACTGAGATAATAGGATACTTTAATAAGCTTTGGGAAATAATTTAGCTCAACATTATCGGGCTTATTTAAAATGGTTACGGGAATTTCAAAAGTCCCTTCTGTGAATTTCTCAATTTTAGCCTTAAGCCTAACGGTTTCTTCTGAAAGTTTTAAGCGCTCAGATGCATTTGAAAGCTCTAGATTAATAGATGCATTCAAGTCTTCTTTTATATCATTAAGGACTATATCCCTGGTTACAATATAATCTATTTTAGCAATTTCACTTTCAGAACCTATTAATTTTACGGAATCTGGAATAAGCTCAAAACCCTCTAAAGAATCATAACCGTCAACAAAATTAATATTAGCCTTCAACATTACTGGGACCATTTTTTCACTAAGCGTGCCATAAGGAAACAAAATACTATCGGGTTTAATAGAAACTATATTAACCGATTGACCTAGCTGCTGTTTTAGGTCATAGGCGCCCTTTTCTGCCAACCAAAGGTATGTTGTGTTATTTATCTTAGAACTGCTTTTAAAATCTATCTGATAGGTCTTGTCGTTAAAATAATACGATAATAATTTGAAGCCATGTGTTGAAAGTGTAACATTAATCTTAGGCATGCTATCTAAGGTAATAATGGTGTTTTCAGGTAAGTTTTTATATTCTATAGAAAACGGGATAGTTTCAACATACGTTTCTGAAAGTTTAGTAATGACTAATATTAAAAATGAAATCAGTACAAACAATCCAAAAACATTTAGTTTTTTGTTTTTTATTGACCGTAACACATATGATTTAAAATTAGTTCGCATGTTTAAAAAATAATTTTGGAAATCGCGATTCAGGATCTTTCTTAAAAAAATCAATGGCTATTGTTGATTTTAAAAACCCGTACCCATAACCAAAGAACTGAATAAAAATAGCTAAAATAGACTTAACAGCCACTCTCAAACTTCGTGTTGAAACAAAAGCCAATATGAAAACCAACAAAAAATAAATACCGTAAAGGAATAATGGTAGTCTGAAATTGGCTAAAAGTAATACTATGGAGACAAGCAACCCAATACTGAAGCAAGCTGGAAACCAATAGGTCAATCTTTTGGTTGTTGGATACCACGTATTAAGTATTGGTCTCACCAAACCGAATTTATAAACCTGTTGATAGAACTTTTTCCATGAAATACGTCGTTTATGATACACAAAGGCTTCTCTAATTAATACGGTTTTATAGCCCATTCTGTTCAATCGAATCGACAAATCTGGATCTTCTCCTGGGTGAATTAATCCAAAGCCACCAGAATCTACAAACGCTTGTTTAGACAGTCCCATATTAAAACTACGTGGTTGAAATTTTTCATTTGATACATTGCCTCTTATACCACCAGTTGTAATAAAAGAAGTCATCGCAAAATTAATTGCCTTTTGTACATCTGAAAACGATTCATGCGCAGCGTCAGGACCTCCAAAGCAATCCACATAATTTGATGATAAATAAGCATAAACGGTATTGAGGTACTGAGGTGGTAATAAACAATCAGAATCTAAGATGATAAAATAATTTCCTTTCGCTTTTTTCATACCAAAGTTTCTAGAATCTCCAGGGCCCGAATTTTCTTTATAGTAATATGAAATCTCTAACTGATTGTGATATTTATTGATGATGTGTTTACAATCTAGATTAGAACCATCCTCGACAATCACAATTTCAAATGAAATATCGCCTTCTTGAGTAGTAAAACTCATTAAGAGTTCATCTACCTCCTCCGGTCTATTATATACAGGAATTATAAAAGAAAACTGTAATGTATTCATACCTCGCAAAGGTAAGTAAAGAAAATACAAAAGCCACCTCGAGGGTGGCTTTTGCTAAATTATTTGATTAAGCTTATTGCTTGATAATTCTAACTGTCTCAGTAACGTTATCGATAGTAACTTGTACGAAGTAAGCACCTTGGCTTAATCCATTCATATCAACAACACTTCTAATAGTGTTAGGTGCAGTTCTAAGAACTTCTTGACCTAGCATGTTGTATATAGCAACATTTTGAATATCTTTTTGAGCATTAAGTGTTAACTCATTTTTAACTGGGTTAGGGAAATAAGTAAATCCGTTATCCTCTTCAAACTGATTAACTCCTAAAGTAGGATCAGTTACAGACAAATCAAAAGTTCCTGTACCCGTACCAAATCCTTCAATTTGTATGTAGTAAGTACCAGGCGCTAAACCTGTTAAAGCTGCTATAGATAATAATCCTGTTCCAGAATCATCATCACATCCAATTTCAGTAAAAGTTAATAAGTCTGAACAATCAGTAGCAGTATAAACAGCAATTTGCGTATCTCCTAAACTACCTCCAGCGATATCTGTACTTACCGTAACATCTGTAGTAGCTGCGATTGTAAATGTAAACCATACAGAATTACTAACATCTCCTGCTGTAAACCAGCAAGTACCGCCAACTTCGTTTGCTTCAATCGTTCCGCCTTCATTGGTATAAGCTTGTCCTGAAGACGCACTTCCAACCGCAACAGCGATAGCATCACATGCATCATCATTTCCTGGTGGAGGAGGTGGAATAGCTGGTGTAGTAAATGCAGCTGGACCAAATGTCGCAGTACCTACACCACCGCAATTGGTAACTATATATAAATCATAATCAATTTCTGGAGTTAATGTTGCTCCAGTAGTTGCTGCTTGATCAGGAGCAGTTTCTGAACCTGACACTACAGTATCTATACCTGGAGTACCACCTGCTGTTACAACTTCCCAATCATAAGATACAGGAGTACCAGCTAAAGGCGCATCCCAACTAAAATCAAGCATATCTGGAGTAAGAGCATCAACAGTCACATTAACAACAACATCACACGTTGGTGGTGTTGCAGACGTAATTGTTGGAGGATCAAAACACCAACCCCATTGCCAACCTGTTAGGTCATCATATGCGAAACGGTATTTAAAACCAGATAATTGCGTTGGTGTAAAACCAGAAATATCAATTGGAGGTGAAGTATAAGCTGCTGTGCCAACACATGTTTGGTAATCGGTATTTGTTGAATTACCACCAAACACGGCAAAGTTAACCCAAGACGCAGCATCTGCATCCCAATATTCAATACTTAAAACATCTCCACCTAAGGGTCTGTAGACAAAATTCCCAGAAACTTCAACAAATGTTTCACCTGCAAAAGCAGCTGCACCTAAATCGATAACTGGAGATTCAGATTGAACTGTATCTGCTGATCCATTACCAGCGGCATCGTCGTCAAAAGTAAAAAAGCCATCAGTGGCTGGATCATTCAATAATCCAGCTGGGGTAAATGTACCTGAAGTTGTCCAAGAACCATTTGTCCAATTGGCTGTTTGATTTAAAACTTGTGCAATACTTTCAGTGGTAAAAACCAATGAAAACACAAACAAGAGTGATAAAGTAATTTTTTTCATATTTAGTTATATTTAATTATTAATCAATAAAAATATGATAAAAATACTGTAAAGTAAAAGGAAACGTATCTAATCGATAAACGACTCATTTAATCGACATAATGCAAACCAATAGTCTGGAACTAAATTGATTATTTTTTAATAAACTTTCTTCTTATGGTCGTATTCTCTATACGAAAGCTCACTACATATTGTCCAGCATTCAATTTTGACACGTCTAACTGGTCATCATATAAATGCGGTTTATAAATCAACCTTTGACCAAGTGCATTCATAACAACTATTTGATCAATTTCTTTTAAGGTCTTTATATACAATTTATCCAGAACAGGATTAGGGTATATGACATTCGTGTTGATTGCGACATCAACACTATTTAAGGTATTATCGCCTTCCACAATATTTAAAGTTTGATTTGACTGGATATTATAAAAGATTTCCTCAACACCACTAGGCCAATTTATTTTTATATAATCTATAACTGTGTGAGTCCCAAGGCCAAAATGCACGCTATTACTAGATTGCGCCATATAACCTTCTCCACAAAACGTATATCGGTATTGTTTATTATCATTAATCGAAATCTCAATCTTGGCGCCTATTGCATTCCTATTACTTTGAGTGCCTATCAATTTTAGTTTTATCCAATTTAATGAATTAGAAGACATATTTTTCCACAAAAATATGTCATCATTATCATTATTAGATACCACTAAATCGATTAACCCATCATTATTGATATCACCAGTGGCATTTGAATAACTCGACCTATTATCTCCTGGAAAAGAACTATTATTCAAAACAAAGCTACTATTAGTATCGTTTTCATAAAACGCTGCTGACAACAAACTTGGAACACTACCATCTAATTGCCCACTCACATAAAGATCGAGATCCATATCGTTATCAGCATCAAAAAATGAAGCTCCCCAACCAATACTATCAAAACTCGTTCCTGTAGCACCGGCAACGTTAGTAAAGGTTTCATCACCATTGTTTCTAAGTAGTACATTTCCGCCTGGATTATTAGTCACATAAATATCAAAAAAACCATCGGCATTATAATCTCCAACCGTCACAGACATTGCATCGATTAAGACATTAGTCCCTGAAGAAACACTAATATCTGAAAAGGTTCCATCACCATTATTTTTATATAGTTTATTCTCATAACTGAGTTTATCGTTAGACACATAAATGTCTTGATAACCATCATTATTAATATCTAAAAAGGCTGAACAAAATGAAAAAGCAGGGTTGAGATCTATTCCTGATTGCAATGTCACATCGGTAAATGTCCCATCACCATCATTTTTATACAATTTGTTTGTCACAATAGATGTTCTATTGCTTAAAAAAACATCCAAAAACCCATCATTATTATAATCTCCCCATGAGGCTCCGTAGGTATATAAGTTGTTTATTGTAATCCCAGACGTAGCTGTAATATCCTGAAACGTCATACTACCAGTATTTTCAAGGAGCTTGTTTCCAACTGTCGTACTCGTAACGAATAAATCATTATCTCCATCATTATCAAAATCTACCCAGGTTACAGATTTTGTTTCATAATTAAAACTCAATCCGCTAAAGTTTTGTTCAACAAAGATTCCGTTACTATTTTTAAGAAACCTTACATCATCACCGCTCCCAGTTGTAATTGTAAGATCATCCCACCCATCGTTGTCAAAGTCATAGAAGGATAATCCGTTCCCTAAAAAAGTGAGTCCTGTAGTTATGTTTGCACCTAATATGGTGGCTTGATCTTCAAATACTATTTGCGAATACACATCATTACCTAAAAACAAAAAACAGAGTAATAAAAAGTAATTATATTTCATAAGTTGCTTTTGTCAAATTTACAAAATTACGCTTTTGATCTCAGTTCCAATAGTTGAAATAAAAAAGAGTAGGATAATAAGACCATCAATATTATAAAAAAAACCGCTAAAAATTTAGCGGCTTTAATTTATTAATAAAAAGGTTTTAAGCTTATTGCTTAATCACTCTTATGGTCTTAGTTGCATTTACAATTGTCACCTTAACAAAATACGTACCTGTTTGTAAGTTAGACATGTCTATATCACTATCTACCGTATTAGGAGTAGTGTTCATCACTACTTGACCTAACATATTATACATCGTTACATTCTCAATATTATTTTGAGCATTTAATGTTAATGTATTTTTAACTGGATTCGGATAGTAAGTGAAAGCGGAAGGATTGTCAATTTCACCTAAACTCAGTGTAGCACATGTTACAGTTGCTGCCCATCCTGTTTCAGGTACAGAACCATCAGAATTAAATTCAATGGTCAGCGCTCCAGAAGGATCAGTAGACGTAAAAGAATCTCCAATATTTAATTCACTTGATGCAACACTTGGCACACCTCCATCACCACTCTCTTCGCCACATAGTGTTTGCGCTAGAACTGGGAATGTATTGTCTGGTCCATCATAAATAGTTAAGAAATCCCAGCAGCCATCTTGGGCACCTGCTCCTCCAGAACTTTCGAGATCAACATATGTGAAAGTTATGGTAACAACTTCGCCGGCAGCATCTGGGAATATTGTCGTAGATGTTGATTCATTATTTGCATATGAACCTGAATTACCACCTGAATCTAAGAAGATGCCGTTTGTACAATCTGGTGGCACAGCCACATAAGGAGTAGCAAACGAGAATGGTCCTGCCCAAGCAGACACGCCATCAACACCACAATCGGCCTGTACATAAAACTCATATGTATTATCACCAACTAAACCAGTAACATTATAAGGATTTGCAACTCCAGAAGCAGTTGCTGTTCCAGTCACGGTTCCTCCTGCGGTTACATCAACTAATTCGATGTTCCAAGAGGTAGCAGCTCCGTTTTCTGTCCAACCCAAATCAGCCGAAGTTTCTAAAATATTGGTAGCTGTTAACGCTGAAGGTGCAGGACAAGTTTCTATTGTCGCGAATGCAAACGGTCCAATCCAATTAGATGTTCCATCAACACCACAATCTGATTGTACATAAAACTCGTAGCTATTGTTTTCTGTTAATCCCATAGCCATATATGGATTAGTAACACCAGTTACAGTCGCAACTCCGGTTACAGTGCCACCTGCAGTTACATCAACAATTTCTATATTCCATAGTGTAGCTGAACCAACTTCAGTCCATCCCAAATCAGCTGTTGTATCAGTAATGTTTACAGCAGTTAGTGCAGAAGGATCTGGACAACTTGGTAATTCATCTAGTGTTACATCATCTATAGCAATATCATCAAGGAAATCACCAGAATCTGCGACAGAAAATCTTACTTGTGCATCACCTGTAAAAGTTAAGCCACTTAAGTTAATGACTTTTTGCTCCCAAGCACCTGACAACGAATTAGAATTGTAAACTGCTACTACATTCCATGCAGCTCCATCCCAAACACTTACGGTAAGCGTTGCATTAGGACCTCCTTCATTATTACTAATCTCATGGAAAAGAAGCGCTGGTACTGCTAAACCAGAAACATCAATAAAAGGCGATGTTAATTCAGCATTCGTAGCATCTGGTGTAGAATCATCTACAACTGCATAGTAGTTTCCTGAAAGCGTACTTCCTGTAATTGTTCCGTTATTCCCAACATGGTTTGGCCCAGCAGTATTAAACAACCAATTTTCATCTCCTCCTAATGACCAACAATCAGGCACTGATCCTGCATTTTCGAAATCTTCAGTATATGGAGCCGTAAAAGTTGTACACGCCGTAGTAAATGCGAATGGGCCAACCCATCCAGAAGTACCATTTACAACACAGTCTGCTCTTACATAAAACTCGTAAGCATTATTAGCTGTTAATCCAGTTTGATTATAAGGATTTGCAACTCCACTAGTTGTAGCAGTACCTGTAACAGTACCTCCAGCAGTAATATCTACCAGTTCTATATCCCATAAGGTTTCTGATCCTCCAGCAGTCCATCCTAGATCTGCAGAAGTAGTTAAAACATTAGTCGTTGTTAATCCGCTTGGATCTGGACAAGCAACAGTAGTTGTAAAGGCAATGGGTCCAATCCAATTTGAGGTACCAACACCTCCACAATCTGCTTGCACATAAAATTCATAATTATTTGAAGGCACTAATCCTGTTTGATTAAATGGATTTGAAACCCCAGAACTCGTAGCAGTTCCTGTGACTGTGCCTCCTGCAGTAATGTCTACTAATTCAATATTCCAAGACGTAGCTGAACCTGTTTCTGTCCATCCTAAATCTGCTGAAAAACCATCAATTACGGTTGCAGTTAATGCTACTGGATCTGGACATGCTGGTGGTGTAGCTGAAGTAATTGTCGGTGACGTCAAGCAGAAGCCCCATTGCCATCCACCTAAATCGTCATAAGAAAAACGATATTGAAAACCTGACAATTGTGTTGAAGTATATCCTGCAATATTGATTACAGCTGTTGTATAAGGTACAATACTCGCACATGTTTGATAATCTGTATTTGTAGAATTTCCTGCAAAAGTTTCTACAGCCGTCCAAGTCATTGCATCAGCATCGTAGATTTCTATTGCTAATATATCTCCTCCAAGAGGTCTGTATACATAATCACTACTAATGGTCACCCATGTTTCTCCAGCAACACTTGCTGGTGTAAGATCAATTACAGGAGATGTAGTTTGAATATTATCTGCAGAACCGTTACCGGCAGCATCATCGTCAAAACTAAATGTAGCCCCCACAGCCGGATCTGATAAAAGTCCTACTCCTGTGTATGTCCCTGACAAAGTCCAGGCAGCGTTTGGCCAACTTGCAGCCTGATTTAATGTTTGTGCCATACCATTGTATGAGAGCACTAACATTACTGCTATTAAAAATTTTAAAGTAATTTTTTTCATGAAATTATTGATTAAGTTAGTAATACTTAAAAATATGTTTATTCTACACCAATTAGAAAAGATACTTTGCCTAATCGATTAAATTCTAAAAACACCGATAAAATGCACTATCATTGTCATTTCTTTAGTTTTAACAATTCAACAATGTAGGTTAATTCGTCAATTTTAAAAGTATTAAAATGTCCTTTATGGTTTCGGTGATGTTGGGTAATAAACTTAATTCTTAAAAACTATTTATGTAGTGCGCAACAAATAATGTGATAGCAATGCCAAGAGGAAACATCTTATCTATATAAGCGTAAGCTCAATTTCGTTTATGTCATTATAGGCTCTAGGAGTTGTTGGTTTCTACGCAATAAAATTTATTCTTTAATTAATTTGTGATTCCATATGCCCTTATCTGATTCTAACACCAGGATATAGTGACCTGCTTGAAGTGAAGACACATCTACACTATTGTTTTCTATTAAATTAACCACTAAAACTTCTTGACCTAAAAGATTAGTAACTCTAACCTTATTTATGGTTGTGTCTGAATTAATTTTCAAGATATCACCTACAGGATTAGGATAAATATAACTCTCAACTTGAGATACATTTGTAAGCCCCAAAGTATTACTACCTTCAGTTACGGTTAATACTTGATTTACTGGGACATTATATATGATATCTTCAACACCACTGAGCCAAGTCAATTTGATATAATCTATAATTGTGCTATCTCCAAGACCAATATGTTTCAATTTAGAATTTTGACTTAAATACCCTTCACCACAATGAGTATATAGATATTGTTTTTCACCATTTACTGAAATTTCGATGCGAGTTCCAACTCCTTCTCTATTGCTGGTAGTACCTATGAACTTTAATTTAATCCAATTTGAATTAGACAAGACTGACGTATTCTTCCATAAAAAAATATCGTCATCATAATTATTAGTAACAACTAAGTCTATTAAACCATCGTTATTAATGTCTCCAGCAGCATTAGAATGACTTGCCCTGTTATTATTAGGAAAACTCGAATTACTCAATGTAAAACTGTCGCTACCGTTATTAAGATAAAAACCTGCTGAAGTGGTGGATTGTGCTGCAGTGCTCACATATAAATCGAGAGCTTTATTATTATCCGCATCAAAAAACACAGCACCCCAACTAAAGGAATTTAATATAGTTCCAGTCGGCCCTGACACATTTGTAAAGGTTTCATCACCATTATTTTTTAGGAGATAATTTCCAGCAGAATTATTAGTCACATAGATATCAAAATAGCCATCACTATTATAATCCCCTACCGTAACGGTCATGGCATCTATAGACATATCTGTTCCTGAAGACATACTAATATCATCAAAAGTGCCATCACCATTATTTTTGTAAAGTTTACTTTTTAAATTCACCTTATCATTAGACACATAAATATCTTGAAATCCATCATTATTGATATCCAAAAAAGCTGAGCAAAATGATAACACGGGATTTAGATCTATACCTGCTTGAAATGATACATCTGTAAATGTACCGTCGCCATCATTTTTATATAGTTTATTAGGAACAAGAAATGTACGATTACTTAAAAACACATCTAAAAACCCATCATTATTGTAATCTCCCCATGACGCCCCATAAGTGTAAAGATTATTTATAGAAATACCTGAAGTAGATGTTATATCTTGAAACGTCATATTACCAAGATTCTCTAGGAGTTTATTACCAACAGTCTCACTGGTTACGAATAAATCATTATCACCATCATTGTCGAAATCAACCCATGTTACAGATCTGGTTTCATAATTTAAATACTGAAGATTATAGTTTTGCTCTACAAAACTACCGTTGACATTTTTAAAAAATCGTACCTCATCTCCATCTTCAGAAGTTAGTGTTATATCATCCCACCCATCATTATCAAAATCACAAAAAGACACACCATTGCCAAGAAAGGTAAAACCTGTGGCTACATTTATTCCCAAAGCAGTTGCCTGATTTTCAAATTGCACTTGTGACTGTAACGCGTATGTTGACAAAAAGATAAGTAGTATAAAGAATTCCTTTTTCATGATGTGTCTTTCTCAAATCTATAAAAAAATCTCCTCGTATCCATTTTCAATCGTTGAAATGAAAAAAACCGATGCTAAACATCGGTTTTTTTTGTAATATCATTTTATTTTTTATTGCTTATCCACAAAGGCATCCATAACAGCATCACTCACACCCATATTACTAAAACCGCCATCATTATATAAGTTTTGTAATGTAACGCGTTTTGTTAAATCACTAAATAGCGTTATGGTATAGTTCGCACAATCTCGCGTTGTTACAAGGCCTCAGGGTGACATCTTTTCTGCATAAACTATGAAATATAAATTCCTTTCTACCCTATCCAGAAATAATAGGTATTAGAGGCTAAGTAATCGTATTTACTCTTTAATTAATTTGTGATTCCAAATACCCTTATCTGATTCTAAAACAAGAATATACTGGCCTGCTTGAAGTGAAGACACATCTAAACTGTTATTTTCTATTGAATTAACCACTAAAACATCTTGACCTAAAATAGTAATAACTCTAACCTTATTTATGGTTGTATCTGAATTAATTTTCAAGATATCACCTACAGGATTAGGATAGATATAACTCTCAGTTGTTGATACATTTGTAAGCCCCAATGTGTTGCTCCCTTCAGTTACTGTTAATACTTGATTTACTGGGACATTATAAATAATATCCTCAACACCACTGAGCCAAGTCAATTTGACATAATCTATAACTGTATGATCTCCAAGACCAATATGTTTTAATTTAGAATTTTGACTTAAATACCCTTCACCACAGTGGCTATATCGATATTGTTTTTCGCCATTTACTGAAATCTCGATGCGAGTACCCACGCCATCTCTATTACTGGTAGTGCCTACAAGCTTTAATTTAATCCAATTTGAATTAGACAGTACAGATGTATTCTTCCATAAAAAAATATCCTCATCGAAGCGATTAGTTACAACTAAATCTATTAGACCATCGTTATCAATATCTCCAATAGCGTTAGAATAACTTGACCTTGTGTCATTTGGAAAGCTTGAATTGTTCAATGTAAAACTACTATTGCCATTGTTTAGAAAAAACCCTCCTGGTAGAAACCCTGTGGATCCATCAGAGACAGCGCAAACATACAAATCTAAACTTTCATCATTATCAGCGTCAAAAAACACAGCCCCCCAACTAAAACTGCTAAAGACTGTTCCCGAAGATATGGCTACGTTTGTAAAGGTCTCATCCCCATTATTTCTGAGAAGATAATTTCCAATTATATTATTATTTGTAACATAGATATCAAAATAACCATCATTATTGTAGTCACCAACAGTTGCAGTCATGGCATCAATAGCAATATCTGTTCCTGAAGACATACTTATATCATCAAAAGTGCCATCACCATTATTTTTATATAGTTTGTTTTTAAACAAATCCCTATCATTAGACACGTAAATATCTTGAAGCCCATCATTATTGATGTCTAAAAAAACAGAGCACAATGTAAGTTCAGGGTTAAGATTAATACCTGCTTGAAATGAGACATCTGTAAATGTGCCATCACCATCATTTTTATATAATTTGTTTGGTACAAGAAATGTTCTATTACTTAAAAACACATCCAAAAACCCATCATTATTGTAGTCTCCCCATGTCACTCCATCAGTGTATAGATTATTTATTGATATGCCAGAAGTTGATGTTATATCTTGAAACGTCATATTACCAGCATTCTCTAGGAGTTTATTACCAACAGTCTCACTCGATACAAATAAATCATTATCACCATCATTGTCGAAATCAACCCATGTCACCGACTTTGTTTCATAATTCAAATACTGTAGATTAAAGTTTTGTTCTACAAAACTACCGTTGACATTTTTAAAAAATCGCACCTCATCTCCATCGACAGAAGTTAATGTTAGATCATCCCATCCATCATTATCAAAATCACAAAAGGATACACCATTACCAAAAGTAGTATTACCTGTGGCTACATTTACTCCCAGCTCAGTTGCTTGATTTTCAAATTGCACCTGCGATTGTAATGACCATATTGATAGTAATGTTAGTAGTATAAAAATATTCTTTTTCATGATGTGTCTTTCTCAAATCTATAAAAAAATCTCTTCGTATCCTTTTTCAATCGTTGAAATGAAAAAAACCGATGCTGAACATCGGTTTTTTTTTGTAATATCATTTTATTTTTTATTGCTTATCCACAAAGGTATCCATAACAGCATCACTCACACCCATATTACTAAAACCGCCATCATTATATAAGTTTTGTAATGTGACACGCTTTGTTAAATCACTAAATAGCGTTATTGTATAATTAGCACAATCAAGAGCTGTCGCATTACCTAAAGGTGACATTTTTTCAGCATAAGAAATGAATCCATCAAATCCCTTTACACCTTGACCAGCTGTGGTTGGTGTTGGTGACTGAGAAATGGTATTGACTCTCACGTTTTTATCTCTTCCGAAGAAATATCCAAAACTACGTGCAATACTTTCTAAATAGGCTTTATTGTCGGCCATATCATTATAATCTGGAAATACACGTTGTGCGGCCATATAAGTTAAGGCTACAATACTTCCCCATTCATTCATGGCATCAGCTTTATAAAGGGTTTGCATAACTTTATGAAATGACATCGCAGAGACATCGGTACCTTTTTGAGTCCAATCGTATTTTTGATCGGTGTAAGGTCTACCTTTTCTAACGTTTATAGACATACCAATAGAATGCAATACAAAGTCAATTTTACCACCAAGAATTTCCATAGATTTCTCAACGAGGTTTTGTAAATCTTCTTCTGAAGTTGCATCGGCAGGAATAATTTGAGAACCTGTTTGTTCGGCTAGCTCATTTATTTGTCCCATTCGCATCGCTATAGGTGCATTGGTAAGCACAAACGTGCCACCTTCTTCATGCACGCGTTCAGCCGTTTTCCATGCGATTGAATTCGAATCTAATGCGCCAAAAATAATTCCGCGTTTTCCTTTTAGTAAATTGTATGACATGCTGTTGTAATTAAGATGTTAGTTGATTTATGTGTTCAAAGATAGTATTAATTGAGTAATTGTTTGGCATGTTCTAATGCCGAATTTGTCACATTGACACCACCTAGCATTTGAGCGATTTCTACGATGCGCTCTTCGGGTGTTAATTTTTTAAGCTGAGTTTGAGTGATGTCATTTACATCTTCTTTATAGACTTTATAGTGCGCATCTCCTTTAGCCGCAATTTGAGGTAAATGCGTAATGGTAAATACTTGCATGGTCTTACTCATTTGCTGCATAATACTTGCCATTTTATTGGAGATTTCACCAGAAACTCCCGTGTCTATTTCATCAAACATTATTGTTGGTAACTGTGTATATCTTGATAAAATAGATTTTATGGCGAGCATAATCCGCGATAATTCCCCACCAGATGCGGCTTTCTTTAAATCATTAAATTGCCCTCCTTTATTAGCAGAGAATAAAAATTGTAATAAATCTGAGCCATTGGCTAAATATGATGTTGAGGATTGTAACCTAATATCAAACTTCGCATTTGGCATGCCTAATGTAGCTAAGATAGTTTCTAATTGTTGTTTTAACTTCGGAATGACCGAAGTTCGCTTCTCATGTATTACATGCGTAAGGTTCTTTAATTCGTTATGAAACACCTCAATACCTTTTTCTTTTTCGGCTATGGATACGTCTAAGTTTTCAGTTATCGAAACCTTTCGTGATAAGGCTTCTTTTATATTCATTAGTTCATCAATAGAAGCCACCGTGTGTTTTTGCATTAAATTATGCAACACTTGTAGTTTGGTATTGACAACGTCTAGTCGATTTGGGTCGGCATCTAAACTATTTTCTAGATTTTCAATTTCAGCAACGATATCATCTAACTCAATCATACTGCTGTTAACGCGTTGATAGATATTATCATAATCTTTTCCAAAGCTAATAAGCTTAGCTAAATGATGTTTAGCCTCAGTAAGGCTAGTAAGTATCCCTAATTCGTCATTACTCAATAATTGCTGTGACTGCAATAACTTCTCCTTAATCTCTTCAACATTATTCAAAGTCTCATATTCGCTCTCTAATAGCTCCAGTTCACCAACTTTTAAATTCGCGTCTTCCAATTCTTTTAAAAGAAATAAATTATAATCTAATTCCTTAATAGATTCTGATTTTTGTTCTAAGAGTTGTTGTAATTCGCGCTGTTCTGCTTTAAATTTTTTAAGTGCAGATGCATAGGATTCTAATACTTGAGAATTTTCAGCTAAAGCGTCAATAATTTGAAATTGAAAATTATCATTAGTGAGTTCTAATGTTTGGTGCTGCGAGTGAATATCAATCAAGCGATTCCCTAAGATCTGGAGACTATCAAGGCGTACTGGTGTGTCATTCACAAATGCTCTAGACTTTCCAGATGGCAAAATCTCTCTTCTAATGATTGTTATGGATTCATAATCTAAATCTTCTGTCGAAAATAAAGTTTTCAAATTGTATTTAGCAATGTCAAAAGTCGCCTCAATAATGCATTTTTTAGTATTGTCTTTGATACTACTTAAATCAGCTCGCTTCCCTAAAATTAAAGATAAGCCTCCCAAGAGAATGGACTTACCAGCGCCTGTTTCGCCTGTGATAATAGACAATCCATTGCTAAAACTCACTTGGAGTTCATCAATAAGCGCATAATTTTTTATAGATAATTGTGTAAGCATAAGGCAGCTAATAAATACAGCATGAATTTACTGAAATTAACTCTAATACTCACATGAGCTTAGAAATTTATTTTACGCCATTTCGAAGAATGCATCGGCGCGATTTTAGTCAATGTCGAAATCAAATCTGAAATATTAATAGACGGTCCTCCACTAAAGATTTGTTGGATTTCGTCTGACTTCGCATCAAAAAAGGTTCGCAGTAAAAAAGAATTAGGGCGTTTATTATTCATTACCCTTAAAGTATTTAACGATTCGACAATTGCTTGTTTTGCTTCTTTCGCATCATTGCTCATTTCATCCAATCCTTTGCGATGGTAATTATACATCACATTGCGATATTCTTTAAAAGTTGGAGATAAAATATTGTCTATCAGAATAAAGCGTGTTTGCTGGCCATCTTCTAGTTTCCAACCTTTAGAGTTATTTTGCTGAGAATAATTTAAAATGGTTTGAGCTTGCTTATAATATTCTGCTCCTCCTCCATCAGAAAATGTATCAGCATCTAATCCCAACATCATATAGATATGAAATGAAATTACAGACACTAAATTAGATTCAAATTGGTTTTCATTAAAGACAAAATTCTGAAATTCTAAATATTGAAATGCAAAATCCTTGTCATTAAAATTATAAACGGGTGTACTGTATGTTGATCCATATACGGGTCTACTACTCTGGATTTGCAGAGAAGCGTCGAACAAATCGTTATTATAACCATTTATAGTAATAATCATTCCACAATCTATGCGCTCTTGTCCTTTAAAAGATTTATCTGTCCATTGCGTATTATTTATAAACTCATTAAGTTGACGTTCTAGAGTTTTAAACACCTGAACATTGTCATTTCCTGTAAGTTGAGCATTGACTATTACGTTACAATTAAGCTCTTGGGCAGTTATGCCTAAGGACATGATCATCAATAAAATAAATATATAATTACGCATGTGTTTGTTTTAAAATTTGCTGCATTAAATCTTGAGCAACTTCTGTTTTTGACTTTAGTTCATGCTCCAATATGTCATGGGCTGCGGTGATAAAAGTAACTTTATTTGTTGAACCTCCAAAACCTGCACCTTTATCGTTTAACGAATTAAGAACGATAAGGTCTAAATTTTTAGATTCCAGTTTTCCTTTTGCATGCTGCAATTCGTTATTGGTTTCTAATGCAAATCCTACTAAAAACTGTTGTTTCTTTATTTCACCTAAGGACTTTAATATATCTTTTGTTTTTTCTAACTCAATAGTAAACGTAGATTCTTTCTTTTTTATTTTTTGGCTCGCGATATATTTTGGTTTATAATCTGCAACTGCTGCCGATAATATGGCAATATCAACATCCTCAAAATACTGATGCGCCTGCTCATACATGTCCTGAGCACTTATTACTCGTATTACCTTTATTAAACTATGCGACACTGTTTGATGAGAAGGTCCAGTTATTAAAATGACCTGAGCACCTAAATTGGCAGCTGCTTTAGCGATTTCAAAACCCATTTTACCACTTGAGTGATTTCCAATAAACCGAACAGGATCAATGGCTTCATAGGTTGGGCCAGCTGTAATCAATATTTTTTTACTTTTCAAAGGCAACTTATCCAGAACATCTTTTTCAATAAAAGCAACAATATCTTCAGGTTCAGCCATTCGACCCTCGCCAATGAGACCACTAGCCAATTCTCCAGAAGTCGCTGGAATCATCACATTTCCGAAGCTCTTCAATGTCTCAAAAGACATCTTCGTAGACTCATGCTTATACATGTCTAAATCCATAGCAGGTGCAAAATACACTGGACACTTTGCAGATAAATAGGTGGCCAGTAACAAATTATCACAGGTGCCATTTGCCATTTTAGACAATGTATTTGCTGTTGCTGGAGCAATCAAAAATAGGTCGGCCCAAAGACCAAGTTCTACATGATTATTCCACATAGCGTTATCATCTTCATCATTTGTGAAAGAAGAAACTACTGGATTTTTAGATAATGTTGAAAGCGTTAAAGGTGTAATGAAGTCTTTTGAAGCAGGCGTCATAACGACCTTTACGTTGGCGCCTGCTTTTATAAATAACCTAACAAGGTTAGCTGTCTTGTAAGCAGCAATACCAGCAGTTATGCCTAAAAGTATATTTTTGCCGCTTAATATAGACATGCTTATATTATTCCTGAACGTCGTCGTCAGTATTTCTGTAGTAAATCTTATCGTCTAACCATTCTTGAACTGCCAGAGCATGTGGCTTCGGTAATTTTTCATAGAATTTTGACACTTCGATTTGTTCTTTGTTTTCAAATATTTCTTCAAGACTATCATTGTAAGTTGCAAACTCTTCAAGTTTATCAACTAACTCTCGTCTGATATCAGTATTGATTTGCTCAGCTCTTTTCGAGATTACAGAAATAGCCTCATAAATATTGTTTGTTGATGCATCGATGATATTTCTATCATACGTTTCTGTGGTTACAGGAGCATTGGTCTTTTTTAAATCCATATGTATATGTAATTAACTTTTTGTATTGATTTGTTCAGGTGTTGATGTCATCTCTTCATTCATTCTATCTGCTTCTTCTATAAATTCAGAATTTGGATAAAACTTCTTGAAACTTTTATAATAATTAATAGCAGTATTTAATCTTGCTTCCTTTTTTGACTTAACACTATTTATTCCAAGTTTGTAAGCAGAGTCTAAACGATAAAACATGGCTTGTTCTCTAAAACTAGTTCCAGGGAAATCAGCTAGAAAATTTTCAAATGCTTTAATTGCAGCTAAATAATCATTAGATTCAAAATAAGCAATATTATTATATTGTTTTGCGATTTCAAATGCTTTTCGCTCTAATTTATAATCTAATTCTTGTATTAAAGTATTGGCCTGCGGTAACAGCTCAGAGTCTGGATATTTATTGACAAACAGCTGTAATTTTTGAAGCGCTTCTACCGTTTCGTGCTGTTCTTTACTATACACAGGTGACAAATGATAAAAACTTTTAGCTGCTAAAAACGCCGCTTCTTGCACTTTCTCACTCTGAGGATATAAACGTTCAAATTGATCTAACTTATAACCTGCTTCTATATAACTACGCATTTCATAGAATGTTTTCGCGTACATGTACATGAGCTTCTCTGCCTGTGGCTTCCCTCTGTAATTAGGTTCGATTTGTTTGAAAAGCCTGTTGGCCTTTGACCATTTGCCAGCGTCAAACAACTCTGATCCTAAATTAAATTTAGTGGCTACATCATCAGATTTCAATGCTTTCTGAAATTCGCTACAAGAGGTTAATAGCAAGAGCGTTACTAATAAATAAAATAATTTCTTCATAAATAAAAAACAGGTTGCAAAAGTACGTATTTCTAACGTATTATAAAAACAAATATTTTCAACTAAAATAACGGTTGAATTTAGGCTCTTCTTATGTTTAAGTAATATTTAACTTTTTATCTCATAGTTGAGTTTTTGAAGCGCTGATTGGATTTGTTGTTTAAGTCCTTCACTTGCCTCAACCAGAGGTAATCTAACCGCTGACTTAGATAAGTTTAAAACCTCCAATACAGCCTTTATCCCAGCAGGATTATTTTCTGAAAAGATAAGTGAAATCATATCCATAAGATCAAAATGAATCTTATATGCTTCTTTTGCTTTCCCTTCTAATCCCAGATTAATCATGCGTGTAAATTGTTTTGGTAACGCCTGTCCTATTACAGAAATTACCCCAGCTCCACCTGCCAGAACAACACCCAATACCAAATCATCATCCCCAGAAATAATTAAAAAATCATCAGGTTTATCTCTTAATAATTTTAAATATTGATGTACATTATTCCCAGCTTCTTTCACAGCAATGATATTGCCAAAATCTCTCGCTAAACGCAAAGTTGTCTCAGGCAGCATATTTGATGATGTACGCCCAGGAACATTGTATAAAATGATATCCACTGGAGACGTTTCTGAAATCACTTTAAAATGCTGATAAATGCCTTCCTGAGTTGGTTTACTGTAATACGGTGACACCGATAATAGCGCATCAATTTGGGACAAATCTGTAGTCTTAATCTCTTCGATTACCTCAGTTGTATTGTTTCCACCAATTCCTAAAACCAATGGCACTCTCCCATTATTCGTATGCACTATTGTTTTTATAATATCTTTCTTTTCTTGTTTGGTAATTGTAACGCTTTCACCAGTTGTTCCACTAATAACGATATAATTCGTACCATTATCAATATTGTAATTCACCAGATTAGCCAGGGCCTCATGATCGACACTTAAATCTGTATTAAAAGGTGTGATTATCGCCACACCTGTGCCATGAAATTTAGTCATTATAATTTGTTTAAAACTGTTAAATATTTCTTCAATTCCTCTTTAAACAATGAAAACTCTTGCGGTTTTACATCAATAATTAAATCATAAAGTCTTTGGTCTTCATTCATTATACCCACTTTAAAATTCGACTTCGAAAGTGCTGCTATTATATCCAGCTCTATATGATGTTCTTTATAAAAGCATATCAAAACATCAAACTGAGTATCAATGAATGTTTGTAAATCAATACTATTAATCTTTCCTTTCCATCCAAAATCTTTCGGATTAAAATAGGTGTCCCAAAGATTATTCGTGCCTTTTGGGTCATCAACAAAGGCTACAATTTTAGTCTTTGCTTCTTGAATATTTAAACTTTTAAAGAACGATCTAAAAGCATCAAAATCGGCAAACTCATTGACATTTAAAATAACACCAATGGTTTTCATTTTTGTATTACTTACTGCAACACGACGAGCATTTAATAATTTGTTGATGTATTTTTGATTTGATTTTTTCTTAAATGCCTTTAAAATCATTTATATTTATGCTTTCCACAAATGTAAAAAAAAGCATACTACGAATTCCTAAACATATCATAATAAAATCTATGAATTATAAACATTTAATCCTCCTATATTGTGCAATCACATTCAGTTCTTGTCAACAAGAGTTTCAACTGCGTAAAATAGAGGGTAAACAAATCAATATTTCAGACAGTCTAGCCTCAAATCCAGATGTAGAAGCCTTTATTAAGCCCTATCGCGAACATTTGAATAAAAACCTAGATAGCGTTTTAGCTTATGCTGTTGACACATACTCTAAAACAGACGGCGAATATAATACAGCTATTGGAAATATGATGGCCGATGCTGTTTATGAAGAGGCTAATTATGTATTCAATAAAAGAACTGGTGAAAATATCGATTTTGTTTTACTCAATCATGGTGGTATTAGAGCTATAATTTCAAAGGGTGATGTGACCATTAGAACAGCTTATGAGGTAATGCCATTTGAAAATTCCGTAGTGGTCGTCAAAATGAAAGGCGAAAAAGTGAAAGAATTGCTCGATTACTTAGCTCGGGCGAAACGCGCACACCCTATTTCAAAATTAAATGTTGTAATTGATAGTAATGGTGATCTAAAATCTGGAGTGCTTAATGGGCAAGCATTAGATTTCAGCAAAACCTACAATGTAGCTACAAATGACTATTTGTATAGTGGCGGCGATCGAATGACCTTCTTTCAGCCTAATGATAGTCTATACGTATTAGATTATAAAATTCGCAACATCCTTATTGATCATTTTACAAAAATAGACACCCTTAATCCTGTTATTGACGACCGTTTTATTCAAATAAAAAATCAATCATGAAGAGAAGAGAGTTTATACAACAAACAGCAGCCGCATCGGCATTAATTGGACTTGGCGGTATTGGATTAACTTCGTTTTCTCCAGCAACAAAGAAAATAACCATTCTTCACACCAACGATGTTCATAGTCATATAGATCCCTTTGGACCAGATGACGGACGAAACCCTAATCAAGGAGGTGTAGCCAGACGCGCAAGTTTAATTGAAACCATTCGTAAAGAAAACCCGAACACCTTATTATTAGATGCAGGAGATATTTTTCAAGGCACACCCTATTTTAATTATTATGGTGGAGAGCTTGAATTCAAACTCATGAGCATGCTTAAATATGATGTCGCTACTATTGGAAATCATGATTTTGACAATGGAATTGACGGCCTCTTTGCACAACTGCCTCATGCTAAATTTGATTTTGTATCGGCTAATTATGATTTTTCCAATACTATTATGGATACGCACGTAAAACCTTATCGAATAATAATAAAAGATGGTATTAAAATTGGAGTTTTCGGATTAGGCATTCAACTTGAAGGGCTTGTAAATGAAAAAATGTATAAAGAGACTGTGTATCTAGATCCTGTTGAAACTAGCCAGGAAATGACACGTATTTTAAAGCAAGATGAAAAATGTGACCTCATCATTTGTCTTTCTCATTTAGGTTATAACTATAGTACTCGTCCTAAAAAAATTAGCGATCTTAAATTAGCTGAAATTACAAAAGATATCGATTTAATTATTGGTGGTCACACGCATACATTTCTGAAAAAACCTACAGTAGTTAAAAATATGGATGGAAAAAATATGTTGGTTAACCAAGTGGGCTGTTATGGTATTAACCTAGGGAAAATAGATTTCTATTTTGATGCCGATAAAAACAAAGCTGCTAACGGAACTTCAATTATTGTCTAATTAAAAGTTAACTCTTATTTGACGTAAACTCTCTGTAGTGGGTATAAAATATTCTGACAAATTAATACGTTTATCGCTATAGCGTTGTGTATGATGATCATAAACGTATTTGTAAAGTAAAAACAATCCTGCGGTATGAAGAATACCTTCAAACATTTCGAATACCCAATAATAGACATATAAGGAACAGATATAGTTTAAAACGTCTGCAAACACAAAACTAAACACCATGAGTAAAAATGTAATAGATTGAGCAGTTTCTCTACTCAAATAGACAGCGAATGCAAAAAACGTCATTGCAATAAGCGTAATCCCGTGAAAAATATATAGTATAAGGTTTATATCATCAACAAAATTCTCTTTGGCAACGCCGTATAAAGCATATAAAAAGTAAGAGTTTAAAATCAAAACTAATATCAAATAAACGGAAACTAAGCCTTCAAACTTTACTCGTCTCAACTTACCAAAAAGGACAAATATCAATAATAAATATGCTCCAATATACATTGACTTTGAAAGCTTCAATGACAGATCGCCAAATCCAAATACCGATAGCGCATCTCCAAGAAAAAACACTAAAAAAATGGTGAGGAACACATTAGCCATTTTATGCAGTTGACAAAAATAAAATGTCAGTAAAATGGTAACAGTAATAAGTTTTGTAATCTTAGGAACAATCCCATAGTCAAAAAAAGTGGCTATAGAATTCCCAAGCAACAAAACTAGTAGAACCATAACTAACGCCATATTTGGCTTTAATTTTTTTGCTTCTTGCATGGTAGACTTTTATATTGGGTAAGACAAATATAGTAAAAAATATGTATTTCAACGTGTTTTTTGAACGTTTTATCGATTAAATATTGAATTAGACATGTTGGATGTAGGTTTTAGCTTTCTAAACGTCTAAACATCAATACTTTTATCTTATGAAAAAACACCTTCCTCTCACTTTAAGAATCCTAGTAGCTATTATTTTAATACAAACACTTCGATTTAAATTTACAGGACATGAAGACAGTGTATTCATCTTTACTATGGTTGGACTGGAACCAGTTGGTAGAATTGGTATAGGAATTGCTGAACTTTTAGCTGCAATACTTTTATTAGTAAGAAAAACGGTGTGGATTGGAGCAACCTTAACTTTAGGAATAATCGGAGGCGCTATTAGTATGCATTTAACACAACTGGGTATTGACATAAGAAATGACGGAGGCCTATTATTTTATACGGCACTAATTACCTTCCTACTTGTTTTAGGGATTTTATATATCTATAGAAAAGACATTCCAATATTTGGTAAGAAATTAAGCTTCTAACTCTGAGTAATTATAAATACTTTCTGGTTCATCAATTAATCGCCATTGAAAGTAGAAGAAAACAAATGCCCCAACAAGAAATACAGAATAAACGAAATTGAGAGTGTTATCGAAGTTGCTAATATAGAAATAAGCAATTTGGATGACTTCTGAAAACACGATGAGGATACAACCAATTAATAAATTCATTGATTTTTTACTGTCTTTATACATGTAATTTACTAATGCCAAGCTCACTAAAAACATAATAACCATATTATAAAACAGCTCCACGGCGTATGTGTAATCAAGATCAAACATTGAACTTTCCAAATCGGTAATCATGTAAACTACAAAAATACCAAGACCAAATAATAATAAAATTTGAAATGGAAACTTAACAAGTGCTTTCCTAAAATTCATTATCGTAAATATTCGGGCAATAAGACATAAATAAGCACATATAAAAAGCACGTTGCCAATGATGTAGTATATATCAATGGTTTCGCCCTCATCTGGAAAGTAATCGTAAGTGAAGTAATTAAAAACTTCAGCGGTAGTGAAAAAAACTAAAAACAATATAAATAACGGATGTTTAACTCGCACAGTACTAAAATAAAGCACCACAAGCAACAACATCGCTAAAGCCTTTATCCCAAAAGCTTCCAATTCCAGACCCTTGAATTGTAAGCCAAGAAAAAACACACTTAAGGCGATTAAAATAACGCCAAGTATTTTACTTAATTGCATAATTTTATTCTTAATAGCAAAACAAATATATATAAAAATTACATATAAACGAATAAAAACGCATTTAATCGATTAATTTTAACACAAAGTAGGAAATTTACTTCAATAAGTCTAAAAATGCAATCTCGGTAAGTATTGGGATATTTAATGATTCTGCCTTTATTCGCTTACTTGGTCCCATATTGGCACCTGCAACGACATAACTTGTTTTAGATGAGATGGAAGATGATACTTTTCCGCCATTATCCTCTATTAGTTTTTTAAGCTCTGTTCTTGACACAGTTTCAAAAACTCCTGAAACAACAATCGATAGCCCTTTGAGCTTATCAGTTTGATTGGCGAGAAGGTCTGCAGACAATTCTAATTGCACACCAAAGTCCTTGAGTTTATGAATAATGATTCTATTTTCTTCGGAAGCAAAAAACTCGACAACACTCTCTGCAATGCGCTCACCAATTTCATCTACAGCAATTAAATCTTCAACCGAAGCCCTACTAATAGCATCTATACTTTTGTAGTGTTTAGCTAACTTTTTAGCGACTGTCTCACCCACATATCGAATTCCAATGGCAAACAAAACACGCTCAAAAGGAATTAGTTTTGATGCTTCAATTCCATTTATCAAATTTTCAGCACTTTTTTCCGCCATGCGTTCAAGAGGCAGGACCTCTTTTTTAGTAAGCGTGTATAAATCTGAATAGTTGGAAATCAAACCCTCGTTCACTAAAAGCGCTACAGTTTCCCCTCCTAGTCCCTCAATATCCATGGCTTTTCGAGAAATAAAATGTTGAATTCGTCCGATAATTTGGGGATTACAGCCATTATAATTTGGACAATAATGCTTAGCATCCCCTTCCTGCCTAATCAATTCTGTATGACATTCGGGACAATTAGTAATATACTGCGTCGGTTTAGAATCTAATGGACGTTTACTTAAATCTACCGCAATAATCTTAGGAATAATCTCTCCACCTTTTTCAACAAACACTTCATCGCCTTCTCTAATGTCTAGTTTTTCAATCTGATCTGCATTATGTAGTGAAGCACGCTTTACTGTTGTACCAGCTAATTCTACTGGCTCTAAGTTAGCAACAGGGGTAATGGCTCCTGTTCTACCCACCTGATAGGTGATTTCATTTAAACGTGTTAATACCTGTTCTGCCTTAAACTTATAGGCCATGGCCCAACGTGGTGCTTTTGCCGTGTAACCTAATTCATCTTGTTGCTGCAAACTATTTACTTTTATCACGACACCATCTGTTTCATAAGGTAGGTCATGACGATGCACATCCCAATATTCAATGAATTCTAATACCTCATCCACAGATGTTGCTAATTTGGCTGCTTCTGGTACTTTAAAACCCATTTGTCTTGCCCTTTCTAATCCATCAAACTGTGTAGATATTCCAAGATTGTTTCCTTTAAGACTATATAATAAACATTCCAACGGTCGCTTAGCTACCTCAGCACTGTCTTGTAACTTCAGACTTCCTGAGGCTGTATTTCTAGGGTTCCTGTAGAGTTCCTCTCCTGCTTCTAATCGTTCATCATTCATTTTTCGAAAGCCTTCAAATGGCAAAACGATTTCTCCACGGATATCAAATTTTTGAGGATAATCCCCTTTTAACTTCAGTGGTACCGATTTAATCGTTTTAATATTTGCTGTTACGTTATCACCTTGTGTTCCATCACCTCGAGTGACTGCTCTTACAAGACTTCCATTTTCATAGGTGAGACTTATTGATGCACCATCATACTTGAGTTCACAAACAAACTCTACGTTGCCATCGATATTTTTTTCAATACGTTTTTCCCAATCCAACAAATCCTCTTTTGAATATGAATTATCTAAGGAGTACATACGATGCTCATGAACCACAGTTTCAAAATTTTTCGTAATCTCTCCACCCACTCTTAAACTCGGTGAGTTTGGATCATAAAACTCTGGATGTTTTGCCTCAAGATCTTGTAATTCTTTAAGCTTCATATCAAACTCATAATCACTAATCGTAGCATTATCTAGAATGTAATAGTTATAATTATGTTCGCGTAACTCTTCGCGAAGACTATGAATTCTCTGTTCTATACTCATTAAAATTGTTGTGAAAAAGTTATCTTTTTACCTTATATTTAAAGCACCTAATATACTAAAATGTACTTCAAAAAAATTGTTGCGATCAGTGTTTTTATTAGCTTTTTATTCAATTGTAAATCTGAGGTGTATGTTCCTGAAATAGCCCAAATTATTCCTATACCCGCAAATCAAACGCTTAACAAAGGTTATTTTGTTTTAGATAATTCCGTTGGAATCTCTTCTCATGATACTTTTAAAGTTTCCGCAGAATTTCTACGTAACTATATTCAAAAAGGAAGCTCAATAGTTCTGGATGACAATAATGATATCCAATTCATTCTTGATGAAACCATTGAAAATACTGAAGGCTATACGCTAGACATTCAACCTTATCAAATTTTTATTAGAGCAAAAACAGATCAAGGCGCTTTCTATGCTGTACAAACTCTGAGACAGCTATTGCCTAAAGACTTTGAAAATGGTTCACTTTCCCAGAAAAGCATAGGTATTCAATGCATAACCATTACCGATGCACCGCAATACCAATATCGTGGCATGCATCTGGATGTGAGTCGACATATGTATTCCGTAGATTTCATCAAAACATACATTGATGCACTAGCTATGTTGAAGATGAATACCTTCCATTGGCATTTAACCGATGATCAAGGTTGGCGCATCGAAATAAAAAAATACCCTAAACTTCAAGAGCATGCTGCCTATAGAAATGAAACCCTTATAGGACATTACAGTGATCAACCCCATCAATTTGACGGTAATCGCTATGGCGGTTATTACACTCAGGAAGATGTAAAAGATATTGTTGCATACGCAAAAACTAGGCATATTACAGTGATTCCGGAAATTGAAATGCCAGGACATGCTCAGGCGGCTATTAGCGCTTATCCTAGTTTAGGTTGTACAGGTGAACCTGTTGATGTGGCAACAAAATGGGGTGTTTTTGAAAATATTTATTGCTCAAAAGATGAGACCTTTTCGTTTTTGGAAGATGTCTTAGATGAAGTGGTTACACTGTTCCCCAGTGAATACATTCATATTGGAGGAGACGAAGCACCTAAAACCAAATGGAAAAATTGTACGCAATGTCAAAACCGAATTAAAACAGAAAATTTAAAAGACGAGCACGAACTTCAAAACTATTTCATCACGCGCATTGAAAACTACCTCAACTCCCAAGGCAAACAAATCATTGGTTGGGACGAAATATTAGAAGGCGGATTAGCTCCCAATGCTACAGTGATGTCATGGCGAGGCACCAAAGGTGCTATAGAAGCGGCAAAACAAAACCATAACGTGGTCATGACACCAACCTCACATTGTTATTTTGATTATTATCAATCAACAAACAGTGACGAACCCTTAGCGATAGGTGGATACCTCCCTTTAGAAAAAGTCTATAATTTTAATCCGATACCTGAAGGACTAACCAAAGAAGAGGCGAAATATATTCTAGGCGCACAAGGTAATATATGGACCGAATACATGCCAACTCAAAATCAAGTAGAATATATGGCATTTCCGAGAATACTTGCCATGAGTGAAGTGGTCTGGTCTAAAAATGAGAATAAAGATTACACAGATTTCACAAAGCGTGTTGAACATTTTAATGAACGCCTCGATGCTATAGATGTAAACTATGCCAATCATTTATATGAAATTTCGGGTGACGTCTTAAAAAATAAGGACGAACTAGCATATCAATTAACTACTGTGACCAATGGAAAAATAATACGGCTGACTATGAATGGTACTGATCCTGATGATGAATCACGACCATATATAGAGCCTATTCGTATTGATACCTCGAAAACAATAAAGGCAGCTGTATTTAGTTCAAAAACGAACAAAAAATTAGGTACAACATTTACAAAACAGTTTAATTACCATAAAGCCGTTGGCAAAACA
Source organism: Formosa sp. Hel1_31_208 (assembly GCF_900104785.1). Lineage (NCBI taxonomy): Bacteria > Pseudomonadati > Bacteroidota > Flavobacteriia > Flavobacteriales > Flavobacteriaceae > Formosa > Formosa sp. Hel1_31_208. The sequence continues at coordinate 2,605,863 of NZ_LT629733.1, forward strand.
ATTTCAATTGATAAAATCCCACATCAATCCTATTTAGGAAGTGGACCAGATGGACTTATAAACAGTATTTCGGGGAGTGACTCACGTTATGGTGATAAAGAATGGTTAGGGTTTTGGGGTGAGGATATTGAAATTACAATCGATTTGGGAGAAGAAGTTCAAATCTATTCAGTAGAAACACGATTCTATAATAGTAACGGTCAATGGATTTACGCGCCAAACAAAGTAAAATTAGAGCTTGACAATGATTTAGTAATAAATCATTTAGAACAGCGAGAGCAATTAATAATTACAACAAAATTTAATCTCAATCAACGCTCTCGATATATCAAACTTAGAATCCCAAACTTCGGCACCATTCCAAAGGGCAAACAAGGAGCCGGACAAAAGGCATGGACCTTTATAGACGAAATAATAATCAACTAATATGTTGCTAGAAATCTGCGCAAACTCTTACCAATCGGCTAAAAATGCTCAAATAGCTGGAGCACAACGCATCGAACTTTGTAGTGAATTATCCGTTGGTGGCATTACACCATCTTACGGATTAATAAATCAGGTGATTTCCGATTTAGACATTGAAACCTTTGTGCTCATCAGACCCAGAAGTGGAAATTTTTGTTATTCGGAAGAAGAGTTCGAAATCATAAAAAAGAACATTGAAATCTGTAAAACTATAGGTTGCCACGGGATTGTATCTGGTGTATTAAAACCTGATAATACCATAGATTTAAAAAGAACTCGAAATCTCATTGAATTATCAAAACCATTAGCATTTACATTTCATCGGGCATTTGATATTGTTCCGAATCCGAAAGATGCAATAGACCAACTCATCGACTTAGGAGTAGATAGAATTCTAACCTCTGGACAACATTCTAAAGCGATAGACGGATTGGAGACCTTAAAAGATTTGAAGCAACACGCAAAAAACTATATAACGCTTTTGGTTGGAAGCCGTGTGTCTTCGAAAAATGCCAAATACTTTAAAGATGAAGGTTTTGAGGAACTACATGCGTCAGCTTCCGAAGCTATGAATACAGAATCTTCTGTCTATTTTGGGAGCACACCTCAAACAGTATCGAGTATAAAAGAAATTAAAGCTATTTTAAAAGCCATTGCAGATGAAGTATAGCATTGTCATCATTCTGGTGTTCTCTATAATGAGCTGCCAACCCAAACATGACATACCAATTTCAATTGATTTACATAGTCATTGGCAGTATAAATCTCTTAATGATTCGATTTGGAGCTCAGCAAAAGTACCTGGCAATGTGCATTCCGATTTGTTAGATCATAAACGGATTGAGCATCCTTTTATTAGTAATAATGAAGACAGCTTACAATGGATTTCAGATACCGATTGGGAATACAAATCGACTTTTGACGTCGATAAAGAAACGCTTGATAAAAACCATATTGAGCTTAATTTTAAAGGTTTAGACACCTATGCTTCAGTGTTTTTGAATGATAGTTTAATTCTAAAAACAGATAATGCATTCAGAGCATTTTCAGTGGATGTCAAATCGGCTCTAAAACCCCAAAATGACTTACGCATTGTTTTTGAACGCAGCTCTATTTCCGAAGAACAAGAGAAAGCAAAACTGAATTACCAACTCCCAGAAGGCAATCGCATATTTACAAGAAAAGCACAATTTCAATATGGTTGGGATTGGGGACCAAAACTCAATACGAGCGGTATATGGCGGCCTGTAACTCTAGAGACTTGGAATGAGCTTAAACTCAACCACGTCTTTATCAAATTAGATGAGTTAAATGACATTAGTGCCAATTTATCAATGCATCTCGATATTAAAAACACCTCTGAAGCACCCTTACAATATGATGTTTATATTAATAATAAGCTTCACAAATCCTTTGAAAACATAAGAGCTGATAGCACTACCGACTTTAATATTAAAATTGAAAATCCAAAACGTTGGTGGCCACATAATTTAGGAGACCCCTATTTGTACGATTTTAAAGTAGTCGTGCGTGATAACAAAAGAATCCTAGATAGTATATCCGCAAAAAAGGGATTGAGAACTATTGACTTAATTACTAAAAAAGATAGTATTGGCGAGTCCTTCTATTTTAAAATCAATGGTATTCCCGTATATATGAAAGGTGCCAATTATATTCCGCAAAATAGTATGCAAAACAAAGTCACAGACGCTCATTATGAAAAACTTTTAGATGATGTTGTTGATGCTAATATGAATATGCTTAGAGTTTGGGGAGGTGGCATCTATGAAAATGATATGTTTTATAATTTGTGTGATGAAAAAGGGATTCTAATCTGGCAAGATTTTATGTTTGCTTGTGCCATGTATCCTGGTGACAACGACTTTCTTGACAATGTACAACAAGAAGCTATTCAAAATGTAAAACGTTTACGAAATCATGCTTCTATTGCTTTATGGTGTGGAAATAATGAAAACTCTGAAGGTTGGCATCGATGGGGTTGGCAGAATGATAAAAGCGATGAAGAAAAAGACCAAATTTGGAACAACTATTTAAAAGTTTTCGATAGCATTCTTCCTAATACAGTCAACAAATTAACGAATACTGATTATTGGGAAAGTTCTCCGCGTTACGGTCGTGGAAATCTGAAATATAAAACCGAAGGTGATGCTCACGATTGGTGGGTTTGGCATGATGCCTACCCTTTTGAGCATCTTGAAGAGAACGTCCCACGATTTATGAGTGAGTTTGGGTTTCAGTCGTTTCCTAGTTATGAAGCGATTCGCTATAGTAATCAGAGTGATTCATTAGAGATTACCTCGGAAGCGTTTAAAAATCATCAAAAGCATGTTCGTGGTTTTGAGCTCATTGATGAATATATGCAACGTGATTTCCCTGTTCCAAATACTGTAGAAGATTACGTGTATGTCAGTCAGTTGTTACAAGCTTACGGCATCACAAAAGGTATTGAAGCGCATCGTAGAGCCAAACCTTACAATATGGGAACTTTATATTGGCAACTTAACGATTGTTGGCCAGCAGTGTCTTGGTCGAGTATCGATTACTTCGGAAATTGGAAAGCTTTACATTATCAGGCTAAAAAAGCGTTTGAAAATGTATTAGTCTCTAATACGATTGAAAATGACACTTTAAAAACCTTTGTTATTAATGATTATTCTGGATCATTTTATGATATGCTGTCTATTAAAGTTCTCGATTTTAATGGACGCATAATAAAGACATACTCAAAAGGGTTAGATATTAAACCTAACTCTAGCACTTTAATGCATACGATAGCTCTAAACACTCTTGATATTACTAAAAATGAAGTTGTGATTGTCTCAGAGTTTAGCGACACACACTCTTATTTCTACTTGGTAAAACCCAAAGACCTAAAACTCTTAAAAGCATCAATTGAGCGCACCATTACAAAAACAAATAAGGGGTTTCAAATCACCTTACAAAGTACGACGCTTCAAAAAAACGTGTTTCTCTACACTAAGGAAAAAGGTCATTTTAGTGATAATTATTTTGACTTATTGCCAAATAAAATTATTGTAATTGAGTTTGAAACGAATTGTAAGGCTATTGATGATTTAAAAATTAAAACTTTAAATCATCTTATAGAATGAGATGCTAAAACAAATTCCGTACGAGTTGTAATATACATTTGTTTTGTTATTTGATCCCTTTGATGATTCTATCCTTTCCAAAAATATCGGTTTTTAATGCAACGTCTTTGAAACCAAAATTTTTCATCAATGCAATCATTTCTGCTCCTAAATATTCATTGATTTCAAAATATAAAGTACCGCTATCTTTTAGGTTTAATAGAGCAAACTCACAGATGGCTTTATAAAATTGCAGTGGATTCTTATCTTCCACAAATAAGGCCAAATGCGGTTCATAATCTAATACATTGGATGTGATTTCCTCTTTTTCGAGGTTGCGAATATATGGTGGATTTGAGACAATAATATCATAACTATTAGATGCAAAAACACGTGTATTATGACGAGGGTTTAGTATATCATTGCAAATAAATTCAATATCAACCGTATTCATCTCTGCATTCCTTTTGGCTACTTTTAAAGCCGCTTCGGACACATCTAAGGCTGAAACTTTCGCTTGTTGAAGCTGCTTAGCTAAGGAAATTGCAATGCAACCTGAACCCGTTCCAATATCAATAATTTTTAGAGGCGTATCTATTGTAATTGAAGAAACATCATCTAATATTAAAGCCACTAACTCTTCAGTTTCAGGTCTCGGAATTAAGGTTTCCGAATTTACTTTAAACGGCAATCCATAAAACTCTGTTTCGCCCAATATATACTGAATTGGTTGTTCCAATTTAAGTGCACTCAAGGCTTCAAAAATTGGTTGCTCTTCTGTTTTTAAAATGGCGTATTCAGGATCCATAACTAGATGAATGCGCTTGATTCCCAAATAATGTTCAACCACCAGATTAAAAAAGGAATCTACTTCGTTATTTCCGTAGAGACTATCTAGTTCAGTATGATAGATATGTAAAATAGCTTTTAATCTCATAGCTCCTTGGTCATCCAAACACCACAGGAATAATGACCTGTATCTCCTAAAGGCTCGGTTCTGTGTTGAAATCCGAATACCTCATAAATATGAATCGCCGCTTTTAACTGGGAAGCTGTTTCTAAATAAACGGTTTCAAAACCAAAATCTTTTGCCGCTTTTAAACAGGTCTCAAACATCTTTTTACCGAAACCTTTACCTCTTACTTTTGGAGAGAAATACATTTTTTGCAGCTCACAAACATTGCCTTTAAAATCTTTGAGTTGTTTTATTCCAGCCCCACCTAACACTTCTGTATCATTAGCTAAGACAAAATATATCTGTCGGTCACCTTGATAAGATTCGTACATGAAAGGTGTTTCTGCATCTTCATAAGCGGTGCCTTTCAACGGAATATTAAATTCTGGAAAACACCCTTTAATCACCGCTTCTATTTGCAGATTGTCTTCTGGTTGAATTTCCCTAATAATGATATTATTATGACTCACTTTATTATAGTATTTTTACAGCGTGAAGGTACGTTAAATCTCATAAAAAATTAAATGAAGAAACTGATTATCTTATCAATACTTTTCCTCTTTTGTTTGAGTTGCTCAGTCAATGAAAAGCCCGAATTCTTAAAAATAGACAATATTAAAGTTCTAGAATCCACATCTAATTATGTGACACTAACTGCTGATGCCTATTTTTTAAATCCGAATGATATTGGTGGTGTACTTAAATCTGATGGTATAAAAGTATTTGTAAATGATAATGAAATGGCAATTGTAAGCTCAAAGAGTTTTGATGTGCCAACCAATAAAGAATTTTCAATTCCGCTAATGGCGAGTGTTCCCACAGACAGTATTTTGAGTACTAAAAATATGGGCAGTCTCATTGGCAGTTTATTTAGTCAGAAACTTAAAGTGCAGTATATTGGCGATATCCAATATAAGGTATTTGGTTTTTCACACAGGTACCAAGTAGATAAAACTGAAGACGTAAAGATTAAACTTTAATATTGACAACTCACGAAACTTACATACAGCGCTGCATTGATATCGCAAAAAACGGATTAGGAAATACAGCTCCTAACCCAATGGTGGGCTGTGTGATAGTCCATGAGGGAAAGATTATTGGCGAAGGCTATACGAGTGCTTATGGCGGTAATCATGCCGAAGTGAATGCTATAAATGCCGTATCAGATAAAACTGTGCTAAGCGCAGCTTCACTATATGTCACTCTTGAGCCTTGCGTACATTTTGGAAAAACACCACCATGCAGTGATCTAATTATCAAATTTAGAATTCCAAATGTCATCATTGGTTGTGTAGACGATAATGAGCAAGTTGCTGGAAAAGGAATAATTAAACTTAGACAAACTGGTTGCAACGTTACTGTTGGTGTTTTAGAAACTGAATGCAAACAGCATCACAAACGTTTCTTTACGTTTCACAATAAAAAACGTCCGTATATAATATTGAAATGGGCCGAAACTTCAAATGGTTATATTGCACCCTCTACGAAAGACAAAAAAGAACCCGTCTGGATTACTAATATGTTTTCAAGACAATTAGTTCATAAATGGCGCTCAGAAGAACAAGCTATTCTCGTTGGTACGACTACCGTAACAGAAGACAATCCCTGTTTAACTATTCGTGATTGGACAGGAAAACAACCGATTCGCATTGTAATTGATAGACAACATAAGTTATTAAAAAAGCATGCTGTTTTTAATAGCGATGCAGAAACCATAATTATGTCTGAAGATACGATCAATTTTAGCCTACCTGTTGCGGCTCAAATTGCCAAATTATTGCATGCTAGAGATATTAACTCTGTTATTATCGAGGGTGGAGCGAAAACACTTCAAACCTTTATTGATGAAAACCTATGGGACGAAGCTCGCGTTTTTACTGGCAAGTCTATGTTCAATAATGGAACAAAAGCACCCAAATTTTCAGGAAAGCTCATTTCAGAAGCATTTATTTTAAATGATATTTTAAAACAATATGTCAATAATTAAAACGATTATATTCGATTTTGGTGACGTCTTCATTAATTTAGACAAAGAAGGCGCCATGCAAAATGCACTCAACTTATTCGAAATCGATGCATTACCAAAGGATCTTATTGCCATAAACACCTTATACGAGCAAGGATTAATATCTACCGAAGAATTTGTAACATTTTATACTAACAATTTCCCTAAGCTATCGAAAAGAGACATTATTAATGCTTGGAATTATATCTTAAGAGATTTCCCGATTAAAAGATTAGATTTTCTTAAAGAACTTGCTCAAAACAACAACTACAATCGCATCCTTTTGAGTAATACTAACGAGCTACATATCAATTGGGTTATTGATCGAATTCCATTTTATAAAGAATTCAAAGCCTCTTTTGATCAGTATTATTTATCACATGAGATTAACTTAAGAAAGCCAAATAAAGCAATTTATGAGTTCGTATTGCAACACAATAATTTGAAAGCTGAAGAATGCTTCTTCGTTGATGACACCAAAGAAAACACTGATGCTGCTGCGAGTTTAGGAATTAAGGTTTGGAATATTGATGAAACAAAAGAAGACGTTGTAGATTTGTTCACCATTAATCAGCATCTATTTTGATATATCTTTTACTCAGTATAACAGCGTCAACACTCATTTTTATCTTATTTAAATTATTTAATAAATACGGTATAAATACACTCCAGGCGATTGTTATCAATTATCTAACAGCTTGTTTATTCGGACTTTGGAGTTATGATGCGCCAATTAATATAAATGAGATCATAGCCTCACAATGGGTTTATGGTGCTATTGGATTGGGGTTTTTGTTTATTGCAATTTTTAATGTCATGGCGCTTACTGCACAACGCAACGGACTTTCAGTAGCATCAGTTGCTTCAAAAATGAGTGTCATTATCCCCGTTATATTTGGTGTTTATGTGTATCATGAAGGCGTTGGTTTTCAAAAAATTATTGGTATTGTACTCGCATTGGTATCAGTTTATCTTACTTCGGTAAAACCAAAATCTACAACCAATGTTACCAAAGGACTCTGGCTGCCTATCTTATTATTCTTTGGTTCTGGAGTCATTGACACCTCTATAAAATATATAGAAACAACCTATTTACCAGAGAATGGTATTCCGATATTTTCTGCAACTATTTTCGCTTTTGCATTTATCATTGGTTCAGCAGTTTTAATGATCAAAGCATTAAAAAAATCATTTAGAGTTCCATTCAAAACCTTTATCGGCGGAAGTATTTTAGGTGTCGTTAATTATTTTTCTATTTATTATTTACTTAAAGCATTGAACCATGACAGTTTGGAAAGCTCAACCTTATTTACGGTGAACAATGTCGCTATTGTCATGGCATCAACCTTACTAGGTCTATTTATCTTTAAGGAACAAATTTCAAAAATGAATTGGGTTGGAATCGCATTGGCTATCGTATCCATTATAATAGTAACTTTAGCTTAAATGGAGCACACCGATATTTACAGAACGATAACCAAGCCTTCTGAGGAAATTCTATTCAAAGATAAAAACAGTAAATTTTTTGGATATGCATTTCCAGTGACTTCGGAAGAACATGTTAAAGAACATTTGGAAAGCTTAAAAAAACAACATCATGCGGCACGGCATTGTTGTTATGCCTATCAATTTGGAATGCAAGAAAATAACTTTGTATTTAGAGCCAATGATGATGGTGAGCCCAATAACAGTGCTGGAATGCCTATCTACGGTCAAATACAATCTTTTGAAGTTACCAATATATTGGTAGTCGTTGTCCGCTATTTTGGAGGGGTGAAATTAGGAGTTGGTGGGCTAATTAATGCCTATAGAACTGCGGCTCAGATGGCACTAGATACAGTTCAGATTAAAGAACGCACAGTCAATATTAGATATGCCATCTCTTTTGATTATAAAAACATGAATAAAGTCATGCGAATTATCAAAGAAAAAAACCTCAAAGTGATTAATCAAACCCTAGAATTGAGTTGTGAACTTATTATTTCGGTACGATTAAATGATTCCAAATCGATTTTTGAAACGTTTGATAAATTATATGAGATTAACATAAAGGCGTTAAACGATTAAATTTGCAGTTTGTCTAAAATATAATCAGGACATTTTGTAGGGCGTTTCTTAGAAACATCAATAAATGCTAAAACTGAATTTCCCGTTGCTAATAATTCATCGTTTTCATTTAATATTTCATAATCAAATTCAATTTTTACAGCAGGTTTTTTTACGAGTTTAGTCTTTACTTTAATGATGTCATCATAACAGGCTGACTTTTTGTAATTTATGGAAAGTGAGATGACGGGCAACATAATACCGCTCTCCTCCATTTGACTGTAAGAAAAACCCATTTTACGTAACCACTCTGTTCTACCCATTTCAAAATATTGCGCGTAATTGCCGTGATACACTACACCCATCTGATCGGTCTCTCCATAACGCACTCTAAATTGTATCTCATCAAATTTGCAAAGGTTGGACATAGTTTTTGATATTTTTTTTGTAATTTCGGACCGACTTAAACATGAGGAAAAAATTCTTAATATTCAACCCTTTTTGATTTTTTTATTAAGAAATTTGTTCACATATTTGTCTCATAAGAATGATTCAAGAGAAACTCGAATTTCTCTTTTTTTTGCTGACTAACTAACAAACGAAAAAAACTAACTTAGAGAATGGATGTAACTGCGCAATCGGTTTGGAACAACTGTCTGTCTTTTATAAAAGACAACATACAACCACAAGCCTATAAAACTTGGTTTGAACCAATAGTAGCAGTAAAGCTCTCTGATAACGCTTTAAGTATTCAAGTCCCTAGTAAATTTTTCTATGAGTGGCTAGAAGAACACTACGTTAAAATATTAAAAGTTGCTTTAACAAAACAATTAGGAGAAACTGCCAAATTGGTTTATGTAATCAAAATGGAAAACACCTATGGAAACAAGCAGCCATTTACTGAAAAAATACCTAGTTCTAATCGTGGCGCTCTAAAATCTCAAGATGTAGACGTTCCTCTAAATAATAAAAATCCAGAATTAAAAAACCCTTTTGTTATACCAGGCATCAGAAATGTAAAAATTGAGTCTCAACTCAATCCAAATTACAGTTTTGAAAACTTCCTGGAAGGTGATTCTAATCGTTTAGCAAGAAATGCTGGTTTAGCCGTTGCGAATAAACCTGGAGGCACATCCTTTAATCCGCTTCTCATTTTTGGTGGTGTTGGTTTAGGAAAAACACATCTTGCTCATGCCATTGGTGTTGACATCAAGGATAAATATCCTGAAAAAACAGTTTTATATATTTCCGCTGAAAAATTTACACAACAATATATCGATTCTGTAAAAAAGAACAATCGAAATGATTTTATTCACTTCTATCAAATTATAGATGTCTTAATTATTGATGATGTTCAATTTTTATCGGGCAAGTCAGGAACTCAAGACGTATTTTTCCATATTTTCAATCACTTACATCAAAATGGGAAACAAGTTATTTTAACCAGTGACAAAGCTCCTGTGGATATGCAAGACATTGAACAACGTCTCCTATCACGCTTTAAATGGGGACTTTCTGCGGAACTTCAAAGTCCTGACTTCGAAACCAGAGTATCAATACTCAAAAACAAACTCTATCGTGATGGTGTTGAAATGCCTGATGAAATTGTAGAGTATGTTGCAAAGCATATCAAAACAAATGTTCGAGAACTGGAAGGCGCCATTATTTCCTTAATTGCACAATCCTCTTTTAATAAGAAAGAAATTACAGTAAATCTTGCGAAAGAAATCGTTGAGAAATTTGTAAAAAACACGAAACGCGAAGTCTCTATAGATTATATCCAAAAGGTAGTTTCAGATTATTTCCAAATGGATGTGAGCACCTTACAATCTAAAACACGTAAACGTCACATTGTACAAGCTAGACAATTAGCAATGTTCTTTGCTAAAAAATACACTAAGGCGTCATTAGCAAGTATAGGCTCTCAAATAGGTAAACGAGATCATGCCACTGTTTTACACGCGTGTAAAACCGTAGACAACCTATCTTCTACAGATAAGCAATTCAGAAAATACGTTGAAGACCTTTCAAAAAAACTTTCTCTTTAAAATCAACTAATGAAAAGTATTCTCATGGTGTGCTTAGGTAATATTTGCCGCTCACCTTTAGCTCATGGAATTTTAGAATCTAAACTTCCTGAGAGTGAATTCTATGTCGATTCCGCAGGTACTGCAAACTATCATGTTGGGGATCTTCCAGATCACCGATCGATTGCTGTAGCGAAATCTCACGGTATCGATATATCTCATCAAAGTGGAAGACAGTTTCTGGTGAGTGACTTTGATGCTTTTGATCATATTTTTGTTATGGATCATTCTAATTTTACAAATGTTATAAATTTAGCAAGATCCAATGAAGATATTGCAAAGGTAAAGTTGATGTTAGAGGTAAATGCTAATAATAAACAGCAACATGTTCCAGATCCCTATTATGGCGATATGTCCGACTTTGAACACGTATTTAAATTACTGGATAAAGCTTGTGCAAAATTATCTAAGACTCTTATAAACGAAAGCGCATAATCATTTTCACAATAATACTGGCGTTTTTTTTCGTATTTTGTAAACACATTCCTTAAAATCTAGAAAAATGAAAAAAATCGCACTTTTCTTCGCCTACATCTTTATATCAAATACTTATGCCCAAGATATTAGTTTAGAACTATATGCATCGGGGTTTTCTAGTCCTGTGAATGCTAAACATGCCGGTGACGATCGACTCTTTGTTGTTGAACGCGCAGGGGTTATTAAAATCATTGAAGCCGACGGCAGCGTAGGTAGTGTTCCATTTTTAAATATTGATTCTAGAGTAAGTAATAATGGTGGCGAACAAGGCTTGCTTGCATTGGCATTTCACCCTAACTATACAACTAATGGTTTTTTTTATGTGAATTACATCAATAATATAGGTGATACCGTGATTTCTAGATTTACGAGAAGCTCGGTTAGTCTTGCAGATCCAAATTCAGAAGTTATCTTGCTAACGATATTCCAACCCTTTTCAAATCATAATGGAGGCGACATGCATTTTGGTCCAAATGATGGATATCTTTATATATCCACTGGTGACGGAGGTTCTGGAGGCGATCCAGGAAATAGAGCTCAAAATTTAGGTTTGTTATTGGGTAAAATATTAAGAATAGATGTCGATGGCACTAGCAACGGTAATTATGGAATTCCTGCAGACAATCCATTTGTTTCCAATACTGCTGCGATGGATGAAATTTGGGCTTACGGATTAAGAAATCCATGGAAGTTTTCTTTTGATAGATCTAATGGTGATATGTGGATAGCAGACGTTGGCCAGAGCACAAGAGAAGAAATTAATCATGTCTCTTCAACTTCTACAGGAGGCGAAAACTATGGCTGGAAATGCTTTGAAGGCACCACAACTTTTAGCAGTGGCGCAGGATGTAATACCATCACACATCAACCTCCAGTTGCTGAATATAATTATGGTGGTAATCCATTCAAATGTTCTATTACAGGAGGATATCGTTATAGAGGAACCATACAAACAGGCCTTCTAGATTTATTCTTCTTTGCAGATTTTTGTAGTGACGAAATTGGTGTAGTTGAAGAAATAAGTCCGAATAATTTCAATTTAACATTTTTAGATCGTTTTATTGGAGAAGGGTTTTCGACTTTTGCTGAAGACGTGAATGGCGAACTTTATGCTATTGGCTTAATTTCGGGAAGCATTTTTAGAATAGAAGATGCCAATTTAAGTATCAATGAATCTACTTTAAATGACATTAAAATGTATCCTAATCCAGTTAACAACCTGCTAACTTTTGATTTAGTAAACACGTCAAACATAGTCAGTGAGATTCGAATTAACGATGTACAAGGAAAACGTATTCAAACACACACTAACTTTCAAGAACAATTGTTAACAATATCAACAAAATCACTCACAAGTGGTTTATATCTCATAGAAATTATAGATATACGAGGAAATAGTAATATTCGTAAACTGATTGTAGATTAATCCTATGAACCCTAACTACGGAAAACTTTATCTCATTCCCACGCGTCTTGGAGATAATCCACCGCTAGAAGTCTTACCTATTTCAGTAAAAAAAATTGTTGAAATGGTTGATGATTTTATTGTAGAAAATGAAAAAACTGCGAGACGTTTTATTAAAAAAGTCGATTCAAGAAAACAGCAGTCCATCTTGCACTTTGAAATCCTCAATAAATACACGAAACCTGAAGAAATTCAGAATTTTTTAGATACCTGTAAAGCAGGAAAACCGATGGGATTATTATCTGAAGCCGGTTGTCCCGGTATCGCAGATCCTGGAGCAGATATTGTAAAACTAGCTCATGAGAATGATATTCAAGTGGTTCCTTTGGTCGGCCCTTCATCTATTATACTAGCAATGATGGCCTCGGGTATGAACGGGCAAAGTTTTACATTTAATGGCTATATTCCTATTGATAAATCGGAAAGAAAAGCGACTTTAAAACGTATGGAGCGATTATCATATGAGCACAATCAAACACAACTGTTCATTGAAACACCATATCGCAATAATAAAATTCTTGAAGATATATGTGCAACTTTACACACAAACACAAGAGTATGTGTAGCTTGTGATATTACGCTTCCAACAGAATACATTAAGACAATGACGGTTAATGAATGGAAACATACCAAGATAGATCTTCATAAAAGACCTGCGATTTTTATTATTCACAAAGACTAATAACAGTAGCTTACCATTTATCATTCACACTTATTTTACACTTTTTTGACAATTAATTTACTCGAAAACATTTAATGCTATTCTATATTTGAATTGTATGAACGAGCAAATTAAATAATTATGAAAAAGAATAAAATTATATTAGGTATCGCAATCACAATTTTAACAGTGATTATTTCTAGCACATTTAATTGGAACAGTTCCAAAGGCAATCTATTAGAGGTGACTAATGACGAATTAATGGCTTCAAATTTAGCGGCAGAGGCAGAGGTACCACAAACTGTGAGTGATGAACCAGAATCACGATTTTTCTACAACATAAAAACAAGATATAACGCTATTAAAAAAAGTGACGTAGCCAAAGCCATCTCTATTAACGATTTTTTAAATCAGAAGCAGATGCCACCACTAAACTCTTATCAATCTGTGAGCATTATTATAGTCAAAGACAACAAGCAAACCAATAATATTTCCCTGAGTAAAGACGGTAAACTTTCAAATTCTCAAATAGAACTTTTAAAATCTGCCGATTATTCAACAAATTTTTTAGTAAGAGCAAATTATGAAAAAATAAGCGAAGAAACCTTACAATCAGAATACAACTATTGGAGCCCACACTTAAGCATCGTCCCTGAACATCAAGCTGAATATTTGAGCGATCAAGAGGCGCTATCTTCTTATCTCGAAAAAGGCAGTCAAAAAGCAATTATAAGCAGCATGGAGGACAAATTGAGACCTGTCATGTTGTATTTTACAGTAACTAAAACAGGTGTTGTTTCTAATGTTAGAGTAGAATCAATATCCAATTATCCGCTTTTTGATAAAAAGATGGTAGAACTCATAAATAACATACCAGGAACATGGAAACCAGCAAAAGATTCTAAAGGACAAACAGTTGATCAAGAACTTGTGATTACTTTCGGATCCGGCGGATGCTAAATAAATGCCGCTAATTTAAAAAAAAGGAAAGCTCATTGGCTTTCCTTTTCTATTATATCTTATTCTATAAAATTACAGAATTACTTTAGCTCTCTTGTCGGCTTCAATAAAGGAAGTGTCATACCCTGCAAACTTCTTCATGTAGTATCTCACGGTTGAACCATAGGCATCAGAAACATTTTGGTTACCATAACTTCTCAAATACTTTTTTACACTACCTGGTCCAGCCAAGTGCGCTGCTGCTATGATACCAGACTCAGTTACCAGAATACCATTGATTTGTTTACCTTCAAATCGTTTGATATCTTTTCTTAAAATCCATTTATTACGCTCTGCATTTGCTAAGAACGCTTTTTCCTGAAGTTCTGGGTTGTATAAGAACTGTGTTGGGTTATAAATACCAATCAATTTTAAAGTTTCAGCACCAAACTGATACTTACCTAAATACCCTAAGGTGTTGACTGTAAAATAATTTCCTCTAGATTCTTTAAATGCAACGGCCTCTTTAAACCCATTGTAAGATTTACCTAAATATGGAAAATATGTATGCGTGGAGTGAAATGGATTAGACAATTCAATATTAGAATCGCGATGAGAAGGCACCATATTAAAGGCGATCTCTTTAGAAATATTATAGTCTAACTCCAAACCTTCGGTAGAATAGTCGTCATAATTTAACGAAGATTCTGGCTTTAGTGCCACATAAAGTGTAACACAAATAGCTAAAGGTATTACGAAATAATTACCTACTTTTTTCAACATAATAGCTAATATTCTGAAGTACTAACTGTCCCTAATACAGTACATCAATTTCAGCGTGCAAATATACGCATTTTTTTAAACATTTGAAAATAAGGCGTTAAAGTGTTGTTAAAAGTAGATATAGTGCAGCTTTATGCCATTTTTTACATTGAATTCAATGGTCGGAAATGGCACTTTAATAACATTAATAACGTCAAAAATGGTTCTTAACACTCTTGACTTTGTTTCTATCCTTGATAAATCTACATCTAAACTGAGATAAAATTGACGTTGTCGGTTTTGATTTACGAATAAGTTATCAACGTTTTCATTTTTTCCCGTTAACATTCCATCTGCTCCATAGCCAAAAGCGAGATTGAGCCACCTTGGAATTTTACTTTGTTTAAAGAAGGAATGGAGATTAGCACTGAGCCAATAGGTTTGACCATTGTAATCTTTTAGCATTTCTTCCAAAATGCCTTGACCTAATTTATCAGGACGCCGATTAGCAAAACGTGTTTGATGAAAGGAATACTTAATGGTCACCCGTTGTTCTTCCCAGAGTAATTCTTGTCCGATATACAAACCTGTACCTAAACCGTTCGCGGCCATATCCGACCATGAAAAGCCCCATTCTGAAGAAAAACCGTCAAACATTTCAACTGCAGTTAAGAATCCAAACCCTAAAGTAGCGCCATATAAGAGTTGATTTTTTTTAGCCACACCACTCCAATGAAGTGCATTAGCGCCCACGCGACCCAATTGATAGGCAGAAAAGACATGACCTAACTTATCCATTTGCAGCCATTCATCACTATCATTGATTGTTTTAAATTTTGATCGTGGAAAATCAGCATACCATAATTGATCTAAACCTATTAAGGTTAATGACGCGATTGATGCCTCGGTAATTATTACGACATTTTTGCGAGACGTATTTAAAGTATCACTTGGTGTTAAGAACAATTCAATTTTTGACTGAGCCCATACAGTTTCAGAAAAAAAACAAAATACCAGAAGTATACAATACCTTATCACGATCACCTATTGATACCTTGAGATGACAAGTAGCGTTGATATGCTCTGGCATTAACATTATGCTGAGCTAATGTTTTAGCAAATTTATGATAGCCTAATTTTTTAGCATCGGCAGCAAAATAGAGGTACTTGTGTTTTTCATAATTCAAAACGGCATTAATCGCTGAAATATCAGGCATTGCAATCAGCCCTGGAGGCAAACCAGTATTTTTATAGGTATTGTAAGGAGACTCTATTTCTTTATGCTTATTCAATACACGTTTGATTATGGTGTTCTGGTATTCCGGTAATTGATACGCTGCAAATTTTAGCGTAGGGTCCGCTTGCAATGGCATTCCAATTCGAATTCGATTCATGTAAACCCCAGCAATACGCGGCTGCTCAATAGCTTGCTTTGACTCTTCGTGTACTATTGATGCCATAGTCATGATCTCATCACGAGATAAACCAATAGCCTTGGCTTTGGCCATCCTGTTATCGTTCCAAAAACGATTATACTCTTTGAGCATACGCTCTCTAAATTGTTCTGCCGATGTATTCCAAAAACACTCATAACTATTTGGAATGTACATTCCTAAAGCCGTTTGTTCAGAAAATCCAGATTTTTGAAAAAACGCACTGTCATACATGGCAGTAATTAAACTCAAACTATCAGCTTCTATTTGATTAGCAATTCTTCCTGCCAGTTTTTCTAGTGTTTCCTGATTATTGAAAGAGACTTTAATAGGCAGATTATTACTACGGATGGAGTTAATAATATCATTATTACTCATTCCGTTTTTAATAACATACTTACCTGCTTTCAAATAATTTGTATACTTTTTTCGTGATGCCAATGCATCAAAAGCATCCATATCTTTCAACAAAGGCTCTAACTGACTTCTAACGTCATTATATTCAGCATCAGTTGCTACATATATAAAGGCTTCATCATTAGCGAATTTCGTGTTTGGCGATAGCATCACATTATAAATAGAATATGCAAATATTGCAGCAACCACCAAGCCGATAAGGGCTATTGCCCAAAGTATTTTTTTAATATACATTATTTATAAAAGTATTTGTAATAAGAATTCATTCTTGTAAGAGCCATTAATGTAATTCCAATCTTTTTTAAGGCCGATGACATCAAACCCTTCATTTTTAAACAACTTAAGACTCATTTTATTGTCTTCGGAAATATTGCAATACAATTGATGCATAGACAGTTGCGATTTGCAGTAGCTTTTTAAAAGTTGGAGCGCTTCTTTTCCGTAGCCTTTTTGACGATTATTCGGAGCTTTAATTAATATCCCTACACCTGCCCTTCTGTTTTTAAAATCAAAATCGAAAAGATCTATCATACCTAGTGCCTCATCCTCATGATTACAGATGACCAAACGCAATTGTTTGACTTCAAATATATCTTTATGTGAATGCTCGAGATATTGTTTGATGAGATATTTTGAATAAGGTGTTATCGTATTACTTATCTCCCAAAACCCCTGATCATTCTCAATCTCATGAATAAAATCGAGGTCCTCAGGCTCTAGAGCTCTTAAGTAAATATGTCGTCCTTGTAGTGATTTCATTCAATTATACCTTTAAAAACTAAGTTTGCAGGCCCCATTAACCAAATATTCTTATATCCAGTTACGTCTTTTTCAAAGGACACTTGCAAATTTCCTCCTTGAGTTTTCAAGGTAATACTGTTTTTCTCAGTTTCTTCTAGATAATGCATCGCTATAGCAACGGCTGTAACGCCAGTTCCACAAGATAATGTTTCATCTTCAACACCTCGTTCATAGGTGCGTACTGAAAAATTATTAGCTGAATTCTTATACACAAAGTTTACGTTGCTACCTATCTCCTTGTATGGTTCTCCATAACGAATAGAGCTCCCTTTAGCTTTTACATCCAAATCTTCTAACATTTTCGTCATTTCAACGTGATGAGGAGATCCAGTATCCAAAAAGACATGGTTTTCATGCCCTTCAATTATGTCAACATCTTTCATTTGTATACTCACTAAACCATTTTCTATTTTGGCGTGGTGCAATCCATCAGTAGCTTCAAACGTCGCTTCATTAGAAATTATTCCTAAATGCTGCGCAAAAGCAGTGATGCAACGACCTCCATTTCCACACATCGAACTTTCATTTCCATCCGCATTAAAATAAACCATTTTAAAGTCGTAATTATCGTGATTCTCTAATAATATGAGGCCATCGGCTCCAATACCAAAATGTCTGTCACATAAAAAGGCAATGCGTTTTGTATCTTTTTTGTCAAAGACCAACTGACGATTATCAATCATCACAAAGTCATTTCCAGTTCCTTGATATTTAAAAAATGTCAGTTGCATAAGTGTTGCAAATATAAGAATAATGATGTGATATATTAGCTGTTAAATGAGCGTTAAATGCCACGTTAAAAATCGTTAAAGTTCATTATCAATGTCAATAAATATTTAATTTTAGTCGTTACCTAATTATAAAACAATTTAAACAATGAAAAAGATTTTAACCTTAGTATTTGTTTCGGTGTTAGGTGGTATTATTGCTTTATCAGCCTACACCCTTTTTTATTCAAATCAACAGACAACAGCGCTCACAGATGACTCTTTAGCGCCGCCATTAATTAATGCGCATTTTGATACTAAAACAGCGAATTTAATTACTAAAGAATATACAGATTTTACTATTGCTGCAGAAAACACCATCAATTCTGTAGTACACGTGAAAAATACATCCTTAGTAACCGGGCAACCTACGCTACAAGATTTATTTTTTGGAAGACGTGCCACACCTCGAGCTCAAGTTGGAACAGGAAGTGGCGTAATCATAGACAGAAATGGTTACATTATTACCAACAACCATGTCATTGCAGGTTCCAGTAGTATTTCAGTAACATTAAACGACAATCGTGAATATGAAGCCGAATTAATTGGAACTGATGAAGAAACCGATATTGCATTGTTAAAGATTAATGCAGAAGAAGACTTGCCATCTATTGCATTTGGCGACTCAGACACTGCTAAAGTTGGAGAATGGGTTTTAGCCGTAGGAAATCCGTTTAACCTTACTTCTACAGTAACAGCAGGTATTATTAGTGCGAAATCCAGAGATTTGTCAGCAAATAATTCACAATCCTTTATTCAAACCGATGCAGCTGTAAACCCGGGGAATTCTGGAGGTGCACTCGTAAATGCGAGAGGTGAATTAATTGGTATCAACACAGCGATTAGCTCTCAAACAGGATCATATATTGGCTACTCATTTGCAGTACCAAGTAATATTGCACGTAAAGTCATAGAGGATATTATGGAATTTGGTGATGTCCAGGAGGGTGTTTTAGGTGTAATTGGAGGATCTGTTAATGGTCGATTTGCAGAAGAATACGGCATAGAAACCTCACAAGGGTTTTTCGTTAAAGAGGTTGAAGATAATTCAGGCGCAAAAAAAGCTGGCATTACAAGTGGCGATATTATAAAAAAATTAGATAACGTAGAAATTTCTAAGTTTTCAGATCTGAGCGGATACTTAAAAACTAAGCGCCCTAATGATGTCGTTAATGTCGAGATTTTGAGAGATGATGAACTTAAAGTCGTCCCAGTTAAGCTCTCTAAAAGCGATATTATTAGTGTGGAGTTTCTAGAAATGGAACTGCGGAATCTTCCAACAAAAATTAAAAAAGAAACTGATATTAAAACTGGTGTAATTGTTCAAAGAAACCAAAACGCTTTCCTATACTCCAGACTAGGAATTCGTCCTGGATATATTATAACAGGAATTAATGATATTGAGATTAATACCATTGAGGATATTTCAAAATTTACAGAGAAATATGGCAAAGATGTTCAAGATAACATTTTTAAACTGGAGTATATGGATAGGAACTTCGACAAAAAAGAGGTCATATTTAGATAGACCTAACCCAAGCTACAATTAAACCCTTCAAGTGATAAAATTTGAAGGGTTTTTTATTTTTCAAAATTAGCTTACGAAAACGTTTGAAATATGTTATTTTTGCAAAAATTTTTAAACCACAATACACACTAAACAACACACTATGAGTCTAAACGGAACCTATGAAAAAGAACTCGCTTTTCAGGCAGATCGCCGGAGAGCAACCGTAGAATTTATAAAAATCGTTAGCGACCTGTGGTATGACAAGTCGATCGAACTAGTTATATTCAGAAATCAGCTCATCGATCGTAATGTAAGCGAAATATTAAATTTGCATGAATATGCCGGCGCGTTTGTACAAAAACCTATTTCTATTTTTGATTCTGTTGAAATTGCGCAAGCGATAAAAAACATGGATCTTCCTCCTGCAAAATTAGACATTGGAAAATTGACGTATGAGTTTCATCTCGAAGATCAAAAATACAGTAATGCTACCGGATTTGTTACCGCTAAGTTAAAGGACGCCAAAAAATCAAAAGAGATACAACCCAAAGATGTTGTGCTTTACGGTTTTGGACGTATCGGACGATTAGTGGCCAGAGAATTAATGACAAGAACTGGAAAAGGAAGTCAATTGCGTTTAAGAGCGATTGTTACCCGTGGTGTTATTGATAGTGTTGTTTTAGAGAAAAGAGCATCTTTGTTGAGGAATGATTCAGTTCATGGTGATTTTTCAGGAACAGTTACAGCCGATATAGAAAATAAAGCTTTAATTATTAATGGCACTACAGTTAATGTTATTTCTGCAAACGCACCAGAAGATATAGACTATACTACCTATGGAATTAGCGATGCATTAGTGATTGATAATACTGGTGCCTTTAGAGATGATAAAGCATTGGCAAGGCATTTAAAATCTAAAGGCGTTAATAAGGTATTACTCACGGCCCCTGGAAAAGGAATCCCTAATATTGTTCATGGTGTAAATCACTTAGAACATAATCCCGACAAAGTAGACATCTTCTCAGCTGCGTCTTGTACTACCAACGCAATCACACCAATTTTAAAAGCAGTGGAAGATTCTTTTGGTGTTGTAAGTGGACATTTAGAAACCATTCATGCTTATACAAACGACCAAAATTTAGTAGATAATTTCCATAATAAATACCGTCGTGGTAGAGCTGCAGGACTCAATATGGTTATTACCGAAACAGGAGCTGGACAAGCAGTATCTAAGGCCTTGCCATCCTTAGAAGGTAAATTAACTTCTAATGCCATAAGAGTACCAGTGCCAAATGGATCTTTAGCAATACTTAACTTAGAATTAGAAAAAAAGACCTCAATTGATGGTATAAACACAATTATGAAAAAATATGCTCTTGAAGGCGATCTTGTAGAGCAGATTAAATATGAAATGAGTGATGAGTTAGTCTCTAGTGATATTGTTGGTAGTTCAGCACCTTCAATTTATGATAGTAAAGCGACAATTATGCGTGGTGATGGCAAAAACGTCATACTCTATATTTGGTATGATAACGAATATGGCTACAGCCATCAGGTTATTAGATTGGCAAAGTATATCGCTAAAGTAAGACGTTTTTCATACTACTAGCAGATTGAAACATCCAAAAAAAATTTTGAATCGTATATTAATTAGCCTTGCAAAATGCAAGGCTAATTGTTTATATCAACATAGTATTAAAGACCATAAATTTGATATTAATTATTATATTGTGAACAATTAATTAGCTACTAATATTCAACCAGACCAAAATGAAGATGTTCAAAACACTATTGTTTACTGTACTTGCCCTTTCATACTTTTCAAGCACCATGGCTCAAACTGCCAATAACGAAGAAAAATTGTCCTTAAATAGTGGTACTATAGATAACCAATTTGAATACGTGATTAGACGTTCTAATAGCTGGCAAGAGTACAAAACCGTCAAAAAAACTTGGTTATATGCTCTAAAAGCTCATACTATAGATTCACTGAATGCTGTACATAAAGAATTAAATGACACCCAGGCTGTTGTAGCAGCACAAGCTGGTGAAATTGATAATTTAAAACAAAGTTTAGCTGTTACGAAATCAGAATTGGAGGATACAATTGCTGAAAAAGATAGTATGCAGTTATTTGGCATGCAAATGACCAAACCCAATTATAGCTTGATATTATGGAGTATCGTTGGTGTACTTTTTGCGTTATTACTATTATTTATTTATAAATACAGAAATAGTAATACCATCACGAAGCATGCAAACAAATCACTCGCTGAAACTGAAGAAGAATTTGAAGAGCATAGACGCAATGCTTTAGAACGTGAACAAAAAGTAAGACGTCAGTTGCAAGACATGATTAATGAACAGAAAAAAGGTTAAACCCTTACTCTTATCAAGAATTAAACTTGATCAAACACATCTAGTTTGACGTTAACTCGCAAAGCAACTCGAGGAGTTTCATTTTATTTAATTAAAAATCTGTAATTTCGGTTACAGTTTTTTTTTATGACAATAACTCGAGCAAAACTAAAAGATTTAGATGTGTTAGCCTGCCTTTTTGATGCCTATCGCGTATTTTATAAACAAGAATCTCATGTGACAAGTGCGAAACGTTTTATAAAAAAACGCTTAATCCATAACGATTCTATTATTTATTTGGCTTATCACGATGACAAAGCTGTGGGGTTTACCCAACTCTATCCATTATTCTCTTCTGTTGCAATGAAATCTATGTATCTGCTTAACGATTTGTATGTGGATACAAATTATCGAGGTCAAGGTATTGGTAAAGCCTTAATTAATCGCGCCAAGCATTTATGCCATTCAGAAAACAATAAGGGCTTAGCGATACAAACAGCTCATGATAATCCTGCTCAACATTTGTATGAACAACTCGGCTTTATTAAAGACGTGGATCTACACTTTTTTTGGTCAGCACAAAGCAAAACGCTATGAAATTTAAACACCTTTATCTTATCCTCGCAATTACTGGTTTGGCCTTCACGTGGTTTTATAATATTCAGTTTTATCTTACTGAGACTGACACTTCGTTAATAAATTTTATTAACCTTACCAAAACAACACTTCCAGCACAATCCATTATTGCTGATATTTCTGTTGTTGTTGTAACCTTTTTGGTCTGGATGACTTATGAATCCCGAAAACTAAAGATTAAATATTGGTGGGTCATTTTTCCACTTACCTTTTTAGTAGCTATTGCTTTTAGCTTTCCACTATTTCTCTACATGAGAGCCAATACTTTGGACGCTCAGAAAATAAAAACCCTGTAACACTGAACATCATCAAAAATTGACTTAAAATTGACTAATTAAATTATCTTTGTATCAGCAAAATAACAGTCATGCGCATCGACATACTAACCGTTTTACCAGAATTACTTAAAAGTCCGTTTGAAGCGTCTATTTTAAAGCGCGCAATTGAGGCCGATTTGGTGAGCGTACATCTGCATAATATAAGAGACTACGCAACAGGTGGCTATAAAGCGATTGACGACACTCAGTTTGGTGGTGGTGCTGGAATGGTAATGATGATCGAACCCATCGATAAATGTATTACAAAACTTCAGAATGAACGGGTATATGATGAGATCATATATATGACGCCTGATGGGGAACGATTAACGCAAAGTATCGCAAATCAAGTCTCGTTAAAAGAAAATATTATTATTTTATGCGGGCATTATAAAGGTGTAGATCAACGTGTTCGTGACAAATTTATCACCAAAGAAATTTCAATTGGTGATTATGTCTTGTCAGGGGGTGAACTGGGCGCCGCAGTTTTGTGTGATGCTGTGATAAGATTAATTCCAGGTGTATTAGGGAATGAAACTTCTGCCCTAACCGATTCGTTTCAAGATGGCTTACTAGCACCCCCTATTTATACGAAACCTAGAGAATACGATGGCATGAAGGTGCCAGAAGTACTCTTTAGCGGAAATTTTCCTGAGATTGAAAAATGGAGAGAAGATCAAGCCTATAAACGCACCAAAGAGCGTCGACCAGATTTATTGGACGATTAACATCTTTGTCTTGGGTTAAATGTGTTTTTGATCTGTTTTTATCTTTTGAAGTCTAGCCATAAGTGTTCCTCAAAAAAAGCTGGTAATGAAAGTTTAACACTTCAAATTCTTAAACAGTAAAATCTTCATAAAGCGAGTCAATTATCTACATAGATAAACAACCAAAAAAAAATCATTAATAATTGTAGATTTCCAATTATTACTTATCTTTGCACCCACTTTTAGATTAACCTCTGGCGAAAATCGTGAATGTTGATTTGAAACAACTTATATAAAAAATAAAAAATGAATTCTTTAGTAAAATTTGTACAAGACGAATTTGTAACAAAAAAAGATTTTCCTGAATTTGGAGCTGGTGATACCATAACAGTGTATTACGAAATTAGAGAAGGTGAAAAAGTGCGTACACAGTTTTTTAAAGGTGTCGTATTACAAGTTAAAGGAACTGGTTCATCTCAAACATTTACCATCAGAAAAATGTCAGGAACGATTGGTGTAGAGCGTATCTTTCCAATTAACTTACCTGCACTTCAAAAAATTGAAGTTAACAAAAGAGGGAAAGTTAGAAGAGCAAGAATCTACTACTTTAGAGGACTTACTGGTAAGAAAGCAAGAATTAAAGAAGTTAGAAGAAAGTAATTTTCAACTCCATATAACTAAAAAAGCCTTGACACTGTCAAGGCTTTTTTAGTTATGAACTTTTGTTAATAAGTACAGTTTATAAAATGTGAATATCTATACTCTTAAAAAATTTGGAAATCTTAAACAAAACCCTACTTTAGCTAAACAATTAACAACAAACTTAGTTTGGTTTTGAAATTTATTTTGGATTTATGTTAAATTGTATTTAAAGTAACGTTCTTTAAAATAGTATTGTTTTTTGAGGTCTCGAAGATGGCATGTGTACATATGTTTATTGAGAGGTCATGAAGCTTGAAGTGTATGTTATGTGCAAGCAGAACTTGCGGTTCAGGTGGAAAACTTTGAAAAAGTAACTGGAGTGAAAACTAAGGTGAAAAGGATGAGTAATGTTGGTCGAACAGTCTAACACGCAAGTGAAGGGTATGAGCGTCAAACATCAAGAAAAACAAACTAAACGAAACCGATTCGCAACAAGTCAATACATTTTGAAAGTTACGATAGGTTTCATGACATAGTGAGGCTTGAACCGAAACAAGATGAGGGGACGCAAGTCCAGCTGTCTTGAATTTAACAGCAATGTTGAATAGGTCATGCGGAGCTATTTCAAAAAAGCCATGTCAAAGTAGTTTTGCTACCGTGATATGGCTTTTGTTTTTTATTTTCTCTCCCACTCTAGTAATTTGACCTCAAAACCTTAGTTCATGACACTTCTTTTTATTAATGACAAAACCATTACCGTTAAATCTATTCTGAACACAATCTCATCTAAACTGAATACGACAACTGAAACTTTATTAATTACAATTTTACCGAATCATATATATCAAATATTAATTTTTTAGACTACGAATTCATTGACTGCAATCTTAGTATGGTTAAAGCTAAAAATGCCACTAAAAAAGAAGTGATCTTTAATAATTGTAAGCTTGTCGGATTACCATTTCAGGATTACACCCCCAATCTAATTTCTATTCACTTTATAAAGTCAGAACTTTATTTGTTCTCATTTAATAATCTAAAAATTAAAGCTACAACATTTGACACATGTAAGCTGGAACAAACCGATTTCACAAATACAGATCTCAGTACAAATCCAGAGCAAAATAGATTGAAAAACGCACAATTTTCAAAAGAAAATGCGATTAGACTTCTAACACATTTTCAAATAGATATCAACTAATATTATAATTCCATAGGCCTTTTAAAATTGATGCTAAATCTCTTTCAAGTTATTCATTTCATATTATTA
The DNA here is from genome assembly GCF_900104785.1 of Formosa sp. Hel1_31_208. NCBI lineage: Bacteria > Pseudomonadati > Bacteroidota > Flavobacteriia > Flavobacteriales > Flavobacteriaceae > Formosa > Formosa sp. Hel1_31_208. The sequence continues at coordinate 2,631,693 of NZ_LT629733.1, forward strand.
GTTATGGATTAACATCTTTCTATTAATTGAGAGATTCAGATACACTCGAATTTCCAATAGCATCTAGAATTTTGTATATTTGCTCTGCTTAAAAAATAAGCGAATACATTACATTAAATCAAAACTCTTTATGGCAAATACTCCTACAATTATATATACAAAAACAGATGAGGCTCCAGCTCTTGCGACCCAATCCTTATTACCCATTATAAAATCATTTACAAAATCTTCAAATATTAATATTGAAAGTCGCGATATATCCCTTGCCGGACGTGTTCTAGCGAATTTCCCTGATTTTTTAAATGAATCACAACGTGTTCCAGATGCTTTAACAGAATTAGGTGAATTGGCTAAGAGTCCAGAAGCAAACATTATCAAACTACCAAATATTAGTGCGTCTATACCACAATTAAAAGCCGTTATTAAAGAATTACAAAATCAAGGCTATGCCTTACCAAATTATCCAGACGAACCTCAAAATGACGAAGAAAAGGCTCTCAAAGTTCGTTATGATAAAATCAAAGGAAGTGCCGTTAATCCTGTTCTTCGTGAAGGAAACTCTGATAGGCGAGCACCCAAGGCAGTGAAGAATTTCGCAAAGATGAATCCCCATTCCATGGGAGCATGGTCGTCAGATTCTAAAACTCATGTGTCTACGATGACTCATGGTGATTTTGCGCACAATGAAAAATCTGTAACATTGCGAGAGGCAACAACTGTAAAAATTGTTCATACTGATACTTCTGGGAGCGCAACGGTACTAAAAGAGAGTTTTCCCTTATTAGCAGGCGAAATCATAGATGCGACAGTAATGAGCAAAAAAGCTTTACTTGCATTTTTAGATGAACAAGTAGAAGATGCTTTAGATAAAAGTGTATTGTTTTCATTGCATATGAAAGCAACGATGATGAAAGTCTCAGATCCAATTATTTTTGGACATGCTGTTCGTGTATTTTTTAAAGATTTATTTGAAAAGCATGGAGACACTTTTGATTCTATAGGTGTCGACGTTAAAAACGGTTTTGGTAACCTTCTAGAAAAATTAAGTGAATTGCCTGAAAGTAAGCGTGATGAGATTAGAGAAGACATAAGGTTTGCTTTAGATCATGGACCAGATTTAGCAATGGTGAATAGTGATCGTGGTATCACAAATTTACATGTACCTAGTGATGTGATTATTGATGCCTCAATGCCTGCTATGATTCGTACCTCTGGCCAAATGTGGAATGCTGAAGGAAAACTACAAGACACGAAAGCGGTGATTCCAGATAGCAGTTATGCCGGAATATATGCAGCAACTATTGATTTCTGTAAAAAGCATGGTGCTTTTGATCCTACAACAATGGGAACAGTTCCTAACGTTGGATTAATGGCACAAAAAGCGGAAGAATATGGGTCGCATGATAAAACTTTTGAAATCACTACCAAGGGTACTGTAAATGTTATAGATGAATCAGGAGCTATCTTAATTTCTCATAAGGTGGAACAAGGAGATATCTGGAGAATGTGCCAAGTAAAAGACGCACCTATTCAAGACTGGGTAAAACTAGCAGTAACTAGAGCCAGAGCTTCACAAACGCCAGCAGTATTTTGGCTCGATAAAAAGAGAGCACATGATGCTGAAATAATTAAAAAAGTGAATCAATATCTCCCAAATCATGATACTGATGGTTTGGATATCAGAATCCTATCTCCTATCAAAGCGACTGAATTTACACTAGATCGCGTCAAAGCTGGACAAGACACCATATCAGTAACAGGAAACGTATTACGCGACTATTTAACCGATTTATTTCCAATTTTAGAATTAGGCACAAGTGCAAAGATGTTATCAATTGTACCTTTAATGAATGGTGGTGGCTTATTTGAAACTGGTGCTGGTGGATCTGCTCCCAAGCATGTTCAGCAATTTGAGCAGGAAAATCATTTACGATGGGACTCTTTAGGCGAATTCTTAGCCTTAGCCGTATCTTTGGAGCACTTCGGAAACATCAATGACAACGATAAAGCTAAAATTCTTTCAGAAACGCTTGATGATGCCACTGAAAAATTACTCACCAACGGAAAATCTCCTTCGAGAAAAGTGATGGAATTAGACAATAGAGGAAGTCACTTCTATCTGGCTTTATTCTGGGCTGAAGCATTAGCTAATCAGACTAAAAATGCAGATTTGAAGAATGAATTTACCAAGGTATATAAAAACTTAAAAGATAACGAAGCTAAAATCATTGAAGAATTGAATTCTGTTCAAGGTCAGCCAGTTGATATAGGTGGTTACTATGCACCTAACGACGATTTATCAGCAAGAGCAATGAGACCAAGTGATACATTAAATAAGATATTAAATTAAAATACTGAGACCGTTTAAAAACGGTCTCTTTTTTTCTCTTATCCAAAATGACCAAAAAAGATTTAACAGATTGCTACAATCGTATTGCACCTTATATTCACAATACACCAGTTTTGACGTCCAGTCTAGTGAATCAAGCCGTGGGAGCTAATGTTTATTTTAAATGTGAGAACTTTCAAAAAACAGGTGCTTATAAAATGCGTGGCGCTACTAACGCTATCTTACAATTAACAGAGGAACAACGATCTAAGGGCGTAGTGACCCACTCATCGGGAAATTTTGCGCAGGCTTTATCAAAAGCAGCTCAAAATTTAAACGTTAAAGCTACAATTGTAATGCCTTCAAATTCTCCGATAGCTAAAAAAAACGGGGTCGTAACTTATGGTGGAACAATTTTAGAATGCGAACCAACAATAGAAGCGCGTCAAGGTCTGGCAGATAAAATTGTTGCCAAAACAGGTGCAACATTTATCCATCCATCTAATGATATTAATGTCATCTTAGGTCAAGGTACGGCGTGCTATGAATTATTAAAAGAATATCCAGATTTGGAGATTGTTGCTTGTCCGGTTGGCGGCGGTGGATTAATTGCGGGTTCAGTATTAGCTGCCAAATATTTATCTGATGATTGTAAAGTTATAGGAGGAGAACCCTTTGAAGCAGATGATGCATATCGTTCTTTAATTAGTGGGCAAATTGAAACCAACGATACCGCAAATACAATAGCAGACGGTTTAAGAACTCAGCTGGGGCATCATAACTTTCCTATTATTAAGAATCATGTAGATCGTATCATTAGAGTCACGGAAGAAGAAATTATTGAAGCCATGCGTTTTATTTGGGAGCGAATGAAAATTATTATCGAACCTTCCAGTGCCGTAACTTTCGCTGCAGTCTTAAAAGACAAAGCACAATTAAAAGGACAAAAAATAGGTATTATCATCTCTGGAGGTAATGTGGATGTCAACAACTTACCTTTTAATATTTAATTAACTTTTGATGCTACACATGTGAGAATGTTCTTTCTTAATTTTGTAAAATGATGACAATTAAGAACAAAGCCCTACTGCTCATTGTACTATGTGTTAATATAATCTTTGCCCAAGATAAAGTTACATTAAGTGGAACAATCACTGATTCAGGTAGTAACGAAACCCTCATTGGAGTAAATATTATTTTTCCTGAATTAAAAACCGGAACCAATACTAATGAATATGGATTCTATTCAATATCATTACCGAAAGGCACCTACAAAATGCAGATTAGTTATCTGGGTTATACTACTATTATTGAAACCATTACATTTTCAGAAGATAAGGTCGTTAATTACAAATTGGTCGAAAACTCTGAAAGTCTAGACGAAGTAGTGATTAAACAAGATGTTGAAAAACTAAACATCAAAAAACCTCAGATGAGTGTCAATGCGCTATCCATAAACACCATTAAACAAATGCCTGTGGTGCTTGGCGAAGTTGATGTTATAAAATCTATTACCTTGCTTCCTGGTGTCACCAATGCAGGTGAAGGATCTTCGGGATTCAATGTCCGAGGAGGTTCTGTAGATCAAAATTTAATTCTCTTAGATGAAGCCACTATTTTTAATTCATCACACCTTTTTGGGTTCTTTTCTGTATTTAACCCAGATGCGATTAAAGATATCAAACTATATAAAGGTGGTATCCCAGCCAAATATGGAGGCCGAGTATCATCCGTTCTTGATATTTACCAAAAAGATGGCAATAGTAACGAATTCCATATGAATGGTGGTATCGGAATCGTTTCCAGCAGATTACTCGCGGAAGGCCCTATAAAAAAAGGAAAAGGCTCCTTTCTATTTGGTGGTAGAAGTAGCTACGCCCATTTATTCTTGCCGTTATTTGACATTGATAATATTGCCTATTTTTACGATCTTAATACCAAATTAAGTTACCGTTTGAATGATAAAAACAGTATCTACCTCTCTGGCTACTTCGGTAGAGATGTGTTTAATATTTCCAATAGTTTTGAAAACACCTATGGTAATACGGTTGTGAATTTTAGATGGAATCACCTCTTTTCAGACCGATTATTTTCTAATATGTCGCTAATCTACTCTGACTATTACTACGGACTCAATCTCAACTTTGTCGAATTTGAATGGGATTCTGGAATTCAAAATTTTAACTTCAAATACGACTTAAAGCATTATATCAATAACAATTTTAAACTAGAATACGGGCTAAACAGTATCTATTATAAATTTAACCCTGGAGATATTAAACCTTCCACTCCTACTTCGGGTATCAATCCGTTCAAATTAACAGATAAGTATGCTTTTGAAAATGCTGTTTATATAGATGCTGAACACCAAATAACCGATAAACTAGCTTTGTCTTACGGTTTGAGATTCAGTTCTTTTCTTAGATTAGGACAAGATGAGTTGAATATTTATGAAGATAATAATCCTGTTGCATATAATGAAACGCTTCAAGTGTATGAAAAAGCAACGCCTATTGGCACAGAAAGTTTTAATCGCAGTAATGTGATCGAATCGTTCGCTAACATAGAACCTCGCTTCTCCATAGCCTATCAACTTAATGACCAATCCTCAATTAAAGCGAGTTATAATAGAATGACTCAGTATCTACATTTACTTTCAAATACATCATCTCCGACACCGTTAGATGTATGGACGCCGAGTGGTAAATATATCGAACCTCAATTACTAGATCAAGTAGCTCTTGGCTACTTCAAATCTTTCAAGGATAATGCATATACACTGGAAGTAGAAACGTTTTATAAAAAGATTCAAAATCGAATTGACTATATAGATGGCGCAGATCTTGTCGCAAATAATGCGATTGAACAAGTAATTTTAAATGGTCGGGCAAGAGCTTACGGATTAGAAATTTTATTAAGAAAAAACGAAGGCCGATTTAAAGGTTGGCTGGCTTATACCCTCTCAAAATCTGAACAGCAAACTGAAGGCAGAACTCTTTTCGAAGCCGGTATTAATAATGGCGATTGGTATAATACGCCTTTTGATAAAACCCATGATATTTCCTTAACTGCCAGTTATGAATTAAATGATAAATGGACTTTTGGCAGTAATTTCCTCTTTCAAACAGGATTACCTACCACTTTTCCCAACGGCCAATATCAATTTAATGGTATCACGATTCCAAATTATGAAGCCAGAAATTCTAGCCGACTACCAACCTATCACCGATTAGATATTTCAGCAACATACACACCTAAACAGGACTCCACAAAACGATGGAAAGGGGAATGGGTATTCGGTCTATATAATATGTATAACAGAAGAAACGCAGCGTCCATCTCCTTCGGAGAAAACAGAAATACAGGACGTAATGAAGCAACACGATTAGCAATTTTCGGCATTGTACCCTCTGTTTCTTATAACTTTAAATTCTAGACAATGAAAAAATATGTATACATACTTCTAAGTGTTATGATCTTCTCTTGTGAAGACGTCATAGATGTCAATCTCAATACTGCCCAGCCTCGATTAGTGATTGATGCATCACTAAATTGGTTCAAAGGTACTGTTGGTAATGAACAAGAAATTAAACTTACATTAACAGCACCATTCTTTGATGCCGAAGTTCCACCAGCTACTGGCGCAGAAGTAAGAGTCATAAAAGCAAGTGATGACGTGTTTATATTTACTGAAGTTGGCAGTACAGGTGTATATATGAACTCTAATTTTATTCCTCAATTAGATGAGACCTATGAGTTAGAAATTATCTATGAAGGTGAAACCTACCGAGGAACTGAAACGATGAATTCAGTGGTAGAAGTAGAATTTGTAGAACAAAATGATGAGGGTGGTTTTTCTGGCGAAGAGACAGAACTAAAAGCATTTTACACCGATCCAGCTGATGAAGACAACTACTATTTCTTTGAGTTTATCAGTGATATTCCTGTAATTCCAACCCTCGAAGTGTATGATGATGAATTTACGGACGGTAATCAAATTTTTGGATTTTACACAGAGGAAGATTTAGAAACAGGTGATATAGTTGTGATCAAAAACTATGGTGTCTCTGAACGGTTTTACGAATTTATGTTCTTATTGCTTCAACAAAACAACGACGAAGGAGGTGGTCCATTTGAAACGCAACCTGCGACAGTCCGCGGTAATTGTATTAATGAAACCAATCCTGAGAATTATCCCTTAGGTTATTTTAGAGCTTCAGAAGCCTCTGAATTCATTTATACGATTCAATAATTATCTTAAATCATAAGCACTAATCTTGTTTTGGGCGTTACGTTTTGATATGTTTAATCAAAACGTCTTGCTATACGCTGTATCTTTTTGTGCATCAACACAAAAAGGATGTCGCTACTATCACTAACGCAAAATAAAAAAATACCTATTTTTACACTATGACATTCACAAAAACAACCGAGCAAGATTCAAATTATAATCATTTAGAACAAATGAGTATATCTGAATTGCTAATCAATATAAATAAAGAGGACAAATCAGTGCCTCTGGCTGTAGAAAAATCCATTCCTCAAATTGAGGTATTAATAGCACAAATAGTTGCCAAATTAAACTCAGGTGGTCGCCTTTTTTACATTGGCGCTGGAACGAGCGGAAGGTTAGGAATCTTAGACGCCTCTGAATGTCCTCCAACCTTTGGGGTCTCTCATGACATGGTCATCGGTCTCATTGCTGGTGGTGATACAGCCATTAGAAAGGCTGTTGAATTTGCCGAAGACTCCACAACCCAGGGATGGAAAGACTTACAAACTTTTAATGTTTCAAAAAACGATATCGTTATTGGGATTGCAGCTTCAGGAACGACACCATATGTGATTAGTGCATTAGAAACATGTAACTCAAAAAAAATTATTACTGCTTGTATTACCTGTAATAAAAATAGCCCTTTATCAAAGGTGTCTCAATATCCTATTGAAGTCATTGTTGGTCCGGAATTTATCACAGGAAGTTCTCGCATGAAAGCAGGTACTGCTCAAAAATTAGTCTTGAATATGATCACTACGGCCACAATGATTAAACTCAACAAAGTGAAAGGAAATAAGATGGTAGATATGCAATTGAGCAATAACAAATTGGTCGACAGAGGTACTAAAATGATCATGACAGAACTAGATATTGATAGATCCGAAGCCAAGCGTCTACTGAATCAATATAAAAATGTACGTTCTGCAATTCAAAACTATAGAAATGGAAACTGAAACGAAACGAACTGACAAAGATGTACTTGTCAAAGGCATTAAAACTATGGGCATAACACTAGTACTTATGTTTCTAGGCCCGACCCTTTTTTATGTCGGATTGAGTAATCCTGATAAGCCCTTATATATTCCTATTCTCATTATAGCTTCAATACTCTGCATTCTAGCCATCTACTTTGGCTTTAAAGGATTAAAAACGATTATGGATAGTATGTTTAAAAATACTTAGACAATCTATCTATTTCTTTTCATTAAAAACCCAAACTTATAAACAACAAAAAACCCTTATCATATAATTATGATAAGGGTTTCAAAAAAGGCGACGACCTACTCTCCCACAAATGCAGTACCATCGGCGCAAATGGGCTTAACTTCTCTGTTCGGAATGGTAAGAGGTGAGCCCCATCGCTATAATCACCTTAAATCTTTCGGTGTATGTAAATAAGATTTACTTAACCGTATAAAATAACATATTGAAAAAAAATATCATAAAAATAAATTGTAACTCAAAAAAACAGGCGTACAATAAGCCTATGGGTTATTAGTACTACTCGGCTATGACATTACTGCCTTTACACCTATAGCCTATCAACGTGGTAATCTTCCACGACCCTTTAAAGAAATCTCATCTTGTGGTAGGTTTCGCGCTTATATGCTTTCAGCGCTTATCCTTTCCCAACGTAGCTACCCAGCAATGCTCCTGGCGGAACAACTGGTACACCAGAGGTTAGTCCAACTCGGTCCTCTCGT